>CAVXAG010000041.1:0-44120 GCA_963759655.1 uncultured Actinomycetota bacterium | reverse complement strand
CCTGTCCCCAGAGACCGTCGGAGGTCCGGTCGATGTCGTGGTTGCCGACCTGTCGTTCATTTCGCTGGCGACCGTGCTTCCCGCGCTCACGTCGTGCGCGTCGGCCGACGCGGATATCGTTCCAATGGTGAAACCGCAGTTCGAGGTCGGGAAGGATCAGGTGGGAGCGGGGGGCGTGGTGAGCGATCCGGAACTGCGCAGCGGCGCGGTGCTGGCGGTGGCCCGCCGCGCGGCCGAACTGGGGTGGCCTGCGGTCGGCGTCGTGGCGAGCCCGTTGCCCGGACCGTCGGGCAACGTCGAGTATTTCCTGCAGCTGCGCCCGGAAACCGATCGTGCGCTGACGGGTGATGCATTGGAGCGTGCGGTGGCGCACGCCATCGCGGAGGGGCCGCAATGAGCGACCAACGCGCCGTACTGCTGGTCGTGCACACGGGACGTGACGAAGCCACCGAGACCGCCCGCCGGGTTCAGAAAGTCCTTGGCGACAATGGGATTACGCTACGGGTACTGTCGGCAGAAGCCGTCGACCGTGGTGGTCTGCATCTGGCGCCCGACGACCTACGGGCTCTCGGAGTGGACATCGACGTCGTGGAGCCCGACGCGGATGCGGCCGTTGGCTGCGAGCTTGTGCTCGTCCTCGGGGGCGACGGCACATTCCTGCGGGCCGCGGAGCTGGCGCGAAACGCGGCGGTACCGGTGTTGGGGGTCAATCTCGGCCGAATCGGGTTCCTGGCCGAGGCCGAGGCCGATGCGATCGATCAGGTTCTCGAGCATGTCATCGCCCGCGACTACCGCATCGAAGACCGTATGACACTTGATGTTTCGGTGCGAGCCGACGGTGAGACGATCGGACAGGGCTGGGCGATCAACGAGGCCAGCCTGGAAAAAGGGATACACCTCGGCGTGCTCGGTGTGGTGCTCGAGGTCGACGGTCGACCCGTGTCGTCATTCGGGTGTGACGGCGTGTTGGTCGCCACGCCAACCGGGTCCACCGCGTACACGTTCTCGGCCGGCGGCCCGATCCTGTGGCCGGACCTCGAGGCGATGCTGTTGGTACCCAACAACGCTCACGCGCTGTTCTCCCGGCCGATGGTGACCAGCCCGAAAGCCTCCATCGCGATCGAAGTGGACGCCGATGGCAACGACGCCGTCGTGGTCTGCGACGGGCGCCGACAGATGCAGGTGCCCGCGGGCGCGCGCCTGGAGGTGACGCGGTGCTCGACGCCGGTGCGGTGGGTGCGGTTGGACAGCGCGCCGTTCAGTGACCGACTGGTGCGCAAGTTCCGGCTGCCTGTCACCGGATGGCGTGGACCGACGACAGCGGACGGCTGAGTGCTCTCTGAAATCCGGATCGAGTCGCTGGGCGCGATCGGCTCCGCGGTGGCGGAGTTCGACCGCGGCCTGACCGTGCTGACCGGCGAGACGGGAACCGGCAAGACGATGGTGGTGACCGGCCTTCATCTGCTCGGCGGCGCCCGGGCCGATCCGGCCCGGGTCCGCTCAGGCGCTGACCGGGCGGTGGTCGAGGGCCGCTTCACCATGCCCGACGTCGACGGCCCGACGGCCGCGGACCTCACCGAGCTGCTGGATTCATGCGGCGCGGAGCGCGACGACGACGGCAGCGTCATCGCCAGCCGTTCGGTGGCCAGCGACGGTCGATCTCGCGCCTACCTCGGTGGCCGCAGCGTGCCCGCGAAGTCTCTCGCCACCTTCACCACCGAGTTGCTGACGCTGCATGGGCAGAACGATCAACTGCGCTTGATGCGACCGGATGAACAGCGCGCCGCGCTCGATCGGTACGCCGGAGTCGGCCCGAAACTGGACCGGTTCCGCAAGCTGCGCAACGACTGGCTGCAGGCCCGTCGCGATCTCGCTGACCGCACCGAGCGCGCACGTGAGCTCGTGCAGGAAGCCGACCGGCTCAAGTTCGCGATCGACGAGATCACGGCCGTCGATCCGCTGCCCGGAGAGGACAACGCGATCGTCGCCGACATCCGCCGGCTGTCGGAACTGGATGCGCTGCGTGACGCTGCCCAGACGGCCCGCGCCGCGCTGTCGGGCGCGCCCGAAGAATCAGGAGACGCGGACGGCGCCGCCATCGATCGCATTGGCCAGGCAAAGTCTGTCCTGGAAGGCAGTGGCGACAGCGGGTTGGTGGTACTGGCCGATCAGCTTTCAGAAGCGCTGAGCCTGACCGCCGATGTCGGAAGCGAGTTGGCGGCGTATCTCGGCGACCTGCCGAGCGACGCAAGTGCTTTGGAAACCAAGCTGGCACGCCAGGCCCAGCTGCGCACATTGACCCGCAAGTACGCGGCCGACGTCGACGGTGTGCTGGCGTGGGCGCGGGAGGCCCGTGAGCGGCTGACGCAGCTCGACGTCTCCGAGGAGGCGTTGACCGCGTTGGCGCGCACCCTGGATGAATTGGCCGCCCAGGTCGCGGCAGCTGCGACGGACCTCACGAAGGCGCGCACCAAGGCGGCAAGGGGATTGTCCACGGCCGTCACCTCCGAGCTGTCGGGGCTCGCGATGGGCGACGCGCAGTTCACGATCACGGTGCAGCCGCTGTCGGCCCGGCCGGACGACTCGGCGCCGCTGGCCCTGCCGGCCGGAACGACGGTCCACGCCGGTTCGTCAGGCACGGATGTCGTGGAGTTCGGTTTCACCGCCCACAAGGGCGCCGCAGTGCTACCGGTCAGCAAGAGCGCGTCCGGTGGCGAGTTGTCGCGGTTGATGCTCGCCCTCGAGGTGGTCCTCGCCACCTCGGCGGAAGGCACGACGATGGTTTTCGACGAGGTCGACGCTGGCGTCGGCGGTCGGGCCGCCGTGCAGATCGGACGCCGGCTGACGCGGCTGGCCCGGACGCATCAGGTCATCGTGGTGACCCACCTTCCTCAGGTGGCCGCCTACGCCGACGTGCATCTGGTGGTCGACGGTGGCGGCCGTGACGAGACCAGCGTGGTCCGTCGCGTTGAGGACGACGAACGGGTGGCTGAGCTGGCCCGCATGCTCGCCGGCCTCGGTGAGTCCGACACCGCCCGCGCGCACGCCCGCGAGTTGTTGGAGACGGCCGCCGCAGAGCCCCGCCACCAATAACCTGAGGCCGGGTGTTACAGAAGTAAACTTATGGGGCTATTGTTACGGCGCGCCTCCCCGCTGTCAGGGCGTTCCGTAGACAGAATCGCCGCTATGAAGGTTTCAGCACTCCTGTCCCGAACTTCGGCGTTACGACCTGGTCTCGTCGGAACCGCCCAGGTAGATCGGGACCTCGACCGGCTGCTGCGTCGCGTCGGACCCGGCGATGTCGTGGTGCTGGACGCTCTCGATCTCGATCGCGTGACGGCCGATGCGCTCATCGACGCGGGCGTCGCCGCGGTCGTCAACGCATCGCCCTCGATCTCGGGCCGCTATCCCAACCTGGGTCCCGAGGTGCTGGTGGCCAATGGTGTGATCCTGATCGACGACGCCGGGCCGGAAGTCTTCAAGAAGATCAAGGACGGCGCACGGGTACGCATCTGTGACGGGGCCGTGTATTCGGGGGACCGGCGACTGATCGTTGGAACCGAACGCGGTGACCACGAGATCTCGGAACTGATGCACGAGGCCAAGAGCGGGCTCGTAGCGCATCTCGAGGCGTTCGCCGGCAACACGATTGAGTTCATTCGCAGCGAAAGCCCGTTGCTCATCGACGGAATCGGCATCCCGGACGTCGACGTCGAGATGAATCGGCGGCACGTCGTGATCGTCGGCGAAGAAGACTCCGCGACAGACGATTTGAGGAGTCTAAAGCCGTTCATCAAGGAGTATCAGCCGGTGCTTGTCGGCGTAGGGGCGGGCGCGGATGTGCTGCGTAAGGCCGGCTATCGGCCGCAGTTGATCGTCGGCGACCCCGACAAGATGACCGCCGATGTACTGCGTTGCGGCGCGCAAGTGGTTCTACCCGCTGACGCCGACGGCCATGCACCGGGCCTGGACCGGATCCAAGATCTTGGCATCGGCGCGATGACGTTCCCGGCGGCGGGTTCGGCCACCGATCTTGCGCTGTTGTTGGTCGATCACCACGGCGCGGCGCTGATCGTCACTGCCGGGCATACCGCGACCATCGAAGAGTTCTTCGATCGCACCCGCGCACAGAGCAACCCGTCGATGTTCCTCACCCGTCTCAAGGTGGGGCAGAAGCTGGTCGACGCGAAGGCGGTAGCGACGTTGTACCGCAGCAGGGTCTCCGGCGGTGCGATCGCGTTTCTCGTGATGGCGATGCTGGTCGCGATAATCGTCGCGCTGTGGGTGGCTCGCGCTGATCACACGGCGCTGGACTGGGTGGCTTCCTACTGGAACCGATTCATGCTGTGGGCCCAAGGGCTGGTCGGCTAGGAACCGTCGGTGATTTCACTGCGCCACCACGCGATTTCGCTGGCCGCCGTGTTCCTCGCGCTGGCGGTCGGCGTCGTGCTGGGGTCGGGCTTGTTGTCCGACACGCTGGTGTCCGGCCTGCGTGACGACAAACGCCAGCTCCAAGACCGGATCACCGGGCTCGACCAGCACAACAATGCGTTGACCGAAAAGCTAAATGCTGCAGGTGAATTTGACACAGCAATGGCTGGCCGGATGGTTCATGGCGCCCTGAACGAGAAGTCGGTGGTGATCTTCCGGACGCCCGACGCATCGGACGACACGGTCACTTCGCTGACCAGACTGGTCGGTGATGCCAGCGGGACGGTGACCGGAACGGTGACGTTGACGCAACAGTTCGTCGACGCCAACTCCGCCGACAAGCTGCTGTCGGTGGTGAACTCCTCGATCGTTCCCGCCGGCATGCAGCTCAGTACCACCTCGGTTGACCAGGGCTCACAGGCCGGCGACCTGCTGGGCATCGTGCTGCAGGTCAACAAGAATCCCGCCGCGCCGCCGATCGTCGACATGCAGCGGGAAACGGCGCTGGCGGCGCTACGACAGACCGGATTCATCACCTATCCTGAGAAAATCACCGCGGCCAACACCGCGATTGTGGTGACGGGTGGGGCGCTCAAAGACGACGCCGGCAATACCGGTGTCACTGTCGCCAGGTTCGCCACCGCGCTGGCCGCACACGGAGCAGGCACCGTACTGGCCGGTGCCGACGGCTCGGCGTCGGGCACCGCGGCCGTCTCGGTAGCACGGGCCGATTCACGCATGGCCGGCGCCGTGACCACGGTCGATGACACTGACATGGAATTCGGGCGGATCACCGCGGTATTGGCTTTGCACGACCTGCTCAGCGGCGGGCATACCGCGCAGTACGGCACCGGTGCAGCCGCCCAGGCGTTGACCGTTCCGCAGTAGCGGCTCGCGCCGGGCGTGTCAGCGACGCCATGTCGGCTGCGGTGTTAGGCTGAGATTCCGTGGGTCGGCAGGCCCCAGCTAGTAAAAGCGTTGCCCTGCGCCGTCGTCACGGGGAGTGGTATTGCCAGCATTACGCAAGCACCCGCAGAGCGCCACCAAGCATCTGTTCGTCAGCGGCGGGGTGGCATCGTCGCTCGGCAAGGGGTTGACCGCATCCAGCCTGGGCCAGCTTCTGACTGCACGCGGACTGCACGTGACGATGCAGAAGCTGGACCCCTACCTCAACGTCGATCCCGGCACCATGAACCCGTTCCAGCACGGAGAGGTGTTCGTCACCGAGGACGGCGCCGAAACCGACCTGGACGTGGGCCACTACGAGCGGTTCCTGGACCGGAACCTGTCCGCGCAAGCGAATGTCACGACAGGCCAAGTGTATTCGTCAGTGATCGCCAAAGAGCGCCGCGGCGAATACCTGGGCGACACCGTTCAGGTCATTCCGCATATCACCGACGAGATCAAGAGCCGCATCCGGGCGATGGCGGAACCAGATTCCGAGGGGAACCGCCCCGACGTGGTGATCACCGAGATCGGCGGAACCGTCGGCGACATCGAGTCCCAGCCGTTCCTCGAGGCGGCCCGCCAGGTCCGCCACGACGTCGGACGCGAGAATGTGTTCTTCCTGCACGTGTCGCTGGTGCCGTACCTGGCGCCGTCGGGCGAGCTGAAGACCAAACCGACGCAGCACTCGGTGGCCGCGCTGCGTAGCATGGGTATTCAGCCCGACGCGTTGATCCTGCGGTGCGACCGTGATGTGCCCGAGCCACTGAAAAACAAGATTGCACTCATGTGCGACGTCGACATCGACGGTGTGATCTCCACCCCCGACGCGCCCTCCATTTACGACATTCCCAAGGTGCTGCACCGTGAGGAGCTTGACGCGTTTGTGGTTCGCCGGCTGAATCTACCGTTCCGTGACGTCGACTGGACGGAGTGGGACGATCTGCTGCGACGGGTCCACGAGCCGCGTGAGACCGTGCGAATAGCCTTGGTGGGCAAGTATGTTGACCTATCCGACGCGTACCTGTCGGTGGCAGAGGCGCTGCGGGCCGGCGGCTTCGCACACCGCGCGAGGGTCGAAATGCGCTGGGTCGCCTCCGACGACTGCCAATCGGAGAGCGGTGCCGCGGCGGCCTTGTCCGACGTGCACGGTGTACTGGTGCCCGGCGGATTCGGTATCCGGGGCATCGAAGGCAAGATCGGTGCAATCCGCCACGCCCGAACCCACGGACTGCCGGTGCTGGGTCTGTGTTTGGGCCTGCAGTGCATCGTGATCGAGGCGGCGCGGTCGGTCGGACTGACGCAAGCCAACTCCGCCGAGTTCGACCCGCAGACGCCCGACCCGGTGATCTCCACGATGGCGGACCAGAAGGACATCGTGGCCGGGGAGGCCGATATGGGCGGCACGATGCGGCTGGGCGCGTACCCGGCGGTGCTGGAGCCGGGTTCGATTGTGGCGGAGGCGTATCAGACCACGCAGGTATCCGAGCGGCACCGTCACCGTTATGAGGTGAACAACGAGTACCGTGACCAGATCGCCGGCAGTGGGTTGCGGTTCTCCGGTACGTCACCGGACGGTCACCTTGTCGAGTTCGTCGAGTATCCGCGCGACGTACACCCATTCCTCGTCGGCACCCAGGCGCATCCTGAGCTAAAGAGCCGTCCGACCCACCCGCATCCGCTGTTCGTTGGATTCATCGGTGCAGCGCTGGATTACAAAGCAGCAGAACGGCTCCCCGTCGAGATCCCCGAACTGCCACCCAATGGCAATGAGCATGCGAGTGGAGTCGAAGGGCTACTGCACCAGCCTGTGGCCCGTGGCTGACCACGCCTTCGAGACCGCCTCCTCCGAAACGGTCTACGAAGGAAGTATTTTGGCGCTTCGCGTCGATCAGGTGCGCATGCCCGGCGGTGGTACCGCCCGGCGAGAGGTGGTCGAACATTACGGCGCCGTCGCGGTTGCTGCGGTCGATCGCGACCAGCGCGTGGCGATGGTGTATCAGTACCGGCATCCGGTGGGGCGCCGGCTGTGGGAACTTCCCGCCGGTCTTCTCGATGCGGCGCACGAAGAGCCGCTGGCCGCCGCACAACGTGAGCTGCAGGAAGAAGCCGGGCTCGCGGCCACGGACTGGCGGGTGCTGGTGGACACCGCGTCCTCACCGGGCTTCTCCGACGAATCGGTGCGCACCTATCTGGCGAGGGACCTGTCGGAGGTCAAGCGGCCCGAACCGCACGACGAAGAGGCGGATCTGAGCCTGCACTGGTTCTCACTCCAGGAAGCCGCCGCGATGGTGCTGGCCGGCGAGATCGTCAACGCCTCTGCAGCGGCAGGCGTTCTTGCCGCCCATGCGGCCGTAATCGACGGCAGACCGACCAGGCCGGTCGATGCGCCGTGGCGGGACCGGCCCAGCGCGTTCGCCCGGCGAAGGGCCGGATGATGACCACTGTCGTGCCGGCCCTGGACGGCCAACTCCAGGGTTACCTCGACCACCTGACCATCGAACGCGGCGTGGCAGCCAACACCTTGAGCTCATATCGGCGCGATCTTCGCCGCTACCAGGAGCACCTGATGATGCGCGGCGTCCACGACCTGGCCGACGTGACGGAGATCGACGTCAGCGAATTCCTGGTATCGCTGCGCCTGGGCGACCCCGATGCGGGCATCGCCGGGCTGTCTGCGGTCTCCGCGGCGCGGGCGCTGATCGCCGTGCGCGGCTTGCACCGGTTTGCCACCGCAGAGGGCGTGACGGTCGCCGATGTCGCCAGGGCGGTCAAACCGCCGACGCCCGGCAGGCGGTTGCCGAAGAGTCTGACGGTCGACGAGGTGCTCGCGCTGTTGACCGCGACGGGCGGCGACAGCCCGTCAGATGGCCCGCTGACACTGCGCAACCGTGCGCTGTTGGAACTGCTGTACTCCACCGGTGCGCGGATCTCAGAGGCGGTGGGCCTCGACATCGACGACATCGACACCCGCGCGCGGTCGGCGCTGCTGCGAGGTAAGGGTGGCAAACATCGGCTGGTGCCGGTCGGCAGGCCCGCGATCGACGCGCTGGACGCGTATTTCGTGAGGGGCAGGCCGGAATTGGCGCGCCGTGGCCGGGGGACAGCGGCCATCTTCCTCAACGCGCGCGGCGGCAGGCTATCGCGGCAGAGCGCCTGGCAGGTGCTGCAAGACACCGCGGAGCGGGCCGGGATCACCAGGGCGGTGTCGCCGCACACGCTGCGCCATTCGTTCGCCACGCATCTGCTCGAGGGCGGCGCCGACGTCCGCGTGGTGCAGGAATTGCTCGGCCACGCGTCGGTGACGACCACGCAGATCTACACGCTGGTGACGGTGCACGCGCTGCGCGAAGTCTGGGCGGGTGCGCACCCGCGCGCGCACTAGCCGCAACATCTGCCTGCGGGTCTGGCTGTAACGAAACGTTCACCCCGTTAAACTTGCCCGGATGTCCGCCACCATTTTGCTGCTCAGGGAGGGTTCGGCGTGACCGACGACGCCGACCACTCGGGCATCGGCCTGACCGGCCGGCCACCCCGGACGATCCCGAAGCCCAAGCCGAAAACCGCGCACGGCCCGGCCAAGGTCATCGCGATGTGCAACCAGAAGGGTGGCGTCGGCAAGACCACGTCGACCATCAACCTCGGCGCGGCCCTGGCCGAGTACGGCAGGCGGGTGCTGCTTGTGGACCTGGACCCGCAGGGCGCGCTGTCTGCCGGGCTCGGCGTGCCGCACTACGAGCTGGACGCGACGATCCACAACGTCCTCGTCGAACCCAAGGTGTCTTTGGACGACGTGATGGTGCGCACCAGGGTGAAGCAGATGGATCTGGTGCCGAGCAACATCGACCTGTCTGCCGCCGAGATCCAGCTGGTCAACGAGGTGGGCCGCGAGCAGACGCTGGCCCGCGCGCTGGACCCGGTCCTGGACCGGTATGACTACGTGCTGATCGACTGCCAGCCGTCGCTGGGCCTGCTCACGGTCAACGCACTGGCCTGTTCCGACGGCGTGGTGATTCCCACCGAGTGCGAATACTTTTCGCTGCGGGGGCTGGCGCTGCTGACTGACACCGTTGACAAGGTGCACGACCGGCTGAACCCGAGATTGCACATCACCGGGATCTTGATCACCCGGTTCGACACCCGCACCGTCAACGCCCGCGAGGTGATGACCCGCGTGGTCGAGCGCTTCGGCGATCTCGTGTTCGACACCGTGATCACCCGTACCGTCCGGTTCCCGGAGACCAGCGTCGCCGGCGAGCCGATCACCACGTGGGCGCCGAAATCCGGGGGAGCCGAGGCGTACCGGTCGCTGGCGCGCGAGGTGATCGACCGGTTCGGCGACGCGTGACGTCGACAGAATCCAAGCCGGAGTCAGGGTTTCTCGTCCGGCTCAGCAATTTTGAGGGCCCGTTCGACCTGCTCTTGCAGCTGATTTTCGCGCATCGTCTCGATATCACCGAGGTGGCGCTGCACCAGGTCACCGACGACTTCATCGCGTACACGAAAGCTATTGGCGCGCAACTGGAATTAGACGAGACGACCGCGTTTCTGGTGGTCGCCGCGACACTGCTGGACCTCAAGGCGGCACGGTTGTTGCCGGCGGGTGAGGTTGACGACGCGGAGGACCTCGCCCTGCTGGAGGTGCGCGACCTGCTGTTTGCGCGGCTGCTGCAGTACCGGGCCTACAAACACGTCGCGGAGATGTTCGCGGAACTGGAGGCCGCAGCGCTGCGCAGCTACCCGCGTGCGGTGTCGTTGGAGGACCGCTTCGCGGCCCTGCTGCCCGAGGTGATGCTGGGTGTCGACGCGAACAGTTTCGCGCAGATCGCGGCGACCGCGCTGACGCCCCGGCCGATCCCCACGGTGGAAACCGAGCACCTGCACGAGGCGATGATCTCGATCCCCGAACAGGCCGGGCACATGCTCGACGCTCTCGAGCGCCGCGGCGCCGGCGGGTGGGCGACATTCTCGGAACTGGTCGCCGACTGCCGGGAAGCGATCCAAATCGTCGGGCGGTTCCTGGCGCTGCTCGAGTTGTACCGACTGCGCGCGGTAGCATTCGACCAGGCAGAACCACTTGGTGTGCTCCAGGTTTCGTGGACCGGAGACCGGCCGTCAAACGAAGACTTGGTAAAGGCCACTGATGAGTGAAGAAATCCCGGATCTGGATCTGGAGCTCGAGTTGGAGCCCCAGACACAGCTCGACGACGCCGAACTGACCGCCGTGCTGGAGGCACTGTTGCTGGTGGTCGACACCCCCGTGCCGGTCGCGACGTTGGCGACGGTGACGCAACAGACCACCGATCGCGTGGCTGCGGCTCTGGAACGGATGGCCACCGACCTCGCCGACCGCGGCAGCGGCGTCGATCTGAGGGACGCCGGCGGCGGCTGGCGAATGTACACCCGAGCACGGTTCGCGCCGTACGTGGAGAAGCTGCTGCTCGACGGCGCGCGATCGAAACTGACCCGGGCCGCGCTCGAGACGCTGGCGGTGGTGGCCTACCGGCAGCCCGTGACCCGCGCACGGGTGAGCGCGGTCCGCGGCGTGAACGTCGACGCCGTGATGCGCACGCTGCTCGCCCGCGGGCTGATCACCGAGGCGGGTACCGACCCAGACACCGGCGCTGTGACATTCGCGACCACAGAGCTGTTCTTTGAGCGGCTCGGGTTGTCATCGCTGGCGGATCTGCCTGACATCGCGCCGCTGCTGCCTGATATCGACGTGATCGACGACATCAGCGAATCGCTGGAAACCGAGCCACGATTCGCGAGGCTGAGCGGCGTGGTTCCCAGCGACGAGGACGAGCTTTCGGCAATAGACGTGGATCGGGACTGACGTGTCTTCTCCGGAAGGCGTCCGTCTGCAGAAAGTGTTGTCCCAGGCCGGCGTTGCGTCACGCCGGGTCGCAGAACGGATGATTTCCGACGGTCGCGTCGAGGTCGACGGTCAGGTGGTCACCGAACTGGGGACGCGGGTCGATCCGCACGTGTCGGTGGTGCGGGTGGACGGCGCGCGGGTGATGCTCGACGACACGCTGGTTCACCTTGCGCTGAACAAGCCGCGCGGGATGCAGTCGACCATGTCCGATGAACTTGGACGGCCATGCATCGGAGACTTGATCGAGCACCGGGTGCGCGGCAACAAGAAATTGATGCACGTCGGGCGGCTCGATGCTGACACCGAAGGCCTGATTCTGCTGACCAATGATGGGGAGCTCGCCCACCGGTTGATGCATCCGTCCTACGAGGTACCGAAGACCTATCTGGCCACCGTGAGCGGAACGGTGCCTCGTGGATTGGGAAAGACACTGCGGGCCGGAGTGCAGTTGGAGGACGGGCCGGTCGCCGTCGACGATTTCGCCGTTATGGACGCAGTGCCGGGCAAGACGTTGGTGCGTGTGACTTTGCACGAGGGACGGAAGCGACTCGTACGGCGATTGCTGGCCGAGGTGGGCCATCCGGTGCAGTCGCTGGTGCGCACCGAGATCGGCGCGGTGTCGCTGGGGAACCAGCGTCCGGGCAGCATCCGGCCGCTGAGGCGAGACGAGATCGGCGCGCTGTACAAGGCGGTGGGACTGTGACCGCATCGGTGACGATTGCGATCGACGGCCCGGCAGGTACCGGGAAGTCCTCGGTGTCAAAGAGATTAGCGCGTGCGCTGAGTGCCCGATACCTCGACACCGGAGCGATGTATCGGCTCATGACGCTGCACATGCTGCGCGAAGGAGTCGACTTGGCGGATCCAGATGCCATCGCAGCGGCGTCGGCCGATGTCCCGTTGTCAGTGGGATATGACCCCAACGTCGATCACTCTTGCCTTCGGGGAGAGGATGTTTCAGCGCAGATTCGCGGCGATGCGGTGACCGGCGCCGTCTCGGCCGTCTCCGCGGTGCCTGCGGTGCGTCACCTGTTGGTGCAGCTGCAGCGAGAGCTGGCGACGGGCGAAGGCAGCGTGGTTGTGGAGGGCCGCGACATCGGCACCGTGGTGTTACCCGGGGCGGATGTGAAGTTCTTCCTGACGGCGTCGGCGGAGACCCGCGCACGGCGGCGCAACGACCAGAACATCGCAAGCGGCCTAGGTGATGACTATGACGCCGTGCTGGCCGATGTGCGGCGCCGCGATCACCTGGATTCGACGCGCGCTGTGTCACCTCTGCGGCCGGCCGACGACGCGATCATCGTTGACACCGGCGACATGACCGAAGCCGAAGTGGTCGCGTATCTGGTTGAGGTGGTCGGGGAGCGGGCGCGGGCGCTGCGATGAGTGACGACACCTGGGCCGACGAAAGCGATTGGGCGATCGGCGAAGACGCCGATGATCAGGTCGGCGTCGACGAGTCGGAGCCGCCGCCGGTGGTGGCGGTTGTCGGGCGGCCGAACGTCGGGAAATCCACGCTGGTGAACCGGATCCTCGGCCGTCGTGAGGCGGTGGTACAGGATGTGCCCGGTGTCACCCGGGACCGGGTGTCCTATGACGCGCTGTGGACCGGGCGGCGGTTCGCAGTGCAGGACACCGGCGGGTGGGAGCCCGATGCAAAAGGGCTGCAGCAGTTGGTGGCCGAGCAGGCATCGGTGGCGATGCGCACGGCCGATGCGATCATCCTTGTGGTAGATGCGGTCGTCGGCGCCATCGCGGGAGACGAGGCAGCGGCGAGGACGCTTCGGCGATCGGGAAAGCCAGTCTTTCTGGCGGCCAACAAGGTTGACACCGAGCGTGGCGAGTCCGATGCGGCAGCGCTGTGGTCGCTGGGGTTGGGTCAGCCGTATGCGGTAAGCGCGATGCACGGCCGTGGGGTGGCCGATCTGCTGGACGACGTGGTGCGAGCACTGCCTGAGGTATCGGAGAGCGCCGCGAAGGCCGGGGGACCGCGCCGAGTGGCGCTGGTGGGCAAGCCGAACGTGGGCAAGAGTTCGTTGCTGAATAAGTTGGCCGACGAACAGCGGTCGGTGGTTCACGAGGTGGCCGGCACCACGGTGGATCCGGTGGATTCGCTGATCGAGCTTGGCGGCAAGGTGTGGCGGTTCGTCGACACCGCGGGACTGCGCCGCAAGGTCGGACAAGCAAGTGGTCACGAGTATTACGCGTCGGTGCGCACTCATGGCGCGATCGACGCCGCCGAAGTGGTGATCGTGTTGGTTGACGCGACGCAGCCGCTGACCGAACAGGATCTGCGGGTTTTGTCCATGGTCATCGAGGCTGGCCGGGCGCTGGTGTTGGCCTTCAACAAGTGGGATCTGGTCGACGAGGACCGACGCGATCAATTAGAGCGCGAGATCGATCGAGAGCTCGTTCAGGTGCAATGGGCGCCGAGGGTGAACATCTCGGCCAAGACTGGACGGGCCGTGCAGAAGCTCGTCCCGGCGTTGGAGACGGCGCTTGCGTCGTGGGATACCCGCATCCCGACCGGCCGGCTGAACATGTGGTTGAAGGAGGTGGTCGCGGCGGCGCCGCCACCTGTTCGGGGAGGCAAGCAGCCGCGGATCCTGTTCGCGACGCAAGCCGCTGCACGGCCACCGACGTTCGTGCTGTTCACCTCCGGGTTCCTGGAGGCGGGCTACCGGCGATTCCTCGAGCGGCGGCTACGCGAGACGTTCGGTTTCGACGGCAGCCCGATTCGCATCAACGTGCGGGTGAGGGAGAAGCGCAAGGCGCGGTCGCGGTAGGAGTCGGGCCGCCATCTAGCGTTTCTGGAGTGTCCGTCTTCCACATGACACTCATCGCGCTTGCCGGTGTCGCGGCGGGCGCGATCAACGCCGTTGTCGGGTCCGGCACCCTGGTCACGTTCCCGACGCTGGTCACGCTCGGCTTTCCGCCGGTGACGTCGACCATGTCCAACGCGGTCGGGCTGGTGGCCGGCAGCGTGTCGGGGACGTGGGGATATCGGCGCGAGCTGCGCGGCCAGTGGCACCGGCTGCGGTGGCAGCTGCTCGCGTCGCTGACGGGCGGCGTTCTGGGATCGTGGCTGCTGCTGCACCTACCCGAGAAGGTGTTCACCCGAGTCGTGCCGGTGCTGCTGATCCTTGCGCTGGCGTTGGTGGTCGTGGGCCCCCGGATCCAAGAGTGGGCGCGCGGGCGAGCCGAGCGGGCCGGCCAGTCACCCGACCATGTCCCGCCGGGGCGGATGGTGGCGGTGGTGGCGCTGACGTTCGTGGTCGGCGTCTACGGCGGATATTTCACCGCAGCGCAGGGCATCCTGCTGATGGGCGTGATGGGCGCGCTGCTGCCCGAGGACATGCAGCGGATGAATGCCGCGAAGAACTTGCTGGCTCTGGTGGTGAATGTCGTTGCGGCTCTTGCCTACACGATCGTGGCGTTCCACCGCATCAGCTGGCCGGCCGCGGGGCTGATCGCGGTGGGCTCGCTCGTTGGCGGGTTTCTCGGCGCACACTACGGGCGTCGGCTGCCGCCGAACGCACTGCGCGCGGCCATTGTGGTCGTCGGACTCGTCGGTCTGTACCGGCTGTTGACGATCTGATGCGCTGTTTGCTCGGCGGTTCATTCGTGGGTTTGCTCGCCGGTTCGTTAGCGGGTTCGTTCGCCGGCGACTGCGGTCGGCTACGGTAGGCTTTCGACCTGCCGTTGAGGATCTCGACGGCGACGGGCTGTGGCGCAGTTTGGTAGCGCACTTGACTGGGGGTCAAGTGGTCGCAGGTTCAAATCCTGTCAGCCCGACCAGTATTCGTGCAGCTCAGAGGCAGTTTTCGGAGGGGTCGAGGATCGTCGCGATGACGTCTGAGGGGGTCAGTACGCCAACGCGTACGCCAACCAGGATCGCGGTACGCCAACGCGTACGCCAACCGATCACAGTCCGAGCCGCCCCGCGCGCCCGTCGACCGCGGCTCGGGCTGTGTCATCGGATGTGTGGCCATAGACATCGCCGGTAATCGCGATGCTGCTGTGTCCGAGCAGGTCGGCAACCGCCTTGATGTGGACGCCCGACTCGAGCCAGCCCACCGCAGCCGAATGCCGCAGCGTATGGACCCCCGCGCCCGCAGCGCCGGCCGCGGCGGCGGCGGCTTCCATCACGCGGAGCAGATTGCGCGGGTCGACCGCACCGCCCAGCTCGGTGGTGAACACCAGGCCGGTATCGGTCCACTGGTTCCCGGCGCGCAGGCGTTCGGCTTTCTGCTCGGTTCGCTGCTTGCGAAGCATCGACACCACGCCGGGGGAGAGCGGCACTGTGCGGCGGGAGCGCGCCGTCTTGGGTTCGGTGATGACCAGACGGTGGTTGACCCGCCCGATGGTCGCCACAACCTTGAGTGTGCTGCCGTCGAGGTCGACGTGCTTCCACTGGAGTGCCAGTGCTTCGCCCTTGCGTAGACCGGTCGCTGCGATGAGCATCAATACAGGGTGATAGCGGGACGCCTCAGCAGCCCGCAGGACTGCCGTTAGCTCGTCATCGGTTAGATGCTTAGCCTCGAAGCGCTCAACGCCTGGACGCTTCACCAGGGCTGCAGGATTGCGCGCGATGAGTCCGTCGCGCACTGCGCAGTCCAAACCGGCGCGCAGCACCGTGTAGACCTGCCGGATCGTCGAGTCGGACAGCGCCCGCACCGGCACGGCGTCCTCGGCGGCACCCGGTTTGGTCTGGGCGCGCATCGCCAGCACCAGGGCCTCGACGTCGGTGGGCCTGAGCTTGTCCAGCGGGACCGCACCGAACGGCGCCGGCTCCAGATGCTTGCGGCACAGCGCCCCGTACAGCGCTCGCGTCGACTCCTTGCGATCGGAGACCGCGAGACTTGTTGCCCGCCAATGCGCTAACCAGTCGCCGACCGTGCGGGACGCGTCCCTGATCGGGGCCCCGGCATCGAGGCGATCCCGCGCGGCCTTCATCTTGTCGCGCGCCGACTTCGCGCTGGGCCCCGTAGAAGCTGGCCCGTCGGCGTTGGCCGTTCTCAGGGTCGACGTAGGTCAATCGGGCTTCCCAACTGCCGTTGGCCCGCTGGTAGACGTTGCCCTCGCCGTTCGCTCGTTTCGTCATCGTCTAGGCCTTCCGTTTCCCCTTGTGCGTCTTGGGCAACAATTGAAACTCGTCCTTGCGGCACAGCTCGACGTACCGCGCTGCGGTGCGGTACGAGACATCAAACTCGTCGCGTACCGCATCTATCGGCTTAGCGTCGATGTGCTCCCGATATACCTCGGCGACCCTTTGCAGCAGCGCCGGCGTGACTTTGCGGCGGCCGACTCTCCGCGCGTGCTCAATCGCCTTGCGGCTAGCTCGCTCTCCGGGTCGGCTGATGGGTCCATCAGGGGTCGCCTGCCAAGTGCACTCAGACAGGATGTCCTCAATCCAGTTCGCCAGATCGACGGCCTCTAAATCTGACGGGCGCACACCGCGCCCGTCTGGCCGTGATGCAAGCCGAATCTCGGTACACACCGGCACGCCCTGCCTGACTTCAATTTTCAGTGTTCTGAGTGGCCCGCTAGCGTCCCGGGAGAAGTCAACGTCGACGTCGCTCGGAACCAGCACGCCAGATGGGTCGATCTGGGTCAGGCCGCCAAGACGATAGGTCGCTTTGCCAAATGGCACGGCGACCTCGATTCGATAATCGTCGCTGAACCTGAAGATGCCGTCCTGGATTCCGTGGTGCTGGCCTTGTAGTTGAGCGTTGATTACGTTGTGAACGGCGTCGAACTGCCGTTCATCTGGCGTTCGGACCTGTCGAGCCGGTTCACCGCGCTTGCCAGCCATCAAGGGCCCTTCCGGTATGCCACCAAAACCTTGCCACTTTCACTTGGCAAGGTATGCCACAGTCCGCGAGCATGTCAATAGGCCGCACCCGAACACACGCGGTCTTGGGCATACATGGAAGGCACAAAGCGTGAACGTAGACGAGGACCGGCTGCTCATCCCGATTCCCGGCGCCCAGTCGAAACTCGGCGGCGTCAGCAGAACCACGGTCTACGACTTGGTGAACCAGGGCCAGTTGGTGAAGGTGAATATCGGCAGGCGCGGTTTCATCACCGCGAAAAGCATTGCCGCGTACGTCGATCGGCTAAGTGAGGCCGCGTTGACATGACGTACGAGCGAAAAAGCCGCCGGCTTGGCGAACCGGCGGCCCCTTCAGAATCCACAAACCCAGCGGATAAGTGCCAGTCTAACGCCCTGCTGCGCCAGCTTCGCGGTCGCCGAGAAGCAGCGCGGCGGCTGCCGAGGCTGAACTG
Organism: uncultured Actinomycetota bacterium; assembly: GCA_963759655.1. GTDB lineage: Bacteria > Actinomycetota > Actinomycetes > Mycobacteriales > Mycobacteriaceae > Mycobacterium. The sequence continues at coordinate 26,578 of CAVXAG010000041.1, read as the reverse complement.
TGGTTGCGGACCGGACCCTTGGCTGTGCCGGTGCCACGAGGACGCCGAGCCGACCGCTCGGCAGGTCGACGCTTATCGCGACGCCGTCGAGCACCTACTCGCCCACAATCTTCTGCCAGCCCCCGACGCTGACGCCATGCGTGTCATGTGGAGGCGCGGCGGTGCCGAGCAGCGGCTGGCCGTGTTCCTCGCCGAGCGATGGGAACTGGCCGGGTGAGCCCAACCCTCGAATTCTTCGACGCCCTGTACGGCACCACCACCGGATACCTACACGTCGCCATCGGCCGCGAGATCTACCTGGACGAAAAGGGCAAGTACAAACACAGGAACCGGTCGGAAACGGCGTACGAGTACCCCAAGGAAGCCGACCGCGTCGCACGCGACATGCTCACGGCCGCACCAGACAGCGACGTGTACGTAGGCACCTGCCTGATGCGTGGACCCAGACGCACCAAAGGGGCAGCTGTCGAACGCACCCGCCCCCACGCCGACATCGACCACGGGCACCTCGATCCCGAAAAGGTCCGGGCCATAAACGGATGGGCCATCGGATCAGGCACGCCGGGCAATGCCCATGTGTACGTCGAGACCGACGAATCGCTCACGGTCAGCGAGTTTGAGATCCTGTGCCGGGGCCTCGCTGACTACCTCGGCGGCGGCGACGCGAAGATCAGCGATAACGACATTCTTCGCCCGGCGGGCACATTCAACCAGAAGCCCACCCTCGCCGGCGAAGACCCGGCCCCCGTGGACTGGCTGGTCAAACCGCCCGGTGTGCGCCACGAGAAGCACGCGCTGGCACATCTGCTGGGCGTCACGTTGCCCGAGCCGGGCGAGGAACCCTGGCGGCACACCAACAACGGCGCGAAAACCGTTGACAATGTGCACAATTCCGTAAGACCTTCCGAACCAGTCGATCTCACCCTGCACCCGCGTATACGAGCCGCGCTCGACAAGAACACCGGCGACCGCTCCGCCGACACCATGCGTGTGGTCGGTGCCTGCCACGACGCCGGCCTCTCAGTGCCGCAGACTCGCTGGGCAGTACGCACTCGCGCCGACCTCGCCGGGCGGCTCGATGAACGCAACGACGACGACGTGCAAACCTGTTGGGACAAGGTGGTCGACGACCGGCGGACGGTCGAAGGTTCACCACCAGACGAAGAGCCGCCCGAACCATCCGACGTCGCAGCCGAAAACCACTCCGGGCAGGTCCGAATGGCCTACCGGCTCGCCCACGCCTACAAGGATCAGCTGCTACATGTGCATGGCCTTGGCTGGTTCTACTGGGACGGCGCGCGGTTTGCGCTCGATGATCGCGGCCGTGCCAAGCGGGCGGTGCTCGCCGAGTTGCGGCGCGCGCTAGCCGGAAGTCTCGACGACAAGGAACTACGCGCCGATGTGCGCAAATGCGAGTCAGCATCCGGCGTGGCCGGCGTCCTGGACCTGGCGGCCGCGCTCGTGCCGTTCGCGACCTCCGTCGCCGATCTGGACGCGGACACGCATCTGCTCAACTGCCCCAATGGCACTCTCGACTTGCGGACGCTGGAATTGCGGCCCCACGCGGCCGCAGACCGAATCACAAAGCGGTGCCGCGGCGCCTACCATCCAGACGCCGAATCGCCGCTCTGGGAAGCCTTCCTAGCCCGCGTACTCCCCGACGCCGACGTGCGCGGGTTCGTTCAACGACTCGTTGGTGTGGGTCTGCTCGGCGAAGTCCGCGAACACGTATTGGTGATTCTGACCGGCGTGGGCGCGAACGGAAAGTCGGTGTTCGACAAAACGATCCGGTACGGGCTGGGCGACTACGCGATCACCGCCGAGCCCGATTTGTTCATGCACCGAGACGGTGCGCACCCAACCGGTGAGATGGACCTGCGCGGTGTGCGCTGGGTCGTCGTGTCCGAGAGCGATAAGGATCGCCAGCTGGCAGAAGCCACGATGAAACGACTGACGGGCGGCGACACCATTCGGGCCCGCCGGATGCGTCAAGATTTCGTCGAGTTCACCCCGTCGCACACCGCACTACTGATCACCAACCACCTGCCCAAGGTGTCCGGTGACGACGCTGCAGTCTGGCGCCGGCTACGGGTGGTGCCGTTCGAAGTGGTGATCCCTGAAGACGAGCAGGATGGCGAACTCGACGCCCGGCTACAGCTCGAGGCCGACGGCATTCTCGCCTGGGCGGTAGTGGGCTATCGCGACTACCTCATGCGCGGACTCGACGAACCGGCAGTCGTACGAGCAGCCACCGACAAATACCACAGCGAAAACGACGCGGTGCGCCGCTTCGTCGCTGATCGCTGCCTGACCGCATCCCCGGTACTGAAGTCGACAACCGGCCAACTGTTCGACGCGTGGACGGCCTGGCGGAGAACCGACGGTGCCGAAGAAATCAGTCAAAAGGCTTTCGGCAAGTCACTCGAACGGCTCGGGTATCCGGCGGCCGATCCGGTGAACGGCAAGCGATGGCGGAACGGAATCGGCATCCAGGTGGTCGACGATGAGACCTGACAGCACGCATAGCACGCATCTACTGGTTCACCCCCGCGCGCGCACACTATCCCGTCATACCGGAGATAGGTGCTATGCGTACTGGCGCAGGTCACAGGCAGTTGTAGGTCAGAAGCCCGCGGGGGGTTACCGCCAATGACGCCGCACGTCAGCTCCTGCACATGGAGGTTGATCCTCGCCGACCTCCACGAAGACCACCACGCTAAACGGCTCCTCGCCGACGAAGTCGGAAACAACCCAGAGGTGTGGCACCAGATCGCCAACGACGCCGTCGAAATCGCCGGCACGCTGCTGATCAGTAAGTCGAACGGCGACCTCGACCGGGCCAACCACATCGCCGAAAACGAGACCAGCCTCGCGATCGAGGCCGCCGACCGCGATTCCAAGGGACTACCCGTCACCCCCGAATGGGTCAGCCGCTGCATCCGCACCCGGCTCGACTGGCTGTGAAACCACACAACAACCGAGAGAGGAAACACAATGAGTTCATACGGAAATCGCTGCTGGACCCCGGAGCGTGAACTGATCACACGTCGGCTCGTGCTGGCCGCGATGAACACTGACGACGACGGGTTCAAAGAGATCATCAACCATGTCGAGACATGCGAAGACGTGGGTGCGGTGGCTGCGCTGCTCGCCGAACAACTCGCCGAGCAGCTGGCCGGCGGCTTCGTGGACGAATACGAAGACACCTGCCAGTTCGACCTTGACGCCTACGAGGCGTACGTCGCCGAGGTCGCCAAACCGATCAAGGCGCGGATCGCCGAGCTTGAACAGGAAGTCGGGGCGCAAGCCATCCTCCTGCCCGGCTTCGGGATCAACTAATGACCACCACACCCGACCCGGCGATCGTCGCCATCTACAACCTTGACCCCGACTCACTATTCGCAGAGCCGGGCGCCTTTTGTCGCCTCGACGGCACGCCCGCATCATCCGACGAGATCGAAGCAGTCGGCAAACGCCCGCACGTGCGACCTGCGCGCCGACTGGACATGCACAAGCACGCGCTCGAGCAGTCACGCTACGAACTTCAACGCAAGGAACGCATCACCGAGATTCTCCACAGGTATGCCCGCGGTTACGACAACGAACAAATCGCCGCGATCGAACAGCGCATGACGCTGGCGGATTGGGTCGAGTACCGCGCGCTGTGGGACGAACTCGGCAACTTCATGGTGCTGGACGGCCAATGATGCCGAAGCGGATTCAGCGCTCGTTGACTGACATCGATGACGAGGAATGGCTGCCGGTCGCCGGCTGGGAAGGCTTTTACGAGGTGTCCGACCGGGGTCGTGTGCGGTCGCTGGAGCGGGTGGTGCGACGGCGCAACGGTTCCCGCTACCGGGTTCGGGAAAGGGTGCTGAAACCGGCTGTGCGGGCGGCGGACGGCTACATGCACGTGTCGCTGTCCCGCCGCGGCGCGTACAAGTCTTATTCGCTCCCGCGGCTGATGCGCGCGTTCGGCGCGTGAACCTCACCCGGGCGGACCTGAAGATGGCGCTGGTCGCTGTCTCCTACTTTCGCCGCGCGCACATCCTCGCGGACCGACCGATACCACCGGCCGCCGACAATCTTGTCGACCATCTACACCAAGCCTTGTCCGTTGACGGACAGGAACCTGTTGCCGCGCAGCCAGAATGGTTTTCGTGCCGCGACGCGGCTCGTCGGCTCGGGTGCAGCGACCGAACAGCACGCCGTATCGCGGCACGTGTCGGGTGTCGCATCGGCCGGGAGTGGCTGATCCCGGCGGATGCGCTACCGAGTGAAGGAGAGGATGCCGATGTTGATGCCGATTAGCGATCGTCAGGTGGACGCGCTGGTGGAGCAGCGGATCGCCGAGCTGTCCGATGCAGAGTTCGCCGACATGTGCGCTCGTACCCGGCCGCCCAGTGAACCACAGGAGGCCCGATGACCGCCGAGTACGCGTCGGGTACGCGCAGCAGCCGGAAGGCCTTCGAAAGCCTCGCTGCACGCAGCGGCTTGCCCTTGCACCAGATCGTCGCACTCGCCGAGGAAAACAGGCTCAATGAACTTTTCGACGAATACGGACACATCGGGCGCCCTTTGACCCCGGCCGAGGCGCTGCGCCGCCTCGACGCGAAAAGGTACGGCCCGGGCGACGAGAAGCCGCCATCCCCTGCGGCTGCACTGGGCCACCTGCGCGCCCGGATGGCTGAGTGGGACGCCGAAGCCGCCGCCCACGAGAGGGCTGCGAGCGCGAACTCGCATCGCAGACTCGGCGAGATCCGCGCCGCCGAGATCCCGTCCTGGTGGGGGCAGTGATGGCGGCCAAGGTGCACCGCTGCCAACGCTGCTCGCGCCGGCTGCGCCGCCGCAGCTTCCTCGACTCCATGGCCCTGCTGCACGACGGCGAAGTCGAATCGGTGGTGTGTCCCGGCTGCACGACGGCGACGGAGTTCGTCGAAATGACCGTGAACTCGAGCTTGAACGAAATCGCGATCCACCCCGACGGCGCTATCCTGACGCGCCCGATTTTCCGGCGCCCGCAACAAGAAGAACTGCGCAGCATAACCGGCGACGCCTGCGCATGAACGCCGACGTAAGGAGACCCCGATGCGCGTGAAGATGCTCCAAGATATCCGCGGAAGTTTCCATATCGACTGCGCCACCGGCAAGGGCCACTACGACGTCAAGCGCGACCAGATCGTCGAGGTGCCCGAGGCCGACGCGAAGCGTTACATCGAGAACAAGATCGCCGAGCGCGCCTGAGAACTGCCTCAAAGACGCACCGGCGCACTACCTGAAGCGGGAGGGGTGAGTGAGCAACTTGAACAACGGGAACCGCGAACGCGCCATCAAACGTGAATTCCGGGCCAGATGTGAGGGCGTCAACGCCGCCTGCTGGCAGTGCCGCCAACCTATCGACTACCTCGCGCGAGCGCAGACACCCAACGCGTTCGAAGCCGACCACTACCATCCGGTCTCCACGCACCCGCACCTCGGCTACGACATGAGCAACCTGCGCCCGAGTCACTGCCGGTGCAACCGGTCGCGGCAGGCGGGACCGCCGCCGACGAGCCAATGGATCCGGGCCGACTGGTGAAAGGGACGATCCGCGCGACGCGGTGGGCGGGGAACCTGGATTCGGGTTTTTTTGGTGCAGCGGCGCGGCAGCGACAGCCTGGGAGGTGCTTTTTTTGGCGGTCAACCCTTGCTGTGACACAACCGGCTTTGCTTGGAACACAAAACACAAATCCGGTCACAATTTGGGTTTATCGGCCGGAATTCGGGCGATGGAGGTGTGATTTTGGCGGCCATAGTGCACGGCACGCGGAGCTGCTACGTGGGCGGATGCCGTCGGCCCGAGTGTCGGGAGGCTGAGTCGGCGTATCAGCGTGCCCGGCGCCGGCGCAGGGCACCGCTGGCCTCGGTGCCGGCGCTGCCTGCCGCGCCGGCAGAGCCGGTTGAGCGGGGTCCTGTGGTGCCGGTAGCTGAGCCCGGGCGTGTGGAGGCCGGTGTGCTCGCCGAGATTGACGGGTTGACGACCGCGCACAATCGGCCGGGCCTGGTTCAGGGGGCGCTGGCGATGGCAAGGCTGCTGGATTCTCCGCTGAACACGGCGCAGCACCCGCAGGCGATGGGCCGCCTCGAGGCGGTGCTGGACAAGCTGCGTAAGGGCGCTGATTCGCGTAAGAGCTGGCTGGCCGAGGTGCGCAAGATGACGCCGCCGGCGACTGGTGCGGCGGGCTGATGGCGCCCCGGATTGTCGGCCGCGAGACCCCACGCATCTACACCCCGGAGCTGCGACCACTGACGCCCGAGACGACGCACGGCTACGCCGCTGTCGCGTTCGCCGAGGGGCTCGGCTTCAAATTGTTTCCCTGGCAGCGCTGGCTGCTCCTGCACGCGCTCGAGCTCGACCCTGACGATGATCGGCTGTACCGGTTCCGCACAATCGTCGTCGAGCTCGCCCGCCAAAACGGCAAAACTTTCGCCATGCTGATCCTCGCGCTGTGGCACCTCTACGCCCGTGACTCCCGCATGGTGATCGGCACCGCACAGGATCTCGCCAATTCCGAGCGGGCCTGGTCTGAGGCGGTGGAGATCGCCGAAAGCGATGAGGAGCTTTCCGGTTTGATCGAGAAGATCACGCTCGGGCATCCCAAGTCGCTGCAGCTGGTCGGCGGCCAGGAGTATCGGGTGGCGACCGCGAGCCGCCGCGGCGGCCGTGGCTTCTCCGGTGATCTGATCCTCCTGGACGAGCTGCGGGAGCACCAGTCGTGGGACAGCTGGGCGGCCACGACGAAAACGATGATGGCGCGCCCGAAGGCCCAAGCCTGGGCGTTCTCCAACGCCGGCGACGCGTTGTCGATTGTGCTGCGCTATCTGCGCGCCCAGGCGCACAGAGATTTGGACTGGCCAGACGGCGACTCCGATAAGGATCTGCTCGGCGAGCTGGACGCCGAGCTGGAGCAGCTCGCGGGTGCCGCTGATTTCCCGGTGGGATGGTTCGAGTGGTCCGCGGCGCCGAACGCCGGGCGCACCGACACGGCGGCGTGGGCGCAGGCCAACCCCTCGATGAACCACACCGAGGTGACCGAGGATTGCGTCACCGAGCGGGCCCTGATCCACGCGCTGCGCACCGACCCGCCGCACGTCTTCGAAACCGAGTGCCTGTGCCGGTGGACGTCGATGGCCGACGCGGGCCCGTTCCCGGAGGGCAGCTGGCAGGCGACGCTGGACAACAACGCCGCCCCGGCCGGCCGGCAGGTGGTGTGCGTGGACGTGTCCTGGAATCGGGCGCGGACCTATGTGGCGCGGGCCGGACACGACGAGGCGGGTGTCCGGGTCGTCGGCATCGCCGAGGATCGCGCCGGCACCGACTGGGTGGTGGGGTGGCTGATCGCCAACCGTGACAGCTTCGAGGGGATCGTGGTGCAGTCCAACGGGGCGCCGGTCACCTCCCTGCTGCCCGACATTGAGAATGCGCACCTGCCCGATGGCAGCGCCGCGCAGCTGCCGCTGATCGCGTGGAAGGGAACCGATTTAGCCGGGGCGACCGGCATCCTGTTCGACCGCCTCGAGGGCCGCAAGATTCGCCACCTGGCCCATCCGGGTCTTGACGCTGCGGCGACATCAGCGGCGGTGAAGACGCTGAGCCAGGGGGCGTGGGTGATTGACCGCGCGAAGTCGGTGACCGACGCCGCGCCGCTGGTGGCGGCGATCGGGGCGCTGTGGGGTGCTGAGACCCTCGCGCCGCAAGCCACTTACGACGTGCTGGAGTCGGTGTGGTGAAGCGGCCATTGCGGTCTGCTCCGCACATGCAGGCCCGGTTCGACCACCTGGCCGGCGTAAAGAAGGAGTAGATGATGTCCTTGTTTCGCTCAGGCCGTCCGGGCGGCGGCATGACCGCCGCGATCCCAGAGGGACGGCTGCGTGGGATCGTCCGCGAGGAGCGAGCGGCTGAGAAGACGGCCGCAGCTGCCAGAGTTGACGCGTCGTTCACCGAGGCCGTCGCTACTGTTGAGCGGCTACGTGCGGAACTCCGACATGATCGCCTCGAGCAGGTCGTCGGGGATACCGGGCCGTCCCTCCAGCCGCTCGACGCGGTTCTCCAGGATGAGCACGCAGTTCGAGAACAACGAATTCTGTTTCGCCTGCGCCCGCTGCAGCTTCTCGAGGCTTATATCACCATCCTCGCCCTTGACGGAAGTGAGGCCAGCGAGGCTGGTTAGGACGATTTGGCTGAGCGGCATGGTGTCAGGGATCTGGTTGAGCATGGCCTGGAACATGGCGCGGGCGTCATCGGGTGTCACAATTACTTCTCCTTCTGCTGGTGCGGACACACCAAAGGTAGGAGATGGGCCGGCCCAGGTTGGCTAACCCCGACCTGGGCCGCGGCCCGCTATGAGTCCCGGCGCAGCTCGCGTCGTATGTGCTCACCTAATTGTTCGATCACATGCTCATAGCGTGTGCCTATCTCGGCAAGCTTCGCCTCGATGAGGGCCGTCAGTTCCTCCGGCGTCGAATCGGCTCGGTGGGCTTGGTAGGCCATAACGTCGAGATCGGCGCTCGTGCAGACGGTTACGTAGCTGCTGATGAGTTCGCGAAGGTCCGCAGCTAGCACCCGCGACTGCAGCCGCCGTACGCCGACGACGGCGGCGAGAGATTCGTCGCCACCGATCTCTTGGGGTAGCCGGAACAGTCCCCCGCGCTCTCGTAGGGTGCTCAAGTCCTGCAGGAGGATCCGTGCGGTGGCCCGGGTCAGTCGTTGGAGTGCATCCTGTAGATCCCACAGGACGTCACGCTGCACGATATGGCGCTGTTCTTCGCGCGCGGCGAGGCGCGCCACCTCTTCGCGTTCGGCGGTGCGGCGGTCGCGGGCTTCGTCATTGCGGCCCGCGACCCAGTAGCCGCCCAGACCGCTGGCGACTGTGGCGGCCGCGCCGAATCCCGCTACCAAGATGGTGGTGAGATCAGCCATACGCGACCCCCTCAACGTCGGTGGCCCGGTCGCAACTCATCGCCATCTGACGCTAGCCGAATGGGTCGAGCCGGTCGATCGCGGCGACCGCGGCCTTGCACAAGCCGTACGTGCAGCTCGTGTCGTGGCTGCGGCTCGCTCAGGGCCGAGCAAAAGTCGCAAGTAACTCCCGCAGCCAGGTGACCCGGGTCGTGTTGAACCGCAGGCGTTCCCAGCTCGTGTAACAGGGGAGGTCGGGAGAAATTCATGAAGAGAATCAACCATGGGAGGGGAGCGACGATGAACTATCAGTTTGCCCGCCTGAAGAAGCTTGTCGGTCTGATTGCGATGGCGATGTTGGTGACCGCGGCCGGTTGGGGCGTGGCACCCGCCACGGCTCGCGCCGATGCGGGTTATCGCGACGATCGCGGGTGCACCTGGTGCGGGCCTGGCGGGCCCGGCGGCGGCCACGGTCGGGACTTCGATCGCGGTTTCCACGACCGGGACTTCGATCGCGGCTTCCACGACCGCGACTTCTTTGACCACGACAGAGGCTTTCAGCCGTTTTTCCCCTTCTTCTTTGGTCGGTGACGATAACTGACCACGCGCAGCGGGGCGCTCATAATGCCGCCACCATCGCCGCCCGGATCTCGGCGTCATCAACCGCCAGGTACCTCTCTGTGGTGGCGATCGAGGATCTGCGCGACCGCCTCAGCGTGTACGAACGCGCGGCAAACGGTCGATCGCCTCCACGCGCCGACTGTGCGTGGTTGTCTGACAGAATCAGCGCTTGTGACAGAGCCTTCCGGCAGGCGATTCGAGTACGTTGTTGCCGAGTACCAAGCGACCAACAACGCGTACCTTCAATACGACGCATTTCGATGGGCATCGGGCGGCCTGCTTGTCGCTGGGGCGTTCGTCTTCCTCGGACTGCTGGCACGTCCCGACACCAAGCCCGGAGCACTATTTGCCGGCTCATTAATCATCAGCATCGTCATCGCGATCTGGCTGCTGTACGCGGAACATTACCGATTGCTTTACCTCTTCAAGATCGATCGAATAGTAGAGCTTGAACAGGAGATGGACGCCGAGCAGCATCGAAGATTCCACAGTGTCAAAGGTCTAAAGAGCTACCCCACCCTTCGGCCTAAAGGCCACAACCTCGATCGTGCTCTATACGCCTTCATTTCGCTCGGCGGTCCGGCCTTCGCGTTTGCCACTGGGCAGCTCTCGCTCCGGTACTGGCTGCCGATCGCGATCACGGCGACAGTCCTTTTGTACGTTTGGCTTCAGGATCACAAAATCGTCAGCTGGCTTACCAAATACAAGCAAGGTTCGAGCGGCGACGGGACCACCGACGATGACACCGTGTTCTGACCACCTCCGAGACCAGGGACGAATCACCCAAACGGGTTGAGCCGGTCGATCGCCTCGACGCTCGGCGGTCATAGTGCGCCATCATCGCGGCGCGGATCTCGTCAGTCGTCGGGAAGCTAGTTGCCGTAGGGATAACGGGCGCCGTCGTACGGAACGAACAACGAAGACGGGCGAGTAGGCGGGGAGTTGTTGATTGGCGCATTGCCGTACGTCGGGCAGGCCCCAGGCGGGCCGCTGCATTGCGGTTGGCCCGGGCCGCTGTCAGCTGCGGCGATCGGCGCGCCGATGAGGGCAACGGATGCACCCGTTGCCGCGAACAGCGCGACCGCCCTGAGGTTTCGTACCCGCGAATCATAACTTTCCCGAGCGGGGTGCCGGCGCGCCCCTTGCAGAAGATCAGACACCTGCACATAGATGGCGGTGGTGTTCAGGTTGGCGTGCCGCAGCAGGGTTTGTGCGGTGCGAAGGTCGGCGCGGGGTGCACGGGAGGCTAGCGGCGGTTAAGTCGATGAGGTAACCGCATCATCTGGTAGCCGATATGGCAGCCACCGGTGCTCCACTCGTGCTGGCGGACCCTCGCCGGCCGCGGGGAGCACGGGATCGTGCCGACGCGTCTCAGCGGCTCGACGGCTCAGTGGGTTCGATTCGCCCCTTTCCATCTATTCGCGCTTTGCATGATCGACATGTCCACCCACCGCCGATCCCCTGGGCCAGTGAATCGGGAATTCGGAGCCGTGCGAGGACTGCGCCACACTTGGGGCACCAACGTCGCGGTTGGAACATGCCTGCGACGACAACAGCCGTGAAGCTGCCTACTGCTGCGGTAACCCAAAAGACTAACGAGTTCGCGTCTACCATCGCGGCTCCTCGGGTGGGTTCAGCGTCGGACCAGTCGAAGCAGCCAGAGCAGGATCACCGAACCCAAGATCGCGGTGCCTAAGGTGAACCACCATCCACCCGCCTCGGTCTTAAGGAAGAAGCTCAGCAGAAATCCGCCAATAAGTGCACCGGCGATGCCAATCAGGATGGTGACCAGCAAGCCCTCCTTGGCGTGCATGAGGTGCTTTGCGACCCATCCCGCAATCGCGCCGATGATGATGTATCCGATCCAGCCAACGCTCGTCAACGTGGTGGAACGGGCGAGGAACTCGGTGACTGCCATGGTGTGCATCAGGACTCCTTGCGTTGATGGCTAGTTCATCGGTACGCCTGGCGCATGACTCTTGTCAACGGCATCCGAATTCCGTTAACGACTTCGGCCCGCGACTGCCATGGCCAGGGCCACCACCCACCCGATAAATGTCCAGCCGAGAAAGAAGTTGATCACGGCAACAGAGCCGGCATTTGGTATGCCGCGGATCATGGCGACGATCGTAGGGATGAAGTAGCAGGCGATCGAGAAGATAATGAACACCAGCCCGCCGATGCCGCCGAGTACTGAGCTGCTAGCGAGAACATGCCCGGTCATGGCTCGGCTACCCCCCTTCTGCCCGTAAGGCGTCAGGGTAGATCCGCAAACCGAGTACGGCGCCCAGTTCGCCTCGACTGACAGCGGAATGACAGCAATCACCGCTCGCGTAGATCGGTCCGCCACCCAAGCAGGATGACGGGTACTTGTCACAGGCCGAGCACCCTCGCGGCGATGTTCATCGCCCGCGCAGCGGCCTCACGGTTCTCCCACGGCATGTTGTCGACACCGGAGAGCGCGTTGCGCGCCCGGTTGCGTAGGAAGTCGGCGGCGTCGTCGCGGGTGCAGGCGTCGAATGACACCGCCGCCGCGATCGCCTTGGCGTCGGCCCATGACAGGTCGGCGAAGCAGCCTTCGAGCTGAAGTACCCCGCAAAATTCTTGCAGCGCCTCGCACCCCTCAGGCGGGACGTGCAGAACCTCGGCGGGCAGGCGCACGATCAGCTCGAGCGCGGCGGCCTCGACGTCAGCGGGATTCTCCGGCGGTGAGTATTCGGCTTTCTGCGGCAGCATAAGATTCCCCGCGGGAATGGCTAATTCGTGCTTTGTACGATCACTCGTGTTATGCACGAATTATGGGATATGTCGGGTGGTTGTTCGGTTTCGGTTAGAGGTTGATTCGGTGATGTTGAGTGAGAGTACGTGATCCGGACGCGCTGGTACACAACAACTTTGAAAATTGTGCATATGTCCAAAGTTGCGCATATGGGGCATTGCACACATATGGTGCATTTGCACGCAAACTGCAGGAAATCCGACATATTGTTGACGATCCGTCATAGCTATGGCAGCCCGTCATACACACGGAAAACAGGTAATATCTATTCGCGGGGTGAGTTATTTGCACGCAGAGCGAGTTATTTGCACGCTGACCGTGCAATGCACGTGCAACCCGGCCGCGGTGTCGCGGTGTGGGCGCCGGGGGAGTCTCCGTGGGGCGATGTACTCGGGCCGATTTGTAGATACCTGACAACCGCCGTTTACTCTCCTTGCCTAAACGTCAAGTGGTCCCGTACGCCAACGCGTACGCCAACCAGCCCGATTTCGGGCGTGTCCACGGGCGTTCGCCGATGTCCGAAAACCACTGTGACATGCGAAAACTGAACACCCACACACATGTGCGAACGTACTGCGTTTGACTGGGGGTCAAGTGGTCGCAGGTTCAAATCCTGTCAGCCCGACCAGTGTTCACGCAGGTGAGAGCAATTTCGGAGAATTGCGCGATCGCCTTCTCAATACCCCCCAGGGGTGTGGATAGCAACGCGGATAGCAACGGCTCAGTCCAATAGGCCCAGCTGATCCGTCAGGCCTTCAACTGCTGCCCGTGCTATGCCGTCGCTGGTGTGCCCATAGGTGTCACCGGTGATCGCGATGGAGGAGTGTCCCAATAGGTCAGCCACGGCCTTGATGTGCACGCCCGATTCCAGCCACGACACCGCCGCGCTATGGCGCAGCGTGTGCACGCCAATGCCCGACATGCCTGCCTTATGCGCGGCGATCTGAATAGTTCGCAGGATGTTGCGCGGATCAACCGGTGTGCCGAACTCGGAGGCGAACACCAGCCCGTGGTCCTGCCACTGGTTGGCCGCTGCATGCCGTTCGGCGTCTTGGTCGGCGCGGTGTGCCTGCAGCATGGCGACTAGGGGAGGAGCAATCGGCACGGTTCGGCGCGAGCGATCCGTCTTCGGCTCAGTGATCACCAGCTTGCCACCGACCCGGCCAAGGGTGCCCCGAACCACCAGCAGCCCAGCGTTGAGGTCAACTTCAGACCAGTGCAGGGCCAGCGCTTCGCCACGCCGCAACCCGGTGGCCGCGATGAGGACCAAGAGATTGCGGTAGCGCAGACCGTCGGCGCAAAGCAGGAGCTTGTTCACGTCGACCGCGCTGGCATGCCTGGCCTCCCGGCGGGCGATGCCCGGACGCTTCACGGCTGCAGCCGGGTTCTTGGCCAGCAGCCCGTCGCGCACCGCACCGTCTAGACCGGCTCGCAGGACTGTGTAGGTCTGCCTGATCGTCGCATCGGACAGTGCCCGGACCGGCTCAGGGTTGGGGTTGTTCTCGATGCGCTTGCCCGGCTTGGTCTTTGCGCGCATCGCCAGCACCAAGGCCTCGATGTCGCTCGGCTTGAGCTTGTCGAGCCGTATTGCCCCGAACGGCTCGGGTTCAAGGTGGCGTCGGCACAGATTGGCATATAGCTCGCGGGTGGACTCCTTGCGGTCTGACGCGGCCAGTGTGGTGGCCCGCCAGTGCGCCAGCCAGTCAGCCAGCGTGCGCTTGGAGTCCTTGACCACCGCGCCTTTATCGAGGCGTTCGCATGCCTGCTTCATCTTGCCGCGCACGTCGGCACGGGTCTTCCCGTACACCACGTGACGCTTGTGCTGTCCCGTGTCGTCGGTGTAGCTGATGGCGCCGATGTAGCCGGTGTGCCGCCCTCCGCGCATCCGCTTGTAGATGCTGCCCTCGCCGTTTGCGTTCGCCATGGCGCGCTAGACATCCCAGGCTCGTAAGAGTCAAGCGGCAGCCGGGGTGCGGTGTGCCCAGGCGATGTGTTCGTCGTAGCGCGTGTAGTGACGTAGGCAGCCGTGCAGGATGCCCACCAGGCGGTTGCCGAGGGCGCGCAGGGCTTGGTGGTGGGTTTGATTGGCGGCGCGATGTTGGTCATAGAACGCTCGAGCACCGGGACTGGTCGTCAGCGCGCAGAAGGCCCATTGGTCGAGGGCGTCATAGAGGCGGCGGTTGCGCACGTGGCGGGCCAGCACTGCGCGTTTCTTGCCGGACGCGATGGTTAGAGGTGAGGTTCCAGCGTAGTTTTTGCGAGACTTGGCGTCGGTGTATCTGTTCGGGTCGTCCCCGAACTCACCGAGCACCCGGGCGCCGAGGATGACACCAAGTCCTGGCAGGGAGCGGTAGATGTCGGCGTCCGGGTGTTTCTCAAAATGGGCGGCCAGGCTGGTCTCGAGCTCGCTGATCTGGCGGTTGAGCTCGGTGATGATGCCCACGGCCGCGCGGGTTGTCGCCGCGAACGCCGCGGCCACGGGGGCCGGTGCGGCCAGCTGCTCGGTGCGTAACGCGGCCCGGATGTCGCGGGCGCGGGCAGCGATGTTGCGTTGACGGCCACCGCGTTTGAGCGCGGACTGGATCACCGGCCGGCTCAGCCGGGCACCCTCAGCTGGGGTGGGGGCACGGTCCAGCACCCCCAGGGCGTCGCCGTGAGCCAGGTCCTCGAAGGCCACCAGCGCGGTCGGGTAGTACTCGCGCAACGCTGAGCGCAGCGCGTTGGTGTGGCGGGTACGCGACCAGATCAGGCTCTGATGTGCCCGGGCGAGCACCTTGATCGCCTCGGCATCGGCACTGTCGCCGGCGATCGGGCGGTGATTATGCCGGTCGGTGCGCACCAGATCAGCCAGCAGCTTGGCATCGGAAGCATCCGACTTAGCCCCCGAGACGTGGTGGCGGTCGCGGTAGCGGGCCACCGCCAACGGGTTGATCGCCAACACCTGATAGCCCGCCCCAACCAGGGCGCCCACCCACAGGCCCCGATCGGTTTCGATACCGATCACCACCTGACCGGGATCCTCAGCACGCTCGGCAATCAGCTCATGCAGCTGGCTGATGCCGGCCAGCCCTTCGGACAGCCGCCGCGCCGCCAACCGCTTCCCGGCCTCATCCATCAGATACACGTCGTGATGGTCTTCTGCCCAGTCATCGCCCACGAAAATCATGAACCACCGCCCTCCTCAAATCGCCTGTCGATCAACCTATTTCAAGCCTGAGGACACCCGGCGGCAACAGTACCTGACCGCGACCGCCTCCGCTGAAGGACCCGGACGCGATCACGGCACCGCCGACGAACGCACCCAGTCCTTCGAATTCGGCTACACCGGTGCTCTGCCGGCGTGCAACAAGTTCTACCCCGCGACGCCGTTGCCCACGTAGGTCGACGAGCTGGCCAGCCGCAGAGCTGTATAGGCTCACCATCCTCGTCTTCACATGAAGGGTGCCGCACTAACGAATCTGAGGTTGCAGGTTGAGGTCCCCAGTCACAAGCCAGCCTTGTGGTTTCACGAGATTTCCAGTCGTCCCTAGACCCTTTCATGGTGAATTCAAACGGGGCCCCCAAAATTCCACACTGTCGGGATCGGCTCGGGTGAGCGCATGCCGCTGTAAGCACCCGCTGAGCCATCGGGGCGCGTTGTCGCTGGTCATGGCTTCTGAGCGAACCTACTCATTTACCTAGCTCCCCGGTCGCGCCAAGTTGGGCCGCCTGCGATCAATGCACCAACCGCCAGTGTTGTTTATATACAATTGGCCGGCGAGGCATTGCTTTTTTCTCAACCTGCGCCTTTAAATCTTCGATAATTCTTTCGTCGTTGCGTGTTTCGCAATTTTCCCAGTAGTAGTACTTGTCAACCTTTTCGTGTAACCGTTGCGCGGTCGGGTCACTGAAATACCATTTCCCCGTCGACTTAATTGTGATATGAGCCTCCGGCCCAATTTTAAACACCCATTGCTTCGGTTCTATGAGCCATTTAATGCCTTCGCTTTTGACGCCCAAATTCCGACAAGCGCGCGCAATCTCGGGTGCCGCCTTATCAATCACATCCGCATACCTTCTGCATGACGCTGTGCGTCGTCGTTGAAGCTCTGCTGTCTGGTCGGATGCTGCGCGTTGTTCCGCTTTTATCTCGTCATCCCACCCCACCGTGAAATCCTTATCTGGAAATAAGTCTCTTGTTACGAAGTGCGGCCCGAGCGTCGACAACGCCTCCACCACGTGTGGGCGCTCCTTCGCCACGAAACCCGTACCCACGTGGATCACATTCTCGCTCAGAGTATTTCGTCTTTGGTGGTCAGACCTCTTCATCGTGGTCGTGGTCCTTCGGTAGGGGTGGGCACACGCATGTGTCCCGGTGTTCCGACGCGCGTCGGCGTCGTGCAGGCGGTGCGCCGCGCACCAGAAAAGAGCACCCTCAGTGCCAGCAGCGCCACCGCGCCGACCAGGATCCCAAAGAGGAACAACGTGCCGGTCGACCCCGTGAGGTGATAGCCGAACACGCAGGTTTTCGGTCAGCGGGTGGGCCGCCCCTGCATTGCTCAGCTCGCCCGCGATCGCGGCGACGAGCCAAACAAACCAACCAACGATGGAAAGCATTCAACGCCTTTCATCTGGTGGCAGACCTTCAGTACACGCCTATTCGGCGACGTTGTCAACATTGTTGACGGATAGCGTTAACATATGATGTAGTGCGTGACAAGCGGAAGGGAAGTGCTGGCCGCGATGACGAAGCAGCAGACCGTGCCCGATGCGGGCGCTGACGGATCCGACCCGTCCACCGCGGCCACCGGCCGAGACGACGGTCAGGTCAGCCGGTCGGTGATCCTGCAAGTAGCGCTGAGGATCGTGGACCGCGACGGTGTCGACGCCTTGTCCATGCGCCGCCTCAGCGAGGAGGTGGGCCGGGATCCGACGGTGCTCTACCGGCACATACCGAACAAGGCGGCACTGCTTGACGGTGTCGCGGAGATGGTGCTCGGGCAACTACAGGTGGACACCGCAGATCCAAACTGGGCGGCCCAGCTGCGCACGGTGGCCCACAACTTCCGCGGGTTGGCCCTGGCGCACCCAAACGTGGTGCCGCTGTTGGTGACCCGGCCGCTGGCCACCCCCCTCGGCCGACGGCCACCCGGAATGTTGCGCCCGCTGGAGGACGTCCTCGCGCTACTCACATCCGTCGGCTTCACCGGCGACGATGCCCTACATATTTACCGGGTGCTCTTCGGCTACCTGCACGGCCACATCCTCACCGAGTTGCAGGAGGTCGTCGAGCGACCCGAGGAGACCGACGATGTCCTGCGCCTGGGCCTGCACCGGCTGACGATCACCGAATTCCCCCAGGTGCGCGCGCTGGCGTCAGCCCTAGGCTGCTACGACGGCGCCGCCGAACTCGACCGCGGCCTCGATCTCCTGTTCATCGGCCTCACTGCCACCCTGACACCCCCCGACGGTGTCGCGTAAGACCGTCGCGGCCTCGCTGCGCCGCCAAGGCCTGGCCGGGATCGGCCCGCGCACGTTCGCCCCGGCCACCACCGTGGTCGACTGCACGCGCCGGTCCCCAAGGACCTGGTGAGGCCACCTGGCGGACATCGCAATATTCGCCGATGAAACGGGCGGCACCCCCGACTTCGATACACCCCTTGTCGACAACACTCTGCCCGCCGACATCGACCCCAAGACTGCCGCCTGGCTGGCATCCGACCTACGTGCCGCGCCCGCCGGTCGCGTGACACGGAACCCCACGCCGCGACCGAATTGCTGACGACGACCCGAATCCCGCCAAACGAGGCCTCGGGGTCATTCCGTGAAACTGGCACGGTTAATGCTGATTGAGAACCACGGTCTGTTGACCAACGCGATCCTCCCGTGGGAGCGCTGATCAGCGAAGGCGAGACAGTTCAGCTGCAACCGCTACCCAGGTAGGCGCTTCACCTCGGCGGGCCGGGGCACACGCCAGCGCCGAGGCTGCCGGGTAACGTTCGGCGGCGGCAAGTTGCCTTCAGGTGACTGACCAGCCAAACGACTCGGGCGGTTCCTCATGCCACATACTCGCGGTTTGGCAGATGCGTTCGGCGACAGCGTCAATGGACGCTCGGGCGCTGTCGCCGGCATCGCCGCCGCCTTGTGGAATCGGGAAGATGAATCGGCCGCTCTTTCCCCATTGCCAGATCGCAGAGAAGTCTTCGCGGCTGAGGGGCCGAAAGATGACTTCGGTTCGTGCATCGTTGAGCACGACTTCGAGCCACGCGGCGTACTCGACCCGGTCACCGGGCATCAGGCGCGGCTCATTGTTGACGTGGACCTCGCCTGCATCACCAAACCTCTTGCGGAGGGCCTCTGCGAGCGGGTGCATCAGCTCCTGCTCAAATTCGTCTGCTTGGTCCTTTCTCATTCCCGCTCCCTCGTCAGCCGGTTGCACAGCATCTAGATCGTGTCACGTCCACCCGGTCCCTCGGTTATCGGACGAAGGCGCCGCCCGTACGAGCGCGCCAGCTACCGGCTTAGCGGCGGCCCGTACGTCGTGGCACCGCAGTCACACGTCCAAGTGGTGTGCCCGCCGGGGACATGAGCACGGTTCATGGCCGACCAGCACCCGGCCCGCACCCACATACCGGGCAACATAGCGGGCATGGGGAGAGGGACCGCGCGATTGGTCATCGGCTGGCTGTGCGGCATCGGGTTGGCGTTCGGGATTGTGGTTTTGCTGCGGCAGATGTATCGGCCAGCGGTGGTGCACTGGCTGCGCTCCCCAACCGGGCTGTACGTGCAGGTGGGTGGTGGCCGCGCTGGTGCTCCAGTTCTCCGGTGGTGCCCTGGTGGTCCGCGACGTGGTTCGCGCCGAGAGGAACCTGGCGTGGCTCGACTACTGGTTCGCAGAGCTTGAGCAGGTTCCGTTGCCTATCGCCCGGTGACCGGCGCAGAATGGAGCCGATCGTGACCGAGATACCTCGTGAAACTCGCGTCCTGGACGCGGTCGTCTCGCTGGTGGACAGTCTGCTCGACGACTTCGACGTTGTTGACCTGCTCACCGAGCTCACCGAGCAGTGCGCGCGGCTGCTGGATGTCGCGGCGGCGGGATTGCTGCTCGCCACCCCGCGCCGCCAGTTGCAGCTGATGGCTGCCACCTCGGAGAAGATCCACGATCTGGAGTTGTTCCAGCTGCAGGCCGACCAGGGCCCGTGCCTGGACTGCTATGCCACCGGGCAGCCGATCTCGGTGGCCGACATGCAGACCGAGGCGGCGCGGTGGCCGCGGTTCGCGGCGGCCGCCATCGAGGCGGGTTTCGCCTCGGTGCACGCGGTGCCGATGCGCGCGGCCAGCACCGTGCTGGGTGCCCTGGGCTTGTTCGGCACCGGGGTGGGGGAGCTCAACGACGCCGATCGGCTGGTGGCCCAGACGCTTGCACATATTGCCTGCGTGGCGATCCTGCAGGACCACCCCGCCACCCCGGCGACCGTGCTCCCTCGCCTGCACGCCGCGTTGACCAGCCGGATCGTGGTCGATCAGGCCAAGGGGTTCCTCTCCCAGCGCCTGGATGTGTCCGTGGACGACGCATTCAAGCTGCTGCGCCGCTACGTGCGAACCCACGGCGATCATCTGACCGAGGTATCCCGTCACCTGATCACCGATCCCGACGGCCGCCAGACGATCCTGGCGGCGATGAGGCAGATGCTGGCGGCGGCTCCATCGTGACGTACGGCGGTCAGGATTGGCGGTGATGCACCTGGGCGCGGCGCACGGCCTCCTCGACCAGGCGTTGCGCGATCACGGTGAGTTCTACGTTTCGGATTGACTGATCCGCCGCCACCGGGTCCTGCGCACTGTCTCGCCGAAGTAGAGTGTGGCAGCGCCTGGTGGCCGAGCACGGTGCGCAGATGTCGGAATCGACGATTACCCGCTATGTGAAACGCCGAGGTGGAAGTTTCAGTGCCGCAGGCCCGTGTTCAGCTATACCGACTGCAGGAGTGATCACTGTGCACATCAACCCGATATCCCGGTCGCGGGTCAGGCGAATGGCCTGGTCATTAGTCCGGCACCCCATGAAGAGCCGCGATTTCCCGGCCAAGCATGAACGCCTGGTCACCGCGGACGAGTTGCTGCACCTCGAGGTGTAGCGCACCGAGCGGGCCCGGGGCGATCGATACTGATTTCAGGATGGAGTGAGTGTGGTCATCTGAGTTGGCCCCGGCTGGGTGTGCTGAAGCACTCGCGGTTGTGAGCTTCACGCGGCGCCTCCTTTTCGTCGATGGCGTCAACGACCAGCAGCAGGCCTGAGGCGGCTCCCGCCCGCAGCAGGCTGAGAATACCCAAGCCGAGCAGATCGGCCCCTCGATTGCCACTGTTCTGCCAATTGGCAGATCGTGGTGAGACATCGTCGTGCTCTTCGGCCACTCGCTCGGCGGGCTAACCGCACCGCCCTCAGCGACAATTCGTCAGTGACCGTGGGGCTGGCTGTTTCCCCGTGCCTCGGCGTTGCATCACGACCGTGCTTGCGGGTACTACCCAAGACAGACGAGAAGGAGGTGGCCCGTCGCCAAGGCGGACATCGCCGCGGTACTTGCTCTGGTTGCCGCCCTGTTCATCGCGATCAGCGACGCCGTTCAGCAGCGCTTGGCGGCTCGTGCCCGACCATGACGGCATGGCCCGCGTCGGCGGCGTGCTGATCGACCAGGCCAAGCTCAACCTGACGGGCCTACTGGACGCGTACAACACGTCTGTCAGAGACGCCACACTGTTCGCGCTGCTGGTCGGCTTGGCCGAAACTTGTGTGCAGCAGATGCATCTGCGCGACGACCCCGATGCGCTGGGGGCGCTGAAGAACGACGTCGCGAACCAAATGCTCCGCCGTAGGCTTGTCGCCATGAAGAAGCACTCGATCGCGGCGCAGCGGCTGCTCGACGAGCTGGATGCGGAGCGGCCGCCAACGTCCCCGCGGCGGGTCGCTCGCTGGGCTGGAGTGCATCCGAGCGCCAGATCATCAGCACGGCCGCGGAAGCCATCGACCGCGGGGTGGAGTTGGCCGCCGCGTACGCGGAAGCCGTCGACGTCAAGGACAAGATCAAGGTGTCGAGGGAGATCCGGCTGCAGGAGATGGCCACGACGCGCTTGCTCTCGAAGGTGTCGACCGCCGTGCCGGCGCCGGAGTCGTTGCGCTCGATCAAGGCCCGCAATGCCGTGAACAAGCGCTGGCATCCCGATGCCGGTTGATCGCGGCGGCGCCGGCGGTGCCGGTTACCAGCTGGCGCCCGGTACCTGGCGCGAGCTGCTCCGCGACGACTGCGATCGACAGTGCCGGCCCGATGCGCGACTCTTGGGCGAACCGGACTTCAAGGAGCTGAAGGCCGCCGGCGCAGCGCGCTCCGCGCAGATGTTCGGGGAACGCCTCGCCGCCGGCGACCCGATCACGGTGGCAGCCTCGAATGTCCCGGGCCGCAACATCAAGGGGGCGCCGGACTGGCTGAGGGTCTCCGCGATCTACGGTGGCGCCTCGATGGTGAGGATCCATCGCGACGACATCGCCGAGGCGGCAGAGTTCTTCGGCGACATGAGCGGCCCGGTGTGGGAGCGGATCCCCGTGCCGGCGCAGCACCGACCGGACGTGTGAGATGGCCCGCAGGATTGACCCGGCCGCGCTCGTGGTGCGCGTTCCCGGCCTCTACGAGCACGCGATCGCGTGTCAGATCGACGATGCGCGCCGGCCGCAGCGGGCTCGGTAGCGAAATCAGTCCGGATTCAGCGGGGGTTCACCCCGCCGGTTTGCCACCGCAGACCAACCGGCCGAGCCCGGCAACGACGGCGGGAGGCTAGCAGATTCCCCGAAATAGCCGACGCGGGCCGGTCGCGTCCCCGGTAGCCGAAAGTTCAAGGCGCAGAAGGAAAGAAACTCTTCCCCATGTCCTGCCGCTGAGTAGCATTAACCTCATGCAGTACATGGATCGGCGCACGATGCTGTGCGCTATAGCGGTCACCGTGCTGGCGGCCGCCTGCAGGGCCGCGGCGGCCGGTGCCGCCCCGGTCCGATGGAAAATCCCGATGGGCAAGGTGCCCGCGCCGGGTGGTGTGCTCAGCCGGCTGCCCGGGGACGGGAATCAGATGGCGCTCACCGTCGATGACGGCTGCAGCGTTTCGGTGGTGGGCGCGTCGCGCAGTTTGCCCATGACACCGGCACCCGGCTGACCTTCTTCGCCAACGGTGTCAACCCTTCGTGGTCGGTCAACGCGCCCGCGCTGCGTCCCATGGTGGATGCCGGGCAGGTTCAGATGGCCAACCACACCTGGTCGCACCCGTACCTCAACCGCATTGGGCTGAGCGCGGGGGACGACCAGATCCGCCACAACGCCGATTTCTTGAAAAACACCTACGGTGTGGACGGCACCCCGTTTTTCCGGCCGCCCTACGGCGTTCACAACGCCGACACCAACCGGGTGGCCGCCGATCTTGGCTACACCACGATCACCATGTGGAGCGGCGACCTCGGCGACTGGCGGACTACGAGCAACGAAACCAGCGTCATCGCCAATGCCGGGCAGTCGTTTCAGCCCCAACAGATCGTGCTGACCCACGCCAACCTGCCCACCGTCACCCACTGCTACCCCCAGCTGATCGACATCATCCAAAGCCGCAACCTGCAAACCGTGACCCTCAACGACGTCTTCGCATAGCACGCCAATCACACGGGTTACTCGACGGCCTTCCTGACCACGTCCTGGACGCGGCCAAGCGGTGGGAGCGCCGCGTGGAAGTCACCACCGGCTTGCCGCCGGGAGGGGCCGGACGGTGCGGTGGCGCGGCGTTCCGCGCGATCCGGTGCTCTCGTGGCTGGCTGCCCGACGCGGCCCGCGATGCCGCGCTGCAGCGCGACTCCCGATCGAGGCCAGCCGCGTCGCGACCTTCGGCGGCAACATCATCGAGACTGGCACAGATTCCTACCGGCTCGCCCACACCAAGAACAAGCAAGCGGTAACTACTGCCTCATTACCGGTGGCGATCTCGGGCCATCCAGCGACGACGCTAACGCGCCGCGCGGCCTTACCCTTGAGAAGTGCCGATTAGAGGACGCAGGCCGGGCGGACCCGGTGTGTCGATCAACCGCCACCCGCCGGTTCACGGCTGGACCGAGGTGGAGGACAGCCCGGTATTGGCGGCCCGATCGGGCTGGCGACTGAGTTGCGCAATCGCGAGAACGTGTTGGGAACCACGATCGACTCGCGTCGCGATCTGCGCATCCGCTACACAGAACCCGCGTCGTCGCCGCCGGCCGGGGTCACGAACCTCGACCAGTACCGGGACCTCTGACTGAAAGATCCGATCTGATGACTCAGAAGATTTGCTTTGATTGCTTCCATAAGTTGTTCCCTGACAAGCCAATTCGGAAGGTTACGTTGGGTCGGCAATGCGTTGTGTGCAAAGCGCAAACGGATCGAACGGAACAGATGATTCCTGTTGAGGCAGAGGACATTCCGCTGGTTAAGCAAATAGCTCAAGTGCCGCGACGAGTACTACACCGAACTGAACGGCATGCCGACCGGAGCAACGCTGTTCGTCTAGCTGCCACAGCAGCGGGCGGAGTGGCTGGAGCGCCAGGGGCCGATAGAGCGCGCCGCCGCCGAGTTCGGCGCAGGTTGAACGAACCCAATCTTCCACGTATCGTCCACGAAACTTGCACAGCTAGGCTAGATATGGCCACTTACCTGCATAAATGCTGGTGCGCGATACTGGGATTGACCCAGTCGGTGTCGGTCAACCCGAGGTAGCTCTACGCGCGTTACGCCGCGGATCCTCGCCCGCCAGGTGCGGGCGATCGACGTGGTCGAGGCGCACTCCGGTACGACGGGACGTGCGCGCATCGATCCTGCGGATGACGTGAACCGCCGGTTCGCCGAGTTGGACCGCCACGGTAGCACTGGGCATCAGCAACTGCCAGGCCCGGCGGCATGACCCGCCTGGACCCCGGCCGGTGAAGGGGGGTTAGGTCGTGGTGTGCTGGTCGGATGAGTCGCTGGGCTCGATGACCTCTGTTTCCTCACGTGCCCCGGGGGTGATCTCGATGTGGCGCGGCTTGGCCCTTGCCGCCACGGGGAGGGTTACGGTCAGCACCCCGTTGTGATAGGTGGCGGCGATGTGGTCGGCGTCGATGTCCTGACCGAGGGACAGGCGACGCATATAACCGCCGGTGAAGCGCTCGGAGCTCAGCCACTGCACGTCGTGTTCGGTGCGTTCGCTGCGTTGTGCCGTCACGGTGAGGACGCCGCCATCAACGCTGACGTCCACCGAATCGGGGTCCACGCCCGGCAGGTCGGCGTGAAGCACATAGTGATCACCCGAGCGGTAGAGGTCCATCGGCATGGCCAGTGGGACCCGGGCGGATCCGGGCGACGCACCCAGTAGCTGTGCGGCGAGTCTGTCGATGTCACGGAATGGATCGGGATGAAGCACAGCAACCACCTCCTACATGTTGGTTGCCGCACCTCGCCACCGCGACGGGTGTCGGCTGGCTGCGCTCCCTCTGGTTTAGCACTGCACCTGCGCGAGCACCAGGGGTGACTGTGCTGGGCCGCGCCGGCTGCGATTCGGGTCGTCGACGCCCTCGGTGGCCAGGCCATGCCGAGCCTTAGGCTTGGTTGGTGGCCTCGCTTGCCGACTCGTTATGGCACCGGAACCGAGTCCTGGCGGAGGCGGCGCTGGAGCACCCGTTCGTCCAGGGCATCGCGTCGGGAGAGTTGGCCCGAGCTACGTTCGCCTACTACGTGGGACAGGACGCCGCATTCCTCGATGCGTTCTGCCGCGCCTACGCCTTGGCTCTGGCCAAGAGCCCCGACCAAGACGGGCTGATCGCGTTCAGGGAGCTACTCGACGCCACCGCCGAGGAGCTCCGCCTTCACCGCGGCTACGCGGACCGCTGGGACGTCGACCTTCACCAAGCGGCAGACCCCGCCACCGCGGCGTATACCAACTTCGTGTTGGCGGTCGCTGCGCTCGAGCCGGTTGGCCACATCGCGGCGGCGATGACGCCGTGCATGCGGCTTTACGCCTACCTCGGCCAGCAGCTGGCCGCCCAGACAAAACCCGACAGTCCCGATCGCGAGTGGGTGATGACCTACTCCAGCGCGCAGTTCGAGGCCCTGGCCGACGTGTAGAGGGCCTGCTCGACCGCTACGGCGGTGATCACGACCGCCTGGCCGTCCTGTATCACCAGGCGATGGAACTCGAACTGCGGTTCTTCGACGCTGCCGCCCGATGCGAGAGACCATGACTGCCTATGCGTCGATGAGGGCGACACCGCCGCGTGGCAGGCGGCACTGTTCACCCGTTCCTCGCGGGCGTGCGGGACGTATCGCTGCCCGAGCACTCCTTCGACCGGTGGCTGGCCCAGGACTACCTGTACGCGCAGGCCCTGGTGCGCGCCCAGTCCCGCATCGCGGCCACGGCCCCCCTCGCCGACGTCGCCCTCCTCGCGGGCGGCGTGGTCGCGCCGTTGGGGAGCTCGGCTGGTTTGAGGACATGGCGGCGCGGCGCGGCCTGGCCCTCGACGCCGCGATGCATCCGGCGACTCGGGCGTACTGCGACTTCCTGCTGGCATTGACCTACTCCGGCTACCCGGCCCAGATCACCGCCATCTGGGCGCTCGAACGCAGCTACCTGGAAAGCTGGGACAGCGCCCGCCCCGGTGCTCACCCCTACCGCGAGTTCGTGAACAGGTGGACCACCGACGGGTTCCGGTCCTACGTCGGCGACCTCCAGAGTTCCGTTGATCGCCAGCTCGAGGCCTCCGTCGGCGAACAGGCCCGAGAAGCTGAAGACGCCTTCTTCTGGGTGACCCACTACGAGCGAGGCTTCTGGGACATGGCGATGTCAGGTTAGACCGACCGGCATCCAACTCAGTCCCGTGCGCCCGCATGCGCGAGAGCCCATCACGTGATGGCCTAACCAGGCCGCCAGCAAGCCTGCGGGGCGATAACGGCGAAGCCGCAGCACCTAGTCGTTGGTGCCGCGGTGTGCGGCCCGTTCCTGTGCCCGCTCGTCCGCTGCTTCCTGCTGCTCTGGTGTCACCACAACGGCATCAGAGCCGGGAACCACCGTCGCCACATGGCCGGTGGCGAGCCACCGCACCACGTAGGGAGGCGAGCCGTCGGTGGAGTGCACCTCCGGAATAAGCCCCCGCTGGTCCGAGCGCTCGGTTGTCGTGCCCTTGATCACCAACCAGTCGCCTACGTTGGCTTTTATCGCCCATCTTCCTGCAC
>CAVXAG010000040.1:0-120748 GCA_963759655.1 uncultured Actinomycetota bacterium | reverse complement strand
AACCGGGTTACCCGGCGCTGCGCGAGCGGCTGGCGGCACACGCAACCCAGATTCTCGGCACGGACGTCGTCACCGAGGACCCGGCCGGCGGCATCGTTGCCGAGGCCGCGGGCCGTCGTCTCGATCTGAGCCTCACCGCATTCGCGGCGCGCGCATTCGAAAGGATCGAAGCCGACATCGATGGACTGTGGTCATGACCATGCCCACCGCCTTGCCGGCGACGGCCCGATTAGCCGGGTCGTCGGCCGCTCGTCGAGGTCGACGGCGCTGACGGCGCGGCGATGAATAGTCTCGTCACGCTCGGCGAGGACGCGATCCCCGCCGAGACGGTCGCGATCCGGGACGGCTTGCTCACCGTGCAGGCCTACGAATACACCGGCGGCCTGCGCCCGGGCGATCCGGCGGTGCTGCAGGACCCTTGTCGGCTCAGCTCGGGCCGGGGTTGCTCGGAGGTGTCTTCGATGGACTGCTGGACCTCTCTCTTCGGCGCCAACCTGGCTTAGCCCCGGCGGCTATTCGCAGCACGACGAGCGCAACTGGAGTTTCCAGCCCACGGCTGCCGACGGTGAGGTGGTGTCGGCCGGGTCGGTCCTGGGTGTGGTCCGCGACGGGAATCCCGTTGAATACCGCGTGCTTGTGCCGCCCGGGGCGGCCGGCCGGGTCGAGTCGATCGCACCGGCGGGCGGTTACCCTGCCGACGCCGTACTGGCCACCGTCGCCGGTGCACCGGTGTCCATGTCGGTGAGCTGGCCCGTCAGGTTGCCACGGCCGTACCGGAACCGGCAGCCGGACGTCGAGGTGCTGCGCACCGGCCAGCGAGCGCTGGATCTGCTGTTCCCCGTGGTGCGCGGCGGCAGCGCGTGTGTGCCCGGCGGGTTCGGAACGGGCAAAACCGTTCTCCTGCAACAACTGGCGAAATGGTGTGACGCCGACATCATCGTGTACGTCGGTTGCGGCGAGCGCGGTAACGAGATGGCCGAGATCGTCGAGCAGATGTTTGCACTGACCGACCCCCGCACCGGGGGCCGGCTGGCCGACCGGACGGTGATCATCGCCAACACGTCGAACATGCCGATGATGGCCAGGGAGGCAAGTATCTACACCGGGATGACGGTCGCCGAGTTCTTCCGCGACATGGGCTACGACGCGGTGGTCATTGCGGACTCCACCTCGCGATGGGCGGAGGCGTTGCGGGAGTTCGCTTCTCGCAGCGGCGAGTTACCCGCCGAAGAGGGCTATCCGGCGAACTTGGCCTCGGCGCTGGCCGCCTTCTACGAGCGCGCCGGATCGGTGATCACCCTCGGCGGACACAGCGGTTCGGTCACCGCAATCGGCGCTGTGTCGCCTCCGGGTGGGGACCTGTCCGAACCGGTCACCGCGCAGACCGAACGGTTCGTGCGGTGCCGGTCGACGCTCGACCGCGAACTGGCCTATTCCCGGCATTACCCGGCGGTATCGTGGTCGGGATCGTTCTCCCGCGACGTCGAGGCGCTGGCTATGGCGTCCGAGCGAGCCGGCGACACCGGCTGGTCGGCACAGCGCGCACTGGTGGTTGGGCTGCTCGCCGAATCCGACCGGCTGTCCGCGCTGACCGAACTGATCGGCGGTGATGCGCTGCCGGGACGCGAACGAATGGTGGTGCTCGGTGGGCGGCTGCTGCGGGAGGCGGTGCTGCAACAGAGTTCACTCTCGGCTACCGACGCGTACTGCGCCGAGGAGAAGACGGCCGCGCTGGTGGACGCTGTCCTGGCGGTGGTCGATCGCGCCCAGGCGACCGTCGCCGTAGGTGTCCCGGCCCCACTGGTCGAGGAACTGGATTTCGGGCCGTTGATCCGCGCCCGGGAGGATTCCGGCCCCCACGACACCGGGGTGGCCCGCGACCGCCGCGACGAGATCATCGCCCGGCTAAGCGAACTCAGGTGAGTGGCGGCGGCTGGATAGACTACACAACCGCGCGTGAGCTGCGCGGACCGCTCGTGGTGGTTTCCGGCGTCACCGGGGTTGGCTGGGATGAATTCGTGACGATCACGCTCGCTGACGACACAGTGCGCCACGGCCAGGTATTGGAGGTCGATCGCGATGTGGCGGTGATCCAGGTGTTGGAGGGAACCGCAGGCATGAGCACCTCGGGCACCCGGGTGCAGTTCAGTGGCGAACCGCTCCGGATACCGGTCGGCGACGGCTGGTTGGGCCGGGTGTGTAATGGCCGCGGCGAGGCGATCGACGACGGCCCGCCGGTGTCTGGCGTCCACCGCGCCACGGTCGCCGGGGATCCCCTTAACCCGGTCTGGCGCGATCCGCCCGCGGACCCGGTTCTCACCGGAGTATCGGTCATCGACGCCCTCACCACTCTGGTCCGCGGGCAGAAGCTTCCGGTGTTCTCGCTGCCGGGAATGCCGCACCTGAGCCTGGCGTGTCAGATCGCGGCGCAAGCGACAGCGAGGGGTGAGCCGTTCTGCGTGGTCTTTGCGGGTATCGGTCTGACTCACGCCGACGCCGCGTACGCCCGCGACGTTCTCGACGAACGCAGCGCGGCCGGCGAATTGGTGCTGCTGCTGAACACTGCCGACGATCCGGTTATCGAGCGCATGCTCACGCCGCGGCTGGCGTTGACCATCGCCGAGCATCTCGCGTTCGACAGCGGTCGCCACGTGCTCGTTGTGATGACTGATATGACCAGCTACGCCGATGCGATGCGGGAGGTATCGGCCGCGCGCGGCGAGATTCCGGCCCGCCGCGCCTATCCCGGCTACCTCTACAGCGATTTGGCGTCGCTGTACGAGCGCTGCGGTCGGGTCAAGGGCCGGCCCGGTTCGGTCACCATCGTGCCGGTGCTGACCATGCCTGGTGGCGACATCACCCACCCTGTGCCCGATCTCACCGGATACATCACCGAAGGCCAGATCATCTTCTCCGCGGAGATGTCCGCCCGAGGCGTGTATCCACCGGTCGACGCGTTGTCGTCGTTGTCGCGGCTGATGCGAAACGGGGCCGGCGCCGGACGCACCCGCGACGACCACCTCCCGTTGGCCGAGCAGTTGCTGGCCGCGCTCGCCAAGGCCCGGCAAGTGCGAGAACTGGCCGAACTCATCGGACCCGAGGCGTTGAGCCGGACCGATCGACGCTACCTCGACTTCGACGACGCGTTCGCCCGCGAACTGGTCAACCAGCGCCCGGATGAGGCACGGGAACTGAACTCGACCCTTGACCTTGCCTGGCAGGTGATCCGGCGGCTTCCGGAACGCGAACTCGTGATGCTGCCCACCGCGATGTTGGCGGCCCACCCGGACACCCGGAATCTCGCCGACCCGGACGCGGGGTGACAGGCATGTCTACGCTGCGGGTGCCGCCGGGCCGGGCTGGCCGGCTTTGGCTGCGTGCCCGGCTCGACGTCGCAGAACGCGGCATGGCGCTGCTGGAGCAGAAAGTCGCCATCTTGGGCGACGAGCGCCGGCGCCTGCGAGCGCTCACTGCGGACACCGGCCGCGACTGGGAGCGCGCATGCCTCGATGCCCGTACTTGGACACTGCGGGCTGCTTTGCTAGGCGGACAGCGCTCGATCCAGCAGGCCATCCCAGACGAACCGGGGACGGTCACAGTCACCTGGAGGACAACCATGGGAATCCGCTACCCCGAGGGCGCCGACTACACGCCGCCGCCCCAGGACGGGCCCGTCGTGGTCGACAGCTCCGCCATCGTGTACGCCCAGAGCGCGCATCACGCTGCACTCGCCGCCGCTGCGCGGCACGGCGCCGCACTCGCGGCCGAGCGTGTGATCGACCACGAGTTTCACGCCACCCGGCTGCGGGCCATGGCCCTGCGCCGGCACTGGGTGCCCAGCTTGCGCTCAGCGCTCGCAACTATTCAACTTGATCTGGAGGAACAGGAGCGCGCCGAGGGGATCCGGCTGAAATCAGCGACGACCGCAGCCCGGACACCTGAGTCGTTTACATCCACAAGGCCGAACGTGCCACGAAACATCGATCGCGCTCGCTGAAATTCCCCACTGGCGCTCATCGAAATTCCCCGCCCGCTTGGCTCCGCCGATGAAGGCGCGTTCCCTTCAATACTGGCCGTTGCTGACGTGTGGAAATGTCAACTTGATTCAGGACCACAGTGACGGTTTGATTCAGGACCACCCGGATGCGTTCAGCTCGAGCACCGTTCAGGTGAGACTGTCTGATTAAGGGTGAATCCGAGCTTGGCATTGGTTAGTTGCGGGGTTGCCGTGCGTTGTCAGGAAGAGCTCGCAGCAGGGCACGGCCCCGGGCGAGTCGTAGTTCGGTGAGGAACGCTTGCAGCGGCGCGGTGTCGCGGGCGGCGCGTCGTGCGTCGATGATGGCCAGAACGCGTCCGGTTCCAATCTGGACCTGATAGTCGGCCTGGTCGGGGTGCTGAAGTTGAGTCGCGCCGACGGCAGTCTCCACGTTCCAGCCGGTGCCGGTGTCACACAGCACCGCTACGGCGTCGAGGTCGAAGGTTCGCCGGATCGAATCGACGGCCTCGCCGAGCTCGCGAGGTGAGGCCATGACACGGGCGGCGAGCCTGGCGACGTTGCGGGCCTCGGCGTCGGCGTGGGCGGCCCGGACCCCTTGACGGGTGAGCACGTCGACCAAGCCTCCGACCGCGAGCGCGACGACCCCGAAGGTGATCAGGGCGACCACATCGACCGCATTACTGACTCGCAGGGTGTGCAGCGGCTGGGTGAAGAAGTAGTCGGACAGCAGGACGGCGATGGCGGTGGCCAGCAGGGCAGGCAGAACCCCGCCGAGCAGGGCCACGCAGACCACCGCGAGCAGATCGCACAGCAGTGCGCCGGTAAGCCCGAGCGGAGCGCGAAACGGCGTCAGACCGACCGTGATCGCCACGGGCGCGATGACCGCGAGGATCCAGGCCGCCAGCCGGCGCAGCCCGGGAAGCGGGACCTGCCGCAGCGACGGGACGGTCAGCCTGATCGCCGGTCTTTGGCGGGGTGGTCGGCGGGCGGGGATGACATGAACCTCGACCGAGCCGGCGGTTCGGATCGCCTTATTGATCACCGAGCCGTGCAGCAACTCCTGACCGCGGGACCGTCGGGTTGCGCCCAACACCAACTGGTTTGCGTTCTCGTTGCGGGCGAAATCGAGCACGGCGGCGGCGACGTCGATGCCGGCCAATTCGGTGTAGTGGCCGCCCAGTTCGCCGAGCAGCCGGCGTTGGCCGGTCAGCCATGCGGGCTCGGCCTCGACCAGGCCGGTGGGTTCCCGCACGTGCACCCCGATCAGCTCGGCGCCGACGGGTGTGGCGATCTGCGCGGCCCGCCGCAGGACGTGCTCGCCGTCCGGATCGCCGGTCAACGCGACGACGACCCGCTGGGAAGCACGCGCAGCGGATGCCCGGCTCAGCGCGGCCGGGGCCGCGGCGCCGACGTGATCGCGCTGCTGCAGCCAGCTCGTCGCGAGTACACGCAGCGCCGCCAGCCGCTCGGCGGTGTAGAAGCCGGTCAGCGCGTGCGGGGCAGCGCCTGGCCGCAGGACGTCGGTGTCGGCGATGCGGGCGCGCAACTGCTGCGGGGTGATGTCGACGAACTCGATGTCGTCGGCGGCAGCCACGACCGCGTCGGGCACCGTCTCGTGTTGGGCGATGCCGGTGGCAGCTTCGACGGCGTCGTTGAGGCTGTCGATGTGTTGCACGTTGAGCGCGGTGATCACATCGATACCGGCGGTTAGCAGCTCCTGCACGTCTTCCCAGCGTTTCTCGTGGCGGCTGCCCTGCACGCAGGTGTGGGCCAATTCATCGACCAGCACCACCGCCGGACGTCGAGCCAGCAGCTTGTCCACGTCGAGCTCGTCGAAGATGGACCCTCGGTGGCTGGTCTGGGCGAGCGGAATTTGCTCCAGCGCGGCGAGCATGGCCTCGGTATCCGCGCGGTCGTGGGTCTCGACCAACCCGACCACATCAACTCCCCGCTCAGCCAGGCGCTTGGCCTCGGCCAGCATGGCGTAGGTCTTTCCGGCTCCCGGAGCAACATCGAGATAGACCCGCAGCCCACCTCGGCCCGCAGACGGTGTCGAACCCGCCGACATTCCGCCGTTCATCGCGATCACCCTTCACTGCAACACTTCTGATCGAACCTACAGTTGGCAAAGGGTGCGCACGAAGGGCAGAAGGTCACCAGCCATGACGATCGACGATATGGCCGGGCCCGGGCAGCTCGTTCGGATGTGCCGGGCGTGGGGTGTGACCCGGCGGCCTCCGCGGACGGTGGCCTGTTAATGGCTCGGGGACGGCTGCGAATCTACCTGGGCGCCGTACGCCCTAGGACTTGCGCCCGCGCGATCCGGCGAACGCGATGGCGATGCCGATCAGCGCGATGATCGGACCAAGGATGGACTAGGTGGTGGTGTTGCTCATCGTGCTGCCCTGCGGAATACCCGGCCTGGCGAGGACCTTTGGCACTTGTGAGGGTGATACCCGCGACCGCATGGTGAGAACAAGCAGCGGAGATGGCGCGGGTATCGCCGCGTCGAGTCGGCTGAGAGCGGCAACGATCCTGCGGTGGTGATGCGAGGCAGCACCTCACAGGGTTGACCGTAAATTTCATTTTTGAGGAGAAGACATGAACGTCGCCGTCGTCGTTATTGCGGTGGTCATCGCGGCGCTGATTGTGGTGGCGCTGTCGATTCGGGTGGTGACCCAGTACGAGAAGGGTGTGTGGTTCCGGCTCGGGCGGGTCATCGGTGTCAGGGAACCCGGCCTGAGGTTCATCATCCCAGTCATCGACCAGTTGCGGAAGGTGTCGCTGCGCATCGTCACGATGCCGATCCAGTCGCAGGGCATCATCACCCGCGACAACGTCAGTGTCGACATTGCCGCCGTCGCGTATTTCCGGGTGGTGGATGCGGTGAAGTCGGTGGTCGTCATCGAGAATGTCTACGCCGCGATCGGTCAGATCGCCCAAACCACGCTACGCAACGTGGTTGGCCAACACACTCTCGATGAGGCGTTGGCGGAGACCAACGTCATCAACGCCAACATCCGGGAGATTCTGGATGTGGTCACCCTGGAGTGGGGTGTCGAGGTGACTTTGGTCGAGCTCAAGGATATCCAGTTGCCCGACAGCATGAAGCGGGCGATGGCCCGCCAAGCCGAGGCTGAGCGGGAGAAACGCGCGAAGATCATTGCCGCCGAAGGTGAATCGATGGCTGCAGCCGCACTCGGTGATGCCTCGGACACCATGATGGCCCACCCCCTGGCGCTGCAGCTGCGCAACCTGCAGACGTTGATCGAGCTGGGGGTCGACAAGAACACCACTGTGGTATTCCCGGCGCAGTTGATGAGTGCGATCGGCGATGTCGGTGCCTTCTTCGCCCGCGAGACCGCCGCCGCCTCGGCAATGCCGACCCCGCCGATCGAGGCCCCACCAGCTCGACAGACGCCGACACCAACACCGACAACCAACGGAGGGACCTCGCCCGGCACCAGCGTCAAACAGCCTGCTGTTTGACGCAGATCTCCCCTCACGGCGTGGAACTCAACAAGTTCGTCCGCACGCGAAGAGCACCAGTGATGCGC
This sequence comes from uncultured Actinomycetota bacterium, assembly GCA_963759655.1. Classification (GTDB taxonomy): domain Bacteria; phylum Actinomycetota; class Actinomycetes; order Mycobacteriales; family Mycobacteriaceae; genus Mycobacterium. The sequence goes on along the minus strand of CAVXAG010000040.1, from coordinate 113,194 downwards.
GACCGCATTCGATCATGTATCGCTCCTTTAGGATCGTTGCGGTCCAAGGCCCGCATTCCCGGACGGCGGTGATGCGCACCTTCGGGCTGGGAACCTTTACCGTCCCCATCCGACAGTCCGTACTCCGGAGGTAATAGGGACCGAAGTCCCCATGTACGGAGCCGTTGGTCGCGCTGCGGAGGGCGCGTGATTCCGCCGCGGCAGCCCCGTCGGTGGAACACCTATGCCTTGGCGAGCCCCTGCTCGACCGACCCGGGGGACGGCAAGTAGATCAGCGTCTCCGGACATCCCGCGGTACCGCGAATGGGGCACTGAGGCGCACATACCCGGGTCAAACGGCCCTATTGGGGGATAGAGGTGAGGCGGAACCTGATGCCTACAGCCCAGCCCATGAGCCCCAAGCCAGGCGACCGCCTTCAAGGAAGAAGGAGGTCACGCTGCTCGTGTCGCTGGCGATCTATGGCACGAGCGGCAACTTCAACCTGTCCGGATAGGCGGAATAGCATGAGCGGCAAGGAATTCGATCATCCGGGAGATGGCTAAGTTCGATCCGGTCTTCACCGAGATGGCAACGAATGTGTTCGCGCCGGTTATCAAGCGATGGTTCCGGTCAGAGGTGCGGGGGCTGGATTCCTTTCCCCCTGCCGGCGGTGCGTTGGTGGTGGGTAACCACTCCGGCGGTGTACTGACGCCTGACGTGCTCGTCTTCGCCCCAGCCTTCTACGACAAGTTCGGCTATGACCGCCCTCTTTACACCCTCGCCCACTACGGCGTGTTCATAACGCCGTTCGCCGGATACTTGGGCCGTCTCGGCGTGATCCACGCCAGCCGGAGAAACGCGGCAAAGGCACTGCATTCGGGCGCGGTAGTCCTGGTGTTTCCGGGTGGGGACTATGACGCGTTTCGACCAACGCTGGCCCAGAACGTCATCGACTTCGACGGTCGCACCGGATACGTCAGGGCCGCGATTGAGGCGGGCGTACCGATCGTGCCTGCGGTGTCGATCGGGGGGCAGGAAACCCAGCTGTTCTTGACCCGCGGAAATCGCCTCGCGAAACGCTTGGGCCTCAAGCGCATACGGACGGAGATACTGCCACTTGCCGTCGGTTTCCCGTTCGGTCTGACTATGTTCTTCCCAGCTAACATGCCGTTGCCCTCGAAGATCGTCACTCAGGTGCTGGAACCGATCGACATCGGCGCCCGATTTGGCGATGACCCTGACGTCGACCAGGTCGACGCCCACGTTCGCTCCGTTATGCAGAGCGCTCTCAACCGACTGGGCCGGCAGCGCCGGTTCCCGGTGCTGGGCTGATCAGATGTACGAGGCAAAATCGACGCAGACATCCGGCGGTGTTGTCCGCCTGCGATGCGAGGTCGACGCCGGCGGTGACGAATCGGCGCTCGCTCGGGTGAGGACCGTGCCGGCACCTCTGGTGCACGCGCAGGTGGAGTGCTAAACCAGAAGGAGCGCAGCCAGCCGACACCCGTCGCGGTGGCGAGGTGCGGCAACCAACATGTAGGAGGTGGTTGCTGTGCTTCATCCCGATCCATTCCGTGACATCGACAGACTCGCCGCGCAGCTACTGGGTACATCGGCCGGATCCGCCCGGGTCCCACTGGCCATGCCGATGGACCTCTACCGCTCGGGTGATCACTATGTGCTTCACGCCGACCTGCCGGGCGTGGACCCCGATTCGGTGGACGTCAGCGTTGATGGCGGCGTCCTCACCGTGACGGCACAACGCAGCGAACGCACCGAGCACGACGTGCAGTGGCTGACTTCCGAGCGCTTCACCGGCGGTTACATGCGTCGGCTGTCCCTCGGTCAGGACATCGACGTCGACCACATCGCCGCCACCTATCACAACGGGGTACTGACCGTAACCCTCCCCGTGGCGGCAAGGGCCGAGCCGCGCCACATCGAGATCACCCCAGGGGCACGTGAGGAAACAAAGGTCATCGAGCCCAGCGACTCATCCGACCAGCACACCACGACCTAACCTCTCTTCACCTGACGGGGTCCAGTCGGGTCATGGGCGGTTAAGTTGACTGGAACACTGCGGACTTTTTGCACAGATCGTAACGCCCGAATGTTTACGTGAGTGTTGACGCCGTCAACACGGGTCCGGCAGTAAAGCGGGAACTTTTACAACGACCGTGAGGACTGCGAAGGAGTCTGCGGGATTGCTGTAAAAATTTGTCGCGCGCCTGCGGTCCGGTGTTTGCGTCGCAGCGGCGTTCACTACATGTCCTCCGTGCGTCAAGCTCCGCCGCGTCGGCCGGGTTCCGACTTTTCCAATCCAAACGGAAGTCACGCTACTGACCGATGCAGGCGTGGGCCAGAAGGCGTTAGGCGCTTCATCGATGCCGTTGGTCCTTCGGCTTGCATCTCTTCGGCCCTAACGATCACGGCCGCCCTGAGTGATCCTGACGGTGGGTACATCGCCGATCAGAAGCGAACTGAAATGTTGCCACCACGAGGTCGCGCGATCTTGGTAGGCGTTGACGGCTCGGCAGCGGCACTGGGTGCCGTAGAGTGGGCGGCCCATGATGCCGCGCTGCGGAATGTGCCGCTGACCCTTGTCCATGTCGTCAACCCCCCCGTACCGGGGTGGTCCCAGGGCCCCGCGTCGGCCGGCTTCAGGCAATGGCAGGAGAAGCGGGCACGCGAATTCATCAAGTCGGCGATCAAGGTCGCCGAAGAGAGCACTGGTGAACGCGTTCCAGTGCAAATCGATAGCAAGGTGTTTTATTCGGCCACCGTCCCGACGCTCGTCGGCCTTTCCAAAGAAGCGGAGATGGTCGTGGTGGGCTATCGGGGGCATGGCGGCGTGTTGGCCCGCACCTTCCTTGGCTCGGTGAGTTCGGGATTGGTCTACCACGCGCATTGCCCAGTCGCCGTGATCCACGACGAGGAACCGCCGGCCGCCAATGTCGCACGGGCGCCGGTGCTGGTGGGCATCGACGGCTCGCCGGCGTCGGAAGCAGCGACTGCGATTGCATTCGACGAAGCGTCACGACGAGGTGTCGGTTTAATGGCCCTGCACGCCTGGACTGATCTGCGGGTTTCCGACTTCAAGGAGTTCTTCCCGAACTTTAATTGGGACGCTCACCTATCCGACGAGGAGGAGACGCTTGCTGAACGGCTAGCGGGTTGGCACGAACGCTATCCCGACGTGGGGATCCTTCGCAAAATCGAAACTGGTGAGCCGGCGTATCCGCTGATCGAGGCGTCCAAACGGGCGCAACTGATTGTGGTCGGCAGCCACGGCCGCGGCGGGTTCGCTGGCATGTTGCTGGGCTCGGTCGGGGCGGCGGTGGTCAACAGGGCCAGGATCCCCGTGATCGTGGCGCGTCAGTCCTGACGGCGGCCGTTGTGGGTTGGCATTGTGCCAAGCAATGCCACGGGCACCGACCTTCACCGCATTGCTGATGCGGATGTTGACGTGCGTAAGCACCGGCCAGGAAAGTGTGCCGACCTGCGCGATCAGCGGAGCTGTCGAGTATCGAATCCGCTGCAGAAGGACCGGAGTGGTTCCGTTGGTGCGGCATCAGCCGATGATCGGCAGTCGGCGACTGCGCGCCAGTCGAGTCAGAGCTGACTGCATCACGGATCGCACATCCGCGTCTCTGCATCCGCTACTTTTGTAGTTGTGACCTGCATCTTCTCAGTGGAGCTGCCGGGAATCGAACCCGCCACAGAAATCGAGCTGACCTGCGGAAACGCTAGATTTGGCTACGCGAAACGACGCGAAAGTACGCGAAACAACCTGCGGATACGTGAAATGTGTTGACGGCGTCAACACGCCGCAGCCCGGCTGACAACCCCCGTCAGCGCTCGGCGCGTGGCAGGAGGCTGCTGGTGAGATAGAGCTGGGTACAAGCCCAACGCCTCGGATGATCGAACGCTGAAGTGTCGCTCAACCCGCATGATGCGCCTACTTTGCGAGGTGGGCCCGTGCTGCAGTGGGCGACGTCCAGCAGTGCCACAAGGGAGGTGCGCCGTGGGTGACCGCGTCGACGCGTCCGCCCTGGTTGTAGGTCACGGAGACGAGGTGCAGCGCAGGCTCCAGCGGTGCGTTGCCGCGTTGCAGCGCATGGTCGACGGCGGCTGGTTTGTCGGCCATGAGGACACCGTGGGTATGGAGGTGGAGCTCGATCTCGTGGACCCGTTGGGCCGGCCGCGGCTGATCAACGATGCGGTCCTGGCGCGCCTGGGCCGAGCGGATATGCAGCACGAGCTCGGCCAGTTCAACGTAGAGCTGAACCTGCCTCCCCGGCGGCTGCAGGGACGCGTACTGCATGACAGCGAACGCGACCTGGCCGACGTGCTCGACGCCTGCAGGGCGCGGATCGAGGGGCTGGGCGCTCGGCTGGTCGCCATCGGCATGCTGCCCACCCTTAGCGCCGAGCAGCTGACCCTCGAGCGCATCTCGGGCAACCCGCGCTACGCGCTGCTGTGCCGCCGCATGCGCGCCGCTCGCCACAGGCCGTTCGTTGTGCACATCCTCGACGGGTGCGAGCCGCTAGAGTTCGCCACCGACTCGGTCGCTCCCGAAGCCGCCACGACCAGCCTGCAGCTGCACCTACGGGTGCCGCCGGAGCGGTTCGCCGCCTACTACAACGCCGCCCAAATGATCGCCGGGGCGCAGGTCGCGGTGGCCGCGAACTCCCCGTACCTCCTCGCTCGCCAGGCATGGCAGGAAACCCGCATCACGCTGCTAGAGCAACTGCTCGACACCCGTCGTAGCAGGGAGGTCCGGGCCGGCGCACCGGCGCGCGTCCGGCTCGGCGACCGATGGGTCACCGGCCCCGTCGAGCTGTTCGACGACCTCGTGCGGCTGTTTCCGCCGCTGTTTCCGACGGTAGAGGCCGAAGATCCCGATGCCGCCCTGGATGCCGGGTGCGCTCCGGGCCTGCGAGAGCTTCGGCTACACAACGGGACCGTGTGGCGCTGGAACCGACCGGTCTACGACGTCCAGGCCGGGCGCCCACAGTTGCGGATCGAGAACCGGGTACTGCCCAGCGGACCGACCGCCGTCGACATGGTCGCCAACGCCGCCTTCTATTACGGGCTGGTTCGCGCGATCGTCGACAGCGACCGTGCCCCGTGGAGCCAGGTACCGTTCGCGGCGGCCGAGCGAGACCTGCACCGCGCGGCACGCGATGGACTGGCGGCGCGGCTGTCCTGGCGAGGAGCCGAGTACCCCGCCGACCAGCTCATCCGTGAGGTCCTGCTGCCGGCAGCCGCCGCCGGGCTCGACTCTTGGGGCGTGGACGCGGACGACCGCGACCGGTACCTCGATGTCATCGAAGCGCGGGTCCGATGCCACCGTACCGGCGCTGCCTGGCAGACCGAGACGGTGCGCTACCTCGAGGAGCACGGGCTGCAGCGCATCCTGGCGCTGCGGGAGATGACTCGGCGGTATGCCGAGCACGCTCGCACCGGTGCCCCAGTCCACGAATGGCCGGTGCCATGACCGAAGCGTGTCGCAGGCTCACCGCGCGGCCCTGATACACAGGCCGTCATCGCCCAGGCCCGACGATCTATCAGATAGGCCTTAGTTCACGCTTTTCGCGTTTGCGTGACCGGCCCGCTCTACCCTGTCGGCATGAGGCGGTTGTCCAGCGTAGATGCTGCGTTCTGGTTCGCCGAGACGCACGCCTGGCACATGCACGGCGCCGGACTGACGATCTGCGACCCGTCCGACGCACCCGGTTTCTGCTTCCGTGCGGTCAAAGACCTTGTCGCTTCTCGCCTTCCGGAGATGCCGGAGCTGCGCTATCGAGTGGCGGGGGCGCCGCTGGGGCTCGACAGGCCATGGTTCGTCGAGGACCGCGAGCTCGACATCGACTACCACATCCGGCAGGTCGCGGTGCCCGAGCCCGGAGGACGTCGGGAACTCGAGGATCTGGCCGGCCGTCTCATGTCCTACCCACTCGACCGGGACAGGCCGCTCTGGGAGATGTGGTTCATCGAGGGCCTGGAGCGTGGACGTGTCGCGATTCTGACGAAGATGCATCACGCCCTTGTCGACGGTGTGTCGGGCACCGGTTTGAGCGAGATCATGCTCGACATCAGCCCTCTACCGCGTCCCCCTGCCGTCGAGGGCGGCCCATCGTCGAGGCGCGAGATGCCCCCGTTCGAGCTGCGGGCGCTGGGCGGCGTATTCAACGTGGTGGTCAGGACGCCATACCGCCTCTTGCGAATCGCTCAGCAAACGCTGTCTCAACAGCTGGCCGTGCGCGGGCTGGCCAACAAACCTCCCCGATTCTTCGAGGCACCGACAACGCGATTCAACGCCGAAATCTCCACGCAGCGGCGAATCAGCAGCAGCAGAGTGCCACTGGATCGGGTGAAGGCGGTCAAGCGCGCCTTCGGCGTGAAGCTCAACGACGTGGTGCTCGCCCTCGTTTCCGGTGCGATGCGCCGTTACCTGCTAGACCGAGGGGAGCTCCCCGATCGGCCGCTGGTCGCCCAGATTCCGATCTCAACCCATGGCGAGAGTAGAGAAATCGGTAACCAGATCAGCTCGATGACCATCAGCCTCGCCACCGATAATGCCGACCCCGCCGAGCGCATGAAAACAATCTATGGCAACTCCCAAGGCGCCAAGGAGATGACCAAAGCGCTTACCGCACACCAGATCATGGGTCTGACGGAGACCACGCCGCCTGGCTTGCTGGCGCTCGCCGCCAAGGCTTACACGGCCAGCCACATTGGTGGCCATGTCGCTCCTATCAACCTGGTGGTCTCCAACGTTCCCGGTCCCGACTTCGCCAATTACCTGGCCGGTTCGGTCGTGGAGCGGCTCGTGCCCCTCGGGCCGGTAATGCTGGAGGTGGCATTGAACATCACCTGTTTGAGCTACAACGGGGTCGTGGATTTCGGCTTCGTCACCACGCCGGAGATCGCCAATGACATCGACGAACTAGCGGACGCGATTGAGCCAGCGCTGAAGGAACTCGAGGAAGCTGCCGGTCTGGTTTCGGCGTCTTGACCGACACGATCGGCCTCCATTGTTGTCGGGCCGGGTACGGGCGTCCCTTCGAATCGCTTACGTTCGCCCTCAGAGCGCGCTGACTTCAGTCTGACCTGCGTGTTTGTGGAGCTGCCGGGAATCGAACCCGCTACTGAAATCCCGCTGACCTGCGGAGATGCTGAAATTGACGACGCGAAAGTACGCGAAACGACGGGAAACTACCTGGGGATACGCGAAAGGTGTTGACGGCGTCAACAACGTTCCGGCGGCCCGGCCCGCACGCAGACGATCTCGCTGACGGCCGTCATTGACACTCGCCAGCGAAATACCGTACGGTCCTGGTATGTCTTCGCCGACGTCCACCGCGGGACCTGCGTCGTCGACTCTCAGTGCGCGGGAGGCCCAGCGGCTTGAGACGCGGGCCCGCTTGTTCAACGCCGCAGTAACGGAGATTGGCCGGTCCGGGTTGGCGGGTGCCGACATCAGCACGATCGCTGCGGCGGCCGGGGTGGCGCGGGGAACGTTTTACTTCCACTTCCCGACCAAGGAACACGTAGTGGTCGAGTTGGAGCAGACCGAGGAGGCCAAGATCGTGGCCCGGCTCGACACGGACAAGACAGAGTCGAACGATCTGGTGTCGGTGCTCTCCTTATTGGTGCACCAGGTGCTCGCCGCGGAGCGGCGGTTGGGTCCAGTGGTCTTTCGGGACATGTTGGGGTTGCACTTCTCCTCGACCCGGCCCGTCGAAGACGAGTTAGGCGAGCATCCGCTCGCCGAATTTGTGGTCGCCGCAATCGCCCAAGCACAAGCTGCGGGACGAGTGACTCCGGATGCAGACGCCGGCGAACTCGGGGTGTTCTTTCTCACGGGGCTGTTCGCGTTGCTAGCTACTGGTGCCGCTACGTCTAGGGCACGGGCGGCACTTTTGGATCGCTACGTGAAGACGATCGTTCAAGGAATGGAGGCGCGATGAACGGCACGGGTATTGATGGCTACCGGGACTACTTGGTGCGACGCGATGGTGACGCCGATCTGCTGAACCGACGGTTGGCCAGTCGAGAGCAATTCTTCGAATGGTTAGAGACTGATCCTGTCCGCTCGACCCATCCCATTGACCGGCCGGTGTTCGTGCGGAACCTGCGCCGCCGCCGACCTGAGCCGGGTGTGGACCGGAAGATGCTGTTTGTGTTGGCCACCGCCAAGCTGAACCAGGCTGAGCGGTTCGGGGTCGGTCTCGGGGAGACATATGGGCTCAACAGCGGCGAGGACCTGCCGCCTGAGAGGGTGTACGTCGAACTCGAGGAGCACTATCACACCCGCCTGCTGGCCTACGTCCTGGACATATTCGGTCTGCCGTTCCAGGTGGTTGCGCCGCCGCTCGTGATGCGTCAGTTCGTCAAGATCGGCGTGTTCCTCCCCGAGCGATTCGGAGCACCGTTCGTGGGCGCGGCGGAAATGGCGGGCTGCGTAATGTTCCACGAGCTGCGCCGAGTCGGCAGCGAGTTGTTCGCCGACGAACCGCAGGTCGCCGCACGGATCGAGCGGCTCTACAGCGAGATCCTCACCGACGAGGTCGGCCATGTCGGCTACTGCGCAGCACGCTGCACCCGAGCTGAGCGGGCGCTGATGCGCTGGCTCTACCCGCGCTTCGGACGACTGTTTGCTCGCCAAACTGCCGAGATCAGCCTTCTCACCGACCCCGACAAGCTTCGCGCCCGTCTCGACCGACCGTTCGACGTCGAGGAGCTAACTGCCGGCCTGTCGAACGAGACATTCCTTGCCGCCCACCCCTGACGGTATTGATGTCGCTCCCGGTGCAGGAGCGGACTCTGGCAACCAAACAGAAGGGCGGCTTAGCAGGGGCCCTTTCAGTGGAGCTGCCGGGAATCGAACCTACTTCAAAAAACGGGGTGACCTGCGGAAACACTGAATTGGGCGACGCGAAACGGCGCGAAAGTACGCGAAACGACCTGCGGGGACGCGAAACGTGTCGACGGCGTCAACACGCCGCTGCCGCCTCATCGCTATTCGCCTCGCGCTTGCGATCGTCACTTGGCCGGCAAACCCGCCACGGCGATGGCCGCAGTACCGCGCCAACCGTTGACAATGAGGCGCTCCCGCCATCGCACGCGTCGATGATTGCGACGTGCACGATAGGGAGAATGTGATTCTCGCAAACGTCATAGGATGTGTTCATGAGGCACGGCTGCAGACGGCTCGCACGCACCTGGTGTACCGGTGGCGGTATGGGTACCGCGACGATCATCGAGCGGATATGACGTGAAACAAACGCAGGCACAGACGCTTGCCCTCGAGACGCCGAGTGCCCGCGTCGCCGTCCTGCGCCTCAACCGTCCCGATCGGCTGAACGCGATTAACGAGGTCATGGTGGCCGAACTCGCGTCGATCTGCGCCGAGCTGGGGGCCGACCCGGCCGTCAATGTTGTCGTGCTGACTGGCTCGGGCCGCGGTTTCTGTTCCGGGATCGACATGCGCGACTTCGGGCCCGGAATGCTCGAAGCCAGGGACCCGGCGATCGACCGACTGCGCTTCCAAGAGGCCATGGCCGCTCTGCCGCAGGCGATCCGGGCCATCCCCCAGCCGGTCATCGCGGCGGTGAATGGTCCCTGCGTCGGCGCCGGACTGGCGCTATGCCTCGCCGCCGACATCCGCATCTGCTCGACGGCGGCGTCATTCGGGAATGCAGCCATCCTGCTTGGCCTTTCGGGCGCCGAGATGGGGATGAGCTATCACCTACCGCGCATCGTCGGCACCAGCGTAGCCGCGGACTGGATGCTGACGGGTCGTACCGTGTCGGCAAGCGAGGCCGACCGCCGTGGACTGGTCAGCGAGACCGTCGAACCCGAGCGCCTCCTCGACCGCGCCCTCCAATTGGGCGCCCTAATTGCGGGTCTCGCACCGCTCGGGGTTCAGCTGACCAAGCGCGCGTTGCAGGTGAACACCGATGCCCCCGGGCTGGCGTCGGCGATGGAACTCGAGAACCGCAACCAAGTGCTCAGCCACGCCACCGACGAAGCGGCAGAACGCCGACTGAAGTGGTCGACATGAGCGGACCGCTGCGCGGTGTCCGCATCGTCATGATGGGCGGACTGGGTCCAGGTCCGTTCTGCGGCATGGTTCTTGGTGATCTAGGCGCCGACGTGGTGCGTGTCGACGAGGTGCGGCAGGTCGACGGCCCGCTGCCCATCGACTACACCGTGCGGCGCAACCAGCGGTCGATCGCACTCGACGTGAAAGATCCCCGAGGCCGAGCAGTCGTGCACCGTTTGGTCGAGGATGCCGATGCCTTCGTCGAGGTGTACCGACCCGGAGTGGCCGAGCGCCTCGGCATCGGGCCCGACGACCTGCTCGGCGCGAACCCGAAGCTGGTGTACGCCCGCATGACCGGATACGGCCAGGACGGCCCCTACGCCGACCGCGCGGGCCACGACATCAACTACATCGCGCTGGTCGGTGTGTTGCACGCCATCGGCACAGCGGAGACACCCGTCCCGCCGCTCAACCTGATCGGTGACTACGGCGGCGGCGGAATGCTGCTGGCCGTGGGGCTGCTCAGTGCCATCCTCGAGGTGCGGCAGTCCGGCGAGGGCCAGGTAGTCGACGTGGCCATGATGGACGGTGCCGCCACGCTGATGGCGCCGTACTACGGGATGGTGGCCGAAGGTCAGTGGCGCGACGAGAGATTCGGCAACGTGCTCGATGGGGCTGCCCACTATTACGGCGTATACGAGACGGCCGACGATAAGCACGTCGCAGTTGGCGCCATGGAGCCAAAGTTCTACGCGGAACTGTGTGGGCAGCTGGGCGTGACAGTCCCCCACGACGAGCACGAACCGTCGGCGTGGGCCGCACATCGGGCGACGCTGGCGGCGCGTTTCCGGGAGAAAACGCGCACCGAATGGGAGTCCGAGCTGGGCTCGCCTGGATCGTGTGCGGTTCCGGTGCTGAGCATCACCGAGGCGCCGCACCACCCGCACAACGTCGCGCGCGGCACATTCGTGGAAGTTGACGGCGTACTTCAGCCGGCGCCGGCCCCTCGATTCTCCCGGACCGTTCCGCCGACGCCGACGTCACCGGCGCTGGCTGGAAAAGACACCCTGACAGTCCTCGCCGAGTTGGGCCTCGACGACAGAGCCATCAACAAACTGATCGACGCCGGGCTGGCGCGCCAGCGCACTGACACCTGACGACCGAAGGGACGCCGCCATGGCTTGGGACTTCTCGACCGACCCGGAATGGGCCGAGCAACTGGTCTGGGTGGAGGAGTTCGTGCGCGCCGAGTGCGAGCCGATCGATCTGATCGTCAAGGAGTCCCACGACCTGAACGATCCCGTCCGGCAAGCCCTGATTCCGCCGCTCCAGAAGATCATCAAGGATCGGGGGCTGTGGGCGACCCATCTCGGTCCCCATCTGGGCGGCCCAGGCTTCGGCCAGGTGAAATTGGCGCTGCTCAACGAGATTCTCGGCCGATCCGAGTGCGCACCTATCGTTTTCGGCTCCCATGCACCGGACTCTGGTAACAGCGAGATCCTCGCCCAGTACGGCACTCCCGAGCTCAAGAAACGCTACCTGGAGCCGCTGCTCGACAACCGGATCGTGTCCTGCTTCTCGATGACCGAGACGCAAGGCGGCGCCGACCCCAAGGTATTCACCACGACGGCGGTGCAGGACGGCGACGAGTGGGTCATCAACGGAGAGAAGTGGTTCTCGTCGTTCGCATCGATGGCGTCGTTCCTGATCGTGATGGCGGTGACCGACCCGGACGCTCTCCCGTACAAGCGGCACTCGATGTTCGTCGTCCCAGGTGGCACGCCGGGTATCAACGTCCTGCGTGACGTCGGACTCGGCTATCAGCCGCTGGGCCGCGGTCGCGAGGGTTACGTCCGCTACGAGGGTGTGCGTGTCCCGGCCGACCACATGCTCGGCCCCCGCGGCGGCGCGTTCGTAGTGGCGCAGACGCGCCTGGGCGGCGGGCGTATTCACCACGCCATGCGCACCGTTGGACTGGTGCGGCGCATTTTCGACATGCTCTGCGAGCGGGCAGTGTCGCGGTACACCCAGGGCGACATGCTGGGCAACAAGCAGATGGTCCAGGAGATGATCGCCGACTCCTGGATGGAGATCGAGGCCTTCCGGCTGCTCACGATCCAAACGGCGTGGAAGATCGACCAGCATAACGACTACCAGGCGGTGCGGGCCGACATCTCCGCGGTGAAGGCGATGATGCAGAAGGTTCTGCACCACGTCTCCGCCCGCGCGCTGCAACTGCACGGCTCGCTGGGCACTACACACGAAATGCCGTTCGTGCAGTACATGGTTGAGTCGTTTGTGCTGGGACTGGCCGACGGACCGACCGAGGTGCACAAGGTGACCCTCGCTCGCCAGCTCCTCAAGCAGTACAAGCCGGCACCCGACCTATTCCCATCGGAGCACCTGTTACGGCTGCGAGAGGCGGCGGAGGCCAAGTTCGCCGACAAGCTCGCCGGTATCCATCGCAACAGTGGTGCTTGAGACGCCACGACACATCCAAGGCAGAGCGAAGGGGTACTGGTGGCAAGACCATGTCAGGGCAAAGTCGCCCTTGTGACCGGCGGCAGCCGGGGGTTGGGCAAGGCGATCGCGCAACGGTTTGCAGCTGAAGGCGCCACGGTGGCGATCACCGCGCGCACGATGGATCCGGATCCGAAGTACCAGGGATCACTTCGGCAGACGTGTGAAGAAATCAAGGACGCTGGGGGCGCCGCCATGGCCGTGCAGGCGGATCTGTCGAATTCCGACGACCGCTTACGTCTCTTCGCTGAAGTGGTCGATAAGATCGGTGCGCCGGACATTCTGGTCAACAACGCCGCCGTCACGTTCCTGCGGCCTCTCGATGAATTCCCGGAGAAGCGGGCGCGGTTGATGGTCGAGATGCACTTGGTCGCGCCCTTGCATCTGACGCAGATGGCGATCCCGGCCATGCGCGAGCGCGGTTGCGGCTGGGTTCTGAACCTCACATCCGTCGGGGGCGACCTACCGCCCGGGCCGCCATTCGCCGATTTCGATGAGTCTGCCGGGTTCGGGATGTACGGCACCGTGAAGGCCGCTCTCAACCGGCTGACCAAGAGCCTCGCCGCCGAGTTGTACGGAGACGGGATCGCCGTCAACGCCGCGGCGCCGTCTAACCCGGTGGCCACACCCGGTGCCGGCGCACTGGATCTCGCGAAGACCGACACCGAGGACATCGAACTCATCACAGAGACGGTCTTTCTGCTGTGCACTGGTGATCCCAAAACGATGACCGGGCGGATCGCCCACACCCAGCCGTTCCTGCGGGAAGTCGGATGGCTGCACTGACCGACCTGCAGCTCGACCACCTGGAGACGCGGCTTGGATCCGCTGGTGTCGCTGACCTTCGCCCCTTGCCGGGAGGTGCGTCGAGCCTGACCTTCGCTGGCACGCGGTGTGACGATCGTGTGGTCGTCGCGCCGCCCGGCGTTGCGCCGATCCTGCATCGGGACGTGTTGCGGCAGTCCCGGATCCTTCGCGCGCTCGGCCCGACCGCGGTTCCCGTGCCTGAGGTGCGTTGGGAGGACCCCGGTGATCCACCGGAAGTGCCGCCGCCGTTCGTGATGTCGTTTCTCGACGGCACCTCACTCGAGCCGCTCTTCGACCTCGACACCGATGGTGGGGAGCAGGCGATGGTGTCCGAGCGACTGCGAAACGCCGCGCGCGATGGCCCGGCTCCGCGGCATCGAGCCGACGTCGGTGGGCCTGGGTGCTGAACCGGTTGTCGGCCTCACTGAGGAGATCGAACGGTGGTGCCGCTTATTGGAGACCGTCGAGCCTGAGCCGGTCTCGGGATGGCAGGACGTCGCCGACACACTGCGGTCGTCAATACCTGCTGCGCTGCCGCCGCGCATAGTGCACGGCGATTTCCGACTCGGCAACCCCTGCTGGCAACTGACGACCGCATAACCGCCGTCATCGATTGGGAGATCTGGTCGGTCGGAGATCCGCGGGTCGAGCGGGATGGTTCCTGGTCATGGTCGATCCCGATACCTACCGTCGATCCACCGAGTACGCCGATTCGATGCCGCCGCCCACCGAGCTGGCGGACGTCTACGTGAGCGCGCTCGGACGCACGGTGCCTGAGCTTGATTGGTTCCAGGGACTCGCGTGTTTCAAGTCGGCCGCCACTGGTCGCTGATCGTGAAACACAACCGCCGCAAGACCAGACCCGATCCTGACCTCGAGGCGATGGCGCCGCTACTGCCGTCGCTGCTGGCGCGAGCCGCCGAGTTGCTCACCAACGACGTTCCCGACAACCTATCGGCGAAGGGCGGCTACTGACGGCCGAGTGGTTCCTGTACATGTTGTAATGCGCACAGCAATGCGCACACTCCCCTTGAGGTACCGATACAACGTCGCGTCTTCGGTGTGAAAACCGTTGACCCGAAGAAAAGGGCCGCTTAGCAGCGGCCCTTCCAGTGGAGCTGCTGGCAATCGAACCCGACGCTCTACCAGGCAATATGCGTTCTGAGCTGCCGGTTCGTTCCATTTCGTTCCGGTTCAGTCCCGCTCGTTACCTGCGGTTTCGTTCTCGGGTCTTGACGGCGTCAAGAGGGATCACCAATTTTCCTGCGCATCGGGTCCAGGGGGCGTCAGCCGACCGCCACGAGCTGCCGCTGCCGGTGTTCTGCGGCAGCCTCAACGATCCGACCGCCCGGCCCTCGCGGGTCCAGTCGACCGCCTTGGTCGCGGTGGTGCTGCTGTCGAGCCCGACGACGAGGTCCATCGAGAGGATCCGATCCGGCTACCCGTTGCGGAAGGGAGCCGCCGACTTGTCCGCCTGCTCCTTGATGGCGGCCATGCATTGCTCGGGGCTGCTGTACTGGCCGGCCAGCAGCTTGCCGAGCTCCACGGGGATGATGTTGTGGGAGATCTCGACCCAGGCGGGCAGCTTGGGCTCCGATCCCATGGCGTTGTTGATAGTCCATTCGATGGCCGGGAAGTGGCGTGTGGTGCCCGGCCCGACCTTGGCGGCGGCGAGGACCCGCGGGTCGCTGTAGGTCGAGTTGCGCACCGGGGAGGCGCCGCCGCCGAGCGTCGAGGAGCGGGCGACCACGTCCTTGGAGCAGACCCATTGCATGAAGATGAAGGCCGCCTCCGG
Organism: uncultured Actinomycetota bacterium; assembly: GCA_963759655.1. GTDB lineage: Bacteria > Actinomycetota > Actinomycetes > Mycobacteriales > Mycobacteriaceae > Mycobacterium. Next base: position 98,038 of record CAVXAG010000040.1, on the reverse strand, counting down.
GTTCTTCGAGTATTTCGACAGGCAGATGGAGGAGCCGCCCTGATGACCGATGTGGGGGATCTCCAGGAAGCCCGCCTGGTCGGGGCTGCGCAGCTTCGCCTCGGCCGGCGGACGGGTCGCCTCCATGAGCCCGACGACCTTGGAATCCTTGCTGTCGAAGCCGGGGAAGAATTCGCCCCAGGAGATCAGCATCGCGGCGTTGCCCTGGCTCACCGACCGGCCCTCGCCGTCCCAGGTCCAGGTCGTGGCCGCGGGCGGCATATGCTTCACCAGCTCCAGCATGTAGGCGAGGCCCCGCATGCCGTCCGCGTCGTTGGCGGAGAAGTAGCCGTCCTTGTCGAAGACCGAGCCGCCGTTGGCCCAGAGCCAGGCCGTCCAGTCGCAGTTGAGGGAGTAGTGGCCCGACTTGAGCTGGCCGGTGGTGCCGTAGATGCCGTTGCCGCGCTCGGCCTCGTCCAGGGCCTTCACCACGTTCATGTATTCGTCCATGGTGGTGGGGACCTTGAGGCCGTGCTTGTCGAACAGGTCCTTGCGGTACATCAGGATGAAGATCGGGATGTCGAAGGGCACGCCGATCAGCTTGTCCTTGTAGGTGGAGATGCCCTCGACCAGGGGCTTGGAGAAGTCGTCCCAGTCGAAGTCCGGCAGCGCGATGTCGTTGTTGTCGGCGTAGTACTGGCGCGGATCGACGGTGTCGTTGATGAAGAGGGCGGTCCAGGACTGGTCGAGGTAGTAGAGGTCATAGGTGCCGAGCTGGCCCTGGACGTCGACCGTCGCCTTCTGGAGCACCTGCTCCAGGGGGACGATCTCGATCTCCACCTCGATGCCGGTATTGGGCGTGAACTCGTCCTTGGCGAGCTGGTTGGCGACAATGGTGGGCGGCGTCGCCTCGGAGGTGTAGCGGATCTTCGTGCCCTTGTATTTGCTGCCCACGTCCTGCAGCCATTTGGTCATCTCCGGCGAGGTGCCGGTGTCGGCCATGGCCGGGGGCGTGGTCAGGCCCGGGAAGGGCCGGGTCCGGCCCAGCATGGCGGCGGCGAAGCCCGAGAGCCCGAGCCCGGCGATCCCGAGCCGGCGCAGGAACTCGCGCTTGGTGATGCGCCGCTCGGCGAAGGCCTTGGCGCTGTCCGCGACAAAGGTCTTGCGGTCGTATTCGTTCATATCCATGGATGCTTCCTCCCGTTGATGACGTCTGTCGGGTTGACGTTCGCGTGGACTTCTCCTCCGAGCGGGATCTTCACGGTGCGGATCTCCGTGGTGAGCTGGAGCGAGATCAGGAACTCGGTCCAGGAGAAGACGAAGCAGAGCACCGCCGTGGCGGCCAGCCCGCCGCGCACCGGCGGCAGGCAGATATCGCGGAAGCAGCCGAAGCGCCCCGCTCCGTCGATCATCGCCGCGCTGTCGAGGTCGGCGGGAATGTCGTCACAGCAGTGCGGCGATCGGCAGGCTCATCAGCGTGTGGGCGTACGCGAGGTCGTGCACCTCTAACCTGCCTAGCCCCTCGAGACGCGCAAGCACGGCGTCCGGGAGCCGCCCCGCTCCGAAGCGGACGGGGTCGTCCCCGAGTCCACAACCGACCTCCAATATTCGGCGCCCGGGAGCGGCGCCAAGCAGGTCATAACTCTCGCGCTTGCACTCAGCGAAAAACGGGAGCGAGTCAATCAGATCCAAACAGCCCGAGAACAGCGCGAACTCCGAGGCGCGGTCGACGCTCTGAAACCCCGGATCGAGGTCATCGGTCATGCCTTTCCCTTTTTCTGCTTCAACTCATTCTCTCCTGAGAGGTGAATTGGGTAGGGGGAATTGTGAACGTCGACCTCAATCGTCATCAAAGAGATCTCAGCCGTGCGACAGTGCCTCGATGACGAGGAGCGTCGCCGTGATCGGGGCCGGACCGGGCGGGCTGATCGCTGCCCGTTGGCTGCTGTCGCAGGGATTCGAGCCGACGATCTTCGAGCAGGGACCGATCCTAGGCGGGCAGTGGACGGGCCTGGAAGGTAGGAGCGGCGTGTGGCCGACCATGCATACCAACACCAGTCGCATCATGACAGCCTTCAGCGACCTCGAGCACGAGAGCCCCCTGGTCTACCCATCGAACCGCGACATTCTCGAATACTTGCATCGCTATGCCGAGACTTTCAGCCTTACCTCGCGCGTCCGGTTCGGCACTCGGGTCGAACTTCTCAGGCGAAACGGCGCCGTTTGGCTCGTGGGTCACGCCGGCATGGATGAGAGCTTCGAACGAGTGGTGGTGGCGAGCGGCAGGTTCCATGCGCCCGCCATCCCCGCTGTTCCGGGGCTCGACAGGTTCGCCGGGTCGTCCGGCGTGATCTCCACGTACGACTATCGGCAGCCTTCTATATATCGCGGCAAGCGTGTTCTCGTGGCAGGCTGCGCCGTCAGCGCCCTCGAGATCGCGGCAGAACTCGCCCAGCTCGGCGCGGCACGTGTTGTGGTGACCCAGCGGCGACAGCGATATGTCCTGCCGAAGTTCGCCGCCGGAGTCCCGTCCGATCATCGGATCTTCACGCGATACGGAACCCTGGCGAGCGAGACTCTCCCAGCAGCCGAGATCGACCGGAAGCTGAAGGAGATCGTGGTCGAGGCCGGGGGAAGCCCGGAGCAGTACGGCGCACCGGCGCCAGACCCTTCGCTCTTCGCCGCCGGGGTCACCCTCAACCAGGGGTACCTGCCGCTCGTGGCCGAGGGCCGGATTACGGTGCGTCCGTGGATGGAGTCCATCGCGGACACTACCGTGACCTTCGCCGATGGGCATGCCGACGATTTCGACGGGATTGTGCTGGGCACCGGGTTCGATCTGTGCCTGCCGTTTCTGAGTGAGGACATCCGGGAGATTCTCAACCTCGACGCCGTGCACCTGGACGCCGACCGCTACACCTTCCATCCCGACCTCCCAGGGCTGGCCTTCATGGGCATGTGGGACCAGTCGGGCGGATACTTTGTGCCGCTGGAACTTCAAGCCAGGTGGATCGCCTACACGTGGGGCAGCACGATTCCCGCGACAAGTGAGACCGATCAGCGGTTGTCGATCGATGCTTATCGCTCTAGGCGGGGGATGTCCCAGAAAACGCAGATGAACCTGGTGGCTCTGATCTTCGCACGAGCCGCCGGGGTGGAGCCACAACTCGAGAACTGGCCGGACTTGCGCCGCGCACTGCTGTTCGGTCCCCTCGCACCGAGTTGTTTCCGGCTCGAGGGCCCCGATGCGCTGCCCGAGGCACCTGTTCGTTTCGCGCGCGAGGCGGCCGCCTTCGGTGCGATCACGTCGAACGAACTGACTGAGCGCGAGCGGAGCTACTGGTCGCTCCTAGAAAGGGGCGGCAGCGGGTGAGGCAGGAATGGCAGATAAGGTCGCTGACCTGCGGTTTAGTCGAGCTCCAAGAGTAGGTGAACTGCATCCTGCGCACGCAGGTTCCGCTGCGCAAGATCGGCCAGCGAGGCAACGATATCGCGGCAGGTTCCACCGCCCTGCTGCTCTTCGCTGCCGGGAACCGAGACCCGCCCAGTTCGCCAACCCCGACAAAGTGGACTTGACGCGGGAATCCCCCAAGCGCCACTTGGCCTTTGGACACGGCATCCATTTCTGCGTCGGAGCCGCACTCGCGCGAATCGAAGCCCGCGCCGTGCTCAACGCACTGCTTGAGCAGACCCAAAACTTCACGCTCGACCCCGACCATGACCCACAGTGGGTGGACAGCCTCCTGGTCCGCCGGCACGAGCTACTCCATCTGCGCGTTAACCATTGACAACGGCCGATCGAGGGCGCATGCGCACCACCCTTAACGCGCCTCGGTCAGCTCGATGTTGTCACGCACTATTGGTCCCGCGCAGACGCAGCAGCTCAGTACAACGTCGACATCAGCCCCACAGGGTGTATGCGTCAGCGTGGTGTCTGATTCCGCCGGGCCAAGCCAGCGTCGCCCCCAGTCCAGGATGGCTAGTGGAACGGGGTAGAGGTCAGCGCCCTTGTCGGTGAGCCGGTATTCGTGGCGCACTGACCAGCTTTCGTCGGCGACCTTGGCGATGATGCCGAGCGCGACGAGTCGCTGCAGTCGCTCCGACAAAATATTGGGCGCGATGTTCAGCCGGCGTTGGAATTCATCGAAGCGGCGGGTGCCAAAGAAGCACTCGCGCACGATCAATGCGCTCCACCACTCCCCCATCACCATCAGCGTCCGCGCGACGGAGCACGGGCGACTCCGCTCCAGCAGCTCCAGTCCCGGCCTGCGGCGTCTGGCCACCTTCACCACATTGATGGGGATCTCCGTAACCGGCTGGCCCGGACTGGTTGTCACCTCGCGTACCCTCAGCACCTCGCGGCAGTGCGCGCACCGAAGGACGGCCTCCAACGGGCTGCCGCAGGGGGTATGTGTGCCCTTTTGCGGCCGCGTGTGCGGCCGGAAGTACCACTGGTCGCCCCAACGCATCGCTATCAACAGACAGCCCAGGAAGTCTCGGCCCGAGTCGGTCAGGCGGTATTCACCCCGAAGGTGGGTCTCGTGGACCAGTAACCCGGCCGCGATCAACTGGGATAGGCGCGCCGACAGCGTCGAGCGAGGCGCTTCCAGTCGTTTCTGGAACTCGGCGAACCGGGTCACACCGTGAAGGACCGCCTCCCGCATCACCAGCCAGGACCACGCATCCCCGACTACCTCCGCCGTGCGCAGGATCGAGTCAGGTCCGCCGCTGAGCGGGGCCGGCGCAGCGTCGTTCACGGTGTTCGTACCCTACTCATCCCGGCCACCTCAGTATCTTTATGAAATCTCCTTGCATAACAAGACCACCGGGATCTAGTGTAATCACGCCAGGAACAGACTGACGTGAGGACACGTGATGGCTGAGAAATCATCCCCATCGGGGAAGTTGATCGTGGACCAGGACGGTGCGGTAACCACCATCACGCTCAACCGCCCGCGGGTACACAACGCGCTCGATCAGGAGGTCTCAGCGGAACTGAACGCCGCGGTCAAGGACGTGGCGGTGGACCGCGATTGCCGCGTGCTGGTCCTGCGGGGAGCGGGCGAAACTTTCTGCGCCGGTGACGATATCAAGGGTTTCCTGGATTTCGCTCCCGACGACGGACCATGGAACATCCGGATGTATCAGGAGACGGTCAACATCATCGACGACCTGGTCCCGGTCACCATCGCCGGCGTCGACGGCATCTGTACGGGCGGCGGCCTGGAGCTCACCCTGGTCTGCGATTTCGTCATCGCCACCCACCGCTCGCGTTGGGGCATGCCGGAAATCAACTGGGGAATTACGCCCGGCTGGGGTGGCACAGGGCGACTGAGCAAATTCGCCGGCCGACGCAAGACCAAGGAATGGAACCTTCTCGGCTACCTGTTCAATGCGGCGACCGCAGAACGCTACGACCTGGTCAACCGCCTCTGTGAGCCTGAGGCCCTCGATGCCGAGATCGCAGCACTCACCGAAGTCCTGCTGTCCAAGGACCGCCACGCCACTACCGTCACCAAGTACTTCGTAGACAAGGGCGCCGACCTCGACATGTGGAGCAGCATGTTCTTCGAGGGAAACCCGGGACGATTCGGTCCAGGAGAGAACGCGATGGCAGGAATCCAAGACTTCACAGAGAAGTCGACCCGCGACGAACGCCGCAAACTCATCATGAACTTCTGGCAAGATTAACGCCCAGGTGCGAGATAGCCCGGCCCGCAATGCAATTCCCCAGCCCGGATCAGCACGAAGAGATGGATGAAACATGGTTTCAGTGTCGCTGGAAGAGCTCCAACGCCAGTACGAACACTTCAAGACGGTGAGCGATCGTTGCGCCCAGACTGCTGACTACAACTCATTTGCCGACTTGTTTACCGATGACTGCGTCTACATCGAACACGTCTTCGGGGAAATGCACGGCCGCGAAGCGGTCCGAGCGTGGATCGTTCCACTGATGCAGTCATACCCCAACAACCAGATGACGAAGTACACCCACGATTGGGTGTACTTCAATGCCGACGCCGCAGAGTTGGTGTTCTGCGCTCGCACCCATATGGCCGACCTGGGTGATGGGACGGACTACACAGCGACGAACTGGACTCGGCTGAAATACGCTGGCGCTGGACTCTTCTCATTTGAAGAGGACATCTACAACCCCGCGAACTTCATAAGCCTCATCCAAAGGTGGGAAGCAGCGGCAGACCGATAAGACACCACGAAACAAGGGAAACGAACTCCATGAATGTACGCCGCGTAGTGACCGGCCATGACGCCCAAGGCAAACCGGTCATCGTCGACGATCAAGTCGTCGAACCGACGACGCTGACGCTGACGTCCACTGTGTACCACGAACTTTGGCGAGCGGACTCACCGCCGACCCTTCCTGACGCCGGCACCAACGGGCCCAAGACGACCTTCTTTCCCCCGGTCGGCGGGTACCGCTTCTTCCTGTTCACCCTCCCTCCCGGCGATGGCGGCGCCGACCTCGAAGGTGTCGACATCGAAGCCGGCCTGCGTGAGCTGCAGGAGAAGCTGCCCGGCATGTTGGAAACCAACGAATACGACCAGCCCGGCATGCACACCACCGACACCGTGGACATGGAGATCGTCATATCGGGCGAGATCGTCCTCGAACTCGACGACGGAGTCGAGACAACGCTGCGTGCAGGCGACGTGAACATCCAAAACGGCACTCGGCATCGCTGGCACAATCGTGGCAACGAACCAGCCGTCATCGCGGTCGCAATGGTCGGGTTGCCGCGGGCTCCATCGCCGCGATGATCCGAACTTCCTGACGGGCCATCACACGAACTAGAACTCAGGGAGTGGCCATGGAACTCTACGACGTCATGCGGACCACGTTCGCTGTGCGGGAGTTCACCGAGGATCCGCTTCCCGACCCGGTCCTGTACCGGATCCTCGACAATGCGCGCTTCGCGCCTAGCGGCGGCAACCGGCAGGGAACGCACATCGTGGCGGTTCGGGACGCGGCAGTCCGCGAACGACTCGCCGAGCTGACCATCCCGGCCGCACGACGATACTTCGCCCAGGCAGCGGCTGGCGAAAGCCCCTGGAACCCGCTGAAGCCGAGCGGTGTGCCCGCTGAGACGATCGCGCACACTGCGATCCCCGAAGAATTCACCGCGCCGCTCCGCAAAGCGCCGGTCGTACTGGTCATCACCGTCGATCTGAGCTACGTGGCCGCCACCGACCAGCACCTGGACCGAGTGGGCGTGGTCAGCGGCGCATCGGTCTACCCACTGGTGTGGAACATCCTGCTGGCCGCCCGAAACGAGGGGTACGGAGGCACTCTCACCACGATGGCCATCCCCGAAGAGGTACAGATCCGCGATCTGCTCCGCATCCCCGAAACCCACGCGATCGCCGCACTCCTTCCTCTGGGTAAACCCGTACGCCAGCTGACCAGGCTCCGCCGCCGGCCCGTCGAGGAATTCACCAGCATGGAGCGTTTTGGCGGCCCACGTTTTCAACGCCAAGCGTGAACGGCGCGAAAGCTAACCAGCAACCGTTGATGAGATGTTGACGGCAACGAAAACAGGCCAGGACTTGTCGTCCTGACCTGCATCTTCTCGGTGGAGCTGCCGGGAATCGAACCCGGGTCCTACGGCATGTCCTCGAGGCTTCTCCGTGCGCAGTCCGCTACGTCTTTCTCGGATCTCCCGGTCTCACGGACTTGCCGGGATGACGATCCCAGTCGCTGTTGGATGTTCCGGTGAGTCCCGCGACCGGACTCACCAGTGGATCCCTCTAGCTGACGTCAGGATCCGGGCCGAGGGCGTTCCCGGGCTGACGGACTAGCTGTCGCTTAGGCAGCGAGAGCGTAGTCGCGCTGATTTGAATCGGCGCTTAATAGGTTGCAACGACGCTTACGGTGGTCTCTTGCCTGCACCGGCACGCTTCCCTTGATTCGATGCGCGAAGTCGAAACCGTTCAGCCCCTCGCATCCCTGCCGACTTTCGGCAGGACAGTTCAGTCTACGCCCGTGACAACGTGGATCCAGCGAATAATCATCCCGCGCCAAGCGCTGACCGCTCAGCCCACGAACCTCAGCCGCTCCACGATCTGACGTCCCAGATCGACATCACCGCTGATCTCGATGGCTTTCATGTTCTCGGCTGCCGTCGTGCGCCCGCCGGCCACCCGGGTGAACAACACGGCGTCCAGCCCGATTGTGGTCGTCGGATCGTCGTCGAATTCCTCGACCACCCGGGCTCGGCCGTCAACGGCCACCCGCAGCGTGCGCTGCAGCGGCCCACTCAATTCGAACGCAACCCGGCTGCCGTCGGGCGCCTTACCGAGCTTCCCGACGATGTAGCCGAGGGTCGACGTGATCTCGGCGAGCGCGTCCCGGGCGGGCGCGCCCGCCAGCACCTCGTCGGACGCCCAGATATTGACGGCGTTGCGGATGTCCTGCTCGTGCATCCAGCAGTCGAAGGTACGGACCCGCATGAAGCGGCCGTAAGTGTCCGGACCCACCGGCGTCACGGTCGTTTGGTTCCAGGCGTCGTCGTCGATCGCCGTCAGCGCCCTGCGCCGCTCCCCCGTGATGGACCGGAACTTCTCGAGCATCGCGCCGGGCGACTCATCGTGCAGATGCCGCACCCAGCACTCGTTCAACACGCCGATTTCGTTGTGCACGTGCGGCAACCGCGACACATCACAATCCGGGGTCGGCGTCGGCACACCCGTTAGGAATGACTCCGTGCCGATGATGTGCGAGACGACGTCGTGCGCTCGCCAGCCCGGCAGCTCCGTCTGCGCATCCCACTGGTCGTCGGACAACCCCGCGAGCAGGTCGTCGATCTGGTCCCAACAGCCAAACAGTCCGTCGAGCACCTCGGGCTTATCGAGCTGAATCACCAGCCGATGCTAGCCCCGCCGCGAGAGGACTCAGCTCATGCCCTTGGCACGGCGGCCCAGCTCGCGGATGACCTCGCGCTGCGCGTCCCGGCGCGCCATGTCCTGACGCTTGTCCCGCGCCTGCTTGCCGCGTGCCAGCGCGATCTCCACCTTGACCTTGCCCCCGGTGAAGTACAGCGACAGCGGCACCAGCGTCAGGTTCCCGTCGCGGATCTTGCCGATCAGGGTGTCGATCTCCCGGCGGTGCAGCAGCAGCTTGCGGTTACGCCGCGGCGCGTGGTTGGTCCAGCTGCCGTGATGGTATTCCGGGATGTGCACATTGCGCAGCCACACTTCCCCGTCGTCGACGGTGGCAAACGCGTCGACCAGCGACGCCTTGCCTTCTCGCAGGCTCTTCACCTCGGTGCCCGCCAGCACGATGCCGGCCTCGAACACTTCCAGGATCGAATAGTCGTGCCGCGCTTTGCGATTAGACGCAACAATCTGGCGCGGCGGGCCCGTCTGCGCGTTCTTCTTGCTCACGGCTAGCGCCGTACGTAGAGTCGCAAGGTCGCGTAGGCCGTGACACCGGCCATCACCACGCCAACGAGCACCAGATATGGCGTGATGTAAACGATGTCGAGGTAGTCGACGCGCGCTATCAGCGGCGGATTGGCTTGGTAAAACTGCTTGAGCGCGTCTTCCAGGAAGAATGCCCGCACGAATATCAGCCCGATGATCGCGAGGATCACGCCGATTAACGCGGCCAGCATCGCCTCGAGCAAGAACGGCAGCTGCGTGTACCACCTACTGGCGCCCACCAGCCGCATGATTCCGATCTCGGTTCGTCGGGTGAACGCCGAGACTTGAACCATGTTGGCTATCAACAAGATAGCGCCGATCGCCTGCACCACGGCTACCGCGAACGCCGCGTCACGCAGGCCGTACAGCACTGCGAACAGCCGGTCGATCAGGTTCTTCTGGTTCAGCACTTCGCGAACCCCCGGCTGCGCGACCATCGCCGCCCGGAATTCCTTGTCGTCACCGGGGTTCGCCAGCTTCACGATGAACGACGCCGGGAATGCATCCTTGCTCGCAACGTCTTTGAACTGCGGGATCCTGCGGATCGCGTCTTGATAGGCCTCGTCCTGGTTGAGGTAACGCACCGATTCGACGTCCTTGCGGTTCTCCAAAAGATCCCGCAGCGCCTTGCAGGGGTTCGCCTCGCAGTTCGGGTCGTTGGCCGACACGTCGGGCGTCAGGAAGACCTGTGACTCCACCCGGCTCAGGTAGATGTTGCTGGACTGCACAGCCAGCCGCCACACCAGCAGCGCTCCGCCGAACAGGCCGATCGAGATCGCGGTCGTCAAGATCATCGCGACCGTCATGGTCACGTTGCGACGAAGACCGGTCCAGATCTCGTTGATCAGGAATCGAAAGCGCACTTAGCGATCCATCCCGTATACGCCGCGCTTCTCGTCACGCACCAGCTTGCCCATGGCGAGTTCCACCACCCGCTGCCGCATCGAGTCGACGATGTGATGGTCGTGGGTGGCCATCACCACGGTGGTCCCGGTGCGGTTGATCCGTTCGAGTAGGTCCACGATGTCCCTGCTCGTGTCGGGGTCGAGGTTCCCGGTCGGTTCGTCGGCCAGCAGCACCAGCGGGCGATTCACGAACGCCCGCGCCATCGCCACCCGTTGCTGTTCGCCACCGGACAACTCATGCGGCAGCCGGTTGGCCTTGCCCGACAGTCCCACCATATCGAGCACGTCTGGCACCACGCGCTTGATCACGTCCGACCGCTTGCCGATCACCGCGAGCGCAAACGCGACATTGTCGTATACCGACTTCTGCTGCAGCAACCGGAAATCCTGGAACACGCAGCCGATCACCTGCCGCAAGTGCGGGACGTTCCGGCCGTTCAGCGCGTTGACGTGAAACTTCGACACCTGGATGTCGCCCGCGGTGGGTTTTTCCTCGGCTAGCAGCAGCCGCATGAACGTGGACTTGCCGGAGCCGGACGGGCCGATGAGGAAGACGAACTCGCCCTTTTCGACCTTCACGCTGATGTTGTCGAGCGCCGGCCGCGCCGAGGACTTGTACTGCTTACTGACCTTGTCCAGGGTGATCATCACGGCACGCCAGTGTAGCGGTGGTCGAAGCCGGTTCCCGTCAGCGCGATGGGCTCGGCGATGGGCCGGGCCCTGGCACCGCCGGTATCGGCGACGACGTTCCGGTGCCTGGCGCAGGTGCGGGGGGCGTCGCCGTCGGGGCGCCGGTCGTCGGAGTGCCGGATGTCGAAGTTCCGGTCGTCGGAGTGCCGGTCGTCGTGGTGTCCGTCGACGACGTCGTCGACGTCGGGCTGGTGGTCTCGGTCGTCGTCGTTTCAGTGGTGGTCGTTGCCGTCCTTCGCGGTTCCTGCACGTTCGTGCGCGGCACCCAGGTGTACGCGGGATCAGGCACGAAGCCGGGTGGAACGACGTCGGTGGCCGGGACCTGCACCGGCTGTGGTACCGGCTTGTACTCCTGGTACAGCCACCACACCAGGCAGAACGCCACCAGCAGCACGACTGTGGAGGTACGGACGCGGCCACCCAACAGGTGCCCGGGCCACTTACGGTGTTCATTCGTCACGGGTCACCCCGGCCCTTCCGGGCCCTGGCTCTCCTCCTCCGCGCCGCTCGCCGTGGCCGGGTGGACGATCGCGCCGACCATCGGCGACGACTCGCCGGGGCTGACGATCCCGGCGACGCTCAGCGCGCGCACCACCAGCACCCGCAGCCGTCGGCCAACCTCGAACTGCTTGCCCGGCAGGGTGCGCGCGACCATGCGCAGGATGACGCTCTCGGGCTCGATGCTCTCCACCCCCATCAGCGAAGGCTCATCGAGCAACAAGTCCTTCAGCTGGGCGTCGTCGACCGCCATCTGGCACACCTCGTGGAGCACCTCGTTGACCCTGTTCAAGTCGGCGCTGACCGGCACCGGAATGTCGACGACCGCGCGCGCCCAGTCCTTGGACAGGTTGACCGACTTCACGACCTGACCATTCGGGATGGTGAACACCTCGCCGTCGCTGGAGCGCAACTTGGTCACCCGCAGCGTCACGTCCTCGACAGCGCCGGTCGCTTCTTTGTTCACACCGGTGACGGTCAGGGCAACCAAGTCGCCGAACCCGTACTGCCTCTCCGTGATGATGAAGAACCCGCTGAGCAGGTCCTGCACCACCCGCTGCGCGCCGAAACCCAGCGCCGCACCGAGCACCGCCGCGGGCGCCACCAGCGACGCGACCGGAACCTGGAGGATATCGATCACTTCGACTACCACCACCACGTACAGGATCGCGATCGACACCCACGAGATCACCGACGCGACCGCCTGGCGGTGCTTGGTGGCCTCCGAGCGCACCAGCGCGTCGCTTTCGTGAAAGCCCTCGTCGAGGCGCCGAGTGATTCGCTGGGCGGTCCAGCTGATCAACCGGGCCAGCAGTAGTGACGCGATCAGCCACATCGCGATTCGCAGGCCCCTGGTGACAATCCAGTCGCCGATCGGACCGCGCCAAAAGTCGTGCCACTGATCGGCTAGCGATAGAGCCAGGTAAGTGTTAGTCGTCATCTTTTCTGTTACGCCACCGGATTCCCGCCTCCAGGAACCCGTCGATGTCTCCGTCGAGTACCGCGGCCGGATTGCCAACCTCGTAGTCGGTGCGCAAGTCCTTGACCATCTGGTAGGGCTGCAGAACGTAGGACCGCATCTGGTTTCCCCACGAACTGCCGCCGTCGCCTTTCAACGCGTCCAGCTCGGCACGTTCTTCTAATCGCTTACGTTCCAGCAACTTTGCCTGAAGCACGCGCATCGCCGAAATCTTGTTCTGCAACTGCGACTTCTCGTTCTGGCAGGTGACCACGATACCGGTCGGGATGTGCGTAAGTCGAACCGCCGAGTCGGTGGTGTTCACCGACTGACCGCCGGGTCCGCTGGATCGGTACACGTCAACCCGCACATCGCTGTCCGGGACGTCGATGTGATCTGTGGTCGCCACCACAGGCAGCACCTCGACTTCGGCGAACGATGTCTGCCGTCGACTCTGGTTGTCGAACGGGCTGATCCGGACCAGCCGGTGCGTGCCCTGCTCCACCGACAGCGTTCCGTACGCGAACGGGGCGTGCACCGCGAACGTCGCGCTCTTGATGCCCGCCTCCTCCGCGTAGGACGTGTCGAACACCTCGACCGGGTACTTGTGGTTTTCCGCCCAGCGGACGTACATCCGCATCAGCATCTCCGCCCAGTCGGCGGCGTCCACCCCTCCCGCGCCGGACCGGATCGTGACCAGCGCTTCGCGCTCGTCGTACTCACCGGACAGCAGGGTGCGGACCTCCATCGCCTCGATGTCCTCACCCAGCGACGTCAGTTCGGCGTCTGCCTCGGCGACGTCCTCGCTACCGCCGTCCTCCTCCGCCAGCTCGTACATCACCGGCAGGTCGTCGAGCCGGCGCCGCAGGTCCTCCACCCGGCGCAACTCGCCCTGGGTGTGTGACAGCTCACTGGTGACCTGCTGCGCCCGCGTCTGGTCGTCCCACAGATTGGGATCGGCGGCCTCGTGCTCCAGCTTCTCGATGCGGGCGCGCAAACCGTCCAGGTCGAGCACCTGCTCCACGCTGGTCAGCGTGGCGTCCAGCGCCGCGACGTCGGCTTGGCGATCGGGATCCACGGCTGCCAAGGGTAGCCCCACGTCTAGCATCGAAGCCGTACCTGTCGGGGAGGCTCGAACATGCGTCCTTACTATGTGGCGATCGTCGGCTCAGGGCCGTCCGGCTATTTCGCGGCCGCGTCACTGTTGAAGCTGGCCGATGCACCTGAGCCGCTCGACGTCCACGTCGACATGCTCGAGATGCTGCCGACGCCGTGGGGCCTGGTGCGCTCCGGTGTGGCGCCCGATCACCCGAAGATCAAGTCGATCAGTGCACAGTTCGAGAAGACCGCGTCGCACCCACGGTTCCGGTTCTTCGGCAACCTGGTGGTCGGCGAGCATGTGCAGGCCGGCGAGCTCGCCGAGCGCTACGACGCGGTGATTTACGCCGTCGGTGCTCAGTCCGACAAGCCGCTGCGGATTCCGGGCGAGGACCTGACGGGCAGCGTCGCCGCGGTTGAGCTGGTCGGCTGGTACAACGCGCATCCGCATTTCGAGCAGATGTCGCCGGATTTGACCGGCGAGCGGGCCATCGTGGTGGGTAACGGCAACGTGGCGCTGGACGTGGCCCGCATCCTGGTCACCGATCCCGAGGAGTTGCGCACGACGGACATCGCCGACCACGCTTTGGAGCTGCTTGATCCGCGCGGGGTCGAGGAGGTGGTCATCATCGGCCGCCGCGGCCCGTTGCACGCCACCTTCACGACTCTGGAGCTGCGCGAGCTGGGCGACCTCAAGGGCCTCGAAGGTGTCGACGTGATCGTCGATCCGGCGGACGTGGCCGACATCTCCGACGAGGAGGCCGAGGTGGCCGGCAAGACCGTTCGGAACAACCTCAAGGTGCTGCGCGGGTACGCGGGTAACCAGCCGACCCCCGGCAACCGGCGGATCGTGTTCAAGTTCCGCACATCACCGGTCGAGATCCGGGGCGACGGGCGGGTCGAGCAAGTGGTTCTCGGCCGCAACGAACTGGTCGCCGACGAGAACGGGCGCGTCGTCGCCAGGGACACCGGTACTCGTGAGGCGCTGCCCGCGCAACTCGTCGTGCGCGCGGTCGGCTACCAGGGGGTGCCGACGCCGGGCCTGCCGTTCGATGAGCGGACCTGCACGATCCCGCACACGGACGGACGCATCGAGGGCAGCCGAAACGAGTACGTCGTTGGCTGGATCAAGCGCGGTCCGTCGGGCGTGATCGGCAGCAACAAGAGCGACTCGCAGCACACCGTCGACACCCTGGTCGCCGATCTGGCCGGTGCGTCGCATCCGGAATTCGCGCACGACCATTCCGACGAAGTCACGGCTTGGCTGCGGTCCCGGCAGCCGCTACTGGTCACCGACGAGCACTGGCAACTCATCGATCGGCACGAGCGCTCCACCGGCGAGCCGCACGGGCGCCCGCGGGTGAAGCTGGCCAGCGTCACCGACCTGCTGCGCATCGGGCACGGCTGACACCCGTCGGGCAGCGCCGGCTGAGCACAAAGAAAATTGCCATCAGCCCCTAATGCTTCGCCGGGGGTGTCGCAGCCGTCGGGCAGCTGATCGCGGTTATCGTAGGCAGCGCCCACAGACTGCCGTCGATCCAAGGTGCGCAATGACCGACCCGCTGGGGTTGTCGATCGGAACGACCAATTTGGTCGCGGCGCGCGTCGGAAGCCCACCACTGACACGTCGCGCCGTTCTGACGCTGTACCGCGGCCACCCGAATGCGATCACGGTCACGGGGTTTGTCGAACGGATTGGTGACCCGGTCCCGCTCGTCGCCGCCGACGGAACCCAGCATCGCGCTGACCGGCTGCTGGTCGAGGCGCTGGCCGCGATGGTCGCCGACAGCGGCGCTCCGACGTCGGACATCACGATCGCCAGACCCGCGCATTGGGGTTCCGCCGCGTTGTCGGCGTTGCACGGGGCATTGCTGACGGTGCCGACGTTCGCGCCGAACGGCGTTCCCGTGCCGGTCGTCGCCGATGCGACGGCCGCATTGACCGCGCTGGCCGTCGACCCGGGCCTGCCTGCCGACGGCCTGGTCGGGCTCATCGACTTAGGCGCCAGCGGGACGAGCCTCACCCTGGCCGATGCCGGATCGGGGTTCGCGCCGGTCGACGAGACGGTGCGCTACCTCGAATTCTCGGGCGACCAGATAGATCAACTGCTGCTCACCTACATCCTTGACCGGCTTCCGGGCGCGGACGGAATCGATACGGCGGCCACCGCAGCCGTTGATTCACTCGACAGGTTGCGTGACGACTGCCGCGACGCCAAAGAACGGTTGTCATCAGAGTCGGTGACCGAGGTGGACGTCGAGCTTCCGATGCACCACAGCAGAATTCGGCTGACGCGCTCTGAGCTCGATGCCCAGATCGCCGACCCGCTGACCGGATTGATCACGGCATTTAAGGAATTGTTGCAGCGCAACCGCATTGGCCCTACAGGTCTTGCCGCGGTGGCGACCGTCGGTGGGATGGCAAGCATCCCTTTGATCACCCAACGCCTCTCCGAAGAATTGCGCTTGCCGGTTGTGACGACACCGCGACCGGAGCTCAACGCGGCCGCGGGCGCGGCGATGCTGAGTGCACGCCAGCCGAACGTGGACGCACCGACCGCGAGGGAGAGTTTGGCGTTTGCGCCGCCACTCGACCAACCCGAGTCATCAACGTTCCGCGCGTTGGCGTGGTCGGAAGACGATGGAGTCGACGACGAGCCAGTGCCCTACACCGGTGAGGACTACGACGACTTCTCGGACACCGGCCCCACCCGGCCGCGGGTGCAGTTCGTGCGGCCAACCGTCCCCCCGATCGACCGCACGCCGCGGTGGTATCGCCGCCCCATGGCCGCCGTCGGAGTCGCGGCTCTGGTGCCGTTGGTCGCGGTCGGCGCATTCGCGTACGCGCTGACCGGAAGCCAAAGCGACAGCAAGACCACTCCGGATACCCGCCGGACGACCGCTCCGGTGCCGCCGCCCGCAACCAGTGCCGCGCCCGCACCGTCGCCGAATTTCGTCGCTCCAAGCACGATCGTCACCACCAGCGCAGCCCCCCCGCCGCCGCCTCCGCCGCCCTCGACGCAGACCGTCACCACCGTGGTGACGGCGCCCGCCACCACAACACGGCCGCCAACGACAACGACCACGACATCCACCACAACGCCGACCACCACGACAACGACAACGACGCCACCAACGACAACGACCACCACAACGACCAGCACGACGCCCCTGATGACGACGTCGTATATAACTGTGCCGTTCCTGCCCGTCCCGATTCCGATCCAGGTGCCCGCGCAGCCAACGCCTTCGCAAGCGCCCTACCCGTACGCGCCGTACCCGAACGGGGGCTACCCGAACGCGCCCTACCCGAACACGCCTTTCCAGTAGCGGGATCGGCCCTGGGCGGGGCCGCTACGGTGTCGGCTCCCTCACCCCAGGCCCGGGTCGTGCCGGATCAAGGCCGGCCGATCGACCGGACCCGATGCGATCACCAGCCGCGCCAGGGGCCTTGGCCGTGCCAATGGAACTGGTCGTGCGGCTCGCCGTCGTAGTAGAAGTCGTCGTGGCAGCGACCCCCGTCCCAGTTGAAACCCCACCCTGGATCCCAAAAGTCGCCGGGGCACCAGTGATAATCCGGCAACGGGGCGGGTAGCGCCTGGGCGACACCAGCCACGCCCAAACTGCCGAGCCCCAGGCCGACGGTCATGACGACTGTTGATGCTGCGACACGTGCAAGGTTTTTCATCTGCGCCTTATTACCAGATGAATCCCGTCCCAAACCAGAGCCTTCGGTGTGAATCGAGCCGCTCCACATAGGCCCACTACCCCGCCGTCGGCTCGCTTGCCCACCCACGATCGCGGGACAGCAGGTCGGATATCGTTTCGCGACGTATGAGTTCACGGACGCGGCCGTCGGCAACCACGACCATCGGCGGACGCCCCACCATGTTGTAGTTGGACGCCATGCTGTGGTGGTAAGCCCCGGTACAGGCCACCGCAAGCAAGTCCCCAGGGTGTATGTCTGTCGGAAGGTCGACGTCGCGCGCAACCTCATCGCCGGCCTCGCAGTGCCTACCGACGACGGTGACCGGTTTCGTCGGGCCCATGGGATGGCGATTTGCCAGCGCCACGGTGTATTTCGCGCCGTACAGCGCCACCCGGGGATTGTCGCTCATGCCACCGTCAACGGCGACGAACGTGCGCCCACCTGGCTGGCACTTGACGGCGAGCACCCGGTACAGCGTGACGCCCGCACGCGCACTGATCGCGCGGCCGGGCTCGATCACGATCTTCGGACGCGGGAATCGCAAATCCGCGCACGCCGATTCGAGGGCCTTGTCGATGACGTCGGCGAACTCGCGCAGGTCGAGCTGCGGGTCACCTGAGACATAGCGAACACCATGGCCGCCACCGATATTGAGCTCCCCCAGAACGACGCCGTGGTTGTCACGGACGTCGGCCATCGCCGTGACCATGCGCCGGATTGCGTCGTCGTAGTAGCGCGGATCGGCTATCTGCGATCCGAGATGGCAGTGCAGCCCGACGAGGTCCAACGACGGTTGATCCAGTACCCGCCTCACCGCGCCGGCTGCCTGACCACCCGCCAGGGTGAACCCGAACTTTTGGTCGACCACGCCGGTCGTCAATGCGCGGTGACCATGGATGTCGATATCCGGAATCACGCGTACCAGGACTCGTTGGCGGCGGCGCACACGCCCGGCCAGGAAAGCGATTTCGGTCGGCGAATCCACCACGATCCGCCCGATTCCGACCGTCGCAGCGTCCAGCAGTTCGTCGGGCGTTTTCGCGTTGCCGTGCATGATGATCCGCAGCGCGGCGCGGTACGCCCGAATGCGGTGGCGGAAGTCCTCTTCGTCCAGCACATAGGCGGGCGTGCGGAACTCGTCGGCGATGTCCGTCGCGGCCACCCCGCCGATGCAAAGTCGCCCCACCTCGTCGACGTGGGTGGTCAGCGGCCAGACGGTGCGGTCCAGCCGGGGAGTGAAAGCGTGCTGCAGCGATGGCAACAGTTCAAAAAGCGTCACCTGTCCACCGTGCGCCGCGCAGCGCGACCTGCGGCACCTCTTGATGATTCCCTGACGCTGGCGGCCCCGACGTTGACGACTTTCGCGGAGGTCCGCGGCTACGCCGGGGCGTCTGGCGGCGCGACGCGCCAGTTGTCCGGGTTTTTCGGCGAGTAGACGACCGGGATGAGCTCGCCCGCGCGCGGCCAGTTCTCGACATCGACCGCATAGCGCTGATACACCACGTGCTCGTCGACGTTGGGGCCGTTGATCACGCCGGTGACCGTGACGAACTGCTCACCGGTCGCGTCGGGCCGTGGGCTGACCCCGGTGATCAGCAGCGTGCCGTGCAGCGCGCCGCCCGGCGGCCTGCGTCGCATCAGCCACGGCGCTGCCAGCAGCGCGATCGCCCCGATCAGCACCACAATCCACAAGATTTCCCACACGCCCTCATGGTAGGACTGCTGCCATGGCCGAAACGCCGGACGACTTGGCGCTGGCGCTGGCGTTGGCCGACCGATCGGACGCGCTGACGATGCCGCGGTTCGGCGCCGTCGACCTGCACGTCGACACCAAACCTGACCTCACACCGGTCACCGATGCGGACCGATCGGTCGAAGCGGATCTGCGCCGTGCCCTGTCGACCGCGCGCCCCCACGATGCGGTGGTCGGCGAAGAATATGGCGGAACAACCGAATTCGTCGGCCGTCAGTGGGTGATCGATCCGATCGACGGCACCAAGAACTTCGTCAGGGGCGTGCCGGTGTGGGCGACGCTGATCGCCCTGCTCGAGGACGGCGTCCCGGTGGCGGGCGCGGTCAGCGCGCCGGCGCTGCAGCGGCGATGGTGGGCGGCGGCGGGCCACGGGGCGCATGTCGTGGTCGGGCGTGCGCCGGCGCGGCGCATTCGGGTGTCTGCGGTCGGCGACCTGGCGGCGGCCAGCCTCTCGTTCTCCAGCCTGTCGGGATGGGCAGCGCTCGGACAGCGCGAAAGGTTCGTTGAACTCACCGACGTGGTGTGGCGCGTCCGCGGCTACGGCGACTTCTTCTCGTACTGCCTGGTAGCCGAGGGCGCCGTCGACATCGCGGCCGAACCCGAAGTGTCCGTATGGGATCTGGCGCCGTTGGACATCCTGGTCCGCGAGGCCGGCGGAACCTTCACCAGCCTCGCCGGTGTCGCGGGCCCGCACGGCGGAAGTGCCGTTGCCACCAACGGCCGGCTGCACGACGCCGTGCTCACCCGGCTGTCCGACGGGTAGCCCGCGTGCGTGGCGGGTGCCGCGTACCCCGTCGCCTGAGCAACCATCTGGCCGGCCCGTTTCGCTGTGAAGTTGGTAACAGGGTGGCCCTACCTTACTCTGGAGTAAGATACGGTTACCGGCACTGCCACCGACGACGAGGCTGCTGACATGCCCAACACAATTCCGGAAAAGAGCAATACGGCGCGCCGCAAGAAGCGCCGCGGCAAGGCGAAGGGACGCGACAGCGCCGTCGGCCTCCAACGGCACAAGCGCACACCCACCGACATCGGCCTTGCGCTGGTCACGCCGATCGTCGGGCAGGAATTCCTGGACCGGCACTACCTGCGGGATCCGCTGAATCGGGCGCTGCGCTACGGCATCAAGCAAGCGTTCTCCGTATCGGGTGCGAGCACCCGCCAGTTCAAGCGGGTGCGGGGCCTGCGGAGCGGTCCGGCCCGCCTGAAGGCCAGCGGCAAGGACTACTTCGACCTCACCCCCGACGAGGACCAGAAGATGATCGTCGAGACGGTCAGCGAATTCGCCGAGGAGGTCTTACGGCCCGCCGCGCGCGACGCCGACGACAATGCGACGTACCCGGCGGACCTGATCGGCAGGGCCGCGGAGCTGGGCGTCACGGCGATCAACATCCCCGAGGATTTCGATGGGATCGCCGCTAACCGCTCCACCGTCACCAACGCACTGGTGGCCGAGGCACTGGCCTACGGCGACATGGGGTTGGCGTTGCCGATCCTCGCTCCGGGCGGCGTGGCGACCGCGCTCACCAACTGGGGCAGCGCCGACCAGCAGGCCACCTACCTGACGGACTTCGCCGGCGAGCACGTGCCGCAGGCGTGCGTCGCGATAGCAGAGCCGCAGGCGCTGTTCGACCCGATGGCGCTGAAGGCCACCGCGGTGCGCACCCCGAGTGGCTACCGCCTGCACGGTGTGAAATCCCTCGTACCGGCCGCAGCTGACGCCGAGCTGTTCATCGTTGGCGCCCAATTGAACGGCAAGCCGGCGCTTTTCATCGTGGAGTCGTCGTCGCGGGGACTGACCGTGAAGGCCGACCCGAGCATGGGCATCCGGGCGGCGGCGCTGGGACAGGTCGAACTCGACAACGTCTCTGTGCCGCTGGGCGCGCGCCTCGGCGAGGACGAGGCCACCGGGGCCGACTACTCCGAAGCCGTGGCGCTGTCCCGCCTCGGCTGGGCCGCGCTGGCCGTCGGCACCTCGCACGCGGTGCTCGACTACGTCGTGCCGTACGTCAAGGAACGGCAAGCCTTCGGCGAGCCGGTCGCTCATCGCCAGTCGGTGGCGTTCATGTGCGCCAACATCGCGATCGAATTGGACGGGCTGCGGCTGATCACCTGGCGCGGCGCCGCACGGGCCGAGCAGGGCCTGCCGTTCACGCGGGAAGCGGCGCTTGCCAAGCGGCTCGGCACCGACAAGGGCATGCAGATCGGGCTCGACGGCGTGCAGCTGCTGGGTGGCCACGGGTACACCAAGGAACACCCGGTCGAACGCTGGTACCGCGACCTTCGCGCAATCGGCGTCGCCGAAGGCGTAATAGTCATCTAACCGAAAGACCACTCATGGCAATCAATTTGGAAATGCCGCGCAAGCTACAGGCTGTCATCGACAAGGCGCACCAGGGCGCGGCCGAGATGCTGCGGCCGATCTCGCGAAAATACGACCTGGCCGAGCACGCCTACCCCATCGAGCTCGACACCTTGGCGAACCTCTTCGAGGGCATCACGGAGGCAAAGGCTTTTGCGTTCGCCGGCGCCGAAGCTTTCCGCGACGGCGAGGGCAACGACAAAAACCACAACGGCGCCAACATGTCTGCGTTGGTGAACGCGGTGGAGATCAGCTGGGGCGACGTCGCGCTGCTGTTGTCGGTGCCGTACCAGGGGCTGGGCAACGCCGCCATTTCCGGCGTGGCCACCGACGAGCAGCTGCAGCGCCTGGGCAAGGTGTGGGCCGCGATGGCGATCACCGAGCCCGGCTTCGGGTCCGACTCCGCCGCCGTGTCGACCACCGCCCGTCTCGACGGGGACGAGTACGTCATCAACGGCGAGAAGATCTTTGTCACCGCGGGATCGCGGGCCAGCCACATCGTGGTGTGGGCGACGCTGGACAAGTCGTTGGGCCGCGCGGCGATCAAGTCGTTCATCGTGCCGCGTGAACATCCCGGGGTGACGGTCGAGCGGCTGGAGGACAAGCTCGGCATCAAGGCGTCCGACACCGCGGTGATCCGCTTCGACAATGCCCGCATCCCGACGGACAACCTGCTGGGCAGCCCGGAGATCCACGTGGAGAAGGGTTTTGCCGGCGTCATGGAGACGTTCGACAACACCCGCCCGATCGTGGCGGCCATGGCGGTCGGGATCGCGCGGGCCGCACTGGAGGAACTCCGCAAGATCCTCACCGAGGCCGGCGTCGAGATCTCCTACGACAGGCCCTCCCACGCCCAAAGTGCGCCCGCCGCAGAGTTTTTGCGGATGGAGGCCGACTGGGAGGCTGGCTACCTTTTGACCGTGCGCTCAGCGTGGCAGGCCGACAACGATATCCCCAATTCCAAGGAAGCCTCGATGGCCAAGGCCAAAGCGGCCCGGGTGGCCACCGACATCACGCTGAAGGCTGTCGAAATGGCCGGCGCTATCGGCTATTCCGAACAGACCCTGCTGGAGAAGTGGGCCCGCGATTCCAAGATCCTTGACATCTTCGAGGGCACGCAGCAGATCCAGCAGCTGGTGGTGGCCCGGCGGCTGCTCGGGTTATCGTCGGCTGAGCTGAAGTAACCCGCTAGACGCCGGTCCAGGCGTTGGCGACCTGGTCGGCGATGTCGATGACCATCGCGGCCTGCGAGCGCGGATCGTCGATCTGGTGGCTGACATGGCGCGCAATGAACCGCTTGATCTCGGCGTCAACGCCCGCGATGATGCGCAACAACTCACCGCGGATCGACTTCGACTCCACGTCGACGCTGATGTCGCGCGTGCGGGGCTTGGGGACGTCGATCACCAGCAGCAACGGCACCGACGCGCGCGCAGTGGCGCGCAGCGCGATCTCGCCGGAGACCTTGAACCGCTGCTTGTCCAGTCGCAGGTCCAGCAGCAGGTCGATGGCAAGTGGAATGCGTATCGCAAACGTGATCTCGTCCCCGAGCGTGCGGGTGGCCTGAGGTTGACCGATCGTCACCTTCGCGGTCACCTTCGCGATCCCGCCCGGCCCCTGACTGAACGGACCCAGCTCCAGTTCCTCGCCGGCCATCGTGGCGAACGCGTCGGCAACACGCTTCTCGGTCACCGCGGCCTCGAAGAACATTCGGCCGAACTCTTCGTAGGTGATGTAGTCGTAGCCGTCCATCTCGATGACTACCTTCCCACGATTCAGTTACCCAACTCCGCAAATGACGAAATGCTGGCGGGCCGCCCCACGCCTCTTGTACCAGACCAGAACGAAAAGTAACATCACTTTTAGTTTCGTATCCGTCGAACCACTGGAGCTGCGATGGAATCGTTCATTCACCTGCGTAGAGGCACGACACCCAAGCGCCTGCACGCCGACCTCGACGGGCTGAAGGACGACGAGCTCGGCCGCGGCGGCTTCACCGGGCGGACCGCGAACATGTACCGCCGCCACGACCCGACGGCATACCGTGCCGTGGGTCCGCTGCGGCCGGTCGACGTGCTGTGCGGTGAGCTGACACCCGGCGACGCCACCGAGCCCGCCGGCGGGCCGCTGCTGCTGTTCTCCAACCCGGATTGCCGGGTCCTGTTGTCCCGGCGTCGCGAGCCGATGCCGTTCCACACCCGCCACGTGGACGGCGACCTGCTGAGCTTCGTGCACCGCGGCTCGGGTCTGCTCGAGACGGAGTTCGGGCCGATGCGCTACCGCGAGGGCGACTGGATCTATCTGCCGAAGGCAACGACGTGGCGCCAGCTGCCGGCCGTGGAAACCACGCTTCTGATGATCGAGGCCGCCGATGAGTTCCGGGTGCCGCCGCCCGGCCAGCTCGGGCGCCACTTCCCGTTCGACCCGTCACAGGTCATCATCCCCGAGCCGGCACCGATGGCCGACGACGGCCGCGACGAGTACGAGGTCCGAATGGTCCACGAGGGTGGCCCGACTTCGCTTTTCTACCAACATAATCCGCTCGACGTCGAAGGATGGCGCGGCGACAACTTCCCGTTCACGTTCAACATCGCCGACTACAACGTGGTGACCTCCGACAGCGTCCACCTGCCGGCGTCCGTGCACCTGTTCATGCAAGCCACCGGCGTGTACGTGATGAACTTCCTGCCCAAGCCCGCCGAGAGCGTGCCGGGCACCGAGCGCACGCCGTGGTATCACCGCAACGTCGACTACGACGAGATCGCGTTCTTCCATGGCGGCGCGCTGTACGGCATCCCGATGCCGCCCGGGCTGATTTCGCATGCGCCGCAAGGTGTTCACCACGGCGCACCCGAGAAGGCAAGAGAGCGGGCCCGGCGCAAGTTCGACGAACATTCCCACGTCGACTGGCAGGTGATCGCGATCGACACCCGCCGTCGGCTCACCCCGTCGGATGACGTCCTGGCCAACGATCTCGGAGCGGCAGCGGCCGCGACATCGAAATAGGCCAGCACTTCCATGAAAATTCCCGTGAGACACGACTACGACCGGATCCCGTATCTGGTTGTTTACCAGAACAATTCAAATGTCCGCGACGTATACGGCGGCGTCGCCGACCTGGTCGTGCTGGAAAGCTACCTGCTGAAGCCGACCGACAAGCCGTCCGACACCGTGCTCGTGTTCATGCACCCGATCGGCGGCGGCGCGTATCTGCCGATGATGAATGCCCTGGCTCGCGCGGGCCACCACGTCATTTACTGCAACAGCCGGTTCCGCGGCACCGACTCGGCGCTGCTGATGGAGAAGGTCGTCGAA
This sequence comes from uncultured Actinomycetota bacterium, assembly GCA_963759655.1. Classification (GTDB taxonomy): domain Bacteria; phylum Actinomycetota; class Actinomycetes; order Mycobacteriales; family Mycobacteriaceae; genus Mycobacterium. The sequence goes on along the minus strand of CAVXAG010000040.1, from coordinate 73,331 downwards.
GACCTCGGCGAGTGCATCAAGGACGCCAGGAACCGGCTGGGCTACCACAAAGTGGTGCTGGCCGGCTGGAGCGGCGGTGGCTCGCTGTCGGTGTTCTACCAGCAGCAGGCTCAGCACCCGACGGTGACGGCGAGCCCGTCGGGCGACGGCCCTGACCTGACCAAGCTGGGGCTGATCCCCGCCGACGCCATCATGCTGCTGGCCGCCCACATCAGCAGGCACGGCACGCTCACCGAGTGGCTGGACGCGTCCATCCTCGACGAATCCAACCCCACCAGACGCGATCCCGAGCTCGACCTGTACCACCCGGACAACCCGAACCAGCCGCCCTACAGCGAGGAGTTCCTGGCCCGCTACCGGACGGCGCAGATCGACCGCAATCGGCGGATCACCGGGTGGGTCAAGGCGAAACTGGCCGAGTTGAAGGCCGCCGGGCGCCCCGACGACGAGTTCGCGTTCGTCGTGCACGGCACGATGGCCGACCCGCGCTGGCTCGACCCCGCCGTCGACCCGAACGATCGCACGCCCGGAACCTGCTACCTGGGTGACCCGCAGGTGGTGAACATGGGCCCCGTCGGCCTGGCCCGGTTCTGCACGCTGCGCAGCTGGCTGTCGCAGTGGAGCTACGACGACGCCAATGGGGACGCCGTCGCGTGCGGCCCCGACATCGCGGTGCCCGCGCTGGTGATCGGCAACCTCGCCGACGACGCGTGCACCCCGAGCCACACCCGCCGACTGTTCAACGCGATCGGGCATCCCGACAAGGAGATGCACGAGATCGCCGGCGCCAACCACTACTACTCCGGTCCGGACCAACGTGAGACGCTGCGAGAGGCGGTCGGGATCTGCACCGACTGGCTGACCCGCCACGGCTTCGGAACCCCGGAGGACACCACGGCATGACCCCTACCGGCCCGCTGGACGGCATTCGCGTGATCGAGGTCGGCACGCTGATCTCCGGGCCGTTCGCGGGCCGGCTGCTCGGCGACCTGGGTGCCGAGGTGATCAAGATCGAACCGCCGGGCCAGCCCGACCCGCTGCGAACCTGGGGCCAAGCCGAGCTCGATGGGCACCACTTCTTCTGGACGGTGCACGCGCGCAACAAGAAGGCGGCGACGCTGAACCTGCGCGGCGCAAAGGGCCGCGAGCTGTTCCTCGACCTGGTGGAGCGGTCCGACATCGTCGTCGAGAACTTCCGGCCGGGCACCCTGGAAAACTGGGGCCTCGGTTACGACGTTCTGCGCGAACGCAATCGGGCCATCATCCTGGTGCGGGTATCGGGTTACGGACAGACCGGCCCCGAGGCCGGCAAGGCGGGCTACGCGTCGGTCGCCGAGGCCGCCAGCGGACTGCGGTACATGAACGGGTTCCCGGGCGGACCGCCGCCCCGGCTGGCCCTGTCGCTGGGCGACAGCCTTGCAGGCATGTTCGCGGTGCAGGGCGCGCTGGCCGCGCTTTACCGGCGCACGGTCACCGGCGAAGGCCAAGTGGTCGACGCGGCGCTAACCGAATCCTGCCTGGCCATCCAGGAATCCACCATCCCCGACTACGATGTCGGCGGCGTGGTGCGCGGACCGTCGGGCACCCGGCTGGACGGCATCGCCCCGTCCAACATCTACCGCACGGCCGACGGCAGCTGGGTGGTGATCGCCGCCAACCAGGACACCGTGTTCCGCCGGCTGTGTACCGCGATGGGCCGCCCGGAGCTGGCCACCGACGACCGGTTCGCCAATCACGTTGCGCGCGGCCGCAACCAGGACGAACTGGACAAGATCATCGGCGACTGGGCGTCGCGGCGCCAACCCGGCGACATCATCTCGACGCTGTCGGGGGCGGGGGTGATAAGCGGCCCGATCAACACCGTCGCCGAAGTGGTCGAAGATCCACAGCTGCTTGCCCGCGGCATGATCGCCGGGCACTGGGATGAAAGAGTTCAACGGACTGTTCTGGGCCCTGGCATCGTGCCGGTGCTGTCGGAGACTCCGGGCACGATTCGTAACGCCGGACCGGCGCGGCCCGGCCAGCACAACGACGACGTCTACATCGGCCTGCTCGGCAAGACCGCCGCCGAGCTCGATGCGCTTCGGGCGGAGGACGTGATATGACCGGACTACCGACGCATGTCGACATCCGCGAGGTGTCGCTGCGCGACGGGCTGCAGATTGAGCAACCAATCTCATTGCCCGCCAAGGTCGAACTGCTCGAGGCGGTGGTGGCCACCGGCGTGCGCGAGGTGGAGGCCACCGCGTTCGTGTCGCCGTCCAAGGTGCCGGCGCTGGCCGACGCCCCCCAATTCGCCGCCGAGTTGCCCCGGTTCGACGGTATCGACTTCTCGGCGTTGGTGGCCAGTCCGAACGGCGCCAAGCGCGCCCTGGCCGCCGGTCTTCGATCCATCGAGTACGTGGTGTCGGCGTCGGACGGACACAGCTATGCCAACGTCGGGCGGTCCAGCGCCGAGGCGACCGCGCTGATCGGCGAGATCGCCGCGATCGCGCACGACAGCGGCGCGTCGGTGGAGGTGATCATCGCGTGCGCCTGGGACTGTCCCTTCGACGGACCCACCCCGCCGAAGCGGACGCTGGACGTCGTCGAACACGCGCGCGATCATGGCGCCGACCGGCTCGCGCTGGCCGACACCATCGGCACCACCACCCCGCGGCGCACCGCGGACCTGTTCGCCGATGTGCAGGTGGTTTCCGGCGGCATCCTCCTCGGCGCGCATTTCCACAACACCCGCGGCGCCGGGCTGGCCAGCGCGTATGCCGCGGTGACCGCAGGCGTCACCCGGCTCGACGCATCGGTCGGCGGACTGGGCGGATGTCCGTTCGCGCCGGGCGCGACCGGCAACATTGCCACCGAGGACCTCGTCTACCTGCTTCGCGACAGCGGGATAGCGGTGGACGTCGACCTCGACGCCGCGATCGCTGCGGCGCGCGTGGCGCAGCGCGTCGTCGGCCACCAGCTGCCGGGTGCGCTGCTGCGCGCCGGTGACCGGCTTAAAGGCAGGTGAGCATGCCCGTCCAGACACTCAGCTCGAAGGGCAGGCAGACCCGCGTCGCGATCCAGCAGGCCGCTCGAAAGCTGTTCGCGGAGCGCGGCTTCCACGGCACCACGCTGGCGGACATCACATCGGCCGCAGGGAGATCCCCCGCGGTGTTCTACCGCTATTTCGACGATAAGGAAGATCTGCTCGCCGCCCTGGCCGAGTCGTTTCTGCACGACATCGTCGAACCGTCCGGGCTGAGCGTCTCGCTGCCGGACTCACCCGACGACACCGAGTTTTTCACCGCGGTGGTGACCGGCTACTGGAACATGTTCAAGCAGAACATCGGGATCATGATCGCGGTTGCCCAGCTGGCCGCGACCCAGCAGCGATTCGCCCACGTGCAGAACGAGTTTCGGCGCTTCGGAATGGACATTGTTGCCGCCTCCGTCCGGCGCGCCCAGCAACAGGGCTACGGGGAAGACCTGAACCCCGAACATGTCGCTGCGGCGATCGCGCTGCTGTTCGAGAACTTCACCACGGTTTTCGTGTCGTCGTCCGGGCTGGCCCGGATGACGGACGCCGATGCGATTTCGACCCTGTCGACGATCTGGAAGAAGACGCTGTACGGCTTCTGGAATAGGAAGTCTTAAAAGAAGGGCGCACTGTGGATTTCACACTGCCGGAACATCTTCCGGGGCTGCTCGACGAGATCGACGCGTTCATTGAGCGCGACATCAAGCCGCTGGAACGCGACAACATGCAGTACTTCGACCAGCGCCGCGAATACGCGCGCACCGACTGGGACAACGGCGGAATCCCGGCGCGGGCGTGGGAAGACCTGCTCGGCGAGATGCGCAGGCGTGCCGACAAGGCCGGCTGGCTGCGCTACGGCCTGCCCTCCTCATTGGGCGGCCGCGACGGCACCAACGTCGACATGGCTGTCATCCGGGAGCATCTGGCCGCCAAGGGACTCGGCCTGCACAACGATCTGCAGGATGAGTCGTCGATCGTCGGTAACTTCCCGCAGGTGATCATGATGGAGCGCTTCGGCACCGAGACGCAGCGCATCCAGTGGTCGGAGCCGATGCTGCGGGGCGAGCGCGGCTTCGCGTTCGGGCTCACCGAACCGGGCCATGGGTCGGACGCGACCTGGATGGAGACGCACGCCGAACGCGGCGGTGACGGCTGGGTGATCAACGGCGCCAAGCGGTTCAACACCGGCGTGCACCGCGCCACCCACGACCTGGTCTTCGCCCGCACCTCCGGCGAGCCGGGCCGGCCGCTGGGTATCACCGCGTTCCTGGTGCCCACCGATGCGCCCGGCTTCGAGGTGCCGTACTACTGGTGGACCTTCAACATGCCGACCGACCACGGCGAGGTCAAACTGCGCGACGTGACGGTGCCCGACGATGCGGTGCTCGGGGAGGTCGACCGCGGGCTGGAGGTCGCGCAGACATTCCTGCACGAAAACAGGATTCGCCAGGCCGCCAGCAGCCTCGGCGCCGCACAGTACTGCATCGACCGCGCCGTCGCCTATGCCGGCGAACGTGTCGTGTTCGGCAAGCCGCTGTCGGTCAACCAGGCGATCCAATGGCCGCTGGTCGAGCTGCAGACCGAGGCGCAGATGGTGCGCCTGCTGGTCCGCTACGCGGCGTGGCATCTCGATCGCAACCACCACCTCGAGGTATCCGACAAGGTGTCGATGGCCAACTACCGCGCCAATCGCCTGGTGTGTGATGCCGCCGACCGGGCGATGCAGGTGTTCGGCGGTGTCGGATACACCCGCCACCAGCCGTTCGAACACATCTACCGGCATCACCGCCGGTACCGGATCACCGAGGGCTCGGAGGAGATTCAGATCCGCCGGGTGGCGCAGCGACTGTTCAAATTCGGCCGGTCGGCCACATGACACCGCCTGCCGGGCCGGCCGTGCGGCTGCCCGGAGTGCTCGCGTCGGTGCTGGGCGAACCGGTCGCCGTCGAGAACCTGCACGCGCTGACAGGCGGGGCGAGCCGGTCGACGTGGGCGTTCGAGGCGGTCACCGAAAAAACCAGGCGCAGGCTGATCCTGCGCACCGGGCCGCCCGACGACGTGCACGCCGCGATGGAAACCGAGGCACGAACGCAGGCGCTGGCCGCGGCATCCGGTGCACCGGTGCCCCATGTGCTCGTCGCCGACAACTCGACGACCGCGCTCGGGCTGCCGTTTCTGGTGTGCGACTTCATTGCTGGAGAGACGATCGCCCGCAAGATCTTCCGCGAGCTCGGCGATCGGGCACCGGCCCGCGAGCGGCTGCTCGAGCAGTGCGCTCAGGCGCTCGCCGCGATCCACCGTGTCGACCCCGCAGGCGTGGATCTGCCCCACCACGACCAGATGGCGATCTGGCGCGATGAACTCGATCGGACCCACGACACCACCGCCACGTTCGAGTGGACGCTGCGCTGGCTGGCCGCCAACCGGCCGGCCCCGACGGCCCCGGTGATGGTGCACGGCGACTTCCGGATGGGCAACCTCATCGTCCGCGGTGGAGAGCTCGCCGCGGTGCTCGACTGGGAGCTGGTGCACGTCGGCGAGGTCTACGAAGACCTCGCCTGGTTCTGCATCCGCGCGTGGCGGTTCGGTGAGCCCCAGAGCCGCGGCGCCGGCGGCCTTGGCAGCATCGAACGCTTTCTGTCGGCCTACGAGCGGGCCGGTGGGACTAGCGTCGACCGGGTGAGCATCCGGTGGTGGCTGATCCGGGCCACGCTGTGCTGGGGGATCATCTGCCGCTATCAGGCCGAACGGCATCTGTCCGGACAGACCCGATCCGTCGAGCTTGCCGCGATCGGCAGACGGGTTTGTGAGACCGAGTGGGATCTCCTCGACCTGCTGGAGACGACCGCATGACGACCGACCGCATGACGACCGAGCGCATGCATGGCCGGCCGACCGCCGCAGAGCTGGCGGCCGCGGTGGCCGAATTCCTCGAATCCGACGTGCGCGCCGCCACCGAGGGCCAGGTGAACTTCCACGCCCGCGTCGCGGCCAACGTGCTGCGCATCGTCGAACGAGAACTCAGCGCAGACCCGAAAGCCCCCATCGACGAGCGGGAGCTGATCGCCGCGATACGCAACGGCGATTTCGACGGCCGAAGCGACGAAGTGATGACCGCGTTGCGCACTCTGGTCTACGACCGCCTGGAGGTCGCCCATCCCGGCTACCCGCTGGCCTCGGTGGCAGATCGGCTGTTCTCGGCCATCGAGGCCGGCGACGTCGAAGCGGTCGCGGCGCTATGGTCCGACGACGTGACCGTCTGGCACGCCGGCGACAAGCGTCCGTCCGAGAAGGCGCGAGCCGTCCGGGTAATCGAGTGGTTCGTGTCCGCGACCGTCGATCGCCACTACGACGTGCTGGACCGGCGCTTCTTCGACGGCGGCTTCGTTCAGCAGCACGTCCTGCACGGGACAGCGCGCGACGGAACGCCGTACTCGCTGCGCGTCGGCATCATCATCGGAGTCGGACCCGACGGACTGATCACCCGCGTCGATGAGTACCTCGACCCGGCAGACCTCAAACCGCTGCTCAACCAATCACCCTAATGGAGAGGCGAAATGTCCACTGTCACTGACCTATTGAACAGTCCCGAAGCCGTCGGCACCTGGACGCTTGATCCGAGTCGGTCGTCGTTCACGTTCAAGAACAAGACGATGTGGGGGTTGGCGAACGTGACCGGCCGCTTCACCGGGTCCGAGGGTGGCGGCAACATCGAGACCGGCGCGAAGGTGTCCGGCCACGTCGCGATCAAGGCCGCAACCGTGACGACGGGCATCAAGCAGCGCGATAACCACCTGCGGTCGGCCGATTTCTTCGACGCCGAGCACTACCCCGACGTCACGGTCACCGTCAACGGCGTCGATCCCGCAAACGGTGACGAGTTGAACGTGCACGCCGATCTGTCCATCCGCGGCAACACCATCGCGCTGCCGTTCCGGGTACGGGCGCAGGTTCTGGACGACGGTGCGGTGCGGCTCACCGCGTCCACCACCGTCGAGCGTGAACAGCTGGGCGTCAGCGGCAACATGGCAGGCATGGTCGGCAAGACCACCACGCTGTCCGCCGACACGGTGTTCCGTCGCGCCGGGCAATAGGGCGGTCTAGCATCGCTGCCGTGCCCCGCATCTTGGTCTACAGCGATGACGTGAACGTGCGCGAACAGGTCAGGCTTGCGCTGGGCAAGCGGATCCATCCCGAACTGCCGGAATTGACATATGTCGACGTGGCGACGGCCCCGATGGTCATCCGCCACATCGAGAAGAACGACATCGATCTGGCGATCCTCGACGGCGAGGCCACTCCGACCGGCGGCATCGGCATCGCCAAACAGCTGAAGGACGAGATCGCCGACTGCCCGCCCATCGTGGTGCTGACCGGGCGGCGCGACGACGCCTGGCTGGCGAGGTGGTCGCGCGCAGAGGCCGCGGTCCCACTTCCCATCGATCCGATCGAGCTCGCCGACGCCGTGGTGGGGATACTGCGCCGGTAGTCCGGTTACCCCTAGTCGGCGGTGCGCCGCACTGATGTTTAGGCTGTGGGTGAAGTCACCTGACGGGCCCACAGCCCGGGTCCGTCACAGGTCCGCGATGCAGCAGGGAGCGAGTTGAACGTCTACGTCCCGATTCTGATCCTGGGTGGGATTGCCGCCGCGTTCGGGGTGTTCTCCGTGGGCGTCGCGGTGCTTGCCGGGCCGCGCCGCTACAACCGGGCCAAGCTCGAGGCCTACGAGTGCGGGATAGAGCCGACGCAGGAGTTGGTCAGCGGTCCGTATGCGGCGCAGGGTCAGCGATTCCCCATGAAGTACTACCTGACCGCGATGCTGTTCATCATCTTCGACATCGAGATCGTGTTCCTGTACCCGTGGGCGGTCACCTTCGACTTGCTGGGCTTGTTCGCGCTGGTGGAGATGCTGCTGTTCATGGCAACGGTGTTCGTGGCGTACGGATACGTGTGGCGGCGCGGCGGCCTGAGCTGGGACTGACGCGATGGGTATCGAGGAAAAACTCCCCGGCGGCATTCTGCTGTCCACGCTCGAGAAGGTCGCGGGTTATGTCCGCGCTGGGTCGTTGTGGCCCGCGACGTTCGGGTTGGCCTGCTGCGCTATCGAGATGATGGCGACGGCCGGACCGCGGTTCGACATCGCGCGTTTCGGGATGGAGCGGTTCTCCGCGACACCGCGCCAGGCGGACCTGATGATCGTGGCCGGCCGGGTCAGCCAGAAGATGGCGCCGGTGCTGCGACAGGTCTACGACCAGATGGCGGAACCGAAATGGGTACTGGCCATGGGGGTCTGCGCGTCGTCGGGCGGCATGTTCAACAACTACGCGATCCTGCAGGGCGTTGACCACGTGGTGCCGGTGGATATCTACCTTCCCGGCTGCCCGCCGCGTCCTGAGATGCTGCTTCACGCAATCCTCAAGCTGCACGCCAAGATCCAGGAAATGCCGCTGGGCGTGAACCGCGAGGATGCCGTGCGGGAAGCCGAAGAGGCTGCGCTGGCAGCGGCTTCCCCAACGGCCACCATGCTGCAGATCGGCGGGCTCAGACGATGAGCGACGCCGCCCAGCCGGCCACGCCTCCCGAGGTCATCGGCGTACGCCACGGCATGTTCGGCGTCACGGGCAGCGGCGACACCTCCGGATACGGCCGCCTGTTACGGGAAGTGACGCTGCCCGGCAGTTCGCCGCGGCCCTACGGCGGCTATTTCGACGACGTCGTCGACAGGTTGATCGACGCGCTCGGCAAAGAGACGTTCGTCGCGGTCATCGAACGTGTCGTGGTGTTCCGCGACGAGCTGACCCTCGACGTGCGGCGCGAACAACTGGTCGCGGTCGCCAAGACGCTGCGCGACGATCCCGCGCTGCGATTCGAACTGTGCCTCGGGGTTTCCGGCGTGCACTATCCCCACGAGACCGGCCGCGAACTGCACGCCGTCTACCCCCTGACGTCGATCACCCACAACCGTCGCATCCGCTTGGAGGTGGCCGCACCCGACGCCGATCCGCATGTGCCGTCGCTGTTTTCGGTATTCCCGACCAACGACTGGCACGAGCGCGAAACCTACGACTTCTTCGGCATCATCTTCGACGGGCACCCGGCGCTGACCCGCATCGAGATGCCCGACGACTGGGTGGGGCACCCACAACGTAAGGACTATCCGTTGGGCGGCGTTCCGGTCGAGTACAAGGGTGCCGAGATCCCGCCGCCCGACGAGCGGAGGGCCTACAACTGATGAGCACACTGGACGGCCCGACCGACACCGTCGTGATGGTCGGCGGCCAGGACTGGAACGAGGTCGTCGCCGCGGCGGCCGAAGCGTCCCCGGGCGAACGCATCGTGGTCAACATGGGTCCGCAGCACCCGTCAACGCACGGCGTCCTGCGTCTCATCCTGGAGATCGAAGGCGAAACCGTCACCGAGGCCCGCTGCGGCATCGGCTACCTGCACACCGGGATCGAGAAGAACCTGGAGTACCGCAACTGGACCCAGGGCGTGACGTTCGTGACCCGGATGGATTACCTGTCGCCGTTCTTCAACGAAACCGCCTACTGCCTCGGGGTCGAGAAGCTGCTCGGCGTCACCGACGATATTCCCGAGCGCGCCAGCGTGATCCGCGTGCTGCTGATGGAGCTCAACCGGATCTCCAGCCACCTGGTCGCCCTGGCCACCGGCGGCATGGAGTTGGGTGCCATGTCGGCGATGTTCTTCGGGTTCCGGGAACGCGAACTCGTTCTGAACGTCTTCGAGGCGATCACCGGCCTGCGCATGAACCACGCCTTCATCCGGCCCGGCGGCCTGGCCGCCGACCTGCCCGACGATGGCATATCGCGGCTGCGTGACCTGCTCAAGCTGTTGCCGATACGCCTGCGCGACATGGAGAACCTGCTCAAAGAGAACTACATCTGGAAAGCCCGCACTCAGGGCATCGGCTACCTGGATCTGACCGGATGCATGGCACTCGGGGTCACCGGGCCCATCTTGCGCAGCACCGGGCTGCCGCACGACCTACGGCGCGCCGAGCCGTATTGCGGTTACGAGAACTACGAATTCGACGTCATCACCGACGACGGGTGCGACGCGTACGGCCGATTCCTGATCCGCGTCAAGGAGATGACCGAGTCGATCAGGATCGCCGAACAGTGCGTCGCCAAACTCGAGAAGCTTGGGCCCGGCCCGGTGATGATCAGCGACAAGAAGCTGGCATGGCCGGCGGACCTCAAGCTCGGTCCCGATGGTCTGGGCAATTCGCCGGAACATATCGCCAAGATCATGGGCAGCTCGATGGAGGCGTTGATCCACCACTTCAAGATCGTCACCGAAGGCATCCGCGTTCCCGCCGGTCAGGTTTACGTCGCAGTCGAATCCCCGCGCGGTGAGCTCGGGGTGCACATGGTCAGCGACGGCGGCACCCGACCCTACCGGGTGCATTACCGCGACCCGTCGTTCACCAATCTGCAGGCCGTCGCCGCGATGTGCGAGGGCGGAATGGTGGCCGACGCGATCTCGGCGGTCGCATCCATTGACCCGGTCATGGGCGGAGTTGACCGCTGATGAGCGCTCGCGCGAAGAAGGAACAGCCATGATGAGCGCTCGCGCGAAGAAGGAACAGCCATGATGAGCGCGAAGAAGGACGCAAAGAAGGAACAGCCATGACGGCGCCGGGCGCCGACGGTAAGCCGACTACGGTATTCGTCTCGCTTGGGCCCAAACCTGATGAGCCCGGCCATCTTCGCGGCCGCGAGACCTACCCGGCGGATGTGCGGGCGCGGCTGGCGGCCGACGCCGAGGAGATCATCGGCCGCTATCCGCAGTCGCGCTCGGCGCTGTTGCCGCTGCTGCATCTGGTGCAGGCCGAGGACAGCTGTCTGACCCCGGCGGGCATCGAGTTCTGCGCGGCGGCACTCGGGTTGACCGGCGCCGAAGTGACCGCGGTCGCGACGTTCTATTCGATGTACCGCCGCGATCGCACCGGCGACTACTTCGTCGGCGTGTGCACCAATACGCTGTGCGCGATCATGGGCGGCGACGCCATCTTCGACGCGCTGAAGGATCATTTGGACATCGGCAACGACGAGACCACCGCCGACGCCAGGATCACGCTGCAGCACATCGAGTGCAACGCCGCCTGCGACTACGCACCGGTGGTGATGGTCAATTGGGAGTTCTTCGACAACCAGACCCCGCAATCGGCCATCGAACTCGTCGACACACTGCGCGCCGGACAACAAGTCGCCCCGTCGCGTGGCCTGCCGCTGTGCACGTTTCGTGAAACGTCGCGGATCCTGGCCGGTTTCCCCGACGACCGCCCCGACGACGGCCAGGGCGGCCCCGGCGCGGCCACCCTCGCCGGCCTGCAAGCGGCACAAGAGGCACAAGAGGAGACGGACTGAGATGGCCGGCCACACACCGCTGACACCTGTCCTGACCCAATTCTGGGACGACCCGAAGTCGTGGACGCTGGACACCTACCGCGAGCACGGCGGTTATCAGGCGCTCGCCGCCGCGCTGGCCATCAGCCCCGACGAGGTGCTGCAGACCGTCAAGGACTCCGGGCTGCGAGGCCGGGGCGGCGCGGGATTCGGCACCGGGATGAAATGGGGTTTCATTCCGCAAGGCGACACGGGTCCCGCTGCCAAGCCGCACTACCTGGTGATCAACGCCGACGAGTCCGAACCGGGCACCTGCAAAGACATCCCGCTGATGTTCATGACGCCGCACTTCCTGGTCGAGGGCGCGATCATCGCGGCGTATGCGATCCGGGCGTCGCACGCGTTCATTTACGTTCGCGGCGAGGTCCTTCCGGTGCTGCGCCGGCTGCGCGCCGCCGTCGCCGAGGCGTACGCGGCCGGGTATGCCGGCCGCGACATCCAGGGCTCGGGATTCGACCTGGAGATCATCGTGCACGCCGGCGCCGGCGCCTACATCTGCGGTGAGGAAACCGCGCTGCTCGACTCGCTGGAGGGCCGCCGCGGCCAGCCCAGGCTGCGCCCGCCGTTCCCCGCGGTGTCGGGGCTGTACGCCTGCCCGACCGTGGTGAACAACGTGGAGTCGATCGCCAGTGTGCCGCCGATCATCCTCAACGGTGTCGACTGGTTCCGGTCGATGGGCAGCGACAAATCCCCTGGCTTCACGCTGTATTCGCTGTCCGGGCATGTGACCCGGCCCGGGCAGTACGAGGCGCCACTGGGTATCACCCTGCGCGAACTGCTCGACTACGCCGGCGGTGTGCGCGCCGGCCACCAGCTGAAGTTCTGGACGCCGGGCGGCTCCTCGACACCGATTTTGACCGACCAGCATCTGGACGTGCCGCTGGATTACGAGGGCGTCAGCGCGGTCGGCTCGATGCTGGGCACCAAGGCGTTGCAGATCTTCGACGAGACCACCTGCGTGGTGCGCGCGGTGCGCCGCTGGACGCAGTTCTATGAGCACGAGTCCTGCGGCAAGTGCACCCCGTGCCGGGAGGGCACCTACTGGCTGGCCCAGGTCTATCAGCGCCTGGAGGACGGCACCGGCACCCCCGCCGACATCGACACGCTGCTCGACATCTCCGACACCATCAACGGGAAGTCGTTCTGCGCGTTGGGTGACGGCGCGGCCAGCCCGATCATCTCCTCGATCCAGCACTTCCGCGACGAATACATCGCCCACCTCACCCAGCAGGGCTGCCCGTTCGACCCCCGCGACTCCATGCTGGTGGTACCTGAGGGGGCAACGGTATGACCGCTACCGCAGATAAAAGCCCCGTCTCAGAAACCGACGTGGTGACGCTGACAATCGACGACGTCGAGTTGTCGGTGCCCAAGGGCACGTTGGTGATTCGGGCAGCCGAGCTGATCGGTGTGCAGATCCCCCGGTTCTGCGACCATCCCCTGCTGGACCCGGTGGGCGCGTGCCGGCAGTGCCTCGTCGAAGTGGAAGGCCAGCGCAAGCCGATGGCGTCGTGCACGGTAGTGGCCACCGACGGGATGATCGTGCGCACGCAGATGACGTCGCCCGCCGCGGACAAGGCGCAGCACGGCGTGATGGAGTTGCTGCTGATCAACCATCCGCTGGACTGCCCGGTGTGTGACAAGGGCGGCGAGTGCCCGTTGCAGAACCAGGCCATGTCCAACGGACGCGCGGACTCCCGCTTCGATGACGTCAAGCGCACGTTCCCCAAGCCGATCAACATCAGTTCGCAGGTGCTGTTGGACCGCGAGCGCTGCGTGCTGTGTGCGCGCTGCACCCGGTTCTCCAACCAGATCGCCGGTGACCCGTTCATCGAGTTGCTCGAACGCGGCGCGCTGCAACAGGTCGGTATCTACACGAAAGAGCCCTTCGACTCCTACTTTTCGGGCAACACCGTGCAGATCTGCCCCGTCGGCGCGCTCACCGGCGCGGCGTACCGGTTCCGCGCCCGCCCGTTCGACCTGGTGTCCAGCCCAAGCGTCTGCGAGCACTGTGCGAGCGGCTGCGCACAGCGCACCGACCACCGCCGCGGGGTGGTGCTGCGCCGGTTGGCCGGTGATGACCGCGAGGTCAACGAGGAGTGGAACTGCGACAAGGGGCGGTGGGCGTTCACCTACGCCACCCAAGGCGACCGGATCTCAACGCCGCTGATCCGCGACGCCGACGGCGAGCTGACGCCGGCATCGTGGTCGGAGGCGCTGACCGTGGCGGCCAAGGGCCTGTCGGCGGCCTACGGGAACGCGGGCGTGCTGGTGGGTGGCCGCGCGACCCTGGAGGACGCGTACGCCTACGCCAAGTTCACCCGGATCGTGCTGGGCAGCAACGACATCGACTTTCGCGCCCGCCCGCACTCGGCCGAGGAGGCCGACCTGTTGGCCGCGCGGGTGGCCGGACAGCAGATCACCGTCAGCTACACCGATCTGCAGACCGCCCCGGTGGTGCTGCTGGTGGGGTTCGAGCCCGAAGAGGAATCCCCGATCATCTACCTGCGGCTGCGCAAGGCCGCCCGCACCCACCACACCCGCATCTACGCGCTGGCGCCGTTCGCCACCCGCGGGCTGACCAACATGTCCGGCACCCTGCTGCCCACCGCACCCGGCGCGGAGCCTGCCCGCCTCGACGAGCTGGCGACCGGCGAGATCGCCGAGGAGCTGCGCCGGCCCGGCGCGGTCATCATGGTCGGCGAGCGCCTGGCCACGGCCCCCGGAGCGCTGTCGGCGGCCGCCCGGCTCGCCGACACCACCGGCGCCAAACTGGTGTGGGTGCCGCGCCGCGCCGGGGAACGCGGCGCCCTGGATGCCGGCGCCCTGTACAACCTGCTGCCCGGCGGGCGGCCCGCCACCGACCCCACCGCGCGCGCCCAGCTGTGCGCGGCATGGAACATCACCGCGCTGCCCACCGCACCGGGTCGCGGCACTGACGAGATCCTGGCCGGCGCGAACACCATCGGCGCGCTGCTGATCGGCGGGGTGGAACTGGCCGACCTGCCCGATCCCATCGCCGCCGCCGCGGCCATCGACGCCGCCCCGTTCGTGGTCAGCCTGGAAATCCGGCGCAGCGCGGTTACCGACCGCGCCGACGTGGTGTTCCCGGTCGCCCCTGTCGTCGAAAAGGCCGGCACCTACCTGAACTGGGAAGGCCGACCCCGCCCGTTTGAGCCCGCACTGCCCACCGGCGCGGTCCCCGATATGCGGGTGCTGCACATGATCGCCGATGAAATGGGCATCGAATTCGGCCTGCCCCACCCCGACGCCGCCCGCCACGAACTCGCCGGGCTGGGCGGCTGGGATGGCCCACGACCCCAACCCCCCACCCAAACCCCCGACAATGCCCCCGCACCCGGCCCCGGCCAAGCGATCCTGGCCGGCTGGCGCATGCTGCTCGACGCCGGCCGCCTCCAAGACGGCGAACCCCACCTCGCAGGCACCGCCCGGAAACCCATCGCTCGGCTGTCACCGGCCACCGCCGCCGAGATCGGCGCCACCCACGACGATCCCGTCACCATCAGCACCGAGCACGGCTCCATCACGCTGCCCCTGCACATCACCGACATGCCCGACCGCGTCATCTGGCTCCCCATCAACTCCCCCGGCTCCGCCGTCCACCAGCAACTACGAGCCACCCAGGGCACCACCGTCACAATCAAGGCCGGCCGGTGAACGCGTTCGGGCACGACCCCTGGTGGCTGGTCGTGATCAAGGCGGTCGCGATCTTTGCATTTCTGGTGCTCACCGTGCTGGTGGTCATCCTGGCCGAGCGAAAGGTGCTGGGCCGCATGCAGATGCGGTTTGGCCCGAACCGTGTCGGCCCTTACGGGATGCTGCAGAGCCTCGTCGACGGCATCAAGCTGGGTCTGAAGGAAGGCATCATCCCGGCCGGCGTCGACAAACCGATCTATCTTCTGGCGCCGATCATTTCGGTGGTCCCGGCGATCACCGCGTTCGCGGTGATCCCCTTCGGACCGGTCGTGTCGATCTTCGGCCACCGAACCCCGCTGCAGCTCACCGACTTACCCGTCGCGGTCCTGTACGTGTTGGCCGTGACGTCGGTCGGCGTGTACGGCATCGTGTTGGCCGGCTGGGCGTCGGGCTCGACCTATCCCCTGCTCGGCGGTCTGCGGTCGTCGGCACAGGTGATCTCCTATGAGATCGCCATGGCGCTCACGTTTGCCGCGGTGTTCCTCTACGCGGGCACGATGTCGACGTCGGGCATCGTGGCGGCCCAGGACCACGTCTGGTATGTGTTTTTGCTGCTTCCGTCCTTCCTGATCTATGTCACCTCGATGGTCGGCGAAACCAACCGCGCCCCGTTCGACCTGCCCGAGGCCGAGGGTGAGCTGGTCGGTGGGTTCCACACCGAGTACTCGTCGTTGGGGTTCGCGATCTTCATGTTGGCCGAATACGTCAACATGACAACGGTTTCGGCGCTGGCCACCACGATGTTCCTCGGCGGCTGGCACGCACCCTGGCCATTCAACATGATCGAGGGCGTCAACAGCGGGTGGTGGCCGTTGATCTGGTTCGTGGGCAAGGTGTGGGGCTTCCTGTTCATGTACATCTGGCTGCGCGCCACCCTGCCGCGGCTCCGTTACGACCAGTTCATGGCGCTGGGCTGGAAGATCCTGATCCCGGTCTCGCTGGTGTGGGTGATGATCGTCGCGACCGTCCGCACATTGCGCGTGGTGGGTTACCACTCGTGGGCGGTGGCGCTGATCGCCGCGAGCACAGTGGTCGGTTTCGCGCTGCTGTTGCTGTTCCGGAACCTGCTGCGGGCCCGGTTCACTCCCCTCAAACCGGACACCGCGCCCTACAGCGACTTCCCGGTCCCGCCACTGCCCGACCATCAGGAGGGCGTCGATGCCTAAGTTCCTCGAGTCGATTGCCGGATTCGGCGTCACGCTGAAGACGATGTTCAAAAGGCCGATCACAGAACAATATCCAGAAGAGCCGGGCCCGGTGGCGCCGCGCTACCACGGCCGTCACCAGCTCAATCGCTATCCCGACGGTCTGGAGAAGTGCATCGGCTGCGAGTTGTGTGCCTGGGCGTGCCCGGCCGACGCAATCTATGTCGAGGGTGCCGACAACACCGAGGAGCAACGCTTTTCGCCCGGCGAACGCTACGGACGGGTGTACCAGATCAACTACCTGCGCTGCATCGGCTGCGGGCTGTGCATCGAGGCGTGCCCGACGCGGGCATTGACGATGACCAACGAATACGAGATGGCCGACGACAATCGGACCGACTTGATCTACGGCAAGGACAAGCTGCTGGCCCCGCTCGAGCCCGAGATGACCGCGCCGCCGCATCCGATGGCGCCCGGAGCCACCGACGAGGACTACTACCGCGGCAACATACAAGCCGGCACGGGATCTCCGAAATGACGACGCTGTTGGCCGACGCGATGACCCGCACCTCTACCGGTGAGGCGGTGCTGTTCTGGGTCCTCGGCGTGGTCGCGGTGATCGGCGCGCTGGGGATGGTGACGGCGTCCAAAGCCGTGTACTCGGCGATCTTCTTGGCGACGACGATGATCGTGCTGGCGGTCTTCTACATCGCCCAGGACGCGTTGTTCCTCGGTGTGGTGCAGATTGTGGTCTACACCGGCGCGGTGATGATGCTGTTCTTGTTCGTGTTGATGCTCATCGGCGTGGACACCTCGGAGTCGCTGGTGGAAACTCTGCGCGGGCAACGCCTTGCCGCGGTGCTTGCCGGCCTCGGGTTCGGGGTGCTGTTGATCGCCGGCATCGGCACCACGTCGACGACGTTCGTCGGGCTGACGCAGGCGAACTATGGCGGCAACGTTCAGGGTCTGGCGCTGCTGATCTTCACCCGCTACCTGTGGGCGTTCGAGGTCACCAGCGCACTGCTGATCACCGCCGCGATGGGTGCGATGGTGCTGGCGCATCGGGAACGCTTCGACCGCCGCAAAACCCAGCAGGAGATGGCCCGTGAGCGGTTCGCACCCGGCGGCCGTGCCACCCCACTGCCGGGCCCCGGGGTGTATGCGCGGCACAACGCGGTCGACATTCCCGCGCTGCTGCCCGACGGTTCGTACGCCGAGGCGTCGGTGTCCAAGACGCTGACGCCGCGCACCGCTGATCTGATGCGCGGTGGCGAACCTGAGGGGAACGGCCGGTGAATCCGCTCAACTACCTTTACCTCTCCGCGTTGTTGTTCACGATCGGTGCCGCAGGCGTCCTGTTGCGGCGCAACGCGATGGTGATGTTCATGTGTGTGGAGCTGATGTTCAACGCCGCGAATCTGGCGTTCGTCACGTTCGCCCGGATGCACGGCCACCTCGACGGTCAGGTGGTGGCCTTCTTCACGATGGTGGTCGCCGCATGCGAGGTCGTGGTCGGCCTGGCGATCATCATGACGATCTTCCGTGCCCGCCAGTCGGCCTCGGTCGACAACGCGAGTCTGCTGAAGCACTGATGGCACAACTGGTCTGGCTGCTGCTGGCGCTGCCGCTGTTTGGTGCCGCGGTGCTGCTGCTGGCGGGGCGTCGCAGCGACCGGTGGGGACACCTGCTCGGGTGCGCCACCGTGCTCGGCGCGTTCGCGGTCGGTGTGGTGCTGTTCGTCGACATGCTGAGCCGCCACGGCGAGCAGCGCGGACTGCACGTCGACGGGTTCTCCTGGGTACCGGTGGCCGGTCTGCAGGTGAACTTCGGGGTGCTGTGCGACCAGCTGTCGATGTGCTTCGTGCTGTTGATCACCGGCGTCGGCTCACTCATTCACATCTACTCCGTGGGGTACATGGCCGAAGACCCCGACCGGCGAAGGTTTTTCGGCTACCTGAACCTGTTCGTCGCCGCGATGCTGCTGCTGGTGCTGGCCGACAACTACCTCGGGCTGTACGTCGGATGGGAAGGCGTTGGGCTGGCGTCGTATCTGCTGATCGGCTTCTGGTACCACAAACCGTCGGCGGCAACAGCGGCCAAGAAGGCGTTCGTGGTCAACCGCGTCGGCGACGTCGGGCTGGCGCTGGCCATGTTCGTGATGTTCGCGACGTTCGGATCGATCTCGTTCACCGGTGTGTTCGCCGCGTCGCCGGCCGCCAGCCAGGGCGTGCTCACCGCGATCGGACTGCTGCTGTTGCTGGCGGCGTGCGGCAAGTCAGCACAAGTGCCGCTGCAATCCTGGCTCGGCGACGCGATGGAAGGCCCCACTCCGGTGTCGGCGCTGATCCACGCCGCCACGATGGTGACCGCCGGTGTCTACCTGATCGTGCGGTCCAATCCGATCTACGACCTGGCGCCGGGCGCGCAGGCCGGTGTCGTGGCCGTCGGCGCGGTCACGCTGCTGTTCGGGGCGATTGTCGGCTGCGCCAAGGACGACATCAAGAAGGCGCTTGCGGCGTCGACGATGAGCCAAATCGGCTACATGGTGCTGGCGGCCGGGCTCGGGCCCGCCGGCTACGCATTCGCGATCCTGCACCTGCTCACCCACGGCTTCTTCAAGGCCGGCCTGTTCCTGGGTGCAGGCTCGGTGATGCACGCCATGGGCGACGAGGTGAACATGCGCCGCTATGGCGGGCTGCGCACCCTGCTGCCCATCACGTTCGTGACGTTCGGGTTGGGCTATCTGGCGATCATCGGGGTGCCGCCGCTGGCCGGCTTCTGGTCCAAGGACCCGATCATCGAAACCGCCTTGGCCGCAGGCGGATTCAAAGGCTACGTGCTTGGCGGAGCCGCGCTGCTGGGCGCCGGTATCACCGCGTTCTACATGACCAGGGTGATGCTGATGACGTTCTTCGGCCAACGACGCTGGGCAAACACCGATGTGCATCCGCACGAATCGCCGCGGGTGATGACCTGGCCGATGATGGTGCTGGCCATCGGTTCGGTGTTTTCCGGTTTCCTGCTGGCCTTCGGTGGCGCGCTGCAGCACTGGCTGGAGCCGGTGGTCGGCACCCACGAGGCAGCGGCGCACGCGATCCCGGAGCGAATGACCATGGTGGTGACCCTGGTGGTGGTCGGCGTGGGCATCGCAGTCGCCTACTGGATGTATGGCACCCGGCCGGTGCCCGCCGAGGCCCCCGCCGGGTCGGTCCTGACGGTGGCTGCGCGAAAGGATCTTTACGGCGATGCGTTCAACGAGGCGGTCTTCATGCGGCCCGGCGCGTCGTTCACCCACGCGCTGGTCGAAGTTGACGACAAGGGCATCGACGGCTCGGTGACCGGACTGGCCCGCGCTGTAGGCCAGCTGTCGGGCCTGCTGCGCCTCGCCCAGACCGGGTTTGCCCGCTCCTACGCGCTGTCGATGCTCGCCGGCGCGGCTCTGGTCGCCGCCGCGATGATCCTGGCGGTGCGGTTGTGGTGACCAACGTCCCGTGGTTGAGCATTCTGTGGCTGCTGCCGCTGGCCGGAGCGGTGCTGATCATGCTGCTGCCCCCGGCTCAGCGAGCCCTGGCGAAATGGGTCGGGCTGGTCGTGTCGCTCGCGGTGCTGGCCGTGGCGGTGGTGCTGGCGGTGGGCTTCGACACCGGCGGGCCGAGGTACCAGTTCGTCGAATCACGCAGGTGGATACCGGCTTTCGGCACCAGCTACACGCTCGGGCTGGACGGTATCGCGCTGGTGCTCGTGCTGCTGACCGCGGTGCTGCTGCCGCTGCTGCTGGTGGCGGGGTGGAATGACGCGGGCCGCCGCCGCCGGGCGGTCCACACCTACGTCGCGCTGATGCTGGCCGTCGAGGCGATGGTGCTGATATCGCTTGTCGCGCTGGACGTGCTGCTGTTCTACGTGTTCTTCGAGGCCATGCTGATCCCGATGTACTTCCTGATCGGCGGCTTCGGCGGTGAGCAGCGGTCGAAGGCCGCGATGAAGTTCTTGCTGTACAACCTGTTCGGCGGACTGATCATGCTGGCCGCGGTGGTCGGGTTGTATGTCGTGACCGCGCGCAACGGGACGGGCACCTTCGACGTTCGCGAAATCGTCTCGATGGCCTCGGCCGGTCGGCTCGGCGTGGACCCCGGCCTGCTCAACGCCCTGTTCCTGGGCTTCATGTTCGCGTTCGCGGTCAAGGCCCCGCTGTGGCCGTTCCATGCCTGGCTGCCCGATGCCGCCGTCCAGTCCACGCCGGCCACCGCGGTGCTGATGATGGCCGTCGTCGACAAAGTCGGCACCTTCGGCATGCTGCGCTACTGCCTGCAACTTTTCCCGGATGCATCCAAAACGTTTGCGCCGCTGATCATCACGCTCGCCGTGGTCGGCATCGTCTACGGCGCGATCCTGGCGATCGGACAGACCGACGTGATGCGGCTGATCGCGTACACGTCGATCAGCCACTTCGGTTTCATCATCCTGGGCATCTTCGTGATGACGAGCCAGGGCCAGGCCGGCTCCACGCTGTACATGCTCAACCACGGCATCTCGACCGCCGCGCTGTTCCTGATCGCCGGTTTCCTGACGTCGCGGCGCGGCAGCCGCGCGATCAAGTCCTTCGGCGGAGTTCAGAAGGTTGCTCCGGTGCTGGCAGGCACATTCCTGATAGCCGGGCTGGCCACCCTGTCACTGCCCGGGCTGGCGCCGTTCATCAGCGAATTCCTTGTTCTGCTTGGCACGTTCACGCGCTACCAGGTGGCGGCGATCATCGCTTCGAGCGCGCTGGTGCTGTCGGCGGTCTACATCCTGTGGATGTATCAGCGGATGATGACCGGGCCGGTCGCCGAGGGCAACGAGCGGCTGCGCGATCTGCTGCCCCGCGAGGCCGTGGTCGTCGCGCCGCTGATTGCACTGCTGCTGGTGTTGGGCGTCTATCCGAAGATCGCGCTGGACGTGATCACTCCCGCCGTGAGCCACACCCTGACCACCATCGGCCAGCACGACCCGCCCCCGTCGATAACGCCGTCGAGAACCGCGGAGGGACAGCACAAATGACCGTCCCCGCACCGAGCGTCGAATACGCCCAGCTGTCGCCGATGCTGATCCTGTTCAGTGCCGCCGTCGCGGGCGTGGTCGTCGAGGCGTTCGCGCCGCGCCGGCTGCGCTATCCGCTGCAGCTCGTGCTGAGCCTCGGCGCGTCGACCGCCGCGCTGGTCGCGATCGTCGTCATCGCTCGTCATCTGCGGCTGCCCGGCCAGATCGATATGTTGGGTTCCGTCGCGATCGACGGTCCGGCACTGCTGCTGCAAGGCACCTTGCTGGTGGTCGGAATCCTTGCCCTCATCCTGATTGCCGAGCGCCGTCTGGGCACTGAAAAGGTTGCGGCCGCCGCTCTTTCGCATGCCCATGCCGGCTTCGACACGTTCACGCCGCAGGCCTCGGCAGTCCCCGGCAGCGCGGCCGAGCATGCCGCCGATCGCGCGGGAGTCAGCCAGACGGAAGTGTTCCCGCTGACGATGTTCGCGCTTGCGGGGATGCTGCTGTTCACGGCCGCGGACGATCTGCTCACGATGTTCGTCGCGCTGGAAGTACTGTCGTTGCCCCTTTATCTGCTGTGCGGGCTCGCGCGCCGCCGCCGGCTGCTGTCTCAAGAGGCGGCGCTGAAATACTTTCTGCTGGGGGCATTCTCGTCGGCTTTCTTCCTGTACGGCATCGCGCTTCTCTACGGGTACACCGGCAGCCTGACGCTGTCGGGCATCAGCACCGCGATCAGCGCACCGGGCGGCGACAAGTCCATGGCGCTGGTCGGTGTTGCGCTGCTGACGGTCGGGCTGCTGTTCAAGATCGGCGCGGTGCCGTTCCACTCCTGGATCCCTGACGTGTATCAGGGTGCGCCAACGCCGATCACGGGCTTCATGGCCGCCGCCACCAAGATTGCGGCGTTCGGCGCGACGTTGCGGATCTTCTACGTCGCACTGCCCGGCTTCCAACACCAATGGCGCCCGGTGATGTGGGCGATCGCGATTGTGACGCTGGCCGTCGGGACGATCAGCGCTGTCACCCAGTCCGACGTGAAACGAATGCTGGCGTATTCCTCGATTGCCCACGCCGGGTTCATCCTCATCGGCGTGATTGCCGCGAACAGGGCCGGGTTGTCCGCCACGATGTTCTATCTGATCGCGTACGGGTTCAGCACGCTGGGCGCATTCGCCGTTGTGTCGCTGGTGCGCAACGCGAATGGTGACGAGGACACCGACATGGCACGTTGGGCCGGCCTGGGCCGCGAGCAGCCGCTGGTCGGGGTGATGTTCTCGGGGTATCTGCTGGCATTCGCCGGCATTCCGTTGACGAGTGGCTTCGTCGCCAAGTTCGCGGTCTTCAAGGCCGCCACGCAGGGTGGCGCGGTCCCGCTGGTGATCGTCGGCGTGGTGGCCAGCGGCATCGCGGCCTACTTCTACGTGCGGGTGATCGTGCTGATGTTCTTCACCGACCGGGACGCGGACCCGCCCCATGTGGTGGAGCCGGGCGCGTTGTGCAAGTTCGCGATCGCGATCACGGCCGCAGCCACCATCGTGCTCGGCATTTTTCCGCAGCCGCTGCTCGACCTGTGTGACAGCGCGGCGCAGTTCGTGCGCTGATTCAGCCGATCCCGTGCACGATGAGCGCGGTGGTTTGGTCCACCCATTCGTCGCTGAGGTCGACCCCCGGCCGCAACAGCAGGCGCAACATCGTCGCACCGCCGATCACCTCGACGAGTCGGTCGGCATCGACGGTCGCCCGGGCCTCTCCGTTGGCGACAGCTCGCGAGACGCGATCGCGGACCGCGGCGAACAGGCCCGCAAAGCGTTGCATCACACGTGCGTTCAGCTCCCGATCGCTGGCCATGTCGGCGACCAGACCCGGAAGGGCAGCCCGGACCACCGGCGTGGTGAACACGTCGCGAGTGGCGTCAACCATCGCGCGCACATCGTCGGCGAAGCTGCTCGACGCGGCGACAAGCGCCGTCGGTGCGGCCGGAAACGCGGCCTCGTGGACGAGCTCCGCCTTGCTCGACCACCGGCGATACAGCGCGGTCTTGGTGGTGCGCGCGCGGTCGGCAACCGCGGCCATCGTCACATTCGAATAGCCGATCTCGACGAGTAGTTCCGCCGCGGCGCGCAGGATCGACGCGTCGATGCGGGGGTCGCGTGGCCGCCCGGCCGCGGGGGGCTTGTCAACGGTCCGCGAGTCTGCTTTCATATCGCTACCAACGGTATCGTAATTGTGCAGAAAAGGGCGACAGAAAAGGGCGGATTGTGCCAGCAGAACCGGCCCTCGGCGAGGTGGGCCGATTACAGCACTCGAGTCGGGACACCAGCACATTGCCCCAGGTCATGTCGCGATGGCTGTCGACGGTGCTACCCGATGGCGCGACGCCCGAGGTGACGGTGGAAAGCGGCATCGACGCCAACGGGATGTCGTCGGAGACGATCATCCTGACGGCGCGCTGGACCCAGGACGGCAAGCCCACCGAGCAGCGGTTCGTCACCCGCATCGCGCCCACCGCCCAGGACGTCCCGGTGTTTCCGTCCTACCGGCTTGACCACCAGTTCGACGTGATCCGCCTGGTCGCCGAGCTCACCGACGTGCCTGTCCCCCGGGTGCGCTGGCTCGAGCCGACCGGCGGGGTGTTGGGCGCCCCGTTCTTCCTGATGGACTACGTCGAGGGCGTCGTGCCGCCCGACGTGATGCCGTACACGTTCGGCGGCAACTGGTTCTACGACGCTGCACCGCAGTCGCAACGCCGCCTTCAGGATTCGACCATCGAGGTGCTCGCGAAGCTGCATGCGATACCGGAGGCGAAGTCGACGTTCGGATTCCTAGCCGGAGCCGCTGGGCCGGCGACATCAGAACCCGGAGCCGCTGGGCCGGCGACATCAGAACCCGGAGCCGCTGGGCCGGCGACATCAGAACCCGGAGCCGCTGGGCCGGCGACATCAGAAGCCGGAGCGCCTGCGACATCAGACACCGGAGAAACCGGCAGTGAGAACGCGTTGGAGCGCCATTTCGCGTGGGTGCGATCCTGGTACGACTTCGCGGTGCCCGATATCGGTCGGTCCCCTCTGCTGGAGCGCACATTCGACTGGTTGCAGGCGAATTGGCCCGCCGACGTCGCCGCCGCCGCAACCGAGCCGGTGTTGCTGTGGGGTGACGCGCGGGTGGGCAATGTGTTGTATTCGGATTTCCTTCCGGTCGCGGTGCTCGACTGGGAGATGACCGCACTCGGGCCGCGCGAGCTGGATGTCGCCTGGCTGATCTTCGCGCACATGGTGTTTCAGGAACTCGCCGGGCTGGCCACCCTGCCGGGACTCCCCGACGTGCTACGGGAGGACGACGTTCGCGAGACCTACCGTCGGCTGACCGGCGTTGAACTCGGCGACCTGCGATGGTTCTATGCCTACTCCGGTGTGATGTGGGCGTGCGTGTTCATGCGCACGGGCGCCCGGCGGGTGCGATTCGGAGAGATCGAGAAGCCCGACGACGTCGAGTCGCTGTTCTACCACGGCGCATTGATGAAACGGCTTATCGGGGAAGGCGAATGATGCTCGGACCCGCCGACGAATACCCCGTGCACCAGGTGCCGCAACCGATCGCCTGGGCCGGTTCCAGTGACCGCAACTTCTACGACCGTTCGTATTTCAATGCACACGACCGCACCGGAGACATCTTCCTGATCAGTGGAATCGGCTACTACCCGAACCTCGGCGTCAAGGACGCGTTCGTCCTCGTTCGGCGTGGTGACGTGCAGACCGCCGTGCATCTGTGCGACGCGATCGATCAGGACAGGCTGCACCAGCACGTCAACGGCTATCGGGTGGAGGTTGTCGAACCGCTGCACGCGTTGCGCATCGTGATGGCCGAGACCGAGGGCATCGCCGTCGACCTCACCTGGAACGGATTGTTCGACGTGGTGCAGGAACAGCGGCACGTGCTGCGCACCGGCAATCGAATCACGTTGGACGCCCAGCGATTCGCCCAGCTGGGTTCGTGGAGCGGCCGCATCTCCATCGACGGCGAGGAGATTTCCGTCGACCCGTCGACCTGGATCGGCTCCCGCGACCGGTCGTGGGGCATCCGCCCGATCGGCGAGCCCGAGCCGCCCGGCCGGCCGGCCGATCCCCCGTTCGAGGGCATGTGGTGGCTCTACGTGCCGATGGCGTTCGACGACTTCGGGATCGTGCTGATCATTCAGGAGGGACCCGACGGATTCCGGAGTCTGAACGACTGCACCCGCATCTGGCGCGGCGGCCGCGTCGAACAACTCGGCTGGCCCCGGGTGAAGATCCACTACCGCTCCGGCACCCGGATCCCGACCGGCGCGACGGTCGATGCAACATCGGCCGACGGCACGCCGGTGCGGTTTGACGTGGAGTCCAGGCTGCCGGTGCCGATTCATGTCGGCGGCGGCTACGGCGGCGACTCCGACTGGGGCCACGGAACGTGGAAGGGCGAGAAGTTCACCGAGCGGCTCACCTACGACATGACCGACCCGGCGATCATCGGTCGTTCGGGGTTCGGCGTGATCGACCATGTCGGCCGGGCGGTGTGTCGGGACGGCGACGGCGAACCTGTAGAGGGCTGGGGGCTGTTCGAGCACGGTGCGCTGGGGCGCCATGACCCGTCCGGGTTCGCCGACTGGCTGACGGTAGCGCCCTAGCCCGCCAGATTCGCTATTTGACGGGTCGGCCAATTCTCTCCAATTTCCAACATCCGGCTGATAGTTTTCTTCAGGGCTGAATCGCCGACAATGACGAGCTCCTGGGGGCGCGAGAGGGAGTTGGCTGTGCCCGAACTAGGTGAACACGCGGTCGTTCTGGGAGCCAGCATGGGCGGGCTGCTCGCCGCCCGGGTGCTGTCCGATTTCTTTCGGACCGTGACCGTCGTGGACCGGGATTCGTTGCCCGACGATCCCGCTCACCGGCGAGGGGTGCCGCAGGGTCGACATACTCATCTCTTGCTGGCGCGCGGCGGTCAAGTCATCGAAGAACTCTTCCCGGGGATTCTCGATGAACTGGTGGCCGACGGCGTTCCGGTATGGGGTGACGGCGACCTGTCCAAGCTTTACATGTCCCTCGGCGGCCACAACGCGCTCCGCTCGGGCCGGCTGACGATCGATCCGGTGGACATGGCGCTGTACTTGGCCAGCCGTCCGTTCCTGGAATGCCATGTCCGACGACGCTTGCAGGCGATCCCCAATGTGACGTTGTTGGGTGGCCATGATTTCGTCGGGTTGATGACGACCTCCGGTCGTGTCACTGGAGCACGGGTGGTCGAGCACGACGGCGGCGCGGAACGCGAGTTGGCGGCAGACCTGGTGGTAGACGCGATGGGCCGCGGTGCCCACACCCCGGGCTTCCTGGACAGCCTCGGGTACGGCCGGCCGGACGAAGAGCACATCGTCATGCGCACGACCTACGTCAGCCAGCGCCTGCACATCCCACCGGGCACCCTGAAAGAGGTGTTAGCCAGCATCAGCCCGGTCGGGGGGCGGCCTACGGGAATGTTCCTCGTCCGCAACGAAAACGACACATGGACGTTCACGGTCTACGGGATGTTGGGCCACGAGCCGCCGCGCGACCTGGCGGGCATGCTCTCATTCGCCGGTGCATACGCCCCCGCACACCTGCTGGATGGAGTGCGGGCCGGCGAACCCATCGGCGAGGTGACCCGACATCGCATGCCGTCCAGCCAATGGCGACGGTACGACAAGATGCAGCGATTCCCCGACGGTCTGTTGGTCTCCGGCGACGCGATCTGCAGCTTCAATCCGATTTACGGACAAGGAATGACGGTCTCGGCGTTGGACGCAACCGCGTTGCGGGACTGTCTGCGTCACGGCAGCACCGACCTCGCTCGCCGGTACTTCCGCGCATCGGCGAAACCGATTGGCGTGGCCTGGCAGATGGCCGCTGGATCTGACCTGGCTTTTCCAGAAGTGGAAGGCAAGCGAACACGGTCGATGCGCGTTATCAACCGTCTTGTCGACTTGGTGTTTACCGCATGCGAGTCCGACGCCGTCGTCGTCGGGCGGTTCTACAAGGTCAACGGTCTCGTCGATCCTCCGGTTCGGCTGGCCCATCCCGAGTTCATCTATCGGGTGGCGGCCGCCAACTTGCGCCGCCGGCAGCGCGATCGGCAATCGCAGAGAACTCAACCGGCCGTCCAGGCCTCGTGACATGCCAGGATTACGGCTATGACTGTTGTACTCGTGCACGGCAATCCGGAAACCGACGCTATCTGGGGCCCACTGGTCGACGCGTTGGGGCGCGACGTGCAGCGGTTGTCACCACCGGGATTCGGCGCTCCGCTCCCCGACGACTTTCCGGCGACCTACCTGGCTTACCGTGACTGGCTCGAGGATGAGCTGAAACGTTTCGACGGCCCGGTCGATCTCGTCGGGCACGACTGGGGCGGCGGCCATGTGGTGACCGCGATGATGCATCGACCAGAGCTCGTGCGCAGCTGGGCCAGCGATGCGGTCGGGTTATTCGATCCGGACTACGTCTGGCATGACCTTGCGCAGGTGTGGCAGACACCAGGTGCCGGCGAGGAGCTGGTGAACACGATGCTCGGGGGCACGCTACAGGGCCGCGCGGAGCGGCTGGCGGCGTTCGGTATCCCGATGGACATCGCGACCTCGATCGCTGCGGAACAGGGGCCGGACATGGGCCGGGCGATCCTCCTGCTGTATCGCTCGGCGGCCCAGCCCGCGATGGCTGAGGCTGGTCGCGCGTTGCCGAACGCTGCGGCGCGACCGGGACTGTCACTACTGGCCACCGAGGACCCATACATCGGCCCCGCTGAACACCGTCGCCGGGCTGCGGACCGGGCCGGGGCCCGCACGGAAGTGCTCGACGGCCTGGGACATTGGTGGATGGTGCAGGATCCCGCTCGGGGCGCCGCCGCCCTCACCGAGTTCTGGGAATCACTGGGCTGAACTGTTCGAGCTCGGCGCCGAGCTCGAACCGCGCCTCACGCCGGCGTGGGTTCGCCGACCTTGACCACCGTCTTGCCGATGTTGGCCCCGGTGAACAGCCCGTTGAGCGCGTCGACGCACGCCTCGACGCCCTCGAAGACCTGCGCGCGGTGCACCAGCCGGCCGTCGGCCACCCACTCGCGGATCGCGGCGAAGGCGTCGTCGAACCGGCCCCACTGATCGAGCGTGTTGAATCCCTGCATCAGCGCGCTCTTGGCAAGCAGGTTCACATAGTTGGCCGGGCCGGGGTGCTCGCCGGTCAGGTAGCTGGAGATGACGCCGCAGAGCACGACCCGCGCCTTGTGGGCCAGACGGCCCAGCACCGCGTCGAGGATCGGCCCTCCGACGCTGTCGAAGTACACGTCGACGCCGCGGCGGCAGTGCTCCTTGAGCGCCGCCGCCAGGTCCCCCTCGCGGTAGTCGATGCACGCGTCGAACCCGAAGTCCTCGACGACCACCCGGCACTTCTCCGGCCCGCCCGCGATGCCCACCACCCGGGCGCCGGCGATCTTGGCCATCTGCCCGGCCAGCGACCCGGTGGCGCCCGCCGCGGCCGACACCACCACCGTGTCCCCTGGCTGCGGGCGGCCGATGTCCATCATTCCGAAGTAGGCGGTGGCACCGGTCGAGCCGTACACCGACATCATCGCCAGTTGGTCGACCAGACCGGGGATGACGGTGGAGAACACGTCGTCGCGGACGATCACGTAGTCCTGGAAGCCCGACAGCGTGGTGACCACGTCGCCGACCGCGTACGCGTCGCAGCGCGACGCCACCACCTCGCCGACCCCCGCGGCCCGGATGACCTCGCCCAGCTGCAGCGCCGGGAGGTAGCCCGGCTGACCGTCGAGCCAGGTGCGCACGGCGGGGTCGATCCCGAGGTAGGTGTTGCGGAGCAGCGCTTCACCCTCGGCGGGTTCGGGCGCCGGCGATGTGACCAGCTCGGTGTCGCCGGGCTGGACCAGCCCGGTCGGGCGGCGACGCAGCAGGATCCGGCGGTTCGTCAGGTCGGCCACAATCAAGCCGATAGCGCGCTGTCTTCGGGCACCCGGCCGAACACCATCGACTCCTCGATCCGGTCGAAGCGGTGATCGATCGAGTCGAGGAGGTAGTTGTGGCGCACGTTCCACGGCCGGTGGATGCTGGATTTCGGCAGCACGTCCGGCGCCCGCATCACGTACCCGGACTGCAGGTCGAACGTCGGCTTCTCCGGCAGATCCTTGTCAGCAAGGTGCGGGTACGCGTGCGTGTAGCCGTGGGATTGCATGTAGGACAGCAGCTTCGCCACCGCCTCAGCGTTCATGTCCGCCCGCAGGGTCCACGACGCATTCGTGTAACCGATGCACCAGGCCAGGTTCGGGACGTCGTCGAGCATGTAGCCCTTGAACACGAAGCGGTCATGCGGGTTGACTTTCTCCCCGTCGATACTGACCGTGATGCCGCCCAGCGCCTGCAGCTGCAGACCGGTCGCGGTCACGACGATGTCGGCGTCCACGTGCCGGCCGGACGTCAATACGATCCCGCCCGCGTCGAAGTGGTCGATGTGGTCGGTGACGACGTCCGCGCGGCCCCCGGCGACGGTCTTGTAGAGGTCTGCGTCGAGGATCAGGCATAGCCGTTGGTCCCACGGGTTGTAGTGCGGCTTGAAGTGGGCGTCGATGTCATAACCCGCGGGCAGGTTGTTTTTCGCGGTGCGCCGCAGGGCCCGCTTCATCAACGTCGGCGCCTTCCTGGCGAACTGGTATGTCAGCACGTAGAACAACGCGTAGCGCCAGCGGATCAGCCAGTGCGCGACCTTGGTCGGCAACAGCTTTCGCAACACCGTGGCCAGCGGATCCACCCGTGGCGCTGACCACAGATAGCTCGGTGACCGCTGCAGCATCGTGACATGGCCGGCCTTCTCCGTCAGCGCCGGGATCAGGCTGATCGCGGTCGCTCCGCTGCCGATCACCACGACCCGCTTCCCGGCATAGTCCAGCGACTCCGGCCAGTGCTGTGGATGCACCACCTGCCCGGAGAAGTCCTCGATCCCGCGGAAGTCGGGGGTGTACGGGTGGTCGTAGTTGTAATAGCCGGTTGCGCAGTACAAGAACCTGCACCGATAGGTTCGGTCCGCTCCGTCCTGTTCAGCGCGGACCGTCCAGGTGTCGGTGGCCGAGTCCCAGTCGGCGGACCGGACGTGGGTGTTGAAGCGGATATGTTCGGCGATGTGGTGCTTGTCGGCGGTGTCCACCAGGTACTGCCGGATTTGGTCGCCGCCGGCGATCGCATCCTGACCCGACCACGGCTCGAACGGGAAGCTCAGCGTGAAGATGTCGCTGTCGGACCGAACGCCCGGGTAGCGGAACAGATCCCACGTCCCGCCCAGCCGGTCCCGCCGTTCCAGCATCGCGAACCGCAGCTGCGGGTTCTGCTCGTTGATGCGGTACGCGGCGTCGATGCCCGAGATCCCGGCGCCGATGATCAATACGTCGAAGCCGTCGGAAGCGGTCATGTCTCACACGATAGGCATGCAACGACGGATGGAACAGGAGTTGACTACAGGCGTGACGGAGACGAAGACGGACGCCGTGATCGTCGGGGCCGGATTTGCCGGTCTGGCGGCGGCGCGAGAGTTGGTCCGGTTCGGCCACGACGTCGTGGTGCTTGAGGGCAGGAATCGTGTCGGCGGACGGTCGTGCACCACCAGCATCGCCGGCGTGCCTGTGGACCTCGGCGCCACCTTCGTCGGTCCCACCCAGGACGAGGTGCTCAAGCTGGCGGCGGACCTGGGCTGCCAGACCGTCCCGACGTATGAC
Source organism: uncultured Actinomycetota bacterium (assembly GCA_963759655.1). Lineage (GTDB taxonomy): Bacteria > Actinomycetota > Actinomycetes > Mycobacteriales > Mycobacteriaceae > Mycobacterium. Next base: position 42,225 of record CAVXAG010000040.1, on the reverse strand, counting down.
GACGGCGACAATCTGATCAGGTGGCACGGCCGCGTTCGCTCGTATCGGGGCACGATTCCCCGGCTCTCCGTCCGCGAGCTGCTCGACGTCGGGCGGATCCGCTGGCACCTCGCGCGGCTGAGTCGCCGGGTGTCGCTTCAGGAGCCGTGGACGGCGGATCCCTCGTTGGACACCCTGTCGCTCGAGGAGTGGCTGAGGTCGATTCGCGCCTCGGCGGCGGCCCGCACGCTGATGGCGATCGCCAGCCGGGTGACGTGGGGATGTGAGCCCGACGCCGTGTCGATGCTGCATGCCGTGCGCTACCTCAAGGCCGCGGGCGGGATGGATCGGATGCTTGACACCAGCGGTGGCGCCCAGCAGGACCGGTTTCCGGGCGGCACGCAGCAGATCGCGGTCCGGATCGCCGATGAGCTTGGACCTCGGTTGCAGCTGAACGCGCCGGTCCGACGCATCCAATGGCGCGGCGAAGAGGGCGTCACCGCGGCGTTCGACGGTGGCGAGGTGACGGCCAGGTGCGCAATCGTCGCCGTTCCTCCTCAGCACCGGGCCGCGATCGAGTTCGCGCCCGAGCTACCGCAGCAGCACCGCGAGCTCGTCGGGAATTGGCCCCAAGGAAACCTGAGCAAGGCCTACGTCGCCTACCAGACACCGTTCTGGCGCGCGAAAGGGCAATCAGGTCAAGCGCTTTCGGATGAAGGGCCGGTGTTCATCACGTTCGATGTCAGTCCGTCCGAATCGGGGCCAGGAATTCTGTTGGGCTTCACCGACTCTCGCACATTCGACCCGCTGCCCGAGCCGCATCGACGCGAGGCGGCGCTCGCCTGCTTCGCCGATATCTTCGGCGAGGCCGCCCTTGATCCGGTCGACTATCTGGACCATTGCTGGAGCCTGGAGCCGTTCGCGCCGGGCGGCCCGACCGCCGCGGTACCGCCCGGGTCGTGGACTCGCTTCGGTCGCTGGTTGCATCAGCCCGTCGGCCCTATCCACTGGGCAGGGTCAGAGACCGCGGACGAATGGACTGGCTTCATGGACGGCGCGGTCCGCTCTGGCCGGCGCGCGGCCGCAGAAGTGGCTGATCGTCTGGCGGGTTAGAAACGGGTTAGGAAGTCGCCCTGCGGTCGTGCGTCACCGAATCCACCAGCTGACGCAGCAGGTGGTTGATCTCGTTCGGCTTTTCCAGGATCGAACAGTGGCCGCAGGACAGCTCAACGAAGTCCCAAAGATTCGGCACCGCGTCGGCGATCTTGCGGGACTGGGCGATCGGCAGCAGACGGTCTCGCTTGCTGCCGATCACCAGAGCGGGCACCGTCACCCCGTCCAGTGGAAGGTATTGCGGCCCAAGGGCGTCGGCAAGCATCCGCGCGCAACCGCCGCGCGCCGCCGGTGCGGTGCCCGTGAACAGCTCGTAGACGAAATCGGCGATCGCGGGATCGGCGTCGGCACCGACGGCCATCGCCGCGACGAATCTGCGACCCGTCCACTTCGCGCCACGCGGAACGTTGAGGGAACCAATTGCCCGAATCACCTGCTCCGCGATGCGAACCCGGGTGGCTGCGAGCACACCCGGCACGTTCAGAAGACGGAGTTCGGCCAACAGGTCACCGGTGGTGGTGTTGATCAGCGCGACGGCATCGGCGCGGTGCGCCACGGTGTCGCGATATCGGTTCGACCACGCGCTGATGGCGATGCCGCCCATCGAATGCCCGGCGATGACGGCGCGCTCACCGGGTCGTAATGTCGCATCGAGCACCGCGTGCAGGTCACCGGCCAGGTGCTCCATCCGGTAGCCGTGCCGGCCGGGAATCTCGCTGCGGCCGTGACCGCGGTGGTCGAACGCGATCACCCGGTGGTCGACGGCCAGGTCGGCGATCTGGTGGGACCAGACGCGCAGCGCGCACGTGATGCCGTGGCTGAACACGATCGGGTAGCCGTCGTCGGGGCCGAAGATTTCGGTGTGCAGCCGGGTGCCGTCGCCCGAGCGCACCATGAGCGGGCGGCCGGCGGGCAATTCAGCAACCCCGTTGCGGGATCTGCCGATGCGACCGCGTTGTATCTGTTGTGCCATCACCGCTCCGATCGACGCGGCTCCGTTGCCGCGCTGGCAAAGCATACCTGTTGCCGATCGCTTCACGAGGCAAATTGACACTTTTATGTCTATCTCCCTGGACGCCAAATGCTTTTTCATGTACCTTGCCATGGACATGAAAAAGCGGACCTACGAAATGCGGTCACGTGGGGTGGCGACGGCGGCCACGCACGACGCGATCATCTACGCTGTTATCGAAACCTTCATGGCGGAACGATCTTTCGCGATCACGCTGGGTTCGGTCGCCAAGAGAGCGGGCGTCACCGTCAAGACCGTCCTGCGCCACTTCGGCAGCCGGGACGCACTGATCGAGGCCGCCTATTCCCGCCTGCACAGCGATGTTCTGGCGGAGCGGGCCGCGCCGCCCGATGATCGGGAAGCCGCGCTTGGGGTGCTTATCGCGCACTACGAGCGGCGCGGCCAGATGATCCTGGGCGTGCTCGCCGAGGAGGACGAAGACCCACGGGCACAACGGATCTGCGGCGCCGCACGAATCAGTCATCGGGCGTGGGTGGAAGAGGTGTTCGGTAGGTGGCTGCCGGAGGGGCGCGATGACCGTTACCGCCTGATCGACGTATTGGTGGTGGCCACAGATGTGTACAGCTGGAAACTGCTGCGCGTCGACCGCGGCCTGTCGGTCGACGAGGTGCGCGACCGGATGCACCTGATGACCGACGCCATTCTCGCCTCAGCCACCGCGGTGCAGCCGTGAAAATCTTGTTCGTCATCGTGGACGGCGGTGGGAACATTCCGCCGCAGTTGGCAGTCGCTCGTGCGCTGCGAGATCGCGGCGCACAGATCTGCTTCCTCGGTCATGCCGGAGTGCGCGAACGGGTTGAGGCCGCCGGGTTTTCATTCGAGCCATTCACCGCCGGACACCATTTTGACCCCACGGTGCGGCGGCCGTTGTTGGCCACGATGGCCGACTTCGCACGTACCGCGATGGACCGCCAACTCGGTTACTGCGCGGTGCAAGCGGCACGACGGCACGGCGTCGATGCCATCGTCATCGACATCCTGCTCACCGCCGGTATTTCCGAAGCGCTGAAATCCGGCATTCCGACGGTGGTCTTCGTGCACTGTTTCTATCGGGCCGTTCAGGATCTTGCGTCGGGTCCGATCGGACGGCTGCTGCGTCTGCGGGGCACTCCGCCGCTCGGTGCAGAACAAAGCGAAGCGCTACAGATCGTCAGTGCGCGGGCGGACCTCGACCCGGTGCGCGGCGCGCCGCCGGTACACCACGCCGGTGTCGCATGGCAAGGCGTTCCGAAGGCGGCTGTCACAACGCCGATCCCACGGGTTCTGGTCAGCCTCAGCACATGTGCGTTCGCCGGGCAGCGACGGATGCTGCAGAACATTCTCGATGCACTCGCGCCGCTGCCTGTGCAGGCGACGGTGACGGTCGAACCGGGGATTGATGATTCGGGATTGCGCGTTCCCGACAACTCGTCGATCCATGCCTGGCTTGACCACGACGAGGTGCTCGCCACTGCGTCTCTGGTGGTCGGACATGGCGGCCACAGCACGACGATGCGAGCGTTGTCGTTCGGCGTTCCGCTGGTGATGATGCCCGCGAATACTTTGATTGATCAACGGCGTGTCGGTGCGGCCCTGCAGGACGTTGGCGCTGGCGTGTTGCTGCGAAAGCACGCTGGAACCGAAGCGCATCCACGCAGCGATCGAGACGGTGTTGCAGGTTCCGGCCTACCGCCGAAACGCCGTCCGCCTGGGCGAGCAGATCCGCGAACGCGACGGTGCCGAAGTGGCCGCCGATCTCATCGGCCAATTCATCGGCACCAAACAGGCCGACCGACAACCGTCGATGACAACCGACGGCCCGCTCAGGCCAGACGCTTGATCCGACCGACCAGCCGACTGTCCGGTGAAGGTCCCGGCGCCGGTTTCACCACTCCCCTCCCGGTGATCAGCGGCAGGTCCAGTGCCGATAACAGACCGGGCTCCGCGGCGTAGACCGCCGGAATCGCGTTGACCATTCGGGATGCTCCGGCCATCCTTGCGCCCAGGTCGTGGTCGTGGTCTTCGGCCAGTTCCAGCTCGCACCGGATGCTGGGTGAGCCCTCGATTTCGACGCGGTAGACGCCTCGGCCCGAAGCGCCACCGTAGCCGAGGTCGCGCGGCTGGATCGAGATGCTGGGTTGCGGCCAATCCGGCGCGATGTCGTCGTGCATGCGGGTGACATGGTCGACGACGAATGTCGGCTTGCCGGCGACATGTCCGGTGAGCGTGGATCGCATCGCGGCGATGGTGCCCGCCGGGATCGAGCCGGTTGGGGTGTCGAACGACGTGGGCGCGGGGACGCGTTGGACGTCCTCGGTGATGTCGTCGACGCGAACCCCCAAGCCTGCGGCCAGCTGGTGCAGCACCGGTGCCCAGCCGAAGGTGAACACGCCCGGTGTCGCCGCGAGGGCGGCATACTCCGGCGGCTTGCCGAATCCGAGAATGTCGTAGACGGCCGACTTGTCCGGGTATGTCGCGTAGTTGAACATCTCGGTAACCCGGATCGAGTCGATGTTGCGGGCAACCCCCGAAAGCGCCAGCGGTAGCACATCGTTGGCGAACCCGGTGTCGATGCCGGTGGTGAAAAATGACACGCCGCCTGAAAGTGCCGCCTCACGCAGCGGATCGGTGAACGCCCCGTCGACAGCCGTGGGATAGACCAACGGCACGACAGAACACGACACTACGTTCTTGCCCGCGCGCAGGATCGACACCATGTCCTCAATCGCCTCCAGCGGCCGCAGGTTTGCGGCGGCGGCGTACACCACCACATCGGCGTCACCACCGAGCAGGGCGGCCGGATCGGTGGCAGCGACCACGCCGACCGGATCAACCCCGCACAGCTCGCCCGCGTCTCTGCCGACTTTCCCGTCGCTGTGCACGACGAGGTCCACCAGCTGGAGTTCGGGGTGATCGATCACGCCCCGCAGCGCGATCACCCCCATCGATCCGGGGCCCCACACCGCCACCCTTATCGCCATTATCTCTCCAAATATTAGGACGTTACCTGCTAGTATTCGGTGAAATCCTAGGGAGGTGGTGTGCCCGCGTCAACGCCCAAGTCCCCGCCGACCCGCAGGGCGATGGATGTTCTGACCGCGGTGTCCGAGTCGTCCGGCGGCCGCACCTCCGCCCAATTGGCCCGGCAGTGCGGCATCACCACGTCGACGTGCGCATTGGTGTTGGCCGAACTCGAGCGTGGCGGATGGGTTGCCCGTTACGACGACCGCCGGTATGAATTGGGCAGCGGCCTGTTCGGGCTGGTTCGGGGATTGCGCAATCAATTCCCGCTGCTCGACCGCGGGCGAACGGCATTGGTCCGCCTTCATCAGACTCTCGCAGCCCGTTGCTCGATGTCGCGAATCGACAACGACCACCTGACTGTCATCGACGCTGTGGGCCACGGAAGCGACGGGGAGCACGTTGTCGGGCAACGCTTCCCAATCGACCCTCCGTTCGGTCTGGTGGCAATGGCATGGCGAGACGACGCAGCCGTGGACCGCTGGCTGCGCGGGGTCATGCCACGGCTCAACCGCGCCGACATCGATCAGCACCGGCAAGTGCTCGCCGATATCCGCGCGCGCGGCTTCGGAGCCTGGCGGTTCGACGACGCTCACACACCCCTGCACGACCGGGTGGCCGGCATCTTGGCGTCTCTGGAGCCGACCGATGCGGTGGCCCGACAGCTGACCAAGCTGATGACCATGGCGACGCTACGATCCATTGCCCGGACGCTGGAAAAAGACTTGCCGGCAACAGAGTTCGTCGTCCTGCCGATATTCGGGCACGAGGGTCAACCGGAGTACCAGATCGAGATTCACCTCAGCCGTCCGGACACCCTCACGCTCGATGAGCTGAGCGCCGCGCTCACGGCCGCACAGACCGAACTCAGATCCGGCGTAGCCTGACCCTCCCGCCAGACGACACCGCCGGCGCGTTGACCTATGCTTCCCGGGCCGTCTAGTCACCGTCGACCGACCGCGGAGGTGCCATGTCATTGATCGCGCTTGAGGAGCATTACGCCTGGGATCCGGCCAGCGCCGACAACGTCGTCGGCACGTGGCTGCGGTCCAACAATGAGATCGCTTATCAGCGGTTGTACGACCGGGGCCCGCTGCGTCTCGAGCAGATGGACGCCGCGGGCATCGATTTCCAGATCCTGTCGCTGTTCGACCCGGGCGTCCAGGCGGAGACCGATGTCGCGCGCGCCATCGATTTGGCCCGCCGCGCCAACGATGACCTGGCCGAGACGGTGCGCGGAAATCCCGACCGATTCGGCGGCTTCGCCACATTGGCGACCCAGGACGCGGACGCCGCGGCGGTCGAATTGGAACGTGCTGTTACCGAATTGGGCCTGGTCGGTGCGCTGATCAATGGGCATTGCCAGGGGCGCTATCTCGACGACCCGGCGTACGAGGGGCTCTTCGAGCGCGCCCAGGGGATGGATGTACCGATTTACCTGCACCCCACGACGCCGCATCCAGCGGTTATGGAGGCTTGGTTCGCCCCATATGTCGGCGAGGGTCTGCACCTCGCATCCTGGGGGTTCGCCGCGGAGACCGGAACGCATGTGTTGCGGCTGATCTACTCGGGATTGTTCGACCGGTTTCCGGGGCTGCAGATGATCATCGGGCATCTCGGCGAGATGCTGCCGTTCGCCGCCTTCCGGCTTGACCGCTACTACGGTCTCGGCGGCGACGGCTCAAACCACCGGCTGCAACGCTTGCCTTCGGAGTATCTACGCAGCAATTTCCACGTCACCACCAGCGGTAACTTCAGCCCGCCGGCCTTCGCGTGCACGCTCGAGGTGATCGGCGCCGACCGGGTGATGTTCTCGGTCGACTACCCAATGGACGACAACCGGGCTGGCGCGGAGTTCCTGGCCTCCTATCCGATGGACGACGCCGTGCGTCGAAAGGTCAGCTCCGAGAACGCGATACGGCTCTTCGGTGGGCGAATCCCCGAACTTTCGGGCGACTAGCGCGGATCAGAGGGCGAAGACCTGGCCGTCGCGCGCGACGGTGACCTTGCCCGAGTAGTGCCTGCCGATCGCGGCGAGCCATTCCGAGTCAGGCAGGTCAGTCGGCGAATAGTGGCTCAACACCACGTGCTTGGCGTTGGCCGCCGCGGCGACCTCACCGACCTGCTCTGCCGAGGTGTGGGAGTTCTGTAGGTAGTTCGGAGGGAACCTGTTGTGATAGTACGCATCATCGAGGCTGAACTGCGCCTCGTGCACCAGGATGTCAGTGTCGTGGGCGAGTGCGATCAGGTTCTCGGACTTGGTGGTGTCACCCGAGAAGGTCACGGAAACACCGGATTTCGTTAGATCGAAGCGGAAGCCAAAGGCCGGGTACACGTCGTAGTGGGAGACCAGCGTCGCGGTGACCGCTATGTTGTCGTCGGTGACCACGGGGAACGGGTCGGTTTCCGGCGACCTGTTGCGGTAGTCCGACCCGGGTGGCACCGCGATCTCGGTGATATGGACCAGGTCCTCGATATCGTCGGTACCCATGTCGCGGATGAAGATATTGCTGGTGTAGGCGAACGCCTGGAGCAGAGCCTCGGTGGTGGCGGTGAGCCCCGGCGTTGGGTTGCCGGGGTCGACTGTGGCTGGATCCGGGTCGCCGACTTGGCTCGGCGGCAAGCCGCCGGCTGGACCTGGACCGTAAACCGTCACCGGCGCTTTGCCCTTCGAGGCCGTGTAGCCACCGGAGAGGAAAAAGCTGAAGTAGTCGACAATGTGGTCGGTATGCAGGTGGGTGATGAACATGCTTTTCAAGTCGTCGAATCGCAGGCCCGCGTTGGTGAATGCGTTCAATGAGCCCAGGCCGCAATCGATCTGATAGATGTCGCTGCCGACCTTCAGCGCCGATGATATCCCGGTCTTGTTAGGGACCGGCGGCGGTCCGGCTTGGACTCCGAGGGTGATCAACGCATCCTTTGGCATCGTGGCGGGAGGGGCCTTCGGCGGTGTTGCCGAACTGAAGGCCGACGTACTGAGAACGGCTCCGCCGACAACGGCCGACATCGAGGCCGCCAGCGCGGCCCGCCTCGACATCGCGCCCGCTGCATGTTTATCGGCGCGTTCCACACGCTTCAGACTAGAGAGCCGGTTCCGCGCGCCTCAGCGCGGCACCGAGATCGGCGCGAAATCGGTTGCGGCAGTGACGAATGTCCTCGACAGTCATCGGCCGTCCAAGGATCGTCGAAGTCGGCGTCCCCCACCTCGTCGAGGGCTATCCCGGTGAGCACCCGCCCCCCGAACCCCGCCACCGTCAGCCTCGCCGTGGTGGTCCGGGCTCAATCCGATCGGCGAGTCTCCTACCCGCGGCCTGTCGCCGTTTGGTCAGGCGTGCACGCCCCAATGCAAGACACGTGAGGTAAGCAGCACGAGTCCGAGGGAGACGGTGGCGACAACGACAAGCCCGATGATGGCCACCACCAGCGGGCGCCATCCGGTGCGTGCCAGCTCTCGGATGTTCGTGTTCAGCCCGACTCCGGCAAACGTGAGCAGAAAGGCCCACTTGGAGACATTCGCCAGATTCGCGCTTTGGCCCTTGCTCAGCCAGCCCGCCGTCGCGATTGCGGAGACGGCCAGGAAACCGAGGACGAACTTGGGAAACTTCTCCCATACGAAGACGGCCTTGGCCTTGAGACCTGGTGCGATCTGGTCGGCCTCACCCCGCGACGCCCAGTACAGGGCGAACCCGAGGACGACGAAACCGATGAGGGCGTTTCGTGTGGATTTCACCAGCACGGCGATTTTGCCGGCTTGTTCGGAGTAGAGGTACCCCGTGGCGGTTGTTTCTGCGGTGTTGTCGACTGACAGACCTGCCCACAGGCCGAACTCGTGGTCGGTGAGTCCAATGGCGTGTCCCAGCGCAGGCAGCGTGAACAGCGCTACAGCGCCTAGAGCCAGAACCGCGGCGATGGCGTAACCGACATCGGAGTTGCGTGCCCTGATCGCCCCCTTTGCGGCGACGATGGCCGAAACGCCGCAGATCGAGGTACCGATAGCTAACAGTGACCCCAGTTTGCCCGAGAGCCCGAACAGCCGTGCCGCCGTCAGGATGATCGCGCCTGCGACCACCATGTCCACCAGAATCTGAACCAAACTGATGCCACCGAGCTTCGCCACGTCGCCAAGAACGAATCGCACCCCCAGTGCGACGATGCCGATCTTCAACCAAAACTCGTAGGTTCCTACGCCGGGCCGGAAGACCGGATGCACACCAACGGTGTTGGTGACCAGCAAACCGATGAGAATCGCCCACAGCACGTATTCGATGTCTGGGACGGTCCACCCCTCACGGTGTGCGGCGGCGTTCCACCAGATCTGGGCGTATTTGCCGAGCAGACCGATCGCGATCAGCAGCAAAACGCCCGGCACATACTTGAGCAGGTTGTTACCGGTGACCGTCGGCCCGGCAGCGGCCTCGCCCTCTTCCACTCGCGCGGTGCTCATCCCATCACCACGGAATCTTCGGCAACAGGCCGGCCACTGCCAGCAACACGATGACGCCGGCGATTATCGTCGCCCACCAGTCCACCCCAATTTGGCCGACGCGTTCGGCCCACGACGCTGATACCACGTCAGATTTGTCGTCCGGACGCGGTCCTGACCCGACATTGCTCACAAAGCCTCCCGGTGCTGTGCTGATTGGAAGCAATGTTCTGCGTAGCCTCATCGACCGGCAAGAGATCCAATCGCGATGATCGAGATCTCCCGGGCGGCCGCCGTTCCCACTTCGGGCGTCGCCATCCGTCGTCGCCAGTCAGACAGTTTTTCATATCAGTCGCTTGATTTATTTGTCGATAAGGTTTAGATTCACAATTGCGTCGAGACCGCGAGCATCACCGGCTGGAGGTATTGATGAGCACCGAGCCGTCGACTACGCAGCACACCTATGTGTTGGGTCACGCCGATGTTGAAATTCGGCGGCTGCTGCTGCAAGCACGCTTGTACGACAACGACACTGAGCACGCACTGCGCCGGGCCGGTCTCCGGCCGGGGATGCGGGTGCTGGATGTGGGCTGCGGCCCCGGCGATGTGTCCTTCGTGGCCGCCCAGCTGGTCGGGTCCGGCGGAACCGTGCTGGGTGTCGACGCCGCGGCCGAGATCATCGAGGTCGCCCGCACTCGGGCCGCCGAGCAGGGCCTGTCGTGGGTCTCTTTCGAGCAGGCCACGATCGGCGACATCGTTCTGGACGAACCGGTCGACGCCGTTGTCGGGCGGCTGATCCTGATGCACCTGCCCGATCCGGAGTCGGCACTGCGCCAGCTCGCCAGGCTGGTGCGGCCCGGCGGTGTGATCGCGTTCTGCGAGCCCGATATCGGCGCGGTGCGGAGCGTCCCAGAGACACCCCAGTTTCGGGCGGTGGCAGAAGGTATTGTCAGCGCCTTTCGGGCCGTTGGGCTGGACCCCGGGTTCGGCACGACGTTGCACGGCCTGTTTGAGCGCGCGGGCTTGCCCCCGCCACAGCTGGCCCTTGCGGCGCCGATTGGCGGAGTCAACGACCCCGATATCTTCGCCTACGCGATGGAGGTATGGCGCTTGATGCTTCCCATCGCCGAACAATTGGGCTTGGTCACCGATGATCTCGCCGACATCGACACGCTGTTGCCGCGGTGGCTAGAAGAAGCCGCCACCGCGGGCGCGGTCGTCATGATGCCGCCGATGATCACCGCATGGTCTTATCTACCGGGAGGGGCGGGTCCCTGAACGAGGTAGTAGACGTGCCCGGGTGTTGCCGCCGCGGTCACGTCAGCGAACCCGTTGCCGGTCTGCCCGGCGCCCAGACATCTTCCAAGGTTTTTCCAAGCGCTCCCGGAAACGCTTCTCCTCAACGCCACCATCACCAAGGGAGAAGAACGATGCGGATCGCCTCATTGCCGGACGTGCGGACGGTGCTGAAAGTCGCGCCGTCGTCGCTGCCGTCCCTCACCATCCACGGCGACCGGCGCGCCGTCCGGGTCGCCGGGTCCGGACTGGCGGCGCGGTGGATCGGCGGGCTGGCGGTGCTCAGCATGTTCTGCTGCCTGGTCATGCTGGTGGCCCGCGACCACCACCACAACTGGCACGCCGGGGGCCGGCTGGCCTGGCTATGGACGATCTTCGCCGCCGTCGCGCTGATCGCTCGCGGCATCGTTCTGGGCAGGCCGGTGACCGCCACGCACGCCGGCGCCGCCGGAGCGGTGTTGCTTGCTGGCTTGGGCGCCCACCTGTTGTCCTTCGGCCTGCTTGGCAATCTGCTGGTTGCTGGGGCGGGCCTGGTGCTGATGTGGCCGACGGGGTCACGGCCTCAGCCGGAGGCGCTGCCGCGCGTTTGCGAACTGATCAATGCGACGCCCAACGATCCGCTTGCGCCGTTCGCGATGCAGGCGCTGAAGAGCTATCACTTCAACGCCGACAGGACCGCGGCGATCGCCTACCGCACCCGCATGGGGTTCGCCGTAGTCAGCGGTGATCCGATCGGCGACGAGAGCCGGTTTGGCGAGCTTGTCGCCGATTTTCTCGCGATGTGCCACACCAGGGGCTGGCGGATCATGGTGCTGGGCTGCAGCGAGCGGCGGCGTGAGCTTTGGAGTGACCCGGCGATGGTCGGCCATTCCTTGCACCACGTGCCGATCGGCCGTGACGTGGTTGTCGATGTGGCCGGGTTCGACATGGTCGGGCGCAAATACCGCAACCTGCGCCAGGCGGTGCAACGCACGCGTAACGGCGGCATCACCACCGAGGTCGTCGACGAACAAGGAATCGACGACAAGCTACTGGCCGAACTGGCCGAGGTGATGTATCTGTCGGGCCGCGGGGCGCGCTTCGAGCGCGGCTTTTCGATGATCCTCGACGGCGCGCTCGAGGGCCGTTATCCGGGCATCCAGCTGATCATCGCGCGCGACCGCTCCGGGCAGGTGCAGGGATTTCATCGGTACGCCGTGGCCGGCGGTGGCAGCGACGTGTCGCTGGACGTTCCGTGGCGGCGGCCTGGCGCGCCGAACGGGATCGACGAGCGGCTGTCGGTTGACATGATCTCTGAGGCGAGAGCCTGCGGTGCACAGCGCATTTCACTGGCGTTCGCGGCGTTCCCCGAGCTATTCACCGATTCCGGTCGCGGACGTGTTCAAAGCGTCTTCTACGGCTTGATCCATCTTCTGGACCCGCTCATCGCGCTGGAATCGCTGTCCCGTTACCTGCGCAAATTCCACACGCTTGGTGACCGTCGCTACGCGCTGGTGTCGATGCGCCACTTGCTGCCGGCGCTATTCGTGCTGTTGCCACTGGAATTCATGCCGCGACGGCGTCGGGCATCGATCCAAACGTTGAAAAGTTCGAGCTTGCGCACTGATTACCAGGCACGGTCGAGCCACGTGAACAACTCGCCAGTGACGGTTTTGACCACAGCTCGCACACCATTGCCAGACCCCTGCGACGCCATGACGGCGTGACAGTGTCAGGCCGGGACCGGCGAGGCTTCAGCTGCCTGTGCGCTTCGCCACCGGCCGCTTGGCGCCCGTCGCAATACCCAGCCCCACCACCGGCTTGGCGACCACCGGCCGATGTACAGACGCGTACAGCCCGTCTTCGAGTCCCTGACCGCGCCGACGAGATCTCCGGCCTCGCCACGACGGAGTGCATCGATGCCGCGTTGCTGATCGGAACGCACCTGCGGTGCCGAGCCACGATCTGCCGCACAGGTCCACTGCGTCCATGTCGTACCGTCGAAATAGCGCTGCCCCGGTGTCCCCGACGGGTCTGGATACCATCCTGCCTGCGCCCGGGCCATCAACGGCTCCTCTCCTACCGAGAGTTAAGGCCAGCCCCGGGGGACCGCCCCGGCGTCACGAATTCCAGCCGAATCCTAGCGATCCCACCCTCCTGTAAGGACCTGGCGTCGAGGCGAAGGGTTGGGGTGGAGCGGCGATGTTGACGTCGGAGCCCTTTTCTTCACGGCGGCCGACCGACACGACGATGCGGGCGTTAGGTCGGCGGGCCCGCCTGTTCCGCTAGTTTGGGGACACCGATATGAGAACCAGATCCAGAATGGCGCCGCCGAACAGAATTATCAGACCCCAGACGCTAATCACCCTATTGGGCCGACGTTCTCCCACGAACAACAGTCCAAAACCAATGAGCGCGACGGCTATGAAACCCCACGCGGCGACGCCACTGTTCCACCGCGAGACTCCTTGCCACATCAACCCAAATTGAGCAAGGACGGTGACTGCAAGGGCTATCGAAAAGGCTCGCCACCACGCCGAGCCTCCCCGTAGTTGCGCAATCAGTCCCGTCGACGGGGAACGCGGCACTACCGCGCGCGGTGGCGCCGCTTCAGCTCCGGGTGCGGCATTCTTCCCGGCGACCTCGTCCGGGGCGGTGGCCAGCTCGTCCAGGACGGTGGCCAGCTCCCGTGCCTGCACCGGCGTCCATCCGGGTCCAGTGCCAGGAATAACCCAGATTCGCGGCGCATAGCGACCGACAGGATCCTGCCAAGGCTCGACCAACATGCGTGCACCGACGACCGAGTACCACTCACCGGTTCGCCATCGCCTCCGGACCGCCTGCGCCGCGGCGGCCGGCGGGCCGACGTCGCATTGTTCCTCCATTCGCCCGGCGGCCTTGCGCAGCACCTCCGCCAGCTTGCTGGTCTCCGCCGGGCTCAGAGGAGTATCCGACGACGGCACCCCTGCCCACCCCAATGGCTCTCCCGACCGCTCAATTTCATATGGGATGTGGGGCCGCAGGTGGATCGCGCGCTCACAGCGGCCGTCCTCATACTGGCGGCCTTCGATAGCAACTTTTTGCCACTCGGCAACCGGCCACGCGGCACCTTTGAAGTCGCGGAACCATACGCCGTTGTCCTGATGCTGCTCGTCCCACGGTTCCATCTGGGATATATCCGGCGGGGCGGCGATGAGGGCGAGCTGGTCTAGTTTTGCCGTCACGCTGTTCTCTTTTGCCCGAAGGCGCGCCATCGACAGCAGCTCGCGCCGCCGATCCTCCCCGGAGGTAGACGCATTGCGTAAGTAGGGCGACCGCGATTGAGCCGTCCGTTCCCATGACTGCTCGGTGCGCTCCAGTTCTGCGATCTGTTCGGGAGTCAATTGGTCGGTCAAGGCGCGCCAGTCACCGGCGTCGCCGACGTGCGTCATAGGGGTTCAGCCTAACCTCAATTTTTCGTGCGGCCTGGTCGGTATTACAGATAAGTGGTCGCTACGGCCGGCGGCAGAGCGCGCCCACCCCGCAATGCACACGCTTTGAACATCACGAGGAGCCTGTCCGGCGAACACCGTTGCCGCTGCGCGGGTCTGACCGTGACACGGCGAGGACCAACGGCGCCGTGCCGGTGACTTTCGACCCGATCCGAGCACCGCCACCGTCGGTAACGTCACGTGCAAGACAGCGGGCGACGTAAATCGACCGCACGGTAAGAGATCGGAGCAAGCGATGAACGACACCCAGTCCCTACCGTCGATCGTTGTGGGCATCGACGGCTCACCTGCCTCGATCAGCGCCGCACTGTGGGCGATCGATGAAGCGGTCAGCCGAGAGATACCGTTGCGTCTCGTTCACGTCATCCCACCCGTCCCCGCAGGGGCCAATCTCGTCGCAGTAACCGACGATTCGCTTGAAGTCGAATACGGCGACGCTGTATTGCGCATCGCCTCCGAGGCGGTGACAGCCACGGGAAAACCCGTCAAGGTGGAAACTGCGCTGCTTCGCGGTGATGCCGGCGCGGCGTTGATCGCCGAATCGCGCGACGCGGACATGGTCTGCGTGGGGTCAGCGGGCATCGGCCGTTTCAGCCGCGCACTGTTGGGTTCGACGGCCGCTGACCTCGCCGAGGGAGCTCACTGCGCAATCGCGATCATCCGCGCCCATCATGACCACAGTCGAACCCGCAGCAACTGGATCGTGGTGCCCATTGACTTCTCGCGCGACAACGATACCGTCGTCGAACACGCGATGGAGGAGGCACAACGCCGCCACGCCGCCGTTCTTGCGCTGGGTGTGTGGCACGAACATGGCCGACAGACCTCCTGTGACGAACTCGACCGACGCGTGCAGACGTGGCGGGCACGCTACCCTGCCCTGCGTATCTACACGGTGGCCACGCGCACCGGAATCGCGGGCCTTTTGGCCGACAACGAAGCACGTATCCAGTTGGCAGTGATCGGCCGCGGCGACGCGCGTGAGGTCGCACAGCTCGTCGGGCCGCATTCCCACCCCGTGCTGGGCCACGTCGAGTGTTCGGTGCTGGTCATCGGCTCACCACAGCGTGGCGGGCGCTGAGCCGAGCCGACGCCCGGTGACGGGACCACGATTTGTCTGAACTCGACAGCTGCAAGCTGCTGGCGAGCGCGCAAAGCGGCGGCTTGTCACAAGTGTCGACGGCCGGGCGAGCGGGCCGAGTACCCCGAAACGCTGCGCAACGCTGCGGCCACAGCGAATTTCGTGGTGGCCAGCGGCAGCCCGGCCCCGTGATGCCCGCCGACTACTACCAGGGGGTCGCCGACGTCTATAGGTACCCATGAGAAATTACGTGAAACACCGTAGAAGTTTGTTAGCGGTGCCAACCCCTGGCTGATCAGATCGCGCCCTTACAGACGATAAGCCGACGGGGGTGTGCGTGATCAGCTCGTATTGTCGCCACGGCATCGCCTCAAAACGGGATCGGCAGCGAAGCGGGACGTTCGTCCCCCGCATGGGGGGCATTTCGACTCATGCGTTGCTCCCAGCGACACCGTAACGTGCGGGTTATGACATATGTGATTGGCGCCGCCTGTGTGGACGTGATGGACAAGTCGTGTGTGCAGGAGTGTCCCGTGGACTGTATCTACGAAGGGAGTCGCTCTCTGTATATCAACCCAGAGGAATGCGTGGATTGCGGCGCATGCAAGCTGATTTGCCGCGTAGGGGCTATCCACTATGAGACTGATCTGCCCGACGAGCAGCGGCGGCATCTCGCCGACAACGCCGCGTTCTTCAACGTGACGCTACCGGGCCGCGACGCCCCACTGAGATCACCCGGTGGTGCGGCAAAGATCGGCCCGATCGGAGTGGACACACCCCTCGTCGCTGCGATTCACAGGAGCGTCTCATGACGACAGCGAATGACCCGTCCACCATCCTGTCGGAGCATGAATGCTGGGATCTGTTGGCCATTACCGCACTAGGGCGGATTGTTACCACCGTCGATGGTCAACCAGAGATCTTTCCTGTGAACTTCGTCGTGCAGCGTCGCACGGTGCTGTTCCGCACTGCTGAGGGAACCAAGTTGGTCAGTGCCGCGATCAACAATCAGGTCTTGTTCGAAGCCGACGACCACAACGTCACCGAGGGCTGGAGCGTGATCGTCAGGGGCACGGCCCGCATTCTCCACCACAACGACGACCTCGACGAGGCGGAGCGAGCACAACTGCTGTCGTGGACCTCGCCGGCGAAGGAACATTTCGTGCGTGTCACACCCTCCGAGATCACCGGGCGCCGTTATCAATTCGGCTCAATCCGACTCAGAAGGTGACAGCCACAACGTCGCGGCGCGAATAATTGATTGGCGCTCGGCCGGTCAGTCCCGGTCAGTCGCTGGCTTTCCCACGAGGACCATCGCCACCTAATCTGATGTCGCGGCGGCGGGTGTCAGAGGGCCGCCAACATCGGGACTTTCGCCCCTTCCGTTGGCGGAGTGCGAGAGTGCACGGTGTTGTCATGGAGAGTTTGTCAATGCTTGACGCCGGCTTTCTCGAAGCCGAGGATTCCGACCGGCACATAAGCCTTGCGATCGGTTCCGTGTCGGTCCTGGAAGGGCCGATTCCTGACGACGACGCCTTTATGTCGGGCCTCGCGGAGCGAGTGCTTGTGGTGCCGCGATTCCGGCAGGTGCTGCGCATACATCCGCTGGATCTTCAAGCGCCTGAGTGGGTCGACGCCGAGAACTTCGACATCTCCCATCACGTGCATCGAGTCGCACTGCCGCACCCGGGCGACGACGCGGCACTGTTCCGGCTGACCGCCGATGTGATGGAACGCCGACTCGATCGGGACCGTCCGTTGTGGCAGTGCTGGATCGTGGAGGGCCTGCCGGACGACCGGTGGGCCATGATCATGAAACTGCATCACTGCATAGCCGACGGGATCGCGACGATGCACATGCTCGCCGGACTGAGTGACGACGGCGAGGGCGAAACCTACGCGACGAAGATCCGGGCAGCCAGCGAACCGGCACAGCGCGGTTTCCAGTTGCCACAGCTAACCGCGGACCCGCGGCAGTGGATCAAAAGCATGTGGCATACATCAACAGCCCTGTTGGGCGGCGCCACACGCGCCTTGGGCGGGGCAATCGAGATCGTTGATGGCTTGCTGCGGTCAACACCCAATTCGCTGGTCGGATCCGTCGCCACGATGCGGCGTTACGCGGCGGCTGAGGTGTCCCTTGACGACGTGGCTCAGGTGTCCGACGCATTCGACGTGACGCTCAACGATGTCGCGCTGGCAGCGATCACCGATGCTTTTCGTGCGGTATTGATTCGTCGGGGCGAGAAACCGCAACGCAATTCGCTGCGAACGCTGGTACCCGTGTCGGTGCGCTCGAACGACGCCGTCGGCAAGCTCGACAACCGGGTGTCACTGATGCTTCCGTACCTTCCGGTCGAAAAGTCAGACCCCGAGGACCAACTGCAAACCGTACATAGGCGATTGACACGGGCGAAACACAGCGGGCAGCGCCAGGCGGGACACGTCTTGATCTCGGCGGCGAACATCATTCCGTTCCCGCTGACGGCGTGGGCCGTTCGCGCGGCGACCCGGCTACCCCAACGAAGCGTTGTCACCGTGGCGACAAACGTGCCCGGCCCGCGGCATCACACGCAGGTCATGGGACGAAAGGTGTTGCGCATGTTGCCGATTCCACCGATCGCCCTTGGGCTTCGCACGGGAATCGCGATCGTGAGTTATGCCGACAAGCTGGTCTTCGGCATCACGGGTGACTACGACACCGCACCGGACGTCGATGACCTCGCCCGCGGCATCGAGCGCGCGGTGGAACGTCTCGTCGCGGTAAGCACACCGGCCTGACGAGCCTGCAGCAAGCGGCTTTCCTGGGCCGCGAGTGCGGCGAGGTGATCGGGAACCGGTCTCCGCACCTCGCGGCGAATGCTCCTAGTTGTCCGGCGAGGCGAGGTGGCCCAGCTGACGCGCGCGACGAATGT
Source organism: uncultured Actinomycetota bacterium (assembly GCA_963759655.1). GTDB lineage: Bacteria > Actinomycetota > Actinomycetes > Mycobacteriales > Mycobacteriaceae > Mycobacterium. Next base: position 23,915 of record CAVXAG010000040.1, on the reverse strand, counting down.
TGGCCATGACTCGCTGCAGGAGAGCGTCGTAGGCGGCGCCGTCGTAGGCGACGCCGTCCTGGCCGTGGTGGCGCAGGAAAGCGTCGAGGCGGCGGTCCATCGGCCAGTCGGCGTAGATCTGTTCTGCGAATTCGGAACCGAGAAAGTCCCAGGCGATGGCATCCAGCTGGCTCGTAGTTAATTCGAACTGCCCGGCAGGCCTCATCGCGGAATCCCTTCGTTCCCATGTAATGCCCTCATACTCTCGTCACGGCCTCGGCTGCTATAGGGACGAAAGTCATCAAAGACCGGTAACTTAGCCTCCGGGATGCATCAACTATGACCCGTGGGGTGGTGGTGTGATAGCTCGTCCGATGTCGGTCGGACAGATCCCAGCAGCTGCCGGAGTCCCGATGCGGTTTGCTGGTCAGACCATGTCGCGCCACAGCGATTCGGCCACACGGATCGAGTCCACCAGCGGCTGGGTGGTGTCGACACGGCAGTCTTCGCGCCAGTCCTGACCGGTGACGCTCAGCGCTTTCGCAACGCCGGGTGTGGCATCAGAAGCATCGCCCGGGGGTCTGCCGCCGACTCTTGCTGCCGCCGTCTCGGCCGAGGCCACACACAGGATCTCGGCTACCGCCGATTGCGTCTTACGGGCAAGTTCACGGGCCTTGGCCCGCTGGTGCGGATCACGCCACGTGCCATCCAGGATCACTGACTGCCCACCCGCAATCAGCAGGTGTGCGCGGCGCAGCACCTCCTTGTAGACGGCGGCGACGTGCTGTGGCGAGTACAGACCACGACCGAGCAGACCGGCCGTTCCGGAAACGTCGCCCGACTCCTGGAGTTCGCGTCTCACCTCGTCCGTGGAGATCACCTGCGCGCACACCCGTTCTGCTAACCGGTGCGCCACGGTGGTCTTTCCCGTGCCGGGTCCACCGCCTACGAGGAGCAGCCGGACCGCACCGGCGCGCAGGTGCGAGACCGCGATGTCGAGATGCCTGGACGCGTCACGAGCGGCCTCTGCATGGCCCTGCCCGACCAGGATGCAGTCGACCTTGGCCCTGACAACCGCGCGGTAGGCAATGTAGAAGTGCTTCAGCGGCGACGGCGCCGCATCGCCACTGCGCCGGGTGTACTGATCCAGAAAGAAATCGGCCTGGTCCTTTGCGCCGAGGAACTCCAAATCCATTGCGAGAAAAGCGGCGTCGTCTATCGCATCGACGTAGCGCAACTCGTCGTCGAACTCGAGACAGTCCAGTATCTCCACCCCGCCGGGCAAGCAGAAGATGTCGTCAGCCAGCAGGTCGCCGTGTCCGTCGACGATTCGCCGATCTTCGATTCTCGCGGTGAAGAGAGCGGAGCGGCCGGCGATGAATTGAGTCGCGAGGCTGCCGATCTCGCACACCTTCTCCGCGGATACCACTTTGCCCGCATACCGTTCGAGCTCGCCGATGTTCTCCTTCCAGCGAGCCCCGACGGCACGGACATTGCCCTGTGCGTCGATCACGCGACCCCGGTCGGCTCGATCGTGGAACCGCGCGATCTCTTCGGCGACACACTCGAGCGGCGACGAGACCGGATCACCGTTTCGCACCATTGCGGACAGCCGGCTCGGATCGGGATAACGGCGCATCACCACCACGGGTTCGGCAGGTCCACCTGACGGGTCGCTCAGGTGAGCGATGCCTAGATAGCTGTCAGGCGCGAGTCGGCGGTTGAGTTCCACTTCGCGCGCGCAGGCCCGTTCGCGATTGTCAGGTCGGCTGAAATCCAGAAAGTCGGTTGTGATCGGCTTCTTGCCCTTGTATGCCCTGTCGCCGATGAGAACCACAATACCCGTATGGGTTTCGCGGATCTCGGCACATGGTATCGATACGGTGGCCGACGCGCATGCCGCTGCCCCGGCGGTCATGGTCTGATCCATGGATCACATTGTCCGGCTTGCCGCCACGCAGGCGAAGTGGTCCGACGGCCTCGGCCATCGGGCCAAATGGCGGGGTCGACAAGGACCAATGACCCTGGTATGCGCTGTGGTAAACCCTAGGCTCGAAATCGACAGGAGGCGAATATCCATGACTCAAACGACCGCGGACACCGAGATCATCGCCAGGGCCATCCACGTGGCCTGCCGGGCGCCCTCGCTCCACAACAGCCAGCCGTGGCGGTGGGTCGTACGTGAGGCAGCGGTAGACCTGTTCGCCGACCACGAACGAGTCGTGCGCTCGGCCGACAGGTCGGGCCGCGAGGCGATCATCAGCTGCGGCGCGGCCCTGGATCATTTCCGCATCGCGATGGCCGCCGCGGGATGGAAAACCAACGTCGACCCCTTTCCCAACCCGAATGACCGCGACCATCTCGCTTCGCTCGACTTCGCTCCCGCTCACTACGTCACCACCGCCGAACGTGACCGGGCCGACGCGATACTGAGCCGGCGGACCGATCGGCTCCCGTTCCATGCACCCAGCCATTGGGAGTCCTTCGAACCGGTGCTACGCAGGACTCTCGACCATAGCAAGGCCACCCTCGACGTACTGGCTGACGACCTGCGGCCGACATTGGCCGAGGCATCCCGGCTTACCGAGTCCTTTCGGCGGTACGACGAGTATTACCACGACGAATTGCATTGGTGGACGGAGCCTTTTCGTCTCTATCAGGGCGTACCGCCCAGTGCGCTGGTGTCTGAGGAAGAGCGCGCGCGAGTCGATATCAACCGCGAATTCCCCGTCACGCAGCACAGCGATCGGCGCTCCGATGTCCAGGTGGACGAATCGAAGGTACTCGTCTTGTCGACGCCTGAAGACACCAAGGCTGATGCACTCAACTGCGGTGAGGCGCTGTCCACCGTGCTGCTGGAATGCACCATGGCCGGACTCGCGACGTGCACGCTGACGCACATCACCGAGTTGGCGGAAAGCCGCGCCGTGATCCAGAGCCTGCTCGGCACCACAGCCTTCCCGCAACTGTTGATTCGGGTGGGCAGAGCGCCGGCGCTCGAGGAGACCCCGGCACCGACGCCGCGCCGCCCGTTGAGCGAAGTCATGCAGATTCGCCACTGAATGCGGCAACGGAAGGAGCGATCCAATGAGGGCTCACGTAGGTGACTGGCTCGTGGTCAAGGGGACCACGATTGACAAGGCCAATCAGCGCGGCCTCATCACGGAGGTGCATTCCGCTGACGGCTCGCCGCCCTACGTGGTGCGGTGGCTCGCCACCGGTCATGTGGCAACGGTGTTTCCCGGGTCAGACGCCGTAATCGTCAAGCCGGAGGAGCAGAAGGTGGCCGACGAACGGGCACAGTCCCGCGCGGCGTCGGTGCAGAACACGATCAGGCACAACGGATGACGACCTCGGTTCACGACACCGTGCAAGTGTTCAACAAGCGGTTCGGGATCGACAATTTCATGAGGGTCGAACTCGTACCGACAGCCCACAACTACCGTTGATACCCGACCCACGAATACAGGAGCACACCAGATGTCCCAATCTGCAACCAGGACCGGCATCTTGGTCGGTGTTGACGGATCAGCGGAATCGGACGCCGCGATCCGCTGGGCAACTCATGAAGCGGTAATGCGTCGTGCGCCACTGACTTTGGCGCATGTGGTCGCACCTGTGGTCGCGAGCTGGCCGATGGGGCCGATGGATGTCAACATCACCGAATGGCAGCAAGACAACGCGCGGCATGTTCTCGAGCAAGCGCACAAGATCGTGCAAGCCTGTGTGCCTGAGTCACAGCTCACCGATGTCCACACCGAGACCCTGAACTCAAGCGTTGTATCGACATTGGTTCACGCATCCGAGAACAAGCAGATGATCGTCGTCGGCAGCCGCGGAACGGGTGCGCTCGGCCGGCTGCTGCTGGGTTCGGTGAGTACCGGCTTGGTGCACCATGCGAGCTGTCCGGTTGCGGTCATTCGCCCCGAACCCTCCTCTTCGGACATCGACGCCCCCGTCCTGCTGGGTATCGACGGATCGCCGGCCTCCGAAGCCGCGACGGCTCTAGCCTTCGACGAGGCGTCACGCCGCGAGGTGGGTCTGGTGGCGTTGCACGCGTGGAGCGATGTGGGAGTCTTCCCGATTCTGGGCATGGACTGGCACGAGTACGAGAGCCAGGGACATGAAATCCTGGGCGAGCGGCTTGCCGGCTGGCAGGAACAGTATCCCGACGTGCATGTGCAGCGACACCTCGTCTGCGATCAGCCGGCCCGCTGGCTTATTCGTGAGTCTCAGCACACCCAATTGGTGGTGGTCGGCAGTCGGGGGCGTGGCGGATTCGCAAGCACATGGTTGGGTTCGGTGAGTTCCGCGGTGGCGCAATCGGTGGAAGTCCCCGTAATCGTGGTACGCACCGCGTAAGCGCTCGATCGGCCTTGTCCCACTGGGATGTTTTCGCGTATGTCGTGTTCCATGCTCGACCATTCCGTGCTCGACGCCGTCCACATTTCCGCGTCACTCCACGGTCAGCGTTGAGAGAAAGGGAGATTTCGCGAGACGATGCCTGGATGCGCCGCCAGCTCGTGGTCGCGCTGGGCTTCGGCGCGGCGTTTGATTCCAAGCAACATTCCGCGCGTCATCAGTGCTGCCGCTGGCCCGCCAAGTTCTATCGCCAGCACCTCGCCAGGGTGATGCAATCGCGTCCGGCTGCGAATCAGCAGTCGGCAGCGGTCCTCCCAATGAGGCACGATGTGGAATGACCACACCGCGTCCCAGAGCTGCTCAGCGGGCGCCGCACGCAACACGATCGACTTCTCCGGGATCACTTCCGCCACACGCAACGCCACGCCGTCGCGCAGCCCCATCCAGCCCTTGGGCACCAACCGCACAACATCTCCCGCGCCAAGGCGCTGCCATTCGGGATGAATTCGGTCGGCGTTATGAAACTGCAGCCCGATGAGGTTTTCCAGCACCGCATAGCTGTAGAGGCCGCCGCGGTCCTGGCCCATTTGCACCAGCCATGGCCAGACCGAGCCGGCGGGCTCATCGATCCAAATCGCCTCTGTCGTTTGCATTCTCGGCTCGCCCACGAGCTCATCACCGGGCAGGGTCATCTGACACTCTTCCTTGGTGGCTCCCCACTGTCGGTAATACCGTCTCGCGGCATACAAACCAGCACCCACCAGTGCGATCCGCCCCAAACTGTGCGCCATGGCGTAAGCCTGCGTGACGGGGCGCTTTTTCTACCAGGGTCTGAAGTCCTCGGCTCAGGCGCCGATCGACACTACCGCCCCTCATCACATGCCCTCGCGATTGCTACCTCGCTTGTCTCAACTGGGAACCTGCGCTTGGTCGTTATGGCCGGGTCCCCCGGCTCGGGTAGTTGACAGGGGTCGGGTGCGCCAGCCGGCATCAGGCAGGTGACCCCATGCCTCCCGCGCAGTGGTGACAGGGCGTCGTCGGACTCTGAGAAAGGCTGGCCCCGGGCAATGCCAACTAGCGCGCGCACCCACCATGAGGACCTTTGGCACTTGCGCCTCTGATACCCACACGCGAATGGTGAGAACGAGCAGCCGAGATTTTGCACGAATTCGCTGGTTCGAGTCAATCGAGCGGCAATGCGGTTCCGCGGCAGCACTGCGGGACAACATGATCGCCGTGTTGACCGCGAATTCCGTCGTTGAGGAGAGTGACGTGAACATAGCCGTCGTCGTCATTGTTGCCGTCGTCGTCGCGTTGATTATGGCCGGGTTGTCTATACGGGTGGTGACCCAGTATGAGAAGGGTGTGTGGTTCCGGCTCGGGCGGGTCATCGGTGTCAGGGAACCCGGCCTGAGGTTCATCATCCCGGTCATCGACCAGTTGCGGAAGGTGTCGCTGCGCATCGTCACGATGCCAATCCAGTCGCAGGGCATCATCACCCGCGACAACGTCAGTGTCGACATTGCCGCCGTCGCGTATTTCCGGGTGGTGGATGCGGTGAAGTCGGTGGTCGTCATCGAGAATGTCTACGCCGCGATCGGTCAGATCGCCCAAACCACACTGCGCAATGTCGTCGGCCAGCACACCCTCGACGAGACATTGGCCGACACAAAGGTCATCAACGCGAGCATCCGTCAGATCCTGGATGTGATCACCCTGGAATGGGGCATAGAGGTGACGTTGGTCGAGTTAAAGGACATCCAGCTTCCCGACAGCATGAAGCGGGCGATGGCCCGCCAAGCCGAGGCTGAGCGGGAGAAACGCGCGAAGATCATTGCCGCCGAAGGTGAATCGATGGCTGCAGCCGCACTCGGTGATGCCTCGGACACCATGATGGCCCACCCCCTGGCGCTGCAGCTGCGCAACCTGCAGACGTTGATCGAGCTGGGGGTCGACAAGAACACCACTGTGGTATTCCCGGCGCAGTTGATGAGTGCGATCGGCGATGTCGGTGCCTTCTTCGCCCGCGAAACCGCGGCTGCCTCGACAATTCCGGAGCCGCCGATCGCGGCCCCATTGGCTCAACAGGCGCAGACACCAACGCCCACCCCCACTGGGACAGTCATCTCCGGTTCAAACGTCCACCACTCTGCGGTTTGACGGCAGACCTACCAACACCAGAGACGATGAATTTAGAACGCTTCCGACAGCTCGTGGATACTCCAGGGCCGTTCGCTTCGATCTACTTCGAAGACTCGCACGACACTCAAGACGCCGCCGCCCAACTCGACGTCAAATGGCACGAAATACGCAAAGAGCTTGAGGAACAGGGCGCCGACGGCGCCCTCATCTCTCGTGTCGAGCGCGCCATTCTCGATGTACGCCCCCCCGTCGGCCGAAGCGGGCGCGGCGTCGTTGCCGGAGCCCACAGGGTGTTGCTGAATGAACATCTCATCAGGGCACCGGCGTCCACTGTTGTTCGAATATCCGAGCTTCCATACATCGTCCCATTGCTCGAGTCCGGCGTTGTGCACCCAAACTACCTCTTGGTGGCGGTCGACCGGGTCGGCGCCGACATCACGGTTTACCAGAGCGACACCGTCCGGTCCGACACGGTGGAAGCCGGCGGCTACCCCGTGCACAACGCTCCAGAGTCCGCGAGCACAGGTCACGGCGATCCGCAACATCGGGGGGAGGACCGGCATCGGGTTGAGGAAGCCGTCCGGAAGAACGTTCGTGCCGTGGCGGACCGGCTCACCGAACTAATGGACGGCTCCAAGGCGGAAGCCGTCTTCGTGGTCGGTCAGGACCGCTCGCGCGCCGAGTTGATCGCCGATTTGCCCGAGCGAGTTGCGACGCGCGTGGTGGACCTGACTGTCGGCGCGCGCAACACGGGTGTCGATGACGAGGTCCGTCACGCGATCGAGGCCGAGTTCGAGCGTCGGCGCCTCGCCGTGAGCCGCGAGGCCGCCGAACGGTTTCGTGCCGAGAAAGGACGCCGGTCCGGCCTCGCCGTCGAAGGTCTCGCGCCGGTGTGTGCTGCACTGCGCGAAGGTGCGGTCGAGACGCTGATCATCGGCGACGTCGGAGACGAAACGGTGCTCGCGGGTGACGATCTCACGACCATAGCTCTAAACGCCGACGTGTTGTCTGAGCAGGGGGTGGCGCCGACTCGGACATTGAGGGCCGATGAGGCGCTGCCGTTCGTCGCGATATCGATCGGCGCATCCTTGGTCCGCGCGAACGGGTCCCTAGAACCCGCTGACGGCATCGCGGCACGGCTGCGGTACCCCCTCACTACCTGAGGGTGGCGACGTGACAGGTGTTAAGGGCGGAGTCGATCTGCGGCGACGTCGGGGCAATCTACTTGAACGCATCAAGAGAGACCATCGGCCCCTTACTCTGTGACCTTCGCCCTTATCGGCCGACCGCCCGGTGCGATTAGCGTCGCAGTTCATCAGCGAACAACACAGAAGCAGAGGAGATTTCGACATGACCGGTACTGAGACGAAGACCGTGGCGCCCCGAGCGGCAGACCTAGTCGACGAGGTGCGTGAATCGGCCAAAGCGGGACAGCACGCCGCGAGCGAGGCTTTGCGTACTTTCCGACACACAGTAGATGAGGCGATTCCTGAGAGCCTCCAACCCCTACGCACGACGATCGTCGACGCCGCGATCGAATTGGCCGACCGCCTCGTCACCGCGCAGTACGAGTTCCACCGCAGCATTGTGCGCAGCGCAAACCGGGCACTGAGCAAGTCTGACGACTAAAAAGAGTGAACGCCCCGTGATGTCGTCAGGCGGTGTCAGGTTGGTTGATGCACCGCTAAGCGGGGACATGCTGGGCGAGCAACCATGGTCAAATCAAGCGCAAAGGGTCGGTGATGGATGCAATGCGTCCGTCACCGACCACACCGCCGAGGACTTGGCGACATGATCGGACACCACGGCGAGGTTCCCGATTTTTCATAATGCCATTCGTCCGTTCTGGCGCTCCTGCAAATACGATGACGCATATATAACTCGTGAAATCATTAACTCGAGAGCCGCCCAATTCGCCTTCTCCGCGCCTACTATGCGCCGCGGCCGTCATTGCCACTTGAGGTCTTCGTCCACCTGTTGGACTCGTTTCTCACGCTGATCCGCGGAGCGGGTATCAATCGTGACCTCTTGCCAGTACGCGTCGGACTGTACAGGCGAATATCATTGCCGCTGGTGACCATTAGCATACCGCTCCGTGAGTACTTCATAGGTGGCGCCGTCCGAAAATTGGTCATCCTCGATGATGTCAACCGCGGCCTCCTCGGCGGCGGCTGCGCATCCGCTGATACCGACGTCCTCAGCCACCAGCTCTGCTTCTGCATCTTCACCGAACCCTTGGTCCGGCACGGCAAGTTGACCTGCTCGCGCGCGTCCGACCTTCGCGCTTAGCTTCGTCGGAGCGTTGCTGCTCATCTTCGTCGAATCGGACGTTCATCCGCGTTGCCCGACGTTATGGCCGTCAACACCGGGCCACGAGTGGCGAAAGTCCTTCATCAGGTGATCGTTGGCCCTTATCCGGGATCTGCCGCTATGCCAATCTGTCTTCGGCCGCACCCATGTGGTGACTTATTGCTCTGGCCGTGGCGCGGCAAGCCGCTCATGATCAAAATCGGTGCGTAGGAACGTATAGAAGGAGCCGGCAATGAAGGCTGACGTGGGCGACTGGTTGGTGATCAAGGGCACAACGACTGAGCTGGCCGATCAGCGGGGGCTGATCATCGACGTGCATGGGGTAGACGGTTCACCGCCGTATGTGGTGCGGTGGCTGGCCACTGGACATGAGGTGACCGTGTTTCCTGGCTCGGATGCGATCATCGTTACTGCCGCCCAACAACGGCAGGCCGACAAGCGGGCGAAGTCACGGTTCGCATCGGTGCAATCTGCGGTCAAGCGTCACCCGACCGCCGACTAGGTCGAGTTGCTGCGGGGGAAACTTGGCTACCCCGGCTCACATGAACTCGCAATGCACGCACACCGGTTGTGACCGTGCCGACGGGTGTGAGCATCCCACAGTTCGGCGCGCTGACGAGCCGGTTGGCCCCAGCGGCGGCGATCGCATCGGTGACCGGTGTTGAGCAGAGGGCCTGGCCCGCGCGCCGGTGCGGCGATCCTGGCGCGCCTAGCCGAAGTAGGCAACGATCGCGGTCATCGGCCCGGCGCGGGATCGGCGGAGGCGTCCAGCAGCAGCAGCAATTCGATGACTGTGGTGCTGTCGATTGAACGACATAAACATCGGCGCCACAGACTTTTTCGACCGTCGCTCATGAACCGCGGCCAATCATCGTGCGGGGACCCGGGATTGGTGCAAGGGCTGGTCGTTGTGCAGGCAGGCAATGGCCGTAGCCAGTGTCGGTGCAATCTGATCGGCGCCTCGTCGATTAAGCCGCACGTATCGGCGTACTCCCCCAGATGGGACAACGAATGTCCGTTCGGGCAGCTCATTCTGGAATTGCCTTATCGCGGCTGCGCCGCACTGCGACTGCGATACGTTCCTATCCGCGCACGATCAGTACTGACGATTCGGGGTGACGGAAGATTGGGTGGCCATGCGGGCCGACGATCTCTGCGAATTGATCCGCGTCCGAGCTGCCGATCACGGCGAGCTGCACACGCTCATCATTGGCTTTGAGGAAGTGGGCGACGTCGGCACGGCCGGCAATGGGATAGACGTGCACGTCGGGGGAACGCCGCCGCCACCTCTGCACCTGGCGGTCGAGGCCGTCACGTGGTACCTCGCCGAGATGGCCCTGCCCTAGCGCAAGAACTGGTGCTCGGCGCAGCTTCGCCTCCGCCATCGCGTGCTCGATGACGACCTCGTGGTCACGTTCATCGTTCATCAACACCACGATCCAGTTGATGTCCGGCGGCGGCTGGTGCTCTTCGGTACGGACGACCGCGACGGGGCAATGCGCCTTTTCTGCGAGGTCGGTGGCCGTCGAACCAAGCAGCGCACGTGCATAGCGCCCTATCCCGACGGAACCGACGCAGACCATGTCGGCGTAGCGGGATTCCTCAACGAGTACGGCGCCGGGTGGTCCCTCCAACATTTCGGTTTCGATTTTGACCGGTCTTCCGATGGCCTCAACCGCAACCTGGGCGGCCCGGAGTGATGCCTCGGCGAAATGGACGTCGCGGTAGTAGTCATCCGCCGATGTGTGTGTGGACTTGGTGACCGCGATCAGGCGTAGGGGCACACTCCGGCTAGTGGCCTCGTCGATAGCCCATTGCGCGGCCCGGATTGCCGCTTGCGATCCATCAATGCCAACGATGACCGGCCTCGGTAAGCGATGGTCGTTCATGGTGTGCTCCCGTCCCGTGGCTGGCGACGACGCCGATCGGTGCGGCCATCGTCATCGTCCAGCATCACAACTCCTGAGCTGGTGCAGCGTGTCACCTCATCAATGCCTCAATCGTTCTCCGATCGCCGGGCTGTTCCCAGAGTCCAATGGCCCATGGCGCACCGTCGATCGTCACTGAACGCGGCCAACGCAGAACGCGGTTTCGTCGTGTTCATGCAGCCATGAGAAAACGCCGCAGGCGACTATCCGGCCGCACACTGATCATCCCGGTGATCGCCGTATGCCCCACTAGGCCACTGACGGGAGTCAATGCTCAGGTTGAAGACCATCGCTACGGCGGCGACCAACGGCCCCCCAAGCCGGGACTTCGGTCCCTACCGTCGGCGTCGCGCAACTGGTCGGATCCAAGGTATTGATCCCCGGACCGAAGGAGAATAATGATGAACACCCTTCCCGCTACCCGCCGCGGGCATTCCCTCTTTCCCGAGTTCTCTGAGTTTTTTGCCGCGTTCCCGTCGTTCGCCGGGCTCCGTCCGGTCATCGCCAACAGGCTGATGCGGCTGGAGGACGAGATGAAGGACGGCCGCTACGAGATACGCGCCGAGATCCCCGGCATTGACCCGGCCAAGGACGTCGACATCACGGTGCACGACGGCGAGCTGACAATCAAGGCGGAGCGCACCGAGAAGAAGGAATTCAACGGGCGGTCCGAGTTTTCGTACGGCTCATTCGTTCGCACGGTGTCGCTGCCGACGGGCGCCAACGAGGACGACGTCAAGGCCACCTACGACAACGGCATCCTCACGGTCTCGGTGGGGGTTTCCGAGCCGAAGAGCGCCGAGAAGCACATCGAGATCCAGTCGTCGAATTGATTTCGCCGGCATGACCAGCATGACGAGCCAGGAGAAGCCATGGGTCACGGTAATAGCGAGAATCACGTCAAGCCTTTGACAGTCGAGATATCCGTCGATGAGCACGAAAGCCGGACGCGGGCCAAGGCACGGCTAAACTGGCGGGGAAGACTTTTCGTCGGCGTAGGCCTGGCCCACCGGAATCCCACTGATTACAACGTGTCTGAGATCGGCGATGAACTGGCGACCGCGCGCGCACTCTCCGACCTAGGGCATCAGCTCCTTGTCGTAGCGGCGTCCGACATCGAAGCGGTCACCCACCAGCCAGTGAAGCCACTGAGCTGACACCCGTTCCTTTCCGAAAGGACCTACGCAATGACACGAGCGACACGACTGGCACCGCCGGCACCCAGGCGAATGTTCCGAGACCGCCGCGAGGCAGGACGGATACTCGCACAGCTGCTGGCGGCCTACCGGGGGAAGGACGACGTCATCGTTCTCGGCCTTGCTCGAGGGGGGGTACCCGTCGCGTGGGAGGTCGCAGCCGCACTGGGTGCGCCTCTGGACGCGTTCGTGGTGCGCAAGCTCGGAGCACCGGGCCACGAGGAGTTCGCGATGGGCGCGCTGGCCAGCGGCGGACGTGTCGTTATCAACGACGACGTCGTTCGCGGCCTCCGGATCACTCCACAACAGTTGCGTGACGTCGCCGAACGTGAAGGCCGCGAACTGGTCCGGCGCGAGGCAGCCTATCGTGGGGGGCGCTCCCCGGTCGACGTTACGGGCAAGAAGGTCATTCTCGTCGACGACGGGGTGGCAACCGGATCGAGCATGTTCGCCGCGGTGCAGGCACTCCGTGAGGACGACCCGGCCCAGATCGTGATCGCGGTGCCGGCCGCACCGGAGTCGACCTGCCGGGAATTTGCCGCCTTGGTCGACGACATGGTGTGTGCGAGCATGCCCACGCCGTTCCTTGCCGTCGGGGAGTCGTTCTGGGACTTCAGCCAGGTCAGCGATCAGGAGGTCCGCGAACTTCTCGCCACGCCGACCACCGGCGTCACAAGGCCGGCCGTGGAGGTTAAAGAAACAGCGGCACAAGTGATCAGCCGCGTCTGCGTGGACGCACCCGCAGGTGTACCACCGCCGGAAGTGTTGGAGGAGTTGGTTGGCGACGCGCGCATCGTGCTGATCGGCGAGAGCTCGCACGGCACGCACGAGTTCTACGAAGCTCGCGCCGAGATCACAAAGTGGCTGATCAAGGAGAAGGGCTTCTGCGCGGTCACGGCCGAGGCCGACTGGCCCGACGCCTACCGGGTCAACCGCTACGTGCGGGGACTCGGCGATGACAACGCTTCCGAGGAGGCATTAAGAGGCTTCGAGCGCTTTCCGGCGTGGATGTGGCGCAATGTGGTTGTCCGGGATTTCGTCAGCTGGCTGCACCAGCACAACGAGCAAAGCCGTGCGCGAGGACAACGGCAGTGCGGTTTCTACGGTCTGGACCTTTACAGCTTGCACCGGTCGATGCAGGAGGTCATCGCCTACCTCGACAACGTCGACCCGGTAGCCGCGGCGCAGGCACGAAAGCGATACGCATGCTTCGATCACTCCTCGGCCGAGGACGGCCAAGCATACGGGTTCGCGGCGGCGTTCGGCGCCGGCGCGTCATGCGAGAAGCAGGCCATCGAGCAACTGGTGGAGATGCATCGCAACGCACTCGCCTACGCGCGCCGCGACGGCCTGCTCGCCGAAGACGACCTGTTCTACGCGCAACAGAACGCGCTCACCGTGCGTAACGCGGAGGTCTACTACCGCTCGATGTTCAGCGGACGGGTCACATCGTGGAATCTTCGCGATAAGCACATGGCGCAGACACTCGACGCGCTGCTTGGGCACCTCGACCACCGTGGAGACAACGAGCCTGCACGAATCGTGGTGTGGGCGCATAACTCCCACGTCGGTGATGCACGCGCCACTGAGGTGTCGGCCGACGGGCAACTCACGCTTGGACAGCTCGTCCGAGAGCGATTCGGAAACGATTCACGCCTTATCGGATTCACCACGTACAACGGCACGGTCACCGCCGCCAGCGAATGGGGGGGACATGCCGAACGCAAGGTCGTACGTAACGCATTGAACGGCAGCATCGAAGAGCTGCTCCATGAGACGGATACCCCCTGTTTCTTGGTGTCCCCCATGATCAGCAAAGCCGCCGACGAACCGCTGTCTGTTGTCCGGCTTGGCCGAGCCATCGGCGTCATCTATCAGCCTATGACCGAGCGGCAGAGCCACTATTTCCACACCCGGCCGGCCGATCAGTTCGACGCAATCATTCACATCGATCACACGCGCGCGCTCGAACCGCTTGAGGTGACCAGCCTCTGGGTGGCCGGTGAGACGCCCGAGACCTATCCGACTGGCCTGTAGCTCTAAAGCACCTCGAAGAGATCAGGGGTCACGGTCGAATGGAGTCATCAAGCGAGCAGGCCGGATACGGGACAACGATCGTCACTCTCACGATGAACCCGGCGCTCGACGTCACGATGAGCGTTGATCAAGTTCGTCCGACGGACAAGATCCGTTGCAGCGGAGCCCGTTACGACGCGGGCGGCGGTGGCATCAACGTAGCCCGGATCGTGTCTGTACTCGGCGGGTCCGTGTCGGCGGTGTTCCCCGTGGGCGGACCGACCGGCGATCTGGTCACAGAGCTCGTCGACAATGCCGACGTCCCGTATCGCCGCGTCGCGATCGCCGAGCCGACTCGGGAGAGTTTCACCGTCAACGAGGAGAGCAGCGGCGAGCAGTACCGGTTCGTCCTTCCCGGTCCGCGCCTGACGTCCGTCGAACAAGCGAAATGCCTCGACGAACTGCGGTACGCGGCACGGTCAGCCGAGATCGTGGTGGCAAGCGGCAGCCTTCCGCCGGGTGTTCCCTCCGACTTCTACCAGCAGGTTGCCGACATCTGTCGAGACCTTGGCGTGCTGCTGGTCTTGGACACCTCAGGCGGCGGCCTCCAGCACGTTACGTCCGGGGTGTTCCTGCTGAAGCCCAGCGTCCGAGAGCTACGGGAATGCTTCGGTCGCGAACTTGCCACCGAATCGGAGCAGTTGAGCGCCGCGCACGAGCTCATCGACTCTGGCATCAGTCAGGCCGTTGTCGTCTCCCTGGGCTCCAAGGGTGCGCTACTGGCTACACCGCATGGCAGCCAACGTTTCTCGACAGTTCCGGTGCGGGTGGTCAGCGGTGTCGGCGCAGGGGATGCGATGGTGGCGGCGATCACGGTGGGCGTAACGCGGGGATGGTCGCTGAGCAAGTCGGTACGGTTCGGGATCGCTGTCGGCGCAGCCATGTTGATGACCCCCGGCACGGCGGCGTGCACCCGCGCGGATGGGGAACGAATCTTCGAGTTGGCGCCAGAGCCAGAGGATATCGCTACTTAGCGGAAACCCAGTTGGGGATCGGCGGTTCGCGGTAAAGCGCCGCACCGCCAGTAATTCCCGCGCCCGCGGTGACCAGCAGAATGCGGGCCTCGATCGGCAAATGATTAAGCGCTTGCTGGAGTGCCGCGGCGAGCGAGGCGGTATGCATGTTCTCGTCTTCGGCGACGATGATGCGCTCGGGAGCTACGTCGAGTTGCGTCGCGAGCGCGACACAGTATCCGTGTCGCGCAGGCGCGGCGACGATGACATCGATGTCGGACAGCGTCAGCGCGGCCTCGCGCACGCAGTTGCGCGCCGCTTGCGCTGCGGTGGTGGCCAGCCGCTCATCAAGCGCGGGCGACTCCCGGATTCGCAGCACATTCCGTGCGTCCTCGGATCCGACTGTCGCTTGGAAGTTCGCACCGTTATCTGGATCGTTCACCCAGCTGACCCGCCCCAACCCGTAATCGTCATCGGTCCAGTTGCACAACAGCGCTGCTCCGACGGGCGAGAACGGGAAGTGTTCGCTCATCCCGCGACCCGGATCGGCGTCACTGGCGGTGATGAGCGCACAGCTGATTGTGTGCGATCTCAGGAATCCGTCGACGATCTGTAGTCCGGTCAGAATTCCGCAGGTTCCGTTGGAGATGTCGAACGAGAATGTACCGTGCGCATTGCCGTGCGGATCTTCGGGATTGGCCCCGATGTCTTCCTGGATGAGCGCCGCGAGCGCGGGCTCCCCCAGGTTTCTGTCACGGTAAATTCCGGCATTGACAAGCAGATCGATATCGTCGGCGTCTCGCCGCGCGTCGTGAAGACAGGATTCGGCGGCCGAGACCGCAAGGTGCAGGGCGCTGTGACGAGACCGCCACCCGCCCCGGGTGATGCCCACTCGGTCAATGATCGTGCCCATAGCGATTCACCAGATCCTCGTCCACGGTCACGAGAACCACGCCGATCTCAAGACCCGATGCCAGTGCGATGAGCGCGATCGTTTCGCCGGGCCGGATCCGGCCGGCTTCGAGTTCTTCGACTAGTGCCACGGTATGCGTCGTCGACGCGGTGTTCCCGTAACGGTCGACTGTGATGACAGCATCGTGCCGGGGGCTATCACCGAAGACCGCGGACATCTCGGCCATCCCCTTGCGGATCGCACGGGCCGATGTTTGGTGCGTGATCACGTGATCGATGTCGTGGATCGCGATGCCTGCCGCCTCGAGGACTTCATCCAGCAGCAGCGGCGTGTCCGAGATGGCTGCCCGCTGAATCGCCCTGGCGTCGGTGAACATTCGGGCGCCCGGATCCCGGCCCTTCGGATAGGCCAGGCACAACCGGCTGTGGTCGGCGATGGTGGTGAACCCGGCGAGGCTGATCGTGCCCGACCCCGCGTCGGCCCGTTCGAGCAATAGGGCCGCTCCGGCGTCCCCCAGCGTCAGGCATGCGAGTTCTTTGCTCATGATGGAGCGGATGTGGCGTGCGGCGTTTCGGCCCAATTGAGAGATGTACTCGCCGCTGACCACCAGCCCGCGCTCGATGATGCCCTGCCGTATCCAGTTGTTCAGAATCGTGACGCCGGTCAGCATTCCGGCGCACGCGTTCGAGACATCGAAGGTCATCGCGTTTCGGGCGCCGATCGCCCGGGCGACGGCGCCGCTCATGGTGGGCTCGAGCCACTGGGTGAGGCCGCCGTGAAGTTTCGTGATGCTGCAGTTGATCACCACGTCGAGCGAGGAGCCGTCGCGTTGTGCCTTGTCCAGACAGTTTCGCGCTGCCTTGACGGCCAGACTGTAGGAGTCTTCGTCCCCCACCGAAACGCGCCGCTCGTGAATTCCGGTCAGTCGTTCCAGGTCGATATGGGTGTTGTGACGCGTCGTCGACATCAACGCGTCGGTGGTGAGCCGAGTGTCAGGCAGATGCCGACCAGCCCCAGCCAGACGGGCGCGGTAAGGCGCACGGCCGGCGTCCTCCGGGTTGTCCATCACCAGCCAGTGAGTACCCATCGGCCGTGCCTCCCTTCGCGTTCAGCATGTGTCACCGGGTGATACCCGACCAGGGCATTTCGGCCCTTTCCCGACAGGCAAACGACCTGCGACTGATCTCTGACCTCACCGCGGCGACTGCGTGCGGTATGGCGGCCGCCACCCTGGGGCACAGTCCGACCCAGAGCAGGCCGCGCCGATCTACAGGTGGGTCGAGGAAGCCGCCCACCAGTTCAACGACGCGCGGATCCAAGTATTCGTTCCGATCCTTTGCTCCCACGCGGATTTCCTGCGTCGGCCTGCGATCCTGACAGCCCAAACGAACAGATGCGGGTCGGGACGGTACGATCGCAATTCGTGCGACGGCGAGTGCCGGAGAGAGCACCTATGTGGTCATCATGCCCGGCCGTGGTGAACCGCCACGTGGACCCGTGATATTTAAGGCGGCTAAACACAGCAGCTGGCTGACCCGCAATGTGTGGGTGTTATCCGCTGTGTCGTTCCTCCAAGACACCGCCAGCGAATTGCTCTACCCGCTATTACCGATCTACCTCACCGCAGTTCTCGGTGCGCCACCGGCCGTCGTAGGAGCCGTCGAAGGCGCAGCCGAGGGAGCGGCGTCGCTGGCAAAACTGACGGCTGGACCACTCGGGGATAGGTTTGCGCGGCGTCCTCTGATCGCGGCGGGCTATGGTATGGCCGCGCTCGGCAAAGTGATCGTTGCGGTTGCCGGTGCATGGCCTGGGGTACTGACGGGACGCGTTGTCGATCGAGTCGGCAAGGGTATCCGGGACGCGCCGCGCGATGCACTGCTCGTAGACGGAATCGACGAAACCAGCCGCGGCCGCGTGTTCGGGTTTCACCGCGCAATGGACACACTCGGCGCGGTTGTCGGACCGTTAATCGGGCTTGCCGGATACGAGCTACTCGACCATAAGATTTCGTCGTTGCTATACATCGCGATCGTTCCGGCCGTCGCGAGTGTGGCCCTGGTCGCGTTGGTGCGGGAGCGTCCCCGACCGGTTGAGCGTGCGCACCGACCACCGGTGGGGGCGGCCCTGCATGAGCTGCCAGGCCGGTATTGGCGGGTGATCGTGCTGCTGGCAGCTTTCGGCGTCGTCAACTTCCCTGATGCGCTAATCCTGCTGCGCCTCAAAGAGATCGGGTTTTCCGTCCCCGAAGTGATCCTGGCCTACGTGGGATACAACATGGTATATGCGATGGCCAGTTACCCGGCCGGATCAGTCGCTGACCGCACCCCGAAACCTACGGTGTTCGGGATAGGCATGGTCTTTTTCGCGGTCGGCTACATCGGGCTCGGACTCACAACCGACAAAGTCGCGGCGTGGCTCATCCTCGGGCTGTATGGATTGTTCACCGCATGCACCGACGGTGTCGGAAAGGCATGGATCTCCGGACTCGTTCCCGCCGAGCTGCAGTCGAGCGCGCAAGGCATATTTCAGGGCGCGACGGGCTTCGCGGTTTTGTCGGCAGGTCTGTGGGCCGGTCTGCTGTGGGGGGCAAGAGGCCAACTGCCGCTACTGATCTCAGGAATCGCCGGTGGCCTCTTTGCAGCAATCCTGCTCGTTCTCTCTGTCGGTGCGTGGATTCGCACCAAATCCAGCGCTATATCGGCTAACTGACTGCAAAAAGAAAGAAGTATCCGTGGGCAGAGAACCCGGCAGTCCGGAAGACGCAATCTTCCCCCGTCCTCGGGAGGAATTGTGGGTGTGACGTCGACGGTCGTCCGACCAGTCTGCCGTTGTGGAAGATGGCGCCGGCTCGGACGACGGCGACCAGCTGTTGTGCGTTAACCGCTCGCCAGCGGGTTTGAGAGGCGACGATCGACGACTCGACGGCCCTCGGCATGCCCTTTGGCGCCCACTCCGGTGTTCATTTGCTGTCCACTCCGGGGGCTACACTCGGGCGCATTAAGCCCCGAAACGCCTGGCACGGACCCGCCGCCGCGGTTCCCGGCACTTTCCCAGCCATCGGTTGACCGGGCTACGGACCCCCACACAGACGCCGCTGCGGCTGCAGCTCGACCCGAACAGACCAGCTGAGCCCTATCTGGATGGAGCGTGGTGGCCCGCTCAACCGAGCTGCCGAGGCGACGGTCGCGGCACTTCTGCTCATCGCAACTTGCAGGTCGAGGGCGCGCTACAAACGCATGCTGCAGTTGATCACCACGTCGAGCGAGGAGCCGTCGCGTTGTGCCTTGTCCAGACAGTTTCGCGCCGCCTTGACGGCCAGACTGTAGGAGTCTTCGTCCCCCACCGAAACGCGCCGCTCGTGAATTCCGGTCAGTCGTTCCAGGTCGATATGGGTGTTGTGACGCGTCGTCGACATCAACGCGTCGGTGGTGAGCCGAGTGTCAGGCAGATGCCGACCAGCCCCAGCCAGACGGGCGCGGTAAGGCGCACGGCCGGCGTCCTCCGGGTTGTCCATCACCAGCCAGTGAGTACCCATCGGCCGTGCCTCCCTTCGCGTTCAGCATGGGTCACCGGGTGATACCCGACCAGGGCATTTCGGCCCTTTCCCGACAGGCAAACGACCTGCGACTGATCTCTGACTTCACCGCGGCGACTGCGTGCGGTATGGCGGCCGCCACCCTCGGGGACAGTCCGACGCCATAGCCGGTCTCCACCACCTCGATCGCGAATAACACCACGTCAGCGGGTATCCGGTCGAGCGCCTCGCCGAGACCGAACACCGTGGCGATGTCCACGCCGTGTGAACTCACGGCCACCGCTCCGTGAAGTTGATTGATGGTGCAGCGATGGATCCGCCCCGGCACCGGCGGGGTCGCAACAGTCGCGTCGACCACCACGGCAAGCCGGGCACCGGCCCACGCGTCGATAATGGCGCACGGGTCGCCGGCATTGCTGACGACCCGCACACCGGGCACCGCCTGTGCATCGACGACCGCCGCAACGGCCGGGCCCACGCCGTCGTCACGGCGGTAGCTGTTGCCGATGCCGATCACGACGATATCACCGCTCATTTGCGGTCAACGGTCAGCGTCAGGAAGTGAGCCGAACACGAGATGCAAGGGTCGTGGTTGCGAATTGACCGCTCGCACAACGATGTCAGCGTCGCATCGTCCAGCGACAGGTTGCCGGCGACCAGCTGTGCCATTTCATACTCGATTGCGGCCTGGTTCTGCGCGGTGGGCGGCACGATCGTCGCCGCCCGGATCAGGCCGTCATCGCCGATCTCGTAGCGGTGGTACAGCAGCCCCCGGGGCGCCTCGCTGACGCCGTGGCCGACGCCGGCACGCGGCAGGACGTCGACGAACGGCCGAGGCGGTTGTTCGTACTCGTCGATGATCCGCAGCGCCTCCTCGACTGCATACACCACCTCCACCGCGCGGACGACGATGCTGCGGAACGGGTTTCGACATTCATCACCGAGCCCCGCCTCGGCCGCCGCCTGCCGCGCGATCGGCGACAGCGCGGCCGAGTTCAACGAGTACCGCGCCAGCGGACCGGTCAGGTAGCGGGCACCGTCGAGCGTGGCGTGCAATGCGGTCGAGTGCGGCACCTGCAACTCCTTGACGTGGTCGCTGAATTCGGCCACCGCGAATGCGGGTCCGGCGCTGCGCCGGATCGTCCCGTTCTCGATCGCGTACCGATCCGGCTGTGTCAGCGCCAGAAGCTCGTGATCGGATTCGGCAGCAGGGAATTCGAATTCGGCCACCGACCGCGCCGTGAACAGGGCGTCATCCAGCGCCCGGCGCAGCTGCTCGGCCAGCGGTTTGAGGTCGTTGCGGCGCGGCACCGAGTAGAACCCGCCCAACCGCACGTTGATCGGGTGGATGGCCCGCCCGCCCAGCTGCTCCATCAGCCGGTTTCCGGCCTTCTTCAAGGCCAGCCCGCGTTCGAAGAACTCCCGATGCTCCTTGGCGAAGCTGATCGCATCGGGGTATCCCAGGAAATCGGGCGCATGCAACAGATAGATGTGCAGGGCATGACTGTGAATCCATTCCCCGCAATACAGCAGCCGTCGCAGCTCCACCAGCTCGTGATCGAGCGTCACCCCGCACGCATCCTCGATCGCGTTGCAGGCACTGACCTGATAAGCGACCGGGCAGATACCGCAGACCCGCGCGGTGATATCGGGCGGCTCGGTATAGGCGCGTCCACGCAGGAATGCCTCGAAGAACCGCGGCGGCTCGTAGATGTTCAGCTCGACGCTTTCCACGGTGCCGTCGGTCAACGTGACATGCAGCGCGCCTTCCCCTTCGACGCGGGTCAGCGCGCCGACCGTCAGCGTACGGGTCTCCGAGTTCACGGATCGTTCCGCTCGGCGACAAAATTGGCGACGTTGAACGTCGAGAACACCCGCTCGACGCCGCCCTCGGACATCCGGTCGCGACGCAGCAGCGGAATCAGGGCGGCGGTGTTGGGGGTGGCAGCGGGACCGAAACACCCGTAGCAGCCGCGGTGATACGACGGACACAACGCCCCACACCCGGCATGGGTCACCGGCCCCAGACACGGGATGCCCTCGGCCACCACGACGCAGGTCACACCCCGCAGCTTGCATTCGGTGCACACAGTCTTGGCGGGCAGCCGAGGTTTGCGTCCGACCAGCAGCGCAGCAAGGGTGTCGAGCAACTGCCCACGGTCGATCGGGCAACCCTGAAGCTGGTAGTCGACCGTCACGTGCGCCGACGCCGGGGTGGACGTCGCCAGCGTGTCGATGTATTCGGGCCGGGCGTAGACGACCGAGACAAATTCCTCGACGTCGGCGAAGTTTCGCAGCGCTTGCACCCCGCCGGCAGTCGCGCACGCACCGATGGTGACCAGCACCTTGGACTGCTCGCGGATCTCCTTGATGCGCCGCTCATCGGCCGCAGTGGTGATCGAGCCCTCCACTAACGACACGTCGTAGGGGCCACCCATGATGGAACTGGAGGCCTCCAGGAAGGTCGCGATCTGCACCTGCCCGGCGATGGTGAGCAGCTCGTCCTCGCAGTCCAGCAAGGTCAGCTGGCAGCCGTCGCACGACGCGAACTTCCACACCGCCAGCGTCGGAGGGCTCATCTATAGCTCCTTGACCTGCAGCAATGGTTCGGCGACATCGTAGGTGACGACAGGCCCGTCGCGGCACAGCAACAGCGGACCAAGCTGGCAGTGCCCGCACCATCCGATCCCGCACTGCATGTTCCGTTCCAGCGAGACCCGAATATCGCTGGCGGGCATGCCCTTTCGCAACAGCTCCCGCGCCCCGTTGCGCATCATCAGCTCCGGGCCGCACAGGAACGCGGTGCTACGGTCGGGTCGCAGCGGCAATCGTCGCAGCGGCTCGGTGACGAACCCGACCTCACCCGGCCACCCCTGCACCGGAACATCGACGGTGATGTGCACCTCGATGGAGGCGCCCCGGGCCCAGTCCTGAAGTTCCTCACTGAACAGGAAGTCGTCCCGCGAGCGGGCGCCGGCGATCAGCGCCACCCGGCCGTAACGGTCGCGGTCGGCCAGCACGCCGAGCACAACGGGCCGAAGCGGTGCGAGGCCGACCCCGCCAGCGACGATGACGAGGTCACGGCCGGCGGCATCGGCCAGGCCCCAGTTCGTGCCGAGCGGTCCGCGCATCCCGATTACGGTGCCCGGTTGCGCGTCGTGCAGTGCCCGGCTCACCGCGCCAACCGTGCGGATGGTGTGGGTGACGGTTCCGTCGGTTGTGGTCGGGTCGCCGCTGACGGAGATCGCAACCTCGCCGATCCCGAACGCGTACAGCATCATGAACTCGCCGGGCCGCGGTGTCGCCAGCGGCTCGCCGACCGGTTCGAGGCACAGCGTCGCCGAATCACGGTTCTCGGTGACCCGGCTGCGCACCCGGTACGGCACCGGGGTCATCGCCGAGGACGGCGAAGGCCATGTCGCCGCCTCAGTCATCGTCGACATGCTCTTCGCGCGAGCGCTCATCGTCGAGCCGCGCCAGCGTGTTCATTTCCTCGGTGATATCAATCCCGGTGGGGCACCACGCAATACAGCGCCCGCAGCCCACGCAGCCCGTGCTGCCGAACTGGTCATGCCAGGTGCCTAGCTTATGGGTCAGCCAGTGCCGGTACCGCGACGGCCCGGACTGCCGGACGCTTCCCTCGTGCACGAATGTGAAGTCGAACTCGTAGCATGACGCCCAGTTCATCCAACGCTCGGCGTGCTCGCCGGTGAGGTCGGTGACGTCCTCGACGCTGGTGCAGAAGCAGGTGGGGCACACCATGGTGCAGTTCCCACAGGTCAGACACCTGCTGGCGACTTCCTCCCAGTGCGGCGACTCCCGCGATTCCACTAGCAGCTCGCGGAGGTCACCGCTGGGCATTTGCCGGCCCATCCGGTTCGCGGCCTCGCTGACATCGCTTCTCGCCGAGTCGATTTCACCCTGGTCGGCTTCGCGATGCGATAGCTCCGCCAACACCGCGGCGCCATCGTCGCTGCCGACATCGACGACATACCGCCGACCCTCGCCATCGATGCGTTCGGTGAGCGCGAGATCGTAACCCGGGCCGACCGCGGGTCCGGTCCCCATCGATGCGCAGAAGCACAGGCCGCCGGGCTCGGTGCAGTTCACGGCGACGACGAAGATCTGTCGCAGCCGGCCCACGAACCCATCATCGGGATGCGTGCCGGTGCCGAGCACCCCGTTGAGCATCGCGATGGCGGACAGGTCGCAGGCCCGCACCCCAATGAACGCGTACCGCGGAACCTCTTCCGGCCCGGCGCCGTCGGAGGACCACAGGCGCTGCCTGGGCGGATGCAGGAACTGCTTCCAGGATTGCGGGCCTGCGGAATGGCCGAACAGTGCGTCGTCGTCGCGCCGGCGCAGGCGATAGTGGCCGGGACCCACGTCCACGCCCCAGCCCTTCGGGAGATCGTCGGCGGACTGCAGCTCGGCAAGCACGATGGCGTTGTCCGACAATGTCGGACCCACAACCCGGTATCCGCGGTCGAGCAGCGTGGACACCAGTTGCTGCAATCCTGT
>CAVXAG010000039.1:0-98728 GCA_963759655.1 uncultured Actinomycetota bacterium | reverse complement strand
CCACCGGGATCGTTCCGGTGGTCAACCAGGTCGAACTGCACCCGCTGATGACCCAGGTAGAGCTGCGGGAGGTGCACAAGAAGCTGGGCATCGCGACCGGGGCGTGGAGCCCGCTGGGTCAGGGCCGGCTGCTGGACCATCCGACGATCACAGGCATCGCCGATGCGTACGGCAGGACACCGGCGCAGGTGATTATTCGCTGGCATGTGCAGATCGGTAACATCGTCATCCCCAAGTCGGTGAACCCCGAGCGGATTGCGAGTAACTTCGACGTGTTCGACTTCGAGTTGAGTGACGGCGACGTCACGTCGATCTCTTCGCTGGACAACGGCACCCGGCTGGGTCCGGACCCATGCACCTTCAATTTTACGGGAAGTTGAGATGACGCCGACAGAATCGTCGAGCCAGGCGGCCGGCACTGTGCCAACCATCACGCTCAATGACGACAACACCATTCCGGTGCTTGGCCTCGGCGTCGCGGGGCTGTCAGAAGACGACACCGAGCGCGCGGTCGGCGCCGCGCTTCAGGCCGGTTACCGGCTGATCGAGGCGTCGTCGGCGCACGGCAGCGAGGCGGCGGTGGGGCGCGCGATCGCGGCGTCCGGGATTCCGCGCGACGAGCTGTTCATATCCACCAAGCTCGCCACTGCGGACCAGGGCTACAACTCCACCAAGGAGGCGCTCGCCGCCAGCCTGGAGCGGCTCGGCCTCGATTACGTGGATATGTACATGATCCATTGGCCTGCACCGCAACTCGGAAAATACATCGATACCTACGGCGCGATGCAGAAAATCCATCAGGAGAGTGGGCGGCTCCGCTCGATCGGCGTGAGCAACTTCCTCGATGAGCAGCTGGGCACGATCTACGACCTGACCTACACCAACCCGGTGGTCAATCAGCTCGAGTTGCACCCACTGCTGAATCAGGGCGAGTTGCGGGCGATCCATGCCGATCGCGGCATCGCCACCGGGGCCCACAGCCCGCTGGGGGCCGGCAAGATGCTGGACAACCCGACGCTGGCATCGATCGCGCAGGCACACGGCAAGTCCCCCGCGCAAGTCGCCATTCGGTGGAGCATCCAGCTCGGCAATATCGTGATCCCGCGGTCCGGAAACCCCGACCGGATCAAAGAGAACATCGACGTCTTCGGCTTCGAGTTGACCGACGACGAGATGGCCTCGATCAACGGGCTCAACGACGGCACGCGTTTCGGTGAGGACCCGGCCACCTACGCGGGGACCTGAGGCTCGACCGGCATTACGGCGCTGTGTGACGGGAGGGCTGGTGACGGTCGCTGCCGTGACCATCGGCGTGAGCGTCGCGCCATCGGCAGCGGCCGATCCGAATTGTCAAACCGTCGGCGCGGCGACAGTGTGCGGGCAGGGTACCGTGAGCGGCGGCAATCAGCCCGGGAATGCCCCACCGGCCCCGGCTCCCCCCGCCGGTGGTCCCGCCGGTGGCTGCACGAACGCCTTCGGCGCCTACCAGCACTGCTAGCCAGGTCCGACGGCTCACGACTTGTCGAGGTACTCCACCCGATCGGTCTCGATGAATTGGGCTGCCAGTAGGGCCATTCCGGGCCGCCCGGGATCTTGTTGATAAGTCGACTCGCACAACTCACGGGCCGCCTCGATGACCTCTCGATGCTCCGACAGCGACAGAAACCTCAATGTGATCGGTCGGCCCGATTGACTGAGGCCCAACACATCTCCCTCGCGACGCTCCTGCAGATCGAGGTCAGCGAGCTTGAACCCGTCCAATGTGTCCGCGACGGCTTTCAGGCGTTGTCCCGCCTTCGACCCCTCCGGTAGCCGGGTCGCGAGTAGACAGAGGCCCCGATGCTGTCCCCGTCCGATACGACCGCGAAGCTGATGCAACTGGCTGATACCGAACCGGTCGGCATCCATCACGACCATCACCGTCGCGTTCGCGACGTCGACGCCGACCTCGATGACGGTGGTGCACACCAGCACATCGATCTGGCCGCTGCGGAAGGCCGCCATTACCGCGTCCTTTTCATCGGCGGAGAGCCGCCCGTGCATCAGGCCGACCCGCAGCCCGGACAGTGGTCCGTACCGCAGGCGGTCGTACAGGTCGAGGACTGTGGTGGCCGGCGGACCACCCGAATCAGAGCCCGGCTTGTCGTTCTCATCGATGCGGGATGCCACCACGTAGGCCTGGCGTCCCATCTCGACCTCTTCGGCGATCCGCTGCCACGCACGATCGAGCCATCGCGGCCTTTCCTTGATGAAGACCGTATTCGTGGTGATGGGTTGACGTCCGCGAGGCAGCTCGCGCAGCGTCGACGTCTCGAGATCGCCGTAGACTGTGAGCGCGACGGTGCGCGGAATAGGAGTCGCGGTCATCACCAGAAGGTGCGGAGTCAAACCGTCAGGAGCTTTGGCGCGTAGTCGATCTCGCTGCTCGACCCCGAACCGGTGCTGCTCGTCGACGACAACCATGCCGAGCCGCTTGAACTCCACCGCATCCTGCAACAGTGCGTGGGTACCGATGACGATCCCGGCCTCACCAGAGGCCACCTCGTCACGAACTTGACGTTTCTGTTGCGGCGACATCGATCCGGTCAAGAGTGCCACCGCGGTGGCGCCCTCCGCACCGCCGAGTTGGCCGGCCCTGGCGAGCGGGCCCATAATGTCACAGACGGACCGGGCATGTTGGGCAGCAAGCACTTCCGTCGGTGCCAAAAGTGCGCACTGGTAGCCCGCATCAACCATCTGCAGCATCGCCAGTACCGACACGATCGTCTTACCCGACCCGACCTCGCCCTGCAGCATCCGATTCATCGGCCTGTTGCCGGCCAATTCGGTTGACAGCAAGTCCAGTACGTCACGCTGCCCGTTCGTCAATTCAAAAGGCAGTTGCCGCTGCAACGCAGCGGCCAACCCGTCGTCACGATATGGGGCCGAGGGGCCGGATTCACCGACTTCGCTGTACCGCCGTGCCGCCAGCGCCCATTGCAGCCCGACTGCCTCGTCGAAGGTCAGGCGCTCGGCGGCCCGGTCACGTTCCGCTGAGTTCTCGGCCAGGTGAATGGCGCGCAATGCCTCGTCTTCGGAGACCAAATCTCGTTGCCGCAAAACCGATTCCGGCAGCGGGTCCTCGACGGGATCGAGCATCTCGAGCACATGGCGCACACACGCGTAGATATCCCAGCTTTGCACCTTGGCGGTGGCCGGATAGATCGGAAAGAACTCTCGCTCGAACGCCGCAAGCAGCTCGTCCCCGGTTGCCCCGGATGTCGTGGCGATGGTCTTCAGCGACTTGCTTCCTATCGTCTTGCCGCTGGGCGACTCGAGAACCAGGAACGCGGGATGGGTTAATTGCACGGCGCCCTTGGAATACTTGACTTCTCCGGAAAGCATGATGCGGGTATCCCGGACCAGTTTGTCGATCATCCAGTCGGCGTTGAAGAATGCGGCGGCCACCTTCGGCCGATGCTTGCCCAACGTCACCCGAAGCCACTTGCGTGGCCGCTTGCCCGGCTGCGGTTTCATGTCACCGAACGCGGTGTCGGTGATGACGTCGACGAAAGTGACGTGTTCTCCCTCGTCGAGCTCGAGCTCCCCGTCCTCGCCGCGCACCGTCATGCCCTCGCTGTACTTACGGGGGTAGTGCCGCAGTAGGTCGTTGACGGTGCGGATCCCGAAGTTTTCGTCGAGCTTTTTCGCTGTCGTCCCACCGAGTAGATAGTCGAGGCGGTCGTCGAGGGTGGCCACCGCTACTCGACCCCGATCAGCAACGCGTCCCCGCGGTGCCCGGTCCGGTACGTCACCAACTCGGTGCCGCGGTGGTACCGGCGCAGATGCGCCTCGAGCTCGGCGGTCACCGAGTCGTCAACACCCATCCCGGTCAATACCGTCACCAACTCGCCACCCGCGGCCAGCAGCAGGTCGATCAGCCCGCAGGCCGCGGCGGCCATCTCGGGGTGGACCACCAATACCTCATCACCGGCGATGCCGAGCCCGTCGCCCGCCTCACACGGCCCGGCCCAGGTCAACGCCTGGTCGGCGGCAACCCGCACCGAAGCGTGCCGGGCGCGGCCGGCCGCCCGCGCCATCGAGTACCCGTCGTCGACGAAGGCCCGGCCCGGCTCGTGGACGGCGAGCGCCGCCAGCCCCTGCACCATCGACCCGCTGGGCACCGGCACCACGTCGAGCCCCCAGCCGCTGGCCGCCGTGCAGCCCGCTAGCAGCTCCTCGGCGGCGACATAGCCGTTGGGCAACACCATGATCTGGCCTGCGCCGGTTTCGACGACCGCCCGCAACAGGTCCTTCGCGCTGATCGAGCCGGCCGGATCAGGCCTTTCCGCACTGCAACGCAGCACGTGCGCGCCTTCGCCGGCGAACAGCCGCTCGGCGCCATCCCCGTCGATGACCGCGAGCACCGCGCGCCTCCGCGTCCACCGCCCGGAAGCCGCCCCACCACGCAACGTCGAGATCTGGATGTGGCTGGGCGTGCCCACCGAGAAGGCCGCCTCGACAACAGCGCCGGCGTCGTCGGCGTGCACATGCACCGAGAAGCGGTCGGCGCCGTCGCCGGCGATCGCCACCGAGTCGCCGAGTTCTTCGAGCCGCTCCCGCAGCACGTCGAGACGCTGGTCGGTGCCGCTGATCTGATACATCACCTCGTAGTGCGGCGGGCGCAGGTCCGGGGCCGGTTCTGCGGCGGCGGGTCCGTGCGCGGGCGCTGAGGGAACGTATTCGCTGCGCGCGGGCGTGTGGCCGGTCAGGGTGGCGGCCAGCGCGTCAAGCAGCACCACCAGTCCGCGTCCGCCGGCGTCGACCACCCCGAATTCGGCGAGCACGCCGAGCTGTTCGGGCGTCTTCTCGAGCGCGGTGACGGCGGCATCCGCGGTAGCGACCACGGTGTCGGACAGATCGTCGCCATCGGCGGCGCAATGTTCGGCAGTGGCCGCGGCGGTGTGCAGCACCGACACGATGGTGCCCGGTACCTCCTCGCCCATCGAGCCCACGACGAGGCCCACCGCGTGCCGCAAGCCGGCGCCGAAGACCACCGCGTTGACGTCGGCGAACTCGCCTCCGGTGTCGGCCGCCGCGGACGCGGTCACGTCGGCCAGCCCGCGCAGTATCTGCGACAGGATCACCCCTGAGTTGCCCCGGGCGCCGTGCAGTGCGCCGCGCGCCAACGCAGCCGCCACCTGGGCCACGTCATCGGATTTCTTGGCGCGCTTCTCCGCATCGGCCAGCGCGGCCCGCATCGTGAACAGCATGTTGGTACCGGTGTCGGCGTCGGCTACCGGGAAGACATTCAGCCGGTTGATCTCCTCGGCGTGCACCACCAGGCCACCCACCGCCGCGTGCGCCCAGTCGAGCAGGCCGGACGCGTCCAACCGCCGACCGGACATCACATCCTCCTACGCCCGGCTCACACGCCGATGAGCCGCTTGCGCGAAGAGCATTCCACGCCGATGAGCCGCTTTTGCGCGAAGAGCATTCCACGCCGATGAGCCGCTTGCGCGAAGAGCATCACACGAGCGAGCCTAGCCAGCGCCCGTGACACCCGCCGCCACTCGTAGCCAGGGTCGTCGGCACATTTTTGGTGTTAATCCGCGCGGCCGGTATCCTGGTTCGGTTGTCGGGTCACCCGGTCCGCGGTTGCTGGCCAGCGACAACGCACAGCGATTACGTACACGCTGTTGGATCCGAATGGAGTTTCTGTCATGGCTGCCGTCTGCGAGATCTGCGGGAAGCGTCCCGGCTTCGGCAAGCGGGTGTCGCACTCGCACCGCCGGACCAGCCGTCGCTGGAACCCGAACATTCAGACCGTGCGCACCGCGGCGCGCCCCGGCGGCAACAAACAGCGCCTGAACGTGTGCACCTCGTGCCTGAAGGCCGGCAAGGTCACTCGCGGCTGACCCGCCGCTCTACTGACCACCGCCGGCGGACGCGTCTTGTTCGACGTGTTCGGCTTCCTCGACAGCCGATAGCGCATCCGTGCGCTGCGCCAACTCGTTCATCGCCAACCGGGCATAGATCATCTGGCTGGTAATGGCCATCTGACCGCGACTGCGGCCCATGAACGACACGAACCAGTGGATCACCGTGGTGAACCGGTTCTTGAACCCGACCAGGTACCACAGGTGAAGGACCAGCCAGGCCAGCCATGCGAAGTAGCCACCGAACTCCAGCTTGCCGACCTGCGCGACGGCGCTGTTTCGGGAGATCGTCGCCATGCTGCCCTTGTCGCGGTATCTGAACGGGGCGCGGTTGGCGGGATCGTCGCTGCCCTTGACGGAGTGCTTGATCAACTTGGTCGCATATTTCGCGCCCTGGATCGCGCCCTGCGCCATGCCGGGCACCCCGGGCACCGACATCAGATCGCCGACGACGAACACGTTCGGGTGTCCCTTGACGGTGAGGTCGGGCTCCACGACGACACGCCCGGCGCGGTCGACTTCGGTGCCATCGGACTGCTCGGCGAGCATCCTGCCCAGCGGACTCGCCGCCACCCCCGCGGCCCACACCTTGCACGCACATTCGATGCGGCGTTCGGGACCGTCCTTGTCCTTGACGGTGATCCCCTTGTAGTCGACGGCGGTCACCATCGCGTTGAGCTGGATCTCGACGCCCATCTTCTCCAGCCGGCGCCGTGCCATCAGGCCCAACTTCTCGCCCATCGGCGGCAGCACCTCCGGGGCGGCATCCATCAGGATCACGTGGCAATCGGTTGGCTCGATGGTTCGAAACGCCCCGGCCAGGGTGCGCTCGGAGAGTTCGGCGATCTGCCCGGCCAGCTCGACGCCGGTCGGGCCCGCGCCCACCACCACAAAGGTGAGGCGGCGCTGGCGCTCGGCCTGGTCGGTGGTCACCTCGGCCGCCTCGAACGCGCCGAGGATCCGGCCGCGCAGCTCCAGGGCGTCGTCGATGGACTTCATGCCCGGTGCGAACGTGGCGAACTCCTCGTGGCCGAAATAGGACTGCTGAGCGCCGGCGGCGACGATGAGGCTGTCAAACGGGATGACCGTCTGCATGGTCATCAGCCTTGACGTCACCGTCTGCGCCGTCAGGTCGATCGCATCGACGTCACCCAGCAACACCCTGACATTCGTCTGCCGCCGCAGGATCAACCTCGTGCTCGGTGCGATCTCGCCTTCCGACAATATGCCGGTGGCGACCTGATAGAGCAGTGGCTGAAACAGATGGCTCGTCGTCTTCGAGATGAGGGTGACATCGACATCTGCCCTCTTCAACGTCTTAGCCGCGGTCAGACCCCCGAACCCGGACCCGACGACGACGACGTGATGACGGTTGGCGACGGTCGGGGTCATGCTCATCGTGGTCCTTTGCGGTAAGTCGCCGGGCACCAGCGACTATGGGTCGGCCAGGGCACGCCGGGAAGTCCTGTGCCACGTCGGCGAATGTGCCTGCCGTTCATGGCAGCCGCCAGTCGACGGATGCGGCGCCCATCTCGGCCAGCAGCGCATTGGCGCGGCTGAACGGCCGCGACCCGAAGAATCCTCGTTGCGCCGACAGCGGTGACGGATGCGCGGATTCGATCGTCGCGACGCGCGAGTCGCCCGCTGCCAACATCGGCTTCAGCGTCGACGCGTCGCGTCCCCACAAGATCGCGACCAGTGGCTCTGCACGGGTCGCGAGCGCTCGAATCGCGCACTCGGTGACCACTTCCCAGCCCTTGCCGCGGTGCGACGCCGGATTCCCCGGCTGTACCGTCAGCACCCTGTTGAGCAACATGACCCCGCGCTCCGCCCACGGTGTCAGGTCGCCGGTGGACGGCGTCGGGTAGCCGAGATCGGCGCAGTACTCGGTGAAGATGTTGTCCAGGCTGCGCGGCAACGGTCTCACGTCGGGAGCCACCGAGAAGCTCAGCCCCACCGGGTGCCCCGGCGTGGGATACGGGTCCTGGCCGACCACCAGGACCCGGACCTCGTCAAAAGGAAACGCGAACGCGCGCAACACATTCGATCCCGCCGGCAGGTACCGGCGGCCGGACCCGAGCTCGCCGCGCAGAAAGTCGCCCATCGCCGCGACCTGGTCGGCCACCGGCTCCAACGCCTTTGCCCAGCCGTCATCGACGAGTTCTGCCAGCGGGCGTGCCGTCACGGCCGACAACCTACGCCAGTCCCTTCACGAGCTGCACCACCGCGACCTAGCCGAACGACTGCCAGCCCGCCGATCCGCCCCACTCGGCGCCGTCGACAAGCACCCGCGGCGGGCCGTCGACCACCGCGCCGATCACGCGCCAGCCGTCGGGCACCGCGCCATCGAACGTCGCCACCAGGGCGTGGTCCTCTCCGCCGCCGAGCACCCACGCCCAAGCGTCGAGCTCCACCGCCCGCGCCGCCTCGAGCACCTCGTCCCGGTCGGCCGCCAGCGCCGCGGCCGACAGCTCGATGGCGACACCCGACGCGTCGGCCATGTGCCGCAGGTCGGCGACGAGCCCGTCCGACACATCGGTCATCGCGCCGGCGCCGGCGTTGGCCGCGACTACCCCTTGACCGTACGGTGGTTCGGGCACCAGGTGGCGGCGCCGCAGGTGATCGAATCCGCGAACGTTGTTGTCCCACAGGGCATAACCCGCTGCTGACCACCCGAGCTGCCCGCGGATTGCGACCACCGAGCCAGGTGTCGCGCCGCCGCGCGTTACCGCCGCGCGGCCGGAAAGATCGCCAAGCGCGGTGACCGACAGCACCCACTGCGGACTGCTGACCAGATCGCCGCCGACGATGTCGGCCCCTACCCGGCGCGCCTCCTCCCACATCCCGTCGGCCAACTCGTCGACTGTCGTCGCCGGCGTGTCGGCCGGCGCGCCGAACGCCACCACGAAGCCGATCGCCGTGGCGCCCATCGCCTCGATGTCGGCCGCGTTCTGCGCGATCGATTTGCGTCCGACGTCGTGCGGCGTGGACCAGTCCAGCCGGAAGTGCCTGGACTCGACGAGCATGTCGGTGGACACCACCACCCGGCCGTCGCCTGCGGCCACCACCGCCGCATCGTCACCGGGCCCGAGCAGCGTCTTCGGGGTGTACGGGCGCCCCGCGACCAGCCTGTCGATCACCGCGAACTCTCCCAGGTCGGCCAGCGTCGGCTCGTCGCTCATACCTCACTCTCCCCGTGGACGTGCGGTATCCCCAGCGCCCTGAACAACGCTGTCACCTGGGGTACTTTTGATCTCTGCCGGCCGGACGCACCGGTCAGTGTATTGCGGCGATAAGCCCAACGAAGAAAACGCAGCAGAGGAGAGGCGCGGGTGGTCGAGGCTTTCATGCTGGTCCAGACCGAGGTGGGCCGCGCCGAGGTCGTCGCCAAGCAACTTGCAACGCTGCCCGGCGTGCTCACCGCGGAATACGTGACCGGGCCCTACGACGTGATCGTCCGTATCGGCGCCGACACCGATGAGCGGCTGCAGGCTGACATCGTGCCCAGCGTGCAGCAGACCACCGGCATCACCCGCACACTGACGTGCCTGATCGCGAGCAAGGCTCAGCCCTGACCGACGGTCCACCGCGGGCGCTGCTCATCGCCGCGGTCTGTGTCGCGGTGGCAGCGACGGCGGCGGTGCTGGTGATCGCGGCGCTGCGCGCGAAACCGCAGCAGGACCGGGCGCTGGTGATACCCGCCGCCCCGGCGCCGCACGCGGACAGCCCCGAATGCGCGACGCTGATGGCCGCGCTCCCGCAGCGCCTCGGCGACTACCAGCGGGCCACGCCCGCGGCCCCGGTTCCGCCCGCCGCCGCCGCATGGCGCTCGGTTGATGACGAGCCGATCGTGCTGCGCTGCGGAGTCAGCCAGTCCGCGGATTTCGTTGTCGGCGCGGCGATTCAGATCGTCGACACCGTCCAGTGGTTTCGCGTGACCGAACAGGGCAGCGGCGACACCACATGGTTCGTCGTCGACCGGCCCGTCAATGTCGCATTGACGTTGCCGCAGGGGACGGGACCCACTCCTATTCAAGAGGTGTCGGACGTCGTCGCCGCGAAACTGCCCGCGGTGCCGATCAGGCCGGGACCGCCCCGATAACGCCTCAGCGCAGCCCGACGCCCCTGGCCAGCGCGGTGTCGACCATCGCAGCCAGCAGGGTCGGATAGTCCACGCCGCTGGCAGCCCACATCCGCGGATACATCGAGATCGTCGTGAAGCCGGGCATGGTGTTGATCTCGTTGATCAGCGGGCCGTCCTCGGTCAGGAAGAAGTCGACGCGGGCGAGGCCCTGACAGTCGATCGCACGGAACGCCAGGATGGCGAGCTCGCGCACCCGGGTGGCGACATCGTCGTCGATCTTTGCGGGTACGTCGAGTTCGGCTCCGTCATCGAGGTATTTGGTCGCGAAATCGTAGAACCCGTCCTCGCGACCCCGGACACCCTCGACCCGGATTTCCCCGACCGTGCTCGCCTCGACCGAGCCGTCGGGCAGCTCGAGAACGCCGCATTCAAGTTCCCTGCCGCGAATCGCCTTTTCCACCAACACCTTCGGATCGTGACGACGGGCTTCGGCGATGGCTGCGGGTAGTTCCGCCCAGGTCGACACCCGGCGCACGCCGATCGACGAGCCGGCCCGGGCCGGTTTGACGAACACGGGCAGCCCCAGGCGTTCCTTGTCGTGTTCGGTCAGCGAGGCCTGGCGGGGACTCAGCACCGCGTGATCGCCGATCGGCAATCCCTCGGCAGCCAGCAGCTTCTTCGTGAACTCCTTGTCCATGCCGGCCGCGCTGGCGAACACCCCTGCTCCGACATACGGCACACCGGCCAGCTCGAGCAGACCCTGGATCGTGCCGTCCTCCCCGTATGGCCCGTGCAAGACCGGAAAGACGACGTCAACCGACGCGAGCGCCTCCCCGAGGCGCCGGCCGAGTGCGATCAGCTCGCCGTGTCGCTGCGGGTCGGCGGGCAGCGCCAGTTCTGCGCCCGACGACGCGTTGACGTGCGGCAGTCGACCTGCCTCGATCGCGAGCCTGTCGGGGTCCGCGTCGGTGAGCACCCAGGTGCCCTGCTGGGTGATGCCGATCGGCACGGGGTCAAACCGCTGTGGGTCCAGGTGGCGAAGAATGCTGCCGGCCGACACGCATGAGATGGCGTGCTCGTCGCTGCGCCCGCCATAGACCACGGCGACGCGGATCTTGCGCGTGGCACCCGGCGGGTTGGTGGCAGTCACAAGCTAGAGAGGCTACCGGTCACTCCGGTTTGGTGCTTCGGCCCTGGAGCAGCGCCATCGCGTCGTGGACCGACAACCCCTGATGGCACACCCGATAAACCGCGTCCGTCAGCGGCATCTCGACGTCGTAGCTGGACGCGAGTGCGAGCACCGACTGGCACGAGGTCACCCCCTCTGCGATGTGACCGTCAGCAGCCTCCAACGCCGATTCCATTGTGCTCCCTCGTCCCAACCGTTCGCCGAACGTGCGGTTGCGGGAGTGCGGCGACGTGCAGGTGGCCACCAGATCGCCGACGCCCGCCAGCCCTGCCAACGTTGCGGGCTTGGCACCCAGTGCGATACCGAGGCGCATGATCTCGGCGAGGCCACGGGTGATGATCGCCGCTGCGGTGTTCTCGCCCAGCCCCACCCCGGCCGCCATGCCGCATGCCAACGCGATCACGTTCTTGCATGCCCCGCCGATTTCGACGCCGATCACGTCGGCGTTGGTGTACGGACGGAAGTAGCCGGCGCTCAGCATCCGTTGCACGGCCACCGCCCGCCCGGAGTCGCTGCAGGCGATGACCGTCGCGGCAGGCTGCCGTTCGACGATCTCGCTGGCAAGGTTCGGCCCCGACAGAACCGCGACGCGGGCCGGGTCGGCACCGGTGACCTGGACCACCACCTGGCTCATCCGCATCAGCGAGTCGACCTCCACGCCCTTGGCGAGGCAGACCAGTGTCGCGTCGGGGTCGATCAGACCGGCCCACTCGGTCAGGTTGGCGCGCATCACTTGCGACGGCACGGCGAGCAACACGGTGGTCACCCCGACCAGCGCCTTGGCCGGGTCGGGGGTGGCGCGGACGTCCGTCGGCAACACGGCATCGCCCAGGTAGCGGCGGTTGCGGTGGGCGGTGTTGATCTCGTCGGCGATCTGTGGCCGTCTTGCCCACAGCATCACCGGATTGCCCGCGTCAGCGAGCACCTGGGCGAGCGCACTGCCCCACGCTCCGGCGCCCATCACCGCGACCTCGCCCACCACTTCACCCTAGCGGCCCAACCCCGGCTGGCAGGATGACCACCATGGGCGGTGACGTCGGGCTGATCATCGCCGTCAAGCGGCTCACGGTCGCCAAGACACGGCTGGCACCCGTCTTCTCGGCGCCGACCCGCGAACGGGTGGTGCTCGCGATGTTGCTCGACACGATCGCCGCGGCGGCCAAAGCCTCGTCAGTGCACGGCATCACCGTGGTCACCCCCGACGACGTTGCCGCCGAAGCCGCACGCCAGCTCGGCGCGGACGTACTCGCCGACCCGACGCCGGATGGCCATCCGGATCCGCTGAACAACGCGATCGTCGCGGCCGAATCAGCTATCGCCGCCGCGCCCGATCCCCCGCCGAATATCGTTGTGCTCCAAGGCGATTTGCCGGCTTTGCAAACCCAGGAACTCTCCGGGGCGATCGCCGCCGGGCGCGCACACCTGCGCAGCTTCGTGGCCGATCGCCATGGCAGCGGAACCGCCGCGCTGCTGGCGTTCGGCAGTCCGTTGCAGCCGGCTTTCGGGCCGGAATCAGCGCAGCGACATCGCAGTTCGGGCGCGGTGGAACTGACCGGTCCGTGGCCGGGCCTGCGTTGCGACATCGACACTCCCGACGACCTGGCTACTGCCCGCCGGCTCGGCGTGGGCCCGGCCACCACGCAGGCCGTCGCTCGGCGTATGTAAACGGCAATCCAACAGCTGGTTGCCTATGGTCACATCTTCATGTGTAAGTAGCCTGTGTGACTGCTGATGAGGAATGATCGACAAGGTGACCGAGACCGAAGCCCAAGCTAGTCCTGGTGGCACCGAGTGGCCGTCCGCCGACATCGCGGACGGAGGCACGTCGGCCCCGGAGGCGCCACCGGCGGCCACGGCGGAAACGGCGGAAACGGTCGTCGACGCGTTGCCCGAGGACCGTTACCTCAATCGCGAGCTTAGCTGGCTGGACTTCAACGCCCGGGTGCTGGCGCTGGCCGCCGACACCTCGCTTGCACTGCTGGAACGTGCGAAGTTCCTCGCCATTTTCGCGTCCAACCTCGACGAGTTCTACATGGTCCGGGTGGCGGGACTGAAACGTCGCGACGAGATGGGCCTGTCGGTGCGCTCCGCCGACGGGCTGACGCCGCGCGAACAGCTGCGCCGCATCGGGGAGCGGACGCAACAACTGGCCAGCCGCCAAGCCCGGGTGTTCCTCGACTCGGTGCGGCCGGCACTGGCCGGCGAGGGCATCCTGATCGTGACGTGGGACGACCTCGACGACGACGAGCGGGCCGAGTTGTCCACCTACTTCCACGAGCAGGTGTTCCCGGTGCTCACGCCACTGGCCGTCGATCCCGCTCACCCGTTTCCGTTCGTCAGCGGCCTGAGCCTGAACCTCGCGGTGACGGTCATCTATCCCGACGACGGCGGCCAGCACTTCGCCCGGGTCAAAGTGCCCGACAATGTCGATCGGTTCGTCGAGCTCGGCAGCCGTCCAGGCGTCGAGGGCGTGGTGCGGTTCCTCCCGATG
Organism: uncultured Actinomycetota bacterium; assembly: GCA_963759655.1. GTDB lineage: Bacteria > Actinomycetota > Actinomycetes > Mycobacteriales > Mycobacteriaceae > Mycobacterium. The sequence goes on along the minus strand of CAVXAG010000039.1, from coordinate 85,046 downwards.
GAAGAGTTGATCGCCGCCTTCCTGCCGGTGCTGTTCCCCGGGATGGAGATCGCGGAACACCATGCGTTCCGCATCACCCGCAACGCCGATATGGAAGTCGAAGAGGATCGCGACGAGGACCTGCTGCAGGCGCTCGAACGCGAGCTGGCCCGGCGCCGGTTCGGCTCGCCGGTGCGGCTGGAAGTGTCCGACGACATGACCGAGCGCATGCTCGAACTACTGTTGCGCGAACTGGACGTCGATCCCGGGGACGTGATCGAGGTGCCCGGGCTGCTGGATCTGTCCTCCCTGTGGCAGATCTACGGCGTGGACCGCCCGGCGTTGAAGGACCCGCCGTTCGTCCCGGCGACGCATCCCGCGTTCGGCGAACGCGAGACGCCGAAGAGCATCTTCGCCACTCTGCGCGACGGCGATGTGCTCGTCCACCACCCGTACGACTCGTTCTCCACCAGCGTGCAACGATTCATCGAGCAGGCCGCCGCAGACCCGAACGTGCTGGCGATCAAGCAGACCCTGTACCGCACCTCCGGTGATTCGCCGATCGTCAACGCGTTGATCGACGCTGCCGAGGCCGGCAAGCAGGTGGTCGCGCTCGTCGAACTGAAGGCCCGCTTCGACGAGCAGGCGAACATCAAATGGGCGCGCGCCCTGGAGCAGGCGGGCGTGCACGTGGTGTACGGACTGATCGGGCTCAAGACGCACTGCAAGACATGTCTGGTCGTGCGGCGTGAAGGATCGACCATCCGCCGCTACTGCCACATCGGCACCGGGAACTACAACCCGAAAACCGCGCGTCTGTATGAAGACATGGGTCTGCTGACCGCCGCGCCGGACATCGGTGCCGACCTCACCGACCTGTTCAATTCGCTGACCGGCTACTCCAGGAAGATGACGTACCGCAATCTGCTCGTCGCCCCGTACGGCATCCGCAAGGGAATCATCGAGCGCATCGAGCGCGAGATCGAGGCGGCACGTGGCGGCGCCGAGGGCCGAATCCGTTGCAAGGCCAACGCCCTTGTCGACGAGCAGGTGATCGACGCGCTCTACCGGGCGTCGCAGGCCGGAGTGCGCGTCGAGGTGGTGGTGCGCGGCATCTGCGCGCTGCGGCCGGGTGTCGCAGGTTTTTCCGAGAACATCACCGTGCGCTCGATTCTCGGCCGGTTCCTCGAACACTCGCGAATCTTCCACTTCAGCGCGATCGACGAGTACTGGATCGGCAGCGCCGACATGATGCACCGCAATCTCGACCGGCGCGTCGAAGTGATGGCTCAGGTCAAGGATCCGAAGCTGACCGCTCAGCTCAACGAGATCTTCGAGTCGACGTTGGATCCATCGACCCGATGCTGGGAGCTTGGACCCGACGGTCAATGGACCGCCGCACCTCAGGCCGGCCATACGGTCCGCGATCACCAGGTATGGCTGATGGAGCGGCACCGGCACCCCTGATGGCCAAACCCATCCTCGCGGCAGGTGCCGTGGTGTGGCGATCCGTCGAGGGTTCGTCGAATCTAGAGGTCGCGATCATCCATCGTCCGCGGTATGACGACTGGTCTCTGCCCAAAGGCAAGGTTGACCCGGGCGAGACCGAACCCGCCGCCGCGGTACGCGAGATCCACGAGGAGACCGGGCACCGTGCGCATCTCGGTCACGCCCTGGGCTCGGTGCGTTATCAGGTAGTGCAGGACGTCAAACGCGTACGGTATTGGGCGGCCCGCGACCTCGGCGGGGACTTCACCGCCACCGCGGAGGTTGACGATCTCGTGTGGCTGCCCGCGAAGGACGCGATGGGCAAGATGTCCTACCCGCACGACCGGAAGGTGTTGCGCCGGTTCACCAGGGTGCCCGCCGACACGAAGACGGTGCTGGTCGTCCGCCACGGCACGGCCGGCCGCAAGAAGCGGTACAAGGGCGACGACCGAAACCGGCCGCTGGACAAGCACGGTCGCGCGCAGGCCGAGCTGCTCGTCGGCCAGTTGCTGGCGTTCGGCCCGACGTCCCTGTACGCCACCGATCGGCTGCGGTGCATTCAGACCATCGAGCCCCTCGCCGACGAACTCGGCCTCGACATCGCCCTGGAGCCGACGCTGACCGAGGAAGCGTACTGGCAGAACCGCCGCAAAGCCCGTCAACGGGTTCTGGAGATCGCCGCAGCAGATGGCACGCCAGTGATTTGCACTCAGGGAAAGGTCATCCCGGACCTGATCCAGTGGTGGTGTGAGCGCGACCGGGTGAAACCGGACAAGTCGCGCAACGGCAAGGGAAGTACCTGGGTGCTGTCGATGCACGCCGGAAAGCTGATCGACGCGGACCACATCGCAAGCCCGTTGCCGCCGGAATGACCGCGCGGGCTTGAGAGTCGGGAGAAGCAGACTCTAACCGCCGCGGGCGCATTAACCCGCGGCGGTTAGAGGTCGCTGAACTACCTGCGGCCTCGCTTGGCCGGAGCCTTCTTGGCTGCGCGCTTTGTGACTGCCTTGCGCGCCACGGCCTTCTTCGCGACGGTCCGCTTGACGGCCTTCTTCGCGGCAGTGCGCTTGACGGCCTTCTTCGCGGCGGTCCGCTTGACGGCCTTCTTCGCGGCAGTGCGCTTCACGGCCTTCTTCACCGCTGCACGCTTGACGGCCTTCTTCACCGCTGCACGCTTGACGGCCTTCTTCGCGGCGGTCCGCTTGACGGCCTTCTTCACCGCTGCACGCTTGACGGCCTTCTTCACCGCAGCCCGCTTGACGGCCTTCCGCACGCCGCCACCGGCACCCGAGCCGCGCTTGACCGCTGGGCCTTCCGATGGGAGACGCTGTGCCCCAGACACAACAGCCTTGAACTGGGCGCCCGGCCGAAATGCCGGAACGGATGTCGGCTTCACTTTCACCGTTTCCCCGGTACGGGGATTACGCGCAACCCGGGCCGCGCGACGGCGCTGTTCGAAAACACCGAACCCGGTAATCGTGACGCTGTCACCCTTGTGCACCGCACGCACGATGGTGTCAACGACGTTCTCTACCGCCGCAGTTGCCTGCCGACGATCTGAGCCCATTTTCTTTGTGAGTTCGTCGATGAGCTCTGCTTTGTTCATTCATACCCTCCAAGCCGGTGGTCCTTTCTGGACCGACTAGAGGACACGGTAAACCCTTAACATGCTGATTTCCAAGAGCCACGCGCAATTTCGACCGAACTCAGCGAATTTCTCAGGAATCCGGTTGGCGCGCTTTACAGGTGGCTGACGGGTCCCGAAACGGCGCTGAGAGCCCCATTTTTGGGTGATCTTGATCGGTCAGGGAGCCGTCAAAGTGGACGGTTTCCAGTCCGGCCGGGCGGCCTCGAAAATTTCGATCTGGTCGAGTTTCCGCAGCGTAAGGCCTATATCGTCGAGACCTTCGAGCAGTCGCCAGGCCGTGTAATCGTCAATCTCGAACGGCACCACCACGGTTCCAGCGGACACCGTTCGATCTTGAAGATCGACAGTGATTTCCAAGCCCGGATTCTGCTCGATGAGCTTCCAAAGCAGTTCCACATCGGGTTGGGCAATTTCGGCCGCCAGCAGACCCGCCTTGCCGGCATTGCCCCGGAAAATGTCGGCGAAACGCGACGAGATGACCACGCGGAACCCGTAGTCCATCAGCGCCCACACGGCATGTTCACGAGATGACCCGGTGCCGAAATCGGGCCCGGCGACCAATACCGACCCCCTGTCGAACGGCGCGAGGTTCAATACGAAACTCGGGTCGGTGCGCCAAGCGGCAAACAGGCCGTCGTCGAATCCTGTTCGGGTGACCCGCTTCAGATAGACCGCGGGGATGATTTGGTCGGTATCGACATTGGACCGGCGCAGCGGAACTCCGATTCCAGTGTGTGTGCGGAACGCTTCCATTGCCTATATCTCCTAAATTTGCGGCCGCGACTACTACTCAGTTCAAGTCCGCCGGTGCCGACAATGTGCCGCGGACAGCGGTTGCGGCGGCCACCGCGGGTGAAACGAGATGGGTACGGCCGCCCTTGCCCTGCCGGCCCTCGAAATTCCGGTTCGATGTCGACGCGCACCGCTCACCGGCCGACAGCTGATCCGGATTCATGCCCAGGCACATGGAACAGCCCGCCTGCCGCCACTCCGCCCCGGCGGCGCTGAATATCTTGCCCAGGCCCTCCGATTCGGCCTGGGCACGCACCCGCATCGACCCCGGCACAATCAGCATTCGCACGTCGTCGGCCACCTTCCGGCCGCGCAACACGTCCGCGACCACGCGCAAATCCTCAATCCGGCCGTTGGTGCACGAGCCGACGAACACGACGTCGACGGCGATGTCGCGCATCGGCGTACCGGCCCGAAGATCCATGTATGCCAATGCCTTTTCGGCATCGTGGCGCCGGCCCTCGTCGGCGATCAGTTCCGGGTCCGGAACGGACTCCGACAGCGGAACGCCCTGCCCGGGATTGGTTCCCCACGTGACGAACGGGCTCAACGTCGTTGCGTCGATGTACACCTCGGTGTCGAATTCCGCACCGTCATCGGTGCCCAGCCGATCCCATTCGGCGACCGCGATCTCCCACTGCGCACCCGACGGCGAATGCGGGCGGCCCCGCAGATATTCGTTCGTCGTCTCGTCCGGCGCCACCATGCCTGCGCGTGCACCTGCCTCGATGCTCATGTTGCAGATCGTCATCCGGCCTTCCATCGACAGCGATCGGATGGTGCTGCCGCGGTATTCGATGACGTGTCCCTGCCCGCCGGCGGTGCCGATCTTGGCGATGACGGCCAGGATGATGTCCTTCGCGGCTACGCCCGGCGGCAACTCGCCGTCGACGTTCACCGCCATCGTCTTGAACGGCTGCAGCGGCAACGTCTGAGTGGCCAATACATGCTCGACCTCCGACGTGCCGATGCCCATCGCCAGAGCGCCGAACGCACCATGAGTCGACGTGTGGCTGTCGCCGCAGACGATCGTCATACCCGGCTGGGTCAGTCCCAGCTGAGGCCCGATGACATGGACGATGCCTTGTTCGGCGTCCCCCATCGGATGCAGCCGGATGCCGAACTCGGCGCAATTGCGCCGCAGCGTCTCCACCTGTGTGCGCGAGGTGGGGTCGGCAATCGGCTTGTCGATGTCGATCGTCGGCACATTGTGGTCCTCAGTGGCGATCGTCAGGTCGGCCCGTCGAACGGGCCGACCGGCCAGGCGCAGCCCGTCGAACGCCTGCGGGCTTGTCACCTCGTGAATGAAGTGCAGGTCGATGTAGATCAGATCGGGCTCGCGCGACCCGCCGGTACCTGCGCCGGCGGCGACGACATGAGACTCCCACAGCTTCTCCGCCATCGTGCGGGGGCGATCGGGACTGGCCATCTCTAGCGTTCTCACATTCTGGGAAGTTAGTATCTCGATATGAGACAGGATAGCGGCATCGGCGTGCTGGACAAAGCGGTGGGTGTGCTGCACACCGTTGCCGAGTCACCCTGCGGCCTGGCCGAGTTGTGCGAACGCACCGGTCTGCCCCGCGCGACCGCCCACCGGCTCGCCGCCGGGCTCGAGACGCACCGGCTGCTGGCCCGCGATGGGCAGGGCCGCTGGCGCCTGGGGCCCGCGCTGAGCGAGTTGGCCGGCCAGGTGCACGATCCGCTGCTGGCCGCCGGGACGGCCGTGTTGCCTCGGCTGCGCGAGATCACCGGCGAGAGCGTGCAGCTGTACCGGCGCGAGGGCACCTGGCGCGTGTGCGTGGCAGCCATGGAACCACCTGCGGGCCTGCGCGATACCGTGCCGGTGGGGACTCGGCTGCCGATGACGGCCGGCTCGGGAGCCAAGGTTCTGCTGGCCTTCAGCGATTCCGCCACCCAGCAGGCCGTCCTGCCGACAGCGATGTTCACCGAGAGAACACTGGCCGAGGTGCGGCGCCGTGGGTGGGCGCAGAGCGCGGCGGAACGCGAGCCGGGAGTGGCCAGCATCTCGGCGCCGGTGCGCGACGGGCGCGGCAATGTGATTGCCGCCGTTTCGGTGTCGGGCCCGATCGATCGAATGGGGCGCCGCCCGGGCGCCCGCTGGGCGGCCGATCTGCTGGCCGCATCGGAGGCGCTCACCCGCCGGCTCTGACCACCTGACAGACTGACCGTCGTGGGCAAGAATGAACGCGCGCAGATCGTCATGTCGCAGGCCGAGATCCACGACTTCGTCGTATCCAGCCGCGGCGGCACACTGGCCACGGTCGACCGCGACGGGCAACCACACCTCACCGCGATGTGGTATGGCGTGGTCGACGGCGAGATCTGGTTCGAGACGAAGGCCAAGTCGCAGAAGGCGGTCAACATCCGGCGCGACCCCCGGATCACGTTTCTGCTAGAGGACGGCGATACCTACGACACCTTGCGCGGAGTCTCGTTCGAGGGCACAGCCGAGATCGTCGATGACCCCGACACGATCTTCCGGGTGGGTGTGAGCGTGTGGGAGCGCTACACCGGGCCGTACACCGACGACGTAAAGACGGCAGTGGACATGATGATGAACAATCGCATCGCCGTTCGTCTGGTGATCGAACGGATCCGTTCGTGGGATCACCGGAAGCTCGGGATGCCGCCGATGCCGCTTGCGGGTTCTACCGCGCCCGCGACGACTACCCAGAGTTCCCGTTCCAGCACCAGCCGTTGATGCAGCCGTTGAAGTAGCCCGGTCCGGCGTTCGCGTTGGCGCCAGGCACGCTGGCATTGGCGTTGTTCGGCCCGGCATTCGCGTTGGCGCCAGGCACGCTGACATCGGCGTTGTTCGGCCCGGCACTCGCGTTGGCGCCAGGCACGCTGGCGCTGGCGTTGTCCGGCCCGGCATTCGCATTGGCGCCAGGCGCGCTGATGTTGGCGTTCCCCGGCCCGCAGGGGGCGCCGTTGGGGTCAGTGCAGCCCGGGTCTGCCGAGGTCGTCACGTTGGTGCCGCCCGTCGTCGCATCGGTCCACATAACGGCAGCCATCGGGGCTGCCAGGACCGCGGTCGCAGCCGCACCAGCCACAAACATTCGTGTCGCTGATTTCATGTTCACTACCATGCCACTGGAATTGCCACTTGGCACCTGCTTGAAACTTTGTAGCCCCGATGGGATTCGAACCCACGCTACCGCCGTGAGAGGGCGGCGTCCTAGGCCGCTAGACGACGGGGCCATGAACAAATCCGGCTCGTCAGCATAACCGACGGACGGAGGCCGACACTAATCCGTTCTGGGCTGGGGTACCAGGACTCGAACCTAGAATGGCTGAACCAGAATCAGCTGTGTTGCCAATTACACCATACCCCATTGGCCGCCATAATCGCTGGTCAGAGCCACAACTGGGCTGCCACCGGAGTTCGCGGGCCGACGTGCAGACTACCAAAGATTCCGGGTGCGCCTATCCCGCCTGCGCGCCGGCCACCCGGTGGCGGGCGTGCTGCAATCGGTTCAGGCTGCGGTCGCGGCCGAGCAGCTCCAACGACTCGAACAGTGGCGGGCTCACCGATGACCCCGTCGCCGCCACCCGGATCGGCCCGAACGCCTTGCGCGGTTTGAGGCCCATCTCGTCGATCAGCGTCGTCTTGAGTGCCGTCTCGATGTTCTCACCGGACCAGTCCCCAATGCCGTCCAGCGCGGCCAGCGAGGCGTCCAGGACCGGGCCGGAATCGGGGCCCAGTTCCTTGGCGGCCGCCTTCTCGTCGATGGCGTAAGCGTCGTCGTCGAGAAACTTCAGCAATTCCCACGCATCGCCCAGAACGACAATGCGGGTCTGTACGAGCCGCGCGGCCTCGGCGAACTGCGCGTCGCCGAGGCCCAGGTCGTGGCCGTGCTCGGCGAAGTAGGCGGACAGCCGCGCGGTGAAGTCGTCAGCGTCGAGCAGCCGAATGTGCTCGGCGTTGATCGCATCGGCCTTCTTCTGGTCGAAGCGTGCCGGATTCGCATTGACGTCGGCGACGTCGAACGCCGCCACCATCTCGTCAAGACTGAAAACATCCCGGTCCGGCGCGATCGACCAGCCCAGCAGAGCAAGGTAATTCAGCAAACCCTCGGGGATGAACCCCCGCTCACGGTGAGCGAAAAGGTTGGACTGCGGATCTCTCTTTGACAGTTTCCTGGTCCCTTCACCCAGAACTGTTGGCAAATGGGCGAATTCGGGGATTCGGTCGGCCAACCCGACCCGGATGAGCGCCTGGTATAGCGCGATCTGGCGCGGTGTCGACGGCATCAGGTCCTCGCCGCGCAACACATGTGTGATCTTCATCAGCGCATCGTCAACGGGATTGACCAAGGTGTACAACGGCTCTCCGTTACCCCGGGTCAGCGCGAAATCCGGCACGCTGCCCGCCGCATACGAAATATCGCCGCGCACCAGGTCATGCCACCCGAGATCGTCATCGGGCATCCGAAGCCTGATCACCGGGTGCCGGTCGTCGGCGCGGTATGCCGTGCGCTGCTCGTCGGTGAGGGTGCGGTCGTAGTTGTCATAGCCCAGTTTGGGATTTCGGCCGGCGGCGAGGTGCCGCGCTTCGACCTCCTCGGGCGTCGAGTACGCCTCGTACGCCTCGCCCGACGCCAACAACCGCGCCAGCGCGTCGCGGTAGATCTCCGTCCGCTCGGATTGTCGGTATGGGCCGTACGGTCCACCGACCTCCGGCCCCTCGTCCCAGTCCAGTCCGAGCCAGCGCAACGCGTCGAGCAGTTCCGCGTAGCTTTCCTCGGAGTCACGCTGGGCATCGGTGTCCTCGATGCGGAAGACGAAATCACCGCCGCAATGCCGCGCGCAGGCCCAGTTGAACAGTGCGGTGCGGATCAGCCCGACATGCGGGACGCCGGTTGGCGACGGGCAGAAGCGGACCCGGACCTTCATGACTTTCCCTTGCGCACAACGGGGTTCGTCAGCGTCCCGATGCCCTCGATGGTGACGCTTACCGTGTCGCCATCTTCGATCGGTCCCACTCCCTCCGGCGTGCCGGTCAGGATCAGATCACCCGGCAGCAGCGTCATCACCGCCGAGATCCATTCGACGATCGCGCCGACGTCGTGGATCATCATCGAGGTCCGGCTGTGTTGGCGCACTTCGCCGTTCACCTCGGTGCGGATGTCGAGATCGGACGGGTCGATGTCGGTGACAATCCAGGGCCCCACCGGGCAGAACGTGTCGTGGCCCTTGGCTCGGGTCCATTGCCCGTCCTGGCGTTGCTGGTCACGCGCAGTCACGTCGTTGGCGATGGTGTATCCCAGGATGTTCTCCGCCGCCCGCGAAGCGGAGACATCCCTGCACGGCCGGCCGATCACCGCGGCGAGCTCGCCCTCGTGATGCACGGGGTCTGCATCCGCGGGCAGCATGATCGCTGCGTTCGGTCCGATGATCGCGGTGTTGGGCTTGATGAAGATGATCGGATTCTCGACCCGGTCGCCGCCCATCTCGGCGACGTGCGCGGCGTAGTTCTTCCCGATGCACACCACCTTGCTCGCCAGAATCGGCGCCAGCAGTCGCACGTCGGCCAGTGGCCACTGCCGGCCGGTGAACGTCGGAGTGCCGAACGGATGCTCGGCGATTTCCCGAACGATCGCGTCGGCGTCCTGCCTTTCGATCGCGACGAAGGCAACTCCGTCCGGGCTCGCAATTCGTCCAAGGCGCATTCGGAAAAGCCTAGCGGCCGCTGCCACCAGCTACGCCGTGCCACGATTGGACGGTGGGCGCCGACACCATCAGCATCGCGCGGCGGTGGTCGATGCTGGCAATCGCGCTGTCGTCGACGTTGTTCGCGAACGTGTTCATCAACGGCGCCGCCTTTCTCATTCCCACCCTGCATCAAGGTCGCGGGCTGGCTCTGGCCCAGGCCGGTCTGCTGTCGGCGACGCCCAGCATCGGCATGGTCTTCACGCTGATCGCCTGGGGTTATGCGGTGGATCGGCTCGGCGAACGCGTTGTCCTCGCGCTCGGGTCCGCGTTGACGGCGGCCGCTGCGTTCGCCGCGGCCGCGTCCGAATCCCTCGTGCTGACAGGTGCGTTCTTGTTACTCGGCGGGATGGCGGCCGCAAGCAGCAATTCGGCCAGCGGCCGGCTGGTGATCGGCTGGTTCCCACCGGAGCGCCGTGGCCTGGCGATGGGTATCCGCCAGACCGCGCAGCCGCTCGGAGTGGGGCTGGGCGCATTGGTGATTCCCAGGCTGGCGCAAAGTCACGGCATCGGTGCGGCGCTGCTGTTCCCCGCGATCGTGTGCGCGGTGTCCGCAATGGTGTGCGCGGTCGGCGTGCTGGACCCGCCGCGACCCCCGCGCGAGCAGGCGCCGCAGGAACATCTGGCCAGCCCGTACCGCGGATCGTCGGTGTTGTGGCGTATCCACGGGGTGTCGGTGCTGCTCGTGGTGCCGCAGGTCGTGGTGTGGACGTTCACGCTGGTGTGGCTGATGGCAGATCGCGGATGGTCCGCCGCCTCGGCGGGGGCGCTGGTCACCGGCGCGCAGGTCCTTGGTGCGCTGGGTCGGGTGGGCGCAGGCGTGTGGTCCGACCGGGTCGGGTCACGGCTGCGTCCGATCCGGACGATCGCCGTCGGGGCGGCGATCGCGATGGCCGTGCTGGCACTCACCGACGAGCTCAGATCGCCGTTGTCGATCGGGGTGATGATCCTCGCGTCGGTGATCACGGTCAGCGACAACGGCCTCGCGTTCACCGCGGTCGCCGAAATCGCAGGGCCGTTCTGGAGCGGTCGCGCGCTGGGCACGCAGAACACCAGCCAGTTACTGACGGCGGGAATCGCGCCGCCGATCTTCGGTGCGCTGATCGCAGTGGCCGGCTACCCGGGCGCATTCGCGGCGTGCGCGGCGTTCCCTTTACTGGCACTGCCGCTCGTCCCCGTCAGCGCCGAGACCGCGATTCGGCGGCGAAACGTCGAGTAAGGACGCGAAATCGCCTACAGTCGCGCGAGGATCCGCTCGCCGACCTCGGTCGTCGAGAACGTGCCGTCGCCACGGCTGGCGAGATGCTCCTCCACCGCTTTGTCCACCCGCGCCGCGGCTTCCGGCTCCCCGCTGTGATCGAGCAGCATCGCGACCGACATGATCGCCGCGGTCGGATCGGCCAGCCCCTTCCCCGCGATGTCTGGTGCACTGCCGTGCACCGGTTCGAACATCGACGGGTTCACCCGGGTGGCGTCGATGTTGCCACTCGCCGCCAGTCCGATGCCGCCGCACACCGCGGCCGCCAGGTCGGTGATGATGTCGCCGAACAGGTTGTCGGTGACGATCACATCGAAGCGGGCGGGGTCGGTGACCATGTGGATGGTCGCGGCGTCGACGTGCTGATAATCGACCTCGACGTCCGGGTATTCCTGGCCGATCTCCTGCACGCTGCGCCACCAGAGATCGCCGGCGAACGTCAGCACATTGTTCTTGTGCACCAGCGTCAGGTGCTTACCGCGCTGCGCGGCCCGCTGGAACGCATCCTGCACCACCCTGCGCACACCGTAGCCGGTATTGATGCTGACCTCGGTGGCGATTTCGTGCACGGTGCCGGCCCGGATCACTCCCCCCGTGCCCGTGTAAGGCCCCTCGGTTCCCTCGCGGATGACCACGAAGTCGATGTCCGGGTTGCCCGCCAGCGGGCTGGAGACCCCCGGATACAGCCGCGCGGGCCGCAGGTTGATGTGGTGGTCCAGTGCGAAGCGGATCTTCAGCAGCAGTCCGCGCTCGAGCACGCCGCTGGGCACCGACGGATCGCCGATGGCGCCCAACAGGATTGCGTCGTGCCCGCGTAACTCGTCGAGCACCGAGTCGGGCAGCACCTCGTTGGTCGCGTGGTATCGGCGCGCCCCGAGGTCGTAGCTGGTCTTCTGGATTCCGGGACGCACCTCGTCCAGCACCTTGACAGCCTCGCCGACGACTTCGGGGCCGATCCCATCGCCGGCGATGATCGCCAGCTTCACGACAAGTCCACCACCTCGAGCATGTTCGCACCGACAGCAGGCGCGATCGCGGACAGCACCTCCTTCGGTGGCCGCTGATCGAGCCGCAGCAGGATCGTCGCGCCGGGACCTTCGGCGTCCTCCGACAGCTGTGCCGCGCGGATGTTGACGCCCGACTCGCCGAGCACCGTGCCGATCCTGCCCAGCACACCGGGCCGATCGACGTAGTTGACGATCAAATTGACGCCCTCGGCCCGCAGATCGAAGTTGCGGCCGTTGATCTGGACGATCTTCTGCACCAACTGCGGGCCCGACAGCGTGCCCGCGACGTTGACCACCGATCCGTCGGACATGACCGCCCGCACATCGACGACGCTGCGGTGGTTCGGGCTTTCGGTGGCGGTGCTTATGCTTGCCTCCACGCCTCGCTCTGCTGCCAGCGCGGGCGCGTTCACGAACGTCACCTGATCCTCGATCACCGAGGAGAACAGCCCCCGCAACGCCGAAAGCCGAAGCACCCCAACCTCTTCGGACGCGAGCTCGCCGCGGACCTGCACCGACAGCGAGGCCGGGAGTTCGGGCGACAGCGCGCCGACCAGCAGCCCCAGCTTGCGCACCAGGTCCAGCCACGGCGCCACCTCTTCGCCGACGACCCCGCCGCCGACGTTCACCGCGTCAGGAACGAATTCGCCCGCCAGCGCCAGCTTCACACTGGCCGCCACATCGGTGCCGGCGCGGTCCTGCGCCTCCGACGTGGACGCGCCCAGGTGCGGCGTCACGACGACCTGCGGCAAGTCGAACAACGGGCTGTCTGTGCACGGCTCGGTCGCGAACACGTCGATCCCGGCCGCGCGTACGTGGCCGCTCGTGACGGCGTCGGCGAGCGCGGCCTCGTCCACCAGCCCGCCGCGGGCGGCGTTGACGATGATCACCCCCGGCTTCGTCTTGGCCAGCGCTTCCTTGCCGATCAGCCCGGCCGTCTCCGGCGTCTTCGGCAGGTGCACCGAGATGAAGTCGGCGCGGCTCAGCAGCTCGTCCAGGCTCAGCAGCTCGATACCGAGCTGCGCCGCGCGGGCGGCCGCCACGTACGGGTCGTAGGCCACCACGTGGGCACCGAACGCTGCCAGCCGCTGCGAAACGAGCTGGCCGATCCTGCCCAGCCCCACCACGCCGACGGTCTTGCCGAAGATCTCCGTGCCGGAGAACGCCGAGCGTTTCCAGGTGTGCTCGCGCAGCGACGCGTCGGCGGCCGGGATCTGGCGCGCAGCCGCGAGCAGCAGCGCCACCGCATGCTCGGCGGCGCTGTGAATGTTCGAGGTCGGCGCATTCACCACCAGCACGCCGTGCGCGGTCGCGGCGTCGACGTCGACGTTGTCCAGGCCGACACCCGCGCGGGCGACGATCTTGAGCTTGGCGCCGGCGTTCAGCACGTCACCGTCGACGGTGGTGGCCGACCGCACCAGCAGCGCATCGGCTTCCGGCACCGCGGCCAGAAGCTTCTCCCGGTTCGGTCCGTCGACCCAGCGGACCTCGACGTGGTCACCAAGCGCCGCAACCGTGGATTCGGCGAGTTTGTCAGCGATCAACACAACAGGCAGGCTCACCCGGCCAGCCTAATGGGGTCTACTTGTGAGATGGACATCACCGTGGTCGGCAGTGGTCCCAATGGATTGGCCGCAGCCGTTGTCTGCGCCCGCGCCGGGTTGTCGGTGCAGGTGCTCGAGGCAGAGTCCACGCTCGGCGGTGGCACCCGCACCCTGCCCGACCCGGACTTTCCGGGCGTCCGGCACGACCTCTGTTCGGCCGTGCATCCGCTGGCCCTCGGCTCCCCCCTCTTCGCGGAGTTTGACCTCGCCGCGCACGGCGTGGACCTGGCGGTGCCGGAGATCTCCTACGCCAACCCGTTCGTCGACCGCGCCGCGGCGATCGCGTATCGCGACTTCGACCGCACCTGCGAGGGCCTCGACGACGGCAAGACCTGGCGCAGGCTGCTTGCAGCCACGGTGAAACACTCCGACAGCGTCGTGGACTTTCTGCTCGGCGACAAACGTTCGCTGCCAAAAGATCCCGTGTCGGTGCTACGGCTCGGCGTGCGGATGGCCTGGCAGGGCACCCCCGCCTGGAACGCGACGTTTGACGGTCGCGATGCCCAGGCGTTGTTCACCGGTGTCGCGTCGCACGCGATTTCACCGCTGCCATCCATCACCTCGGCCGCGGCCGGGCTGATGTTGGCCAGCCTGGCACATTCAGTTGGCTGGCCGATTCCCGTCGGCGGAAGCCAGGCCATCGCCGACGCGTTGATCGCGGACCTGCGCGCGCACGGCGGGGTGCTGCACACCGACACCGAGGTCACCTCGCCGCCCCCAGGGGTGGTGCTGCTCGATACCGCCCCGACGGCGCTGCTGACCATCTACGACGACAGGTTGCCCCGCGGCTACGCAAAACGCCTGCAGCGCTATCGGTTCGGCTCTGGCGTGGCAAAGGTCGACTTTGTGCTTTCGGACGACGTGCCGTGGTCGGATCCGCGACTGGCGTTTGCAGCCACGTTTCATCTCGGCGGCGATCGCGTGGACATGGCGCGAGCCGAGGCGCTGGTCGCCGCCGGGCGCCACGCCGGGCGGCCGATGGTGCTCGCCTCGCTTCCGCACATCGCCGATCCCAGCCGGGTGGACGAAGCCGGTCGGCGGCCGTTCTGGACATACGCCCACGTGCCTGCGGGGTCAACGATCGACCAGGCCGAGGCCGTCACCGCGGTCATCGAAAGTTTCGCGCCGGGATTCCGCGATATCGTCGTCGCCACCCGCAGCGTGCCGGCGGCACGGATGGTCGAACACAATGCCAACATCGTCGGCGGCGACATCGCGGTCGGCGGCAACAACGCCTTCCGCGCGCTCGCCGGCCCGACCCCGCGCCTCAACCCGTGGTCCACACCGCTTCCGGGCGTGTATCTGTGTTCGTCGGCCACCCCGCCGGGCGCGGGCGTGCACGGCATGGCGGGCTACTACGCCGCGCGCACGCTGCTGCGCCGCGAGTTTGGCATCAAGGACACGCCGTGCCTGCGGAATGCTGAAACCGATGCCGCACCGGACAGGAAGCCGCCGGGCAAGTGAACGATGACCCGCATGGGCCACCGGCCGCCACGAACCGTTCGACCCAACACAGTCATCGGATCCTTTGGCCCGATCAGGAATACAAACCTGACCTGGACATTCTGATTGCCGGTTGCGGCACCAATCAGGCGGCAGTTTTTGACTACACGAACCGTGCCGCAAAAGTCACCGCGATCGATGTGAGCGAGACGTCTTGCAGCACCAGCAATATGTCCAATGCCTTACCTGAGCGCAAGATGCGGTCCGTGGGCCCGACGACGGCGTCGCCGACAAGCGCCGGCTAAGGCGCGTTGAGGCCCAACGCCCCGCGGACCGTGCGCTCGGCGATCAGTTCGTCGTAGGGCGTTCCGGCGATGTGAATGGCGAGACCTTCCAGCGCGCCCAGAATCGCCACCGCAAGTGTCTTCGCAGGCGGTCCCGGCGGAATGACGCCGTCGCGGCGCCCCGAGTTGATCAGCGAGCCGAAGCGCCGGCCAAGATCTTTGGCCACGTCGTCGACGGCGCGCCCCACCGGATGTTCGCGGCCGTTGAACTCCACTCGCAACGCCATCATGACGCGGGCGATGTCGCGCCGGCAGAAGGCGACGTGGCCGCGCGCCGAAGCAAGAAGCACATCGACCGCAGATGCGCCGTGCTGAGCGGGCCGCCATACCTCGTCCTCCCAGGTGGCCGCCACCCATTCCACGACGGCCAGGGCCAGATCCTCCTTGCCGTC
The DNA here is from genome assembly GCA_963759655.1 of uncultured Actinomycetota bacterium. Taxonomy (GTDB): domain Bacteria; phylum Actinomycetota; class Actinomycetes; order Mycobacteriales; family Mycobacteriaceae; genus Mycobacterium. The sequence continues at coordinate 69,358 of CAVXAG010000039.1, read as the reverse complement.
GAACAGGTGATACAGCGCGCCCCTGGTGTAACCCGCGTCCCGCGCAACCTCTTCCAGGATGACGTTGCCGTATCCATAACGGGAAAACGCCTTCGCCGCCGACTCGATCAGCGCCGCGCGTGTGCGCGCCCTGCGCTGGGCCTGCGACCGCCGGCCCTCGACCGGCGGCCCCACAGATACGTTCATGTACGTATGTTACTGTATCGGCATCGGAAAGGACCGCGATGAGGCTGCCAGACACCGAACACACCAGCCGTGCGTGGAAGATCGGCGAGATCGCGCCGGAGTTCCGGTTGGAAGACGTGTGGGCACTGCCCACCCCCGGTGGCGCCGATGACTTCCCCCGGCTGGTCGAGCAATTCACCACGTTCAACCCGGTGAGTCACTCACCGGCTGTCGTCCGCGCGCTGTTCGCAATCCGCTTCGCGATCGGCGGGGCCCTCGGATGGGACACCCCTCGCGAAAGCGGCCCGCCCCCGACGCTGCGCGACCGACTGCCGGCAGAATTGCGGGAGCGCCCAGCCGCGACAGCCCCTGCACCGTTCAGCACGCTGTACCAAACCGACGACGAATGGGCGGCCGAAATCGTGAACCGGACGGTGCACGGCGTGCTCCATCTCGGCTGGGTTCAGACGCCCGGCGGCGAGTACCGGGGCCAGATGGCCGTTCTGGTCAAGCCCAATGGACGGCTCGGCACGGCTTACCTGACCGCGATCGCGCCCTTCCGGTACCTGGTCGTCTACCCGGCGATGCTGCGCACGCTCGGACGCCAGTGGCGACAACGGCTGCCCGCACAGGGCCAGACCCCCCGCGCGTCAACGCATCGGACTACGCGGTTTCGGTGATCGGGCGATCCACCCAGCTCATCAGGTCACGCAGCTTCTTGCCGGTGACCTCGATCGGGTGCTCGGCGTTGCGCTTGCGCAGCTCCTCGAGCTCCCTGTTGCCGCCCTCCATGTTGGCGACCAGCTTCTTGACGAACGTGCCGTCCTGAATCTCGGTCAGTAGCTGCTTCATCCGCTCCTTGGTGCCGGCGTCGATCACCCGCGGGCCCGACAGATAGCCGCCGAACTCGGCCGTGTCGGACACCGAGTAGTTCATCCGCGCGATGCCCCCCTCGTACATCAGGTCGACGATCAGCTTGAGCTCGTGCAGCACCTCGAAGTAGGCGAGTTCCGGCGCGTATCCGGCCTCGACCATCACCTCGAACCCGGTTTTGACGAGTTCCTCTGTACCGCCGCATAACACGGCCTGCTCGCCGAACAGGTCGGTCTCGGTCTCGTCCTTGAAGGTGGTCTTGATCACGCCCGCGCGGGTGCCCCCGATGCCCTTCGCGTACGACAGCGCGAGCCCAAGGCCCTCGCCCTTCGGATCTTGTTCCACCGCAACCAGACACGGCACGCCCTTGCCATCGACGAACTGGCGACGCACCAGGTGTCCCGGCCCCTTCGGGGCGACCATGCCCACGGTCACGTTCGCGGGCGGATCAATCAGCCCGAAATGGATGTTCAGGCCGTGCCCGAAGAATAGTGCGTTGCCGTCTTCGAGGTGCGGCTCGATCTCGTTTTTGAAGATGTCGGCCTGCGCGGTGTCAGGGGCCAGCACCATGATCAGGTCGGCCCACTTGGCGACCTCGGTGGGCGTGTCGACGTCGAGGCCCTGCTCGGCGACCTTCTCCCGAGACTTCGAACCCTCGCGCAGCCCGACCTTCACCTGAACACCCGAGTCGCGCAGGCTCAGCGAGTGCGCGTGCCCTTGGCTGCCGTACCCGATGACGCCGACCTTGCGACCCTGGATGATCGACAGATCAGCATCGTCGTCGTAGAACATCTCAACTGCCACAGTGAGTTTCTCTTTCTGCTCGGTTGTTTACTCTTTGCGCAAGCACTCACTTGCTGCCGGTGATGCTGCGCGGACCGCGAGTCATCGACACCACGCCGGATTGCACGATCTCACGGATGCCGTAGGGCTCGAGCACTTGCAGCAACGCCTCCAGTTTTGCCTGCGTACCGGTCGATTCGATGATCAGCGACTCGGTGGAGACGTCGATGACCTTGGCGCGGAACAGGTTCACCGCCTCGATCACCTGACCGCGGGTGCCGGCGTCGGCCCGCACCTTGATCAGCGCGAGCTCGCGCTCCACCGAGTGGTCGTCCTCCTGCTCCACCACCCTGATCACGTTGACCAGCTTGTGGAGCTGCTTGCTGACCTGTTCGAGCGGCAGATCTTCCACGGCGACGACGATCGTCATCCGCGACAAGTTCTTCTGTTCGGTGGCGCCGACGGCCAGCGACTGAATGTTGAAGCCCCGCCGCGAGAACAGCGACGCGACGCGGGCCAGGACACCGGGTTTGTCCTCGACCAGAACCGACAGGGTGTGCGTGGAGATCGTCACTAGACCAGGTCCTCCGTGTCGAACAACGGCCGGATCCCGCGCGCGGCCTGGATCTCGTCGTTGCTGGTACCGGCCGCCACCATCGGCCACACCTGCGCGTCGGCGCCGACGATGAAGTCGATCACCACCGGCCGATCGTTGATCGCCCGCGCCTGGTTGATCACGTCAACGACGTCTTCCTCACGCTCACAGCGCAATCCGACACAACCCATCGCCTCGGCCAGCTTGACGAAGTCGGGAATGCGATGCGAGTGGGTGGCCAGGTCGGTTTGCGAGTAGCGCTCGCCGTAGAACAGCATCTGCCACTGCCGCACCATGCCCAGGTTGCCGTTGTTGATCACCGCGACCTTGATCGGCGCGCCCTCGATCGCGCAGGTGGCCAGCTCCTGGTTGGTCATCTGGAAGCAGCCGTCGCCGTCGATCGCCCACACCTCTGCATCCGGGCGGGCGAGCTTGACGCCCATCGCCGCCGGGATCGCGTAACCCATCGTGCCGAGCCCGCCGGAATTGATCCAGGTGCGGGGCCTTTCGTACGAGATGAACTGCGCGGCCCACATCTGGTGCTGGCCGACGCCGGCGACGTACACGGCGTCGGAGCCCGCGATCTTGCCGAGCGTCTCGATCACGTATTCCGGGCTGAGGCTGCCGTCGCTCTGCGGGCCGTAGCTCAGCGGGTACGTCTTCTGCACGCCCCTCAGGTACGCCCACCAGTCGTCCAGGCTTTCCGGTCCGCCGCCGGTCTTTCGCAGCGCCTCGATCAGATCGGTGATGACGGCCTTGACGTCCCCGACGATCGGCACATCGGCGTTGCGGTTCTTGCCGATCTCGGCCGGATCGATGTCGGCGTGGATCACCTTGGCCTCGGGCGCGAACGTGGCCAGTTTACCGGTGACGCGGTCGTCGAAGCGGGTGCCGAGCCCGATGAGCAGGTCGCTGCGCTGCAGGGCGGCCACCGCGGCGACCGTGCCGTGCATGCCCGGCATGCCGAGATGCTGCGGATGGCTGTCCGGGAAGGCGCCACGGGCCATCAGCGTGGTCACCACGGGGATCCCGGTCAGTTCCGCCAGGTCCAGTAGCTGTGCGCTGGCGTCGCCACGGATCACGCCGCCACCGACGTACAGCACCGGCTTGCTCGCCGCGGTGATCAGTTTGGCGGCCTCGCGAATCTGCTTGGCGTGCGGCTTCGTGTTGGGCTTGTAGCCGGGCAACTCCATCACCGGCGGCCAGCTGAACGTGCACTGCCCCTGCAGCACGTCCTTCGGGATGTCGACGAGCACCGCGCCCGGACGCCCGGTGGCGGCGATGTGGAACGCCTCGGCCAGCACGCGTGCGATGTCGTCGCCGTTGCGGACCAGATAGTTGTGCTTGGTGATCGGCATCGTGATGCCTGAGATGTCGGCCTCCTGGAACGCGTCGGTCCCGATCATCGGCCGCCCGACCTGCCCGGTGATCGCCACGACGGGTATCGAGTCCATTTGCGCGTCGGCGATCGGGGTGACGAGGTTGGTGGCGCCAGGACCGGAGGTCGCCATGCACACCCCGACGCGGCCGGTGGCGTGCGCGTAGCCGCTCGCGGCGTGACCGGCGCCCTGCTCATGACGCACCAGCACATGACGCAGCTTGCGCGAGTCGAACAGCGGGTCGTAAACGGGAAGCACTGCGCCACCGGGAATTCCGAAGATGACCTCGACGCCGAGCTCCTCCAATGACCGCACCACGGCCTGGGCTCCGGTGAGTTGTTGGGGCGCAATTCTTTTCGTGTGGCTCGGCTGGCGACTCCCGTCGGCTCCGCCGTTGGCGGGCTGCTCGCGCGCAGACCATTCCTGTGGTGGCGTGGTGGGTGCGCTCACGGTGTCCTCTTCGTGTTGTGTCGTCTCGACGGTGCTGTCTGGATTGTTTCGCGGTGTTGGGCAAGAAAAAACCCCCGTCAGCTCGGCTGCTGTACGAGGGTCGCGTCGGTGGATGCTTGGCTAGGCCCAGGCCTAAACTACACGGCACCAACGCGCCGACTAATTACTACGAGCAATCCACGGACCTGCATAGCTCGACGGTAGCCTCCGCACTGGTCAAAGGTCAAATTCCTGCCCGATGCGATGATGGTGGGATGACCAGCGACGAGTCGGAGGAAACGGACGCGCCGGGGCACCGGGACGCCGCGCCCACCGTTGTGTTGCGGATTTCCCCGACGGCACACTTCGCGTCGGGTTTCGGCGCGCTCGGCATCCTCGCGGTGGTGCTCGCGGTGCCGTGGACCGCTCCGCTGCTGGTCATTCCAGTCATTGCCTCGGCGATGATCGTGCGGCTGCGGACCGTGGCCGACGCGCAGACGGTCACCGCCCGCACCCTGTTGGGTAGTCGCACGGTCGATTGGGCCGAAATCAAGGGGCTGCGGTTCGTCAAGGGGTCGTGGGCGCGCGCGGAACTGACGTCGGGCTCGGCCTTACGGTTGCCCGCGGTCACTTTCGCGTCGCTGCCGCGGCTGACGGAGGTCAGCGCAGGACGGGTGCCGAACCCGTACGGTCCGGTAACCGGTTAGCCGAACGGATTGGTGCCGTTCAGCACCATCCAGGTTCCCACCCCGACACCGATGCCGAGCAGCAGGGCAGCGAACGAGCCCAGGAACGGCCGCCGGGCCCACCCCCGGCCCGCGTCGAATCCATAGCGACCGGGGCCGACCAGAATGATCGCCACCAGGGCGACGGTCAGCAGCATCTGATACTCGTCGCCGCCGGGCAGGAAGAACCCGGTGTAGCCGGCGTCGTGCTGGGTGGCGACACTGGCGGCCAGCCCGTTGATCGCGTATGCCAGCGCCGCGGCGGCGGCCAACGGCGTGAACAGGCCGAGGACCAACAGCACACCCGCCGCCAGTTGAGTGCCGCTGGCCACATACGTCAGCACGTCGGCGTGTTGATACCCCATGCCGGACAACGAGTTCTTGAACGAGTCGAGACCCTGGCCGCCCCAGATGCCGAACGCCTTCTGCAATCCGTGCACGACGAGGATGGCGCCCACGGCCGCGCGCAACAGCAGCAGCCCGAGGTCTTGGGTGCCCCGCCGCCCGTCGGCGGCTACCCACGGGTCGGCGCGGTCGTCGGTTTGCGCGTGCCAGTCCGGCGCGGCGTGTCGACCGGAGAGGGTGGGGTCTACGTACGGTAGCGGCACCGGGTCCGCGAGCAGCTCGAGTCCCGACGGGCCTGATATCGGGTCGGCCGCACCGTAGTGCGGGATTCTGGTTGTTTCGTAGTCGCCGCCGTAGGTCGCGGACGGCAGGTCATCCTCGGGGTCTACCAGGCGTGCCGACGCGGGGCGCGCGAACCGCACCGAGTCGGCGGGCCGTTGCCAGGAGCGCGGGTCATGCGGGTGCATAATGCCAGCGTAAGCGCAAGTAACCCCTGCGTCGCGGATTTGTACCGGGCCGTCACCGCACCTTTACCGCTCCGAAGCCTGTCCGCGTGGCGGTAGGCGGCCAATTATCCGTAACCTGGCGGGCATGCATATGCGCGGACCGGTGCGGGTGGCTGCGACAAAGACGTTGTCAGCGCTGCTCGCGGCCGCCCTGGTGGCCACCGGCTGCGCGAAGTTCGACGACTCCGCGTCCCAGCCGTTCACCACCGAACCCAAGTTGGCACCGCCCCCGACCTCGACTCCGCCGCCGCCGCCGCCGCTGCCCGATAATCCGTTCCCGAAGCAGTGCCCCGCCCCGGGTGTGATGCAGGGCTGCCTGGAGAGCACGAGCGGGTTGATCATGGGCCCGGACAGCAAGTCCGCGCTGGTGGCCGAGCGAACCACCGGCGCGGTCAAACAAGTGGCGGTCAACGCCGAACCCAAGGTCAAGCTCGTCATCCCCGTCGACCCGTCCGGTGACGGCGGACTGATGGACATCGTGTTGTCGCCGACCTACGACGAGGACCGGTTGATGTACGCATACATCAGCACTCCCACCGACAATCGCGTCGTCCGCATCGCGGAGGGCGACGTGCCGAAAGACATCCTCACCGGAATCCCGAAAGGCGCCACCGGCAACACCGGCGCGCTGACCTTCACCAGTCCCACCACTCTTGTTGTGCTGACTGGCGATGCGGGTAACCCCGCCTTGGCAGCCGACCCGAACTCGCTTGCGGGCAAGGTGATTCGGATCGAGCAGCCCACCACCGTCAATCAGGCGCCGATCACCACGGCGATGTCGAACATGGGGTCGGCCGGCGGTCTGTGCGTCGATCCGACCGACAACTCGCTATACATCACCGACCGCACGCCCACCGCGGACCGGTTGCAGCGGATCACGGCGGATTCGAAGACGTCGACGGTGTGGACATGGCCGGACAAGCCCGGTGTGGCGGGCTGCGCGGCGCTCGCCGGCACGATTCTGGTGAACCTGGTCAACACCAAGCAGACCGTCGCGGTGCGGATGGCCCCGGACTCCGGCTCGGTGACCGGTGAACCCGAGGTGATGCGCCAGGACGAGCACGGGCACGCCTGGGCACTGGCAGTGTCTCCCGACGGGAACATCTGGGGTGCCACGGTCAACAAGACGTTCGGCGACGCGATGCAGCTGGACGACGTGGTGTTCCCGCTGTTCAAGAGCGGCGGCGGCTTCCCGCGGCCGAAGGACGATCTGGTTTAGCGCGAGCCGCTCAGGCTAGCTGCAGGCCGCCAGCACCAGTTCGCGGACCCGCGCTGCGTCAGCCTGGCCCTTGGTCGCCTTCATCACCGCCCCGACGATCGCGCCGGCGGCCTGCACCTTGCCGCCGCGAATCTTTTCCACCACGTCGGGATTCGCGGCCAGCGCCTCGTCGACCGCGGTCTGCAGCGCGGAATCGTCGCGTACCACTTCCAGTCCGCGCGCGGCCATCACCTGCTCGGGTTCGCCCTCACCGGCCAGCACGCCCTCCACGACCTGCCGCGCCAGCTTGTTCGACAGCTTGCCGTCGTCGACCAGCTTGACCACCTCGGCGATCTGCGCGGGCGTGATCGGCAGCGCGTCCAACTCGACACCCGCCTCGTTGGCCTTCTGCACCAAGAAGTTTCCCCACCAGGCCCGCGCCCCCTCGCTGGATGCGCCGTGCTCCACTGTCGCGGCCACCAATTCGACCGCGCCGGCGTTGACCAGGTCGCGCATCACCTCGTCGGAGACCCCCCACTCCTGTTGAATCCGCTTGCGCCGCAACCATGGGAGCTCGGGCAGCGTCCCCCGCAGTCGCTCCACCAATTCGGCGCTCGGCGCGACTGGCTCTAGGTCGGGTTCGGGGAAGTAGCGGTAGTCCTCCGCGGATTCCTTGCTGCGGCCCGGCGAGGTGTAGCCGTCCTCGTGGAAATGACGGGTTTCCTGGCCAATCCGGCCGCCGGCGGCCAGAATCGCGGCCTGCCTGCGCATCTCGTAACGCACCGCCACCTCGACACTTCTCAGCGAATTGACGTTCTTCGTCTCCGTCCGAATCCCGAATTCCTTTGCACCGATCGGCATCAGCGACACGTTGGCGTCGCAGCGCATCGAGCCCTGATCCATCCGAACGTCGGAAACCCCTAATGCGCGCAACAGGTCTCGTAGCGCGGTGACGTACGTGCGCGCGATCTCAGGCGCATGCACGCCCGCGCCGACGATCGGCTTCGTCACGATCTCGATCAACGGCACGCCGGCCCTGTTGAAGTCCAACAACGACCCCGTGGCGCCTTCGATCCGGCCCGTTTCGCTGCCCAGGTGCATGAGCTTGCCGGTGTCTTCCTCCATGTGGGCCCGCTCGATGTCGACTCGGAAGGTGGTCCCGTCGTGAAGCGGAACGTCGAGGTGGCCGTTGATCGCGATCGGTTCGTCGTACTGTGAAATCTGGTAGTTCTTCGGCATATCCGGATAGAAGTAGTTCTTCCGGGCGAACCGGCACCAGTCCACGATCTCGCAGTTCAGCACAAGGCCGATGCGCACCGCAGACTCCACCGCTGCCTCGTTGAGCACCGGCAGCGCGCCGGGCAGACCCAGGCAGACCGGGCACACCTGGGTGTTCGGTTCGGCCCCGAAAGCGGTGGGACACCCGCAGAACATCTTGGTGGTGGTCGACAGCTCGACGTGCACCTCGAGGCCGAGCACCGGCTCGTAGCGCGCCACGACCTCGTCGTAGTCGAGCAGTTCCGCGGTAGCAGCCAGGGTCATGAAATCCAGTTTAGTGGGGCTGATCAGCCGAAGAACGCCACCGCGTCGTCGTACCGGCTCTGCGGAACCAGCTTCAGCTGACGTGTGGCCTCAGCCAGCGACACCCGGCCGATCTCCTGGCCCCGCAGCGACACCATCATCCCGTACTCGCCGGCGTGCGCGGCGTCGACGGCGTTCACGCCGAACCTGGTGGCGAGCACGCGGTCGTACGCCGTGGGGGTGCCGCCGCGCTGCACGTGCCCCAACACGGTGACCCGCACTTCCTTGTTGATGCGCTTGTTGACCTCGAGCGCCAGCTGCGCGGCCACGCCGGTGAACTTCTCGTGGCCGAACTCGTCGGTGCCGCCCTCTTGCAATTTCATCGAGCCCGTCGCCGGCTTGGCGCCTTCGGCGACCACGCAGATGAAATGCGATTCGCCACGCTGGAAGCGCCGCTTGACCAGCCGGCACACCTCTTCGACGTCGAACGGCTGCTCGGGAATAAGTGTCATGTGCGCGCCGGTCGCCAGCCCCGCGTTCAGAGCGATCCACCCGGCGTGCCGGCCCATCACCTCGACCAGCATCACGCGCTGATGCGACTCGGCCGTGGAGTGCAGCCGGTCGATGGCATCGGTGGCCACCTGCAGTGCGGTGTCGTGTCCGAACGTCGCGTCGGTGCAGTCGATGTCGTTGTCGATCGTCTTCGGCACCCCGACCACCGGGACGTTCTCCTCGGAGAGCCAATGTGCGGCCGTCAGCGTGCCTTCGCCGCCGATCGGGATCAGCACATCGATGCCGTTGTCGTCGAGCGTCTGTTTGATCTGATCCAGCCCGGCCTGCAGCTTGTCGGGATGAACCCGGGCGGTGCCGAGCACCGTTCCGCCCTTGGCCAGCAGCCGGTCGTTTCGTTCGTCGTTCTGAAGTTGGATGCGCCGGTCCTCCAGCAGACCACGCCACCCGTCCTGGAATCCGACGACCGACGAGCCGTACCGGGAGTCGCTTGTGCGAACCACCGCGCGGATCACGGCGTTCAAGCCGGGACAGTCGCCGCCGCCGGTGAGAATTCCGATCCGCATGTTCTTATCCTGCCCCCTTCACTCGGCTCGGGCAGCCCCGATGCTCAGATGGCAGCGGGCAGGGGCCCGCGCGCGGCCTCGTAAGCGGCGCCCACCCGGTACAACCGGTCGTCGGCCAGCGCGGGTGCCATGATTTGGAGCCCGACCGGCAACGAGTCGTCGGGCGACAACCCGGACGGAACCGACATCCCCGCGTGTCCGGCCAAGTTCAGCGGCAGCGTGCACAAGTCGAACAGGTACATCGCGAGCGGGTCGTCGACCTTCTCCCCGAGCGGGAACGCGGTGGTCGGCGTCGCCGGAGACACCAGCACATCGACGCGTCGGTACGCCTCGTCCAGATCCCGCCCGATCAGCGTGCGCACCTTCTGCGCCTGGTTGTAGTAGGCGTCGTAGTATCCGGCGGACAGCGCGTATGTGCCGATCATGATGCGGCGCTTGACCTCCGGGCCGAATCCGGCGGCGCGCGTCAGCGCCATCACCTCTTCGGCGCTGTGCGTGCCGTCGTCGCCGACACGAAGGCCGTACCGAATCCCGTCGAACCGGGCCAGGTTCGACGACACCTCCGACGGCAGGATCAGGTAGTAGGCCGCAAGCGCATCGTCGAAATGCGGGCAGGACACCTCGCTCACCTCCGCGCCCAGCGCGGTGAGCTGCTCGACCGCGGCGTTGAACGACGCGAGCACGCCCGGTTGGTAACCGTCGCCGCGCAATTGGCTGACAACGCCGATTCGCACCCCCTTCAGGTCGCCGGCCGCGCCGTCGCGGGCCGCGGCCACGATGTCGGGCACCGCCGCCTCCACCGAGGTGGAGTCCTTGTGATCGTGGCCGGCGATCACCGCGTGCAGCAGCGCAGTGTCGAGCACCGTGCGCGCGCACGGGCCGCCCTGATCGAGCGACGATGCGCACGCCACCAACCCGTACCGCGACACCGTGCCGTACGTGGGCTTGACGCCCACCGTCGCGGTCAGGGCCGCAGGCTGGCGAATGGAACCGCCGGTGTCGGAACCGATCGCAAGCGGTGCCTGGAACGCGGCCAGCGCCGCGGCACTGCCGCCCCCGGACCCGCCTGGCACGCGCTCGACGTTCCACGGATTCAGGGTCGGGCCGTATGCCGAGTTCTCGGTCGAACTGCCCATGGCGAACTCGTCCATGTTGGTCTTGCCGAGGATCGGGATGCCCGCTTCGCGGAGCTTTGCCGTCAACGTCGCGTCGTAGGGCGAGCGCCAGCCCTCAAGAATCTTCGAGCCGCAGGTCGTCGGCATGTCCTTGGTGGTGAACACATCCTTGAGCGCCAGCGGCACACCGGCCAGCGGCGAGGCCGGCTCATCACCGGCGGCCACCGCGGCGTCTACCCGCGCCGCTTCGGCCAGCGCCTGCTCGGCCGCCACGTGCAGGAAGGCGTGATAGCGAGCGTCGGTGGTCTCGATCTGGTCCAGATGGGCCCGCGTCACCTCCACCGACGACACTTCGCCGCCGGTGATCTTCTCGGCCAGCGTCGCCGCGTCGAGCCGGATCAGCTCGGTCGTCCCGGTCATCCCGGCTCCCCCAAGATCCGCGGCACCGCGAACCGCCCGTCGACCGTTGCGGGCGCCTCGGCCAGCGCGTCCCGCTGCGTCAGGCACGGCTCTTCGACGTCGGGACGGGTCACGTTGACGTCCTTGAGCGGGTTGCCGGTGGGCGTGACGTCGGTCACGTCGACGGACTGCACCTGGCTGACGTAGCCCAGGATCGCGTCGAGCTGCCCCGCGAAGCTGTCCAGCTCCGCATCCGTGAGCGCGAGGCGCGCCAGCTTCGCCAGCCGGGCGACTTCGTCGCGGGAGATCTGGGCCACGTCGCCAGAGCCTAGCCGCCGGTGGGAATGCCGGGCGCAGCGCGCTGTGCGACAGTGTGCCCGTGCCTTCGTATCTGCTGCGGGTCCAGCTGGTCGACCGGCCGGGCAGCCTCGGCTCCCTGGCCGTGGCGCTCGGCTCGGTGGGGGCCGACATCCTGTCGCTGGATGTGGTGGAGCGGGTGTCCGGGCTGGCGATCGACGATCTGGTCGTGGATCTGCCGCCCGGCGCTATGCCGGACACGCTGATCACCGCGGCGGAGGCGCTGAACGGCGTCCGCGTGGACAGCATCCGGCCGCACACCGGCCTGCTCGAGGCGCACCGCGAGCTCGAGTTGATCGATCACATCGCCGCCGGGGCCGATCGACTGGGCAAATTGCAGGTGCTCGCCGACGAGGCACCACGGGTGTTGCGGGTGGGCTGGTGCACCGTGGTCCGGCTGCACGACCACGGGTTCGAGCGGATTGTCGGCAGTTCGGGCGCACCGGAGACCGTTGCCGAATCGGCACCGTGGCTGCCGCTCGAGCGCGCGGCGGCACTAGATGCCGGCGCCGGCTGGGTACCGCAGCTGTGGCGCGACATGGACACCACGTTGGCGGCCGCGCCGCTGGGCGACCCGGGCTGCGCGGTGATGCTCGGCCGTCCCGGTGGGCCGGATTTCCGCCCCTCGGAGGTGGCCAGGTTGGGCTACCTGGCCGGCATCGTGGCCACGATTCTGCGGTAAGCCTGGCATCTCGGCTGATCGTCACCCGTGCCCCTATTACTCCGACCTAATACGCTTGTGGCATCGCCGCGGGTTCGCCCGCGCGGTTCACTGTTCGCAAACAACGTGCTCGGGTGCGGAGGAATGCACATGTGGCGACGGCCAAACCGGGTGCTCGCCGCGCTCGCGGTGACCGTGCCGCTCGCGGCGGCAGGCTGCTCGGTGACCACCCCGGGTGTCCCGGTAGCCGCCTCCGACGGCCCGCACCCCGCCATCAATCGGCTCGACACCGGCAACTTCCCCACCGAGCCCGCCCCGCCCCTTCGCACCGCCGGGTCCGCGCCGGAGGGCTCCCTGATCGAGGCCAGGCGCATGGCCGACAACGTGGTGGGTCCCTGGGAAGTCGACCCTGCACTCACCACCCCCAGCCCGCAGCGCGCCACAGTCTTCAACAACGTCGCCGGGGTGGCGCTGATCGAGCCAATGGCCGGGATGGCCAGCGCGGCCCAGGCCCACAACTTCATCAACGGATTCGCCTCCGACCGACAAGACATGTCCGAACTCCGGCTGATGAACGCGGTGCTGCGGTTCGCCGACCCCGCCTCAGCCGCCGCGGCCGCCGCCGACATGGCCGCGGTTGCCGCAGCGGCCGACCAGCCCGACCCCAGCCGAGCGACGGTACAGATTCCGGGTCATCAAAACACGCGCGCCGTTTTCTACAGCACCACCCTCTCCACGAGGGACCCACACCCCATGACGGGGATCGCGTTCACCGCCCACGGCGCATACGTGCTGTGTCAAACCTCCCAAGCCGCCGACATTGACACCGCCACCGAGCTGATCGCCAAGACCCTCGATTTGCAAACACTTCTCATCGACCAATTCGTGCCCACCGACCCCACCCTGTTCGCCGATCTGCCGGCCGACCCGACGGGGCTGCTGGCGCACACTATGCCGGCACCCATGTGGCCCGAACCTCAAACCGCGGCCCCGGCCAACCCGAAAATCGGTGTATACCAACCGCACGGCGCCCTGCATCTGCAAAACGATCCCCCCAGCGCGGCCGCGGCGTTTGCAACCGCCGGCGTGGCTCTGATGTCCTACAACCACACCATCGTCTACACGGCCCGCGACGCGGCAGCCGCGGCCCAGCTGGCAGCCGATCTCGCCGACGCGGTCATCAAACAACCGTCAGCCGGACCTGTCGACGGTGTCGACAACATACCCAGCAGCCGATGCGTGCAATCCGCTGGCCCGACATCAAACAGCCCAGTTCGGTATTCCTGTTTCGCCCCGGCCGGTATTTACACCATCGAAACGCACGACGCCGATCCCCGCGGCGCCCGTGAACAAACCGCCGCTCAATACAAGATGCTGGTGGCAACGTGAAGCTGCGGTGCATGGTTGCTCAGTGCGGCAGCCTCTGATTGATCAGCACGCCCGCGACTGCGGCTGCGACGAGGAGCGCGGCTCCGAGTCGTATCCAGCCGTCGCTGGCGTCACCGCGGATGATCTGGTAACCGATCGAGTCTTGCAGGGCGCTGTAGACGCTGCTCAGCTCCCCCAGGGTGGTGGCCTTGAAGAATTGCCCGCCGGTCATGTCGGCGAGGGTTTTGAGCGACACATCGTCGACCGGCACCGGCACTTGCTGGCCTTCGATGTTGATGAACCCGTCAAGGGTGCCGAAGGAGATGGTGGAGATCTCCACCCCTTGGGCTTGGGCGGCACGCGCGGCGGTGAATTCGCCCCGAGGCTGGTCGGGGTCGGCGGGCACGGTCTCCTTGCCGTCGGACTCCACCACGATGCGCGCCGGCGGGGGCCCAGCGCCCCCGCCCATCACCGAGGCGACTGTGGTGATCGCCTGAAGCGCGGTGAAGATGCCTTCGCCGGTGGCGGTACGGGGAGCCGGCTGCAGGGTGTCGATCGCGCGTTTGACCTCGTCGCGGTCGTTGGTCGGGGGCACCAGCAGCACGGCGTTGGCGGCGAACGAGACCAGGCCCAGGTTGATGCCCGGGCTGAGCACGTCGACGAAATGCTTGCCGGCCTCTTTGGCCGCCTCGATCCGGCTTGGCGCCACATCAGTGGCGATCATGGATTCGGAGATATCGATCACCAGCATCACCACCGCGCGGTTGCGCGGCACCCGCAGATCGTGGGTGGGCCCGGCCATTGCGGTGGTCAGCAGTGCCAGCGCTGCGACCAGCAGGGCCACGGGCAGGTGGCGCCAGCGGGCGGGGGCGCGCGGCGGCGCCACCCGCTCGAGCAGCTCCATGTTGGCAAACCGCATCACCCGTTTGCGGCGCAGCCGCATAACCACCACATACAGCCCGATCAGCGCGGCGACGACCAGCAAATACAGGAAAAACCACGCGTTGGCGAACCCTGACGCGGCCAGCAGACCAACCACCGGTACGGTCATCGCCACGCCCCGGCGACGGTAATCTCCATGTGGCGCGCGGGGGTGGGCCACCACTGTTCGCCGAAGGCCATGAGTTCAGTAGACGCGGTGCACCCGATACCGTCAAACGAACGGACAACTGTTCTCGGCGCGCGGTGACGGGCAACCGGCATTTCTGCTTGGTACTTTCGGTGCCAATCGCAGTATTCGGTATGACAGACACAGAACTGTTTGCGCGTCCGGCCGACGAGCGCCGTCGAAGGAAGGTTGAGTCCCATCCCGCAACAGGCTGGGCAGGCCATGCCGGCGTGCAGCCCACCGGAGCCCGGTTGCGGCGTCGCGATGTGGGGGTCGCCGTGACGCTGCCGGTGCTCGGGGTGCTGTCTGTGTCGGGGTTTGCCCATCCGTCGGGGTTTGTGGCGGTGCTGGCACCGATCGGTGTGCTGGCCCTGTACCTGCTGGCCGGGGCGCGCCGGCGGGCCCGGATGCGCCGGTTCGCCGACCCAGAGCTGATCGGCACAGTGGCCAAGCATCCTCCGCCCCGCTGGCGTCACCTGCCTGTGGCGCTGCTGGTGATGTCGCTGGTCGTGTTGACGGTGGCGATCGCCGGCCCGACGCGCAGCATCCAGACCCCGCGCAACCGGGCCGTCATCATGCTTGTGGTCGACGTGTCGCAGTCCATGCGCGCCACCGACGTGCCGCCCAGCCGGCTCGATGCTGCCCGTGAGGCCGCCAAGGGCTTCGCCCGACAACTCACCCCCGGGGTCAATCTGGGTCTGATCTCGTTCGCCGGCGACGCCAACGTGCTGGTGTCCCCGACTCCCGACCACGACGCCACCGTGGCCGCGCTGGCCAATCTGCGGCCCGCGGATTCCACGGCCACCGGCCAGGCGATCTTCGCGGCGCTGGACTCCATTTCCACGGTGGCCGCGGTGATCGGCGCGGGTGAGCCCACCCCCCCGCCCGCGCGCATCGTGCTGCTGTCGGACGGCAAGGAGAACAAACCCGACAATCCCAACAGCCCACAAGGGGCCTACACCGCCGCGCGTGCCGCCAAGGACAAAGGCGTTCCGATCGCGACGATCTCGTTCGGCACCCCCACCGGACATGTGGACGTACAAGGACGATCCGTCGCGGTGCCCGTCGATGACTCCATGATGAAAAAGATCGCCGAACTCTCGGGCGGCAAGGCCTACCGCGCGTCCACCGTCGATCAGCTGGCCAACAACTACAGCGCTGTGCAACAGCAGGTCGGCTACCAGGTCGTGCAGGGACCCGCCACCGCCGGCTGGCTGCGCCTCGCGGTGCTCCTCGCCACCCTTGCCGGCCTGCTCGCCCTGCTCATCAACCGGCGAGTGCCTGCCTAGCAGACAAGCCGAGGCGATGACCTCACATCGACCGCCACCGACTCGGCTGCGGCGTAAACATGATGCTTGCCCCGGCCGTTAAGCGATCACCCCGTCGGGGGCCCGTCTTCCAGTAGGTGGCGAAAGCCCTCCTCATCGAGAAGCGGCACGCCGAGCTCGACGGCCTTGTCGTACTTCGACCCCGGCGCATCGCC
The DNA here is from genome assembly GCA_963759655.1 of uncultured Actinomycetota bacterium. Taxonomy (GTDB): domain Bacteria; phylum Actinomycetota; class Actinomycetes; order Mycobacteriales; family Mycobacteriaceae; genus Mycobacterium. Next base: position 53,272 of record CAVXAG010000039.1, on the reverse strand, counting down.
GGCCACCACGAACGCCGTCTTCTTGGACACCGAGCCGGCCGCCTTGCCGCCGCGGGCGACGATCGCCTCCTTGGCCTCGTCGCGGGAGAATCCGGTCAGCGAACCGGTGACCACGATCGACAACCCGTCCAGCGTGCGCTCGATACTGGCGTCGCGTTCGTCTTCCATGCGCACCCCGGCCGCCCGCCACTTGTCGACAATCGCCCGGTGCCAGTCGACGGCGAACCACTCGGTGACGGCGTCCGCGATGGTCGGCCCGACGCCCTCGACGGCGGCCAACTGCTCCTGCGACGCCTGCTCTATCGCGTCGACGCTGCCGAATTCGGTGGCCAGCGCGCGTGCGGCGGTGGGGCCGACGTGACGAATCGACAGGGCTACCAACACCCGCCACAGCGGCCGCGACTTGGCCCTTTCGAGGTTCGCCAGCAGCCGCGCACCGTTGGCGGACAGCGCGCCGTCCTTGGTCCTGAACAGATCGGTGCGCAGCAGGTCGTCCTCGGCCAGGGTGAACAGGTCGCCCTCGTCGGCGATCACGTTGGCCTTGAGCAGCGCGATCGCGGCCTCGTAGCCGAGCCCCTCGATGTCCAGGGCGCCGCGTCCGGCGACGTGAAACACCCGCTCCCGCAGCTGCGCCGGGCATGACCGCGCGTTGGGGCAGCGGATGTCCGCGTCGCCCTCTTTCGCCGGAGCGAGCAGTGTGCCGCACTCGGGGCAATGGGTCGGCATCACGAACTCTCGTTCTGTGCCGTCCCGCAGGTCCACGACTGGGCCGAGCACCTCCGGGATGACGTCGCCGGCCTTGCGGATCATCACGGTGTCGCCGATCAGCACACCCTTGCGCTTGACCTCCGACGCGTTGTGCAGCGTCGCGAGGCCCACCGTCGAGCCGGCGATCTTCACCGGCGTCATGTACGCGAACGGGGTGACCCGGCCGGTGCGGCCGACGTTCACGCGGATGTCGAGCAGTTCGGTCTGCGCCTCCTCCGGAGGGTACTTGTACGCGATCGCCCAACGCGGCGCCCGTGACGTGGAGCCGAGGCGACGTTGCAGCGCCACGTCATCGACTTTGACGACGACGCCATCGATTTCGTGCGCGACGTCGTGGCGGTGCTCGCCCCAGTACGCGATGCGCTGCTCGACCGCGGCGATGCCGTTGACCCGCGTGGTGTGCTCGGACACCGGAAGCCCCCACGTCTTCAGCGCGGTGTAGGCGCCGTGAAGCGTCTCCGGTCTGAATCCCTCGGTGTGGCCGATGCCGTGGCAGATCATCCGCAGCCTGCGCTTGGCGGTAACCGCAGGGTTCTTCTGCCGCAGCGATCCTGCCGCGCTGTTGCGGGGGTTGGCGAACGGCGCCTTGCCCTCCTCCACCAGGCTGGCGTTGAGGTTTTCGAAGTCGGCCACCCGGAAGAACACTTCGCCGCGAACCTCGAGCACGGCGGGAACCGGGTATTTCTTTGTGCCCGTGAGGGTTTCGGGGATTTCGTCGATGGTGCGCGCGTTGAGGGTGACGTCCTCGCCCGTCCGGCCGTCACCGCGGGTGGCGGCGCGGATCAACCGCCCGTGGCGGTACACCAGGGACAGGGCGACCCCGTCGATCTTCAGCTCGCAGAGGTAGTCCGGCGCGCGGCCGATCTCGTTCTCGACTCGATGGGCCCACGCCTGGAGTTCCTCGGGAGCGAACACGTTGTCGAGGGACAGCATCCGCTCCAGGTGTTCGGCCTCGGCGAAGTCGGTGGCGAATCCTGCGCCGCCGACCAACTGCGTCGGTGAGTCAGGGACCCGCAGCTCGGGGTAGCGGTCCTCCAGCTCGGTCAGTTCCTTGAGCAGCTTGTCGAACTCGGCATCGGAAACGATCGGGGCGTCCTTGACGTAATACCGGAACTGGTGCTCGCGGACCTCTTGGGCGAGCTCCTGCCAGCGACGGCGCACGTCGGGGTCGATCGAATCCACCACCGCAGGCTATCGGAGCACACCGACACCACCGCGGGCCGTCGATACGCTGTAGCGGTGCCGCATCCGATCATGTTTCGCGACGACGACTTCGGCCTGCGCGACGTGCGGGAGATCGCGCTGGGCTTTCCCGGTGCGTTCGAAAAGATCTCCTGGGGGCGGCCGGTGTTCTGTGCGCCGAAGATCTTTGTGATGTACGGCGGAAACGTCAAGGGCCCGGACATCGGGGACATGACGCCGTACCCGTACTCGATGCTGGTCAAGGTCGACGACTCCGACCACCGGGCGCTCCAGCAGGACGGCCGCTTCTACTACCCCGCGTACATGGGTCCGTCCGGATGGCTGGGACTGGATTTCACGGCCGCCGATGTGGACTGGGCGGAGGTGCGCGAGCTCGTTGACGCGTCCTACCGATTGGTGGCGCCGAAGAAGCTGATCAAGGAACTTGACAGCCGCTAGATCGCGTCCGGGGCGTCCGCGAATGCGTCTGCGACCTTCTGCGTCAATTCGACCGCGGTGCGCGCCCATTCGGGTGTCGCGCCGGCCAGCCCGCACGCAGGCGTGACACCGAACCGCTCCGCGAGCAGCTCCCGCGCGAACCCCAGCCGGTCCGTGAGCGTGGCAGCCATCTGGGCCGACTGCTTGGTCGACGGCGTGAGCTCCGGCGCTGTTGACGGCAACATTCCCAGCAGCAAGGTGCGCCCGCTGTCGACGAACTCGCCGATGCCGTCCAGCGCGGCGCTGTGCAACACGGACATGTCAATCCCCGCCGCATGAATACCGCTGCGCTGCAATACCCCCCACGGCAGTTCCGATGAACAGCAATGCACGGCCACCTCGGTTCCCGCCGCGGCAACGCATTCGTCCAACAGATTCACCGCAACGGTCTCGTCCACCGGATGAACCGGCGTAAACGCGGTCACGCCGGTGAGTCTGCCCGCCAGCGCGGCGGCCAACCACGGCTCATCGAACTGCACCACCACCGGGCACTCCAGCCGCCTGGCCACCTCAGCCCGGTGTGCCGCAACACCTTCGGCCAGCGACGACGTCAGATCCTGCAGCGCACCAGAATCCGTAATCGCCCGGTGGCCGTTCGGCAGTTCCAGCAGCGCCGCCAACGTCACCGGGCCTGGCGCCTGCAGCTTCACCGCCCGGTCGCGGCCCCGCAGCGCAGCGCGCTCCCACGCCTCCTCGAGCGCATCGATGTCCTCGTCCAAAAAGCTGCGCGCCCGCCGGCTCACCGCTCCCGGCCGCGCCGCCACCCGATAGCCACGCGGCGTGGTGTCAATCGCAATGTCCACCAGCAGCGCCCCGGCCCGGCCGATCATGTCCGCGCCCACGCCCCGCGCAGGCAACTCCGCCAGATGCGGCAACGTATGCAACTCGCCCACGATCACCTCGGCGGCCTGCCGCGCCGAGGTGCCGGGCCAGGACCCGACCCCGGTCGCGGCGGCAAAAGCGTTCACGTGCCCAACAGTATTCGGTCTACTCTGAGCCTCATCATGGCCCGACGCGGCAGCGCGGTACTCGCCTGCCTGGCCGCGGTGACGCTCGCCGGCGGATGCACGCACGTCGTCGGCGGTATCGCGCTGATGCCGCCGGCCGCGGGCCCCTACCTCAGCGGCATGAACGTGGACGACCTGCTGCTCACCACGCCGGAGCTGCGCGATCTCACCGGCGCAGGCCCCGATCTCAACGGCGTGCCCGGGATGGACTCGAGACAACCGGTCGACGACGACCTGCTCGTCGGCTCGGCGCCACCCGAATGCCAGTTCGTCTTCCGCGAGAGCGCGGTCTTCGGCCCAGATGTCAAGCAGTTCCACAAGACGAGCTTTCAGACACCGCCAGAGCAAGCTCTGCTGTCCGAGGCCGCCGCTGCCTACAACGACGCCGACACCGCGCTGCACGCGTTCGACAACATCACCGATCTGGTGACGACCTGCAACGCAACAGGTTCCGGATACGTCTACGACTGGACCGCCGATCAGCAGACGTTGCGGGCCGAAAGTTCCGGTGACTGCGGTCGCGTCTATCGGCTGCAGTCCACGGTGCTGATCGAAGTCACCTACTGCGGCTACCGCAGCCGTGTCGTCCCCGACCTCGTCGCGGCGCGCATCGCCGCGCGGGTCGCTGCTAAATGATCGTCGCGCTGCCGATCACTTCGTCGCCGTCGGCGTCAGGCCGGTACAGCACCATCGTCTGGCCCGGCGCCACGCCCCGCAGCGGCCGGCGCAGTCGGGCCTCCAGCCGGTCCCCGACGCGCTCGGCGACCGCGTCGACCACCCCGCCGTGGGCGCGCACCTGCACCACGCACTCGACCGGTCCCACGGGCGCAACGCCGGACGTGAACACCGGCCGCTCCCCCGACACCCGCCGCACCTCGAGATCCGTAGCGTCGCCGACCGTCACCGTCGCGGTCCGCGCGTCGATCGCGGTGACGTACCGCGGCCGCCCGTCCGGCCCGGGTCCGGCGATGCGCAGGCCCTTGCGCTGGCCGACGGTGAAGCCGTGCACGCCGTCGTGCTCTGCCAGCACGGTCCCCGCCGCGTCGACGACCGCGCCGCGGCGCACGCCGATCCTCTCGCCGAGGAACGCTTGCGTGTCACCCGACGGGATGAAGCAGATGTCATGGCTGTCGGGCTTGTCCGCGACCGCGAGCCGACGCTCGGCGGCCTCGGCCCGGATCTGCGGCTTGGGGGTGTCGCCGACCGGGAACACCGCGTGCCGAAGCTGCTCGGCCGTCAGCACCGCCAACACGTACGACTGGTCTTTCGCGGCGTCCACCGCGCGTCGTAACCGGCCGTCGGACAGCCTCGCGTAATGACCGGTGGCCACCGCGTCGAAACCCAGAGCCAGCGCCCTCGCCGCGAGCGCCGAGAACTTGATCTTCTCGTTGCACCGCACACACGGGTTGGGAGTCTCGCCACGTTCGTATGACGACACGAAGTCGTCGATCACCGCCTCTTTGAAACGATCGGCGAAATCCCAGACATAAAACGGGATTCCAATCTTGTCGGCCACCCGCCGCGCATCACCGGCGTCCTCCTTCGAGCAGCAGCCTCGCGACCCGGTTCGCAATGTGGCCGGCGCCGACGACAGCGCGAGGTGCACGCCGACCACGTCGTGCCCGGCATCGACCATTCGCGCTGCGGCCACCGACGAATCCACCCCGCCGCTCATCGCGGCCAGCACTCTCATTTCGCCCCCGCACTCGCCAGTGCGGCCTGCCGGGCACGCCTGACCGCCGCCGGTAGCACGTCGAGCACCGCATCGACGTCTTCGGACACGCTGGTGCGCCCCAACGACAACCGTATCGAGCCGCGCGTGGCCGCCGAGTCTGCGCCCATCGCCAACAGCACGTGCGACGGCTGAGGAACCCCCGCCGTGCAGGCGGACCCCGTGGAGCACTCGATCCCGTTGGCGTCCAGCAGCATCAGCAGCGAATCGCCCTCACACCCGGCAAAGGTGAAGTGCGCGTTGCCCGGAAGTCGGCCGTCGCGGGGTCCGTTCAGCCGCACGTCATCGACAGCCGACAGCACGCCGTCGATCAGTCGATCGCGCAGCGCCGTCAGCTTCTCGCTGTGTGTCTCCACGTCATCCACCGCACGCCTGGCCGCCACGGCCATGCCGACCGCACCTGCCACATCCGGCGTGCCGGAACGCACGTCACGCTCCTGACCGCCGCCGTGCAATAGCGGAACGCACGCGGTGTCGCGGCGCAGCACCAGCGCGCCCGCGCCGGTCGGTCCACCGAATTTGTGTGCCGCGATGCTCATCGCAGACAGCCCACTCGAGGTGAACGAGACCGGCAGCTGCCCGATCGCCTGGACCGCGTCACTGTGAATCGGCACATCGAATTCCGCTGCAACCGCAGCTAACTCGGCGACCGGCATGATCGTGCCAACCTCGTTGTTGGCCCACATCACCGACACCAGAGCCACGTCGTCGTGGCGCTGCAACGTATCCCGCAGAGCCGCAGGCGAGACCAGGCCGTCGGCGTTGGTGGGCAGCCAGGTGACGTCCGCGCCCTCGTGCTCAGCCAGCCATTCAACGGCGTCGAGCACGGCATGATGCTCGACGGCGCTGGTAACGATCCGCCGCCTGCAGGGGTCCGCGTCGCGGCGTGCCCAGTAGATGCCCTTGACGGCGAGGTTGTCGCTCTCGGTGCCGCCGGCGGTGAAGATCACCTCCGACGGTCGCGCACCGAGCTTTTCGGCCAGCGTCTCCCGCGACTCCTCGATCGTGCGGCGGGCCACCCGGCCGGAAGTGTGCAGCGATGACGCGTTCCCCACGGTGGCCAGCGCAGCCGTCATCGCCTCGATCGCATCGGGATACATCGGGGTGGTGGCGGCGTGGTCCAGATACACCGGTCGGGCAGGGCTCATGGCCCGTCCAGCTTAGCCGTCGCCGGCTCGACGCCCAGTCGGCCGCTCAGGCGGCCAGCGCGTGCTCATGACGGGCCCGGGCGGTGTCTCGAACGGCTTGCTGGCAACGCTGGGCCAGGTCGCGGCGGTGCTCCCCGGGCAACTGCAGCTCCTCGACGTGCACGTGCGCGATAACCGGCGGCGCCGACACCACTCGCAGGAACGAACTGAGCAGTGTGTCGTCGCCGACGAACGCGGGAATCGTCGACGGCCGGCCGTCACGCTGGTGATAGCTCAGCCGTAGCGGTTGCACTGGGCGGCCCGCGTCGATCGCGGCCTGGAACATCGCGGGCCGGAACCCGCCGTGCGCCAGCCCGCACCATGTCGTGCCTTCCGGGAATGCGACCACGGTCTGGCCCGAACGCAGCCTCGCGGCCACCGTCCCCACCACATCGGGAAGCCGCCGCAGCCTGGCCCGGTCGATCGGGATGACGTTCATGATGCGTGCGATCCGGCCGAGCCCCGGCCAGTCGATGAGTTCGGACTTCGCGACGAACGCACCCGACACCAGTGAATAGATCACCAGCGCGTCCACCCACGACATGTGCGGGCTGACCACCAGCACGCCGGGAACGTTGCGAATAGGGCCGCCCGACTTGGTGATTCGCATACCCATGCACCGCAGCACGAGCCAGCAGTACCACCGAACCGCTCGGGCCTGACCCGGCTGCGGGATCGCCAGCACCGGGATTGCCGGCAGCAACGTCAACAACAGAAGAGTGCGGGCGGCCCCGCGCAGTACACGCACCACCGATCCGCATGCGCCGACCGGTTCGAGACGCACGCAGCTCGCGTCGCAGGAGGCACGCGGCAGCCAGGCGTGGACGTCCGTCATTTCATCGCCTCAGCAGCTGCGCCAACCGATCTCAGCCGCTTCAGGTAGCGGATGTCGGCCTCGCGTTTGTCCAGCAGCGCCATGAAGTCCGCGACCCCGAAGTCCGGGTCGTGGGCCGGCTCACCGCACACCCGCGCGCCGAGCCGCAGGTAACCGCGCATCAGCGGCGGCACCGAGACCCGGTCCGGCACGCGCATGTCGTCGGGCGGGACCGGCCGATATGGTCGCACCCGGTAGGCCGAGGGATAACGCCGCAGCACGAAGTCCCGCACTCCCCTGGCGTCGGGCAGCGGCACCGAGACGCATCCGGTCACGTAGTCGTAGTCGCAGCGGTCCAGGTAGGCCAGGATTCCGGCCCACATCAGCAGCACAACCGCGCCGTTGCGGTGTTGCTCGCGGACCACCGCCCGGCCCATCTCGACCAGCGACGGCCGCAGCGGGTCGAGGGCGCCGACGTCGAATTCGGTGGCGGTGTAGAGCCCGCCCGCCGCGATCGCGCCCGGCGGCGGCAGCATCCGGTAGCACCCGACGAGCTCACCGGTGGTGTCCTCGCGCACGAGCAGGTGGTCGCAATACTCGTCGAAGCGGTCGGCGTCGGTGGTGCTGGTGAGTTCAAACCCGGGCTCGGAAGTGAACACCTCGTAGCGCAGCCGCTGCGCTTCTTCGATGAGTGTGGGGTCGGTGGACAGCAGCAACGTGTACTTGGGTGCCGCGGCCTCTTGTCGGTCGGTGGCAAGCAGGACAGATGCAGTGCTCATGGCTGCACGGTCGCCCGCCCGCATCTCGGGATGGCATCGTGTGTGTGACGTGTCCGTGCACGCTAGATGACGAATTGGGCCCGCGCATGCGTGCGAACTCGGCCAACCGGGACCACCCCCGCGGGTCTACCCCTTGCGGGCTTTGACGGCGTCCGTCAGTTGCGGAGCCACCTTGAACAGGTCGCCCACGATTCCGTAGTCGGAGATCTCGAAGATCGGCGCTTCTTCGTCCTTGTTGACGGCAACGATCGTCTTGCTGGTCTGCATGCCCGCGCGGTGCTGGATCGCACCGGAGATGCCCAGCGCGATGTACAGCTGCGGCGACACGGTCTTGCCGGTCTGGCCGACCTGGAACTGACCGGGGTAGTAGCCGGAATCCACCGCGGCGCGCGATGCGCCTACCGCCGCGCCGAGTGAGTCGGCCAACGCCTCGACCACGCTGAAGTTCTCGGCGCTGCCGACGCCTCGACCACCGGACACCACGATCGTGGCTTCGGTGAGCTCCGGGCGGTCACCCGCCACCGCGGGCTGGCGCGCCGTGATCTTGGTCGCATTCTCGGCCGGTTGCGGCACCTCGACGCTGACCTGCTCGCCTGCGCCCTCGGCGGGCTCGGCCTCGACCGCGCCGGGCCGCACCGTGATGACCGCGACGTCGCCCTCAACCTCCGCCTCGACGGTGTAGGCGCCACCGAAGATCGAGTGCACGCCTTTGTTGCCGGCCTCCACCTCGACGACGTCGACCAGCACGCCGCTGCCGATGCGCGCCGCGAGCCGGCCGGCGATTTCCTTGCCGTCCGCGCTGGCGGCCAGCAGCACCGCCGCCGGGCTGGCCGACTCGACCAGTGCTGCCAGCACGTCGACTTGAGGGACAATCAGATAGTCGTTGACGAAGTCGGCCTCGGCGACGTAGATCTTTGCCGCGCCCGCCGCCTTCAACGCGTCAGCCAATGGCCCGGCGGTTCCGGGCGTGCCGACAACAACTGCAGACGGTTCACCCAATACCCTCGCGGCGGTGAGCAATTCGAGGCTCACCTTTTTGGGGGCACCCTCCGCGTGCTCGATGAGAACAAGTACTTCAGCCATGCGTGCTCATTCGCCTTCTCTTAGATGATCTTCTGCGAAACCAGGTACTGGGCGATCTTGTTGCCGCCCTCGCCGTCGTCCTCGACCTTCTCGCCCGCGGTCTTGGGCGGCTTCGGCTGCGACTGCAGCACCTTCGATCCCGCGTTGGCCAGCCCGGCCTCTTCGCCCTCGACGCCGATCTCGGCCAGCGTCAGCGTGGTCACTTCCTTCTTCTTGGCGGCCATGATGCCCTTGAACGACGGGAACCGGGGCTCGTTGATCTTCTCGGTGACGCTCACCACGGCCGGCAGCGGCGCCTCGAGCGTGAACACGCCGTCGTCGGTCTCGCGTTCGCCGGTGACCTTGCCGCCCTCGACCGAAAGCTTCCGCACGTGGGTGAGCTGTGGCAGGCCGAGGTATTCGGCGATGATCGCCGGCACCGCCCCGCCGACACCGTCGGTGGCCTCGTTGCCCGCGATCACGAGATCAGTGCCCTCGATCGTGCCGAGCGCCCTGGCCAGCACCCATCCGGTCTGCACCAGGTCGGAGCCGTGCATGCCCGGGTCGAGCACGTGGACGGCCTTGTCGGCGCCCATCGACAGCGCCTTGCGGATCGCCTCGGTGGAACGCTCAGGGCCCGCGGTCAGCACGGTGACGGTGCCCGCGGCGCCGTCGGCGTCTTCCTTCTCCTTGATCAGCAGCGCCTCTTCGACCGCTCGCTCGTTGATCTCGTCGAGCACCGCGTCGGCGGCGTCGCGGTCCAGCGTGTAGTCGTCGTCCTTCAGCTTCCGCTCCGACCACGTGTCCGGGACCTGTTTGATCAGCACCACGATGTTCGTCATGGTCTGGTTTGCCCTCCTCGAAATCGCCGGCATCACCCGGCCGGCCAACGTCCAGCTATGTCACGATTCGCCCGCACGCGATGTTACTCATTGGTAACTTTGCGTGGTTCGCCCGTACACCATAGCCGGTCGGTGCAGGTGATCTGACTGCGCGTTGCCCGCAACCTCTCACCGACGGGGGGATCGGGATAGCCTGCCTTGCGATGAGTGCGCATGACTCCCTGGCGCTGACCGGCGAGCGAACGGTGCCGGGGCTGGCCGAGGAGAACTACTGGTTCCGCCGCCACGAGGTGGTCTACCGGCGGCTGGCCGACCGCTGCGCGGACCGCGACGTGCTGGAAGCCGGCTGCGGCGAGGGTTATGGCGCCGACCTGATCGCCGACGTCGCCGCACGCGTCATCGGCCTGGACTACGACGAGCTGACGGTCGCCCACGTGCGCGCCTGCTATCCACGGGTCGACGTGCGCCACGGCAACCTCGCGGCGCTGCCGCTGCCGGACACGTCGGTCGACGTGGTGGTGAACTTCCAGGTCATTGAGCACCTGTGGGACCAGCCGCAGTTCGTGGCCGAGTGCGCGCGGGTGCTGCGGCCCGGCGGTGTGCTGCTGATGTCGACCCCGAACAGGATCACGTTCTCCCCCGGTCGCGACACCCCGGTCAACCCGTTCCACACCCGCGAGCTCAACGCACAGGAGCTGACCGAGCTGCTGGTTGACGGTGGCTTCGCGGTGACGTCGATGAGCGGGGTGTTCCACGGTCCCGGCTTGACCGCCCTCGATGCAAAGCACGGCGGATCGATCATCGACGCCCAGGTCGAGCGCGCGCTCGCCGACGCACCGTGGCCGCCCGACCTGCTGGCCGACGTGGCCTCGGTGACCATCGACGACTTCGAGCTCACCGAGGCTGGCGGACGCAACAACCCAGACATCGATGACAGCCTCGACCTGGTGGCGATTGCGGTGCGGCCGTGACAGAACACACCCCCGGGATGTTCACCCTTGTCCTGCACACCCACCTCCCGTGGCTGGCCCATCACGGTCGCTGGCCCGTCGGCGAGGAGTGGCTGTATCAATCGTGGTCGGCGGCCTACCTGCCGCTGATGCGCGTGCTGCGGACCCTCGCCGATGAGGACCGTCGCGGGCTGCTCACGCTGGGCATCACACCGGTGGTGGCCGCCCAGCTCGACGACCCGTACTGCCTCGACAGCATGCACCACTGGCTGGCCAACTGGCAGCTGCGCGCGCTGGAGGCGACCACGCTGAGTGACCGGGACTCGTTGCGGGAGATCGGGATTCGGGAGTACAACGAAGCCGGTCAGGCGCTGGACGATTTCGCGACCCTCTGGCAGCACGGCGCCAGCCCCCTCCTGCGCGAGCTCATCGACACCGACACCATCGAGCTGCTCGGCGGTCCGCTTGCCCACCCGTTCCAGCCGCTGCTGCATCCGCGGCTGCGTGAGTTCGCGCTTCGCGAGGGGCTAGCCGACGCACAGCAGCGCTTCGCCTACACGCCCGCAGGCATCTGGGCGCCGGAGTGTGCGTATGCGCCCGGGATGGAAAACGATTACGCCGCAGCGGGAATCGGCCACTTCATGGTCGACGGCCCGTCACTGCGTGGCGACACGGCGCTTGGCAGGCCGGTCGGCCTCTCCGACGTCGTCGCGTTCGGCCGCGACCTGCAGGTCAGCTACCGGGTGTGGTCGCCGAAGTCGGGTTACCCCGGCCACGTCGCATACCGCGACTTCCACACCTACGACCACCACACCGGGCTGAAGCCCGCACGCGTGACAGGTCGCAACGTACCGTCGGACGAGAAAGCGCCGTATGACCCGGCGCGCGCGGAGCAGGCCGTCAACGCACACGTCGCCGATTTCATCGTCACCGTGCACCGGCGCCTCCGCGCGGAGAGCGAACGCATCGGCCGGCCCGCACACGTCATCGCCGCATTCGACACCGAGTTGTTCGGCCACTGGTGGTACGAGGGGCCGATGTGGCTGGAGCGCGTCTTACGGGCGCTGCCGGAGTCCGGCGTGCGGATTGGCACGCTGAGCGACGCGCGCGCAGCGGGATTCGTCGCCTCGCCCGTCGAATTGCCGGCCAGCTCTTGGGGTTCCGGCAAGGACTGGCAGGTCTGGGCAGGCGAGCAGGTGGCCGACCTGGTGTGGCTGAACGCCGAGGTGGTCGACACCGCGCTGACGACAGTGGACAAGGCGCTCGAGCAGACCGATTCGCCGCACGCCCGTGACTTCGTCGCCGACCAGATCCTGCGCGAGACGCTGCTGACGGTGTCCAGCGACTGGCCGTTCATGGTCAGCAAGGACTCCGCCGCCGACTACGCGCGCTATCGCGCGCATCTGCACGCCCATGCCACCCGGGAGATCGCCACCGCATTGGCCTCCGGTCACCGCGACACCGCGCAGCGGCTGGCCGACGGCTGGAACCGCGCCGACGGCCTGTTCGGCGCACTGGACGCCAGGAGACTGCCGCGCCCGTGAGGGTGTTGATGTTGTCGTGGGAGTACCCGCCGGTGGTCATTGGCGGGCTCGGCAGGCATGTACACCACCTGGCGACCGCGTTGGCGGCGGCCGGTCACGAGGTGATGGTGCTGAGCCGCCGTCCGTTTGACACCGATCCCAGCACGCACCCGACCACCGACGAGGTCCACGAGGGCGTCCGCGTGGTCGCCGCTGCGCAGGACCCGCACGAGTTCGACTTCGGCGCGGACATGATGGCGTGGGCGTTGGCGATGGGTCATTCGATGCTCCGGTCCGGTCTGGCCGCCGGCTTCGTCCCCGACGTGGTCCACGCCCACGACTGGCTGGTGGCCCACCCGGCGGTCGCACTCGCCGAATTCTTCGATGCGCCGTTGGTTTCCACGCTGCACGCGACAGAGGCGGGACGACATTCGGGCTGGATCAACGGGTCGGTCAGCCGGCAGGTGCACGCGTTGGAATCGTGGCTGGCACGCGAATCCGACTCGCTGATCACCTGCTCGGCGTCGATGCGTGACGAGATCACCACACTCTTCGGCCCGTTCAAGCCCGATGTCCACGTGATACCCAACGGAATCGAGGTTGCCCGTTGGCCTTTCGCCGCGCGCAAGAAGCACGCCGGTCCGGCGCGGCTCCTCTATGTCGGACGGCTGGAGTACGAGAAGGGAATCCACGACCTCATCGCCGCGCTTCCGCGGATCCGACGCACCCATCCAGGCACCACGCTGACCATCGCCGGCGAAGGGACACAACTGGATTGGCTGATCGAAGAGGCGCGGCGACATCGGGTACTCAAAGCCACGACGTTTTGCGGTCATCTCGATCACACCGAATTGCTTGACGCACTGCATAACACGGACGCGGTGGTGCTGCCCAGCCATTATGAGCCGTTCGGGATCGCCGCGCTGGAGGCCGCCGCGGCCGGTGCGCCGCTCGTGACGTCCGACGTCGGCGGGCTCGGCGAGTTGGTGATCAACGGACAGACGGGAATCTCGTTCGCGCCGAGGGACCTGCCGGGTTTGGCGACGGCCGTGCGCCAGGTCGTCGACGATCCCGAAAAGGCCCAGCGGCGCGCGCTCGCCGCCCGGGAACGTCTGACCGCCGATTTCGATTGGGGCACGGTCGCGACCGACACCGCCCAGGCCTATTTGGCCGCCAAGCGCCGCGAGCGCGAACCGCTGCCGCGGCCAATCATCGTCGAACGCGGGTTGCCGGACAGGTGACTGTTCGATCTTCAAATCATTTCGCACCTAGCGTCGGGACATGACCCCCAGCAGGATCAATTCCTCATCGATCGTCACGTTGATCGCGGCATACCTGGGCCTTTTCGTTGGACTCGTCGATGCCAACGCCGTCAACTTGGCCTTGCCGGCGATCCGCGCCGATCTGGGCGGCGGCATTTCGGGTGCGCAGTGGACGATCGATGCCTACAACGTTGCGTTCGCCGCGGTTCTGCTGACCGCCGGATCTCTCGGCGACCGATTCGGCAGGCGCGCACTGCTGCGGTTCGGCTTGACCACCTTCGTCGTCGCGTCGCTGGCGTGCGCTGCTGCGCCGTCACTGCCGCCACTCTTGGCGGCGCGGGCCGTGCAGGGGGTCGGCGCCGGGCTGATGCTGCCGCAGGGTCTGGCCATCGCGGCCCACGCGTTTCCCGAGTCGGTCGATCGCGCGCGCGCGACCGCCGCGTGGGCCGTCGCCGCGGCGACCAGCGCCGCCATCGGGCCGGTCCTTGGCGGCGTGCTGACCGACACTGTGGGTTGGCGCTACATCTTCTGGATCAACATTCCGGTGGGGCTTGCGGCGCTATTGATGACGCACCGCTATCTGTCGGAGTCGCGCGACCCGGCCGCCCGCGGCATCGACCTGCCCGGACAGGCGTTCGCGATCCTCGGCCTGGCCCGCTGACGCTCGTCCTGGTTCAGGGGCGCACGATGGGGCCGCAATGGACACTGGCCCTCGCCGTCGTCGCAGCCGCAGGCATCGGCCTGTTCTTCTGGACTCAAGGCCGGGTCAACAACCCCATGCTTCCGCTTGGGCTGCTGCGCAACCGCCAACTGGTCGCGGCGCTGATCGCGACATTCGCGATGACATTCGGTACCTACGGGATGCTGATGGTGAACAGCTTCGCGTTCCAACAACAACGAGGCGAGAGTGCGCTGGCTACCGCGGCGGCGTTCCTGCCGATGCCGCTGACGTATTTGGCGCTTATCCCCATCGTCAACGTCGTGGCGCACCGGACCGGGCCCAGGTTGCCGATGCTGACCGGTTTGGTCTTGATGGCAGCGGGCATGCTCGTGTATGCGCTGGCCGGGCCCAACGGCAATATCGTGCTTCTCGAGGCTGGCTTCGTGTTGACGGGCGCCGGACTGGCGTTCAACACCGGGCCGGCCGTCGGGCTGGCGATGTCGGCCATGCCGCTGACCCGGCGGGATTGGCCTCCGGTGTGGCGAACCTGGCCAGGCTGGTGGGTATCACGGTGGGTGTGGCCGCGCTCGGCACCGTGATGGCGCTCGACGGGGTGCGGCCTGCGCTTCTTGCCGGCGCGGTGGTCGAATTGATGGGAGCGGCCGTGGTACTCCGGTGGGCGTCGAGTAAGCAGATGTCGGAGTCCAGGGAGGTGTGCCATGCGTGACGCCGCCGAACTCCCCTCGGTCGGTGACGCGGACATCGCGGCGGTCGCGGCCCTGTTCGCCGATCCGGCGCGGTGCGCGGTGCTGCTGGCGCTGGACGACGGCCGCGCGCTGCCGGCCAGCGTCCTCGCGAAGAGGCCGGCGTCACCCGCTCCACCGCAAGTAGCCATCTCACGAAGTTGACCGACGCGGGACTGCTGACCGTCGAACCCATGGCCGGCACCGCTACTACCGGCTGGCCGGCCCACAGGTCGGTGAGCTGTTGGAGCAACTGGTGCGCATGGCGCCGCCGAAACCAGTCCGTTCCCTGCGCGAGGGCACGAAGGCGCCCCGTCCTTGAGGCGCCTCCCTGCCAGTGGAAAGATTGATGGGGAATCGAGGTCATGATGATTTTTTACGCACTGGCTGGCGCGATTGGCGCATCTGTTTTCTGGCTGGCGACGACCCTCCGCGTCGTCAAGCAGTTCGAACGAGGCGTCATCTTCCGATTCGGGCGCGTGCAGAAGGGCGTTCGCGGACCCGGGCTCATGATGCTGATGCCGGTTGCCGATCGCTTGCAGAAGGTCAACATGCAGATCATCACGATGCCGGTGCCCGCCCAGGACGGCATCACCCGCGACAACGTGACGGTCCGCGTCGACGCGGTCATCTACTTCAAGGTCGCGGACCCGGTGCGGGTGGCCGTCGACATCCAGGACTACAACTCCGCGATCGGCCAGGTCGCACAGACGTCGCTGCGCTCGATCATCGGTAAGAGCGAACTCGACGACCTGCTCTCTAACCGCGAGGGGCTCAATCAAGGCCTGGAGTTGATGCTCGACAGCCCCGCGGCGGGCTGGGGCATTCATATCGACCGTGTCGAGATCAAAGATGTCGTCCTACCCGACGGGATGAAGCGGTCGATCGCGCGCCAGGCCGAGGCGGAACGCGAACGACGGGCCCGGGTCATCACCGCCGACGGTGAACTGCAGGCCTCACAGAAGTTGGCCCAGGCCGCCGAAATCATGGCGGAGCACCCGGCCGCACTTCAACTCCGGCTCCTGCAGACCGTCGTCGAGGTCGCGGCGGAGAAGAACTCCACGCTGATACTGCCGTTCCCCGTCGAACTGCTCCGATTCCTGGAGAAGTCCACGCCGGAGTCGAGCCCGCAACCGGAGAAGCCGAAGATCCCCGACGATCCGCGCAGCCTGCTGCCCTGACGGGCCTTACCGGGTGGCCTTTTTGCGCTCGATGTCGGCCAGCGCCGCAGCCACCTCGGCGCGTTCGGCCGCCGTTGTCTCCCACGCGAGCTTGCGGTTCTTCACCACCTTCGCCGGGGCGCCCACCGCGATCGAGTAGTCCGGGATAAGGCCCTTGACCACCGAGTGCGAGCCGAGCACGCACCCACGCCCCACGATCGTGCCGCGCAAGATCGTGACCTTGGCCGCGACCCAGGTGTCAGGCCCGATCCGCACCGGGCTCTTGACGATGCCCTGGTCCTTGATCGGCATGTTGATGTCGTCCATCTTGTGGTCGAAGTCGCATACGTAGCACCAGTCGGCCATCAACGCCGAGTCCCCCAGCTCGACGTCGAGGTAAGTGTTGATGACGTTGTCGCGGCCGAGGACCACCTTGTCTCCGAAGCGCAGCGAGCCCTCGTGCGCGCGGATGGTGTTCTTGTCGCCGATGTGCACCCATCGACCGATCACCAACTCCGACAGCTCTGGGGTTGAGTGGATTTCCACGTCCTTGCCGAGAAACACCATGCCGCGCGTGATGATGTGTGGGTTGGCCAGCTTGAACTTCAGCAGCCGCCAATACCTGACCAGGTACCAGGGCGTGTAAGCGCGGTTGGCAAGCACCCAACGAAGTGACGCCAACGTGAGAAACCTCGCTTGCCGCGGATCCCGCAACCGCGAACCCCGCCACCGTTTGTGCAACGGCGCGCCCCACATCGTCGTCATGGCCGGAAAGCCTATCGCTGGGCGCCATGACCGGCCGGGTTACCCTCTGGTGTGTTCTCGCGACATCGGCGCTGCACGCCTCGGCGACTGGCGGCACTCGCGGGCACAGCCCTTCTCGTCGTGATGGCCGCTGGGTGCGGGAACACCGACACCTGGGTGGACGCGGCGCCGGCCGCGGGCTGGTCATCGCAATACGCCGACGCCGCCAACAGCAGCTACACCCCCACTGCCGGCGCCGAGGCGCTGAAGCTGCAGTGGAGCCGGTCGGTCAAGGGCAGTTTGTACGCGTCGGCAGCGCTGGGGGCCAGCGATTACCTCGCGGTCAACGCCCAAACGGCGGCTGGCTGCTCACTCATGGTCTGGGAGTTCGACAACAACGGCAGGCAACGCTGGTGCACCCGACTGGTGCTCGGTGGCGGGTTCGCCGGCCCGCTGTTCGACAAGTTCGACAACGTCTACGTCGGCCAGCCCGGCACCATGCTGTCGTTCCCCCCGACGCAGTGGGTGCGCTGGCGCCATCCGGTCATCGGGATGCCGCTGACCCCGCGCTTTCTCGGCGGCGGACGGTTGCTGGTGGTCACCCATCTCGGTCAGGTTCAGGTGGTCGACAGCCATCGCGGCGAGATGATCGGGTCGGCGGTGGACCTGGTGCAGGGCGTCAACCCCACCGACAGCGAACGCGGTCTCACCGACTGCCAGCCGGCCGGCCCCCGCTGTCCGATCGCGGCCGCGCCCGCCCTTTCGCCATCGACCGGGCTGATCGTCATCGGCGTCTGGCAGCCGAACGCGCCGGCGGCCACGCTGACCGCGCTGAGGTATCGCGCCGACGGCAGCCAGCTATTGACGCCGCAGTGGAGCACCGACGCGGTGAAGAGCGGTGTGCTGGGCAGTCCGGTGTTCTCCAACGACGGCTCCACGGTGTACGTGAACAGCCGAGACGGCACCCTCTGGGCTCTGGCCGCCAAGGACGGAAAGCCGAAATGGTCTGTACCGCTGGATTTTTCACCGCAAACGGCGCCATCTGTGGCGCCGAGAGGCCTGATCGTGTCGGGTGGTGGACCGGACGCCAAGCTGGTGGCGGTCCGCGACGACGGGCAGCGCGGCGACGTGGTGTGGCGCCGCGACGACCTCAACACGCTGTGCACGACCAGTCAGGCCGGCGCCGACATCGGCTACACCGTCGTCCGCTCCGGGGACAAAGGGCTGGCATTGCTTGTCTTCCGCACGAGTGACGGGCGCACTGTCAACACCTATCCCCTGCCGCAGGCCAGCGGCTGGCCGGTCGGGGTCTCGGTCGCACTTGATCGTCGTGTCATCACTGCGACCAGCGACGGCCAGGTGTACGGGTTCGACCCGGCCTAAGCAGGCGCCGGAAGCGGGACGAGCATCGGCGCGACGGCGGACCGCGGCACATGCACGACCATTGCGCCCGCCGCGGACGGGAGCATCTCGTTCTGGCCGAAGTAGAAGATGAGCTCGCTGTCGGTGATCGCGAAGTTCTGATAGTTCGACGGGTCGAGGCCGTCCGAGACGGGTACGTGGTAGCCGAGCTGCGTGTCGATTTCTTTCTGCACGATCGGCATGATCTCCGGCAACGGTTTGCTGCCCGGGGTGAACAGTGTGTCGTACGTGATCGGCTGATGCGTGTCGAGGTTGTAGTTGAACGCTTTGTACCAGGTCAGCGGGTGGGCGCCGCCGACATTCTGGTAGATCTTCAGCGCCACACTCTGGGTGCCCCCCGGCGGGCGGCCCGACCGGAATTCATCGTTGGTGATGTCCAACGAATACGGCAGGCCGGTGGAACCCGGCAGTTGCGAGACGTTGAGGAACCCGTCGCGGGTCTGCCTCAGATAGTCCATCATCGGTTGGACGTCGGCGTAGTCGACCGGGAAGGCGATGTCGACAAGATAGGCATCGGTGCCGGTGTGCACGCGGCACGTGTTGCCATCGAGGGCTCCGCCGAAGTCCACACACGGCGATTGCGCAGCCGCTCCGGCGCTGCCCGCCAACCCGACCACCGCGGCGGCCAGGAACGCGGCCACCCTGAATGAGCGTGTCATCGACCGTCCTTGGAACGAGTTGAGCGCCAGGTTACCCCGTGCCTTCAGCGAGACGGACGACAAACGAACGCCCTCGCCCGCGCACCCGATCCCGCGCCGATCCGGGTGATCACCACCGACAGCGATCGCGTGCCACGCAACTTCAGCCGGGGCCGCAGCTGCGCCGGGTCGACGTCGACCCCCCGGACCAGGATTTCGGCTGCGCCGCAGTCCATCTCGGCCAGCGCCAGGCGCAACCGCCGCTCTCCGAACGGGATGTTGTCGAGGACCTCGAAGCCGCGCGTTGCCGGCGGCAATCGATCGCCGGACAGGTATGCGATCTTCGGGTCGAGTTGCCACAGCCCGTGCCGCGCGGCGTAGTGACGGACCAGCCCGGCACGCACCACCGCACCGTCGGGATCGATGATCCATCGCCCCGCAGCCGCGACCGGGCAGTCGTCGGGCTCGGCGTCCGTCACCTGCTCGGCGCGTCCGTCTGCGCCAAGCACGGTGGCGCGCCGCGATACCCCCGGCTCCGCCAGTTCGGCCGACCACAGGCACGCCTCCCGCACGTCACCGGCCAGCGAGGTGACCTCCACTTCACCGGACCAGTTGAGTCGATCGAAATCGATTCCGGGAGAACATTTTACGACCAGCGCATGGTCCCGGTACGTGTCGAGTAGCACGTCGAGTGGCGGGCTGAAATCGCGGGGCTTGAACACCCGGCCGCCCGCACCGCGCCGCCCTGGATCGGCGAGCACGACGGTGCCTCGGCTGACCGGGCGCAGCGCATCGGCACGAACGAGGGGCACCCCGATGACGTTGTGCCGCGCCATCGCAAGGCGAACCGGGTCGATGTCGCTGCCCAGCACGTCGCCGGTCGACCGCAGCGTCGCCAACTCGGTGCCGATCGAACAGGTGACGTCGTGCACCGTCATCCCCGCGAGTCGCCGGGCCCGGTGCGCAGCCACCGGGGTCGCGGTGGCTTGCTGCAGCGCTTCGTTCGTGAACAGCCAGCGCCCGGCATCGTCGAGCTTGGCCGCGGCGCGGCGGCGCAGCAACACGGTCTCGACGAGCACGCCCGTCCGTTGCCCGAAAGAGGCGCGGACAGCGGCGACGTCTGCGATCCGCGTGGCGTCGGTGAGCGGATACGCCGTCACCGCGGCCAGCGCGTCGGCGCCCGCTGAGGATCGGAGGTAGGCAACGTCGTCGAGGGTGAAAGTTACGGCCACTGGGGGTCGATCTAAGTGAGGGGGGAAGGTCCCTGGGGGTCGAGCGAAGCGAGGGGGGAGGAAGGAAGGGGCTTGACCCCGGTCACCATCACGTTGTAGTACCAGCCCTTCGGGATCACTCGACGCCACAGGTTGTTGTCGACCCAGCTCAGCGTGATCCAGCTGCCGAACGCGAACTTCGCCCAACCAAAGCCGAGCCGCCCGGGCGGTACGGCCGCCTCGATGGTCCGCAGCGGCCAGCCCAGCATCGCGGCCGTGAATTCCGTGGTGGCGCTTGAGACGTCGACGGCGCCTGCGTTGCGCGCCATTCCCTCCAGGTCACCAGGCTCGAAGGTGTGCAGGTCGACGATCGCCTCGAGCGCGGCCGCGCGTGACGACTCGTCGAGCTCGGCCTGCGGGCGCCGCCAGCCGGTGAGCCCGGGCAGCCTGGTCGCGTTGGTCACCGCGCGCCACGTCGCGGTCGAAAGCGCACGGGCGTAACCGTTGCCCACGGTGGTCGGCTCACCGGCGAACACGAACCGCCCGCCCGGCTTGAGCACCCGCACCGCTTCCCGCAGCGACAGCTCGACGTCCGGAATGTGGTGCAGCACCGCGTGACCGACCACCAGGTCGAAGGTGCCATCGTCGTACGGGATGCCTTCGGCGTCGGCGACCCGGCCATCGATCTCCAGGCCCAGATTTTGGCCGTTGCGGACGGCCACCTTCACCATCCCCGGCGACAAATCGGTCACCGAACCGCGCCGCGCGACCCCGGCCTGGATCAGGTTCAGCAGAAAAAACCCGCTGCCGCAGCCCAGCTCAAGCGCCCGGTCGTAGGGCAATCTGAGTTGCTCTTGGCCGGGCACCGTCGCGTCGAAAAGGTCCCGCGCGTAGTCGACGCAGCGCTTGTCATACGAGATCGACCATTTGTCGTCGTAGCTCTCGGCCTCCCAGTCGTGGTAGAGCACCTGCGCGAGTTTGCTGTCATGCCGGGCCGCCTCGACCTGTTCGGCGCTGGCGTGCGGCCGTGGCAGCGGATCGTTCGTCGTCATAATCCGGAAAGCCTATCGACGCCCTCGTCCGCCACGTACCGCCGGTCCGCCGCCCCGAACACGTCGGCGTAAAGGCGTCGCTCGCGCGCCAGCGCATCGGCATCGGGTCCGCCGTTGATTGCCGCCTTGGCGGCCGCCAGCGCGCGCGCCGGGGCGCCGACGAAACGAGCGGCCCAGTCGGCGGCGGCGTCATACACAGCGTCGGGCGCCACCATCTCGTCGAGTAGGCCCATCGCCAGCGCGTCCCGGGCGTCGACGAATCGCCCGGAGAACGCCAGGTCTTTGGCCGTGCTGACCCCGACGAGCTGGGGCAGTCGCTGCGTGGCACCGCCGCCGGGGATCAGCCCGGCCAGGATCTCGGTGAAACCCAGCTTGGCGTTGTCGCCGCTGACTCGCCGATCGGCGGCCAACGCCAGGGACAGTCCGCTGCCCAGCGCGTATCCGGTGATCGCGGCGACGGTTGGCTTCGGGATTGCGGCGACGGCGGCGACCGCGTCCTGACGCAACTGGGCGACCGTCTCGGCGTCGGCCGGGCTGAGTGTTCGCAGTTCGGCGAGGTCGTCCCCGGCGGAGAAGATCTCATGCCCGCCGAACAGAATGACAGCGGCGATGTCGTCGCGATGGGCGACCTCGCCCGCGACCGCAATGATCTCCCGGCAGGCGTGCCGGGTCAGTGTGTTGCTCGGTGGTCTCGACAGCACGACCGTGCCGACGCCGGGACGCTCGTCGCCGACGTACACACTGACGAACTCATTCACGACCAGGGCCGCCCGCGCCGGACCTGGTCGTAACGCTCGACATCGAAGAACTCCAGGCTCCAGTTTCCTTCGGTGCCGATGACTTCGGTTCTCATCGCGACGATCTCGCGCTCGGCGCCCAGAATCTCCTCCACCGTGCTGCCGAACTTTCCCAGCGTGTCCAGCTGCGTCCAGGTGGGCGGCAGCAGGAAGGTGCGGCCGGCACCGAAGTCCTCGATCGCGGCGGCCGGCAGCGACCATCCCGCTGACGCGGCCTCGCTGGTCTGGCCGTCCGCGTGCTGGCCCGCCGGCAACGCGGCGACGAAGAAGTACGTGTCGTAGCGGCGGGTGTGCCCCCGTGCCGGGGTCACCCAGTTCGCCCACGGCCGTAGCAGGTCGGCGCGCAGCACCAGGTTCTCCCGTCGCAGGAAGTCGCTGAACGCCAGGCTGCCATTGGCCAGTTCCTCCCGCGCGCCGTGATAGGAGGTCACCTCGCTGACCAGCGCGGCGGGATCGCCGGCTGGCCCGGCCAGCAGCACGCCGCACTCCTCGAACGTCTCGCGCACCCCGGCGCACACCAGCGCCAGTGCCAGGTCCTCGTCGATACCCAACCGCGCCGCCCACCATGCCGGCCCCGGCCCGACCCACGCGATGTCGGCGTTGCGATCCCGGTCGTCGACGCCGCCGCCTGGGAACACCGTTGTGCCGGGCGCGAAATCCATCCGCGAATGTCGTTGCAGCAGAAAGACCTCTACCCCGCCAGCCGCGTCGCGCACCAGCATCACGGTCGCGGCCGGACGCGGCGTCATCGGCTCCGAAGTGTCCTCGCTCATAACGGCCTCCGATGTGCGGCGCGGGCGCGCAGGCGCCGGGCGAAGTACCGGCCGTCGATCACGTCCAGCGCAATGGACTGACCGAATGCGGTGGACAGGTTTTCTGCCGTCAGCACCTCGGGCAGCAGCCCCGCGGCGATCATTTCCCCCTCCGAGAGCACCAGACAGTGGCTGAAGCCCTGGGGGATCTCCTCGACGTGGTGCGTGACCAGGACAAGCGCGGGGGCATCCGGATCGGCGGCCAGGTCTTCCAGCCGCGCCACCAGCTCCTCGCGGCCACCGAGGTCCAGTCCCGCAGCCGGCTCGTCGAGCAGCAACAGCTCCGGGTCGGTCATCAACGAACGCGCGATCAGCACCCGCTTGCGTTCGCCTTCGGACAGGGTGCCGTAACTGCGATCGGCCAGATGCTCGGCACCGACGCTTTCCAGCATGTCGACGGCTTGCGCCTGATCCACCTGCTCATACTTCTCCCGCCAGCGACCCAGCACGGCATATCCGGCGGACATCACGAGGTCGAGGACGATCTCCCCGTCGGGTACTCGCTGCGACAGCGCCGAGCTGCTCAGCCCGACTCGGGACCGCAGCTCCGACATGTCGACGCGGCCCAACCGTTCGCCCAGCACATGTGCGGTCCCCGACGACGGGTGTTCCATCGCGGCGGCGATCCGCAGCAGCGACGTCTTGCCGGCGCCGTTGGGGCCGATCACCACCCAGCGCTCGTCGAGCTCCACGGACCAGGTGATGGGGCCGACAAGGGTTTGGCGGCCACGACGCAGCGACACTTTGCGGAAATCGATCAGCAGGTCGGGATCGGGCGCGACGCTGCTTGTTTCGACCACCCGACCATCGTGCCGCATCACGAACCCGGCGGGATCTCGACCCTGCGCAGCATGCCGTCGACCGCGTCCGCCGCCTCGATCTCCCCTCGCGTCACGCCGAGGATGAACAGCACGGTGTCCAGGTAAGGCTGGCTCAGTGATGCGTCGGCGGCCTCGCGCACCGCGGGCTTGGCATTGAACGCCACACCAAGCCCGGCGGCCGCGAGCATGTCGATGTCGTTGGCGCCGTCACCCACGGCCACGGTCTGCTCGAGGGGCACACCGGCCTGCTGGGCAAAGTCTCTGAGCGCCTTGGCTTTTCCTGGCCGGTCGATGATCGGCCCGACCAGCCGGCCCGTCAGCACCCCGTCGACGATCTCCAGTTCGTTGGCCGCCACGAAGTCGAGCATCAGCTCGTGCGCCAACGGCTCGATGACCTGCCTGAAACCACCCGACACCACACCGCAGTGAAAGCCGAGGCGGCGCAGTGTGCGCAGCGTGGTGCGCGCACCCGCCGTCAGTTCCAGCTCGTCGGCGACCTCGTCGAGCACGGTCGCGGGCAGGCCTTTCAACGTCGCGACCCGCTGGCGCAGCGATTCGGCGAAGTCGAGCTCCCCGCGCATTGCCGCCTCGGTGATGGCGGCCACCGACTCGCGGGCACCGACCCGGTCGGCCAGCATTTCGATGACTTCTTGCTGGATCAGTGTGGAGTCGACGTCGAAGACGATCAGCCGCTTGGCGCGCCGCTCCAGTGTGGTGTCCTCGAGCGCGACGTCCACCGCCTCATCCGTCGCTACCCGGGCCAGCGCGGTCGGCAACTCACCGGCCCGTTCGACGGGCACCGACACCCGCAGCTCCAGGCCGGTGACCGGGTAGTCGGAGACACCGCGAATGAAGTCGATGTTGACGCCAATCGCGGCAAGCTCACTGGCGAGTGCGCTGAACGCCCGCGCGGTGATGGGCCTTCCGAGCACGACAATCGTGTGCGTCGACGGCTCCCTGATGATCGGTAAATCCTGGCTCCGATCGATCGAAACATCAAGACCCACACCGTGTATCGCGCGCTCGACGTCATCGTGCAGCACCGTGCCGTCGGCGACGCGCTCGGAGCACGCCACCAGCACGCCCAGCGTCAGCCGGCCCCGGATCACCACCTGTTCGACGTTGAGGAGCTCGACCTCGTGGGATGACAGCACCTCGAACAGCGCTGACGTCACCCCGGGTTGGTCGACACCGGTGACAGTG
This sequence comes from uncultured Actinomycetota bacterium, assembly GCA_963759655.1. Lineage (GTDB taxonomy): Bacteria > Actinomycetota > Actinomycetes > Mycobacteriales > Mycobacteriaceae > Mycobacterium. The sequence continues at coordinate 28,402 of CAVXAG010000039.1, read as the reverse complement.
ATCAGTATGGAGACCTTGGGGCCGGCGTTCGGCACCCGATCAACCCCGATCCGTCTCCGTACTTTCCACCAGCTCCCCCGCCAGCTCCGCCCCGGTCGGATGTCTGCCGATGTGCGATTCGTCCCGCATCCTCCCGATCATGTGCGGGTAGTGCAGCTCGAAAGCCGGGCGCTCGGAACGGATTCTCGGCAGTTCGTAGAAGTTGTGCCGCGGCGGCGGGCAGCTGGTCGCCCACTCCAGCGAGTTCCCGTAGCCCCACGGGTCGTCGACGGTCACCGGCTCGCCGTACCGCCAGCTGCGGAACACGTTCCACACGAACGGGAGCATCGACGAGCCGAGGATGAACGCCCCGATCGTCGACACCACGTTGAGCGTCTCGAAGTTGTCCATCGGCAGGTAGTCGGCGTAGCGGCGCGGCATGCCCTCGTTTCCCAGCCAGTGCTGCACCAGGAACGTGGTGTGGAATCCGATGAACGTCAGCCAGAAGTGCAGCTTGCCCAGCCGCTCGTCGAGCAGACGGCCGGTCATCTTCGGGAACCAGAAATAAATGCCCGAGAAGGTGGCGAACACGATGGTGCCGAAGAGCACGTAGTGGAAGTGGGCGACGACGAAGTAGCTGTCGGTCACGTGGAAATCGATGGGCGGGCTGGCAAGCAGCACACCCGACAAGCCGCCCAACAGGAACGTCACCAAGAATCCGACGGCGAACAACATCGGTGTCTCGAACGTCAGCTGACCCCTCCACATCGTGCCGATCCAGTTGAAGAACTTGATCCCGGTGGGCACCGCGATCAGGAACGTCATGAAGGAAAAGAACGGCAGCAGCACGGCGCCCGTGGCATACATGTGGTGCGCCCAGACCGCGATCGACAACGCGGCGATGCTGATCGTGGCGTACACCAGCGTGGAGTAGCCGAACAGCGGTTTGCGGCTGAACACCGGGAACACCTCGGTAACGATGCCGAAGAACGGCAGCGCGATGATGTAGACCTCCGGGTGCCCGAAGAACCAGAACAGGTGCTGCCAGAGCAGCACGCCGCCGTTGGACGGGTCATAGATGTGGGCGCCGAGGTGGCGGTCGGCGGCAAGGCCGAACAAGGCGGCGGTCAGCAGCGGGAACGCAAGCAACACAAGGATGCTCGTCACCAGGATGTTCCACGTGAAGATCGGCATCCGGAACATCGTCATGCCGGGGGCCCGCATACAGATCACGGTGGTGATCATGTTGACGCCGCCGAGGATGGTGCCCAGACCACCGACGGCCAGGCCCATGATCCACAGGTCGCCGCCGGCCCCGGGGCTGTGTATGGCGTCGGTCAGCGGGCTGTAGGCGGTCCAGCCGAAGTCCGCGGCGCCGCCCGGCGTGATGAACCCGGCGATCGCGATCAACGCGCCGAACAGGAAGAGCCAGAACGAGAATGCGTTCAGCCGCGGGAACGCGACGTCGGGCGCGCCGATCTGCAACGGCAGCACGATGTTCGCGAAACCGAACACGATGGGGGTGGCGTAGAACAGCAGCATCACCGTGCCGTGCATGGTGAATAACTGGTTGTACTGCTCGGTGGACAGGAACTGCATCCCGGGCACCGCCAACTCGGCCCTCATGAACAACGCCATCAGGCCGCCGATGAAGAAGAAGGCCATGCAGGCGACGATGTACATGATGCCGATCAGTTTGTGATCGGTGGTGGTCACGAGCTGGTAGATCAGATGACCCTTGGGGCCCAGGCGTGCAGGGAAGGGTCGGCGGGCCTCGAGTCCTCCGAGAGGGGGCGCTTCCGCGGTCAAGAGCTCCTCCAAACATCGCGCTTTGCGAACAAATCCTAGACCCCGGAAGGTCATCTGTCGGCGTCGGTCCTACAAACTGTCGTAAACGTTTGCCGGTCGGCCGGGTGTTAACGTCGGCGACGTGCTCAGGCCCGGTCTCGCCATCGCATCCGCGGCCGCCGCAACCGCGGTCGTGCTGACTGTCGCGGCCGGGTGCGGGGCGAAAGGGCCAGGTCGCGCAGCCCCCGGTCCGCAGGCAACTTCTGTGATCACCAGCACAACGCAGATCGCCGAAGCGGGCGTACTCGGCAACCAGCGCAGGCCCGACGAGTCCTGTGCACCTCAGCCCGCCGCGCCTGACCCGGGGCCGCCGGTCCGACCATTGCATCACGCCGCCGGGGACACCCAGGTGCCCGTCGACGCGCAGCGCATCGTCGTACTGTCCGGTGACCAGCTTGACGCGTTGTGCGCGTTGGGCCTGCAAACCCGGATCGTCGCCGCCGCGCTGCCCGACGGCTCGTCGGACCAGCCGTCCTACTTGGGCACGGTCATCCACGACCTGCACGGCGCAGGCACCCGCAGCGACCCGGATTTGTCGGCGATCCGCGCGGCGAACCCCGACCTGATCCTCGGGTCGCAAGCCCTGACGCCGCAGCTGTACCCGGAGCTGACGGCGATCGCACCGACGGTGTTCACCGGTGCGCCCGGTGCTGCCTGGCAGGACAACTTGCGGCTCGTCGGTGCGGCGACCGCGCGCGAGGGTGCCGCCAACGCGTTGGTTGACGACTTCACTGCATTTGCGGCCAGGGCGGGTGCCGACAACGACGCCGCCCATTTCCAGGCGTCCGTGGTGCAGCTGACCGAGAACACGATGCGCGTCTACGGATCGGACACCTTCCCGGGCAGCGTGCTGACCGATGTCGGCGTTGACCGTCCGGCCTCGCAGCGGTTCACCGACAAGCCTTACGTCGAGATCGGGACAACCGAAGCCGAACTCGCCGAAGCCGACTTCTCGGCCGCCGATGCCGACATCGTCTATGTGTCATTCACCTCGCAGGCGGCCAAGGACAGAGCGCCCCAGATCCTGATGAGCGACGCGTGGCGCAAGTTGTCGGCCAACCGCGACAACCGGGTGTTCATCGTCAACAACGAGGTGTGGCAGACCGGCCAGGGCATCGTCGCGGCGCGTGGCATCGTCGCGGACCTGAAGTGGCTGGACGCGCCGATCAATTAGTGCACGCGCGCGGGCCTGTGACCTGCCAATTCGCTGAAGTGGGGATTACTCCGGCACCGCAGCCGGTTGTTCCACACGGTGGCGCAGCGTTGCGGCCACGTTGACTTTCTCGACGAATTGCAGGGGTCTGTTACTCATGAGCATTGTTTCCGCGTATGCCGCGACGTCGGCGACCGCACCGCTGACCAAGACCACGATCACGCGCCGCGACGTCGGCCCGCACGACGTGACGATTGGGATCAAGTTTGCGGGCATCTGTCATTCCGACATTCACACCGTGACGGCCGAGTGGGGAGAGCCGAACTATCCTGTCGTTCCCGGTCATGAGATCGCCGGCGTCGTTACCGAGATCGGCCCGGAGGTAACCAAGTTCAAGGTCGGCGACCGTGTCGGCGTCGGCTGCTTCGTCGACTCCTGCCGCGAGTGCGCCAGCTGCCGCGCCGGGCTCGAGCAGTACTGCGAGCGCGGGATGATCGGCACCTACAACGCTGTCGGCCGCGACGGCGAACCGACGCAGGGCGGCTACAGCGGCGCGATCGTCGTCGACGAGAACTACACACTGCGCATCCCCGATAGCATTCCGTTGGATGCGGCTGCTCCGCTGTTGTGCGCCGGCATCACCTTGTACTCGCCGCTGCGGCACTGGAATGCCGGCCCCGGCAAGCGGATTGCGATCATCGGGCTCGGCGGCCTCGGCCACATGGGTGTCAAGCTCGCCGCCGCAATGGGTGCCGAGGTGACAGTGCTGTCGCAGTCGCTGAAGAAGATGGAGGACGGGCTGCGCCTCGGCGCCCGCCACTACTATGCGACCAGCGACCCCGGAACCTTCGGTACCTTGCAGGGCAGTTTCGACCTGATCTTGAACACCGTGTCGGCGAATCTCGATCTCAGCCAGTACTTGTCGCTGCTGCGCGTCGACGGCACGCTGGTCGAGCTCGGGGCGCCGGAGCATCCGATGGAGGTGCCGGCCATGCCGCTTCTCGGCATGCGGCGCAATCTGTCCGGCTCGTTGATCGGTGGAATCGCCGAGACCCAGGAGATGCTGGACTTCTGCGCTGAACACGGTGTGACGCCCGAAATCGAGGTGATCGAGCCCCATTACATCAACGAGGCGTACCAGCGCGTGTTGGCCAGCGACGTGCGCTACCGGTTCGTCATCGACACCGGCTCGCTGGCAGCCGCCTAGGAAGCTCCTGAATTAGTGCCTTTGGGGCGGGGCGCCTCGAGGCGCTCGGTGGCGCTGTGAAGTCAGACCTTGCGGTCGACACAGAGGTCGCCCCGCCGTTTCGAGTTTTGCAGCCGAGTCGACGGTGACGCAAGCGTCTGGGCTAGGCGATGGCCCAGTTCGTTCCGGTGTGATCGAGGCCCAAAGTGGTAAGTCGGCGCAGGTTCAACGCTGCCGCGCGGTGATGCAACCAGTGATCATTTTTGGTGACGCCCCGATAGCGGAGTTTCCGGTTGCCGCGAGTCAACCAAGCGATGGTGCGTTCGACCATTGGCCGATGTTGACGATACTGGTTGAGCCAGTCCGGGTTTCGCGCCTCCTGACGGGCAGCACGTTGCAGCGCGTCGTGGGGGCGCAGCTTCAAGGATTTACCCCTGAGGGCAGTGGTGCAGCGTGTCCGCAGGGCACAGCCGCTGCAGGCAACGCCGAACACGACGTTGCCGCCGGCGGTGATGGGCCGCACCACCCCGGCAGGACAGGTCACCAGACGGTTGGTGTCGTCGACGACGAAGTCATCGACGGTGAAGCCACCCGCGACGGCCGAACGCAGCGGTGCGGGTTTGACCAGATCTGCGTGGCCGCGTTCGGCCAGCTCGGCGCGGAACTCGCCGGACCCGTACGCCGAATCGGCCAACACCGTCACCGGTGCATCCTCGGTCTGCAGCAGCGCCAGCCCGACCGCTGCGTCACCGGTATCAGCCCCGCTGGCCTTGGTCAGTGCGCAATCAGTGATGATCCCGGTGTCAGGTTCGACCGCCACATGAGCTTTGAACCCGTCCTGGCGACGATGAACGCTTTTGTGGGCGTGCCGCGCCTCGGGGTCGACGGTGGAGATCACCCGGTCGGGGGCCACCTGTTGGGCGATGCGCCAGCGTCCGTCGGTGCCATCGGATCCTTCGACCGGTTCGACGTCCTGGCCGGCGATCAACGCCAACAGTGCCAGCGCGTCGGCCGCTTTGGGGCCCATTTCCTGCTCGGGCAGATGCCCAAGCAGCCGGTGCGCGTCACCGACCAGTGCGTCGACCAGCTGATCCCGGGCTTGCTGATCGTTCCAGGCGATCGCGGGTTTACCCGGGTCGTCGTAGTCGTGGGCATGGCACTGTGCCGCGATCACCTCGCCGGCACCGGGCACCTCGCGGCGCACCCGCCGGATCGCCCCGATCAACTGGATCACCGTGTCCTGGGTGGCCACCGCGTCGTCGAGCACCGTGGAATCCAACGCCCGCCGCGTCTTACCAGCCAGCACCCCGGTCTGGGCGATGACCGCCTTGACAGCCTCAAAGATTCGGTTCGGGGCATCTGAGGCCGCCAACCTGCGCCGCCAGTACGTCAACGTGGTCGGATGAAATGCGTCATCGCTCACCGCGAGTCCGCACGCACTCTTCCACCGCAGATCGAAGGTGACAGCATCGACGGTCTCGCTGTCGGACAAGCCGTGCAATGCCTGCAGCGTGATCACCGCGGCCATCACATCGGCCGGCACACTGGGTCGACCCCGACCCGTTGGAAACAAATCGGCGAACATCTCATCGGGGAACAATTCCCGCCGACGCGCGGCCAGGAACCCGAACACGCTGCCCGCCTTGAGGAGATGCCCCGCTACCGACTCCGCATCCAACAACTCACGCTGATCATCAGACCGACCCTGCACCCCAAAATCATCCCGAACAACACCGACCAACCGGCCGATCGCCACGCGGAATTATTCAGGAGTTTCCTAGGTCGGGTCGTCGGCCATCCCGGCCAGCGGCCAGCCTGCGGCCGCGAGCTTGGCGGCCACCCGCCTGATGTTGTCCGGGCCGCCATCGTGGTGGGCGACACCCTCGATGAATTTCTCGATCTCGTCGTGGTCGACCTCGTGCCCTGGAGGAGCCTTCGCCTCCTCTTCGGCGATCTCTCGCACGACCTCTTTGATCTGGTCATCGGTGAGCGGGGTGTTGCGAAGGAGTGACAGCAGCGGCACCCGATCGGGGCCGGGCACGCCCTCGGGGTACCCGGCGCGCAGCCATTGCAGGATCGAGTGAAAAAGCGTCGTGGTTGTCACGACGCCAAGTCTCGTGCCTGCCAGGTGGCTGTGTCACCAGCCCATGGCACAGTTCGTCGCGCATTAACCGCGCGTTCACACCAGAGGACAGTGCGTCATCCGGCGGCGCTGAGCATCTCCTGGAACGCGCTCTGCATACAGTCGGCGTAGTGACCCGGGTCAGGTAGCGCATTGCGATCCGCTGTCACCCCGATCGAGACGGTTCCGTGGTAGCTCGCGACGATGTGGAAGAGATTCATCCCGCCGATCAGTGGGCCCAGGCCGGTGACCCGCAGAAGGCGAGCGCCCGCGAAGAAGATGGGGTCGGTCGGCCCCGGCACGTTGCTCACCGTGGTGTTGGCGATGGTCGGGCCCGCAAGGGGCACTGCACGGGCGGCATTCACCGCCAGTCCCATCAGCGTGGTGGGCACGGTCCCCACCAGCTCCATCAGTCGGGTGCTGCTCGAGGAATCGGAGGTGTCGCGGAAGGCGGAGGTCTCATCAACGATCGCCGCCAACCGTTCGAGCGGGTCAGAAATCGTGGTTCCAAGCGCCTGCAATCTGCCGAACAGTCGGTTGCCGCCACTGCCGCTTTCGCTGCTGGACCGTATCGACGTTGGGCACGCGGCAACGAGAGTCTCGTCAGGCAGCTCGCCGTGGCCGTCCAGATAATGGCGAAGCGCACCGCCAACATAGGCAAGCGCCACATCGTTGATGGTCGCGTTCGTCACGCAGGCTTTGATCCGCTTGAAATCGCCGAGGTCATGAAAGCGGGCTTCAAACGCCCGATGCGGTGTGGCCGCGTCATTGAAACGCGTACGCGGAGCGAACAGCGAGCCCGACCCGGGGCGCCAGCGTCGCTGCTACCCCGCCGGCAAGTTTCCCTGGCAGCTCCGCGATGTGGCGGAGCGCGCTGAAAGCACTGGGAATCAAGACTTTGCCCGCGCGCAGCGGGTGCAGCACGCCGTTGATCGCTGTCCGCGAGACGAGGTCCGCTGTCGACGGCAGCGGTCCCGGTTTCCAAGGCTTTTCCGGCGCGGCGGGACGTGGGCCGTCAACCGCAAGGTCATGCATGGCCGCCATCAGCTCGACGCTTTCCATCCCGTCAACGACACAGTGGTGCAGCTTGAGTGAAATCGCGAACGATCCCTTTGGCACGCCCGGGATGGAATTCAGTCCCTCGATCACCGTCATCTCCCACGGCGGCCGGCGAAGGTCGAGCTGGCGTCCATGAATGCGCGCGATCTGTATGCACAGCTGACGCCAGTCGCCGGGCTGAGGCAGCGCGATATGACGCACGTGGTACTCGAGATCGAAGTTCGGATCGTCGACCCAGTACGGCATGTGCAGGCCACCCGGCAGCTCGGTCAGCCGCCGACGGAAAGTCGGCGCAAGATGCAGTCGAGCATCGATCTCGCCCAGGATGCGCTTGAAAGTAACTCTGCCGGCGGGCGCCGTTGACTGGTCATAGATCAGCAGCATCTGGATCTGCATCGGAGTCTCCGGCTTTTCGGCGCGCAACATCATGTCGTCCGTCCAGCTCAGCTGCTCCATGTCCCACCCCGCTCGCCCCAGTCCCCCAAGTCGACGCGCAAGGCGCGCCGTTCGCAGCTTATCGGCGATGCCAATTCTGGAGGCATGAGTGGTCGTCAGGCCGTACGCTGCAGCGGTGTCTCGACTGGAAGCCGGACAGGCAGCTCGTACCGTCCGGTCCTGGCTCCGATGGGTAACACAAGCAAAGCCAGGCGACTACGTGATCGCGCTCAGCGCCGCGTCGGCGTCGACTCCGGTGATCGGGCGACATATCCAGCCGATCAGCGGCATGGTGGCTCTCGGTGTCTGCGGCAGGACGTATCTACCCAGCATCGTTTCCGCGATGACGAAGGCTCGATTTGATCCGGACGGCCGCCAATACCGAGGCCAACAGCTCGCGCATACGCCGGCGGTACTCACGGAAGCGTTGCAGGGCATCGTGAGCGCCGACGACCTCGCACGCCCGTGGCCGTCACAGAAGCAGCTGGCTCCCCTGTGGAAGGCGGCCGGGCAGCGCCGATATGTGTATCGGTCGTCGGTGCACTACGGCGATCACCCCAGCCAATTGCTCGACGTATGGCGACAGGAAGACCTGCCCGCCACACCCGCGCCAGTGCTCGTGTTCATTCCGGGCGGGGCGTGGGTGTTCGGAAGTCGGGCATTGCAGGGACACGCGTTGATGGCCCACTTGGTGAGGAGAGGCTGGGTCTGTTTGTCACTCCAATACCGGACCAGCCCGCAACATCGCTGGCCGCGCCAGATGACCGATGTGAAAGCAGCGATCGCGTGGGCACGCGCCAACGTTGACCATTTCGGGGGCGACCCCAATTTCATTGTCGCCGCGGGTTGTTCAGCCGGCGGACACTTGGCGACCCTGGCAGGACTGACCGCCAACGATCCGCAGTGGCAAGCCGATCTTCCCGCTGACGCCGACACATCCGTCGACGCCGTCGTTAGTACATACGGCATCTACGACTGGCAGGACCGCTCCACTGTGCAGCGCGCCCGATTCATGGAATTCCTCGAGCGCGTTGTCGTCAAGCGCTCGCAGCTTCGCCGTCCCGAGGTCTTCCGCGCGGCGTCGCCTATAGACCGAGTCCACAAAGCAGCGCCCCCGTTTCTCGTGGTACACGGGAGCCGTGACAGCCTCATTCCCGTTGGCGAGGCGCGCGCATTCGTCCACAAGCTGCGATCCGTGTCGAAGGCGACGGTGGGTTATGTCGAGTTGCCAGGAGTCGGTCACGGTTTCGATCTGACCGACGCCGCACGTACAGGAGCGGTGGTGGCCGCCACCGGAAGATTCCTCCGTCAGATCCACCAGGATCGATCGACTGCCGAAGCAGAGGCTCAACACCGTTGCCGCTGTGCGGTGCCTTGACGTCTGGGCACCTCGACGATCGTAAGCAGCCTCATTGGCCGCGACCCGTCGGCTAACTCCAAGCACGCCTGGTTCGGCGAGCGTACGCGTCACAGCAAGGGCACCAAGATCGCTGAATTAGGAGCAGCTCAGTAAGTCCCACTGCTGTTCAACACGATTGCGGGGCGTGCGGACCTAAAACGACGGCCCGCCGGTCAGGGCTTGTGCTTGTTGTTGCCGACGGTGGTGACGTGGATGTTGCTGCCGGGGCCGGCGGTTGCGCCGCTGTGGTTGCCGAACACGCGTGCGATGTTGTTGTCGCCGAGTACGGCTTCTGCTTCGCTGCCATTGCCGACCACCAGGGCGGTGTTGTTGTTGCCGGCTACTGGTGGCCCGCCGCTGCCCGCTGCCGCCGCGCCGCTGCCCTCGCCGAACACCTGGGCCGTGTTGTTGTTGCCGAAATTGGCGAGCGCGGTGCTGCGGTTGCCGAATGCGGTCGCTGTGTTGCCGCTGCCGTGCGTTGCTTGGGCGATGGTGCCGTTGCCGACCGCAATGGCCGTGTTGTCGTTGCTGGGACCGCCATCGCTGGTGCTGGGTCCAAACCCTGCCTGCGCCGAGGTTGGGGTGGGGCCGACGACAGGATTGTTGCCAGGGTTGCCGATCGCGATGGCCGTGTTGTGGGTGCCGTTCGTTGCGGTGGCGTTGGCGCCGTTGCCGATCGCGATGGCGGTGTCGAAGCCACCACTGGCCTCCGCCGTCGTGTGGGGGCCGATCCCGACAGCGATGTCGGTCGGGGTGGTGGCTGAACAACCGGAACCGAGATCGATGCTCCCCACCGCCGCGCACGACGCGTTCGCGACCGCAGGGGAACTCAGTGAACCCACCGCCAACGCGCCCGAGGCCAGCGCGCCTACCAGCAACCCACCCGCAAGCCGCGAGCGGTTATGGTCAGCGGTTGGCACTGCCCTGTGTTTACGCGGCTGGGCTGCCCTGTGTCGACCCATCAGGCTGGCTCCTCTCGGGCATTTCGCAGCCCACACGACCGCCGTACGGCAAGGAACCTAACACCGAGCCGGGGGAGACACTCCGCAAACCAGCGAAAAATTGTCGCGCCCGTAAGCGCCCAGCTCGCAGGCCACCCGGCTCGCATCTCGGCGTACTCGGCGTCGGTGAGAGGCTTGCACTTGGCGGGCATCGCAAAAACGTCTCCTCGCCGTTCACCGTCCTGCGCGGCCGGCGCTGAGGCCCACCCATTTCGCGGCGCCGCGAAGGCGGTCGACGGTAAGCGCGCCGAGGCGCTCGACCGGCTCAATCCGTTCAGCTAGTCCGGGTCCTTCTGGGGCCGTGCTTCAGGCAGTAGTAGGAGGTCCGGTCCGGCTTGTTCAGAAGATGCTCGGGCACGCCAGCGCAGCAATGACGTTGGACATCTACGCCGACCTCTTCGATGACGATCTTGAGGCCGTCGCGACCGCTCTACACGACGCACGTTTACGTGAAAATGCGGCCAAAATGCGGCCACGGGCCGGCACGGAGGCCGACCGATGAGCCGCTGTCCGCCGTGCTGAACCCGAGAATCGCCAGACGATTAGGCCGCTGACCTGCAACGTTCAGAAGTCCCAGTCCTCGTCCTCGGTGATGACGGCCTTGCCGATCACGTACGACGACCCCGAGCCGGAGAAGAAGTCGTGGTTCTCGTCGGCGTTGGGTGACAGCGCCGACAGGATCGCGGGGTTGACGTCGGTCTCGTCGCGCGGGAACAGCGCCTCGTAGCCGAGGTTCATCAGCGCCTTGTTCGCGTTGTAGCGCAAGAACTTCTTGACGTCCTCGGTCAGCCCGACCTCGTCGTAAAGGTCCTGGGTGTACTCCACCTCGTTGTCGTAGAGCTCGAAAAGCAGCTCGTAGGTGTAGTCCTTCAACTCCTGCTGCCTCGCAGCGTCCTCCATCGCCAGGCCGCGCTGATACTTGTAGCCGATGTAGTAGCCGTGCACCGCCTCGTCGCGGATGATCAGCCGGATCATGTCCGCGGTGTTGGTGAGCTTCGCCCGGCTGGACCAGTACATCGGCAGGTAGAAGCCGGAGTAGAACAGGAAGCTCTCCAGCAGCGTCGAGGCCACCTTGCGCTTCAGCGGCTCGTCGCCGCGGTAGTACTGCATCACGATCTCGGCCTTGCGCTGCAGGTTGGGGTTTTCCTCCGACCAGCGGAACGCATCGTCGATGTCCGCGGTCGAGCACAGCGTGGAGAAGATGTTGCTGTAGCTGCGCGCGTGCACCGACTCCATGAACGCGATGTTGGTGTAGACGGCCTCCTCATGCTGGGTCAGCGCATCGGGGATGAGGCTCACCGCCCCGACCGTGCCCTGAATGGTGTCGAGCAGCGTCAGACCGGTGAAAACCCGCATCGTGAGCTGCTTTTCGTTGGCAGTGAGCGTTCCCCACGACGGGATGTCGTTGGACACCGGCACCTTCTCCGGCAGCCAGAAGTTGCCGGTCAGCCGGTCCCAGACCTCGGCGTCCTTTTCGTCTTGCAGACGGTTCCAGTTGATTGCTGAGACGCGGTCGATCAACTTCAGTTTCTCGCTCACCAGAACCCCACTTCGTGTGCTGCGAATCTACATTTTCGACACTACCCCTGGGGTGCGACATCCCCCGGCAGCACAACATCGTGTGTCCGCGTGTCGCCGAAGAACCGGTACTCGCCCGGCCTCAGCTTGCGGGTGGCCAGCCAGTACTGCCACGTGTACCCGCCCCAGAGCACCCGGTTGTTGCCGTGCGCGTCGAGGTACCAGCTGCTGCACCCGCCGGTATTCCACACCGAGTGGCCGAGCTTCTCCTGCAGCGCGTCGTTGAACGCGTCCTGGGCGGCGCGCGTGGGCGCCAGCGCGGCCACGCCGGCCTTGTCCACTGCCGCGATCGCGTCGGCGACGTAGCGGATCTGGGATTCGATCATGAACACCACCGAGTTGTGCCCCAGCCCGGTGTTAGGGCCGAGCAGGAAGAACAGGTTCGGCACGTCGGCGATCGTGATTCCGAGGTGCGCGCCCAGGCCCTCTTGGTTCCACCGGTCGACGAGGTCCTCGCCGTGCAGGCCCTTGATCTGCACGTAGGTGTAGGAGTCGGTGACGTGGAAACCGGTGGCGTACACGATGACGTCCGCCTTGCGCTCCTTGCCGTCGGCGGTGACGATCCCGTCGGGGGTGATCCGGGTGATCCGGTCGGTGACAAGTTCGGTCTTCGGGTTCGCGACCGCCGCGTAGTACGTGCCGGAGTTCAGGATTCGCTTGCAGCCGATCCGATAGGTGGGGGTGAGCTTGCGCCTCAGCTCCTTGTCCTTCACGTTGCGGCGGATATTCCACTTCGCCAGAGCTTCAACGACTTTCAGCGCACCCGGCCGCTTTGTCATACCATAGGCCAGCGCCTCCTGGCCCCAGTAGATCACGTTCCGCAGCAAGACCCTCAGCCCCGGCACGTTCTCGAGAGCGCGGCGCAGGCCGGCAGGCAACTCCTCGTTGGACCGCGGCACCACCCAAGGCGGTGTGCGCTGGTACAGCTGCAACTCGGCGACGTCGTCGACGATCTCGGGCACGATCTGAATCGCGCTGGCGCCGGTGCCGATCACGGCGACCCGCTTGCCAGACAGGTCGACGCCGTGGTCCCACTCCGCGGAATGGAAAGCGGGGCTCCGGAATTCGTCACGGCCCTCGATGTCGGGCACCGACGGGATGTGCAGCGCACCGGCGCCGGAGATCAAGAATTGAGCGACGTACTCCTGGCCATCCGCGGTGAAAATATGCCAGCGGTACTCGGTGTCATCCCAATGTGCCCTATCGATAAGCGAATTGAACACGATGTAACGGCGCAGTCCGTACTTGTCGGTTACGCCTTGGAGGTAGTCCCAGATTTCGTCCTGGAACGAGAACAGATGCTTCCAGTCCGGCTTCGGCTCGAAGGAGAAAGAGTACAGGTGCGACGGGATGTCGCATGCGCAGCCGGGGTAGCTGTTGTCTCGCCACGTGCCGCCCACGTCGTCGGCCTTCTCGAGGATCAGGAAGTCGACGCCCTGCTTCTGCAGCGCGATGCCCATCCCCAGCCCCGAGAATCCGGTCCCGATGATCAGCGCCCGGGTGTGCACCGGCCGCCTCTGCGCAGCGCTTTCCGTGATCTGCTCGGCAACCGTCATGTAAGCACCTTCCTGGGAACGCCGGTACCGGGTACTCGCTTCGGCCCAGTGTACGACGTCACGACGAGCCGGTCAGCAGCGCAACCGAGCGGCGCAGCTGTTGCTCGTCGGGCGGATCCGGAAGTGGCGCTCCGTCGTCCGTCAGGAACGCGTCGAGCATCATCGCGGCAAACCGCCGCCAGGCATCCGGCGCCGCGGTGCCCGTCGCCGCCAGCACTCCAGAGTTGGCCAGCAACATGACGACGACGTCGGCCACCACCAGGTCGGGACGAACGCTGCCGTCGGCCTGCGCACGCCTGACGAGCACCTTGAGCTTCTCGACGGCCTCGCTGGTGCGTTGCTCGACGGTGCTGCGCGCGGGAAACGATGTGGTGAGCAGGTCGCGCAGGCCGGCGTCGCGGGCCTGCAGCTCGCCCAGGTCGAAGATCAGCCCGCGGAAGCCGTCACCTGCCCGCGGGTTTGCCAGCGCGCGATCGACCGCCTCGGTGTACTTCGACATGCTCCGCTCGAACGCGGCGGCGGCCAGATCGGCACGAGTCGGGAAGCGCCGATACAGCGTCGCCACCCCCACCCCGGCACGGCGCGCGATCTCCTCTAACGGCACGTTGAGCCCCCGCTCAGCGAACAACTTCGCGGCGGCCACCAGAATCCGATCCCGGTTGAGCTGAGCGTCGGCGCGCAGTGGCCTGGCTCCCTTTTCCTGCTGCGTTGCGCTTGAAATCACAGGTACAGAGTACCCGCTCAAGTGGAGGTTTGGGTCCACTTCTGCGTATGGTCAAACCCAGTAAGTGGTAGTTGTCCTCCACTTAGATGAATGGAGCAAACGTATGTCTGTGATGACAATGCCGCAGGAGCTGACCCGAGGCGGTCGGCACCGGGCACCCGCCGGCAGCGGGATGCGCGGAAACCCGTGGTGGACGCTGGCCGCCGTCTCGATCGGCGTGGTTATGGTCGGCCTGGACGCGTCGGTGGTCGCGATCGCCAATCCCCGGATCGCCGCCGACCTGCACGCGTCGTTGTCGGAACTGCAGTGGATCACCGATGCCTACCTGCTCGCGTTGGCGTCGCTGCTGATCTTCGGCGGAAAGCTCGGCGACAGGTTCGGCCGCCGCGAGATGTTCTGCATCGGGGTGGCCGGCTTCGCTTTGACGTCGGTCGGCATCGGGATGATCGGCACGGTCGCCGGGGTGATCACCTTGCGCGCGCTGCAGGGTGTTTTCGGCGCGCTGTTGATGCCGAGCACGCTGGCCATCGTGCGCAGCACGTTCCCCGCCGACAAGCTCAACACCGCGGTCGGGATCTGGGGCGCGGCATCGGGTGTGTCGATCGCCGCGGGCCCGATCGTGGGTGGCCTGCTGGTCGAGCACGTCAACTGGCAGTCGGTGTTCTACATCAATGCACCGATCGCCGCGGCGGCGTTGGCCATCGGCGCGATGGCGATCGTCGAAAGCCGCAGCGAGCACAGTGATCGCCTGGACATCCCGGGGATCGCTGCGCTCAGCGGCGGACTGTTCCTGATCGTGTTCGGTCTCATCAAAGCCCAGAACTGGGGCTGGCTGGCGGGTAAGACGCTGGGCGTCATCGTGGTGGGCCTGGTGGCGATCGCGGTTTTCGTGGCGATCGAATTGCGCAGCGCCGAGCCGCTGCTGCCGATGCACCTGTTCGCGAACCGGTCGTTGTCGATCGGCGCCGCCGTCGTGCTGATCAACTTCTTCGCGCTGTTCGGGACGCTGTTCTTCATGACGCTCTATCTGCAGAACGTGCACGGCTTCAGCCCCTTTGCCGCCGGTGTGCGCACACTGCCGTTGAGCCTGGCGCTGATGGTGTCCGCACCGCTGAGCGGGTTCATCACCGAGAGATTCGGGCCGCGGCCGGCGATGGTGGCGGGGCTCGGCGGGGTCGCGGCTGCGCTGTACCTGCTGACCTCGTTGCAGACCGATTCCGGATACGACTCGCTGTGGCCGGCGTTCGTGTTGCTCGGTGCCGGTATCGGACTGGTCCTGACGGCCAGCTCCGACGCGATCGTCGGCAACGCCAGCGTGGACGACGCCGGCGTGGCGGGCGGCCTGCAGAGCACGGCAGTGCAGCTGGGTGGCGTGCTGGGCACGACGATCCTGGGCTCGGTGCTGAGCAGCCGGGTGGGCTCGGTGCTGTTCGGCGAGCTCACCGGGGCGGGAACACCGGAGCCGGTCGCGGCCAAGCTGGCACCTGCCAAGGAACTCATCGCCCAGGGCGTGGCGCCGTCGATTCCGGGAGCGCCCCCGCCGCTGTCGGCCGCGATCGCACAGGGCAGCCACGCCGCCTTCATGACGGGGCTGCACACATCGCTGATCGTGGCCGCGATCGCAGCGGCCACCGGTGCGGTGCTCGCATTGTTCGTGCGCCGCGCAGAGATCCCGGGCGCGCCCGACTAGGCGACGGAGTGGTTGCTGCGCGGAACGGCCTCGTGGATCGGGCGTTCCGGATCGATCTTGATGCCGAGCAGCTCGGCCGTGCCATTGATAGCACCGAGCATGATCGTCGTCAGGTACTCGATGAACTTGTCGCGGCCCATCCGGCGCGGGGTGTCGGGGTTCGGCCCCAGCCACCAATCGGTGGCCGATGCCGCCGAGCCGAAGGTGGCGTACGCGGCGAGTTCGAGCGCTGCGGGGTCGAGTTCCATCTCGCGCAGTTCGTTGTTGAACATGTCAGCCATCGCGAGCGTGATCTCGCGGCCCTCGTTGAGGGTCCGCATCGTTGACTCCGACTGCTCGACGAAGCGCCCCTGAATGAGGAACCGGAGCACGTTCGGGTGTTGGTCGACCAGATCGACGTAGTGCTCAACGCTGCTGCGGATGATCTCGCGCGCGGCGTCGGTGGACAGGTCGATCGACGGGAAGATCGCGGCCCACAACATGTCACGCAGGCGCTCCCCAATGGCCTGAAAGAGGTCGGACTTGTCGGTGAAGTGGCGGTAGATCTTGGGCTTGGCGGTCCCGGCCTCTTCGGCGATCTCCCTGATGGACAGCACCGGTCCACGCTTGTCGATGGCGCGGAACGCGGCATCGACGATCTGGGCCCGCACCATCTTGCGATGCTCGCGCCAGCGTTCACTGCGGGCGTCCACTTTGACGCCCGTGGTCCCGCTTGATCTCGGCATGGCCGGTCTGCGCACGGGGACACTCTACTCGCACCACTACTGCTGACCTGCTCAGAAGCCGTAACGCCTGGTTGCCGGACGCGCCGTAGACACCGGTCGTGGGTACTATTCGGGGTCGAATCCAATAACCGAGACGAGACGCATGACGCAGAAATACGACGTGGTCATAGCGGGCGGCGGGCCGTCGGGTTCGGCGGCCGCGTGGCAGGCCGCTCAAACCGGCGCCAACGTGATCGTGCTGGACAAGGCCGAATTCCCGCGCGACAAGCCGTGCGGCGACGGCCTGACCGCCCGGGCCGTGAGCTACTTGCAGAAGATGGGTCTGGCCGACGAAGTCTCCACGTTCCACCGTGTCAACCGGGTCACGGTCTTCAGCCCCAGTCAATGGGAGCTCTCGTTCCCGAAGCGTCCCGGCATGCCCGACCACGGCCACACCGTCAGCCGCACCGAGCTCGACACCGTGCTGCTCAAACACGCCGAGTCTGCCGGCGCCGAGGTGCGCCAGTCAGCCGAAGTGACCGGTCCCGAGTTTGACGACAACGGTCGGGTGGTCGGCGTGACGCTCAAGAGCGGCGAGAAGGTCTACGGCGACGCGGTCATCGCGGCCGACGGTGCCTACTCCCCGATCAAGCGCGCCTTGAAGATCGACTCGGAGTACAACGGCTACTCCGCGATCGCGATCCGCTCGGAGATGCACGCGAACCGAGAGGACTCCGACAGCCTCGACATCTATCTGAAGCTGGCGTTCCAGGGCGATCAGCTGCCCGGCTATGGCTGGGTGTTCCCGATGGGGTCCGGCCGATTCAACATCGGCCTCGGCTACGTCAACAGCTACAAGAACTGGCAGTCGATCAACGCCACACAGTTCCTCGGCGAGTTCTTGCGGACACTGCCGCCCGAGTGGGAGCTGCCGCCGATCGAGGAGCTGAAGAAGAACAGGAGCGTGCGCGCGTGGCGGCTGCCGATGGGCTTTACGGCGTGGCCGCCGTGGCGTCCGGGCGTGCTGTTCACCGGCGACTCGCTGGGTGCGGGCAAGCCCGCGTCGGGCGCGGGCATATCAAAGGCGCTCGAGTCGGGCCTCGCCGCGGGCGAGTGCGCTGTCGCGGCGCTGCAGAACAGCGGGCCGGACGACTTCACCAACTACGCGCAGAAGATGGAGGCGGCCTGGGGCCGCGAGTACCAGCGCGGCCGCTACTTCCACAAGCTGGCAGGCATTCCGATGGTCGCCAACGCCGGCATCAAAGTGCTCGACAACGGACCGGTGCGGGATTTCCTGCTCAAGCGCATGTACAAGAAGGCCCAAGGCCCCCAGCACACCTACAAGTAGCCGCTCGCCACACCCCTACAGCATGCAGCTGACGCAGCCCTCGACCTCGGTTCCTTCCAGCGCCATCTGCCGCAGTCTGATGTAGTACAGCGTCTTGATTCCCTTGCGCCACGCGTAGATCTGCGCCTTGTTGACGTCGCGAGTGGTGGCGGTGTCTTTGAAGAACAACGTCAACGACAGCCCCTGGTCGACGTGCTGCGTGGCCGCGGCGTACGTGTCGATGATCTTCTCGTAGCCGATCTCGTACGCGTCCTCGTAGAACTCGAGGTTGTCGTTGGTCATGTACGGCGCCGGGTAGTACACCCGGCCGATCTTGCCTTCCTTGCGGATCTCGACCTTCGACACGATCGGGTGGATCGACGACGTCGAGTGGTTGATGTAGGAGATCGACCCGGTCGGCGGAACCGCCTGCAGGTTCTGGTTGTAGATGCCGTGCGCCTGCACCGACTCCTTCAACCGCCGCCAATCGTCCTGCGTCGGAATCGCGATGCCGGCGTCGGCGAACAACTGGCGCACCTTCTCCGTCTTCGGCTCCCACGCCTGATCGGTGTATTTGTTGAAGAACTCCCCGGATGCGTATTTGGACTTCTCGAAGCCCTTGAACGACGTACCACGCTCGACCGCAAGACGATTCGACGCCCGCAGTGCGTGGTAGAGCACCGTGTAGAAGTACACGTTCGTGAAGTCCACACCCTCTTCGGACCCATAGTGGACACCCTCGCGCGCCAGGTACCCATGCAGGTTCATCTGCCCCAGCCCGATCGCGTGGGAGTCGTTGTTGCCCTGCTCGATCGAGGGCACCGACCAGATGTGGGTCTGGTCGCTGACCGCGGTCAGCCCCCGGATGGCCACCTCGATGGTCTGCGCGAAGTCCGGCGAGTCCATGGCCTTGGCGATGTTCAGCGACCCGAGGTTGCACGAAATGTCCTTGCCCACCTTGGCGTACGTCAGGTCCTCGTTGAACACCGACGGCGTCGACACTTGCAGGATCTCCGAGCACAGGTTCGAGTGGGTGATCTTGCCGTCGACGGGGTTTGCCCGGTTCACCGTGTCCTCGAACATGATGTACGGGTAACCTGACTCGAACTGCAGCTCGGCCAGCGTCTGGAAGAACTCGCGCGCCTTGATCTTCGTCTTGCGGATCCGTGCGTCGTCGACCATCTCGTAGTACTTCTCGGTCACCGAGATATCGGCGAACGGCAGACCGTACACCCGCTCCACGTCGTACGGCGAAAACAGGTACATGTCGTCGTTGCGCTTGGCCAGCTCGAACGTGATGTCCGGAATCACCACGCCGAGCGACAGCGTCTTGATTCGGATCTTCTCGTCGGCGTTCTCGCGCTTGGTGTCCAGGAACCGGAAGATGTCCGGATGGTGGGCGTGCAGGTACACCGCGCCCGCGCCCTGACGCGCGCCGAGCTGGTTGGCGTACGAGAACGAGTCCTCCAGCAGCTTCATGATCGGGATCACGCCCGAGCTCTGGTTCTCGATGTTCTTGATCGGCGCCCCGTGCTCACGAATGTTGGTCATCAGCAACGCAACCCCGCCGCCGCGCTTGGACAGCTGCAGCGCCGAGTTGATGGAGCGGCCGATGGATTCCATGTTGTCTTCGATCCGCAGCAGGAAGCAGCTGACCGGCTCGCCGCGCTGCTTCTTGCCCGAGTTGAGGAACGTCGGGGTGGCGGGCTGGAACCGGCCGTCGATGATTTCGTCAACGAGCTTCTCGGCCAGGTCGGTGTCCCCGGCCGCAAGCGTCAACGCGACCATGCACACCCGGTCTTCGAACCGCTCGAGGTAACGCTTCCCGTCGAACGTCTTCAACGTGTAGGAGGTGTAGTACTTGAACGCGCCCAAAAACGTCGGGAACCGGAACTTCTTGGCGTAGGCCCGGTCGAGCAAGGTCTTGACGAAGTTGCGCGGATACTGATCGAGTACCTGACGCTCGTAATAGTTCTCACGGATCAGGTAATCGAGCTTCTCGTCCTGGTTGTGGAAGAACACCGTGTTCTGGTTGACGTGCTGCAGGAAGTACTGGTGCGCGGCTTCCCGGTCCTTGTCGAACTGAATGTTGCCGTCGGCGTCGTACAGGTTCAGCATCGCGTTCAGCGCGTGATAATCCGTCTCCCCCGACGGGTTGGGCACGCTGGACGTGACCGCTACAGGCTCTGCAGTTGTGGCGGTAGGTGGCACGTCTCGTCCTTCCAGAAGTCAGCGAGGCCCGCACGGACGGCTTGCACGTCCTCGTCGGTGCCCATCAGTTCGAAGCGGTACAGGTACGGCACTCCGCATTTGCGTGACACGACGTTGCCCGCGTAGCAGAACTCTGCACCGAAGTTGGTGTTGCCGGCCGCGATGACTCCGCGCAGCAGCGACCGGTTGTGCTCGTCGTTGAGGAATGAGATGACCTGCTTGGGTACGTAGCCGCCCGCGTCGATGTCAGGGGTCGCATGACCCCCGCCGTAGGTCGGCAGCACCAGCACGTAGGTCTCGTTCACCTGGATCCGGCCGCGTAGCGGAATCCGGGTGGCCTCCACTCCCAGCTTCTGCACGAAGCGGTGCGTGTTCTCCGAGACGCTGGAGAAATACACCAGCCCGCCGTGCGGAATCACGCCATCCTCCTTGCCGAAACTTGTCGCGCTATGCGGTCAACACGCCGGCGGCAAGCGCCCTGATCCGGTCCGGCCGGAAGCCCGACCAGTGGTCCTGGCCTGCCACCACCACCGGTGCCTGCAGGTAGCCCAGAGCCATCACGTAGTCGCGTGCCTCGGGCACCTCGGTGATGTCGACGACGTCATAGGAGATGCCCTGCTTGTCTAGCGCCTTGTAGGTGGCGTTGCACTGCACACATGCCGGCTTGGTGTACACGGTAATCGTCATCGGCGACGGCTCCTCAGCGAAGGTTGACATCGACATTATGAACCCGTGAGCACTCGTGTTCCTCTAGTACTCAGCGGTCCGACGGGCTCAGAAATTCCGGCCGCCCGGGACCGAGTGCGCCGGTGCGTCACCACCGGTTTTTCGGTTCGGCCGACCCGCAAGACTTCGGGGCCTTTCGGTGCAGTGGACACTACACCTGGTGTCCGACAAACAGTGGCACCACAACATATTCGTAACCACATTGATGAAATTCCCTGGTCGTAAGCCGTGGTGTGATGCCGGTCACGGCGTGTCGCGATCCGCTCGGCGTGTCGCGCGGCACCATCCTGGGCACCACATGTTCAGGTCTACCACCGCCCACCGACAAGTCGGCCGCGGACGCTTATCTGCGCCCGCGGCCGGTTGCTCAGCAAACTTGCAAACTTGCTCAACCCACTTCGGCGGCCAGCTTCTTCAGCGCCTCACCGACTGCGTCCACCATCTCGGCGCTCTCCCGCGGGTGCTTGCCGTCCAGCGAGCTGATCGGGACCGATAATTTGATCTCGTCGACGACGCGTGCTCCGGCGCCGCCGAACGACTTGCGGGTCTCGTCGTGTGCCCACACGCCGCCGTACCGACCACCCGAGGCCCCGATGACGGCGAGCGGCTTGGCGGCGATTGCGCCTTGCCCGAACGGCCGCGACAACCAGTCGATCGCGTTCTTCACAACCGCCGGAATGCTGGCGTTGTATTCGGGCGTGATCACCAGCACAGCGTCGGCGTCAGCAAACCGCGGCGCGCAGGTTCTGCGCGGCGGCCGGTGCGCCGGCACCGTCGATGTCCTCGTTATAGAACGGGATGTCGCCGAGACCGTCATAGACCTCCACGGAAATCCCGTCGGGCCCGTTCTCCGAGGCCACTTCGGCGATCTGCCGGTTTACCGAACCGGCACGCAAGCTTCCGACCAACAGCAACACGTTGATGTCCGACATGATGGTCTTCCTTTCAGTTCGAGTTCATCCTCGCACCAGCCAACCGGACCGCGGTCCGAATTATTCCGGCTGAGTTAAAGTCAGGCATGGTCGCCGCTCAGCAGCCGCTTCCGGTGTCGGGCCAGCAGACGCAGGAGCGCGGTGACGCGGCGCGCAATCGGGAGCTGCTGCTCGCCGCCGCGCGCAAGCTGATCGCCGAACGAGGGCCCGACGCGGTGAGTATGGACGACATCGCCGCCGAGGCGGGGCTGGGTAAGGGAACGCTGTTCCGCCGGTTCGGCAACCGGTCAGGGCTGATGCTGGTGCTGCTCGACGAGGACGAGCGAGCCCTCCAGCGCGCGTTCCTGTTCGGTCACCCGCCGCTGGGCCCGGGCGCGCCGCCGCTGGACCGGCTTCTGGCGTACGGGCGAGCGCGGCTGACGTTCGTCGACAAGCACCGCTCGCTGCTACAGGACGCCGGGCGCGACCCGCAGACCCGCTTCGCCCCGCCGCACGCCGTCCAGCGCACCCATATACGTGTGCTGCTCGAAGCCGCCGGAACCACCGGGAACATCGATGTCCAGGCCGATGCGCTGCTGGCGCTGCTCGACGCCGACTACGTGGCACACCAACTCGACGATGCGGGCCTTGGCCTCGATGCGCTCGGCGACGCGTGGGAAAGCGTGGCGCGCAAGCTGTGTGGGCAATGAGGCTGTGTGGGCAATGAGCATGTCCCCACGCTGGATCTTGCACGTCGATCTCGACCAATTCCTGGCGGCGGTCGAGGAGCGTCGGCATCCGGAACTGGTTGGGCTTCCGGTCATCGTCGGCGGTAACGGCGACCCGACCGAACCACGCAAGGTAGTCACCTGCGCCTCGTATCCCGCTCGCGAGTTCGGCGTCCATGCCGGCATGCCGCTTCGCACGGCCGCGCGCAAGTGCCCCGACGCGACGTTTCTTCCCGCCGACCCCGCCGCGTATGACGCCGCATCGACGGAGGTGATGAACCTGCTTCGCGGGGTCGGCTATCCGGTCGAGGTCTGGGGCTGGGACGAGGCGTATGTGGGCGCCGACGTCGACGATCCGATCGAGCTCGCCGAGCGGATCCGCACCACGATCGCCGCGGAAGCGCAGCTGTCGTGTTCGGTGGGCATCAGCGACAACAAGCAGCGCGCAAAGGTCGCGACGGGCCTGGCCAAGCCGCGCGGCATCTATCGGCTCACCGACGCCAACTGGGCGGCCGTGATGGGTGAGCGTGGGGTCGACGCGCTCTGGGGTGTCGGCCCCAAGACGGCCAAAAAGCTTGCCGGGATGGGCATTACCTCCGTCACGCAGTTGGCCGCGACAGCGCCCGACACCCTCACCGCGGCGTTCGGCCCGACCACCGGGCTGTGGTTGCTGCTGCTGGCCAAGGGCGGTGGCGACACGACGGTCAGTGCCGAGCCGTGGATACCGCGGTCCCGCAGCCACGTCGTCACCTTCCCCAGTGACCTGACCGATCGATCCGAGATGGATTCGGCGATAGCGGATCTCACGCGCCGGACGCTCACCGAGGTGACAGCAGAGTCGCGGATCGTCACCCGCGTCGCCGTGACCGTGCGCAACGCGGCGTTCTTCACCCGGATCAAGGTCCGCAAGCTGCCGGAGCCGAGCATCGACCCCGACGTCGTCGTGCCGGCCGCATTGAAGCTGCTTGGCTTATTCGAACTCGACAGGCCGGTAAGGCTGCTCGGCGTGCGACTGGAGCTGGCGCCGCCGGGCTGACGCCGGTCTATGCCTGCTCAGTCGTTCGCGGCATCAGGCCCGTGAAGACGTCGTTCGCCTGGCGCATCGCGACGCTGTAGGGCCACCACGCCAGCCGCTTGAACAGGTACAGCGCGCGAATGTCGCTGGATGTGTGAATCAAGAATCGGTTCTTGTCAACGCCCCGCAGGATCTTGTCGGCGACCTTCTCTGCGGTGACGGCGTGACCGGCGAAGATGCCCACCAGCCGCTGCACCCGTGGATGTTCCCGGTCCACGCCGGCGATCTCGACGGTCTGCACCAGCGGCGTGTTGACGGCGCCGGGCACCACTACCGATACCCCGATCCGATGACGCGCCAGGTCGAACCGCAGCACCTCGGACAATCCGAGCAGTCCGAATTTACTTGCGCTGTAAGCAGCGTGCCAGGGCAACGCGATCAGCCCGGCGGCCGATGACACGTTGACCAGATGCCCGCCGCGTCCCGCAGCGACCATGGGCGGAAGGAATGTCTCGATCACATGGATCGGGCCCATCAGGTTGATCGAGATCATCGAGCTCCAATGCTCGTGGCTGAGCCGTTCGACGGTCCCCCACGCCGACACACCCGCGATGTTCATCACGACGTCCATCGCGGGATGACGGGTGTGGATATCGGCGCCGAAATGGGCGACCGCGTCATAGTCGGAAATATCAAGCACCCGATGCTCGGCAACGGTGCCGCCCAACGCGCGTGCGTCGGTGACGGTCAGCGCCAGCCCGTCGGCGTCGCGGTCTGTCAGGTACAACTCGGCGCCATCCGCCGCCATCTTCAACGCCGTCGCCCGCCCGATCCCGCTGGCCGCGCCCGTCAGGAACACCCGCTTGCCTGCGAATGTCTGCGCCACGGCGGGAACCCTACCGGTCGCCGGCGGATCCGCTCCACAGCCCGGCAAGCCACAGCTGCTCGAGCACCCGCACGCCGCGCTGCAGGTCCCGGTCCGGCCCGAGGTAAGAGGTGTCGCCCGAGAGCATCAACGCCGTGGTCACACCCAGCGTGCGGACAAGGGCCGGGATGTCGTCACTGATGGGCCGGGCGGTGCCCGCCGCGAGCTCGTCTTCGACGATCTTCACGATCTGGTCGATCACGGTGTCGAGCTGACGGTCGAGGATCTCCCGGATCTTCGCGTCCGTGTTCCGCGCGTTATTGCACGCGGTCACGATCGGGTCGTTGTGGGCGTACACCGCCACGGCGCTGCCGACCATCCGCTTGGCGAACGCGGCCGGTGTCTCGTCGGTGCCGCGTGCCGCGAAATAATGTGTGAGTTCCTCGAGTTCGTGTGTCACCTCGTCGAAGATCAACGCCAGCACGTCGTACTTGGACTCGAAATAGAAGTAGAAGCCTGAACGCGTGATCCCGGCCCGCTCGCTGATCGCGCTTACCGACAAATCCTCAAATGACCGCTCTTCGAGCAGCTCCCGGACCGCGTTGACGATCGCCTCGCGCTGCCGGTCGCCGCGGGTACGGCGCACCGCGGGGGCCGACTCGGCACCGTGCGCTAGCGGCCCATGGCCGGCCATAGTTCGCCTAGTCATCACACCGAGCTAAGACCAATACTTGACAGGCGTCAAGTATTGCCGTCAGGATAAGGGCCGAGTGACGCCGGCCACAGCCAACTGACGGGCGGGAGAACCAATGACGACCATCAGCACGCGGGACTATCTACTCGATCAGGCCAGGCGGCGGTTAACGACGCCCATGCTCAGCTTCCCCGGCATGGGTCTGGTCGAGAAACGGCTGCTGAACCATGAATGGACGAAGTTTGCATTGGCCGAACCACCCCCGGGGAGTGGGCTACGACCAGTGATCGGCGACGCGGGCTTGCCGATTATCGGGCACATGATCGAATTCTTCCGCGGTGGACCCGACTTCGCGATGCACATCTACCGAACGCTGGGACCGGTTAGCTACAGCTACAGTCCCGCGCTTGCGTCGGTGCTTGCGCTCGGGCCGGACGCCACCCAAACGGTCTTCTCCAACCGCAACAAGGACTTCTCTCAGCGGGCCTGGGATCCCGTTATCGGGCCGTTTTTCAAACGGGGGTTGATGCTGCTCGACTTCGATGAGCACCTGCTCCACCGGCGCATCATGCAGGAGGCATTCACACGTAGCAGCCTCACAGGTTATGTCGAGCACATCGACCGAGTGGCGTCGACAGTGGTCGCCGGCTGGCCGAAGAATGATCGCCGCTTCTTGTTCCACCCCGCGATGAAGGAACTCACCCTCGATATCGCGTCAATGGTGTTCATGGGCCACCAGCCCGGCACGGACCACGACCTGGTGACCAAGGTCAACAAGGCCTTCACCACCACCACCCGGGCAGGCAACGCGATCATCCGCACGGGTGTTCCACCGTTCACCTGGTGGCGCGGCCTCAAGGCACGCGAACTGCTGGAGAACTACTTCGCGGAGCGGGTCAAGGAGCGCCGCGGCAAGGACGGCTCGGATCTGCTGACGGTGTTGTGCACGGCCGAGGATGAGGACGGCAACCGGTTCAGCGACGACGACATCGTCAGCCACATCATCTTCCTGATGATGGCCGCGCACGACACATCGACGTCCACCACGACCACGATGGCCTATCACCTTGCCGCCAATCCCGAGTGGCAGGAGCGCTGCCGCGACGAGTCTGCCCGGCTCGGCGATGGTCCGCTGGACATCGAGTCGCTGGAGAAACTCGAGACCCTCGACATGGTGATGAACGAGTCGCTACGAATGGTGACGCCGTTGCCGATGAACTTCCGCCGGACCGTGCGCGACACTGATCTGCTCGGCCATTACGTGCCCGCGGGCACCGACGTGGTGACGTGGCCGTCCCTGAACCACCGGCTGCCGGAGATCTGGACCGATCCTGGCAAGTTCGATCCGGACCGGTTCGCCGAACCCCGCGCCGAGCACAAGAAGCACCGGTACGCGTTCGCCCCGTTCGGCGGCGGCGCGCACAAATGCATCGGGATGGTGTTCGGCCAGCTGGAGATCAAGACCGTGATGCATCGGCTGCTGCGCAAGTATCGACTCGAGCTTGTCCGGCCCGATTACAAGCCGCGCTACGACTACGGCGGGATGCCGGTTCCGATTGACGGCATGCCGATCGTGCTACGGCCCCTGGGTCGCTAGCCGTCCTGCGCCGAGCAGGACGTCACCGCCGCTTCCACACGTACTTTTTCGTGTCCACGTCGATCTCGGTGTACCAGGCCAGGCTCATCAGCCGGTTCGCGCAGGCGATGATGGCGCGCTGCGCCGAATCGTTCTTGTCCTCCGCCCATCCCATCGCCCATTCGATGTGCTCTCCATCACTGCCCTGGATGAATGTGGCGGTGTAATCGCCCGACTGCAGCTGATGGAAGCGGTACATGTCCAGAAAGATGCCGCAATCGAAGAGCATCGCGATCAGCGCATCGACGGGTCCGGTGGAAGCGACGGTCGCGGTCTCGATGCGGTCCCCGATCGCGAAGGTGGCCTGATACGTCCGCGGCTGCGGTCCGATTCGAGCGGCGGGCCGGTCGGGGTCGGTGCACGCGAAGTGCGCCAACCTGAGTGGCCCCGAACTGGGACTGTAGGTGGCGAAGAAGGTGCTCCACGACATGTTCTCGGCGTCCTCGCGGAGACCGCGAGGCAATGGGACTCCGCCGAAGCGGGCCGCTGGTGATTCGTTCAAGTCGGGGGCGATGGTAGTGCCAAACGGTGTTTTCATGTGTGCCGGTCTTCTGTTTCGAGGGAAACGACCGACGTCGTCGTAGCTTCGACCCACAACGGGGGGTCGGTCTCGATCAGACCCCGCTGCGGGAAACTACTACGAGAAGACGCTCGCTACGCACATTTCCGACAGTAGCACGGCCCGACGCAGTCGATGCAACGTCGATTTGGTCACGGCTCAGACAAATAACGGCTCACCGGACAAGTGCCGAAATGAGAGCCCGGCCCACCTTTGACTTGATGCGAGTACGCAGTACATACCAAAGATCGCCGCCGCTGGTGGCGCCGCCACCGGGCCGGTGGTCAAGCCTCAGCAGGTGCTCAGCTGTGCCGTGGGCGAATCGCTCCTTGTCCTCAGCGGAAAGGCAGCATTGGTCGAGGAACTCCATGGCAGCGAAGTTGTCCTGAAACGGGTCGTCGACCGAGAACATGAGGTTGTCCAAGCCCAGCATTGCTCTCGCACAGTCGAATACGGGTTGGTCGAACACGCCGCTGCTGGTGATGTAGACATTCTTCTTCATGTAGAAGCCGAAGTTATTTTGCATACCTGTGCGCGGCACATCCTGGCCACTCCTCGACTGCGCTGCAAGTAACCAGTCGGCCATTGTCAGCCCTACATTGAGCCTCGTGTAGCAGTACGGGAGCAGCTCGCCCATGTGTCCCACGATGATTTTCAGATCCGGGTGGCGGTCGAAGACACCGCCGCAGATCAGTCTCAGCAAGTGAGTTCCTGTTTCCACCGGCCAGCCCCAGGTTGGCACCAGGGACGAGCTGAACGGCCGGTAGTAGACATCCGACACCACCTGTGGCGGATCGGTCGGATGGATGTAGATCGGGACCTGCAGCGATTCGGCTTTCCCGAGAAGGACATCGAACGACCCGTCGTCGAGGTAGCGCCCGTTGGTGTGGCCGTTGACCAACGCGCCTTTGAAGCCCAGCTCACGAACTGTCCGCTCCAGCTCTGCGGCCGCGGCGGGCGGCGATTGGGTCGGCAGCATCGCGAAGCCGGCGAACTGTGCCGGGTGCGCCGCGACCACCTCGGCAAGCCAATCGTTGACTTCGCGGCTTATCTCGATCGCCAACTCGGCGTCGGCGTCCCGGAGGATCTGGATGCCGGGCTGAACGTGGGACAGCACCTGTACGTCGATTCCCGCCGCATTCATGCGGCGAATGCGCTCTGGTCCGACGTCTGTCAGACGCGCCTTGACGACCTCATACTTCTGCTGCAGCGGCTCGGGGAACAAGTCCCACACCCGCGGGTGCAGGAACGCCTCTTCCAGTGCCACCACTCGGGACACCGACTTCTTGGTCACGT
>CAVXAG010000038.1:0-38521 GCA_963759655.1 uncultured Actinomycetota bacterium | reverse complement strand
GCACGACGATGGGCGGCGCATAGCGGTTAAGCCTCGTCGAGCGCGGCTATGCAGCCTCGTCGTTTTGAGCTAACCGCCGCGTCGGCGCTGATCTCGTCGAG
Source organism: uncultured Actinomycetota bacterium (assembly GCA_963759655.1). Taxonomy (GTDB): domain Bacteria; phylum Actinomycetota; class Actinomycetes; order Mycobacteriales; family Mycobacteriaceae; genus Mycobacterium. The sequence continues at coordinate 38,420 of CAVXAG010000038.1, read as the reverse complement.
AGCGCCCCAGTCTGTTCGTGTCGCGCCTACCCGGCGCCGCTGTCATCCACTCCACAGCGACCTCCACGGGGTGTACCGGATCGTCGACGGCTGCCGCGATAACCGCTCATCTCGGAACGGCGAGCTGTTCCAGTCGGGGCAGGTGGGTGCGACGTAATCGGCGGCCTTCTCCATCGTGTTGGGAAGTGCGGGCCACTGGCCCAGCCAGGACCGGGTGAGCTCATCGGCAAGCCACGGCGGACTGGACGCGCGCATCTGGTCTATTGCTCCCACCAACCCGTCGCGGCGCAGCGCCAGCGCAGACTGCCGGGCTGCCAGGGCCGCCGCGTGCCTTCCGACGACCCGGTCCACGCCGGCACCGCGGCGAGCAATTGCTCAATCGGCGCGGCCGGGGTGCGCCAGGGCCCAGGCCACCGCGACCGCGGCGCCGATCGACATACCGCCCACCGCGATCTGCGGCGCCTCGGCGGCGGCGTTGTCCAGTTCGGCGAGATAGCCCGCGATCAGCCCATCGGGTCGCGGCGGGGCGGCCACCACCGAGGCCCCGGCATCATGCAGCGCACCGGAAAACGCCCGGTAGCGTAGTCGCCGTCGAATCCCGTACCGGGGAGCAACACTGTGCACACTCTACCCGGCGACGGCCATCACATGATCCTGCCCGCCTTCGGACACGACCCGCATGTCCATGGCATAACGGTGGCAACAGGTCTACCGTTGCGAAGGCAAAGTGCACACACGAAGACGAGTCAGGAGGGGTTATGGCCGCCGCCATGGACGGCGCCGGCGACCCGCCGGTTGACAGAAGACCCTGAGCAACGAGAGGCAGAGAGGCAACCGACGCAGCCGCGAGCACCGGCGCGCAGCGAGCCATCGACTGTCACCGTGGCCAGGACGTCACGACGGTCGGCACCCTGCGCAGCGTCGAGGCCAACGCCAAGGGATGCGCCGGCGGGGTCAAGGCCGAACTGTTCGACGACACCGATGCGGTCGCGCTCGTCTGGCTGGGCGCAGCGCCGCATCGCGGGCATCGAACCCGGCCGGACGCTGCGGGTGCGGGGTCGCCTCGGCAAGCTCGAGAACGGGTCGAGGCCATATAAAATCCGCACTACGAAATTCAACGTTGAGCCTCTGACCGCGGAGACCTGACCGATAAACGCATCGTCCCGCGCGAGCTGCTCGACCAGGTGGGCGGTATCGCGGGCCGATCTACTCATCGCTGCCCGTGGTCGTGTTCGTCCCGGTTTCCACGCTGTACGGGCTGAAGGGGGCGATCATCGCGGCGCTGTCGGTCGCGACGCTCATCCTGGTGTGGCGCCTGTGGCGGCGCGACACGCTGCAGCCCGCCGTGTCCGGGTTCATCGGCGTGGCATTTCGGTCGCGATCGCGTACGTGGTGGGGCAGAGCAAAGGCTATTTCCTGCTGGCATCTGGGGTTGCTGTGTACCAGCGGTGTTCGCCGGTTCGGTGCTGATCCGCCGGCCGATCGTCGGCTACATCTGGAGCTGGGTGAAGGAGCACGACGCCAATTGGCGACAAGTGCGAAAAGCGTTGTGGGCCTACGATATTGCGACCCTGATCTGGGTGGTGGTATTCCTGTCGAGGTTCGTCGTCCAGCACTACCTGTACGACATGGACAAAACCGGCTGGCTCGGGTTCGCCCGCATCGCGATGGGCTGGCCGCTGACTGTGCTGGCTGCGCTGTCGATGTACTTCCCGATCCGGGTGGCCCAACGCGCCGTCCACGAGGCCGACAGCGACGAGGCCGACAGCGACGAGGCCGTCGAAGCGGATCGCGCGCCGAGCGCCGAAGCCTAGGTTTTCGGCAGCAGGAGCCGGCGCAGCTCGTCCTCGACCTCGGTAGTCGCCACGAACAGCAGCTCGTCGCCGCCCTCCAGCGGTTCGTCGGCCTGGGGCACGATCACCCGTGAGCCGCGCAGAATCGTCACCAATGCGGCGTCGCGCGGTAGCTCCAGCTTTCGCACGGGCCTGCCTCCCCATGGCGTGTCGTCGGGCAGGGTGATCTCGACGAGATTCGCATCGCCTTGTTGAAACTGTATGAGCCGCACCAGGTCTCCGACGGCGACCGCCTCCTCGACGAGTGAGGCCAGCATCCGCGGCGTGGACACGGCGACATCGACACCCCACGCGTCGTCGAACAGCCACTCATTGCGCGGATCGTTGACGCGGGCCACCACCCGCGGCACCGCGAACTCCGTCTTGGCGAGCAGGCTCACCACGACGTTGGCTTTGTCGTCACCGGTGGCGGCGACGACGACGTCGCACTCCTCGAGGTGCACCGACTCGAGCAGCGAAAGCTCGCACGCGTCGCCGAGGTGCCAGCCGGCGGCCGGGATCGCATCGACGTCGACATGGTCCGGGTTGCGTTCCAGCAGCATGATGTCGTGTCCGTTTTCGACGAGTTCGCGCGCAATCGAGCGCCCAACCGCGCCCGCCCCGGCGATCACAACTTTCACGCGCCCATACCTTTCCCGCCCCTTCTCACTCGCCCATATCCTCACTGGGCGGCAACGCGGCAATGGCCAGCGCTTCGGCGATCCGACCGGAGACGGCCGCGATGTACACCTGGTCGCTTGCCTGGATCACGGTCTTGGGCTCGGGCAGAAGGCCGTTGCCGAACCGGATCATGAACGCCACCCGCGCACCGGTTGCGCTCTCCAATTCGGTGGCGCGGTGACCCACCCAGTCCTCGTGCAGCGGGACCTCGGCCACGCCGACGTTGCCGGACGGGTCGCGCCATTTCGTGGTTTCGGCCTCGCGGGTCAAGACATTGAGTAGGCGATCTGTGGTCCACGGCACGGTCGCCACCGTGGGGATGCCGAGCCGCTCGTACACGGCCGCGCGCTTCGCGTCGTAGATGCGTGCCACCACGCGTTGCACACCGAACATCTCACGCGCCACCCGCGCCGAGATGATGTTGGAGTTGTCCCCGGATGACACCGCGGCAAAGGCGCCGGCTTCCTCGATCCCGGAGCGCAGCAGCACGTCACGGTCGAAACCCATGCCGAGCACTCGCTCGCCGGTAAACTCGGGGGACAACCGATTGAAGGCGGTGGCGTCGCGGTCGATGACCGCCACATCGTGGCCGATTCGCGCCAGAGCGTCGGACAGGGAAGCGCCCACCCGTCCGCATCCCATCACCACGACACGCAACGTCGGTCCTTTCCGGTGTAAGGCCGCAGCAACCCGGGGGAACTGTCCGCACAACGCTACAGCCATGCCCCCACCGGGCATAGGGTTGGTCCTCGTGTCGGTGATGGTGACGTCGGTTCCGTGGCAACTGAGTTCGTCGGAACGGCAGCGTTCGCCGGAACAGCTGGGGCGCGGGTTTTTGCGTTGACCGAACTCACGCTCTCCGTCGGGCCGCCGGCCAACGGTGGCAGCTGTGTGGCGCGCCACGACGGCCGGGTGGTGTTCGTCAGGTACGCACTGCCCGGCGAGACCGTGCGAGCGCGCATCGTCGCGGAGAAGGATGCGTACTGGCATGCCGAGGCGGTCGAGATCATCGAGCCGTCACCGAATCGCATTGCGTCGCTGTGCCCGATCGCGGGCCCGGGTGGCGCGGGGTGTTGCGACCTTGCGTACGTGGATCCGGAAGCGGCCCGCGTCATCAAGGGTCAGGTCGTGCTCAACCAGCTGGACCGGATCGCCGGTTATCAGCCTCAGCCCGATCTGGCGGTGGAGCCGATGGGCAGCGGCGATGCGACGGGTTGGCGCACCCGGGTGCGGATGGGCGTGGGCCCCGGCGGCTCGGCCGGTTTTCACCGCTATCACAGCGACGACCTCGTCGCGGCCGAGCAGTGCGGTCAGCTGGTGCCCGGACTGCTGCACGGGCTGCAGGAGCGGTGGCCGTTTGGTGCCGAGGTGCACGTAGTCGTCGACGACGACGGGCACCGCCATGTCGTGATGGCGGGGATGGGTCTCGGAATCCGGGGACGACGGGGTCTGCGGGTCGTCGAGGGCCGCCGCGAATCGGTGCACCGGGTCGGAGACCGGACCTGGCACATTCCGGTGACCGGGTTCTGGCAGTCGCACCGCGATGCGGCGCGGGTCTACAGCGACCTTGTCGGCTCGTTGGCCGACCTTGCACCGGGCATGACGGCGTGGGACCTGTACGGCGGCGCAGGGGTATTCGCCGCGGTGCTGGCCGAGGGCGTCGGCGAGATCGGCCAGGTGCTGACCGTCGACATGTCGCGCGGCGCGTCTGCGGCCGCCTCAAAGGCGTTGTCCGACCTGCCGCAGGTAACTGTGGCGAACGGCTCGGTGCGGCAGGTGTTGACCGGGCTGCGCGAAAGGCCCGACGTCGCCCTCCTCGACCCGCCGCGCTCCGGGGCCGGAAAAGAGGTGATCAAGCTGCTGGCTGACGCCGGGGCGCCGCGGGTGATCCACATCGGTTGCGAGGTCGCCTCGTTTGCCCGAGACGTGGGCCTGTACCGCCAACATGGGTTTGCTGTACAGGAGCTGCGAGTGTTCGATGCGTTCCCGCTGACCCACCACGTCGAGTGTGTCGCGGTCCTTGCCGGCGGGGCGTCACGGCAGGACTGAACACACGCCCGGTGCGTACACTGACTGGACGCTTGAACAGATCCGCGGTCCCGCAGATCTGCAACGCCTTCTCAACACCAGCTCACCGACCTCGCCCACGAAATCCGGCAGTTCCTGATCCACAAGGTGGCTGCCACCGGCGGGCATCTGGGCCCCAACCTCGGCGTGGTCGAGCTCACGCTCGCGCTTCATCGCGTATTCGATTCGCCGCACGACCCGATCATCTTCGACACCGGCCATCAGGCGTACGTGCACAAGATGCTGACCGGCCGCTGGCATGACTTCGACACGCTGCGCAAGAAGGACGGGCTGTCGGGCTATCCCTCGCGGGCCGAAAGCGATCATGACTGGGTCGAATCGAGCCACGCCTCCGCGGCGCTGTCGTACGCCGACGGCCTCGCCAAGGCGTTCGAGCTGACCGGCCAGCGCAACCGGCACGTCGTCGCCGTGGTCGGCGACGGCGCGCTCACCGGTGGCATGTGCTGGGAGGCGCTGAACAACATCGCCGCGACCGGGCGCCCGATCGTCATCGTCGTCAACGACAACGGCCGCAGCTACGCGCCGACGATCGGCGGCGTGGCCGCGCACCTGGCCGGGCTGCGGCTGCAGCCCGGGTATGAGCGGATGCTCGAGGGCGGTCGCCGGGCCATCCGCGGCATGCCGGTGTTCGGCGAGCTGTGCTATCAGGCCATGCACAGCATCAAGGCCGGCATCAAGGACGCGCTGGCCCCACAGGTGATGTTCACGGACCTGGGGCTCAAGTACGTCGGGCCGGTCGACGGCCACGACGAGCACGCGGTAGAGGGTGCCCTGCGCAGCGCCCGCGGCTTCGGCGGACCGGTGATCGTGCACGTCGTCACCCAAAAGGGCATGGGTTATCCACCGGCCGAGAACGACGAGGCCGAGCTGATGCACTCCACGGGGGTGATCGACCCCCTGACGGGCATCGCAACAAAGGTGGCCGGGCCGAGTTGGACCTCGGAGTTCGCCGAGGCACTGTTGACGTATGGGGCGAAGCGCCGCGATGTCGTCGCGATCACCGCCGCGATGCCGGGCCCGACGGGCCTGTCCAAGTTCGGCGAGCGGTTCGGCGACCGGCTGTTCGACGTCGGGATCGCCGAGCAGCATGCGTTGACGTCGGCGGCGGGTCTGGCGATGGGTGGCATGCACCCCGTGGTGGCGATTTACTCCACGTTCCTGAACCGCGCGTTCGACCAGATCATGATGGACGTCGCGCTGCACAGGCTGCCGGTGACGATGGTGCTCGACCGGGCCGGCATCACCGGCAACGACGGCCCGAGCCACAACGGCACCTGGGACCTGTCGATGCTCGGCATCGTCCCGGGGGTTCGCGTCGCTGCCCCGCGCGATGCCACCCGGCTGCGCGAGGAACTCGGCGAGGCCCTCGACATCGACGATGGCCCGACGGTTCTGCGCTTTCCTAAAGGCGACGTGGGCGACGACATTCCGGCACTGCTGCGGACCGGGCCAGTCGACGTGCTCGCCGAGCCCGCGGCCGGGTTGTCGGACGAGGTGCTGCTGGTGTCCGTCGGCGCGTTCGCCGCGATGGCACTGGCCGTCGCGGAGCGGCTGCGCAACCAGGGAATCGGCGTGACGGTCGTCGACCCGCGGTGGGTGCTGCCCGTCCCCGACGCCGTGCACGACCTGGCGAGTCGTCACAAACTCGTCGTCACCCTGGAGGATCACGGCGTGGCCGGCGGGATCGGCTCGGCGGTGTCGGCGGCGCTGCGGCGCGCCGAGATCGACGTGCCGTGCCGCGACATCGGGGTGCCGCAACGATTCCTGGCTCACGGGTCGCGCGGGGAGGTGCTCGCGGACGTCGGCCTCACCGATCAGGACGTGGCGCGCCAGATCACCGGCTGGGTGGCCGCGTTGGGGTCCACGGAGAACGTTTACACCGAGACTGAATCCACGCGGCAAAAGTTCGAGTAGTGACCTTCTTGGTTGCAGTTTCGGCGCAAGATTGATGCCGTGCGTGACGATATCCGGATTCCCTGCCACGGCGAGCAGCTCGCCGCCTACGTGTACCGGCCCGATACGACGGCAGCCGACGCGCCATGCGTGGTCATGGCGCACGGCTTCTCGGCGACGCGGGACGACGCGCTGCCCGGGTACGCGGAGGCATTCCGCGATGCGGGTTTCGTCGTGGTGCTGTTCGACTACCGCCATTTCGGCGCCTCCACCGGCGAGCCGCGTCAACTGCTCGACATCGCCCGCCAGCTCGACGACTACCGCGCCGTCATCGGGTGGGCGCGCGGCCTCGACGGGGTCGACCCCGAACGCATCGTGGTGTGGGGTTCGTCGTTCAGCGGCGGGCACGTCCTCGCGATCGCGGCCGCCGATCCGCGCATCGCGGCGGTGATCTCACAAGCGCCGCACACCGACAGCGTCCCGACGCTGATGTTGGTGCCGCCCAGGAACATCGCCCGCCTTCTCGCCGCGGCTCTGCGTGATCAGCTCGGAGCGTGGCTGGGCCGGCCGCCGCGCCTGGTACCGGCTGTCGGCGACCCCGGCACCTTTGCTGCCATGACAGCACCGGAGGCCAAGCCCGGCTTCGCGGCTCTGGTGGGTCCGGACTCCAAGTGGCGCAACGAGTTTGCCGGTCGACTCATGTTGACGTTCGGTTTCTACCGGCCGGGCCTCAAAACGAAGCGGCTGACGATGCCGCTGCTGATGTGCGTGTGCGACACCGACGCGACGACACCGGTGGCACCCGCCATCAAGGCCGCCGAACGGGCGCCGCGCGGCCAACTCCGCCACTACCCGTACGGCCATTTCGACATCTATCACGATCCACAGGTCAAGGCGGATCAGGTGGCGTTCCTTCAGCGCGCCGTGCAGGGAGTGCCCACCTAGTCAGCGTGCTGGGTCGAAGCGGCCGGCGTCAACGCTTCCGCCAGCACCGGCACCACCAACTCGAGCTGCCACTGCCGGGCGCCGCCTTCGCGCAGGAACGCGTCGATGTCGCCACCCTGCCAGTCCCAGCACAGCCGCCGCACCAACTCCGGCGACACCAGGTTCTCGGTCGGCACACCCACGCGCTCCGACAGCTCGGCGAGGCCGTCGCGGGCGGCCTTCAGCCGGGTCGCCGCCTCGGGCTTGCGGCGATGCCAGCGTGACACCGGCGGAGGCCCGTTCGGCGGCTCGGGGGAAGACGGCGGCTCGGGGTTGTGGCGGGCCCGGGTCAACGCGGCCAGCCAGGTGTGCGCACTGCGGCGTTGCCGCGGACCGCCGAAGACCGGCAGCGCGGTCAGGTCGTCGACCGTCTTCGGGTCTGCCACGGCGGCCGCGATGATCGACGAGTCGGGCAGGATCCGGCCGGGAGCGATGTCGCGGCGACGGGCGATCTCGTCGCGGACGGTCCACATCTCGCGCACGGCGGCAAGCGCGCGCGGGTCGCGCACCTTGTGGATGCCCGACGTCCGCCGCCACCTGTCCCTTCGCGGCGGCGCCGGAGCGGCGGTCCGCAGGTACTCGAACTCCTGGGCCGCCCACTCGGTTTTGTGCTGATCCGCCAGCACCTGCGCGATCGCGGTGTGCAGGTCGAGCAGCACCTCGACATCGAGCGCCCCGTAGTTGAGCCACGCCGGTGGCAGCGGCCGCTTGGACCAGTCCGCGGCGCCGTGGCCCTTGGCCAGGCCGAGCCCCAGCAGTCGGGCCACCATCGCGGCGAGGTTCACCCGGTCGTACCCGGCCAGCCGGCCCGCCAGCTCGGTGTCGTACAACGCGGGCGGGTGCATACCGACCTCGGCCAGACACGGCAGGTCCTGATCGGCGGCGTGCAGGATCCACATGTCGGTGCTGAGCACATCGGCGATCGGCCGCAGCGTCTCGACGGGATCGCCGTCGCCGCCGACGGGGTCCAGGAGCACGGTGCCGGCGCCGGCCCGGCGGACCTGGATCAGATACGCGCGGTTGCTGTAGCGAAATCCCGACGCCCGTTCCGCGTCGACCGCGAAAGGTCCGCGACCAGATGTCAACAGCTCGGCGGCAGAGGCGATTTTGTCGCCACTGGTGGTCAGTTCCGGCACGCCGTCGGCGGGCTGCAGCAGTGGCGTCGGTTCGGGCTCGGCGGCGTCCGAGTCGGGTGTCTCGTCTGGCACGCTCAAGCCCGCGAACGCGACCCCAGGTCGGTGACCCCGACCGGCGGCAGCCCCGCTGCAAATTCGAGTACCTCGCAGAACGCGTGCACGTGCGAGCCGAGTTCAGGAGTGGTCGCGGTCCAGGACGCCCGCAGCTCGAGCTGATGTGCCCGCGGTGGACCGGAGATGTCGCCGTAGCGCACCGACGTGGTGGCGGTGACCGTGCCGCCCACGGCGGTCGCCTGCCCGGCACGCGCGTCGAGCGCGTCGATGAGCCAACTCCAGGCGACTTCGGGCAGTAGTGGGTCGACCGCCTCGGTGGAGTCCAGATCGGCCTGGATGTATGCCACTAACCGCATCGTCCCGTCCCAGGCCTCGGCGCCGTCGGGATCGTGCAGCAGAATCAGCCGCCCGAACGCGTCGCCTTCTGACCGCTCCGGCACGATCGCCGTTTCGGGATGTCGCACCTCGGCGCCCAGCGCATAGCTGAACGGCGCTAGCCGCTGCGGCGGCCGGATCGGTCCGAGCTCGATCTCCGGGCGCACCTCGACGGCGTTCATTGCCGCCACAGCCGCCTGGAACTGAGCTGGTTCGGCGGAGGTCATGGACTTTGACGCTAGTCCATCGACCGCCGCGTGGGGGCAGGCGCGCCGGACCGCCGTGGCAGCATAGGGGGCGACATGAGCACCCGTCGTGACCTGCCCAATGCCCCGTACCTGGCGGCGGTAACCGGCCGCAAGCCGAGCCGCATCCCGGTGTGGTTCATGCGCCAGGCCGGTCGCTCGTTGCCGGAATACCGCGCGCTGCGTGCCCAGCACAGCATGCTGGCCGCCTGCTTCGAGCCCGACCTGGTCTGCGAGGTCACACTGCAACCCGTGCGCCGGCACGGTGTCGACGCCGCGATCCTGTTCTCCGACATCGTGGTGCCGTTGCGTGCGGCAGGCATCGCGTTGGACATCGTCCCGGATGTCGGGCCCGTCATCGAGCACCCGATTCGCACCACGGCTGATGTGAACGGACTGAAGCCGCTCGACCCCGACAACGTGTCGCCGGTCGCCGACGCCGTCGGACAGCTGGTCAACGCGCTCGGTGAGGTTCCGCTGATCGGGTTCGCCGGCGCGCCGTTCACGCTGGCGTCCTACCTCGTCGAGGGCGGCCCCAGCCGTCACCACGAACGCACAAAGGCGATGATGCTCGGCGAACCGCAGACGTGGCATGCGCTGATGTCGGCGCTCACCGCGGTCACGATCGGGTTCCTGCAGGTTCAGATCGACGCCGGCGTCGACGCGATCCAGGTGTTCGACTCGTGGGCAGGCGCGCTGTCGCTCGCCGACTACACGGAATACGTGTTACCACACAGCGCAAAGGTTTTCGGCGCACTCGCGGCGGCGGGCGTTCCGATGACGCACTTCGGCGTCGGAACGGCGGAGTTGCTCGGCGCGATGTCGGCGGCGGGCGCGACCGTGGTCGGCGTCGACTGGCACACCTCGCTGACCGACGCCGCGGCCCGAGTCCAACCGGGGACAGCGCTGCAGGGCAACCTCGATCCCGTGGTTCTGCTGGCCGGCTGGCCGGTGGTCGAGGCGGCGGCCCGGCGGGTCGTCGACGACGGCCGGCGAGCAGTAGATGCAGGCGCGGCGGGTCACGTCTTCAACCTCGGCCACGGCGTGCTGCCCGACACCGATCCGCAGATCATGACCGAGCTGGTGGCGCTGGTGCACTCGCTGTGAACCGTCCCTCGTATGCCGTTGTGGGGGGCGGTATTTCGGGCCTCACCGTGGCCTACAAGCTGCGTCGCGCGGCCGGCGACGACGCGCTGATCACCGTGTTCGACCCGGCTGAAGCGCTCGGCGGGACGTTGCGCACGGTGTCGGTCGCCGGTCACCCGGTGGACGTCGGCGCCGAGGCGTTCGTCGCCCGCCGGCCGGAGGTGCCCGCTGTGTTGGCCGAGCTGGGAATGACCGGCGCGCAGGTCGACACGACCGGGGTACGGCCGCTGATCTATGCCGACGGCACGTTGCACCCGATGCCGGAACGCACCGTCAACGGCATCCCGACCTCGTCAGAGTCGCTGGCCGGACTAGTGGACGACGACACGCTCGCCCGTGTCGCCGCCGAGCCGTCACGGCCGTTGCAGTGGGAAGAGGGCGCCGACCCGCCCGTCGCCGATGTCGTGGCCGACCGATTCGGTGCCCAGGTGGTCGCACGGTCGGTCGACCCGCTGCTGGCAGGCGTTTACGCGGGGTCCGCGGCGACGATCGGGCTGCGCTCGGCCGCGCCGGGCGTGGCCGCGGGGCTGGATGCCGGCGCCGCGAGCCTGACCGAGGCGGCGCGCAGCGCGTTGCCGCCCTCGTCCGACGGGCCGGTCTTCCGGGCGGTCGGCGGCGGATACCGGCGGCTCGTCGACGAACTCGCGCGCCAGAGTCGCGCCGAGGTGGTGCAGACCGCGGTGACGGCGCTGTGCCGCACCGACGACGGCTGGCAGCTCGTCGGCGCTGCGGGCGAGGTCTGGCGGGCCGACGCGGTGGCGCTCGCCGTACCCGCGGCGCAGTTGGCCGACGTGGTCGCCGACGCCGTGCCGTCGGTGGCCGCCGCCGCCCGGCACATTCCCGTCGCGTCGTCGGTGGTGGTCGCGCTGGCCGTGCCGCGCGGCGCCGCGCTGCCGGAACGGTCGGGGGTGTTGGTGGCCAGCGGAGAGCCCTTGCACGCCAAGGCGATTACGCTGTCGAGCCGAAAGTGGGGTCACCCAGGAGGGGTGGAGCTGTTGCGGCTGAGCTTCGGCCGATTCGGTGACGATGTGGCCCGCACCGCCGGCGACGACCAGCTGGTGTCCTGGGCGATCGACGACCTGTCCGGCGTTTTCGGGGTCACGGTCGATCCCGTCGAGGTGCATGTGGCGCGGTGGGTCGACGCGATGCCGCAGTACGGACCCGGCCACCGCACGCTGGTCGCCGGGATCCGGGCGGCGCTGCCCACCACCTTGGCGCTGGCGGGCAACTACCTCGACGGCATCGGGGTGCCCGCCTGCATCGCGTCCGGCACCGCGGCGGCCGGGCGGCTGGTGGCGGCCGCCGTGGCACGATAGACGCATGGCTCGACTGGACTACGACGAACTCAATGCGGCGATCCGCTACCTGATGTTCTCGGTGTTCGCGGTGCGCCCGGGCGTGCTCGGCGAGGACCGGGCGGGTGCCGTGGACGAGCTGGCGACCTTCCTGAAGCAGCAGGAGGACAACGGGGTCGTGGTGCGTGGGGTTTACGACGTCGCCGGCATGCGGGCCGACGCGGACTTCATGATCTGGACACACGCCGACAACGTCGAGGCGCTGCAGGCGACGTACTCCGATTTCCGGCGCGTGACCGCGTTGGGCCGGGCCAGCACCCCGGTGTGGAGCAGCGTGGCATTGCACCGTCCCGCGGAGTTCAACAAGAGCCATATCCCGGCGTTCCTGGCCGGCGAGGAGCCTGGCGGGTACGTCTGCGTGTACCCGTTCGTGCGGTCGCTGGAGTGGTACCTGCTGCCCGACGAGGAACGCCGCCGAATGCTCGCCGAGCACGGGATGGCCGCGCGCGAGTACAAGGACGTGCGAGCCAACACCGTGCCCGCGTTCGCGCTGGGCGACTACGAGTGGATCCTCGCGTTCGAGGCGCCCGAACTGCACCGAATCGTCGACCTGATGCGCGAGTTGCGCGCCACCGACGCGCGCAGGCACACCCGGGAGGAAACGCCGTTTTTCACCGGACCGCGGGTGTCGGTGGAGCAGCTGGTCGAAAAGCTGCCCTGAAGTCAAGCGAGTTCGTTCAGCGCCACGTTGGCTGCGTTGGCGCCACACATGCCATGTGCGCCGGGCCCCGGTGGCGTGGCCGCCGAGCAGATGTACATGCCGGGCACGCCGATGCGGTAGGGCGAGAGTGTGATTCGCGGGCCGAACGTCAACTGCCGGATGTCCTTGGCGCCGGTCATGATGTCGCCGCCGACGTAGTTCGGGTTGTAGGCCGCCATTTGCGTGGTGCTGCGCACGGTGTATCCGACGATGCGGTCGCGGAAACCCGGTGCGAAGCGCTCGATCTGCGCCGCGATCGCCTCCGTGGCGTCGCCGGTGTAGCCGTTGGGTACGTGCGCGTATGACCAGACCGGGTGAACGTCGCCGACGGACCGCTGGGGATCGGCCAGATACTGCTGCCCGACCAACACGAACGGACGGTCCGGCATCCGTCCCGCGTGGATGTCGCGTTCGGTGGCGGCGAGTTCGGCGAACGTGCCGACGACATGCACCGTGCCTGCCTTGCGCGCGCTCGGGTTGGTCCACGGGACACCGCCTTGCACGGCGAAGTCCACCTTGAACGCGCCCGGGCCCTGGCGGAATCGCCGGTATGCATGCGCTACCCGCGAGGGCAAGCGCTCGCCGAGGATCCCCGCGACGGCGTCCGGGGCCAGGTCGAACATCGTCACGTCAGCGGGGGGCAGTTGCGAGGCCGCTTCGATGCGGGTGCCCGTTTCGATCTTGCCGCCCAGATCGGCCAGCTTCGACGCCAGCGCGTTGGTGATCGATTGCGACCCCCCGGCCGCGACCGCCCACCCGTGGCGATGGCCCGCGGTGATGATGCCCAGCCCGATGGCCGACGTCATCGGGTAGTGCAGCGGCCGAAAGGCGTGTGCTGCAACACCTCCGAACAGCGCCCGGGCTTCTGGGGTCCGAAAGAATCTGACAAGCGTGGCGGCGGGCACAACGGTGGGCGCGCCGAAGCGGGCCATCATCAGCGGGTGGTGCGGCACGCCCACGAGCGGGCGCATGATGTCCTCGGACAGGGCGTCCCAATGTGCGGCCGGCCAGCCGAACAGCGTGCGCCACCGCGACCCGTCGACGCCGAGCCCATCGACCGTTGCCTGCACCGACTTGTACAGCACCCCGGCGCTGCCGCCGTCGAGCGGATGGACGCAATCGATCTCGGGCAGCCGCCAGGACAGGCCGTAACCGTCCAGGCCGAGGTCGTCGAGGAATTGTGAGCCGACGGCCATCGGGTGGATCGCGGAGCAGTGGTCATGTAGCAGACCCGGGACGATGCCCTCGCTGCTGCGGGTGCCGCCGCCGATATCGTCGGCGGCCTCCAGCACGGTTACCTGTACGCCTGCCTTCGCGAGGGCGATCGCGGCGGCGAGACCGTTCGGTCCCGCCCCCACGACGATCGCGGTGCTCATGCCACGCGCTTCGGCGTCTTGCCGGCGAGCGACCAGGTGACCTCGATCGGGATCGGGCCATTGGGCAGCCACGGCTGCTCCTTGACGGCGTCGGCCACCTTCCAGGTGCCCCGCTCGATCACGCCGAGCGCCGCGTCGATCACCTGGTAGTGCTGGACCTTGCTGCCCCACGCCTGCGACTCCACCCAGACGACCACGAGTTCGCCCGGCTCGAATGCGGCCTCGCGCTGAACGGCCGCGATCATGTCCGCGTCGTGCAGGTGGCCGTCGCCGAAGTTAAACCCGATCAACGAGTTACAGGTGAACTCGGCCTCGCGCACCGTGCGGGTGTCGATGTCGGGCAGGTTCTTCAGCAGCACCGAGAACAAGCCGCGGCCCTGGCTGTGCATGGTGCGCCAAGCGGTGGTGGATTGCATGGTGATCTCGGCCCACTCCGGTTCGTAGCCGAATTCGATGAACTGGTCGACCTGGTTTTTGGCGCTTCGGGTGACCCTGTCGAGTTTGGCTTCGGCGCCGGGGGCGAATGCCCACAGCGCTGAGGCCCAGTTGCCGGCGTATTGGCGCATCGAGGGCAGAAAGGAGACCTTGTCGGGCCGGAAGTTGCCCAGGATCGGGTAGAACAGCAGCGCCGCCACGATCACCACCACCAGCCATGGGGGTGACATGTCTGTGATGGCGTAGCCCTGCCAGTTCGGAAAGCCCAGGAAAAGGAACACGGTGGCGTAGGCGAACAGCACGTTCCATTCCAGCGGGACCGCGAGCGGGAAGGTGGAGACGATGAACAGGTGGAAGGTCACCATGATCACCACGGCGGCCACGGTGAGCCAGGGCCACGGTGAGAACAGCAGGGTCAGCGGGGCGATGATCTCCACGGTGGTGCCCGCGACGTGGGCCATGATGTCGGCGATCCGCGATGGGCGCAGGTCGCGCGGGAAGTCGCGGTAGTGGGCGCGTTTGATCCACTTGAACGGCATCGAGGGGCTATTGCTGACCATCGGGGGGACCACATTGGAGAAGTGCTTGCCAAACTTGGACACTCCGGCGCCGACCCATACCACCACGATCAGCAGCTTGAGCGCGATGATCATGTTGACGAACGGCAGCGCCGCGAACAGGACCAGGGCGGGCAGGTACTGCTCGCCGCGTGCGGCCAGGAAGACCGTTTTGTCGCGCAGTCCCATCAGCACCAGCAGCACGATCGGGGCGATGAGCAGTGCGGGGCTCACCAGCCCGGAGGTGTTGGCGGGCATTACTGCCGACAGCGAATCACTGTGCACCCCAGGGGAGAACAGCGGAACAACGACGCTGATCAGCAGCGCTAGGTACAGGGCCACGTCGAAGCGGGTGCGCCGATCGCCTGCGGTGAACGGCACCCACTTCCAGGGACGCAGTCGGATGGTTCCCGGCCGCGCCCAGAACAGGATGCCGCCGGTCATCGGCTTGACCTTCCCAGCCAGCGGTCCCCAGGATCCGGCGACGTTGATGGCTTCGAGCAGCACCGTCCACAGGATCACTTTCTGGTAGACGATGGGTTGGTTCCACCATTCGGAGACATGCCAAAAGGCGGGCAGCCCTGACGTCAAGGTGGCCACCAGGATGCCGCCGAGGGCGTAGAAGAACAGCAGTTTGGCGATGTAGACGGTGTGCACCATCCGTGGCGAGCCGAACCCGTTCTCGGCCCAGTTCGAGGCCAGGATGTGCATCCGCTCCATCAGCGGCTTTTGCAGGAAGGTGGCCGGGTCCACGTCGGGGAAATCCGGTTTGGTGAAGCTCATGTCAGTTCTCCTTCGTGTGTGGTTCTGGGGTCAGGGGGTGGTGGCGAAACTTTTGCCGCAGGCTCGGTTTTGCGATCTTGCCCACGGCGTTCTTCGGAAGGTCGTCGAGGATGGTGATCTCAACGGGGAGTTTGTACTTCGACAGCGCGTCGCGGAGGTGCTCCCGGATCATGTCGACGCTGATCGTCTTGTCGGGCTGCAGAGACACGAACAACACCGGCTCCTCGCCGTAGAGGGGGTTCGCCCGTCCCACTACGGCGGCCTCGGCGATCTGCGGTAACTGGTGCACCACCGCCTCGATCTCGCGGGGGTAGATGTTCTCGCCGCCGCGGATGATCATGTCTTTCGCGCGATCGACGAGCACCAGGTAGCCGTCCTCGTCGAACCGGCCCACGTCCCCGGTGTGCAACCACCCGTCGATGATGGTTTTCGCCGTCTCCTCGGGACGATTCAAGTAGCCGCGCATCACGTTGGCGCCCTTGATCACAACCTCGCCGGCCTGCCCGTCGGGCACCGGCTTGCCAGCGGAGTCGACGAGCCGGATTGTCTGACCGGGCAGGGGAAGCCCAACCGTTCCCGCTTTGCGCTTGCCGGTGAGCGGGTTGACCGTGCTCGCGCAGGAGCCTTCGGACAGCCCGTAGCCTTCGATCAGCGGTATCCCGTATCGGGACTCGAAGCCCTCCAGCAGTTCGACGCTGGCCGGTGCCGCACCGCATATGGCGAACCGCACCGACGACGTGTCCGGCTTCACGCTGTCGGGCAGACCGCAGAGCATCGTGTAAATCGTTGGTACGGCGGAGAAGTACGTCGCGCGGCTCTGTTCGATCCGGTCGAAGAACGTGGCCGGCTTGAACCGGCCCGCGACCGTCGCCCTGCCACCCGCCAGAAGCGGCGACAGCGTCCCCGCGACGATTCCGTTGACGTGGAACAGCGGCAAAATCAGCAGGCTGTGATCGGAAGAGGTCAGCGCGAACCCCTCGACCACCGAGCCACACATCGCGGTGAGGTTGGCGTGATCGAGCATCACGCCCTTGGGCCGCCCGGTGGTCCCGCTGGTATAGATGAGCAGGGCCAGGCTGTCATCGGCGGACCGCGGCGGATCCATCAGCTCGGTGCCGGGTTCGCCGCGATCGAGCTCGTCGGTCGTCACGACCGCGGGTGCGCCTGTCTCGAAGTCGGGAACGGTCTCAGCGATGAGCACCTTCGCCGCGGCGTCGGAGACCTGGTAGGTCACCTCCACCGGTCGTAGCGAGGGGTTGATCGGCGTGACGGCCGCGCCGAGTCGCCAGCACGCGAACAACGACACGACGAAGCCGGCCGTGTTGGGCAACATGATTGCCACCACGTCGCCGGCCGATACCCCGTGGCGTTGCAGGGTCGCGGCGGCGCGTTGTACAGCCGCCAGGAACTCTGGGTTGTTCAGGTCGGTGTCGTCGTCGGCAACCGCGGGGCCGGAGGGATTCTCGGCTGCGCGCCGATCGGGCAGTGCCGACAGGTTCATGGCATGTGCTCCTCTGCTGCGTTGACGTTGTGAGTGATGACCGTAGGAATACCGCGGTCAGGGGCATAGTGGTTGACGGATAAAGATCGCAAAGACTGTTGTGCCGGCGAGACAAGGATCTACGGTCATGGGGTGACCACACGGGGTCGCGACGACGTGGACGTCCGCAGTCTTATCGCGGCGACTGCCGAGCGCATTCATCAGCGGCTGGCCGAGGTGTCGTCGTTCATTCGCGACTCCCTCGAGGACGAAATCCCCGAGCTGCGCGGCGATGCGCGAATCATCGAGTTGCTCGATGCGAGCGTCGAAGGGAACGTGGAGACCCTGCTGCATGCGTTGCGGCACGACATCGCGGTCGAACGCGTCGAAGCCCCGACCGCGGCACTCGAGTACGCGCGACGGCTCGCACAGCATGGCGTGCCCGTCAACGCGCTTGTGCGGGCGTACCGGCTGGGTCAGCGCAGGATGAACGAGCTTGTCTTCCGGGAAGTGCGGGCCGCCGAGATCGGGGCTGAGGAACGGCTTGCCATGCTCGATGCGATCACCGCAACGCTCTTCGAGTACATCGACTGGGTCTCCCAGCAGGTGGTCGCGGTCTACGAGGACGAACGCGAACGATGGCTGGAGAACCAGAACAGCATCCGGGCGCTGCGAGTGGGCGAGGTTCTGGAAGGCAAGAAGGACGTCGACATCGACTCGGCCAGCACGTCTATCCGCTATCCGTTGCTGTGGCATCACGTTGCCTTGGTGCTCTGGTATCCGGATGCGGGCGCCGGGGGAGACGAACTGTCCCGGCTGCAGCGCTTTCTTCGCGAGCTCGGCCAAGGCGTTGACGTCGGCTCCAACCCTCTTTTTGTGGCCGCCGATGAAACCAGCGGATGGGGGTGGCTTGCGTACCGTTCTGCGCCGCCCGACGCTGTCGAGACAGTCCGTCAGTTCACACGCAAGCGGCCGGATTGTCCGAACGTGGCAATCGGAACGGTGATGTCCGGCGTCGACGGATTTCGCCGATCGCATCGGGAGGCTCAGGCAGCGCGCGCGGTCGCGGTGGCCGGCGGGCTGGCCGAGCCGACGGTGATCGCGGCGTCCGACCCAGGCCTGTCGGCCGCCGCGCTGCTCGGCGGCGATATCACCGCGACGCGGGAATGGGTGACAGGGGTTCTCGGCGACCTGTCGGCCGACAACGAGAACGACGCCCGGCTGCGCGAGACGCTGCGGATCTTCCTGCGCGCCGGGGCCAGCTACAAACTCGCAGCCGAGGAGCTGAACCTGCACTTCAATACGGTGAAGTACCGCGTTGGCCGGGCGGTCGCCCGGCGCGGCCGCCCGATCGAAGGAGATCGCCTCGACGTGGAGCTGGCGCTGCTGGCGTGCCAGTGGTACGGGCCGGTCGTCCTGCAACCGAACGGGGCGTAACGGAGCCAGCTCAATCATCCGCGGCCTACAATCATGTCGCCGGTCTTCGTCGGCGGAGGACAATGGCTATGAGAGTGCTGGTATCTAGCGTTCCCAGCATGAATCGCGACGTGGTGCGACAGCGGGTCGCTGAGGTCGCGGCGACCCTTTGTGAGCGAGCCGATGAACTCGCGACCGATCTCGCGCGGGCCATCACCCGAGATGTGAGCCTGTATCAGGCCACGACGCCACTGCCGCTCGAGGTCGTTGTCGCCGGTTGCGCGGCGAACGTGCGGTCCGTCCTGGAAGCGATGGCCACCGACAGCGAATTCGATCCGACGGCCGCGGAGGTTCTGGGAAAGGAGCGGGCGCGCGACGGCGTGCCGCTCGCCGCTGTGCTGGAGGCCTACCGGGTCGGATTCCACGGCGTATGGGACGCCGCGGTGAAAGAGGCGGTGACCCGCGGCCACGACGGCCAGGCGTTGCGCGTGCTGACCGCGAAGATCTTTGCGGCACAGGACATATTCACCAACGCAATGGCGGTTTCCTACCGCGATGAGCAAAGCCGTCAGGCGGTCGGCGACGAATCCGAGCGGTTGGTGCTCATTGACGCGGTGCTGCACGGCCGATTGTTCGAGCAGTCGAACGTGTGGGAGGCCGCAGACTGCCTCCGGTTGCCCAGTGAGGGTCCCTTCGTGGTGATCGCGGCGGAGGTTCCCGTCATCGGCGCCGAAGCCCTGCCGGAAATCGAATCGAAGTTGCGCAGCATCGACGTGTTCTCGGCCTGGCGACTGCTCCCCGATGTGCAGGTTGGGATCGTGCACGTCAAGAACGACAAGCACCTGGACGACACCCTCGCTCTGGTGTCCCGGATGGCCAGCAACCGAGTGGGGGTGAGCGCACGCTTCGACGATCTGCGGGAAACTGCGCATGCGCTGCGATTCGCGCGGGTGATGCTGCGGGGCCACGCAGACCCGGGACAGCAGGTTTCGTTGTTCGACGGTTCCATACTGGCCACCGCGGCAGTCAGCGCACCCGAGATCATGGTGAGCCTGGTGGCTCCCACCATCGAGAGTTTCGCTGAGCTTGCCGACAATGAGCGGGACGTCCTTTTCGAGACATTCAGGGTCTGGCTGGAAAACGACGGATCATTGCGCGCCGCCGGCGAACTACTGTTCTGTCACCCGAACACCGTGCGCTACCGGTTACATCGAATCGAGCAACGCACGGGCCGTTCGCTGAGCCGGCCGCGTGACATCGCCGAGCTGTCTTTGGCATTCGAGGTCCATCGGCGTCTCATGTGGCGGCCGGAGGGGCGCCCCCATCGGAAGGATTCCCGCTGACAAGGCGCCGGTGCAACTCCGTTGTCAAAACGTGAATTTGCCGGGTCAGGTCGGTATTGGTCTTCAACTCCAGTTCCTGGGCCTCAAAGTCGTGATCGGCTTTGGACTGCTGGAACGCCGACTGCCGGTTCTGACCGATCATCACGAACGTTGACAGGAAGATCGCCTCCAGCGAGACGACCAACGTCAACATGGGCCACGGACTCTGCTCCAGAAACACCATCCAGATCGCGAACAACGCCGCGTGCAGCCAGACGAAACTCATCGATCCGGCGAACGTCGTTATCCGGTCCGCGATCCGCAGCTGGAAACTCGCGTTGCGCTTGACCGCCTCCGCGATCACCGTCGGATGGTGAGTCTTCTGGCTGGCGAGGAGGTGGCGGGGGATGAGCCGCGCGAATTCGGTGTGTTCTGCGGTCACAGTGAATCAGCCCTGCCCGATGGCTGCGGCACCGCGGCCGACCCGGCGGACGACAAATGCCGACGCGATCTGGCCGACGCCGTGCAGCAGCGCCCCGGCGGCGACCCACGACACCAGGACCACGACTGAGATGTCCCACGAGCCCGCGGCCCAGAACCCGATGGCAAGCTCGGCGAGGCCGACGATCAGCAGCAGCCACCACCCGGGTGTTCTGCTGCCCGCGAGTGCCATCGCGATGTCAAAGGCGCCACGGAAGACGAAGTAAAAGCTCATCACGGCGGCCAGGCCGACGAACGTGTCCACGGGACGGAAGAACGCGAAGAACCCGACGACGACGAACAGCACCGCGAGCAGCCAGTGCAGTATTCGCCAGCCTTTAGACGACACCGCGCCCACCATTACTTCGTTCGCCGCCGCGACGAAACTGAAGACGCCGAATAGCACGGCGATCGCTGCCACGGTGGCGTAATTGAAACGCAGGATCACGATCGCAATGACAATCCATGCCACTCCGGTGACCAGAAGCAGCCACCAATATCTTGTCGTCGAAACGACATCATCGAGAACCGGATGAGAACGGTGCTGTGACGTATTGGTGGCCTCAGTGGTATTACTCATGGCTGCTCCAAACGCTCGATTTATGAATTGCCAGGCCTTGATTGTTGCTCTCGACCCTGCTCGCGTTGTTGTTCACGCGAACAACAACGCTGACGGGATGGTGTCGTGCCGGACAGTCTGAGTCGACCCGCCGTGTTCGCTCGTACATGACACACGCACAGACTTTGTTCTGTACGACAACGATGGCAGCCGCAACGCTCGCGACGATAAAAGGGTGGATGCCACGAGTATCGAAGGCGCGGACGAGTTAGCGGCGCCGCTGGATCTGTTGTTGACCAGTTCGGCGCGGGGGATGGCCGAGCGGATGATGCCCAACACGTCGTGGAGCAGATTCGCACTGAATCTCGCCCGCAAGCCGGGGGTGGTCGCATCCCGGGCCGCCACGCTCGGGCGCGAGCTGCTGTCGGTCGCGCAGGGCAGCTCTGAGGTGGCACCAGCCAAGGGCGACAAGCGTTTCGCCGACCCCGGGTGGCGCAACAATCCACTGCTCAAGCGCAGCATGCAGGCATACCTGGTGGCCAATCAGACAGTGGATCAGCTGTTTTCGGATGCGGAGCTGGATTGGCCAGACAACGAGCGAGTCCGCTTCGTCCTGGATGTCCTCACCGAGGGCCTGTCGCCCAGCAACAGCCCGCTACTGAACCCGTTGGGGTACAAGGCGCTGATCGATACCGGCGGGCAGAGCGCGGTGCGAGGACTGCGGCATTTCCTCGGTGACATGGCGTCGGCGCCGCGGGTGCCGTCGATGGTGGAGCCCGACGCGTTCACGGTGGGCAAGACCCTAGCGGCCACGCCCGGCTCGGTGGTGTTTCGGTCCGAGGTGTTTGAACTCATCCAGTACACGCCGCAAACCGACAAGGTGTGGTCGGCGCCGCTGCTGATGGTGCCGCCGGTCATCAACAAGTTCTATGTGATGGACATCGCGCCGGGCCGCAGCATGATCGAGTTCTTCCTGGGCCAGGGTATCCAGGTGTTCGCGATGTCGTGGCGCAATCCCACTTCCGAACAACGAGACTGGGGCTTTGACACCTACGGTCAGGCGATCGTTGACGCACTCGATGCGGTGGAGAAGATCGCCGGGTCCGATCGCGTCCACGTCCAAGCGTCCTGTTCCGGTGGAATCCTCGCGGCGATGACCGCCGCGCATCTGACCGCGATCGGTGAGGGTGAGCGGCTGGCCGGGCTGACGTTGATGGTCACCGTGCTCGACCAGCGCAAGGCCGGTTTCGCCGCGGCTGCCATCGATGAGGAGGCCGCCAACATCGCGATCGCGTTGTCGGCGCGCAAGGGCTACCTGGATGGGCGGGCGCTCGCCGAAGTGTTCGCGTGGCTGCGGCCCACCGACCTGGTGTGGCGGTATTGGGTGAACAACTACGTGGAGGGCAAGTCGCCCGCCGCGTTCGACGTGTTGTTCTGGAACGCCGACACCACCCGGATGGCGGCTGCGCTTCATCGGGACATGGTGTTGACGGGCCTGCACAACTCGCTGGTGACGCCGGGTGGGGCCAGCATGCTGGGCACACCGGTGGATCTCGGGCAACTGACCGCGGACGCGTACGTGGTGGCCGGCATCGCCGACCACATTTCACCGTGGCAGGCGTGCTACCGCAGCGCGCGGCTGCTGGGAAGCAAGGACCTGCGGTTCGTGCTGTCGTCGAGCGGCCATATCGCGGCCCTGGTCAACCCGCCGGGAAACCCGAGAGCGTCCTTCCGGGCCGGCGGCGTCGAGCAGAGCGATCCGGCCGCCTGGGTGGACGCTGCCGACCAGCTCACCGACTCTTGGTGGCCGGATTTCGCGGCATGGTTTGCCGAGCGCGGCGGCAAGAAGAAGGCCGCACCCGACGCGCTGGGTGGTGCCGGGATGGCGCCGATCGAACCGGCACCGGGCAGCTATGTGCTGCAGAAGTAGCACTGGGTGATGGAAGGCTTTAGATGACAACCTATCTCGATGCTCCGGCGGATCTGCTGGAGCGGGTCGGCCAGCGGTTGGGCACCACCGATTGGATGAAGATCACCCAGCAGCAGGTGGACCTGTTCGCCGAGGCGACCGGCGATCGCCAGTGGATCCACAGCGACAGCGACCGTGCGGCGAAGGGCCCGTTCAAGGGCACCATCGCGCACGGCTACCTGACGCTGTCGCTGACGCCGGTCGTCATCGGGCAGGTCCTGCAGATCCGTGAGATGACGGCGGCGTTGAACTACGGCGTGAACAAGGTGCGATTCCCCGCGCCGGTCCGGGTCGGTTCGCAGGTCCGTGCCACGGTGGCGGTCATGCGGGCCGAGCAGAAGACCTCGGGCCTGGAAGCCGAGTTCACGCTGACGTATGAGATCGACGGCCAGACGCGCCCCGCCTGCGTGGCCGACGTGATCGTGTTGTACCCATGACCGAGGCATTGTCTGAGAGGCTCAGCGTGGAAGACCTGGTACCGATCCTCGGTCAACAGATCCGTGTCAACATCCGCAGGGGGGTAGGGGTTCCGCTGGTGTTGTGCAACGGGATCGGTGCGAGCCTGGAGGTGCTCGACCCGCTCGTCGAGCACCTGAATCCGGAAAGCACCGTGGTGCGGTTCGACGTGCCCGGCAGCGGTGGATCGCCTGATTCGGTACTGCCGTACGGGTTTCCGTATCTGGCGGCAGTGCTCGGCGGTCTGCTGAAGAAGCTCCGCCTCGACGGCGAGGGTGTCGACGTCCTCGGGCTGTCGTGGGGTGGCGCGCTGGCCCAGCAATTCGCGTTCCAGAACCCGCGACGCTGTCGGCGACTGATCCTGGTCTCGACGGGTACCGGTGCTCTGATGGTGCCGGGCAGTCCGGGGTTGTTGTTGAAGATGATGACGCCCCGTCGCTTCCTGGACCACAGGTATGCGGCGAAAATCGCCGGTGACCTCTACGGCGGCACCGTCCGCGAGGATCCGACGGTTGTCCAGAAGCTGTTCGACCGCCAGTTAATGGCCGGCTCCAGGATCGGATACCTGCATCAGCTGCTGGCCGGAGCGGTATGGACGAGCCTGTTCGCGTTGCCGCTGATCCGGCAGGACACGTTGATCGTTGCCGGCACCGACGACCCGATTATCCCGGTGGTCAACGCGCGCGTCATGGCGCGGTTGCTGCCGCACGCGACGCTGCACTTTCATCCCGGCGGGCACGTCGACCTGATCACCAATGCGGTCGAACTGGCGCCGGTGATCGAGTCGTTCAGAAATCACAACCGCGGGTCGTAACGGCTCGTTATTGCGGCCCTTGTCTTTTGAGCCAGTCGAGTGCTTCTTGACGGCTTTCGTAGATGTGCGGGGCCAGGCCGCGCTCGCTGAGGTGCCCGCTGAGCTTGAGCCGCATGAACGAGCTGGTGGTGTAGCGGGTGACGCTTTCGTAGTAGCGCTCGGCGAGGCCCCGGACAACCGACGCGTACTTGTCGGCGAGGCGGGGAGCCAAGTAGAAATTGTCGTAGTTGACCGCGACGCGCACCTTCTTGCCGACCGCGGCCAGCCGCTTGTCGATCTCGGCGGTGATGGCGTCGGCTTCCCCGTCGGTGCTCAAGGACATGCCTTCCATGTTGAGGAAGAAAATGTCGCGGTCGGCGTCGTAGGTGAAGCGCGCTTCCAGCGGAACGGTGAGCAGATCGTCCTTCAGTCCCATCGGCTCGTCACGAAAGATCCGGGCGTCCATCAGCTTCGGCTCACCGTCGATGATCGGCATGAACCCGACATGGGCCAGCACGTCTCTGTCCAGGTCGATGCCCGGCGCGATCTCGATGAGCTGCAGGCCGCTCTGGGTGAGCCTGAACACGCAGCGCTCCGTCACGTACAGCACCGGCTGGCCCGCTGCGGCGGCGTAGGAGCCGCTGAACGTGCGCTGTTCGACAGAGTCGAGGAATTTTGGAGCGGCAACGGCCTCATCGACCGCGATGCGACCGTCGACGACCTCGGTGCGCGACGGCGCCAGGAACGTGCCCAGGAACACCACCTTCTTGGCGTTCTGGCTGATGTTGATGAACCCGCCGGATCCCGCGAGCTTCGGGCCGAACCGGCTGACGTTGACATTGCCCTGGGAGTCGGCCTGGGCCATTCCGAGGAACGCCGCGTCAAGACCCCCGCCGTCGTAGAAGTCGAACTGGGCGGGCTGTTCCAGGATGGCGTCGCCGTTGATTGCGGAACCGAAATCCATCCCGCCGGTGGGCATTCCGCCGATCACGCCGGGTTCGGCCGTCAGGATGATGAAGCTGAGGATGTGCTCTTCGGCGGCCACGCTGGCGAGGCCCTCCGGAATGCCGATGCCCAGGTTGACCACCGCGTTGGGACGCAGCTCCATCGCCGCACGCCGCGCGATCACCTTGCGTACCGACAACTCGAGCGAGGGTATCGAGGACAGCGGGACGCGCAGCTCTCCGCTCAGCGCGGGGGAGTATTGGGTCCCCCAGGTTTGCGGATGATGTTCGGGCCTGGACACCACCACGCAGTCGACCAGCACCCCGGGGATCTTCACGTCCTTCGGGGCCAGTGCTCCCACGTCGGCGATGCGTTCCACCTGGACGATTACCAGCCCACCTTTGTTGTGGACCGCGGTGGCGACCGCGAGAGACTCCAGGAACAGCGCCTCGCGCTCCATGGTGATGTTGCCGTTCGGGTCGGCGGTACTGCCGCGAAGGAACGCGATGTCCAGCTGCTCGAACGCCTTGTAGAACAGGTACTCCTCGCCGCGGATCGACATCAACTCGACGCGGTCCTCGGTCGTCGCGTCGTTGATCTTTCCGCCGCCGTTGCGGGGGTCGACGAACGTGTCAAGGCCGACCCGGGTGAGGAGACCAGGTTTGCCCGCCGCGGTGTCGCGGAACAGCTGGGCGATGACCCCCTGAGGCAGGTTGTACGCCTCGATCCTGTTGTCCATGGCCATCTTTCCGAGTTCACCCGACATCCCCCAGTGGCCGCCGATAGCACGTTTCAGCAAACCCTCGTAACACAACCGATCAAACCCACGACCTCTTCGATTGCCTTGTGCCACAGTGAAAGCCAATGTCAGATCTCGGGGAGCGCCGCTCTGGAGAAACCTTGCCTCCAGTGCCAGCGTCAGCTCCTCAGCGAAGCACTGCCCGGCGAACCCCTCCGCCACGACGGTGTCGCCGTCGCGGATCAGCGCGACTGCTTCTTCGGCGGTGACGATCTTGTCCCGTGTGCTCAGCCCCGACAGGGACTCACTGGGAAACTCCATCAATGCGCTCCTCGTCGGTATCTCAGCCGGCCGGCTCAGGTGAAGGCGCTCAACCCGGTGATGTCCCGTCCGACGAGCAGCGTCTGGATCGTCTCGGTTCCCTCGAAGGTGTAAATGGCCTCAATGTCGGCCATGTGACGGATCACATGGTTGTCGAGCAGGATGCCGTTGCCCCCCAGCAGGTTACGAGCCTCGGCAAGCACCTCTCGGGCCTTGACGGTGTTGTTGAGTTTGCCCAGGGCCGCGATCGTGTCGGACATCGCGTCACTCTCGTCGAGTCGCCCGATGCGCGCGCAGTACAGCTGCATGGTGGTGATCTCGCAGAGCATCCGGACCAGCTTCTCCTGCACGATCTGGAACCGGCGAGGGGTTTGCCGAACTGGGTGCGCTGCATGGCGTAGTTCAGCGCTGCGTCGTAGCCCGCCACCGCGTGGCCGAGTGCCGACCATGCACACGATGCCCTTGTGGCCTTGAGAACCTTCGCCGCGGCCGTGAAGCTGTTCGCCCCGGGCATCTTGTTCCCGGCGGGGACGCGCACGTCGGTCAGGTCGATGTCGGCCTGCCACAGCGCACGCAGCGAACCCTTGCCCGTGATCGCGCGCGCGTCGTAACCAGGCGTTCCCTTCTCCACCAAGAAACCCTTGACCTGCATGTCCTCGGCGTCACGCGCCCACAGCACCACCACGTCGGCCAGCGTGCCGTTGCCTATCCAGCGTTTGGCCCCGTTGATCACGTACTCGTCGCCGTCCCGGCGAGCCTCTGTCTCGAGAGAGACGGAATCTGAGCCGTGAAGCGGCTCGGTCAGGGCGAACGCGCCCAGCTTCTCGCAACGCGCCATCTCCGGGAGCCAGCGTTGCTTCTGCTCCTCGGACCCGTGCATGTGGATCGAGCGCATCGCCAAGCCGGCCTGTACCCCCAGGAATGTGCCCAGGCTGCCGTCCCCGCGGTTGAGCTCCATCGCGATGAGGCCTGCGGCGACGGTGCTCATCGGCGCGCAGCCGTAGCCGTTCAGCCCGTCGCCGACCAGTCCGAGCTCGCCGAGCCGCCTGCACAGGTCCAGGGGCACCTCCGCGCGCTCCCAGTAAGGGTTGATCTGCGGCATGACCTCTTCCTCGACGAACCGCCGAGTGCGCTCGAGGTAGTCCCGCTCGTCCTCGGTGAGCTCTGCCCGCAGCAGGAAGTAGTCGGTGCCGAGCGCCTTGCCGATGTCGGTGTACACGGGCCGGGGAGACGTGGCCGGGCTGGTCGCGGTCATGTTCGGACCTCCTTCGTGGGCGTTCGTCGTCGATTTTTCTCTGGCGAGCAGTGCGGGCCGTTGTTCGCCGCGACAGTCCGGCGGCGCGCGGGCTATGCGTGAGCACAACGGTTGGCAGAGCCTGCCCGCTCAGGCTGGTGGAAGTTCCGCCGCGACCCGATGATCTGCGGCAGCATCGCGTAAGGCTTCGTAGTCACGTTCGTTCTGGTCGGCGTACGCCTCGGCGAACCGTGCGAACGCGGTGTCCGCGACATCGCGGTTCCCGAGGTACGCCGCGATCGCGATACGGTCGCCGGTGCGGGCATGAGCACGGGCGAGGACTTCTCCGCACGATCGTCCGTAGTCCCCCAGCAGTTGCGGGCTGCTCGACTCGACGACTGCCGATCCTTTCCAGTCGCGCAACTGGCGCACGTAGTAGTCGCCCTCGTGGCCATCCGGTCCGACGCAATGCAGCCACCCCAGCAGGATGTCGCTGCTCGCTTGCATCAGCCGCTGCCCCATCACCACCCGCTGTCCGGCGTCCTGATACTCGCTCGCAGTCAGGTACTGCT
The DNA here is from genome assembly GCA_963759655.1 of uncultured Actinomycetota bacterium. Classification (GTDB taxonomy): domain Bacteria; phylum Actinomycetota; class Actinomycetes; order Mycobacteriales; family Mycobacteriaceae; genus Mycobacterium. The sequence goes on along the minus strand of CAVXAG010000038.1, from coordinate 10,494 downwards.
CCAGGACCGAGCGCTGAGCCTCTTTGACCTGCATGAGCAGAGGGTCGTCGTCGTCACGCCCCAACAACAGGATGACCCAGGCGCGCGTGCCGACGCTGCCGACTCCGACCACCTTGCGGGCCATCCCCGCATATCGGAATCGCGTGATGAGCCTGTGCCGGCTGACCTCCATGCTTTCCCGGTATTCATCGACGAGAGCTCCCATCTGGTGTTCGTGGCGGCGGGCCTCCGCCTCGCCAACGAGTTCGTCGATCGGAACGAGCAGCGGTGGGTCGCTGGCCAGGCGACGCTGTCCGTCGACGGACGTCGTGAGTTTTGACAGCGCCTGGAGGTTGTCGCGCGTATGCGCTTTGGACGCGGTGCGACGAATGGCCTGTGCGTATTGCGGGTCGACGCCTGCCAACAGGGCGTCGTCGATCGTCGTGTGGGCGTACCACACATCGAGCTCCCGCATCCCGGCTAACGTCTGCATTCGTTCTCGATACGCCCGCGCGCAGGCGCGTACCACCTGCTCACGCTCACCCGGCGCAAAGCCATTGGCGCGGGCGGCAACCGCGACGCTGGCGACGAGTCGCTTGACATCCCATTCCCACGGCCCCGGCAGTGTCTCGTCGAAGTCGTTGACGTCAAAGACGAGGCTGCGTTCGGCAGAGGCGAACAGGCCGAAGTTGGATAGATGCGCATCGCCGCACAGCTGCACATCGAGCCCGGTGTGCTCGTGCCCGGCCAAGTCAGACGCCATGATGAGCGCTGCGCCGCGGAAGAACGCGAACGGCGACGTCAGCATTCGGCCGTATCGGATCGGCACAAGCTCGCTGATCCGCGAGCTGTTCTGGGACTGCAACAATGCGACCGGATCGGGACGGTGTGCGTCGGCGACGAAGTTCGCAAGATCCGGCCTCGGCAGCGTCGATCGGCGGGAACGACCGAGGTCGTGCCGTTCCTGCGCGGAGAGATACATGTTTTGTCGCCTCCCACGGCGAGGTTTGTCGCCGGTTTGTCGCCCGGAGACAAGCATCCGCCGAAAGTTGGTGGTTTCGCGACGTCGATGCGCGTCGGTCCGCCCGATAACTTTTGCGACGAACTCAACACCGAGTGTTCCACCACAACAGCAGACCTCCCGCCCCGGGAAAACAGAAAGTGAGCCGTCATGTCGAGCATGTTCTACCTCTTCGCGATCATCCTGGTCATGGTGTCGCCGCTGATCGTGCCGGTCAGCGTCGCCATCCTGCACACCGTCCGCGACTGGAAGCCGGCCGGCGCGCCGGCCTTCGCGGGTGCGGTGCCCGCGGCAGCCTGACCGCAGACGTCGAAGCCCCCGACACGCTGAGCGTGCGGGGGCTTTTACGTTGCCGCGAACTAGCGGGGGTCCAGCCGCAGTGCGATCGAATTGATGCAGTACCGCTGATCGGTGGGCGTCGGGTAGCCCTCGCCGGAGAACACGTGGCCCAAGTGGCTGTGGCAGTTGGCGCACAACACCTCGGTTCGGGTGATTCCCATGGAGTCATCTCCCCGCAGGATCACTGCATCGGTATGGCTCGGGTCGAAGAACGACGGCCAGCCGCAATGGGATTCGAACTTCTCGGTGCTTCGGAATAGCTCCGCGCCGCAGGCCCGACACTCATAGACGCCCTCGGCGGTGGTGTCGGCGTATTCACCGGTGAACGCCGGCTCGGTGCCCGCGCGCCGCAGCACCTCGAACTCCTCCGGGGTGAGCTTTTCGCGCCATTGCGCGTCGGACAGTTCGAGTTTCGGCCCCGACGTCTGTTCGCTCATGTCGTCACGGTAGCGGGCTCGTCGCGTGTCATCCAGCGTGGGTCGATGCCGAATTGCAAACGATTCTCGGCCTTGGCGTCGAGGTAGCGGAAGTACAGCACAGCGAACACCACGACCAGAATCAAAGACCAGCCCCACGTCACTCTCAGGTACTCCAGGGCCCGACCGGTCGTCGGCCAGTGCCCGAGCAGCCATCTGTCAGCGGACAGGAACCCGTAAATCGCCAGCCACGCCGGCCAGTTCCGGATCACGGAATTCGGCAGCACCACCGTCATCAGGAACGGGAACAACATCATCGAGTAGTAGCCCTGCCCCAGCGACAGCACCAGAAACGATGCGACCAACAGCACGCCCGAGGACGTGGTGAACCAGAACAACGGGTCGCGGGTGCGGTAGTACCGGTACAGCAGCCACAGCGATGCGACGGTCAACAGCCCGAAGAGGATGCGCAGCAGCATGATCAACCACATCGGCAACCCGTAGTAGATGCCGTTGCCCAGGATCGAGCTGTTGAAGTAGTCGCGGGTGCCCAGGAGGTACGGCAGCGTTCGTCGGAAGAAGTCCATCGGGTCGCTGACCAGCGGCAACGCCGCGAGGTTGAACACCAGCGGCACGGCGATCGCGGTGACGAGCGTGCGCCACTGCCTGTTGAGCAGCGGCAGCAACAGCAGCGGCGCGAGCAGCGGTTTGACGACGAGTGACAGTCCGATCGCGACGCCGGCCCACCACTCGTGGCTGACCTTGCCGTCGAGCAGCCACCGGAAGAACAGCACCTCGAGCAACAGGACGCAGCCGTTGATGTTGGCGAAGACCAGTGTGTTGATGACGGCCTCGCTGCAGAACATCGCGGCGAGCAACGCGGGCAGCGCAACCGAGCTGAACGTGAAGTTGAACAGTCGCACCAACAGATACGCCGCAAGCAACATCGCGACGGTGTTGAAGAAGATGAACCAGTACCGCGACGCGTCGACGGGCAGATATCCGAACGGCGCCATCAACAGCGTGCCGCCGGGCGGATACAGGTAGTGCGGATCGACGTAGTTGAGGTGCTCGTTGTAGATGTCCACGCCGCGCTTGAAGTTGACGACGGCGCGATAGACCGGTCCGTAGTCGTCGGTGATGTAGCCGTTGGTGGCCAGCACGTAGCTGCGGTGGACGATGAACAGGATCGCCAGCGGCCACAGGATCGAGCGCAGCACCTTCGACGTCGTCGGCGGGGTCGAGTCTGAGTTCGCCACCAGCGCACCGTACCTGACGGTTCACGCCAGGTCAGGCGGGGCAGTACGTGTCGGTGGTCGGCAGGTTTCCGCTGTCCAGGTAGCCGATCATCGGCGGCGCCGCGCAGGGCGAGTAGATGCTCACGCCGTGGCCGATGCCCTGCCATACCACCCTCTTGCTGGCCACGCCGGCGTTGATCACGGTGGCCGACACCGCCCCGACGCTCTCGTTGCCGACCACCGCGTCGTTCTGGCCGCCCATCAGCACCACGTTGACCTTGAGGTTCTTGGGATCCGGCGGCGCGGTGCCGCTGGGCCAGTTGAGACACTTCACCAGGTCGAGGGCCCCAACTACGCCGAACTGCGGGAACTCCTTGCCCCACTCGACCACGAGTTCGCGGACCCGATCGGGGGTCGGGCGGTTGAGCGAATCGGTGCACCTGTTGACGAACTGCCCGTCGGTCTGGCGCATCGACGTCGCCTGGTTGATCAGGTTGTTCAGCTGGTTGACGTCACCCGAGCGGGCCGATGCCAGCGCGGCGGCCAGGCCGTTGGTCGCCGCGACCCGGTCTCCGCGCGGAAACGCCAGGGCGGTGGCGATCGCCTCGGCGACGGCCGCCGCCGAGGCACCTCCGGGGCCGCGTCCGGCACGCGCGGCGACCAAAATGGAGTCGACTGCGGCCTTCGGGTCCGGGCCCAGTGGACAGTTGGCGGCCGAGCACTGTGCGGCGAACGCATCCAGCGCGGTTTGCTCGCCCTTGACCTGCTGCAGTTCGGCGCCTTCGGCGTTGATCGCCGGCGGGATCGGCGAGTCAAGGACGAGGCGGGCCACCCTGTCCGGGTGCCGGCCGGCGTAGGCGAGCGCGACCTGTGCGCCGTTGCCGATCCCCAGAAGAGCAAGAGCGGGTACGTCCCAGGTAGTGCGCAGCCGCTCGATGTCCTCAGCGGCATGCGAGTTGTCGTATGCCGAATCGCCAGGTGCGATGGTGTCGGTGCAGTTCGTGGTCGCGGTGACGACGACCGCCGCGAGGCTGGCCACCGGATCGTCGCCGGTTTCGAACTGGGCCTGGTCTTGCATTTCCTGTCGGTCGAAGGTGTCGCGGCAGTCGATTGCGCCCGACAGGCCCATGCCGCGACGGTCGACCGCCACGATCGGGCGGCTTTTCAGCATGTCGGTACCGGCGCGCGTCAGCCACACCGGCAACTGAACCGACGACGGCAGATCCGAGCCCGTGGTAACCACCAACGGGCCGGCGTCAGGGGGGGTCTGGGCAGACCGGGCGCGCACCACACCGATGGTCACGGTGCCGGTGGCGTTGTTGATCGAGTCCAGGTCTGCGTCGAACGTGGCGCAGTCAAGGCTGACACCGACGGGCGGAGCCACCGCCACATCGGAGAACAGTTTCGATGTGCAGTCGTGCCAGGAGAGGTCGTTTTTCGGCGCCTCGATCGCAGCCGGCCCACGAGGAGCCGGTGTCGACGCGGGGTTGCCCTGCGATCCGTGCCCGGAGTCGGTGGCGTACCTGGGGTTGGCCGCCAGTCCCGGCGCGCACCCGGCCAGCACAGCGACCGTCGCAATCATCGCCGCAGCGGCACGCGGCGACCCGGGAAACGGCATGGAGCCCAGACTAGCGATCGGTTTCAGTCACGCCTGGTGTAGCGCAAGTACAGATACCCGCCGTCGTCGGTCAGGATGTGCTCGGACCGAAGCTCGGTGCTGGCCGGGCTGGCGCTGCTGACCACCCGTGGCGGGGTGTCGGCCACCAGCATCGGGGCCACGGTCAGGGCCAGTTCGTCGAGCAGGTTCGCCGCGACGATGTCCCCGAGCAGCGTCGGGCCGCCCTCGCACAGCACGCGGTAGAGCCCGCGTCGTGCGAGCTCGGCAAGCACCGCGGCCGGGTCGACGCGGATGGGGTCGGCGGTCGAAGCGTCGAGGACGTCGGCCTGGTCGTGCAGTCTGTCCCGGGTCGCGGCGACGGACGCGTTGGTGGTGAAGATCAGCGGTGGTGTCTCGGTGCGCTCGAACAGGCGACTGGTGGGGTCAAGTGCGCCCGACGCCGTCACCACCGCGATCGGCGGGACCTCCGACTGGCCACGGGCTTGCCGCGCCTGGCGGGACGCGGCGCTCAGCTGGGCGCCGGTGTAGTTCTCCGCCCGGACCGTCCCGGCGCCGACCAGAACGACGTCGGCGATCTCGCGCATCACCTTGAACAGCACGCGGTCACCGGGCCCGGCCAGACCGCCCGCGCGGCCGTCGACGGTCGCGCCGCCGTCCACGCTGGCGATCATGTTGGCCCGGACCCAGCACCCGGTCAGGTCTTGCGGGTAGGCGTAGAGCCGCGGCAGTTCGGCTGCATCCACCGATGTGGTTGAGTCCAGCCTGATGAACCGCGCGGCAGCGTCGTCATTGGTCACGGAGAAGATTGCAACACGCCGTTACAGTGCCACCATGCAGCACCTGGTCGATCGGCATCCGAGCGTGTCGCCGGAGCGTCTCATTGCGCAGCTGCTGCCGCCGCCCACGTTCACCGCGGTGAGCTTCGACAACTACTTCCCCGATCCTTCGGAGCCCAGTCAGGCCGTCGCGCTGGCCACCTGTCGTGAATTCGGCGACGTGGCCGTCCAGCGCCGGGAAGGCAGAAAACGGCTACTCGGCAAGCGGTCCGTGCTGCACGGCGCCGGGCTGTACCTCGACGGCGGCTTCGGTGTCGGCAAGACGCATCTGTTGGCATCGCTGTATTTCGCACTGCCGGAAGACCCTTCACATCCCAAGGCGTTCGCGGCGTTCGGCGAGCTGACGCAGCTGGCCGGGGTGTTCGGGTTCGTCGAGTGCATCGAGCTGCTGGCCGACTACGTGATGGTGTGCATCGACGAGTTCGAACTCGACGACCCGGGCAACACGGTGCTGGTATCCCGGCTGCTGTCCGAATTGGTCGCACGTGGGGTCTCGGTGGCCGCGACGTCCAACACGCTGCCGGAGCAGCTCGGCGAGGGCCGGTTCGCTGCGGAGGATTTCCTGCGCGAAATCAACACGCTGGCAGCGATTTTCACGACAGTGCGCATCGACGGCCCGGACTACCGTCACCGCGATCTGCCGCCGGCGCCCGCACCGTTGTCGGACGACGCGGTGGTCGCCCTCGCCGAGAAGACTGACGGCGCCACCCTGGATGACTTCGATGCTCTGTGTGCACATTTGGCCACCATGCACCCGTCGCGATATCTGACGTTGATCGAGGGTGTGCGGGCGGTGTTCCTCACCGGGGTTCATCCGATCGACGATCAGAACGTGGCGCTTCGGCTGGTCGCGCTGACCGACCGCCTTTACGACGCAGGCATTCCGGTGATGGCTTCGGGCACGAAGTTGGACACCATCTTCAGCGACGAGATGCTCGCCGGTGGCTTCCGCAAGAAGTACCTGCGAGCGACGTCGCGGCTGATCGCACTGACCAGTGGCATGGTGTGACGGTCCTCAGAGGAGCCGCACCATCACGTAATCGTTCTCGATTCGGCCGCCGAGGTGAAATGTCTTGGTGCCGTTGATTGTAAAGTCGTGTTTGGCGTAGAACCGCTGTGCGCGCAGGTTCTGCTGGTTGACGCCCAGCCAGATGCTCTTGGCGGCCATGGCGGTGGCGTGGACCAGGGCGAGTTGCATCAATGCCGCGGCGACACCGGCGCCGTGGTTGTCGGGCAGGACGTACATCTTCGACAATTCGACGCTCGGGCGCGTCGTGACCGCCCGCTGCACGTCGGCGTCGTCGTCCGGGACGCCGCGAATGAGCATGCAGTAGCCCAGAATTCGGCCGTCTTGGTAAGCGGCGAGCACCACGCGGTCCGGATCGGCGAGGTATTCGGCGAACCGCTCGGTCGACAGCTGGGTATCGATGAACGCGGCAATGTTGTCGGGCGTCGCGGCCGGCGGGCAGGCCAACGGAAAGGTGCGGGCGGCGACGGCGGCCAGCTTTGCGGCGTCGGCGGGCTCAGCCAGCGCGACGTGTATGGGCACAACGGCTATCCGGTAGCGGCCCTCACAGATCCCACTGGGCCAGGTGGTAGCCGGTCTTCGCGTCGAGCAGCACTACGTTGGACACCAAGTCGCGGTACACGTCCCACCAGATACCGCCGGCCACGGTGGACCCCTGCGGTGCATTCAGCAATGCAAGCTGCAGCGTGTCCGGGGCATCGTTGTTGCGTTCGATGTACGCGTCACCGGTCTGGGTGACACCGCGGAATGCGAACCTGGGTGACATCGAGACCGGGGTGGGCACGCTCACCGCTGTGACGGTGATCTGAGCGCGCCACACCTCTTGGCGCGGCCAGCGGGGCGGGTAGCCCCAACCGGGCGGGATGTCCGACGGCAGCACGTTGACCACCGTGACGTCGGCGACGATGTTCCCGTCGGTGACACGGAGGGTGTCGCCGAGGTGGCCGATCGGGGCGTCGCTTGCCGACGAGGGGGGTGCGAGCAACACAGCGACGACCACCAACGTGGACAAGACCCCGGCGAACCAGCGGCGCATCATCGCCTCCTTAGCTGTCCCCGCATGATGTCACAGGAAACCAGCTCCGGACGACGCGTTGAGCGACGTCATGACTGTGCTGCGGTCAACCTGCCCACGGGCCGACGCCGCCGACCTTCTCGGGGGTGATGTGGGTGACGAACCCGGGCGGCGGGTCGTCCATCGGAGGGAACTTCGCGTCCGGGGCGATCATCGTCTTGGCGAGTTCGCGTAGCACCTCGGGTGCGCCGCCCTCTTCGACGCGCGCGGTGCCGGTGATCGACAAGTACGGTGTCATCGCGCCGCCGCGATCGGGGGAGAGGACCGTGAGCGCCACGCGGTTGTCGCGACGAACATTGCGAACCTTCTTGTGTTCTGCCAGGTGCGCGGTGACGATCTCGTCGTCGCCGTCGGGGGTGGTGCGCAACGCGATCCACACGACGCTGACCTGTGGACTGCCGTCGGGGTTGAGCGTGACGAGGGTCGCATCGGCGCCGGATCCGATGAGGGCCCGCGCATGGGCGTCGAGTTTCATGGCGCGGACACTACGCCGGGGCGCCCCCGTCGGACCGGGTGAAAGACTGCAGCGCGGCGACGAGGTCGGCCTCCACGCGGGCCTTGTCGACTGAAAGGCGGTGGAGCGGCCCGTCATCGTCCTCGGCTTCCAACGTGGCGAGCAGGACGTGCTCGGTGCCAATGTAGTTGTGGCCCAACCGAAGCGCCTCGCGGAAGGTGAGCTCGAGGACCTTGCGGGACGGGCCGTTGAACGGAACCACCGCGGGGACGTCATCCGCTCGTGGCGGGAACGGCGCCGCCTCGCGAATTGCCGCGGCGTCGACGCCTTGCGCGGCCAGAAGTCGGAATGCCAGCGAGGTTTCGTCGGCGGCCAATCCGGACAGCAGGTGGGCCGGGGTGATTTCGGCGTTGCCCGCCTCGTGGGCCTCGTTTTGCGCCGTCACCACCAAGGCGCGCGCCCGGGGCGTGAAACGGTCGAAACCCTGGTCAGTGTCGAGCGTGGTGGCCGCCGCTTTGGGCACGAACCGTTTCTGCGCGGCCTGCTTCGACACGCCCATGCTGTTGCCGATGTCGGTCCAGGACGCGCCGGACCGGCGGGCCTGGTCCACGAAGTGGCCGATCAGGTGGTCCGCCAGTTCGCCGAGATGGTCGGCGGCGAGGACGGCGTCCGACAACTGGTCGAGCACGTCGGTGTGGACCTTCTTGATCGCGTCGATCAAGTCATCGAGGCGGACGGGGTAGTTGATCTGCGCGTTCGCTGTCATATGTCAACTCTAGGTTGACGCTATTTGTGCGTCAACCCAAGGTTGACGAAATGCTGACGAAAACCAGTGATGTGATTGAGGTAGTGCTGAGCGGGTAGTAAGTTCCGGCAGGACGGTTACCTAATGGGAGGCTGGCATGGGACAAAGTGAAGGGCGGCCTGTTCGAGGGGCTCGCCGGCTGATGATCGCCGCAATTGTCGCAGCGCTTCTACCGGGACTGGCGCTGCTCTTCGCGGGCGCTCCCGACGCCAGGGCGTTCTCCCGCCCGGGCCTCCCGGTGGAGTACCTGATGGTGCCGTCGCCGTCGATGGGCCGGGACATCAAGGTTGAGTTCCAACCCGGCGGTCGGCACTCGGTGGTACTGCTCGACGGCCTGCGGGCGCGCGACGACTGGAATGGCTGGGATATCGAGCTGCCGACGTTCGAGTGGTTCTACAATTCCGGACTCTCCACGGTGATGCCCGTCGGCGGCATGTCCAGCTTCTACACGAACTGGTACCAGCCGGCGGTCGGCAACGGGGGCACGTTCACCTACAACTGGGAGACGTTCCTGACGTCCGAGATGCCACAGTGGCTGTCGGCCAACCGGAACATCAGCTCGACCGGTAACGCCGTGGTGGGCCTGTCGATGGCCGGGTCGGCGGCGATGATTCTGGCCGCCTATCACCCGGATAACTACGTGTACGCCGGGTCCCTGTCGGGGTGGCTCAGCCCGTCAGACGGTATGTCGCCTACGTTGATCGGTATGGCCATGAACGATTCGGGCGGCTTCAAGGCCGACGCGATGTGGGGACCGTCAAGTGACCCCGCATGGCAGCGCAACGACCCGACCGTTCAAATCCCTCTTCTCGTCAAGAACAACACCCGACTGTGGGTCTATTGCGGTAACGGCACCCCGTCGGAATTGGGCCACGGCGACGTCCCAGCGGTGTTCCTCGAGAACCTGACCCGGTCCAGCAACACGGCCTTCCAGGACAAATACACCGCCGCGGGTGGGCACAACGCGGTGTTCAACTTCCCGCCCAACGGCACGCACGACTGGGCGTACTGGGGCGCGCAGTTGCAGGCCATGAAGCCAGACCTGCTGCGGGTGTTGGGCTAGACCGGGGCGGCGCCGCTGAAATTGCCAGGCCTCGAGAGGTTTTGGCGTCAGTAGGTTTTGGCGTAGAAGATGTCGTTGAAGTTGGAAACCCAGCCGGTGCCATTGCATGCCATCGGGATGCCGTCGGGTGACTGCGCCGCGTTCGGGTTCCCGTCGCACGGGCCGCCCTCAGGGCGTACACCGATCAACGGCTTGGACGGCACCCATTGGCCCTTGAGCGAGCAGATGTAGGTGCTGGTGGTGTCCACGCCGAAGACGTATCGGTCACCCGAGGTACAGGGCGCGCCCAGTGACGCGTTGTGAACCACGCCCGGGACGCATTCCACGCCATCGCACGACTCCGGCAACGCCCACCCGTTGCCGGCGGTGATCAGGGGTGCGGCAGCGAGTCCGCCTGCCAGCGCAAGTACCGTCGCGAGTCTCATTTCCGCCCCTCCGCTTGAACTGGCTTGTTTGCTGTGGTGTTCTCGACGCTTAGCGTAGGTTGCCGGTGGCGTCGGCGATAGCCATTCGTGCCAGCTCGCATGGTCCGGAATCGGATCTGCCCTCGAGCGGGTTAAGCCGTCAACTCACCCGGGTCAGCGTGAACTGGCTCTGGACGGCCGCGGGAGCGTCGCCACATT
>CAVXAG010000037.1:0-44306 GCA_963759655.1 uncultured Actinomycetota bacterium | reverse complement strand
GGACCAACAACCCACTAGGGATAATAAGACCAGCAAGATAAGGCCCACAACAACACTTCGGTAACTGACCGCTGATTGACTCCGGATTGTCTCGTTCGCGGTGCTTGTCATGCTTCCTCCTGTTCGCTTGGTTTTCGGCGTGGTGTGGTTGGCGGTGTCCGCGCGGTCCGCCGACCGGTGTCGGAGTGCCCGGCGGCTTTCATCCGCTGCAGGTCGGCCATCACAACTGTCTGACCGCCGGTGGCAGCCAGTGCGCGGGTGTGACCGAGGTGATGCATATCGAAGCAGGCTGCGATCGCCGTGGAAAAACCCATGGTGTCCATCGTGTGGTTGACTGCGCGCTTGGCCATCCGCAAGGCCCACGGGTCGGTCTGCGCGATCCGCTGCGCGAGCTGCATCGTGAAGTCGTGCAGCTCGTCGAGGGGTACCACATGATTGACCATCCCGGTCTGTAACGCCTCCGTGGCGCTCACCGAGCTGGCGGTGAAGAGCATTTCCTTCGCCTTGCGCGGTCCCAATTCCCAGGTGTGGGCATGGAATTCGACGCCCATAATGCCCATCAGCGCGACTGGATCGGAGAACTGGGCATTTTCGGCTGCCACGATGAGGTCGCAGGGCCAGCACAACATCAGTCCCGCGGCGATGCACTTGCCCTGCACGGCCGCGATCGTGGGCTTCGGGATATCACGCCAGCGCTTGGCGTACTCCAGGTAGCCGCGGGTCTCCCAGTCGTAGTAATTCTCCGCCACCAGCTTTCCGTCCTCGGTGCGTTTGGGACGAAGGCTGCGCCCGTTCGCGGAAGGATCGTTGCCGGACATGTCGTGGCCGGCCGAGAAATGCTTACCGGTGGTGGTGAACACGATCACCCGCACATCCGAGTCTTCGTCCGCGCGGCGCCAGGCGTCGTCGAGGTCCTTGAGGATGCCCGGCGTCTGGGCGTTGGCGGCCTGCGGCCGGTCCAGGGTGATCACCGCCACCGCGCCGTCTGTTTCGTACCGGACGAAGTGTTCTGCTGTCATGCTTTGTCTCCTTTACGCGAAGGGTCTGATCACGCTCTCCTTGCGGCGAGCGCGGTGGCGGCCAGCTCGAACTTCTTGACCTTTCCGGATGGTGTCATCGGCAAAGAATCGACGAAATGCCATGCAACCGGTGTCTTCTGGCGCGCCAGGCCGGCGGTATGCAGGTGTGCGGCCAGTTCGCCGACCGAGGCCTGCCCGCCGTCGTGCAGCACAACGAAGGCGACCGGTATTTCACCGAACCGCGCATCGGGACCCGGGACGATAGCGGCCTGGCGCACTGCGGGGTGCCCCGCGAGGAGGTCCTCGATGTCCCGCGCGGAGAACTTCTCGCCTCCGCGGTTGATGACATCTTTGATCCGGCCGGTGATCGTGACGAATCCGCCGTCGTCGAGGACGCCGACGTCGCCGGTCCGGAACCAGCCGTCGTCGTCGAGTGCGGCCCGGTTGGCCTCAGGCTCCAGATAGCCGAGCATCCGCTCGGGTCCCCGCACCACAAGCTCACCTGCGAAACCGGTTGGCAGCGGGCGGCAGTCGTCCCCGACTACTCGCACCTCCACGCCGGGTGCAACGGCGCCGTCAGTCGTCGCGCGCGAATCGAAGGGGTCCGCACCGTTCATGACCGTCACGGTGGGCAGCTCGGTCATGCCGTATACCCGCGCCGCGGGGATGCCCTGCTCCTCGCTGCGCTCCATCACCGCGCGTGGCACCGACGCTCCCCCACAGGCAAACATCCTCAGCGGCAAACGGATTCGGGCATCTCTCGCAGCGTCGGTCAGCTCCTGCAGGAACACGGTCGCGCCGGCCGAGTAGGTCACTTGGTGCGCCACGATGTCCCGCACCGCCTGGCTGGGTTCCCACCGCTCGGCGAGCACCGCGCAGGCCCCCACCAGCAATGGGATGGTCATTGCATTGAGTAGTCCGGTGATGTGTTGCAGCGGGGCGGCCATGTAGGCGACATCGTTCCAGCGCAGCCCCCATGCGTCCGCGAGCTGGCGGGTCTCGGCCAGCAGTGTGCGCGACGAGTGCACGGCGGCCTTGGCGCGCGACGTGGTGCCGGAGGTGAACAGGACCAGGCAGGGCTCGTCCGCTCCGACTCTGGCGGACGGTACGCGTCGAGGGTGCCACACGACGTCGTCGAACGGTGTCCACCCGAAACGTGATCCGCGCAGCAGGATCCGCGGGATCTCGTCGAGGCCGTTCTCGGCGAGCAGGTCCTCGAAGGCCTCGGCGTGCTCGAAGCCGCGGAACGACTGGGCCGTGATGACGGCCGCCGGCCGCACCTCCTCGATCACCTGGCGCAACTCATGCTCCCGGTAGAACGGAGCGATCGGGGCGCTGACCGCGCCGACGTGCCAGACAGCCAGACCGAGTAGATGGGCCTCCCACCAGTTCGGTGTCTGCCAGCACACGACGTCGCCCTGCCGGATTCCGGCCGCGGTCAGCCACGCGGCAGCGCGCTCGACGAGTTCCAGCACCTCGCGGTGCGTCATCTGCACGCCCCCCTCCGCCACCGCGGGCCGAGAGCCCCACAGCCGGGCGGCACGTTCGACCGACGAACTCATGGTCATGTCGTTGACGTAGCCCAGCCTGCGGTACTCCTCCCGCCGGTCCTCCGGTACACCAGGGGCGACGATGCGCGCGGCCGTCAACGGCGTCGGGGTCATCCGCCCATGCTCATTCCGCCGTCCACGGTCAGAACCGCCCCGGTGACGTAGGAGGCCAAGTCGTCAAGCAGGAAACTGACAGCGTGCGCGAGTTCCTCGGGCCGCCCCCACCGGCCGACCGGGATCATCGACGTCACGACGTCGCGGGCGGTCAACGCCAGCCCCTGCGACAGATCGGTGTCGAAGCTGCCCGGGATCACGCAGTTCACCGTTATTCCCTTTCGTGCGACAGCACGAGCGGTCGACCGCGTCAACCCGATGAGCCCCGACTTGGCTGCGGCGTAAGGGATCTGCACCGGGCTGCCCATCGTGGCGGACACCGAGCCGATGTTGACGATTCGCCCGAAACGGCGTTCGATCATGGTGCCCATGGCCGCCTGCGACAGGAAGAACGCGGCCGACAGGTTGACCGCGAGGTGCCGCTGCCAGTCGTCAGGTGTGATGTCACCGTAACGCTGCTCGGTGACCGTGCCCGCGTTGTTGATGAGGTAGTCGAGGCGCCCATGCTGGTCCAGCACCTCGGCGACGAGGCTTCGACAGGAGTCCGGATCACCCACGTCCACCCGATGCAGCGTCACTCGGGCGCCGGCCTTCTCCCATCGGTCCCGGACCGATTCGGCTGCAACGCAATCGGTGGCGTATGCGGCCGCGACGGCTATGCCGGAGTCGGCGAGCCTCTCGGTCACCGCGCGCCCGATCCCGCGGGTGCCTCCCGTGACCAGCGCGACACGCGTGCGGGCGACCACTACGACTCCCTTGGCGGTGTCGCGGCAAGTCGCACGCTCAACCGGTCCAGCGCGGCACGGTGCTCCTCGGTCTCGAAGCATTCGCTCTCGGCCCGTGCGCAGTCGGCCAGCACCGGGGCGGCCCGTTCGATGTGCGAGTTCAGCAAGCGCCGCGCTTCCCGCACCGCCTGCGGCGGCAGGGTCGCCAGCCGGCGAGCCAGGTCCAGGGCCGCCGCCACAGTGTCTTCGGTGGGAACGACGCGGTTGACCAGGCCGAGCCGGTGGGCTTCGGCGCTCGGTACCCGATCGCCGAGCAACAGGTGCTCCTTTGCCGCCGAGAGGCTGGTCAGCAACGGCCACAACACAATTCCGCCCGCGCCGTCGAGGAGGCCGAGCGAGACCCGCGGGTCGGACAGGAAAGCATCCTGCGCCATCACAACCAGGTCGCACAGCAGCGCGACGGTGACACCTGCCCCGACTGCGGCGCCATTGACCGCTGCAACGCTCGCGAACGGCAGCCGCGTCATGACCCAGAACAACTCCTGGTGCTCGTCGAGGATCGCGTCGCGAACTCCCCTGTCGCCGCCCATCTCCCGGATCGTCTGGACATCTCCGCCGGCGCTGAACGCCGTACCGTCGCCGGTGAGCACCATTGCGCGTACGTCGCTGTCGTCGGAGAGCGAGCGAACGGTGCTCAGCAGAGCGCGGGTGACCTCGCCATCCATCGCGTTGGACTTGGCCGGCCGGGCAAGTACTACCATCGCCACCGGCCCTTCGCGCGTCACGCGTACAGCGGGGTCGGCGAGCGCCCCGGAACGCTCGGCGCTGTTCACAGCTCTACGCGAAAATCGTGCACCTGCACGGAAACGCTCCGTTTCTCAGGACTTGATGAACCCGGACGCGGCGTAGGCGTCCCGGATCGGGCCCTTGAGGTCGTCGGGAAAGACCGTCTGTGGGGGCCGCGAATGCGGGTAATCGCCGACCGGCAGGCCAAGAAGCGAGGCACCGAACTTGAACCCCGCGCCCCAGTGCGTGAACGAGCCCGGCCGTGCGGGGTGCGCCTGGTAGCGGCGGCTCGCGGCCTTCATGTCCGCCAGTCCGGTTTCGGCGGCGAACTTTTCGGCACGTTCGAACTCGCCCGCCACCAGAAGCGAACGCCACTCGGAAAATAGTTTGAGTCCGGGCTTTTCGTAGAGGTACAGCGCAGAACCGAGCGCCCCCGGGTGAGGTATGCCCAGCCGGATCCCGGCTTCGTCGTCGGCCTCCCACAGCACCATCTCGGGCGCCAGCTCGTGCACGGCAAGGCTGTGATTCGCGTCGAGTAACCCGTTCTTCAGTCCACACAGCGCCGGAATCTCCCGGTACAACTCGACACACTCACTCGGGGTCAGCACCAGGCCGGTGGAGTGGGAGTTGAAAAATCCCAGCGGCATGTCGGTGCGGTTGGCGACGTAACGGACATACTCGGCAACGCCCGGTTTGCCCGAGCACTCGAAGTACGGGGTCAGGATGTAGCAGATGTCGACGCCGAGCTCCTGGGCGTGCAACGTCAGGTCGACGCATTGCTTGGCGGTGTCGGTGCTCGACATCACCTGGACGAGCGCTCGGGGCTTGACCCTGCGCGCTTCCTCCACGGCCACCCTTACGACCTCTTTGAGCTCAGCGGTGGTCAGCGACCAGAACTCGGCGATGCCGCCGGTCAGCCAGATGCCGTCCTGGTCCAGGTCGACCAGGCAGTGGCGCACCAGTGCGCGCAGTGCCTCGAAGTCGATGTCGTCCCCGTCCGGGCCCGAAAACGGCGTGTACAGCGAGCTGCAGTTGCCGCGTAAGTGCTCCGACGCCCAGTCCTTCGCCTCCTCACCGGTGACAGAGGTAGCCACAACAACATCCTCCGAACGGGTCGCAGCACAAGATCTGGGACAACATGATGACTATTATGTACGCGTCATGGTAGAACGGCATGTGCGTAGAACGCAACGTAGCACTGCACCAAGTTTGCGATTGCCCTCCGCATGAGCCGCAGTAGTCGCACACCGGGATCGAGGCTTTGATGTCCAACGGCCTGGACGGAAAGGTTGTCGTGGTCTCCGGCGCCTCCATGGGTGTCGGAAGGGCAACCGCGGAGCGCTGTGCCGCCGACGGAGCGACCGTCGTGCTGCTGGCGCGCCGCAAGCTGTTGCTCGACGAGATCGCCGAAACCATCGGCGCAAATGCGGTGCCAATCGCCACCGATGTCACCTGCAGTACCCAGGTCCGCGGGGCGTTCGAGCAGGTCGGAGCTCAGTTCGGGCGCATCGACGTACTGGTGAACTGTGCCGGCGCCAGCCGGATCCGGCTCATCGAGGAAGCCAGTGACGAGGACATTGCGGTGACCGTGAACACCAACCTCGTCGCACCGATCTACACCACGCGGGCCGCGATCCCCTTGCTGCGGGCGGCGCGCGGCGGCGACATCATGAACATCTCCTCGGAGATCACGCTCGACCACCTGCCGATGATGACCCTCTACGCCGCCACCAAGCGCGGCCTCAACGGCTTCACCGAGGCGATGACCAAGGAGCTCAGACACGACTCCATCCGGGTCACGCTCGTCGTCCTGGGAGCCGTCGGCGACACCGGCATCCATGAGAACTTCGGAGTTGCGGACATCGAGCGGGCAATGCCGATCTGGGAGGCCGACGGCTACCTGACACGGATGAGCGGAACCCAGTTCCTGACGTCGGCGGGCGTCGCCGACGTCCTCTACGACGTGCTGACCCGGCCGCGCGAGATGATGATGGACGTCATCCACATTCGCCCGGCCAGTACCTGACTGCGAAAGCGCCTCGGCGCCAATCAAACTGAGTCAGAACAGGAGAACTCGTGGTGATCCGACCGATGGAAGGAGTACGCGTCCTGGAGGTGGCGCAGTTCACCTTTGTCCCGGCCGCGGGCGCAGTCCTGGCGGACTGGGGCGCCGATGTGATCAAAGTCGAACATGCTGAGACGGGCGATGCTCAACGTGGCCTCAGCGTACTGATGGATATGCCGGTCGGCAGCGGCTCCTTCGCGCCTTTGATGGAACACCCCAACCGCGGTAAGCGCAGCATCGGCCTGGCGCTCGAGCAGCCCGAGGCGCTGGAGGTGCTGCATGAGCTGATCAGAACCAGCGATGTGTTCCTGACGAACTTCCTGCCGAGGGCGCGCCGCAAGCTCGGCATCGAGCTCGAGGACGTGCGAAGAACCAATCCAGACATCATCTATGTGCGCGGCTCGGGCTTCGGAAGCAGTGGGCCCGACAGCGACAAAGGTGGCTATGACAGCACTGCCTTCTGGGCCCGGGGCGGCAGCGCGCTCGGAACCACCCCGACAGAATTCGACGGCCTGTGCAAGATGCCGGCCGGTGCCTACGGCGACTCGCTCGGCGGGATGACTATCGCCGGCGGTATCGCCGCCGCGCTTCTGGCGCGCGAGCGGACGGGGGCGACGTCGGTGGTGGACGTCTCCCTACTCGGCGTGGGTGCCTGGGCGAACGCCCTGTCGGTTGCGTTCGCGCTTCTCACGGGTGCGCCGCCAGTGCGCGGGCCGAGCACCAACTCGGCGCGTACCAATCCTCTCGCCGGCAATTACCGCACCGCCGACAATCGGTGGATCGTGTTGGCGATGCTTCAACCTGGCCGCTACTGGCCCGACTTCTGTCGGCGGGTCGACCGCGAGGATCTCATCTCCGATGTGCGTTTCGCGACGGTCGACGCGCTGACGGCCAACGCGGCACGGGCAGCCGAGATTCTTCAGACGGTGATTGCGAGCCGGACGCTGGGCGAGTGGACGGCACAGTTCGCCGGCATGGAGGGGCAATGGGGCGTCGCGCAGGACCCCTGGGAGGTGGGGCAAGACCCCGCACTGCGGGCCAACGGAATGATCGGCGAAGTTGTCGATATCGACGGCACACGACGCGAGCTGGTCGCCAACCCCGTGCAATTCGACGAGACCCCCGTCAGCCTTACCCGTGCACCTCAGTTCGCCGAACACACCGACGAAATCCTGCGCGGACTAGGAAAATCCGACGACGAGCTGATCGGCCTCAAGATCGCCGGTGCCGTGACCTGACGTTGGTCATGCGACGAAGGGCCGGCGGTCAGTCCTCGCGACGCAGTATCGCGGCCGAACAGAACGCCCACAGATCGTCGACGCTGGTCTGGCTGCCGCCCGACAGCACCCGGGAGTGCGTCGACGCAAGCAACAGTTCCTGCAGCAGCGCCGCTTGCGTGTGCAACGCGAGGTCCTCCCGTAGCCGGCCCGCCTTGGCGACTGCGGCGAGCAGTTCGACGATGAAGGAGTGCAAGGGCTCCAATGCGCTGGCGAGGTCGACTGGCCGCGTCTCGGCGAGCCGCAGGTGAAGAACACTCAACCCCCGTGCCAACCGCGCCGGCATCTCGGTGATCACGGCCAATGCGTCGAGCAGGGCCCGAAGTCGCAGCACCGGATCATCAATGCCCTCGCACCGCTCCTGCAACATCGGCATCGCGGTCTTGCGCAGAATCGTCTCGTAGACGGCGAGCATCAGGCTGTCTTTGCTGTCGAAGAAGGTATAGAACGTGCGCTGCGACTGACTGGAGCGGTCCACCACGTCCTGGATAGAGAAGTCACCCTCGTCGCGTTCGCTTAACAGCTCAACGGCAGCCTCAACGAACCGATCACTGCGCCTGCGCGCGCGCTCGATCGCATTACGCAGCGATCGATCCACGCTGTCTCGTTGCCAGCTTGGCACGTATTGCTCTGCCGGCTCATCGCCGACTGGTGTGAGCTCAGCTGTCTTCTGTCGCGCCATGGCTCCCCGCTCTCTCATTGTCGACTTCAGCCAGGAAGGCACCGATGACCTCGGCAAACCTATCGGGGTGCTTGTGGTGCACGGCGTGTGCCGCGCCGTCGAGTTCCACATACTGTGCCAGTGCATTGACCTCGGCGAACCGCCGCCCTTGGGCCCGCCGTGTCGACTCGTCGAGAGCGCCGGCGATCAGCAGGACCGGGCACCCGACACCGCCCAGTGTTTCCGCCGAGAGTTCGGACCGGCCGACACTGTCCTCATGCAACGCAGTCACAAGCCGACGCCAGTGCTCCGGTCCATGGTCGGTCTCATGCAGGCGTCGCAACGCGAAAGGCCAGGTGCGGTACAGGTGTTCGAGGCGCGGCGCCCGATAGTCGCTGGGGCGGCCCGTGCCCGGGCTCGCCAGCACAAGGGATCGCGCCGTGCCGGGCGCCGACACTTCAAGCATGAGCGCGATCTCGGCACCGTAAGAAAAACCCACGACGTGGGGCTGGTCGAGGCCCAGGTGCTCGATGAGATGTCGCAGATCCGCGCAGATGGCCCGCCCCATGTCGGCTGATACGCGGAATTCTGATCGGCCGTGCCCGCGCAGATCGGGCAGGACGCATTGAAAATCGGACGCCAGCCTGGCCGCAAGCCGACCCCACTCGAACTCCCCAGTGGCCGTCGCCCCATGGACAAACAAAATGGGCGGGCCATCGCCCACCACGGAGAACGCTAACGTCAGGTCATCACGCTCGTAGGTGAGCGGGCGTCTTCCACCCGCCAGATCAGTCATCACTTCCCACGCTCATGTCGGTCTCTTTCTGACAGCCAACGCCGGACCTTCAACGCATTGGTTCAGATGTCCGATTCAAACAACGCTGTACTCGGGTCTATCTATTCAACCATCATGGTCTACTTCAGAGATAGTGAACCATGCTGTAAGTGAGATTACCAAGCTACAACAATCCGCACCCACCCCGAGGTGTTGACGACGGTCGAAAAGGGGGCCAGTAGGCCGGTTGAAAAGTAGGCCCGGCTCTGTGGGTGATGCTCATGGATCCGCCATTCCGGCCAGGCGGAAACAGTGGCCACGGCCCTGACGCTCCACGCTCAGCAGGCCGGCATTCACGAGCCGGGCAAGATGCTCGCTGGCGGTAACAAATCATGCGCAACTGCGGTTCGGGTCGCTTGTCGATGACGTGTCATTCGACTCTCCAGCCACGTACACTAGTCATGTATCTTTACTACAATAGTCGTTGTTAGGCGCCGACGACACCAGCAACAGGTGGCGAAGTCGCTGAGGCGAAGATGGCGCGTGCGGAACGCAGCGAGCGCACCGCTGCGCACCCACCGCGGCGGTCGGGTCCACGATGATCAGGCTCGGTGGCGTTGACGTGGGGTGTGAATCCCGTGGGATCAGGTGGGCGAATGGAGCCGAGGGCGGCATGGACGACGAGCAGCGGGTTGATCTAGGGGTGTTGTTGTTCATTCCGTACCGGTACATCGAGGACCGAATGTTCCGGGCCGTCCAGGATGCCGGGTTCGACGACTGGACCCTCACCCAGTGCCGGTTTTTCAACGGATCGCCCCGCAGGTTCGCGCCTCATGGACCTCGCTGACCAGGCGCAAGTGAGCAAGCAGAGCGCCAGCGTGCTGGTCGATCAACTGGAACGTTTGGGCTATGTCCGCCGGGTCCCCGATCCCACGGATGGCCGGGCCCGGTTGATTGTGATCGAGGAACGTGGTTGGCGGGCGGTCGAGGTAGCGACGGCGACAGTCGACGGGATCCTCTCGGAGTGGAAGGCCTACCTGGGCACCCGCAACTTCACGTTGTTGCACCAGATCCTGGATCAACTCCGCGAGATCACCGACCCCTACCGGCGGTAAACCCGGCCGCGCTGAGCCGTCCGCCCCCGACCCCCGTTCGCCCGAGCCGCCGGAGCCAGCGGACGACAGCAGGCTTCGACTTCCGCCTTGACATTAGTCAGCTTTGTTGACTAATATCGTCAATGATCCTGACGATTTCCGGTGGTGGACGGACGGCTGCCGCGATGCAGGGTCAAAAAACACCACCCACCAGCTCGCCCATGCATCCCTCAATAGAAAGCGAAATATCATGAAGTTTCTTGTCCTTGGAGCAACCGGCCGCACCGGCGTCCTCTTCGTCGAAAAGGCACTCGACCAGGGGCATCAGGTCACCGCCCTCGTTCGCAGGGCCGACGCCGCCGTCGACTCGCGCGCTCAGATCGTCAGCGGCGACGTCACCGACGCCGCTGTGATCGCGGCGGCAGCCCGAGGCCACGACGCGATCATCAGCACGCTCGGAGTGAAAAACGCCCGCCAAACGCCGACGCTGATCACCGACACCGTCCGTGCAGTCATCGCATCGTCGAAAACATCAGGCGTCGACCGTTTCATCGTCGTGTCCGCGTTCGGAGTGGGCGACTCCCTGGCCAAAGCCTCGTTCCTCGTCGGCCCGATCTTCCGCACCGTGCTTCGGAAAACCTACGCGGACAAAGCAACGTCAGAAGTGCTCTTGAGGGCCAGCGATCTGAAATGGACCCTCGAATACCCCGGAGCGTTGAACGACAAGGACAGCACGCGCTGCACCGCGGTCACCCTCGAGGACGCCACGAAATTGCCGATCTACCCCTCGACCTCTCGCGCGAACGTCGCTGAGTTCCTCCTCCACTCCGCCGTGGAAGACACCTTCATCCGTCAGACCGTCGTCGTCACCGACACCAAATAGGTCGCCGATGCAGGCCCAAAAACACGCTCGACGAGGCCGGGGAAGTGGCGAGTTTGAGATTCTGTAGTGGTCATTGGTGTTGTCGCGCCGCCTTACGCGGTAGACCATTTCGCGCCACGAAAGCGCAGTCCGGAACGCCTCGCCATACAACTGACGCCGTCGATCCCGTTGCGCGAAGATGCGGGGAACGCGGACAGCACCGCAACAGCAACTGCGCTGATGGCTGCCGTTGCAGCGACGATTAGCTTTATCTCGTTGTCGGCTACCGTCATAGATTCTCCCTGTCGTCATGCTCCCAACGGTGCCCACCTCAGCCGCGGCTGAGGTGAGCCCGGATAGCCGAGATGGTGGCCGCGATCGCGTCGGCGCTGCCGCCGCCGAACGGGGCGATGCTGGCAAAGCCGTGCGTAAGTGCATCGAACTGCCGGTGGTCCACGGTGACACCGGCCGAGCGCAAGGCCGCGGCGTATTCGTTGCCCTCGTCACGCAGTGGATCGAATCCCGCGGTGAGCACCAGAGCGGGCGCCAGGCCGGATAGATCAGCGGCCTTCAGCGGCGATACCCGCGCATCGTCGGCTGCGAGGCCGGCGCCGTCCAGATATAGGTCTCTGAACCAGTCCGAGTCCTGCTTGGAGACGAAGAATCCGTCCGAGAACAGGGTGTGCGAGCGGGTCTCCGCGGACAGGTCGAGGACCGGATAGAGCAGCACCTGCAGCGCTGGCTGCGGAATACCCTCTTCGCGGCTGCGCAGCGCGACGAGCGCCGCCAGGTTTCCGCCGGCGCTGTCGCCGCCAACGCCGATTCGGGACGGGTCGGCGCCCAGTTCGGCGGCGTGTCCAAGTGCCCACCGATAGGCCGCGACGCAGTCGTCGACCGCGGCAGGGGCCTTGTGTTCGGGCGCCAGCCGGTAGTCCACCGACAACACATGTATCGCGGCGTCTCTGCAGATCATCCGGCACAGTCCGTCGTGGGATTCGATGTCGCC
The DNA here is from genome assembly GCA_963759655.1 of uncultured Actinomycetota bacterium. Taxonomy (GTDB): domain Bacteria; phylum Actinomycetota; class Actinomycetes; order Mycobacteriales; family Mycobacteriaceae; genus Mycobacterium. The sequence goes on along the minus strand of CAVXAG010000037.1, from coordinate 32,372 downwards.
CACGACAAAACCACCACCGTGGAAGAAGACAAGTAGTGGGCGCGCACCTGGGTCGGCTGGTCGGTAGTGTCGCGTCCGCAGTTGGCTGTCGGGACCGGGAATCGTGAGGTCGGTGGTGGGGACTGCGACGTGGGTGTCCATCACCGCATGTGACGTCCGCATCAGGGTGCGGGCGACTCGCGGATCGCCACCAGCCGACAGCCCGCCAGTGCGTGTGCTTCGTTGGGCGGCCAGGATCAGTTGAAGCGTGGTGTCAAGGGTGTTGCCGTCGATGGTGACCCTTCTGCCGCCGGCGAGAAGGCGTTTCAGCCAAGACGGAATCCATGGCATGACCTTGACACCAATGCGAAGCGCTGCGTTGGTCACCGCGACGGGGCGGGCCTTGGGCCGGCTGCGTGCCATAGCTGCCCCCTTGTGAAATGCGCGTTGACAATTCAGCACAATCCCGGCTGTCAACGAGGCTTCACTGACATTGCCCGGCTTGGTCCTCGACTTCCTCGGGCACTGTAGCCAGAACACATATTTGGTTCAAAGGCGGGCTAACTCTGCATACCTGTTCTGGTGATAGGTATCCGGCACCGACTCGATGAACGAGGACAGATATTTGGTCGAGACGTCTGTCATCTGTCAGGGTTTGGCGGGCAAGCCGTGTTCAAGAAGGTCGAAGATGGCGTTGAGGTCGGCCAGATCGGGTCTGGCGCCGATGAACTCCGGGATTTCCAGGACGTAGCGGGCAGCGGCGCGCGCGGCGATATCGTCAGGGGCGCGGTCGATTTCACCCGCGATGGCTGCGGCCAGATCGTCTTCACAGCGAAGCCAGAGTTTGCGCGAGTACTCGCGCAGCGCTGGGGTGTTCGTAATCAATTCGACGATACGGCGGAACTCAGGGGTCGGGTTTGCAACGAGTGGGCCACGCCCGGACATGAATTCCCGCAAGGCGGCCATAACCGACTGTCCGGGGACTCGCTCGCGTACCGCAGTCAGCAGGCCTGCCCGGCGCTCGACGCCGTCGTCGAACATCAGCGCTTCCTTACCGTCAGGAACGTGCTTGAACAATGTCGGCACCGAAACGTCGACCGCGTCGGCGATCTCCTTGACGCTGACCTGGTCGTAGCCACGTTCCAGAAACAGTCGCAGTGCCGCCTCGGCAATCGCCATACGAGTTTGGGCATTTTTGCGTTCGCGGCGCCCCATCGTCGGCGTGGTCACTACGCCACTCTACCGAGTATTGATCCATAAAGATAATTTAGTGAATCGTGTTTTTGAGTAAGTTGTGGTTTCGTGGAATGAAGAAAGGGGCTGATCACGTGGCTAACGGCAACAACGAATCGACGCCGGTACTCGTCGTCGGAGGCGGTCTGGTCGGCTTATCCACCGCAATGTTCCTCGCCCGGTGGGGCGTCTCGACCGTGCTCGTCGAGAAACACCCCGGCAGTTCGGCCCATCCCCGCGCGCTCGGCTACACGTCACGAACACTTGAACTGTTCTCGAAAATCGGGATAGACCTCCCGCCCCATGACGGCGGTGAGCAGGGCCGGGCGCACCAACGCGCGCCGCGCCGTGCGCGCGTTGAAAGCCTTGCCGGGCAGTGGTATGAGGAGTACCCCTGGTCACCGGGCGGCGCGGACGAGCCCGAGATCGAGTACTCGCCATGCAGGGCCACCGCCATCGCCCAAGACCGGCTCGAACCGATCCTGCGCGACAAGGCGAACGAACTCGGCGCAGACGTCCGGCTCAACACTGAGCTGATCGACTTCGCGCAATCCGACGACGGTGTATCGCCACCTTGCGGCAACGCGACGGGCACGAGGAGCACCTGCGCGCACAGTATCTGGTGGCCGCCGACGGCGCGCACAGCCCGGTGCGCGAGAGATAGGTATCGGCCGCAGCGCACGTCTGTTGATGTCGACCGCGCTCCGGCCGTACGCGGGAGGAATATCTCGAGCGCGGGATCGTGCAGTTCGAAATCGAACAGCCCGACCTGTCGGCCTTCCTGACCACCTACTTGGATGGCCGCTGGGTGCTGATGCTCAACGACGACCGCAGCCGCGACGAGGACGCGCAGCGCACTGTGATCAGGCAGGCGATCGGCCGGTCCGACATCGACATTGAGCTGTGCACCACCGGCCGCTGGGAGGTGGCTGCACTGATCGCCGACCAGTTCCGCGTCGGGCGGGTGTTCCTCACCGGTGACGCCGCCCACCAGCTGCCGCCCAACCGGGGCGGCTACGGCGCCAACACCGGCATCGAAGACGCGCATAACCTGGCCTGGAAACTCGCCGCCGTGCTCTCGGGCCGCTCGACACCGGAACTTTTGGACACCTACGACGCCGAGCGCCGACCGATCGCATGGCTGCGCCACGAGCAGATCTTCGCCCGCGCCGACTACAAGACGCGGCTGAAGACCGCCGTCGCCGACGTGCCGATCATCGACGACGACGCCATGGAACTCGGGCAGCTGTACCGCTCAACGGCGGTGCTTGGCGCTGGCCCGGAACTGCCGCGTGCGCTGCGGCCCGATCACTGGGCCGGCCAACCCGGAACGCGCGCCCCGCACCTCAGGGTCCTCATCGAAGGGACCGAGCGCTCGACGTTAAACCTGTTGCAGCACGGCTGGGTGCTGCTGTCCGAGGACCAAGGCTGGCAGAATGCGGCGGCGCAGGCCGCCGCCGAACTCGGCGTCGACATCACCTTCGTCCACATCGGCACCGACGCGAAACCCACAGCGTCACTGGCATTCCAGACGGCGTGCGTGTCAGGGTTTGGCGGGCAACCTGCCGGACGGCTACATCGCGTGGCGTGCCGTCGTCGCCCCGGACAACCCCGCCCGGGCGCTGACCACCGCCCTCGGTCGCGTTTCCTGCGGCCGAACCGACAGCGGCCCAAGGGGTTAGGGCGTCGGAGGAACCGGCGCGGCCGGGGGCGGCCCATACCCGGGCGGCGGCGGCCCGTTCAACGGATAGTACCCAGGCGGCAGCGGCGGCCCGCCCTGGGCGGGCCCCGCTGGCGGTGCTGTCTCGGACCCCGGGGCGTTCATGGAAACGTATCCGGGCGGCAGCGGCGGCGGTGGACCGGCTCCTGGCGGCGGCGGGGCCCCCACCGGCACCTCGTCGGGTGAACCGGTCAGTCCGTACGGGTCCTGGGCCTGGTGCCAAATATCCCTCAGGCCGCTGAGCGGGCCCGACCCATATTGACCCGAGCCATAAACGGGGTTCGCGATCTCTGGCACCGGTGGCGCGCCGACGGGTGGGGGCGGGAGCGGAGCCGCCGGTAAATCCGAAGTCGACACCACGGGCTGGCCGGGAGCCGGTGTCGGGGAGGGCACCGCCGGATCCGCTCCCGCCTGGCCGGCCACAGCCAGCGCACCGGCGGCGATGATCACGCCCGCGACCGCGAACCTCGCGGCGTTGGCGGGTGGGGTGGCCCGGTGTCGTTCGGTCATGAATCCTGGTTGTCCTCTCTGGTGGCGCCCGCGAGGACTCTTTACAGAAGCAGCGCGGGACGCCGGACCCGACTTGCGAGCAAGGCTAGCGCCTTCCCGCGCGCGGCGTCACCTCGGTCGCGCACCCGACCGTCACGGGTCGATAGCCTCCCGGGGCGACGGCCGCGGGCCACCGAGCTCCGGTGCTCGCGCTGGGCCGTTAACGGTTTGCCAGGCCCCGGTTTTCTTCGTTGACGCGAATCTGTCACCTGCACCTCCTGAAAGATCACGTGGAGGGGACGTTGCCCGAGGATTTTCGGATGGCGATGTTTTCGAGGCTGGTCTGCCTCGTTGCCCAGTGGTATATCTGATGGACGATCAACAATTCTCAGCTGGTATTGCTTCACCCTCAACGTGCTGCAACCCGCGAATCGGCGACCCAATGGCGGGAGATCCGCACCGTCGGCGACCCCCTCATCGGGCCCGCCGTGAGCGCAAGGCGCCAGCCGGACGTGGGAGCAGAAACTTGAACATCAGCACACACAAATTGATGTCCATACAGTTCGTGATCGGCTCTGTCGTGGTCGCCGCGTCCGTCGCCGCGTGCGGCTCGACTTCCACGCAATCGTCGACCTCGAGTTCGGCCACCACCTCCGGGGCGGCCGCTTCTCCGATCACCGTCGCTCTGGGCGACCAGCCATCGGGCACGGTGGCGCTCAGCTGGGACCCCCAGACCAAGTACGTCAGCGCCAAGCTACAGATGGTCGGCTTCACCCCTGGAAGCAGTCACGCGATGCACATCCACCAGGGCAGCTGCGCAGCACAGGGCGATGTCCTGGTCCCGTTCCCCGACGTGAGTGCCAACAATGTTGGGGCGATCGACACCACCGTCACCAGCTCGCAGCCATCCGCCGCCGGTCTGGCCGCCGGCACGTTTTTGAACATCCATCTGGCTCCGGCCGCGCAAATGGGCGGGCCAGAGTCGCTGGGGTACACGCCCATCTCGTGTGCGGACATCACCCCTGCCGCATCGACGACGCTGACCATGGCGCCGCCGCCACAGCCCGGCCAGCGCCCTCAGGGTTCGGCGAAGTTGACCTACGATCCGGCGAAGAAGACGCTGTCGGTCGACGTCACCGCGAGCGGCCTCGTCGCCGGCAGCGGCCATGCCGAACATATCCATCTCGGCTCGTGCGACTCTCAGGGGGCGGTCAAGTACCCACTCAACGATCTGGTGGCCTCGCCCACTGGTAGCGCCGAGACGACGACGGTCATCCAGAATGTCGATCAGGCCCCACCGGCGTCGGGCTGGTACCTCAACGTCCATCTCGGATCGTCCAGCCAGATGGAACAAAATGGGCAACCCACCCTCTATTTCCAGCCCATCATCTGCGGCAACATCGGCACGTAGGGTTTCAACTCCGCAGCGGCATGACGTTGGCAACGACCGGACACGGTGGGTTGTCCGCCGAGTATTTCTGCGAATACTGCGTCAGTTTTCGGCCGCGGATACACCTGCTGATTGATCAGTGCCAACGTAGTGTGCGTCTGACGGCGCAGCGCTATGCGGAGTGCTGCGACGCCGACGCGGTCGAGCTCAGGTCGGCGAGCGTGAGTTGGTGCGCGGGCGGGTCCGGCAGCATCTCGTGGTGGGTCACGGTAAGACGGTCGTCGACGTGGACGAGCACGCCAGGTTCGATGAGCTGCCAACCCGGGTCGTCGTCCATCGGCTCGCTGGCGAACACCACCGACGGATGCCGGTCAAGGAGATCGGATCGCGCGTGGATTTGCGGCGTCTTCATGTCGAAGTGCGGGCTACTCGACGGCTCTCGCCGCTCCAGGACATAGAGCTTGTTCGGCTCGGGGTAGCGCAACGCCCACATGTCGGAAGCGGTGCACAGCAGCAGGTTGACCGAGAAGATCGGCACGTTGTCTGCAAGCCATCGCAACGCGTCCACCATGCCGGCTTCGACGTCGCCGCCACGGCCCCGGATCGACGCGGTGATCAGCGCGAAGACCCGTTCGCTGTCCGTCTGGCCCAGGACCAGATCGGTGACCGACAACTCGACCAGCCTCGCGTCGAGCACATCGAGGCCACCGACGACACCGTTGTGCGCGAACAGCCGACTGTCCTGCAGGAACGGATGTGTGTTGAGCACGTCAACCTTGCCCGTGGACGCATAACGCACATGGGCGATGAACGTAGTGCCGCTCAGTTGATGTGCCTCACAAGCGAACTCGGCATCGTCCCACGCCGCGATCGGCTGCTTGCGCAGCACCGGTATCCCGTCCCCGTCGAACACCCCGACACCGGTGCCGTCGGGATTCCGCTTACTCTGCGCTGCCAGGCTATCCGGCGCATCCAACAACCAAAATGTTGCCGTCGCGACAAAGCGGCCTGCGTGCAGGCCGAACAAGCGGCACATGCTGCCGACGCTACCGTTGCGGTTGAAGCACGGCCGGCCGTTCTGCCTACTGCGATGCCTTCCAGTCCGGCTTGCGGCGCCACTCGAGCAGCAGCGGTGGGAGCACCCCGAGCGCGAGAATCCCGGCCAGGATCAGCAGCCCGTACAGCAGGGGGCTCGAGCGGCCGAACTGTGATGGCGGCACGAAGCCGATCAGGAACGCGGCCACCGATGACGCCACTCCGAGTGCGCACTGCAGGCCGAGCGCGGGCACCCTGTACCCACGCGGATGGTCAGGCTGCTTGCGCCGCAGCCTGATTGCGGCGATGAACATCAGCACGTACATGATCAGGTAGACCTGGGTGGCCATCGCGGCGAACACCCAGTACGCGCTGTTGACAGTCGGAATCAACGCGTAGAGGAAGCCGATGACGGTGATCACGACACCTTGGGCGATGAGGATGTGCAGCTGGATGCCCTCGTCGTTGACCTTCTGGAAGTACAGGGGGAGGTAACCCTTTTCACGTCCGATCTTGAGCAGCCCCTCGGACGGGCCGTCAAGCCACGCGATCATTCCGCCCAGAGCCCCGACCGCCAGCGCGAGCGCGACCACGGGCAACGCGAACCCGAGATGAAGGTGCTTGAGCAGGGCATCGAAGGCCTGCATCACCCCGGCGGTGAGGCTGATTGTCTGCGTGGGGATCACCCACGAGATCACCAGCGTGGGGAAGACAAATACGGCGAGCACCAGTGCCGAGGCGACAAACATTGCCTTCGGGAACTCCCGGCCGGGGTCGCGCAGCTCGTCGACGTGCACGGCGTTGACCTCGACACCGGCGTAGGTGAAGAAACTGTTGACGATCAGCACGATGCTGGCCAGCCCGGTCCATGCCGGCAGGACGTGGTGACCGTCCATCGGCGCCGCCGAATGGTTGCCCTGCAGCAGATAGATCACGCCAAGAACGACAAGCAGCGCGGCAGGAATCAGGGTTCCGATCAGAGTGCCGCTCGAGGAGAGCTTGGCCACTAATCCGGGCCCGCGAGAGGACACCAGCACGCTGCCCCAGAACAGCACGACGATGATCACCGCGGTGTAGACGCCGTTGTTGGCAAGACTCGGGTTGATCACGTAGGCAAGCGTCCCGGCCACGTAGGCCAGCAGGGCCGGGTAGTAGAAAATGGTCTGCGCGAACTGGCACCACACCGCGAGCATCCCCATCGGCGCAGAGACGCCCTCGCACACCCAGTTGTAGACGCCGCCCTGCCACCCCGAGGCCAGCTCGGCGGAGACCAGCGACGCCGGCAACAGGAACACGATCGCCGGCAGCACATACAGAAACACTGAGGCCAGCCCGAACACCGACAGGGCAGGCGCGGAGCCAAGGTAGCCGACCGCGCCAACCGTCATCATCGCAACCGAAGGCCAGCTGATGAACGCCCGTTGACCCGCCGGGGCTTCGTTCCGGGCACGCGCAAATGCCCGGGGTGCGCGCAGCCGCGCGGGGCCAATCGCATGCTTGATGCCCATAAGGCCGTCAGCTTAGTGCGCACGATTGAACAATCTCGACGGTAAATGTGCGCCCGTCATCGAGTCTTTTGGAAAGCCACTCGAGACCAACTGCGAAAAATACCAACTCCATTGAGAACCAGACGGGGCGCCTGAGCCGCCCCGGCGAGTCCGGAGACTTCGTGGTGTGAGAACTCAGCCGGCGGCTGGTCTCGGGTGTTGAGTGTAGTAACTGGCCTCCATGTCAGCCGGTGGGATGTTGCTGCAGTATTGGTTAGACGCGGCGGTGGTTAAACCAGTCGACCGCCGACCATCCGGCATTCAGCCCGTAGTGCCAGTATGATCGTCGAGCCAGCCGAGAATGACTCGCAAGGATAGCCCCAAGTTCCCTATCTGGCAGTGGTTTTGAGCACTCTCGGCGCGGGTGAACAAGCGTGCAGTCACCGATCGAGCATTCGTCAGGGTCTGGATTTGTGCACCGAGCTGGGCGAGGGGCACGTAGTGATCTTCGGCTCCGGCCATCAGCAACACGTCTTGGGTGATCCGGGCAGAGACGTCATCGGTGCGCATGGCGCGCACCGCGGCTAGCGCCTCGGCAGGGGTGTCGACTCCAAACACCGTCTCGGCGTTTCCGATGCCCCAGTCGGCCAACAAGTTCCGGCTGCGGGCCCGGTTTATCAACCTGTCCACCACGGCCGCGGGCAGTCGGCCGGCGTTAACCACCAGCGCTTTTTGGGGCGCGGCCAACCGGTAGGCGAAACAGGCAGTGAAGTCGGTGAGAATATCGTCGGCGATTACCCGGCTCACCCGCGGCTCGTAAGCTGCCGCACGCATGACCAGGCACCCGCCGAGCGAAAACCCCATCAGGGTCACATCATCGACACCGAAATGGTCAAGCACAGCGCCGACCGGCTTGTGCCACTGGGCCGTCATCGGCAATCCCGCTTCCAACGCCGCCCCTTGGCCGGGTCCGTCGAACGCCACGACGTCTAGTCCCGCGTGGCGCAACGCCAACAGCATCGGCAGCCATTCCTCGATGTAGCTATCGAAGCCGCCGAAGACCACGATGACCCCGCGCGGCGCAGCCGGGGTGAAGCGGTAAGCCGACAGGGTTGTCCCGCCGTAGACCACGTCGTGATGCTGGTCGGCGCCCACACCGCACTGTGTTAGCACGGTGTCCAGAAAGGTTTGACGCGCGCCACGACGGCGCGGGTCATCCGCCGACATGAAGAACTCAGCGGCGCGGATCAGGTAGGCGCCCGCCAGCATCCGGCCGTCCCCGAGCGCATGCTCACCGAGAGCGAGCAGCTGCCGAATCCACTCGTCGTAGTTGGTCAGGCTCGGCGCGACCCGCTGCAGCTCGTCCAGCATCTGTGGTTCGCCAACCCAGTTCCAGAAGCGGTTGAGCTGAAAATTCAGCGTCACATCCGGATGAAGGTCGTAATACCCGACCGGAAATGCAGCGTCATCGCCCATACAAGATCTTCTACTGTCTGACTCGCCCGCGGGCGAGTCCGCAGACATTCCGGTGTGAGAACTCAGCCGGCGGCTGGTCTCTGGTGTTGAGAGTAGTAGGTAGTCTCCAGATCGACGGGTGAGATGTCCGCGCAGTATTCGTAGAGGCGGCGGTGGTTGAACCAGTCGAGGCCCTGCGTAATTCAGCATTCTCACGCTTCAACCGTTTGAGATCAGCGGATTCCTCGGTCGTGGTTCCCGGCCGGGACCCGGCGTCGACCTGAGCCTGACGCACCCACTTGCGCACCGTCTCGGCCGCGCCGACCCCAAGTAGGCGGGCGACCTCACTGATCGCCGGCCACTTCGAATCGTGCGGATCACTGATCTCGGCGACCATCCGCACCGCCCGCTCACGCAGCTCCGGCGGATACCTCCTCGACGAACCACCTGACATGACTCCAACCCTCCCAAGAAGTGGAGTCTCCGGACATGCCGGGGCGGTTCAGCCTGCGCGATGAACGCGGTTGTCGGTCCCCAAATCATCCGCTGAAGGGACCCGACGAAACGCAGCGTTTTGTGGGCGATGCGGCAGCGGCTTGTGGTGAAGTGGACACGGTCGTGTGTCTGCCGGGTGCTCCCCCGACGATGCTTACAGGGCGACCCGTGCCGGGCGTTCGTGAAACAGTTGTACTGCGTACACGGGCGCGAGTGGAGGTGAGTGATGTCGGCCGATCACGCACTGTTCGCCTTCGAGGACGTGGTGGTCGAGCGTGACGCAATCCGCGCCTTGAAAGGATTCAGCGAGGCGTTGCCGGAGGGTGGGGTGACGGCCCTGTTCGGGCCGTCGGGAGCGGGCAAGTCGACTGTGCTGCGACTATGCAATCGGCTCGAGGTGCCAGCGGCCGGGCGAGTGTTCTTCCGCGGTGCCGACATCGCCGGACTGGACCCGCTGAGTCTGCGCCGCCGCGTAGGCATGTGCTTTCAGCGTCCTACACCGTTTCCCGGCACCGTCGCCGACAATCTGCGTGTCGCCGAGCCGGCGGCCACTGAGTCGCAAATGACCGACGTGCTGGCACGGGCGGCGTTAATTGGGTCCTGGCTGGATCGGGATGCGACCGCACTATCGGGTGGGGAAGCCCAGCGAATGTGTCTGGCCCGCACGCTCATTACAGGGCCAGACGTGTTGCTGCTCGATGAGCCGACGGCGTCGTTGGACCACGAGGCCACCAAAGTGATCGAGCAGGCGGTGCGGCAGCTGGTCGACAGCGGCATGACCGCACTGTGGGTCAGCCACGACGCCGCACAAGTCCAACGGATCGCCGACCGAGTGTTGCACATCGACAACGGCCGCAGCCTCGGGATCGGATCGGTCCCGGCCGACCCCGACACTGGGCAGCCGTCACGGTGAACGGGCAGATCAGCTGGGTGGGCCTGGCGACGTCACTGGGGCTGGTCGCTGTTGCGGCCGCCATCTCGCTGTGGCAACGGCTGGGGCTTGAGCGGCAGGTGCTGTGGGCTGCTGCCCGAGCGTTGGTGCAGCTGCTGATCGTCGGGGTGGTGCTGGCGTGGCTGCTACACCCGGGCCGCTCACTGTGGTGGTCATGGGCATGGACCGCCGGCATGATTCTGTACGCCGGCGACGTAGCGCGCCGGCGTGCACCGGAAGTACCCCGCCTTGGGACGTTGGCCATCGCCGCGTTCGCCGCGTCGGCGGTGGTGACCCTGGGAGCGGTGTTCGGGCTGCGGATCTTTCCGCTGGAAGGCCGCACCCTCGTCCCGATTGCCGGCATGATGATCGGCAACTCGATGACCGCTGTGGTGCTGATCGCGCGCCGCCTAGTCGACGAGCTGCGCGACAAACGCGACGAGGTGGAGGCCCGACTCGCACTCGGTCAGCCCTCTAGGCAGGCCGCCGCTCCTTACGTGCGCACCGCGCTGCGATCAGCAATGTCACCGCAGATCGAAACCACCAAGGCGACCGGTTTGGTGTTCTTGCCTGGCGCGATGACGGGGCTGATCCTCGCGGGCGTCGACCCCATGCAAGCCGTGCTCGTGCAAGCCGTGGTGATGTTCCTCATCCTCGGCTCGACCGCAACCACCACTGTCGTCGTTGCGCTCGGCCTGGTGCGGCAGCTCTTCACCGCGGATCACCGGCTCCGTCCGTTTCCCCATGCTGCCGAGGGCCCCAGGCGTGGGCACCGCAATTGACGAACCTCCTGGAACACATAAAGGCAACTGGACCCTGTTTGTCAGCCGGTGGCCGGCAGCTCACCCCACGAACGCCGAAACTGCTGTTCCTGTAACCTCCAGAGCGGGCCATCTGGTTATCCGAAAATTGACGTATCCGAAGATTCTCTTTCGCAACTAGTTGATCCTGAACGACGAATTCGGAACAACGGGAGATCGATGGCTGAGCTGCGTTACAACGGCATCTGACGAACCCACGCCCGAGCCCGCGTTTTGATGCTCAGCCAAACCTCGACGTCCGAATCATCAACGCCGCCAACGGCGAGCTCATCCGGCAGCTAACCGTTCACCCCACCAGGGACTACCAACCCCAAAACGTCCCCTGCGGCCGCCCAAAGAAAAATCCCTGAACCCAAAACGCAGGTTCAGAGCTATTCGTATGTCCTGACACATCACAATGCGCGCCCGAACGGGACTCGAACCCTGTTACGTGGGGCGGGCGGGGCTAAACCCGCGATCAACGGATTAGCGGCCCATAGGCCCGGATAGGTCCGGTTGTTTCTTATCTTTCGTTGTGCGAAAAGGTGATTGGTCATCCGAGGACTCCGGCCAGAACCGGGCAATTCCGGTCGATTCCGGGTCATTGGCGTCGAATAAACGACGACTGATTTACGCGTGACGGTGTTCGCCCTGATGGTGTTGTTCGGCGAGTGATAGAGATTGAGCGGCCGGACGTGCGGGTGACGAGTGCGGAGCCGGCGTAGGCATTGAGTTCTCATGACGTTACTGGGGCACTTCCGCGCTAATCGCCGTTGGGCTGTTTCAGGTGGGTGATTTCGTCGCCCCAGACCGACTGCGAACCGGCGTCGCCCACCCGGTAAATCTGAACCATCGACGCGATACCGACGGCGATTGCGACTAACGCCATCACGGCCTTGCTGGCCACACGGCGTTCGTCGGATCGGCTCTCGAGGATGTGCAACACCACCAGTAGGATCGCGACGAGGAGCAACGCCACCGAGAAATAGGTCATCAGTTCGCCGCGGTCCGCGTGCTCACGCAGGATCGGGCTGGGGTCCTTACGCAGGTTGAACAACCATTCCCCGGCGTCAATGGTCAGCGGTGTCAACACCATGGTCACGGCGGCCAGGATCAACACCAGCCAGACCAGCCGCCGACGTGCCGCACCCCACAGCGCGCAGACGATCTCCAACACTGCTGTGAGCGGTACCAGGACCACCATGAAATGCACGAGTAGCACGTGGGCGGGTAAGCCGTTGACAACGTTCATGGGGCTCCTTATCTGGGTCAGCGCTACGGCAGCATCCGATCGCAGCAGCACAACGCCTTGGCTGCAGACTATTTGAGCTTGTTCGCCGTTCGGCGCGGGTATGAACGTCGGCGCCCCCGCCAGCACCAATATGCGCGCGCGGACATCGACACCACGGGAGCACAGCACCACGAGCTGCCCGGCAGCGGAGGTCCTGACTGACCTCGTGCTCAGCTGATCGCGTTGATGGCGGTGGACACTCGCGATTGGAAGTCAGGCGGCAGCGGTATGTAGCCGATCGCGTTGAGATCCGTCTGGCCGGTGGTGATGGTGGCCTGCATGAACGCCTTGACCGCCTTGCCGACCTCGGCATCGGGGTATTTCGAGCAGACGATCTCGTAGCTGGCCAGCACGATCGGGTAAGCCCCAGCTTGAGTCGGGTTGTAGATTCCCGAGAGGTCGAGCACCAGGTCGTTGCCTTGACCGACGATCTTGGCGGCGGTGATGGTTTTTCCAGCAAAGTCGTCCCCGATGTGGACGATGGAGCCGGCCGAGGTCTTGATGTCTGCGGCCTGGAGGTTCTGGGCGATGGCGAAGGACCATTCGTTGTAGGTGATGGCGCCCTCAGTGTTCTTGACGGCCGCCGAGGCGCCCTCGTTGCCAGCCGCGGGTGTGCCGACGCCGCCAAGGAACTTCTTGCCAGCGCCCTTGGTCCAGGCCCCGCCGCTGGCGGCCTGCAGGTATTGCTGGAAGTTGTCGGTGGTTCCCGACGCGTCGCTGCGGTAGATAACCTGGATCGGCTCGGCCGGCATCGAATGGTTTAGTGCGGTGATGGCCGGGTCATCCCAGCGGGTGATCGTGCCATTGAAGATCTCGGCCAGTGTGGGGGCATCGAGTGTCAGGACGTCGACCGTGTTGAGGTTGAAGGTGATAGCCAGCGGGCCGTACACCACTGGCAGGTTCCACGCATCCGCCCCGGCGCAGCGCTGCTTGGCCGCGGAGTATTCCTGACCGGCCAGCGGGGAATCCGAACCGCCGAAATCGGTTTTGCCGGCTAAGAATTCGCTGACGCCGGCGCCGGATCCGTTCGAGGTGTAGTTGACCGTCATGCCGGGACAGGCCTTCTGGTAGCCGCTGATGAAATGGGTCATCGCGTTGGCCTGGGCGGTTGAGCCGCTGGCGGTCAAGGACTGCTTGCCGCCGCAGTCCACGGTGGCCCCTTTGGCGTAGGGTTGCACGGTGTGGGTGGCGCAGGCCGACAGCAGCGCTGCCGCAGTGGCCAGCAGGCTTAGGGCAGTACGGGATCGGTTGTCCTTCATGGTGATTCGCCTCCTTGAGAAATACGGTGAAACGGGCCGGTCGGGCCGCCGTGACTCAGGCTTAAAAGGGGTGGTGTGCCAACGGTTGTGCGCCGCTGACCACTGCGGCTAGACACTGCGCACGCCGGCATCTTCGGTCAGGACCCGAGAAGTTCGGGTAGGCGTCCGCGACCACGACAGTGAACTCGGTGGTGGGGTCGAGTTCACGAGCGCGCAGTGCGGCGCTGATTCCGGCGTCGCTGCCGCCGATTGCTACGACGTGACGGGCTCGCATACAGCTCCCAACCTTTGATGTCTGCTTGGCGTCTTAGTTGGCGGCGGTGATGCCCAGATCGGAGATGAGGCGTTTTACGCGTTCTTCGATGTCATCGCGGATCGGGCGAACGGCATCGACGGATTGTCCGGCGGGGTCGGGTATTGCCCATTCCTCGTAGCGTTTTCCTGGGAACACTGGGCAGGCGTCGCCACAGCCCATGGTGATAACGACATCGGCAGCTTGGACGATTTCGTCGGTCCAGGGTTTGGGAAACTCGGCGGTGATGTCGATGCCGGCTTCGGCCATTGCCTCGATGGCTGCGGGATTGACCTGGTCTGCCGGTTCTGAACCGCCCGACCACGCTACGCCCTGGTCACCGGCCAGTTGGGTGAAGAATCCCAGCGCCATCTGGGATCGCCCGGCGTTGTGTGTGCACAGAAACAGCACGGTCGGCTTGGTGTCGGTGATCTTGCCTTCGACGCGGGCAAGGGCGGTGAGCCGCTGGCGGGCGAAGCGCTCGGCCAGCAACGGAAGGAAGTTCGAAACGGTTGCGCGCCCAGCGAATTGATCGTAAGAGGAGTGAAGGAACTTCTCGATGGTCTCCATGCCGAAAGTGTCGGTGAACTCCCGTTGGAGCCTGGCCGCGGCTGTTTTGAGAGCAAGGCGCTGGTCGATCGACAGCTCCCGAACGTTTTGGGTAGCCGCAGGAACGGGGCTTTCAGTCATGGTGAACTCCTCCAGCGGTCGGCGGGGCGCGTATCGGCTTGGTGTGGGACGACCACGTCGTCGGCAGTCGACGCGGCATCGGGGTAGAGCGCGACCACCAACACCAACCCCATTAAGGCGCCAACGATTTGGGCAGCGATGAACCCGGGCGCTGATCCCGGGGCGATGCCGGCAAAGGTATCCGAGAACATCCGGCCGATCGTGACCGCCGGGTTCGCGAAGCTCGTCGATGACGTGAACCAGTACGCCGCGCCGATATAGGCTCCGACCGCCGCGGCGGACAAGCCTGAGCGGCCGGTGCGTGCCAGCGCGAAAATTAAGGCGATCAGCCCGGCGGTGGCCACCACTTCCCCAATGAAGTGCCCGGTGGTGATCCGGTTTTTGGTGGCGATCTCGATTGCGCGTCGGTCAAACATGACGTTGGCCAGGACGGCGCCGACCACCCCGCCGGCGATCTGGGCGACGGTGTAGCTGGCGACGTGGCCGGAGCTGATACCGGTGCCGGCGCGCCGGCCCAACAGCCAATCAGCCCCTGACACCACGGGATTGAAGTGAGCCCCCGAAACTGGGCCGAACAGCAGGATCAGCACCGCCAACCCGAACACGGTGGCCGTCGAGTTCTCCAGCAACTGTAGTCCGACATCATGCGGGGACAGTTGCTGAGCGGAGATACCCGAGCCGACCACCACGGTCACCAGCAGCGCCGTGCCGACAAATTCGGCCAGCAGCCGCCGCGGCAGCGCAACCGGATGATTCATGTTCCGCTCGCGGTGAGGTTCCCGGTGACGAGCAGAGGCGAAAACTGCTGGCGCGCAGCGGTGGCGGCACAGTAGCCCATACGAGAACCGCGGCTTTGCCGCTCGATCCGCGGCTTTGTCACGAGTCGATGTTGACCGGTGCCAGTCCAGGGCAGACCCGAACCACTATTGAGCGGCGGCAGCAGATCGCCGGGAGATCCGGCTGGGCCGGGATTGACCACCAGCAATTCATACACCATGATTAGATCAATGGCAATTGAGTCAATAAGTATTGAGTGGCGATCGGGCGTCGAGGGGCGCGCGGCCGTTCACGGCGCGCTGGCCGACCCCGCGCGGTTGGCGATCGTGGATCGTCTGCTGCTCGCCGACGCTTCGCCGAAGGAATTGCAAGCGCTGCTGTCGATGCCCTCGAACCTGCTCGCCCATCACCTGGGAGTGCTCGAGCACGCCGGGCTGGTGCGCCGGGCGCGCTCGGAGGGCGATCGTCGGCGCACCTACCTTCGCCTCATTCCTGATCCGCTGGAAGCGATGGTGCCCGTCGCGGCGGGGAGGGCCGCGCGGATTGTGTTCGTGTGCAGCCACAACTCCGCCCGTAGTCAGCTGGCCGTCGCGGTGTGGAATCGTCGCAGCCCGCTGCCCGCGGCCTCGGCGGGCACCCATCCGGCCGCCGAGGTCCATCCCGGCGCGCTCGATGCCGCTCGACAGCGCGGCTTGTCGATGCGTGCGCGAACCCCGGCGCACATCGACGAGGTCCTTCGTCCAGACGATTTCGTGGTCGCGGTGTGCGACAACGCACACGAAGAACTGCCCGCTGACCTACCGCGTATCCACTGGTCGATCCCTGATCCGGTGCGCGCAGCGGTCCCCAACGCGTTCAATCGGGCTCTCGATGCGCTCGCCGAGCGGATCGATCGCCTCGCGCCGGCGCTTCATCCTGGCGGTTCCGCGGAGCCGGGATGACCGACTTCTCGCCGCGATTAGGCGACTGGGAGGGCCGGCCGATGCGGGGTCGGTCGACCGCCCACAGCAGCGCCCGACGCGTCGAGCGTGCGAGACGCTGCCCGGCTACGGGCAGCGGCATCGGCCGTGCTTTCCGGTCGATGATCGGCTGGCTCCGCGCCGGTTACCCGGACGAGGCCCCCGCGACGGGTTATTCCGCGCTGCTCGCGCTCAACGGACCGATCACATTGACGCCCAAACAGATTGAACAAGTTCTCGGCTACCTCGCCAGCAAGCCCGTTGGCGTCGCCGACATCGAAATCGCGATCACAAAGGCCACCGATCATCTACCGACCGCAGCACAGGTCCGAGCCGTGGTCCGCCTACTCAGGACCGATCCCCGTTTTCCCGACTCGTACTGAACCGATAGAAGGAGCGAAGATGCTCAACCGATTCGGCGTTGTCCTGAGCGCGTTTGCCGCAGGTGTGCTTGTGATCGCCGCGTGCGGCAGTGACAAGAATCCAGGGCCCACGTACGCGGCCGCATCGCCGATAAATTGCGGTGGCAAGCAAACATTGACGGCCAGCGGTTCGACGGCGCAGGCCAACGCGATGACCCGATTCATGAGCGCCTACCAGCAGGCCTGTCCCGGGAAGACGCTGATCTACACGTCCAACGGTTCAGGTGCCGGGGTCAACGAATTCCTGGCCGACAAAACCGATTTCGGCGGCTCGGACTCGCCGCTCAGCCAGGCCCGTGGCGAGTACGCGCAGGCCCAGCAGCGGTGTGCGGGCGCGCCGGCATGGAATCTGCCGGTGGTGTTCGGCCCGCTGGCGATCACCTTCAACCTCAGCAGCGTCGATACGCTGGTGCTGGACGCACCCACCGCGGCGAAGATCTTCAACGGCACGATCACCCGCTGGGATGACCCGGCGCTCACCGCGCTGAACCATTCGATGCCGGCCGAGCCGATCCAGGTTATCTACCGCAGCGACGCGTCGGGAACCACCGACAACTTCCAGCAATACCTCAGCGCCGCATCCAACGGGGCCTGGGGCAAAGGCACCGGCAAGATGTTCAACGGCGGCGTCGGCCAAGGCGCCAAGGGCAATGAGGGCACCTCGGCGGCCGTCAAGAACACCGAGGGCGCCATCACCTACAACGAATGGTCATTCGCCCAGCAGGAGCGGCTACCTGCAGCCAAGATCAAAACCACCGGCGGTCCCGATCCCGTCGCGATCAGTGACAGCGCGGTCGCCAAGACCATCGCCGGCGCCAAGATCGCGGGCCAAGGCAACGACCTGGTGCTCGACACGGTGTCGTTCTACACACCGACCCAATCCGACGCCTACCCGATCGTGCTGGCCAGCTACGAGATCGTCTGTTCCAAATACCCCGACCCCGAGGTCGGCAAGGCGGTCAAGGCGTTTATGCAGTCAACCATCGGTCCGGGTCAGGCTGGCCTGGCCGGCAACGGATACACACCGCTGCCGGACGAATTCCAGTCCAGGGTGTCGACCGCCGTTAACGCCATCAGCTGAGTAGACATCGGCGGTTCAGACGGGGACCGCCGAGCCATGCCCGGTGTTGTCGTCAGCAGCACGGAGTGCGGCCGGCGGCATTCTGCGCGTCAGCCATCCCGGCCCCGCAGCACACACCCGCTTCGGCGTTGTCATCGACGTGCTGCGGGGTGATGCCAAAGGTCTCCGAATCAGCCAAAACGGTGTAGACCTCCCACTTCTCTCCGCCAGGACCGGTCACCCACACCTTGTCCTGAGTGGCGAAGCAGCACGTGGTGCCGATCTCTTCGTCGGTGAACAACCCCTGGCCGGTGAGCCGGGCGATCTCGGCGTGCACCGTGTGGCTGGAGTCGACCTCCACTCCGAGGTGATTGACGGTTCCGCCGTTGCCGGGATTGTGCAGCAGGACCAGTTTCAACGGTGGCTCGGCGACAGCGAAGTTGGCGTAGCCCTCCTTGACTTTGGCGGGCGCGGTGTTGAACAGCTTGGTGTAGAAGGTGATTGCCTCGTCGAGGTCATCGACATTGAGGGCCAGCTGAACGCGGGACATGATCGCATCCTCCATAAGTTGTGAGACATATATCGAACTAGCGCGCTGCGGCTAGGATGCCGACCTTTTTGATATATGTCAATGTCTCTGACACAATCACTAGATGCCGAAGACGTTGCCGATGGTCGATATCTCGGCTCCGGTGTGCTGCGCGCCGGTCGCGGCCGGACCGATGAGTGATCAGGACGCACTCCAGGTCGCATTGCGCCTGAAGGCCCTCGCCGACCCGGCCCGGGTAAAGATCATGTCGTTGCTGTTCGGTTCGGCGGCAAGAGGAGCCAACAGCGGTGAGCTCGCCGCCGCGCTGGGGCTGACCGAATCGACGGTCAGCCACCACCTGCGCCAGCTCCGGGGCGCTGGGCTCGTGGAGTCTGAGCGTCGAGGAATGAACGTCTACCATCAGCCGCACCGGGATGCCCTCGGCGCTCTGTGCTACGTGCTAAATCCCAACTGCTGCAGTTGAAACGGTGATCTCGAAAGGTCAATGCCCGGCCAAAATGAGCGCCGGGTGCTCATCCGCAGCCCGCGAACTGCCCACCGCCGCTATTCCGGCAGGACGACTGGCCACACCGGCGGACATCGGCGCCGCGGTATCGCTTCTGGTACAGCCGAACGCGGCGTGGATCAACGGCGTTGTCATTCCCGTTACGGCGGGACTCAACAACCCCCTCAACCTTCGGCGACTGCTGTCCGGCAGCTGGACGACACCGCAGCGGTCCGGCCAGTGAACGTAAGCCCGAGCGAGCGGGCGAGCCGCCGCAGTCCGCCTATGCACAGTCCGGTTTGGGGCCCAGTATCGCGCGGGCGACAGCGCGCGTTTGGGTGGGGTCAGGAAGCTGGCCGGTGATTTCAGTGATTGCGACGTTGATGCTGACCGTGTCGGTGGGGCGGCCGCGAAGTATGCCAAGGACTTGTTCGGTCTGGCGCGGCGTCAGCGACATCGGCCCGGCGTGCGGCCTGGGTCAGCGAGCGGCGGGAACCTGGAACTCGTTCACCAATACCCGGAAGCGTGCTCCGATGTCGTGGACAGTGCATCTCACAGTATTGCCCCCGCATGTCACCGACAAACCCCTCAGCCCATGATCGGCCCGGACGCGGCGGCCGCGGAAGACGAATTTGCTGACGCCGACAATAGAGTGAACTTCGCCGGTGACAGAATGTCGGCCACGCCTGATCTGACCGGAGGGGGCCGTCGTGCATCCATTCGTCGACTTCGACCGACGTCGGTCGTTCAGGCGTCGGGTCGCGGGCTTTGCGGTGTGTGTGGTCGCCCTGAGCCTGGCGGCATGTGGAAGCCAAACCGGCCAACAATCGCTGGGACCCCCGAAGGTCGCTACGACGTTCTCGCTCGGTGCCGGTCCGATGCCGGACGTGGCATCGGACCCGACCACGCATAAGGCATACGTGACCAGCAGCGGCGACGACTCACTCTATGTCGCCGATGCGAAATCGCGCACTTCCACCATCAAGGTGAGTAAGTCGCCCGGCTTCGTGGCGGTGGATCCCACCCGCCAGACCGCCTATGTCACAAGCGGGAATTCGGTGTCCGTGGTTGACATCGGGTCGGGTTCCACTACCGGGGCGATCGATGTCGGAAGGGGTCCAGACGGAATCGAGGTGGACACCTCTACCCAGACGGTGTACGTCGCGAATGCCGGCGACAATTCGGTCTCGGTGATCGACGCTCGAACCCGAAAGGTCACCGCGACAATAAAAGTCGGCAACTCACCGGACAAAATGGGTGTGGATCCGACGAGCCACCTCCTATACGTAGCCAACAAAGGAAGCGACTCAGTCGCAGTCATCGACCCCGCAAAGGCGACGGTCATACAGACGATCCAGGTCGGTAGGAGTCCAGGTGACGTTGCGATCGACCCGCCGACTCGTACTGCGTTTGTCCCCAACGCCGGTGACGGCTCAGTGTCTGTGCTCGACCTCGACAAGCGGTCTGTCGTCGGGATGGTCAAGGTCGGCGATGCGCCGAGTGCGGCGACGGTCGACTCCGACGCCCACACCGTCTACGTAACCAACTCCGGCAGCGACTCGGTGTCCGTGATCGATTCTCAAAAACGGGCTGTGACCGATACCGTCCAGGTTCGCGACGGCCCGCAGACCGTCGCAGCGGATCCGTCGACGCACATCGCCTGGGTCGTCAACTTCAAGGACAACTCGATCTCCGTCATCGCGCGATGAACGCGTGGGACACAGCCACTGGTTGTCCCTGGTGCGCCGGTCGCGGTGCGACTCAGATCTGCGGCACCGGAACCAATCGGGCGGCTACCTCGTTTCACCTATGTGGAGCATCTGGTGGATGCCTCGGTTCGGACGCTGTACGACGAGCACGCGCCCGCCTTGCGGCGTTATGCCATGCGTCTGACGGGTGACCAGACCCGCGCCGAGGAAGTCGTGCAGGAGACGCTGCTGCGCGCGTGGCAGCACCCCGAGGTGACCGACGACCCCGAGCGGTCGGCACGTGCCTGGCTGTTCACCGTTGCCCGCAACATGATCATTGACGAACGCCGCAGCTCACGGTTCCACAGCGAAGTGAGCTCGTCGGCCGGCTCGACTGCCCCCGAGCAGGCCAGCCCCGACGAGGTGAACTCGGCGCTGGACCGGCTGCTGATCGACGACGCGCTGGCACAGCTGAGCCCCGACCACCGCGCAGTGGTTCGACGCTCGTACTACCTGGGGTGGACGACCGCCCAGGTCGCCGACGATCTCGGTATTGCTGAAGGCACCGTGAAGTCGCGGCTGCACTACGCGATGCGGGCATTGCGGCTCACCCTGCAAGAAATGGGGGTAACACGATGACGCAATCCGATTGGAGAGGCGGCGGACGCCTCGACGACGCCGACCCATTTGAGATGTGGGACGCGACCTACGTGCTGGGTTCGCTCGACGCTGAGGAACGCCGGCAGTACGAGGCTCATCTGAGTAGCTGCGCGCGGTGCCGTGAGGCCGTCGCCGAATTGGCCGGCATGCCCGCGCTGCTGGCACTGCTGGAGCAGGACGAAGTCGCGGCCCTCGACGAGGCTTCACCCGAATTGCCGCCTCCTCCCGAGCTGTTGGACTCACTGCTGGCCACGGTCAGCTGGCGAGACCGGCGCAGGCGGCGGCTGTCATGGACGATGGCGGCCGCGACCGCGGCGGCCGCCGCCGTGGTTATCGCGGTGCTGGTCGGGATTCATCCCGGCTCCTCGGTGCCGTCGGCAACGCCGCCACTGACATCGTCATCGGCGGTGACCATGACCCCGGTGGCGTCAAATTCGATAAACGCGACGGTCAGTCTGATCAGTCAGGGGTCGGGTACCCGCATTGAGATGAGCTGCACTTACCCGAACGAGTCCGATCAGCACGACAATGACGTCGACAAGCTGGCAATGGTGGTGGTCGGCCGGGACGGTAGCCATGCCCAGCTCACGACGTGGATGGCGCCCCCTGGCGTTACCGTGCGACCGGTTGGAAGCACGCCGATGCGGATCGACCAAATCGCCGCGGTGCAAATCGTCTCCGATGACGGAGATGTGCTGTTGCAGCGCAACCTGTGAACAGAGCGTCTCTGCTAAACGCCGTTGCTCGGCATCGGCATGGTGGGCTCAGAGCGCCGCGAAGGTCATGGCGACGCCGTTCATGCAGTACCGCAGGCCGGTCGGTTGCGGTCCATCGTCGAACACGTGGCCGAGGTGACCTCCGCACCGGCTACAGAGAACTTCGGTTCGCGTCATACCCAGGCTGGTATCTGGGCGTTCTAGCACCGCGCCGTCCAGGGCCTTCCAGAAGCTTGGCCATCCGGTGCCGCTGTCGAACTTGGTGTCCGAAGAGTAGAGGTGCAGCGCGCAGCCTGCGCAACTGAACACGCCGTGACGGTGTTCGTCGTTGAGCGGACTAGAGTACGGAACTTCGGTGCCCGCCTCGCGCAGCACGTTGTATTGGGCCGCGGTCAGGAGTTGTCGCCACTCGGCGTCGGTGTGGGTGACGGCGAACTGGGTGTCCGACGGTGACGACATCGCCCTCGCGGCGCAGCCGCTCATCGCAACCGTCGAAAGCGCCGTCACACCTGCGGCGATGAGGAATCGCCGCCGCGTCATATCCATATCACCAATACCTAAGGCCGACAGGCAATCCAACCCGACCAGCGTAATGCGACGCGCGACGCCGGGGTCACCCTCAAGGCCATGGCGTCACACTTCGGTAAGCAGCCCGGGACGCGGCGCCGGGGATCCGGGCGCCATTAATCGGTAAGAATTCCGGACCCCCGGGGCGATTAACCTGAAGGTACTAAGCCCGGTATTGACATGATCGTGGGGACCATCGTGGCGGGATCGCCGAAAACCAAGCTGGCGCGCCTGGCCGCCGTCCTGAGCGCGGTGAGCGTCCAAATCTCGGCTTGCACAGGCTTGTTATCTGCGCCCAGCAGCGCCGCGCCCCCCGTGAACATTCCCGGGCCAGCGGTCGATGAGCCCGCCGGCACACCGGGCACCCACGAGACCGCGGTGCTGGCCGGGGGCTGCTTTTGGGGCGTGCAGGGTGTCTTCGAACACGTCAAAGGAGTCGACCGGGCGGTGTCGGGATACGACGGCGGCAGCGCAGCGACCACACAATACGACCTGGTGAGTACCGGCACGACCGGGCACGCGGAGTCCGTACAGATCACCTACGACCCGTCCCAGATCACGTACGGACAACTACTGCGAATTTACTTCTCCGTCGTGCACGACCCCACCCAACTCAACAGGCAAGGCCCCGATGTAGGAACCCAATACCGGTCGGCCATCTTCGCGCAGAATGAAACGCAAAAACATATCGCCGAGGGCTACATCACTCAGCTCAACAACGCCGGCGTCTTCAGTGCCCCGATCGTCACCCGAATCGAGAACGCAACCGAATTCGTTCCCGCCGAGACACACCATCAGGATTTCTTGAACTCCAACCCGACCAATCCGTATATCGCCATCAACGACATGCCCAAGCTCGACAATCTCAAGCATCAATACCCCGACCTGTATCGCGAACAGCCGGTTCTCGTGCTCACGTAGTCGTTTGAGCGCTCAACGGAAAAGTGGTTGCGCTGTTCCTGGGTCAACCTCGAGAGCGTTGGCCCTTTTCATCTTGCAGTCACGGGAGTGCCTGCGGAGTCACGAGGAACTTCTCTCCGGTCGCCCGCTTGACGTAAGCGTTGAACGCATTGGGGCGGAGCATGCCGGCGAGTGAAACCTCCCCGGTGTAGGTACTCGCGAACGTCGTTGTGAGCTCCGCGCCCACACGGGCCCGGAGCCGACCAATGGCCTCGGCCCCGATGCTCTGCAGGAATGCGGTGAGCAGCCACCCTCCAACACTCCACGCCATGCCGAAGTTCCTGGTGAGGGTGGTCGGACCCGTGTCGAGTGCGCCGTAGATGTACACCTGCTTGTGGACGGTCGATCCATACCGTGAGTACTCCGCCGCGGTCGAGTTGGCCGCTTCCTCCATGCCACTGAGAATCTGACTCGCTAGGGTTCCTCCGCCCGTGGCGTCGAACGCAAGCGTCGCCGAGGTCGCTTTCAGAGCCTCGACGAGATCCCTTGAGAACGACGGCGAGCCAGAATTGCAGACATGGACTGCACCCAGTGACCTCAGCAGCTCTTCTTGGTCGGGCTTGCGGACGATATTGACCAGCGGCACCCCGTCTTTTTGGCAGAGCTTGACGAGCATCTGGCCCAGATTCGAGGCCGCAGCTGTGTGTACCAGGCCGGAATGGCCTTCGCGGCGCATGGTTTCCACCATTCCGAGAGCCGTCAGAGGATTGACGAAAGACGATGCACCATCCCTGGCTGTGGTCCCCTCGGGCAAGACGAGACACGCGGAAGCATCAACCACTCGGTACTGCGTGTACATCGAGCCCCCGGCGATCCCCACCGTTCTTCCCAGAAGGGCCTGCGCCGCGGGCGACGACCCCGCGGCCACGACGGTGCCGGCGCCCTCATTCCCCACTGGAAGCGGCTTGTCGACTCGTGCCGAAAGCCCTTCCAGTGCCCCCGCTCCCAACGATGCTGTGACGACGGGGCGCTCCGGCGTGCCCGCGACCGTCGCAGTAGTCAGGTCTGCGCCGGCGATGAGGAGCCCCAGGTCTGACGGGTTGATCGGCGAAGCTTCCACGCGTACCAACACCTCATTGGCGGCAGGGGTCGGAACTGCGACGTCGTGCAGTGAGAGCTCGAGCATCCCCTGCGACGTCACCAACGAACGCAGTTCCAGTGCACTATCAGGCAAATCTACGGTCATGGATGGTGCCTCGTTCCTTATCGTGGATTCGCGTCCAACCGTATGAACTCGCAACTCATCACAGACCTTCCCCGGCGTGCCTGCACCGCACGTGGAAATGCCACTCGCATGGTCAAAATTATCAACCGGAGGTCAAGCCCAGGTCAGAACGGCTAGCGGCCGGTGACGCCATCGATGAGCTCGCGCAGGATGTCGGCATGACCGGCGTGGCGGGCAGTTTCCTCGAGCAGGTGCGCGATGATCCAGCGCAGCGTGACATGGCCGCGGTCATCGGCGATCACGCTCAGTTCGTCGAGGGACGGGGCGGCGGCGATCACCGCGTCAACAGCTAGCCACGTGCCTCGGTAGGCGGCCAGCGCGGAATCCACGGTTTGGTGTGCTGTTACCGGCGCCGGCTTCTCACCGCCGGCGAACCGATGCATGATCCACAGCCACTCGGCGTGGGCCAGGTGTTCGATAAGCCAGAGCAGCGTGGTGCCGCTGGGCACCGGAGACTGGCGTGCGGCAACCTCAGAGACTCCAAAGACCTTGCGGGCAAGTGACTCCCGTTGATACTGCAGCAACGACGTCAGCACCTGACGATCGTCACCAAACGGTCGGGGGGGCTTCTGATCGGGCACGACCGATATCGTCCAGCCGCGGCGCATCGGGCGCAACCACCGATTACGCTCGCCCAAGATGATCCGACCCCCCTCTTTCGCCTGCTTCCACGCCGATGCCGAGCTGGTTTCGGGCGAAACGCCCGACAGCAATGAGGCTTTCCCGCGTTTGACCGCTGACCAACTGGACGTCCTGGAGACGTGCGGACGGCGACGAACCGCGGAAGTGGGCGATTTTCTCTACCGTGCAGGAGAGCGCGTCGACGAAGTCTTGGCGGTGTTGAGCGGGCGCGTGGCATATGCAGAATGACCCCGACACTGACCACATCATCGAGGTTCACGGACAAGGACGCGTCCTCGGCGAGTTAGGCATGCTGGAGGGGCAGCCGGCCCTGTTCAGCGCCCGAATGGTAGAGGCCGGCCAGATCGTGGCGGTGCCTACCGTCACCTCAACGACGTCGCTTTCCGGGATTCGGTGCTCGGGGAGACGATCCTGCGGGCTTATCTGATCCGCCGCTCGCGCTTGATCGAAAGCGGAGCGGGGATGCGCATCATCGGCTCGTCCTACGCTCCGGACAGTCGCCGCCTGTTGGATTTCGCCACGCGAAACCGCTTGCCCCACAAGTGGATCGATCTGGAAAAAGAACCAGATGTCGACGCCTTCTGCGAAGAATGAATGTCGATCGCGCCGACACGCCGATAGTGATTCTTCGACGCGGGAAGCTGCTGCGTAACCCGTCGAATGCCCAACTCGCCGCCGAACTGGCATTTTGGTTGCGCCGAGCCCGACCGATTTGTGCGATCTGCTAGTCGTCGGGCGGGCCCCCCGGACTGCCGCGAGCGTGTACGGCGCGTCGGATGGTCTCAGCGTCACTACCGTCGACGCCGTCGCCGTCGGCGGACAGGCCAGTACCACCTCCCGGATAGAGAACTATCTGGGTTTCCCGCCGTATTCCGGCGCCGAGTTGACCGAGCGCGCGGTCATCCAGGCCCGCAGGTTCGGTGTCCGGCTGTCGTGCCCGCGAAAGTGGCCGCCTTAGCCCTCGACGAGGTCACTTCCGTGGAATTGGCAGCCAAGACGTGGGCGTGCCCGCGCCGTCGTACTCGCGTCGGAGCGCGCTATCGGCGGCTCGACGTGCCCGGACTTGCCCGATTCGAGACCGCCAACGTGTATACGAAGCCACCATCAACGAGCGTGAGGCGTGCGGCGTAGAGCCCGTGGCAGTGTCGGCGGCAATTCGGCCGGGCAGGCAGCGGTCTCCTGGCCGCCACAACCCGGCCGTGTATCTGCTGGTTCGTGCCCACAGTCTCCGCCGATGTCCCAATACCTCGCCGACCAGATTAAAGCGACCCCCCATCACGTGATGACCACACCGAGATCCGTAACTCACGCACCAGTTTCGACCGCCATCGATAAGACACCACGACCCGTCGCGCAAGACCTGGCGTACGCTCATTTTCGTGTTCATCGGTGCCGACCCGTCACTTGGCTTAGCGGCGCCGTCCAGCTCGACCGCCACGGTTTCGTGTTAACCGGCACCGACCTCGACGGGCCATCCGACCAAACAACACCGCACAAGCACTGGTCGATTTTGCAAACAGTCAGCCGGGCATTTTCGCGGCTGGGGACGTGCGTCGCGGTGCAACTCGACGTGTGGCGGCGGCGATGGGTGAAGGCGCCATCGCGGTTGCGCTGGTCAACCAATATCTCGTGAACGCCGGGCACGCTGTGCGCCACCCCTAACGCGGCCGTTGCAATAAACCCCGTTGCCTCAAGGTCATAAACGACGAATAAAAGACGAGCTGATGAGGAACGATCAGGGGATCACTGCACCCAGCAGCTACCGTGAAGCACCACACCACCTTTGAATGCCGCGGTCACGCCCTCGAAACGGAAAGCCACTTCCCCGGCGGCAGCCAACCTTGCTTTTCAGGCGGGGTGAAGAGAGAAGCGAGACGTTTGCACTTAATCGCCGAAGCGAGGCAGTATGCCCGAAATGCCCACAACCCCTGAGCACCGGCGACGCGCGGTACCCGCGTCTCACCGCTGGTGCCGGCTGCTCGTTGCGGCGGGACTCATTGCCCCGTTTTCGGGCGCCGGCATTGGTACAGCGCATGCCGACCCCGATGCGCTGTGGACGATCGTCCATGATCGCTGTATTCCCGACCAGCAGCAGCACGACGATCCCACCCCGTGCGCGTGGGTCAATCTCAGCAGCGGAAAGCAGAACGGATACGCCGTACTTAAAGACATTGCCGG
Organism: uncultured Actinomycetota bacterium; assembly: GCA_963759655.1. GTDB lineage: Bacteria > Actinomycetota > Actinomycetes > Mycobacteriales > Mycobacteriaceae > Mycobacterium. The sequence continues at coordinate 4,938 of CAVXAG010000037.1, read as the reverse complement.
CACGACGCAGTACCTCCTCATCCCGACCGAACGCATCACCGGCATCGAGAGTCCGGCGATCCTGGCGCCCGGCGCGACCAACTATTTCGCGGCCGCATGGCGCGCGCGTTATTTCGTCGAAGAGCGAGCCGGACGGACCCTGCCGCGCGACTGGGTGAGCCTTGCGATCAACTCGGAGATCGGGCGGTCGCAAAACCAACTACATATCCACATCGACTGCATCCGTGCCGATGTGCACGAGGAGCTGACCCAACACGCGGCCGAGATCCGTGCAACCTGGGCACCGTTCCCGGTACCGCTGGCCGATCATCCCTACAGCGCGATCGCGGTCAACGGCGATGATCTCGACGCCGTCAACCCGTTCACCCTGCTGGCGGACGGCATTGCCGGCGCACGCACCGACATGGGCCTCGAAACTCTGGTGGTGGTGGGGACCATCGGCGCCGACGGCCGGCCAGGCTTCATTGTCCTCGCCAGTCACGCGGACGCTGCTGCCGGCGACGCGGCCACCGGTGAAGAACTGCAAGATCACACCTCCTGCCCGCCGCCTCCAGCAACGAGCCCTCTGACGCCCAGCTAGTGCTTGGGCGCTCCCGGTAAGACTCCGCATGACGGCGACGGGAACGCGCTACCGCGTAATCGCTTCGGCGCCCGGCGCTGCGGCTGGATGCTGACAGGTACGCGAAGATTCCGGCTGGCGGGGCGCGTATGGGTGTCAGCAGTCATGAAATGGGCTCGCGGCCATACAACTCTGGAAGACATGCGAATCAGAAAGAATTTCATCGCGCCGCTACTACTCGCCGCCGGTGTCGCAGCGGGCACCGCCGCCGCACCGACGGCCATGGCCGCTACTGCGACTCCCGCTCCGGTGTTCCCCCACCGGCACACCACCCTGGCCGGGGCGTTGCCCGGCAACGTTCAGCTGAACGACTCTCTCGGAACTTTCCAATATTCGCCGCAGTATCCCTTCGACGAGGGCGATTACTTCGGCGGCTACCGTGCCTACGGCCATGGTGGCTTTAGCGGCCATGGCAGCTTCGGGGGCCATGGCGGACACCGATAGCGGTCAACGACCGCCGAACGTTAGTGGGCGAAGCTCTGACCTGGGGCGGGCGGGGCTCGAACCTGCGACCTAGGGATTAGGCTTGAAGGTCTCCCCGTCTCTGTTTCAGTCCACTTCTGCCGTCCATTGGTTACTCAATTCCCTCTGGGCCCGGTGGAAGCTTGGTCATCTGGTATCTCCATCTCCACTGGTTGGGTCTCCCACCGCTTTCCGACGGGGTGTGTCAGGGCGAACCTGACGGATCGGCGCGGTGACGCAAGCCTTCCCGATCCCGAAAATCACTGAAACGGAGCCGTAACGACGGCGACGCAGAAGACGTCATAGTACGTCGTAGCATCCGCGCCATGAGCGTCTACGAAGTGCTTACCATCATTCTCGTCACGCTATTGGCTATAGGGGCCACTGCTGCGATCTACATCGGGTTGATAGGGATGCTGGGCGGCGCCCACTTCGTCCCGTGCGCCCGGTGTGGTCACCTGACGTTCTCGGCCTCAAAGCAGCCGCACGATTCGTGCGCGCACTGCCGCCATCCGGTGCTCATGCATCCCTTGCATGCTCTCATCCATCCACGACAACGGCACGATGTGCGGGTTCGCTACCGGAAAAGCACGATTAGGATTCCGGGCATCCGAGGGCAAGGCTTTCCAGCTCTTCGAGATGCATGGCCGTGAGCGATTCTGCATGCGCACAAACACAAACTGGACTTCACTGCCCGTCTCAGGTTCGCGGCGGGCAAACCGACCAATTTCGTCGGCGGTGTCCGCGTCGGTGAAGCGTCCACAGCGCGGCTCGATGCGGCGTTGCGGTCCATGCGCGCGCTCATGGCGCGACGATGGCCGAGCAGGCCAAGACGATTCTGATTTCGCGCTTGCGAGCTGGTCAGCCTTTCCAGGGCGATTCGCCGGCATCCCAGCGGCGCTGAATGTCGGGATAGAGGCTGTCTTGGTCGGTGGCAACAGCGTCCTTCACTTGGCGGGTCCAGTCGTCGGCCAACACCTCGGATAGTCCTTTCTCGACCGCCTCGAGCGTTTGCGCGGCGACCTCGCGCGGCGAGATCTTGGAATCCTCCACGGTGGCCGCCATGTCGGCGTCGATCCACCCAGCGTGTACCCCGACGACCAGGGTGCCCTGGTGGTGCAGCTCCACCCGCAGCGCGTTGGTCAGCGCCCACTCGGCAGACTTGGACGCGCAATAGGAGCCGTTGAACGGTGACGCCAACCAACTCGCCACCGACAGCATGTTGACCAGGGCGCCGCCGCCGGCCGCGGCCAGCACCGGGCCGAACGCCCGAGCCATCGCCAGGGTGCCGAAGTAGTTGGTCTCCATCTCGGTGCGCGCAGCCCACATGTCGGGCGCGGATAGAAACGGTGCCTGCAGCATCGCGCCGGCGTTGTTGATCACCAGCGACACGTCGGTGCAGTCGCGAGCGGCCGCGGCGATATCGCCTGGGTTGGTGATGTCCAATCGCACCGGCACGACGCGGTGTCGGTTACTTCGATGGTGCTGGGATCACGCGCACCTGCGTACACTTTGGCGGCGCCGGCGTCGAGTAGTGCTTGCGTGAATTGCTTACCCAACCCTCGGTTGGCCCCGGTGACCAGTGCCGTGATGCCGTCGATCCGTCGAGCCAGAAGATCTGCCATCGGAATGCTCCTCTCGTTGCATTCCGGTCAACGCGGCTCCACCTGCGATCCATCCGATTCGCCGAGACCTTTTCGCACACGATCGCGATACCTTCTGGGTATCAGACGGGTTTCGGGAGGTAGACGACGAATAAACGTCGATTCGCACGCTGCGGGACCCGAACAATTCGGCATGGAATGGCCCAAGCGAGTAAGGAGCTCGCCGTGCCAGAGGCGACCACTCACGCCGATCACCTCGGCCACTCGAAGGTGTCGATGACTCAGCACCGCTACATGACCCGCGGCTGGGTGCACACGCAGGTGCCAGAGCTGCTCGACCGCATGGTCCGCATAAACGATGAATAAAGATGTCGACGCTGAGGGAGTGACGTCGTCACCGCTTGGAGTCGGCCGCCGTGACGGCTCGAGTTAGCCCGCAGGCAAGCGTTCTGGGAGGGCGTCGGTTGGGCAGCGATTCGTTAAAGGCGCCAATCACGAATGTCGGCGTACGGGTCCTGCCCATAGCGGCGGCGGATCGGCGGCGGAGTCGTTGTGCGTCACTGGAATCGGGACGAGACCGGTGTCTTCGTGGGGCCGACGAGCGCGGTCGTAGGCGGCGCGACCGCGCGGGTCCCGCAGGAGGGCATAGGCTTCCAAAACGTGCCGCAACCGCTCGTCGGCTCCTGAATTCGATTCCCGGGAGCGCACATCGGGGTGATGGTCGCGTAGGTGACGGCGGTAGGCGTGGGTGATCTCGGCTTGAGTCGCCGTCGGCGGCACGCCTAGCACAGAGTAGGGGTCGGTCATCGTCAGGCGCCGCGTCTTTCCACCAGGCCGAGCCGTTGGCGGGGTGAAGCGCGTTGACTTGATCACAACGCGCCCCACCCCTTCATCGATGACGTCCGTGCGGTCCACCAAGCCGCGCCACGCTAAGTGGCTATGCGCGCGCAGTGCCTGTGTCGGGCGGCTGTGAGTGCGTAGCAATGTTTATGGACGACACAATGAGTCACCGCGTGCCCGGTACTCGACTGTCGGCGCATCACCTCCTAGTCGTCATAGACAAGTTCGCTCGAGCCAGGTACCGCGTCCTGACGGGGACCGCTGGTGGCCCCGTGGAGAGCGCGTGTTTACTCCCTTAGGCGTTGATCGCCGTGCGCTCGCCGTCGTGGCTGATCTCGATCCGGCGGGGCTTGGCTCTTTCGGCCACCGGGATCGTGAGCCGCAAGACGCCGTCGTGGTAATTGGCCTCGATCTTGTCGGTGTCGAGGTTTTCCCCCAAAAACAGCTGCCGGCTGAACACCCCGCGCGGGCGTTCGGCGGTGACCATTTCACGGCTCTGATCGACGTCGGGGCGCTCGGCGCGCACGGTCAGCACATTGCGCTCGACGTCCAGACCGAGTGAATCAGCCTTCACCCCCGGCAGATCGAATTCGACGATGAACTGCTCGCCCTCTTGCCAGGCGTCCATCGGCATGACCGCGGGACGGGCCGCGGTGCCCAGCATCTGCTGGGTCAACCGGTCGAGTTCACGGAACGGGTCTGTACGCATCAATACCATGTTTCACCTCCCAATCAGGCAGACGATCTATGTCTGCGGACATAGATTTGTGATACCACTGGATGTATACTTGTGCAAGTAGCGGTAGATGAAATTTTCCGGAGAAGCGGTTGACAGACGACTCGATATCCCGATTGGCGCGCGGTGTCTACCCCATCTCGGTGACTTCCGAGCTGTCCGGCGTCGGGCCACAAACGCTGCGGCTCTACGAGCGACGGGGACTGCTCACCCCCTCGCGCACCGATGGGGGCACCCGCCGCTACAGCGACGACGACCTCGAGCGCCTCAAGCGGATCACCGAACTTGTCGACCAGGGCGTGAATCTGGCTGGTATCGCCCACATCCTGGATCTGGAGATCAGAAACAACCAGCTGAAATCCGACTACACCCAGCTGGAGCTCCGCAACGCCAGACTCAAGCCCGTTCAAAGGCCGGCACAAGGGCGCAACGCCGCGCCAAAAGCACGCCAGCAGGATTCCGGTCACGACCGACGTCGACGAAACTCCGAACCTCCACGCGGATAAACGCCTCAGCCATCCGGTGTGGCACGCCCACGACCGATTAGCTTGGCCGGCAGGTCTTACGGGCGTGAGCAAGTCGATAGCAGGTGCTGCCGGTCTCGATGATCTGTCCGGCGAACCTCAACCTTGAGGCTGCTTTGGCGTCCACGATGCTGAACGGTGAAGCCGTCGACA
>CAVXAG010000036.1:0-93794 GCA_963759655.1 uncultured Actinomycetota bacterium | reverse complement strand
TTCGCCTTGTTGACGCCGTCAACACCTCTCCAGGATCCTCGACTCGTGCGGCTGACCGATTCAGTGACGGTGATGGCGGCAGGCGGACCTCCGGGACTGCTGCCAGCCCGCGAACAGATGGCTGTCTCGCTAGGTTGGCACATCATCTTGGCCTGTTTTGGGGTGGCGTTTCCGACCATGATTTTCGTGATGCACCGCCGCGGGATCGTTCGCGACGACCCTGATGCGCTGCGGCTGGCCAGACGGTGGGCCAAGGTATCCGCGGTTCTGTTCGCGATCGGAGCGGTTTCGGGAACCGTCCTCAGCTTCGAGATGGGCCTACTGTGGCCGGGCCTGATGGGCCGGTTCGGCGATGTCCTTGGCCTGCCGTTCGCGTTAGAAGGACTGTCCTTCTTCGTCGAGGCGATCTTCCTGGGCATTTACCTCTACGGCTGGGACCGCATGCCGCCGCGGTGGCACCTGGCCATGCTCATTCCGATGGCCATGTCGGGCATCGTCGGCTCGTTTTGTGTGGTGTCGGTGAACGCGTGGTTGAACGATCCCGCCGGGTTCAGGATCCGTGACGGCGTCGTCACGGACATCAACCCCTGGCGGGCGATGTTCAACGACTTGGCGTGGCTGCAGTTCCTGCACATGTGGGTGGGCGCGTTCATGCTCGTCGGGCTGGTGGTGTGTGGCGTGTACGCCGCCGGTCTTTTGCGCGGCCGCACCGACGCCCATCACCGCCTCGGGTTCAGCGTCCCGTTCGTTTTCGCCAGCGTTGGGGCCATCGCGCAACCATTGATCGGGCATGTGCTCGGGTTGCAGGTCGGCGACATCCAGGCGTCCAAGCTGGCCGCGTGGGAACTGACGACTCACAGCGAGGGTGGGCTTTCCCCGGAGCGGCTGGGCGGAGTACTGATCGATGGCGACGTCCGGTGGGCATTGCCGATACCTTGGATCGGCTCATTCATTTCTCGCGGCTCCTTCGGTGCGTCCGTTCCCGGCTTGGACACCGTCCCGACATCCGATTGGCCACCGGTTAACCTCACCCACTGGTCTTTCCAGTTGATGGTGGGGATCGGCTGCCTAATCGCGGTGGTCGCAGTGGTGTTCTGGCTGGCGCGCTGGCGCGGGCACGACCTGCTGGGGAATCGCTGGTTTCTGCGGTTCTGCGTCATTGCCGGGCCACTCGCTGTGGTGGCGCTGGAATTGGGATGGATCACCACCGAGATCGGACGTCAACCGTGGACGGTATGGCATGTGCTGCGCACCACCGACGCGGCCAGCATGAGCTCCGGATTGTGGTGGAGCTACACCGGGGTGCTGATCATCTACCTCGGCATGACCGTCGGGGCGTTCGTCGTTCTGCGGTCGATGGCCAGGCGATGGCGGGCGGGTGACGAGGACCTGCCCAGCCCGTACGGTCCGGCGAGCTTGACCGGCGCGCCCACCGGCGATCGAGCGGCGACGGGTCCATGACCCTGGCCGACGTGGTCGCCGGCGCGATGTTTGTCGGCGTGATCGCCTATTCACTGTTTGCTGGCGCCGACTTCGGTTCTGGCTTCTACGATCTGACAGCTGGCGGCGGTCGCCGCGCGGGCGAGCTTCGGATGCTCGTCGATCACAGCATCGGTCCGGTGTGGGAAGCCAACCACGTCTGGCTCATCTACATCCTGGTGATCTGGTGGACCGGGTTTCCCGCCGCATTCGCCGCGGCGACCACCACCCTGTTCATTCCTTTGATGCTTGCACTCGCCGGGATCGTGTTGCGCGGCGCCAGTTTCGCATTTCGTAAATACGCCGAGACATTCACCCAGGCCAGGTTGTTCGGCGCGATCTTCGCCGGGTCGTCGCTGATCACGCCGTTCTTCCTGGGCACGGTGGCCGGCGCCATCGCCTCCGGGCGGGTACCGGCGGGCGGATACGGCGACCGAGTCAGCTCGTGGATCAATCCGACATCGCTGGTCGGTGGCTGCCTGGCGGTCACCACGTGTGCGTTTCTGGCCGGAGTGTTTCTCACCGCTGACGCGGCCCGGGTTGGGATCCCAGCGCTGGCCGAGCGGTTGCGCGCCCGGACCCTGGCGGTAGGGATTGTCAGCGGCCTCATTGTGTTCGCGGGTCTTTATCCCATCCTTCACGACGCGCCGACGCTAAGCCACCGGTTGCTCAGCGCCGCGTTGCCGCTGCTGGTGGTGGCCGCGCTCGCCGGCGCGATCACTCTCCTCCTTCTTTATCGCCGAAGTTACTCTATGGCAAGGTTTTTCGCTGCTGGCGCCGTCGGTGCCGTGATCAGCGGGTGGGGTGTGGGGCAGTATCCGTGGATGCTGGTCGATCAGCTCACAATCAACGAGGCTGCCGGCGCGCGCGCGACGCTCACCGCACTTCTCGTAGTCATCGCGCTCGCCGTGGTGATTGTGCTACCGCCACTGGGTTATCTGCTCTGGCTCACCCAGACCGATAAGTGGAGCCGAGCTTAGGTCGCTTGCGTGTTCGTCGGCGGCGAACTGGGTTCACGTTGCCGGCCAGTCACCGCCGGGGTGACTTCGACGACGAGGTGTTTGGTCAGGGGTTGTTCGCTTTGCTCGCTGTGGTCGGCGATCGCGCACAGCAGGTTAAGCTCGGGCATGTAGCCGATGACGCTTCCGCGCGGGGTGTTGTAGGCCAGGGCGCGGTAGCCGTAAACGGAGCGGGTGCTGCCATCGCGGGCGAAGCTGGTGATGTCGATGAGGTCGAACTCTTTCAGCCCGCGTTCGCGCATGTCGTCGGCGTTCATGAACAGCGCGGTGCGCAGGTTCTTCAGCCCACGATAGCGGTCGTCGTCGGAGTAGATGGTGGTGTTCCACTGGTCGTGGGAACGCACGGTGCCCAGCGTCAGCCGTCCCGGCGCCGGCACCACATCGGGCATCGGTGCGGCCGAGAACTCCGCTTTTCCGGACGGGGTGAGGAAGACGCGCTCGCGCGCCGGCTGGCGGATTCGAAACCCCAGCGGCAACCGTACCCGGCGGTTGAAGTCCTCGAAGCCGTCGAACACCTTGGCCATGACGTCGCGGATCCGGTCGTAGTCCTGGCAGTAGTACTCCCACGGTGTGGCCGAATCCGGCAGGGTGGCCCTGGCCATGCCGGCCAGGATCGCGCACTCGGACTTCAGCTGTGGGGATGCGGGCTTTTTCATCCCGACTGACAGGTGCACCATGCTCATCGAATCCTCGACCGTGACGCCCTGCTCGCCGGCCTGCTGGACATCTTTCTCGGTGCGGCCCAGGCACGGCAGGATCAGCGCGGTGCGACCGTGGATCAGATGGCTGCGGTTGAGCTTGGTGCTGACCTGAACGGTGAGGTCGCAGTTGCGCAGCGCGGCAAAGGTCGCTTCGGTGTCCGGTGTGGCCAGCGCGAAGTTGCCGCCCAAGCTGACGAACACCTTCACCTCCCCGGCCAGCATCGCCTCGATCGTGCCGACGGTGCCCAGGCCAGGCTCACGCGGTGCGGTGATCGCGCACACCTCATCGAGCCGGTCCAGCAGCTGCTTGCCAGGGTGGTGATCGATCCCACAGGTGCGGTTACCCTGCACATTGCTGTGGCCGCGCACCGGGGAAGGCCCGGCGCCTTCACGGCCGATATTGCCACGCAGCAAAAGCAGATTCACGATCTCGCGGACGGTGTCGACTCCGTGTTCCTGCTGGGTCAAACCCAGACACCAGGAAACGATCGTGCGGTCTGCACCCAGATACACCTCGGCCAGTTCCCGGATCGCTTTGTGCTCGACACCGGACTGGTGCACGATCTCGGCCCACCCGGTCTGCTCGACGACTGACCGGTACGCCTCGAAGCCGGTCGTGTGCCGCTGCAGGAACTCCTGATCGATGGCCTTGGGGTCGGTCTTCGCGCGCTCCAAAACGACCTTGGCGACCCCGCGCAGCAACGCCAGGTCCCCGCCGATGCGGGGCTGAACATTCATCGTTCCGATCTTGGTGGCGTGGAAGGCAGCCATCGCGAGGAATTCGTGCGGCACGATCGTGCGGCGACTGGCGGCCTCGATCAGCGGGTTGACGTGCACGATCTGCGCGCCGCGCCGATGCGCCTCGGCCAGCGATGTCAGCATCCGCGGCGCGTTGGACGCGGCGTTGACCCCCATTACCAACAGCAGGTCCGCCTTCTCCCAATCGGCCAGCTCACATGTGCCCTTACCCGTCCCCAACGACGCGGTCAGCGCCCGGCCGCTGGCCTCGTGGCACATGTTCGAGCAGTCCGGCAAGTTGTTGGTGCCGAACTCCCGCACCCAGAGTTGGTAGAGAAACGTTGCCTCGTTGCTGAGCCGGCCCGATGTGTAGAACGACGCCTGATGCGGGCTCTCCAAGCCTCGCAGCGTGGAGCCCACCAGCTCGAAGGCCGCCGGCCAGGAGATCGGCACGTACTTGTCCGACTCGGCGTCATAGACCATCGGTTCGGTCAGCCGACCCTGGTCCTCCAGCGCGAAATCCGTCCACCCCGATAGCTCAGTCACCGTGTGCCCGGCGAAGAACCCGCGGTCGACCCTTTTGCGGGTCATCTCCCAGGTGACGTGCTTAATACCGTTTTCGCAGATGTCCAGGTGCAGGCCCTTGAGGTCATCCGGCCACGCGCACCCCGGGCAGTCGAAGCCCCCGTTCTCATGGTTCATCTGTTGGATCGCCCGTGTGCCTGCAACCAGCTCCCGGCTCTGCGCCAACACCCTTGCCACACTGCGAGCTGCGCCCCAGCCCGCAGCCGGATGGCGATAATCCTCCCGGGAAAACTCACCACCGGCGTTCGGGCCACGCCCCACGGCAGGATGGCCCGGCTCACCCTGCCCGAGCAGGTCACCGGCGATGGGTGTCGTGTCGTCCGTCATCGCGATGCCCTTCCTCTGTGTTAGAGCTGGCGACGTGTCGCCGCGCCTGACACAGTGGCGTCAACGCCGGTCGGGACGGATCGCACATCGGGGGCCCGGGGGAGGTGACGGCTGCCGCGGGGCTCCTTGAGCGCGGATCGTTTCCTGACGGTTCCAGCTTGGCAGGCGGATGTCGCGGTTGTTCACGAATCGCATGATGAGACGCCTTTACCTTTTAGGTTTCGGTGGCAGCCAGCAGGTATGCGCGCGACCGACTCGTTGATGTCGGCCAGGGTGATGATGCTGTGGTGTACCGGTCAGCTCCGCACGGTCGGCAGGTATCCGGGCGCCCGGCGGGCATGGGTCGCGGTCTCGAAGGCGTAGGCAAGGTCTAGCATCTCGGCGTCGTGCCAGCGGGCGCCGAAGAAGCTGATGCCGATTGGTAGCGCCCCCTGGGGCCCGGCGAACCCGGCGGGCACGGTGACGTTCGGGTACCCGGCAACCGCGGCCGGCTCCGCGCTGCCGTAGCGGAACTCGTCGGCGACACCGCCGCGGTTGAAGTAATTGATCACCCAGCCCGGTGTGTTGGTGAGTGCCACGATGGCGTCTAGATGGCCCTGGGCCAGCGTGTCGTCGATGGACGCGCGGGCCAGAGTGCGGATCGTGTTTCGCTGCTCGCGGACCGCCGGGTCGTCGGCCGGCACCGGGGACGCCTCGGCCTGCTCGAACAGCTCCTGGCCGAAGTAGGCCAGCTCGTCCGGGTCCTGGCGGTCGAACGCGATGAGACCGGCGAGGTCCGCGGGGTGGTTGCCGGGTGTGGCGGCCAGATAGGCCTCGATGTCGCGGTGGAATTCAGCCAGCAGGGCCGGGGTCTCACCGGCGCCGATCTCGTCTCGGTGGGCCAGCTGCACCGGCACCGTCGTGGCACCGGCGGCCACCAGCTCATTCACCGCCATGGCGAACACCGCCTTGGTCCGGTCGTCGACGGCCTGCGACTCCTCGCGGCTCAGTGTCAAGACGCCGAGCCGGGCGCCCTTGAGCTTGTGGGAATCCAGCGCCATGAAGTTGGCGTCGAAGTCGCCCGGAATCTCCGCCGTAGCGGCGTCGGCCGGGTCCTGACCGGCGACGACCGACAGCAGGATCGCGGCGTCAACGGCGTGGCGGGCGATCGGACCGGCCGTGTCCTGCTCGACGGAGATCGGCACGATCCCTTCCCGGCTGACCAGACCGAGGGTCGGCTTCAGCCCGACGACGCCCGTGGTGCCCGACGGGCAGACGAGCGAGCCGTCCGTCTCGGTGCCGATAGCCACCTGGGCAAGCGACGCCGCCACACCCGCCGCCGATCCGCTGGAGGAGCCGCAGGCGCTGCGGTCGAGGACGTAGGGGTTGGCCGTCTGGCCGCCGACCCCGCTCCAGCCGTCGGTCGCGTTCACCGAGCGGAAGTTGGCCCACTCGGAGAGGTTGGCCTTGCCGATGATGATCGCGCCGGCCTCGCGTAGCTTGCCGGTGATCGTGGCGTCATTTGGCTCGGCGCCTAGCAGCGCGCGGGACCCGGCCGTCGTCGGCGTCTCCTTGGTGTCCACGTTGTCCTTGAGCAGGACCGGGATGCCCTCCATCGCACTGCGTGGGCCCTGCGTGGCGCGGACGGTATCGCTGTGCGCAGCCTCCTCGAGCGCCAACGGGTTAACCCTCAGCACCGCCCCGACCTCATCGTTCACGGCGGCGATGCGGTCCAAGTAGGCCTGTGTCAGCTCGACGGCGGTCAGCACGCCGGCCCGCATACGCTCTTGCAGCTCTGGGATGGTGACCGCGTCCAAGGCCAGCCCACGCAGCGGGCGCGTGCCGGATCCCGTCGCGGCGACGGCGTCGGTGGGGAGGACGAGTACGGTGGCCAACAGGACAGTCAGCAGCACCGGCCCGCTGCGACTCAGAACGGTGTGGAATAACCGCATCAGAGCTCCTCCGGGGCGAGGCGTGACAGGCCTGAACGATACGGACCAGCCGGTTTCCGAAAGTCGCAATGCAAAATTTGCGTCGACAGGCCAGACGCGTCCTCCGTGTCAGCGTGGCTTCCGCAAACCGTAAACGCGCCGAACGCCTCGGATCCGGTCCATGTCGCTGGTGAGATCAACCAAACGAGTGGGACGTTTATCAACAACATCTATTAGGCCAGGCCCGCATACCCGGCAACGGTGTTGAATCGCAGAGGCTTTCAGGATGGACCCGAACGGGGCGGGGGATAACACCCACGTCCCCGACGTTGGGACGCATAGGACCGACTCTTGGTCCCTCTAGGAGCGCCGACAGACCCCGGCAGCTCCACCAAGAAGATGAGGTCCGGCTACTTCCATGCGAAGACCGGCTGCTCGAGTTCATTAACGGCGTCGTGGCGTCCTTCCAGGCACAGCCAACGCACCTGCAACAGCACAGCACCCGTCGGCGCGTGGATGAGGGCGGTTCCGAGTGGGATCTGCACGACCGGTCGCGGGCTCTCTGGGATGGAGAGGAACCGCGGCGAATCATTGCGTTGCAGTTGGTGTAGACCCACCCGGTAGACCGCCACCACCTCGTCGGGCGAAGGACGGGGATCGAGCCGTCCGCCGCCCCATATCATCACCGGGGTTATGACGTATCCGGACCGCGTCGGGTAGTCGTCTAGGAGGCCCAGGACCGCTGAGTCGGACAGCTCGATGCCAACCTCTTCGGTCAATTCCCGGAGCGCGGCGTCGACCACGGTTTCGCCTGGGTCTACGCGACCGCCGGGGAGTGCCCACTGCGCTGCATGAGAGGTGAGACGAGATGCTCTGCGGCACAGAAGGAATGCAGCACCACCCGACACATTGACCATGCGGCCATCGAGGCCGGCTCCCGGCAGCGGTGGCCCGGCAGTCCTGTCGTCAGCTGGCGCGTTGATCCCGTCCTCACCGAGATCGGAGTCGACTAGCACGACGGCGACCGCCGCGCGGCGCTTCGTCGGGTCGGTCACGGCGCGGCGGTCATGATCCGCGAGGCGTTTCTGGATCTGCGTGCGCAGCGCCTGGTCGTAGGTGATCGTCACCGCTCGACCATAGGTGGGCCTATCCGACCGTGTGGACGATCAGGATGTCTATCTTGGCCCTGCGGGCGACGGTGGCGGGCACCGAGCCCAGTAGACGCCCGGCGACCGTGCCCAGTCCTACGTTGCCGACGACGAGCAGGTCTGCGTTGACCTCCGTGGCCAAATTCACCAGCACATCGACTGGCGCGCCGGCGATCGCCCGCTCTTCGATGTCCTGGGCGCCGGTGGCCTTCGCTCGGTCGCGGGCCTCCCGAAGGATCGCATATGTGGGGGCCCTGCCATGCATCTTGTAGCCGCCCTCGCCCGCGAGGCTGTCGGCGGCGCGGGGGTCAGTCACACGATCGGGCGTGGGTGGTCTTGACCAGCTTCCCTTCTCCTCAGTGGGGAGATGCGCGCTCGCGACGATCAGCTTCGCACTATGTTGCGCCGCGAGCCTGCCTGCGCGGTCGACCGCACGGAACGACGACGCCGAGCCGTCCGTCCCGACCACAATTATCCGATAGCTCATGTCGCCTCCCACCAATCGATTGCGACTACAACAAGACCATAGGACCGCCCCTCACATATGAAGCCCATCGGGCTCATCTCGACGCACCCGCCCCCAAAAGAAACCGCTTTGACGAGCTCGGCGACGTGACCTTGAATGGCGGGGGGTTTCCGGCCGGCCGGATGGCATGTTCGCAACCACGACTGCGGCGACCAAGGTTCCGATTGCCCACAACGCGACTCCCATGGCGTTACCTCCTGTAGACGCGAACAGAAAGGACGTACAGGTTATTTCGGGGTCCGATTCGCATGAGCGGGCGGCTCTTTGCTGGCGTGGCAAACCTTCGCCCAATGTTGACCACTGTTGACGCCGTCACCGCGGCTCCGCGTCTCCGCACGTCACCTCGCGTGCTTTAGCGTACTTTCGCGGGCTGAGCCAGTGCGAGGCCCGGTGACGGACTTTTTGATGTCCAGGGCACAGCACATCACGCCACGGTTGCGTTGGCGTCAAATAGAGCGAATTCACAGGGCCCCGGCGCATCAGGCCGACATCGCGCGGTCGGCGTAGTTCGCACTGAACAGCCCGCGGTGCGCGACGAGCGCAGCGCGCGGAAAGCAATGGCCCGATCTCCGGCCAGACCCCGGCGCATGGACATGGCCCGGAGGCGAGAGTGGCGCGGCCGTCGTGCGCGCCTCGCAGCGAGATAGCAGTGGTCGGCAGGGTGCGCCGGAAGTCTTGTCACGACATGAGTCGGACCTGAAAAACACCTAAGAGTGCGAACTTTCATGCTAACGCCAAGTTCGGAATGGATGTCAGCGCCGACGACACCAGTCCGCGGGGCGGCAACGATGAGGTGCATGGAGCCAAATCGGCGACTCAAAAAACAGGAGAGAATCATGCAAACAACCATCAAACGCGTCGCAGCGTGGTTGGCCGTCGCCGCGTTAGGTGGGGCACTCGTCTTTGCGCCCGTCGCCAGCGCCGCTGCCGGCAACGCAGGCGATGGGACCGGTGCTGCGGGCCATGATGCGCCTTCGCCCTACGGGAGCGGAGCCTCTCCATTCGTGCCATCCGGCACCTTTGCCCCCGGCGACGAAGTGCCCTACGACCCCTACATAAAGAACCCCGGCGGCGGCGTAGACCTGGCTTCCTGACACACCAGCCGCAGGCGTCAGCGAATATCGTGTCCTTCTCCGTGCAGGGCGCAAGGGCGCAAGCACCTTTACCTTCGTCGGCTTAGCAGTCATGATGTCGGCAACGAGATCGGAAAACGACGCAAGGGGAAATCCATTGTCCGAAACCAAGATCACGGTCATCTATGACAACCCCACCGACCCGGACGCCTTCGAAGTCGCCTATGAGTCGGAGCAATTGGAGGCCGCTCGGCGAATACCGGGATATCTCCGGCTCGAGACTTCGAAGGTCTGGCCGAAAGAAGATGGGAGTCCGACGCCTGCGTACCGCATGATCGACCTGTACTACCCGGATTACGCTGCCGTCAGTGCGGCGGTGACCACACCGGAAGCAGGCGCGTTCTTCACCGCCATGGCGCAACTCTCCACCGGCGGCGTGCGTGTACTGGTCTCCGACATCGAGGTGCCGCAGCACTGATAGCGAGCCGCCTAACGCCCTCCGACTCGCACTTGAGCGGCGTTCCGCAATCAGCCACCACGCCACCCGATGTCGTTAGCATCCACACTTGTCGAAATCGGGGAGCTGGATGAATATGCGACGGCTGACAGGGGCACTGGTTCTGGCGAGCGCGTGCATGCTGGCCGCCGCCTGTAGCAGCGTCACACAGAAGAACGCCGCAATCACCACCTCTGCGGCACCGGTTGCGGCGGCTGCCCTAGATGGGCTGCTGTTGACTCCCGATCAAATCAACACTCTCATGGGCACCACGGGAATATCGGTCTCGCAAACACTCACCACGATGTTTGAGGGCAATACCGGAATTGACAACGAAGACTGCCTACCACTGCTCGCCGCTCAGGCCCCGGTCTATGCCGACACCGGATGGACCGGCGTGCGCCTACAGTACCTTCAAGAGCCCGGCGAGAACGTCACTCACTCTGTCACACAGGCGGTCGTTTCGTTTCCCGCGGCCAACGACGCGGCGCACTTCTTCACCACCTCGGCCCAGCGCTGGCCCGCCTGCCACCAATACCGCAGCGGGGTCAGCGAGGCACAGATCTCAGTAGGGTCGATCGCAAACGCCAACGGCACCCTGAGCACAACCAAGAAGAGCGCCGACGGTCCGGCTTGTCAGCGGGCGCTGACTGTGGCCAACAACGTCGCCATCGACATCACCGCATGCAGCGATAGCCCGGGCGACGCTGCGGTCAATATCGCCCACCAGATCGCCGCCAAAGTACCTAAGTAGGGCAGACAGCGGCCGGTGACTGTGGTTTAGGGCGGGTGGTCCGGCGTGGGGGCCCGCCGCCGACTACGGCGCGCTGGCCGTCTTCGGCGCCCCAACGACCTGCCGGATCACGCCGACACCGCCATGACCGCCGCGGTTCTGATTCACCGCTCGTCGCCGAGCGATTCGGCGACGCGCTTCGCATCGGGATCGGGATCAACACAGGACTGGTGATCGCAGGCACCATCGGCGGCGGAGGCAAGCTCGAGTTCACCCTCATCGGCGACACCGTGAACGTCGCTGCCTGCGTCGAGCAGCTCACGAAGACCACCGGTGACGCGATCCTTCTCACCCGCCAGTCCGTCGATGCCCTGGTTCGTCGACTGCCCGGACTCACCGACGGGGGATCGCATGCGTTGAAGGGTAAGTCGGCCGCCGTGCAGGTCTTCGGCCTGGCCGTCTAGCCTATGGCGGCAGCGGACTCGCCGCCGCTCCAGATGGTGGGGCCGCTCCCGATATCGGTCCCGGAGTCGATGCCGGTGCCGCCTGCGGGATCGCCGCCCCTCCAGTAGCCGGGGCCGTCCCCGGTGTCGGACCCGGAGTCGATGCCGGTGCCGCCAGCGGGATCGCCGCCTCTCCACAGGCTGGGGCCAGTCGGGCTGTCGATCCCGGAGGTGTCGCCAGGAGCGGCGATGGCAACCGGCGCGAGGCCTATCGCCGCACCAGTGGCGGCGGTCGCCACCAACATCGTTGTCAGATAACTGATCTTCGTCTTCATCGTGGTGTCTCCGCTGTTGCTGGGTGGCCGTGGTTGGCTGTCTCTTACGGTGCGCCCCATGCACCTCGATGTCGTCCCAGCTGCCACGCGGGTAAGCACCCTGTTACCTGCAATCTTCGCGACCCCTGCTAGCAGGAACTTCGACGTCACAGCCGCCCGTTGCTCAGTCGTGCCGATGCAGGAAGCCGTGGAGAATCGCTTGGACAAGCTCATCGACGATCGCTTCCCTCGACGGCTGCGCAGCGCCGAAAAAGGTCGAACGCAGTGCAACCATGCCGACGATCATTGCCACCGTTGAGTGCGCCGGCAGATCAGATTGGCTCGACCGCATCCCACGTAAGTGCATGCCCTCAGCGCTGATTTGACTGAGCACCGCGAGTGCCCGTCCAATGTCGCCGATGCCCGCGTCAGCAATTTCGGCCTCGCTGAACGCCTCTGATGCTACGAGCGTCAGAAGAAGGCCCCGATGTTCGGCAACCACGTCGTAGAGCTGCTCGACGAAATGCCGGGTCAGTTCTTCCTCATCGGTCTCCTCGGGGACGACCGATTGCCACGTTCGGCCGAATTCCTCGACGAAGCTTGTGAAAGGAAGGACAAGTGCTTCCCGGAACAATCCGGCCTTGGAGCCGAAGTGGCGGAAAAGAAGGTACTCACTGACTCCGGCCGCCTCGGCGATTTCACGCGTCGTGGTGTTGCGGTAGTCCTGGCGGGCGAACAGTTCGCGGGCAGCGTCAAGCAGGAGTCTGCGCGGCTCGCCGCGGGGCCGGCGGATTGCGGGAGGCGACATCTCAGCCGGGATCTGCTTCTTGGAAGAAGGTGGCTGGGGCAAGATCGTTCGCTCCTTGAACCGCGCTGAGCGGTTGACGGCATTCACGATAGTCGGCCTTGACCCGGCACTTAGAATAGTATCCACTATTAGAAAATCTGGAGATCGTGTCGGAAGGGGCGCAGATGTGGGTGCAGTCATCATGCTCGGCACACTGTTTGGACTGATCGCCCTCATATTCGGCCTGGTCGTGTACTTCGACCCGGAAGCGCGCGGTGCCGCGAGTGAAGAGCGCAATCGATGAGCAACGAGTTGACCCCGTTGCTGAAAGCGGCCGTGATCTTCGGCTGGGGTGGGGGCATCCTGTTCACCGCGGCGGGTGTGTATCTGAGCATTCGCCACCGCCGCCTCCATCCACTTCTCCTTCTCTGCATCTCGGCGATCTCGTTCTCGTGGATCGAGGCACCGTACGACTGGGCGATGTACGCGCAGTTCCCACCTGCTGTTCCTCGCATGCCTTCGTGGTGGCCGTTGAACATGACGTGGGGTGGGCTGCCCTCGTCCGTGCCCGTCGGCTACATCTCGTACTTCGTGTTGCCTGCCGTGATCGGCGCGGCGCTCGGGCGATGGGTGAGCGCGAAGTTCAACTTGCGCAGACCGACCACGCTCCTGACCGTCGGCCTCGTCGTCGGCTTCTGCTGGGCCTTGTTCTTCAATGCGTTCATCGGAGCCCGGCTCGGCGTCTTCTATTACGCCTACGTGATCCCCGGACTCGGCCTCTTCGAGGGGACCAAGCACCAGTACCCCATCTATGACGCCATAGCGATGGGTGTGCAGATGATGGTCTTCACCTACCTCCTCGGCCGGACGGATTCGGAAGGACGAAATGTCATTGAGATGTGGGCCGAGAAGGTGTCGAAGACCCGTCTTCAATCGACAGTCCTATCCATCGTCGCTGTCGTCGTCATCGGAAACCTCCTCTACGGCGCCGTTTTTGCGCCCCATCTGGTTACGAAGCTCGGAGGTTGGGTGACCTCGGGACCGACCGGGCAGCTGTTCCCAGGTGTACCGAACCAACCCCAGTAGCGCACCGAAGAACGGAAGGTGGACCAGTGGCGAGCAGCCCGACCGTAGAGCTGTACTACGACCCGTTCGACTACGAGATCGACGACGATCCATATCCAGTGTGGCAACGGATGCGGGCAGAGGCCCCTTTGTATTTCAACGACAAGTACAACTTCTACGCCCTGAGTCGGTACGACGACGTCGCGTCTGCACTTCCTGATTGGCAGACGTATCGGTCGGGACGGGGCACGACCGCAGACATCTTGTTCAGTGGCATCGAAGTACCGCCCGGAATCTTGTTGTTCGAGGATCCCCCTCTGCACGACTTGCACCGACGCCTGTTGTCACGAGTTTTCACCCCACGCCGGATGCTGGCCGTAGAAGACTTGGTGCGTGATTTCTGTTCGCGGGCACTGGATCCGCTTCGTGATACGGACGGGTTTGACTTCGTCGCCGATCTCGGCGCGATCATGCCGATGCGGACGATCGGCTACCTGTTGGGCATCCCCGAAGAAGGGCAACAGCAGATCCGCGATCGCAATGACAAGAGCATCACGGTCGGCTCACAACAGGACGGGACCACCGGTGTCAGCGCAACGATCTTCGAGGATTCGATCACGATGTTCGCCGAATACATCGAGTGGAGGTCGACGCATCCTTCCGATGACTTGATGACCGAGCTGCTGAACGCGGAGGTAGAAGAACCGGACGGAACTCGTCGCTCGCTCGAACGCACTGAGGTTCTCGCGTACACCGCGATGATCGCCGGCGCCGGCAACGAAACCACCGCCCGGCTGATCGGATTCATGGGTCAACTGATTGGTGAACATCCCGATCAACGGCGCGAACTGGTCGCGGATCCGTCGCTGATCCCCTCTGCGGTGGAGGAGACACTTCGTTACGAGCCGCCGTCTCCGGTGCAGGCGCGTTATGTCGCTCGCGACGTCGAGCTGCACGGGGACACGGTGACCGAGGGGTCCTACATGTTGCTACTCAACGGGTCGGCCGATCGTGACGAGACGAGATTCACTGAACCCAATCGGTACGACATCCACCGGAAGGGCGGCCATTTGAGCTTCGGACAAGGACTGCATTTCTGCCTCGGCTCGGCTCTGGCGCGGCTTGAGGCGCGGGTCGCATTCGAAGAGGTGCTCAAACGATGGACCGACTGGGACGTTGACTACGGCAATGCGAGCCGAGCACGGACATCCAGTGTGAGGGGCTGGGCGCGGCTACCCGTCAAGACCAGGTAGGGCAGGTCGAGTCGCCCCTGCCTCGTGCACCCGTTTTCATAGCAATTAGATAAGTTATACACAGCTTCACGGCGGTAGAATCGGCTTTGGACGATGGATTGCAATCGAGTCAGCATCTGTTGTCCTGCAATGACTTTGGCCCGTGTCGGGGAGGACCAGAGCCACGTTGGCCAGTTGATATTTTTACGGGAGTTTGGCATGAAGCACTTGATGAGCACGGCGGCAGGAACAGCCGTCGCAGCAGCGCTTGGATTGGCCGCGCTGGGAATCGGGTCGGGAGTGGCCACCGCCGCGCCAGCGGCGCCGGGAACTCAGTTTTCCCAAGATCGGTGGGGGCACGGGCCGGGCCCCGGCCCCTGGGGCGGTCCAGGTTGGGCGCCGCCGCCGGCTCCGTACTACTACGGATACGGGGGATACGACGCAGCCCCGCCGTGCCTTTCGGGGCCGCTCGGGTTCGTGCAACTCTGCGCATAGGCGCGGCGCTTGACGAATCAGCGAAGGGCCGCCCGCGCCCGCGACACTTCAGGAGGGGCACTGTCGACCGTCATCTCAGCGAGGGAGTCGATCAGATGAGAGCGCGCCGGCTCACCGCGCAACTCGAAATCATCAAGGCTGGCGCGTAATTGGAACAGCCACGCACCTTGCCGTCGAGCAAGATCGCGGGCAGCGGCGAGGCCCGAAGCGCGCGCGTCCGGGTCTGCGCAGGTGTGAGCCCGCGTCCGCAGCAGTTCGGCGTCGTAGAACCGCACCCCGCTGTCGGCAGTGAACTGCAGCGCGGCATCGAGACGAGCGCGCGCTTGGTCCCGCGCGCCGATGGCAGCCAGAAGCTGGCCAAGGATGCACCAATAAAACGGCCGATATGTGGCGGCGCCCAATGCTCGCCACACCTCGACCGCCTGAGTCAGGGAATGAAGCTGCGCCGCCACCGCGGCGGAGTCGGGATCGCGCGACGCCAATAACGCCCGACCCTCGACCATCGCCAGCTCGGTTTTCTCCAACAGCTGCCAGTACAAGTAGTCCAGGCCGTACCGGTCGGACTTCTCCACCAGCTCGGCCACCAACGCACGCGCGCGGTCGAACTGGCCGGCTTCGGTACGAGCCCAAATCTCCATATCGATGGCGTACAGGTCGTTGTACGACCTCTGGGGATATCCGAGTTTGTCCGCGCGGCCTCTTGCACGGGTCAGTTCTTCCTCGGCTCCGGCGAGGTCGCCGTGTACGAGCCGGTCCCACGGGTATCCCGGTGCCGGACTCAGGTCACGATCGGGCGTGGCCGGCGAAGAACTGTGCTGAAGCCTCCGACGCGTCGAACCCGCGTGCACCGCCGGGCCAGGTGTGCTCGCCGCCGTCGATTTGCACGAACACGACTGCCGTCCCGGCCGCGCACGAGGCGCTGGTGAAGCGGTGGACCTCGGTGCCGGGCAGCGTCTCTTCGGCGGGCGTGCCCTGGCAGCCGTCCGTGTCACGCCACCGGGTGGCCATCGCCGGGGCGGCCACGACGGTGGACGGTCCGGCCTTGCCGACCACTCGGCCGCCGTTGAACGGTACGCGCTGGTCGGCGGTGCCATGAGCTTCCATGACGGCCACCGGTCGCGACGGGGCACAAGGTACGTTGACGCCGAGAGTCCCCGAGACTGGCGCGATGGCCGCAAAGACGTCGGCGCGATCACAGGCCAGCCGATTGGTCATGAACGCGCCGTCGGACATGCCGGTAGCGAACACGTGGCCGGGGTCGATGCCGTATTGGCCGACCAGCTTGCTCACCAGCGCGGTGATGAACCCGACGTCGTCGACGCCGCGGGCATCCGCCTCGGTAGCCCCACGCCCGTCGGCCCAGCTGTTGTCCACGCCGTCGGGATACACGACGACAAAGCCGTGCTCGTCGGCGGCGGCGTCGTTGTGCGTTGCCGACTCCATCCCGCGGCCGGTGCCGCCGACGCCGTGCAGGCTCACCACCAGACCGGCCGGGTGGCTCACGCCAACAGGTGTGTGCACCGTGTAGGTGCGCGTCAGACCGCCGAAGTCCAGTTGGCCGAGCTGGCCCGGGTCCGCCGATGCGTTTGGTAGGCCAATCTGCGCGAACCCGGTCAGCAGGCAAGGCGTCACGGCCACCAGCCGCCGCCAGCCCCAACGCGACAGGACTCGATTGTGCCGGCTCGCAAATCGTGAAATTCGGCTCATGGCTGGTTCCTCGCTGGTGCCAACCCCCGGTGGGCCGGTCAGCTCAAGGTTGCGACGGACGCCTTGGCGGATTCTTGGCACGACACCGTCAGAACCGCATGTCCATTGGCTATTCGGGCAGAGTTACCAGCCGGCAGGGGATTTCGGTGTCTTCGCTGAGGTGGTAGCTGGCGCAGACGCGGTGATAGCCGTCCGCGATCTGCAGGACGCGCCCGCTGCCCATATCGCCTGCGATGAGCAGGATCGGCGACAGTGAGGTGCCCCTGGCGACCGCCTTCAAGTCCTTGGCGACCTCGGGGTCATCGGGCGGTAGCAACGGCAGCCGCGCCGCGCGCAGAATGTCCTTGGCGTGCTGCTGCACGGTGGCGGCCTGAGATAGCAGAGTGGTGCAATCCGTCACAACGTCTGGTGTGGCGATCAGGCGCAGGAACGACTGCGCCGCCGGGTAGTCGTGCACTGCCGGTTCGGACAACCAAGTCACCGTGGTCTTCTTCGATTTTTTCGCCACCACAGGGTCCCTTCGTTATCGGCGTCCACGCCGCACACGTGGCATCGTTGCATCACGGTATCTGTGTGCCGGTCCTGCTGGTCGGTATTTGCTGATCGGTGGCCCTGTCACTGAGCCTTAAGGTAAGAGTCGTGGGCTCAGTCCGTGTCGATGCCGCGGGTTTGAGCGCCCTGGCGGCCCACTGCGAACAGCAAGCCGCAGTGGTGGGATCGATCGCTTTCACCGCGGACTGCGGGGGCGGCTTTCAACCATCGGCAGTTGCGGTGCAGGCCGCGCATGCCGATGTCGTCGCGGCGGGTGCGCGGCTGACGGCGCGGATGCAATCGACGGCAGCGGCTGCGTCGAGCGCGGCAGTGGGGTATGTGACCACCGACTTTGCTTCGGCAGGAGACCTCGCCGCGGTTATCCGGCCGGGTGCCACGGCGATGTAGATGGCGGCGGTCACGGCCGCGGCGCCCACCCTGTCTCAGATTCAGGGGTGGAGCACAGAGCATCTGCAGACCGCGGCCACCCACTGGACGCAGACTGCGCAGACCTGGGGGGACGCCTTCACCGCGATTCATCGCGAAGCGCCGTACCCGGGGGGGACTCCGTGGGAAGGCGAGGCCGCAGACGCGGCCCTGCTGCGCACGGGCAGCGACCGAGCGGTGGTGGTCGGCGCGGCTGACAGTCTGCATTCCGCGGCCAGTGCAGCCCGCTATGGGGCTGAGGAAATCGGCTTCGCACGGCAGCCGGCGCTGGAGGCGGTGGCGGACGCCCGGGCCGCGGGTTTCGCGGTGGGCGAGGACCTGTCGGTCACCAGCCAGATGACCGGTCCACCGGCACTGCAGGCCGCCCGCCAGGCTCAGGCCCAGCTTTTTGGTACCGAGATCCGCGCCCGCGCAGAAGCTCTGGCGGCCGTCGACACGGAAGTGGCCGGCAAGGTCACCTCCGCTATCGCCGGCGTCAACGCCGCCCAGTTCGGCGGCACCCCGGTCACCACGCCGCAGAAGAAACCCGAAATCCAGGCCGTCGACCGCACGTGGAAGCAGGACCCAGCCGCTCCCACGCCGGGGACGCCCGACAATCCGGGAGACAACGGAAGACATCCGACCTACCCGGACCACAAGCCCAATGGGCAGTGGGCTCCGGCCAACACCGGGGTCGACGGCGATGCCGCGATGAACCAAACGTTCGACGAAATGGAGAAGCGCGGCATACCGCTGATCAGGCAACAGATCCAGGTCCGCGTCACCGACCCGGCAACGGGTAACACGTACGTGCGCCTCTACGACGCGCTGCAACCCACCGGTACGCCGGGTCAGTACATCGGTATCGAACACAAGGTGAACGCATCGCCGCTCACCGAAAATCAGCAGATTGTCGACAACCTCGTCAACGCCGGGACGCCGGCGCGGGGCACGCTGAACGGTCAGCCCATCGAGGTCGTCCGGACAGACCTCATCCGCGTCACCTGGCCGCCCCCTGCCGCCCCGCCGATTCAAGGCAGTGCCGGTGTGCCCGGTGCCCCCACTCAGGGCACCGTGCAGGTCCCACACGCCACCCTGCCGGGGTGGGGGACTTTTGTCTCACCCGACCAGATCGACAACGACGGCGGTGAGGTCGACAACCTCTTGAAGGCTATCCAACAGTTTCGCCCGACATCCCCGCCCACGGCCTAATGGGCGCATACTGCCGCCGGAGGACGTCTGCTGACGCCGATAAACTTTCCGCCATGGCCGCTTTCACCCACGTCCTGGAGTACGACGGCGGCATCTTCACCAGGGAAATCGGCCCGAGCGCCGACATCAATGTGTTCGCGGACACGCTGCGCCGATTCGACGGTGCAGCGCCGTGGGCGCTGTCCCTGTGGGCGCTGCCCGACGGCAAGGGCTACGACAAGATGCTGGAAGCGGGCGAAGAGACCACTGCCTACCTGCAGGCCGGCGGTCGCCACGATGCAATGACCGTCCAGATCCGCAAGCCTGGTGGCCATCGATGGGGTGTTGAGTCGGTGCGCTACATCGTCGGACATCCGCACGACGGCAACCCGCCCGCAGATGTGCCGATCGCATTGCCGCGCAGCACTGAGATGGTCAGCCGCCCAGAAGTTTTCGACGCCACCGACGCCGCGGAGCTGTTCTTCAATTACTACGCGACAGGCGACATCGGAACCCAGTACAGCCTTCGTCCAGTCGAAGGCTGGACAGCCGATGGCACCAACGTGGACCTTCGCTAACCGCGGTAGCTGGCGATCTCGATCAGGTTGCCGTCGGGGTCACGGCAATAGTGCGACGTCATCGGCCCCAGCGCTCCGGTCTTGCTGACCGGGCCGTTCGTGATCGTCACGCCGCAACTTCTCAGGTGCGCGCCGATCTCGTCGGCGGTGGCATCGGCGATGAAGCACAGGTCCTCCGAGCCGGGCGCATCCACTGCACCCGTTTCCCAATTCGGCGCACCAGTGGGCCGGAGGTTGATCTTTTGGTTGCCGAACAGAAGTGCGAGCCGCCCGTCACCGAAGATCTCGCGTCGCATGCCCAGCACCCTCTCGTACCAGTCGGCGACGACGTCGATGTCGCGGCAGTTCAGCACGACGTGGTCGATGCGGTCGATGAGCAACGGCATGCCTCAACGCTACTGGGTGGTGCTTACGGCCAGAGCAACGTGTGCTCCCAGCGATCCGGGAGCCGGTGGTAGCGAACGCGGGTGTGGATGCGGTCGACATCGCCCTGCCAGAACTCGACGGTCTGCGCGGCAACGATGTACACCTGCCATGTCGGCGAGACGAGTCCGGGATCACCGACGAGCCGCTCCTTCGCGTCAGCTACCGCCAGCTCACATGCCGCCCGGCTTTCCGATGCGCAGCCAGCTGATTGACCTTCGCGCTCTCGCATTGGTTGCGAACCACCAACCCTGGTCGTCGAGGTTCTTCAAGATCAGAATTCTGGGTGTCAAAATCCCCACCGCTTTCAGCGAACACGGGCAGTGAACGAAGGAGATCACGCATCCCTGGGACCTTAGCCAGCCGGCACGCGCCAGCGGCGATGGGAGGGAGCGTCAGCTTGCGCTGGGCACCCAGTTGCCGTGAAATCCGGCGGGCACCCGGTGCGGCAGCTTGACGGCGGCGACGTCGTCAAGGGTGTGCGCGTCGAGGATGGCCAGCTCGCTGCGGTCGGCGGCGCGGTCGTACACATAGCCCATCAGCACGCCGTCGTCCTCCGCGGCGTCGGGGGCGGACGGGTGGAACACGAACTCGCCCAATGCCTTTCCGGCGCCGAGCGTGCGTGAGCGGATGTTGCCGCCGGTGAAGTCGTGCTTGAGCAGGGTGTCGGCGCCTTCGGCGCCGCCGCCGATCGCGGGCGCGTAGCCGTACCGGTGGCGCCGGCCGACCAGTCGCTCGTCGACGCGCGGGAATTCCTGCCCGCGGTCATCGACACGGGATTCGCGGACCTTGCCGTCGGCGAGGTCGACGGTCCAGCGGTCCAGCGTCGGCGGCCCCTCGTTGGGCCCCAGGTGGTCGGTGTCGAACATCTTGGGGTGGCGCACCACGTCGAGCACGATGGTGTCACCGTCGTCGTAGGCGTTCATCGGGTGGTAGACGTAGCAGGGTTCCACGTCGAACCAGCGGACGTCGGCGTTGCCGCCCTCGCGCGGCATCACCCCGACGCGGGCGGGATACTTCGGATTCCACGAGTAGGGGTACCGCCGGTCGGTCTCCTTGGGCGCGGGCCCTCGCGCAGCGATTGGGTCCGGGATGCGCACCCGCCCGATCAGTGCCGAGAGCAGCAGCCGGGCCGGCAGCCGCAGCCCGCGGGGCACGGTCATCTCGGTGGCCTGCCGGGCGTCGAAGGTGACCGGCAGGTCATAGAAGACGACGTGGTGCTCGGTCAGCGAGAAGTCGTGCATCATCGGGCTGCCGGCGACCTCGACATCGACGGTGCGCCGGGCGCGCCCGTCGGTGCCGATGACCGAGTACTGCACCTTGTTGCCGCGGTTCATGCTGTACGAAACCGCGTGCAGCTCACCTGTGTTCGGGTCGCGCTTGGGATGGGCGGTGTAGCCGCCGGTGATCGTTCCGTCGAAGTCGCAGATGCCCACGGTGTCCAGCTCGTCGGTGAGCTGATAGCTCGCCACGCCCCCTTCGATCAGCGCAAGGGTCTTGCCGGCATGCCCGATGACGTTGGTGTTGGCGCCGATCGACGACACGCCGACGTTGCCGGACGGGATCGGCTCGCCGAGCGCCTTGGCCGCCAGCGGTCCGCGCACCCAGCGGTTGCGGTACCACTCGGCTTTGCCGTCGCGGAGGCGGATGCCGTGCACCATGCCGTCGCCGGTGAACCAGTGGTAGAGCTCCGGGTCGACCTCGCCGATCGGGTTGGGTCCATTGCGCAGGTAGCGGCCGTCGAGGTAATCCGGGATCGTCCCGGTGACCTCGAGGTCGGTCAGGGTGTACTCCTGCTGCACGGGGGCGAATTCATCGGCCAGGTAGCGGTTCGACATCACGGGTACCTCCATAACGATGTTATGCTTGAGATAGGTATAACACTGTTATGGCAGGATGGCAAGCGTGGCGGCGGACACTGCGCGGGAGCGGCTGATCGAGGCGGGCATCCGGCTGCTGGAGCAGGACGGCCCGGAGGCGTTGCAGGCACGCCGGGTGGCCGCCGAGATCGGCGCGTCGACGATGGCGGTGTACACCCATTTCGGCGGGATGACCGGGCTGCTCGACGCGATCGTGGGGGAGACGTTCGCCCGGTTCATGGTGGCTCTTGGCGAGGTGCCCGAGACCGACGACCCGGTGACCGACTTCTTCGCGATGGGCAAGGGGTATCACCGCTTCGCGCTGGCGAACCCGCAGCGTTACCAGCTGATCTTCGGTGTCTCGTCACCGGATACGTTGGGCGCCAATCGGACCGACCTGACTGTCACCGGCACGGTGACCGACCGCTCCGAGTGGTCGGTGTCGTTTGATGCGCTGGTGAATGTGGTCGGCCGGATGATCGCCGCGGGCCGGATCCGCGACGACGGGGCGCTGCCGATCGCGGGCCGGCTCTGGGCGCTGATCCACGGCGCGGTGATGCTGGAGTTGGCCGGTTTCTTCGGGCACGAGGGTCACGGGCTCGCCCAGATCCTTGGTCCGCTGACCGTGGACGTGTTGGTCGGGATGGGCGCGGACCGGGACCGGACGATGCAGTCGATGCTTGCCGCGGCGGCGCTGGCGGGGGTCGACGGCGGGTAGGCCGCCGACCGCGCACGTCACTAGGCCGGTGGGGTCAGGACGGTGTCGATCAGATAGACAGTCGCGTTGGCGGTGTGGACGCCGCCGCAGATCACCGATGCATTGTTGACCTTCATGTCGTTACCGGACCCGGTCACCGTCACGGTCTTACCCTGCACGGTCGGGTGAGTGCCGTCGATGTTGTTCGGGGCGATCTGGCCCGGCACCACGTGATAGGTGAGGATGCTCGTCAACCCCGCCGAGTCCGTCTTCAAGCCATCCACCGTGGCCGGTGGGAGCTTGGCGAACGCGTCGTCCACCGGCGCGAACACCGTGAACTCGCCGCCGTCGAGCGTGTCGACGAGATTGACGTCGGGGTTGAGCTTTCCCGATACCGCGGCGGTGAGCGTCGTCAGCAGTGGGTTATTGGACGCGGCCACCGCAACCGGGTCCTGGGCCATTCCCGCCACCGAACCCGGACCCGTCGGCACCTTCTTCACATACGCCGCGCAGCCCGGCCCGACGGGGCCGCTCATCGTGTCCGCGCCGGCAGGCCCGGTCGCCAGTGGGGTCGCAGCAGCGGCTCCGATCAGTGCTGCGCAGCCGGCCCATGCCGCCCTGCGGGAAATTCTGCTTGTCATTGGGGTTCCCATCGTGTCGTGCGGCGCCGTGCCGCTTTGCGTTGTCAACCCGTTATTCGGAGCCCGACACGCAATGGATGGGTCGTGATTTCGCCGAGTGTGAACTCAGCGACGGCTCTGCGGCGTGTCGCGTCGCTGAGTTCACTGTCGCGAGGACTCGCGAGACCTGTCGGTGGATGGCCCCGTGGCTCAGGTGAGCGACAGCTGGGCGATGACCGGCGGTGTGGGCTTCGCCGAGCCGGTACCTGGTTCGACCGTGAAGGCCAGCACGGTTGAGTGCCGCAGGTCGGGGAGCACAGCCGTCGTCGACGATGAGACGGCCTGAGCGTCCATGATCCCCGCGGAAGCGGGGCCGAGGTCGTTGATCAACCACATCTGGTACACGGTCCCGGGTTTGGGCTTGGGCACGTTGTTCATCACCAACACGCCCGCGTTCTTGTCGCGGGAGAAGATGACGGTCGCGGTACCGCCGCCTGGCATCTGACCCGACACCGTGTGGACGTCGGGTGCGGCGAGCACCTGCTCTGGCGTGGACGGGGTCGGGGTCGGGCGCAGCGCCAACACTGCGCCAGCGGCGCCGAGGCCGATCACCAACGCGGCGGCTGCGGCCAGAAGCGTTGTTCGCCAGGGGAATTGGCGCTTTGGTTTGGCCACCGCCAGCACCTGAGTGCGCAGATGCTCGGGCGGCTCGAGTGCTGTCGAAGCTGACACGACGCTCATCGTCTCCCGGACGGCACGTACCTCCCGATGGAACGCATCGGCCACCGCACTCGGCGCGGCGGCCAGCCGCCGTTCGATGGCGGCCCGCTCGTCGTCGGTGACGGCGTCGAGGGCGTACGGGGTCGCCAACTCCAGCAATTCGAGATCGGTCGGCTCGGTCACGTGACGCCCAAACAGTTCCGGAGGGCGCGGAGCCCATCGCGCATGCGCGATTTAATGGTCGCGAGATTGGCCGACAGCCGCTCGGAAACCTGCGCGTACGTGAGTCCGCCGTAGTAGGCGAGTTCGATGGATTCGCGCTGCGTGTCGGTCAATGAGCCGAGGCATTCCGCGACCCGGCGTCCCTCATCACGCATGATCGCAGAGTCGGCCACCACGTCGGTATCCCGTTCAGTGGTTACCGAGCCGTATCGCGAATCCCGCTGGGTCGCGGCTTGTTCGGCGCGCACCCGGTCGACTGCACGCCGGTGTGCAAGCGTCAGCAGCCATGCCATTGGCGATCCCGCCGCCGGATTGAAGCTTGCAGCGTTCTGCCACACCTGGAGGTAAACCTCTTGTGTGGTCTCTTCGCTGTACCCCTGGTCTCGCACCACTCGAGTCACCAATCCGAATACACGGGCCCTGGTGTGATCATAGAAAGCGGCAAATGCGTCGGTGTCGCGATCGGCGACCCGGTGCAGTAACGCGCCGAGATCCTCATTCACCTGCGGCGATCCGGACATCGAGCCGTAGCATAGCGGCCGGGCTTTTCCGACTGCGGCCATGGTGTAGGGCTCGTTCGGCGGATCGGCGCGGGCATGGAGTCCGGCCACGCGCGCTCCCGGTTGATCGATGTACGGCCTTCTCACGTGACAACCTCATCGTGGTCGCGAGCGCTTGTACGGTCTCGCTGTGGTGGTGCCCGGTGGGCTCGATCGACGGCGCACCGGTACACCGACGCGGCCACGCATTCAGCCACCGTCACCGTGACGACCGCGCCCCGGGTGAGGAGGCGAGTTGTGCTGCGAACCGCGTCCATCGGTGCTCCCTGCCGTCGGACAGTGATTCGGAGCGGCCCGGTCGTTAGATGGGCGAGATGAGAGAAAAAGCTCGCGGGGAACTTCGGGGAACTTCGCCGCCAGTCCGAAGTGCTGATGGCTCCGAATGATGGGCATGGTTGCGCTTGCACTGATCGGCTTCCTTGGCGGCCTCATCACCGGGATCTCACCGTGCATCCTGCCGGTGCTGCCGGTCATCTTCTTCTCCGGCGCGGGCGGCGGGCGCCGGCCCGTTCTGGTGATCGCCGGGCTGGTGCTGAGTTTCAGCACCGCCATGCTGGCGGGTTCGGCACTGCTGGCGCTACTTCACTTGCCGCAGGACGCGATTCGTTGGGTGGCCCTGGTGCTGCTGGTGCTTATCGGGCTCGGGCTGATCTTTCCGCCGGTCGAAAGACTGCTGGAGCGCCCGTTCGCGCGGATCCCGCAACGCCAGGTCGGCACCGGGGGAAATGGGTTCGGCCTGGGCCTCGTGCTGGGGCTGGTATTCGTACCGTGCGCCGGGCCGGTGCTTGCGGCGATCGTCGTCGCCGGTGCCACCGGATCGATCGGGCTGCCGACGATCACACTGACCGTCGCGTTCGCGATCGGCGTCGCGCTACCGCTGATGGTGTTCGCATTGGCCGGACAGCGAATCACCGAGCGGGTCAGTGCTTTTCGGCGACATCAGCGCGCGATTCGCGTCGCCGGCGGTTTCGCGATGGTTTTGCTTGCCGTCGCGCTGGTGTTCGACCTGCCCGCTGCGCTGCAGCGTGCGATCCCCGACTACACCGCGTCACTGCAACACCGGGCCGGAGGCGACGACATCGAGCAGAAACTAAATCTCGGTGGCATCGTCACCGATCAGAATCGGCAACTTGCGAACTGCAGCGACGGCGGCCAGCAGCTGCAAAACTGTGGCCCGGCCCCTTCCATCACGGGGATCGATCAGTGGCTCAACGGCCCGCCAGTGGACGTGACGTCCCTTCGCGGCAAGGTGGTGCTCATCGATTTCTGGGCCTACTCGTGCATCAACTGCCAACGCTCGATTCCGCACATCGCCGCCTGGTACAACAGCTACCGGGACGACGGGTTGACGGTGATCGGGATCCACACCCCTGAGTACGCATTCGAGAAAGTTCCCGGCAATGTCGCCGGTGGCGCTCAAAAGCTCGGTGTCACCTATCCGATCGCGTTGGACAACAGGTTCTCGACGTGGACCAACTACCGCAACCGGTACTGGCCAGCGCGCTTCCTGATCGACGCCGGCGGAACGGTGCGGCACATCAAGTTCGGCGAAGGCGACTACGACATCAGCGAAAAGCTGATCCGCGAACTGCTCACCGACGCCAATCCGTCGGTCAAACTACCGCCCGCCACCGAAGCGATCGACCAGACGCCCGGCCCAGGTCAGACGCCGGAGACCTACCTCTCGGTCGGCAAGGTCGTCAACTACGGCGGCAGTGGAGATTACGACGAGGGCGCCGCGACCTTCGCCTACCCACCGAGCCAGGCCGGTGACACCTTCGCGTTGAACGGCCCGTGGGCGCTGGACTACCAGGGCGCGACCGCGACCGGTGACAATTCGAGCATCCGGCTGAACTACCACGCCAAAAAGGTCTACATCTTGGCGGGCGGAACGGGCACGCTCACGGTCAACGGGAACGGCAAGTCGAGCGCGATGACGATCAGCGGGCCACCAAACGTCCATGAGGTCGCCGCGGCCGAAGATGCCGGACCCGGACAGCTGGAAGTCCGGGTAAGCCCAGGGCTGCAGGTCTTTTCGTTCACATACGGTTAGGCCGTATCGGTGGTGGCGGGGTACGCGTGCACGAGTGCTGATGACAATTTCGGTACGGCGTGGGTGAGGGTGTGCTCGGCCTCGTGAGCGATGCGGTGGGCGTCGGTGAGGCTGGTGGCGGGGTCGATGTCGAGTTCGGCGTCGGCATGGATGCGATGTCCGATCCAGCGCATCTTGACGCTGCGTACCGCGGTGACACCGGGTTCGGCGGCCAGCGCGGCTTCGGCGGCGTCGACGAGTTCAGGGTCAACTGCGTCCATTAAGCGACGGAACACATCCCGCACGGCCGTGCGGAGCACGGCGAGGATGGCCACGGTGATGAACAGCCCGACGATGGGGTCGGCGAGCGGGAAGCCCAGTGCCACAACGCCGGCGCCGAAGAGCACGGCCAGCGAGGTGAATCCGTCGGTCCGGGCATGCAACCCGTCGGCGATCAGGGCGGCCGAGCCGATCTGGCGCCCGACGCGGATGCGGTAGATCGCGACGAGTTCGTTGCCGATGAATCCGACCAGACCGGCCGCGGCGACCCAGCCGACATGCTCGATCGGCACAGGGTGGATGAGGCGGCGGATGGATTCGACCGCGGCGATGATGGCTGAGAGGGTGATCATCGCGATCACGAACAGCCCGGCCAGGTCTTCCGCGCGGCCGAATCCATAGGTGTAACGCCGGGTGGCGGCCCTGGTGCCCAACGCGAATGCGATCCATAGCGGGATCGCGGTCAGTGCGTCGGAGAAGTTGTGGATGGTGTCAGCGAACAACGCCACCGACCCGGAGACCACCACGATCACCAGCTGCGCGATTGAGGTGGTCCCCAATGCCAGCAGGCTGATCTGCACCGCCCGGATCCCGGCGGCGCTGGACTCCAGCGCGTCGTCGATGCTGTCGGAGGCGTCGTGGCTGTGCGGGGCGAAGACCTCCTGGATCGCCCCTCGCAGACCAGTCGGGTGATCGTGACCGATGCTGTCGTCATGCCCGTGGCCGGCGGTGGCGGTGGGTTCAGCGTCGTGAGTCATGCGCGCCGTGCCTGGTGCAGCGTGGCGAGGTCGGCGGCGGCGCGGTGATGACCGGGCACGCCCGGCCCTGCGTGTTCGGCGTTGAACACTGCGTCGGTCACCAGTTGCCCGATGTGGTCGTTGTCCAGGCTGTAAAAGATCGTGGTGCCGTCCCGGCGCGTCCTCACCAGCCGCGCCATCCGCAGCTTCGCCAGGTGCTGAGACACCGCCGGCGCGGGTTTGCGGATATGGGTAGCCAGTTCGTTGACCGACATCTCCCGGCTCACCAACGCCCACAACACCTGGACACGGGTGGCGTCGGCCAGCATCCGGAACACCTCGACGACTAGGTCCACCTGATCATCGGGCAACCGACGCCCGCAAGCCCCCATATCTGCATTCATACGCAAATAATAGCAGCGCGCCCGGCGGTCGCGGCAACACGACGGTGATCAGCTCCACAACAATGTGGCTGGTCAGGGTCTTAATCTGAGCATCGGCGCCGATCCCGTCAACAAACGGGCTAATGGTGGCCCGCATTCCATCGGGAGCCGCCGGCTCACCAATCGAACATGTGACGCTGCAAAGGCGAACGCGCGAACAGCGAAACCACGACGCCTTCCGCGCAGAATTGCGCTGGTCATCAATCCGCAGAAGAAGCCCAGAAAAAAGAACCCGCGTGCGCGGCGCTTGTTCCTCCGCGAGACAGCTGATGCGATGAATCCACATATCGCGGCAATGGTGGCGACTGCGACGAGCAGAGCAATCAGATCTGTCGGTCCGAGCGACCCCATATCGCAACCTCCGGGCCGTCGTCTGCATAGGCCGCTTGCCCGATCCAATCACCGTCTTCGCCGGATCGGCGTCGCCGGCCACTGTTCGTGACCAAAGCGAGCATGAAACGTTAGCCGCTACGGCAGCAAAACTAATTTGCCCCGGGTGTGCTGCTGCTCCAGTGTCCGGTAGGCGCGCTGCACGTCGTCAAGCGCGAACACCCCGGCGATCGGCACGTCGAGCTCGCCGGCCGCTGCCGAGGCGGCCAGCTCGGCCAGCACCGCGGCGCTGGATCCGTCGGCGTTGCCTGCGGCTTTGACGCCGAACTTCTCCACCGCGGCGAAGTCGATGATGGTGTCAACTCGATCGGGTGCGACACCGAGCTGGTCGACGGCGAGTTGGACATAGCCGTCGCCGAAGAAGTCCAAGAACGCGTCGATCCGACCCGACGGCGAGGCGGCGCGCAGTCGGTCGGCCAGATCGTCACCGTAGTTGACCGGGACGACGCCGTGGTCGGCCAGCCAATCGTCATTGGCAGGCCCGGCGATGCCGAGCACCGTCGCGCCCGCGCGTCTGGCCAGCTGTACGGCGATGGTCCCCACACCGCCCGCCGCACCCGCCACGGCGACGGTGTCGCCCGGCTCGAGCCCGACGGCCCGTACTGCGGCGTAGGCCGTGGTGCCCGCGACGTAAAGGCTGCCGGCCACCTCCCAGGACAGTTGCTTGGGCTTAGTTGTCAGCTGCTCGGCGGGCACCGCAACGAACTGCGCCTGGCTGGACCGCTTTTCGGAGAAGCCCAGCACTTCGTCGCCGACAGCGAATGCCTGCACGCCCGGCCCAACCTCGGCGACCACGCCGGCCAGGTCGCTGCCCTGACCGGACGGGAACGTGGCCGGAAAGCGGTCGTGCAACACACCCTCACGGATCTTCGCCTCACCGGGATTGATCCCGGCGGCCTTCACCTCGACGAGCACCTCGCCCTCACCGGGCACCGGACGCTCGACCTCCCGAACCTGGAGGACGTCGGCATCGCCGTAATGATCGAATCGCACTGCCTTGGTCATGAGAGGTACGACAACCACAGCACGCCGACTATTCCGGGCTTGCCTGCTCAAACGGGATCTTCTCGAACGAAGTCCTCAAACGAAGTCGCTGCCCCCGTCAACGTTCACGGTGGCGCCGGTGACATAGCCGTTACGCCGGGACGCCAGGTAGGTCGTGATGGAGGCGATCTCCTCGGGGAGTCCAGCGCGGCCGAGATCGCATGGCTGGTGAAAGTTGTCGTCGATCCAGGTCATCACGTCACGCGGGTTGGTGGCATCGAGGCCTTCCGCGGCGAGGATGTCGTTGAGTTGTTCGGTGAAGCTGGCTGTCACGATGGTTCCGGGGCACACGCAGTTCACCAGAATCCCCTCCTTGGCAAGACTTTTCGACAAGTTCTTGGTGACGCTGGCAAGCGCTGCCTTAGATGCGGTGTAGGCGACGATGCGCGGGTTCTGCCGCTGAATGGAGTGCGCCGCAAGTGTCACAATGCGGGCCCAGTCAGCGGCCCGCAGCATGGGCAACGAGGCGCGAATTGAGCGCACGGCCGACATGGTGCCGAGCGCGAACGCGGCGTCCCATTCGGTGTCGTCCATCTGCTCGAAATATCCATCACCCGGACCGATGGTGTGTACCAGGCAATTGAGTTGTCCCCAGCGCTCGGAGACCGCGGCGAAGCCGGCGGCGATGGACGCCGCATCGGCCATATCCACGCTGATTCCCACGGCGTCCGGAGCACCGTCCTCTCGAAGCTTTTCCACCGCGGCGTCGAGAGCCACCCGGTTTCGGGCCATCACGGCCACGCTGGCCTTTTCGGACGCCAAGGTTTCGGCGATGGCCAGGCCCATGCCCTTGCTGCCCCCGGTGACGACGGCTTTCGATCCGGCGAGGCCCAGGTCCATCGCGTCTCCTTGTGATCGGTTCGTGATCGGTTTCTGATCGGCTTGGTCAACGGCTTTCGGCAATTTGAGACATCGTTTCTTCCGCCACGCCCAGCCCCCGGAGGCAGAAACGCAGAGCACGTTCGCGAATATCACCGCGGTCGCAATCGCCTGTTGCCCATTGCCGTTCGGTGCCCGCCCACACCACGCCCTGGATGGACTGGGCGTCGGTCACCGGATCGATTTGGTGAAACACGCCGTGTTCCAGGCCGCGCTGAAGCTGTTCGATGAGCGGCTTGAGCATCTCTGCGTACGCGGGTTGAACCAACTCCGGGGAGGCGAAAATCTGTGACTGGGCCTCCAACGACAGGTAGCGCAGATCGGATTTGATGTTCTCGTCGAACGCCAGGTCGAGTCGCGCGTCGATCCAGGCCGCCACCGCATCGACCGCGGTCGCGGCAGACGTCATTTTCCGTCTCAGCCGCCGCACCTCAGCGCGCGCCATTTCCAGGAAGACCGCCGCAACCAACTGGTCCTTCGATTCGAAATGCCGGTAGAACGCGCGGGTGCTCAGCTGAGCACGATCAAGGACTGCAGCGATGCTGAGCCCCCGAACTCCCTGCTCGCGAACGGATTTCGACGCGGCGGCCACGATGGCGCGGCGCACATCGGGGTCGGGAGCAAGCTTGTTTCGTCGCCGCGTGGTGGGGCCGCTCATGGGTCACGCGGTCGCGTCATAGGTGCTGAGGTACTCCGCGAACCGTTCGCGCACACCGGCTGGCGTCAGGCCGTAATCGGCCAGGTCGTAGTCGTGTGCGCCACGGGAGCCGGGCCGGTGCTCGCGGGCCCAGTTCTGGACCGAACGCATGGTGGCGTCGGTAAAGGTCAAGCCGAGGGATTCGTAACCGGCCGCCAAGGTATGCACCGGGTCGGTCTGCAGGTCGGCGAAGGCGACATCGGCGAAACGATCGTCACCGACGCGTTTGCGGAAGTCCATCGCCCGCCGGACGCCCTCAACCCAGCTGTCGAGCTGCTCCGCGCCGAGTTCCTCGGGATCGTCGCGGTCGCTGCTCCAGCTGCGCACGTACCGGATCAGGCTGCACACCGAGCCCATCACCTTGGCCGGATCACGGTGACTCCACATAAATTTGGCGTTCGGGTACGCCTCAACGAGCGCGTCGAGGGCGAACATGTGCACCGGCGTCTTGAGGTGCCACAGAACCGGTGGGCAATGCCACTGTAAGAGTTTGAGCACCTGGCGATGGAACGTGTAGGTCTCACGCATGTCGCAGTCCATCAGCCATGCCAGATAACCCGGGACCCGCACGACACCATCAAAATGGAAGGTGCGAAAACTCATACCCATCAGATCCTGGCATTCGGTCGCGGCCGTCGCCTCGGAGTTGTAGAGGGTCTCCATCAACGGGAACATGTCGTAGAGCATTTCCAGGCCCGCTTCGGCCTGCGCGATCCGGGGATCGGTGTGCTGGGTTGCGGCCTCCGGCGGCGGGGTCGGGGCCTGCGACTCCCACATCCGCAGTGACCGGAACTGCGGATCGGCCGCCACCAGCTGGCTCAGTGCCGTAGTCCCGGTGCGGGGTAGTCCGATGACAAAGACAGGGCCGCCGACCACCTCATCGTCGATCTCGGGATGCCGGGCGTAGGTGTCCTCGATCTTGAGGCGCTGGATCAAGGCGTTGCTGATCGTGGCGTGCTGGATGACCTTGCCGATGTCGTTCAGGTCGGCCTGGGTGTTCAACGCTTCAATGGTGCGCTCGAGGCCCTCCCGGTAATAGGGCGAGCCGAAGTCTGCCAGTCCCGTCGCTGCGCGGGCACCCTCTTCGAGTTCGTCCGCAGAAAATGTCACCGTGCGAACCTTTCGTGGACGGCGCGCCGTCGCGCCTGAAGGACGGTGCGGCGCTCGTCCGGAGTGACCATCCTGGTCTCGGCGGGCAGCGCCGACGCGATGTCGGCGAACGTCACCAGGCGGGTTTTCGGCGTCGGTGCCGTCGTGGTGCGTACGCAGCGAAGGATCATCGCGCCGTTGCTGTAGCCCGCGGTGTCGAGCCAGTTCGCGACACCGGGGTCGCGCCCGCACAGCACCACCCGCACCAGCCCGTCGGAATCCACGACGACCTGATGGGCGTTCAGGCTGGATTGGTGGCGCCCGTAATGGATCGTCTCCCACCATGGGTTGCCGAGCGAATAACTCCAGTAGACGCCCTCGAGTGGTTCGACTTCCAGGATGAGCGCCTCCTCGGGAGCCAGTTCCCAGCGACCGATTACCGGCCTGTTCTCCGCGGCCGCGCCGATCGCGGTGCGATCGATCGGCGGCAGGAAGCCGTTGGGTGGCGCCGCCCCGCCGAACTGGAGAAAGAACTGCAGGTTGTCGTGGACGAAGTCGCCAAGCGCGACCAGTTGCCGCGACACTGCGACGTCGGGTTCGACGGTGACGTGTTTCGCCTCAACCGGGTTTCCGAGCCGTTCGATGTGCAGTGACGACGGCACTTCGGTGTTCCAGTCGTAGAAAAAGTGTCGCACCGTCAGCGTGGGGTGATCGCCCTCGATGGGCATCCAATTTCCGTCGTGCTCCTCGGCGGACAGCACGACCTCGAAGTTCCCGTCGGCGTCCACCTCAAGCTCGTCGACCAATTCATTTGCGGTGGAGACCATCCCGTTCATCGTCTGTAGTCCGACGTACCGGGCGGTGCCACGGTTGCCGAACAATCGGTAGCTCTCGCCGCCGCGCATCGTGGCACGGGTGTAAATGCAGTCCGGGCACTCCATTCCCCATGTCACGATGTCGTCGGTGCTGGCGCGCTGGACACACAGGACCGGATCCGGATCGAACCGCAACGCCTCGTCGATACCGGCGCTCAGCAGCACCAGCAGATGCCGCATCCCCGCTGCGCGATCGACCCGATTTCGACTCGCCGGGCCGGATTCAACGACCTGTGCTGCTTCCCCGAGCCGGTCCAGCAGATACGACCAGGCCTGCGGTAGGTCCATGTCGTCGTTGTCGGGTTTGCCGGCTAACGACGCCTCCGCGATCGTGAGCGGTAACCATGCCAGCTTCGCATCGCTCACATTTCCTCCGCCTCTGCGGGCGCCAAGGCGCCGGTTATCTGAAAACAATGTTTTCGTTTAAGGTGGCACCACTATCACAGCTGACCGTTGGGGTTGTCAATGCTGGATGCGCTGCCGGTCGATTGCGTCTTAGGCTGCGGGCCATGTCGATCGACCGTGCCGCGTTCGTGGCGGGCAGCATTCGTTTCGCCTCGGGTATCTCGTTCCTCATCGACCCCGTTCGCGCGAACCGGCTGTGGGGCGATCCGGACGAGCCGGCCGCGACGGCGCGACTGCTGTTGCGTTCGATGGGCTACCGCGACGCCCTCATCGGCGGGCTGCTCGCGGCCGCAGCGCTGCGTGGCAGGGATACGCGCGGCTGGTTCCTCGCGTCCGGTGGTGCCGACGCGGCCGATCTGCTCGGCGGCTTGAGTGTCCATCACAAGATGAAGCGCTCACAACGGCTCATCGGCCTCGGCGGCGCCGCCGTCGGCATCGGCGTCGGACTCTGGGGCGCCACGCGCCGGCGAGTTGAGCGTGTCAGCCAGCAGCGGCGCTAGAGCTCGACGGTCACGGGCAGCGCGTTCCAAATTTCGCTGCAGTACTCGGCAATGGCGCGATCCGACGAGAACTTGCCGCTGCGCGCGGTGTTCAGGATCGACATCCGCGTCCATGCGTCGGTGTCCTGCCAGGCCGAGCTCACTCGCTCCTGGCATTCGATATACGCCGCGTAATCGGCGAGGACCAGGAACGGGTCGTCGTAGCGCAGGTTGTCCACCAGCGGGCGGAACACGTCGGTGTCACCGTGGGAGAAGCGACCGTCGGCGATGAGCCCAAGCACTGCGGCCAGTTCCGGGTTGCCCGCGAGGTAGTCGCCGGGCCGATAGCCGTCGCGCTTGAGCTGCTCGACCTGCTCCTCCGTCAGCCCGAACAGGAAGAAGTTGTCGGCGCCGGCCTCCTCACGCATCTCGACGTTGGCGCCGTCAAGTGTGCCGATGGTGAGTGCGCCGTTGAGCATGAACTTCATGTTGCCCGTCCCGGACGCTTCCTTGCCGGCCGTTGAGATCTGCTCGGACAGATCCGCGGCCGGGTAGATGAGGTGGGCGTTCTGCACGTTGAAGTTCGGCACGAACGCGACCCGCAGGAACTGGTTGACGTCCGGGTCGTTGTTCACCGTCTCGCCAACGGCGTTGATCAGCTTGATGATTCGCTTGGCCATGGAATAGCCGGGCGCCGCCTTTCCGCCGAAGATGAAGGCACGGGGGGGAACCCGTAACCCGGGGTTCCGCTTGAGCTGACGGTACAGCCTAATGATGTGCAGGACGTTGAGGTGTTGGCGCTTGTACTCGTGAATGCGCTTGACCTGAATGTCGAACAGCCAGTCGGGATTAAGCTCCACACCGGCGGTTGACCGCACGTATTCGGCGAGGCGTACCTTGTTCGCCCGCTTGACCGCACGCCATTGGCCCCGGAACGCGGCGTCGTCGGCAAACGCCTCCAGCCCGCGAAGCCGGTCCAGGTCGCGCAGCCAGCCCTCGCCGATGGTGTCGTCGAGCAGCTCCCGCAGACCAGGGTTGGACAGGGCCAGGAACCGCCGCGGCGTGACCCCGTTGGTCTTATTGGAGAACCGCTCGGGCCACATTTCGTAGAAATCCTTGAGCACGCTTTCCTTGAGCAGTTCGGAGTGCAGCGCAGCGACGCCGTTGATCGCGTGGCTGCCGACCGTGGCCAGGTGGGCCATCCGGATACTCTTCCCGCCGTCCTCGCCGATGAGCGACATGCGCCCCAACCGGTCCTCGTCGTTGGGGAACTTCGCGCGCACCTCGTCGAGGAACCGGCGGTTGATCTCGTAGATGATCTCGAGGTGACGCGGCAGCGACTCGGCGAACATCGTCAGCGGCCATTTCTCCAGCGCCTCCGGGAGCAAGGTGTGGTTGGTGTAGCCGAACGTGGCCAGCGTGATGTCCCAGGCCTCGTCCCAACCCAGGTCACGTTCGTCGACCAACAGCCGCATCAGCTCGGCGACCCCGATCGACGGGTGAGTATCGTTGAGCTGCAACGCGAATTGCTGGGGGAGCTCGCGCACGGAGAGGTCGGCGAGATCATCCATGATGTGCAGGACGTGCTGCAGCGAGCACGACACGAAGAAGTACTGCTGCAAAAGCCGGAGTCGCTTGCCGATCTCGGGCTCGTCGTTGGGGTACAGCACCTTGGTCACGGTCTCGGAGTTGACCTCGTCCTCGACCGCCTTGTAGTAGTCGCCGGTATTGAAGGCGTCCAGTGCGAACGACTGGACGGCTCGCGCACTCCACAACGTCAATACGTTGCAGGTGTGTACGCCGTACCCCTGGATCGGCATGTCGTAGGCA
This sequence comes from uncultured Actinomycetota bacterium, assembly GCA_963759655.1. GTDB lineage: Bacteria > Actinomycetota > Actinomycetes > Mycobacteriales > Mycobacteriaceae > Mycobacterium. The sequence continues at coordinate 58,010 of CAVXAG010000036.1, read as the reverse complement.
ACCCCCTTCAGGATCCGTCCGGCTACCCACCGGGCGCGGTCGTGGCCGGCGTCGTCGACGTAGTGCTCGGCGTAGCCGCCCCACTTGACGAAGTAGCTGACATCGGGCTTGGCGATCTCCCAGGGATTCCCGTTGACCAGCCAGTTGTCGGTCTTCTCAACCTGCCAGCCGTCGTGGATCTCTTGGTCGAAGATGCCGAACTCGTAGCGGATGCCATAGCCGATGGCGGGGTACTCAAGGGTGGCCAACGAGTCGAGATAACACGCGGCCAGCCGACCCAGGCCGCCGTTGCCCAGCCCCGGTTCCTCCTCGCATGCCAGCACTTCGTCGAGATCCTGACCGAGTTCGGCGAGCGCCGCCCGAGCGTGGTGCTCGATGCCGAGGTTCAGCAGGTTGCTGCCAAGCTGCGGCCCCATCAGGAATTCGGCCGACAGGTAGCACGTCACCTTCCGGCCGAGATCGAGCGACGTCTGCGTGGACGCCACCCGGTTGTCCTGCATCCGATCGCGGACGGCCAGCGCGGTCGCCCGGTAGTAGTGCTCCGGTCTCAGGGCGGCCGCCGGGCGACCGATCGAGTAGCGCAGATGATCGACGATCCCCCGTCGCAGCGCATCGGCGGACAGCCCGGTGCGGCTGCGTTCGTCCGTGCTGGCGGGGACGGCGGTGTCCAGCTCAGTGGAACTGTCGGTGGGTGTTCGCACTACGTCGGTCATCTCAACTCTCCCAAGGTGCTCGGCAATTCGATTAAAAGTGGTCCGCACGAACGGTATCGACCGCGGCAAGGCGTTGAAACCGTATGCCGTCAGCGAGACGACGGAGGCGGGCAGACCCGGCATAGGCCCTCGCTACGGTGTGTGCGCTCGAAGACAGACGACGCAGCCCAAGAGTGGTGGTCGAGCGTGTCTGCGGGGTGAACGGTCTGTGGAGCTGCGGATAAATCTCACGCAGCCACAGCGTTACAGCTGTCTTTCACCGCCGTCGACGAACAGCTCCGTTCCGGTGATGAAGCTGCTCTCGTCGGAGGCGAGGAACAGCACCGCGGCCGCGATTTCCCCGGGCCGGCCCACCCGGCCCATCGGCACGTTCGACGCCTCCGCGTCCAGCAGCGCCTGTTCCTGGCCGCTCGGCACCAGGCCCTTCAGTCCCGGCGTCTCGACGGGACCGGGCACGACGGTGTTGACCCGGATGCCCCTGTCGACCAACTCGGCCGCCAACGTCCGGCCCAGCGACCGGATGGCCGCCTTCGACGCCGCGTAGACGCTCATTCCGGGTCTGCCCCCGTACGCCGCGGTGGAACCGGTCAACACGATCGATGCGCCCGCGTTCAGTAGCGGCAACACCTTCTGCAGGGTGAACAGGATTCCGCCGACGTTGATCATGAACGTGTTGGTGAAGTGTTCGACGGTGATGTCGGACAGCGTCGCCAATTCGCCGCCGCCGGCGTTGGCGAACACAACATCGAGGCCGCGCCCGCTTGCCGCAATGGCATCGGCAACCTTGTCGAGGTCGTCGAGATTGGATACGTCGCCGCGGATACCGGTTGCGCCCGCTCCGATCGACGCCACTGCGTCGTCGAGGGTCTCCTGGTTTCGCCCGGTGACGAAGACGTGTGCGCCTTCGGTGGCCAACCGCTGTGCGGCGGCCAGGCCGATGCCGGAGTTGCCGCCGGTGACCAGTGCCGTCTTGCCGGAAAGCTGACCCATGGTGAGCTCCTTTGTTCGAGGTGGGCGGGATCGCGCTTGGCGCCTAGGTCAGTCCAACACGTGATTTATCATGTTATTCCGGCGAGCGCGGACTGCAACGACGTGGCCCGCTTCCGGTGTTCACCGTCATCTCGTTACACCCTGCATCTCGTTAGACCTGCGCCATGCCGCCGTCCACGCTGAGCTCAGCGCCGGCTACGAAGCTGCTGTCGTCGGAGGCCAAAAACAAAGCGGCGGAGGCGATCTCTTCGGGGCGGCCCATCCGGTTGAGCGGGATCGCCGCGGCGAATGCCGCCCTGATCGCGTCCGCTTCCTCGGGCGAGTCGGCCTGACCGTCCATGATGGGGGTATCGATGGGCCCCGGGCTCAATGTGTTGAACCGGATGCCGCGGTCGTTGAACTCCCTTGTCCACGTGCGGGTATAGGAGCGCAGTGCCGCCTTGGTGGCGCTGTAGGTGGTGTAGCCGCGAATGCCCGCGTAGCCCGCGATCGAGCCGACGACGATCACCGAGCCGCCGTCGCGCATCAACGGCAGCGCCTTTTGCACGGTGAACAGTGTTCCCCGGGCGTTGAGGTCGAAGGTGGCGTCGAAGTTCTCCTCGGTGATCTTCCCGAGCTCTTCAGGCTCCACCCGGCCGGCGTTGGCCACGAGAATGTCCAGCCCGCCCTTCTCTTCGAGGACCGTCGCGAACAGCTCGTCCAGGTCGGCGGATTTTGAGGCGTCGGCGGCGACCGTGGTCACGCCGTCGCCGATCAGCGCCTTGGCGTTGTCCAATTCGCTCTGGCGGCGCCCGGTGATGAAGGCGTAGGCGCCTTCTTGAACAAACCTCTGCGCGATTGCCAGCCCGATACCGCTGCTGCCGCCGGTGATCACGGCGACCTTGCCTGCCAGTCTTGACATCAGTGGACCTTCCGATCGTTTGGTGGTGCTTTGAACGTGTTGGTTGCAACGCCCCGTCGCGTTCATTTATTGCACAGACTAGTCTAAACAATGACGGCGGCGGTGGGCAAGTCAAGGCGTTCGCCAGGGGGGTATTACACGCTTGTTGACGCGCTGCCGACCAGCGACGTAGTGTTTATATACAGATCGGTCTAAACGGGTGATGGCCGGGCGCGAAGATCTCGATCAGGAGGAAAGGTAAGAGCAATGAGTCCAGAGTCAGCGAACCCCGATCGGGACTACCCCCAGATGGTCGGCGACCGAGGCCTTATCGAGCCCGCGCCCCGCCGGGTGCGCGGTTATTTCGACCGGGCACTCGTGTTCGACACCACCCGCGCCCATTACGTCTGGGAGATCGCGTACTACCCGCAGTACTACATTCCGACGTCTGACGTGCGCATGGAGCACTTGCAGGACGACAACCACGTCCAGAAGTTGCAGTTCGGTTCCTCGCGGCTGTACTCGCTGACCTCACCCGAGCGCACCTGGCCCGCTGCCGCCCGTGTCTACGATTCGGGTCCGGTTGCGGGCAGCGTTCGGTTCGAATGGGACGCACTCGAGTGGTTCGAAGAGGACGAGCGAATCATCGTTCATCCGCGCAACCCGTACGTGCGCGTTGACGCGCTGCGTTCTCACCGTCACGTCAGGGTGGAGATCGACGGCGTGGTACTGGCCGACACGCACAGCCCGGTTTTGCTCTTCGAGACAGGTCTGCCGACGCGCTTTTACGTCGACCGCACCGACGTCGAATTCTCGCACTTGGAGCCAAGCAAGACCGAATCCCTGTGCCCCTACAAGGGAATCACCTCGGCGTACTGGACGTTCCGAAGCGGCGACGCCGTGTCTGCGGATATCGCCTGGGCTTATGACTACCCGCTGCGCGAGGTCGCACCGATCGCCGGGATGGTTGCGTTCTACAACGAGAAGCTCGACATCTTCGTCGATGGAGCGTTGCTGTCCCGGCCTCGGACCATCTTCACCTAGGCAGCTACGCCGAGCCTAACCTGCGCACGAAGTCCGCGACTGCGGCGCCGATCTCGTCGGGGCTGTCCGCGCCGGGCGAGGGGACCTGGGCCGCGCGGAATGTTGTCATGACGTGTGTTCTGCGGTCTGCGTCATGGGTATGCCTCCGGTGATCTGGTGCGTTGGATGGGCTTTGGGGGTCAGCGGGGGGCAAGGCCCCCGCGGTCTTGGCGGCCGGCGGGACCGCCGTCGATGGCAATGTTCGCGCCGGTGACATAGGACGCCCGCGGGGACGCCAGGAATCCGATCAGGTCGGCGACCTCCTGCGGCTCGGCGGCGCGACCAAGCGCCGTGGTCTTGGCCGAGGCGTCGAAAAGCTCTCGCCCGGCTGCGTTGGTGTAGACGGGCCCAGGCGAGACCGCGTTGACGCGGATGCCGGCGGGTCCGTATTCGGCGGCCCAGGAGCGGGCCAAGGAGGCCATGGCGGCTTTGGTGGCGCCGTAAGCGGCACTGTCGGGCTGACCCATGGTGCCGGCTCTGCTGGCCAGGTTGATGATCACGCCGTCGCCGCGGGCCACCATTTTCGGGGCCAGGACCGACGCCAGCAGGTAGGGGGCTTGGACGTTGGCGGCGAACAGCCGATCCAGCGTCTTGGCGTCCAACTGTGCCGCCGGGCCGAACCAGGCGAAGCCGGCGTTGTTGACCAGGATGTCGACGTCGCCGACCTGCTCGGCGAGCCGCAGCGCTTCTGCGGGTTCGCCCAGGTCTGCGGCCACGAATCGGGCCGAGCCGCCGGCGTTTTCGATCTCGGCGACCACCGCGCCGCCACGGGTGGCGTCGCGGCCGTGCACGACCACGGTGGCCCCCTGGGCGGCCAGCTGGACGGCGGCGGCCCTGCCGATTCCCGACGTCGCGCCGGTGACCAGCGCGACCTTGCCTTCTAGATCCCGAACGACGGTGGGGCTCGTCATGACCACTCCTCAACGCTTGTACCGATCTGTCTGACTAGGTCAACTTAAATTTAGACCGATCAGACTAAACACGCAAGCTGTGGGCCGGGCATTCTGGGATGTGTGCGGCGTGTACGCCATCGCGAAGTCGCTATTCAGACAAGTCTGTCTGATAGACTGCTGTGATGGCCCCGAAGACTGCCAAGCCGCCATCAGCACGAGAACGGCTGCTCGCCGCCTCTGATGAGCTGTTCTACCGCAACGGTGTCCATTCCACCGGAATCGACGCCATCATCGACAGGGCGGGCGTGGCCAAGGGCTCGTTGTACTACATCTTCGGCGGGAAGGACGAACTGGTTGCCGCCTACCTGCGCAGCCGTCACGAAACGTGGCGGCAGCGTCTGGAAGCAGCGCAGGCCGACATCGACGATCCGGACCAGAAGATCCTGGCGATCTTCGACGCGATCGCCGACTACGTGTCGCTGCCGGAGTTCCGGGGCTGCCCGTTTACCAACGCCGCCGCCGAATTGCCGGCCGGCCAGTCCCAGAAACTGGCCATCGACGAATACCGTGACTGGCTGCGTGGATCCTTCCGGCAACTTGCTCGCGACACCGGGGTTGCCGACTCCGAGGCGTTGGCCGAGGCGCTCATCGTTTTGTACGACGGGGCGCTGGCGACGGCCAACACCGCCGAGCCCGCCCGCGCTGCGGCGATGACGGCCAAACGCATCGCGCGGCTCACCCTGGCAGCCGCGAAGGCCTCCAGCTCAGTGTGACTGGGGTTCCCCTTGTGCGGCGCGGAAGCCGGGACCGGCTTCGGGAGTCACGTTTCGCGCGGTGATCTCTTCGCCGCAGTGGGTGCAGGTCAGGCGGGGCTCGGCGACCTCGCCGCACGTGTCGTGGCGCAGGACGATGGGGGGGCCGCTCGGGTTGGGCAGATGCTCGTCACCCCATCGCATGAGCACCACGATTGCCCCGAACAGATCGCGGCCTGCGTCGGTGAGCCGGTACTCAAGGCGGTCGGGCCCGCGGGAGTACGGGACCCGCTCGAGGAGGCCCACGTCGACGAGCATCCGCAATCGTGACGAGAGCGTGGGCCGTGGGATGCTGAGGTTGCGCGCGAACTGGCTGAAACGCCGGACTCCGAAGAACGCTTCGCGCAGGATCAGTAACGTCCAGCGCTCGCCGACGAGCTCGAGTGCGCGGCCCACCGACTCCGCTTCGAAGCGGTGGGACAGGTCGGGGGACGCCACGGTTCACTTACTGTACTCGGTTCAGTCGCTGAACCACGCGTGGTAACGTAATTGAACCACCGGCGTGAATGCGAGGCTTCGATGAAACAAACCGACGTAACCCACGCGCCGCAGAGCGGCACCGAGAGCGACATCGGGAGTGTCGCACGCGACATCGCAGCGGCCGCCCGCCACATGGCCGGCGAGATCGAAAGTGCCCGAAGGCTTCCCGGGGAGCTGGTGGCGCTGCTGCGCGACTCCGGGCTGCTTCGCGCCGGCATGCCAGGGGAGGTTGGCGGTCTGGAGCTGCCACCCGGACTGGCGCTGCGGTGTGCGGAGGAGGTGGCCGGTGGCGACACGTCGGCCGGCTGGTGTGTATCGATCGCAATCACCAGCAGCCTGCTGGTCGCGTACCTTCCGCCCGCCAGCCGCAACGAACTCTTCGGCGACGGACGCGGTGTCGCCGCGGGCGTGTGGGCGCCGCGCGGCACGGCACGGTCGGTGCCCGGCGGCGTTGTGGTGTCGGGACGCTGGCCGTTCTGTAGTGGTATCTCGCACGCCGACGTGATGTTCGCCGGCTGCCTCATCGACGAGCAGCGGGTCCCGTCGGTGGTCGCATTGCGCAAGGACGACCTCGAGGTCCTCGACACCTGGCACACGCTGGGCCTGCGCGGCACCGGCAGCCATGACTGCGTGGCCGACGAGGTTTTCGTCGCTGCAGACAGGGTGTTCTCGCTGTTCGACGGGCCGACCGTCGACCGGCCGCTGTACCGCTTCCCGGTGTTCGGATTCTTCGCGCTATCGATCGCGGCGGCCGGGTTGGGCAATGCCCGCGCTGCGATCGAGGACCTCATCGAGTTGGCCGGCACCAAGAAGGGGCTGGGATCAACACGCGCCCTTGCTGAACGCCCCGCCACGCAGGCAGCTGTCGCGACGGCCGAGTCGGCGTTGAGCGCTGCACGGGCGCTGTACTACCAGGCGATCGAGGCGGCGTGGCGGGCCAGCCAGCACGGCGAGGCGGTGCCGGTCGGCGACCGCAACCGATTGCGTCTGGCGGCGACGCACGCGACGCGAACGTCGGCCGATGTCGTGCGCGCAATGTATGACCTGGCGGGCGGCAGCGCGATCTACGACGGCGCACCTCTGCAGCGTCGATTCCGCGACGCCTTCACCGCGACTGCGCATTTCCAGGTCAACGAGGCGTCCCGCGAGCTACCCGGCCGCGTCCTGCTCGACCAGCCCGCCGACGTGTCGATGCTGTGACCGGACGTATCGAAGTCGCCCTGCCGTTCTGGCTGGACCGGCCCGACGAGGAGGCACTGGGGGTGGCGCTGTCGGCACGTGAGGCAGGGCTCGGCGCGGTGTGGATCGGCGAAATGGCCACCTACGACGCGTTCGCGCTGGCCACCGCGGTCGGACACCGGGCGCCGGAACTGGCGCTGCGGGTCGGCCCGCTGGCCGTGGGTGCCCGCAGTCCGGTGGCGCTGGCGCTGGGCGCATCCTCGGTCGCCTCGCTGACGGGCAGCCGGGTCGACATCGCGCTGGGCGCCTCGAGCCCGGCGATCGTGGCAGGCTGGCACGACCGCCAGTGGACACACCATGCGGGAGTCATGCGCGAAACCATCGAGTGCCTCAGGCCGATACTGGCCGGGGAACGCGTCGACTACAGCGGCCGGCACGTGCGCTGTCACGGCTTCCGGCTCCGGCACGCGCAGCCGGAGACCCGAATCGCAGTCGGCGCGTTCGGGCCTGCCATGACGCGGGTCGCCGCACGGCACGCCGATGAGGTCGTGCTGAACCTCGTGCCGCCGCCGCGCGTCGCGGAGGTGCGGGCAGCCATCGACGCCGAGGCGGCGGCGGCCGACCGCGCCGCGCCGCGCTTGACGGTCTGGGTTCCCGTCGCGCTTCACCCCGGTGATGGCGCGAGAATGCAGCTGGCCGCCCAGCTGGCCGCTTATCTCGGCCCACCCGGCTACGGAGAAATGTTCTGCGCGTTGGGGTTTAGCGAGCTCGTCGGGCGCGCTCGCGAGGGCACGCGCCGACTCGAACTTGCGGGCTCTGTGCCCGCCGAGCTGCTCGATCTGGTGTGTGCTCTGGGTTCCGCCGACCGGATCGCCGCGCGGCTGCGGGCCTATCACCAGGCCGGCGCGGACTGCGTGGCGGTCGTGCCCTCGACGGCCGAGGACCCTGCCGGCAGAGCGACACTGAATGCGGTTGCGCTCCAATACCCGAACGAGGAGATGGATCATGACACTCGTCAACACCCAATGCCGGCTGGCCGCCCGCCCGGTCGGCCTGCCCAAAATCTCTGACTGGGAGGTCGTCGAGGGACCCGTCGACGGCCCGGCGGACGGCGAGTTGCTCGTGCGGGTCGAATATGTGTCCGTCGACCCGGCGATGCGGACATGGATGAACGCGGGCCGCTCCTACGTGCCGGCGGTCGAGCTCGGCGAGGTGATGCGGGCCGGCGGGATCGGTCGAGTCGTCGAGTCGCGTCACGCGAACTTCGCTGTCGGCGACGAGGTGTACGGCGTATTCGGGGTGCAGCGCTACGCGGTCTCGGACGGTCGCGGCATCACCCGGGTGGACACCACGCTCGCTCCTGCTCCGGTGCACCTGGGTGCGCTCGGTGTCAGCGGCCTTACGGCCTACTTCGGGCTGCTCGACATCGGCCGACCCGAGCCGGGCCAGACCGTCGTCGTCTCGGGCGCCGCCGGATCGGTGGGCAGCATCGCCGGCCAGATCGCCAGGATCAAGGGCTGCCGGGCGATCGGCATCGCGGGCGGCGAAGAGAAGTGTCGCTGGCTGGTCGAGGACCTGGGGTTTCACGCTGCGATCGATTACAAGGCGGCCGACCTGCGTGGACGGCTGAAAGCACAGGCGCCCAACGGCATTGACGTCTTCTTCGACAATGTCGGGGGAGAAGCGCTGGAGGCTGGGCTGGCGAGGCTGGCGCGCGGGGCCCGCGTCGTGCTCTGCGGCGCGGTCTCGCAGTACAACGCCACCACCACGATGCGCGGGCCGGCCAACTACATGCAGCTGCTTGTGGCGCGGGCATCGATGACCGGCTTTGTGATCTTCGACTACGCCGACCGATACGCGGAAGGTGTTGCGCAGCTAGCGAAGTGGCTAGGCAGCGGCGACCTGCGCTCGCGCGAGCAGATCATCCGCGGCAAGGTCGGTGACTTTCCCGAGATCCTGCTTGCGTTGTTCCGCGGTGAGAACACCGGCAAACTGGTGCTGGCGCTGGACGGCGATCACTAACCCCGCTAGCAGCCCGCACTCGCGGGATCGTCCGGCCTGCGCTGAATGCTGACGAAACCGTCTGACTGCACCATGACCGAGATCCGTTTTTGCCGGTCGTCCCACGTCCAGGTCGTGGTGTCGGTAGTCGGGTTCACTTCCTCTCCGCACCACGGCAGCCCGTCGTAGGACTTATTGAGCGGGAGTTGCCCGCGCAGGTTGGCAAGGATGTCGGAGAACGAACCCGAGGCCGAGGGCACCTTCCAGGATTCAAGGCCGGCGCTGCAGTCGCACGTTGACCCGAGCGGCAAGACCACGTCAATCAGTTGTGAGTGCGGTGCCTGCGCAATGGCCGTCGTGGACACCGTGGTGGGTGCGTTGGTCGCGGTGGGGGCTGCGGTGCTTCCGCACGCGGCGAGGACCAGCGCCACCGCGCTCAGCGCCAAGCCCGACGCGACCGGGGTGAAACGCTGCGCCGTCACACTGGCGACGTTAGTACCCGGCCTTATCGGCCGTGATTTTCAGTTAACTCACAGGGACGGCTTCGCGGCGCTCGGTGTCGCCGTGGTCCCCGGCCTGCCCGGGGCCACTGCTTTGTGTCAGCGGCCGACGTTGCGCAAGATAGAGGAATGGACTGTGACGTGGCGCGCGAGGCGCTGTCCGCCCGGATGGACGGCGAGCGCCTGCACGTGCCTGCGGCACGAGTTGATGCGCACGTCCAGTCGTGCCGCGGCTGTCGCCGATGGCTGGCCGAAGCTATGGAGCTGGCCCAGCGGGCCCGACAGGCAGACACCTCCGGCGGACCCGATCTGTCCGCGCGCATCGTCGCGGAAGCCGACGCTGCGCTGGGCGGGGCGCGCGCGGGGCGGTTTGCCCCTGCTGTCTCCCGACTGCTCCGATACCTCCTGGCGATTGCCGGCGTCGCTCAGCTCCTGGTGGCAACGGCGCAAATGGCCGGAGTGGACTTCGGCATGGTGGCCCTGCGCGGGCACGGCGCGATGACCGGTGCGCACCTGCTGAACGAGTCAACCGCCTGGTCGCTGGCCATTGGCTGCGGCATGGTGCTGACGGCGATCTGGCCGCGCGCAGCACTCGGTGTCGCCGTAGTGCTCGGTGTCTACGTTATTGCGCTGACCGGTTTCGTCATCGATGACGCCGTCACCGGACAGGTGACCGTGGCCAGGATCGCCAGTCATGGGCCGGCCATCGTTGGTCTGGTCCTGGTCGCGCTCGTCTACCTCGGCAGAGCCGGCCTGGAACGGTCCGCCCTCGGACGCGCATCCGGAGAGCAGGACATCGTGTTGCCTGCCGGAGCCAGTCGTGGACGGCGACGCGGCCATGTGCGTCCCGTCGATGACTCGGCTGCATGACCAAGCAACGAACGACCCGGGCGTGGGGACCGGTGGTGCTGTGGGGAGCCGCTGCTGCCGGCGTCGTCGGGTTGGCGATCTACTGCGCCGCATCCGGCAGCCAGCGGTACGTCGAGACCGCGGACACCTACCCCGGCCTGCTCATCAATTTCATGGCGACCGCCGGCTACTTCCTGGCCGCGTTGTGCGGTGCCTGTGTCGTGGGCGGGCGGGTGTACGTGCTGATCGGAGCGCAGCCCGACGCGGCCGGAAAGATCGACGCAGGGGTCTATCGCGCTCATCTTCTCGTTCAGCGTGCCGCCGTCGCGTGGGCGGTCATCGCTGCCGTGATGGTGGCGGTGACCGCAGCTGACGGGTCCGGCGCCGGGATCGGCCGGTTGCTCGCCACCGGTGCCGTTTGGGATGTCATCACCACGTTGGAGCAGCCGCGTGCGTGGATCGTGGTGGTGCTGTGCGCCGCGCTGGCCGCCGTTCCGTCGCTGCGCTGGCTCGGTCAATGTCTGCTGCTGATCCCGGCGTTGATCGGCGTCGTGGCAGTCCCCGTCGTGGGCAATGCCGGCCAGGGGCCGAATCATGACTACGGCACATCGTGCGTCATCGTGTTCTGGGTCGCGGTCGCAGTGTGGTTAGGGGTCAAGGCTTCGTGTGTGAACAGCATCGGCCGGCCCGGCGAGGTCGCTGCAGTGCGCAGCGATGCCGTGCTTCGGCAGCGACTCGCCCAGCTGCAGGTGGTGTGTGGTGCGGTGGCGTTGGGCTATGGCGCCGTGCTGCTCGGGCTGCTGTTGCCCCCGCGGTTCGTTTTCACTACCGGATACGGACAACTGGCCGTTATGGCCACCATCCTGGTCGCTGCGTCGTGGGCTGTGGACGTGTGGACGTTGCTTCGTCTGCGACGTGATCCTGTTCGTCTCGGCGCGGTCGCGGGCGTGCTGACATCGGTGACGCTGATTGGCGCGGTCGCGGTGATATCGGCGATGGCGACGCGCACAGCGCCGGGACTGCTGGCCCACAAGTTCACAGCGTGGGACGTACTGCTCGGGTACCAGTTGCCCGATCCGCCGAACGCGATTCGGCTGTTGACCGTTTGGCGGTTCGACCCGTTGATCGGCGTCGCGGCGATTCTGGCCGCGATCGTCTATGTTGCCGGGGTGCTGCGGCTGCGCAGACGCGGTGATCGCTGGCCGCCGGCGCAGACGCTGTGCTGGCTGGGTGGCTGCGCGGGGTTGCTGATCGTCAGCAGCTCAGGATTGAAGGCATACGGGTCGGCGATGTTCAGCGTCCACATGGTCGAGCACATGAGCCTGAACATGTTCCTTCCGGTTCTGCTGGTGCTAGGGACGCCGGTCACGTTGGCGCTGCGTGCGTTGCCGTCGGCGGGGCAGGGCAGCCCGCCCGGTCCCCGCGAGTGGTTGTTGAGGCTGATCCACTCGCGCCTGACGCGTTTTCTCGCACATCCGGTCGTCGCGTTTCTGCTATTCGTGGTTTCGCTGTACCTGGTGTATTTCACCCCGGTGTTCGACACGCTCGCGCGGTATCACTGGGGTCACGAGCTGATGAGCGTTCACTTCTTGATGACGGGGTATCTGTTCTTCTGGGTGATCATCGGCGACGATCCAGGTCCCCGACGGTTGCCCTTCCTCGCGCGTCTGGGACTTCTGTTCGCGGTCATGCCATTTCACGCTTTCTTCGGTATTGCGACGATGAGCATGACCAGCCTCATCGGCGGGACGTTCTACCGGTATCTCAGCCTGCCGTGGCTGCCAGACCTCAACCACGACCAATGGGTGGGCGGTGCAATCGCTTGGGCGTCAAGCGAAGTGCCGGTGATCATCGTGGTCGTCGTGTTGGTCGCCCAGTGGGCGCGAAGCGATCGTCGTGAGGCGAACCGCACTGACCGCCGCGCCGACGGTGACTACGGCGACGACGAACTCGCGGCGTACAACGCGATGCTGGCAGAACTCGCACGCACGCGACGCTGACGTCGCGCGGACTCCGACGGTGGGTCACATGGGGCCGGCACCGAAACGGCGGAGCCGCAGGCTGTTCGACACCACAAAGAATGAGGAGAACGCCATCGCGGCGCTGGCGATCAAGGGGTTGAGAAGACCGGCGGCAGCGATCGGAATGGCGGCGATGTTGTAGCCGAACGCCCACAACATGTTTCCGCGGATCGTCCGCAGAGTGGCGCGCGCCAACTCCAACGCCTGCGGAACAGTGTCGAGGCTGTCGCGAACCAGGATGATGTCCGCCGCGCCGATCGCGACGTCGGTGCCGCGGCCAATTGCCAGCCCCAGGTCGGCGGCCACCAGCGCGGGCCCATCATTGATCCCGTCGCCGACCATCGCGACCCGGTGCCCTTGTGTCCGCAACTGCTCGATCACATCAACCTTGCCGTCGGGCAGCACGTCGGCCAGGACTTCCTCGATGCCGGTCTGGTCGGCAATCGCCTGCGCAGTGACCGCGTTGTCTCCCGTGATCAGCAGGGTCCGAAGGCCCTGCTCGTGGAGGCGGGCGATCGCGCCCGCCGCCGAGTCCTTGACGACATCGGCGACCGAAATCGCCGCGCACACCTCGTCGTCCACCGCAACGAACACCACAGTCTGGCCCTGCGATTCGGCTGCCCGGCGAGCTTCGACAAGTTTGGGGGGAACCGCCTTGTGTTGGGCAACCCAGGACGGCTTGCCGACCTGGACGTGACGGCCGTCCACCTGGCCGACTGCGCCGCGACCGGCAACCGCGCGAAAGTCGGTGACCGCCGCCGGCGACGCAGGCGACAGTTCGTTGACGATGGCCAGCGATACGGGGTGCTCGGAGGCTGACTCCACGCCGCCGGCGGCGTGCAGGACGGTGGCGCGATCCCATCCCGGCGCGACGGCGACGTCATTGACCGTCAGTCGCCCGGTGGTCAGCGTGCCGGTCTTGTCGAACACGACGGTGTCCACGTCGCGGGTGGCTTCAAGAGCCCGGTGACCTTTGAGGAAAATCCCCAGTTGGGCGCCGCGCCCCGACGCGACCATCAGCGCGGTGGGGGTGGCCAACCCGAGTGCGCACGGGCAGGCGATCACCAGCACGGCCAGCGCGGCCGAAACGGCGTGGTCCATGCCAGCACCCGCGAAAAGCCAAGCTCCGCAAGTCAACACGGCGATGACGAACACGCATGGAACGAAAATTCCGGCGATACGATCGGCGATCCGCTGCGCTTGGGCTTTTCCGCCTTGCGCCTGCTCCACCAGCCGCACCATGCCGGCGAGCTTGGTGTCAGAACCGACGGCAGCGGCTTCGATCACCAGTCGGCCGTTGAGCGCGACCGTTCCGCCCAGAACGCTCGCGCCGGGCCGAACGTCGACAGGTGTTGCCTCGCCCGTCATCGCGCTCATGTCGACGGCGGCCTCACCCTCGACGACGAGTCCGTCGGCCGCGATGGTCTGGCCGGGGCGCACGACGAACCGCTGTTGCTCTTCGAGCTCGCTGACCGGCACGAGTTGCTCCGTGCCATCCGGCTGCAGCACCGAAACGTCCCTGGCGCTGAGCGCGGCCAACGCGCGCAGTGCGCCGCCGGCCCGCGATTTGGCCTTGGCCTCGAAATACCGGCCGGCCAGCACAAACACCGTTACACCCGCGGCGACTTCGAGGTAGATCGCGTCGCTGCCCACGATCGCATGCCAGACGCCCCTTGCCGGAGGAGGGCTGGGACGAACGAAGATGGTGTACAGCGACCACACCGTCGCGGCGGTGACCCCTGTGGAGATCAGGGTTTCCATGCTGACCGCGCCGTGACGCAGGTTGGTGATCGCTACGCGGTGGAAGGGATACGCCGCCCACGTCACCACCGGGGCAGCCAGGACCACCAGCAGCCAGCCCCAACCGGGGAAGCGGGTCCCGGGCACCGCCGCGAACATCACCGACAGATCCGCGAGAGGGACGAACAGCACGATTGCGACCACGAGCCGGCGGAACAGGTCGCGGGCGTGATCGGTATCCGGATCGACGCGAGGCTCGGGCAGGGTGGTGCGCAGTGACGCGTCATAGCCCGCGCTGTGGACGACGTCGCACAAGTCGGCGGTGGTGACGTTCTCGTCAGCATCGATGGTGGCGACGCGGGTGGCGAAATTGACCGACGCGCGAACGCCTTCGGCCTTGTTGAGCTGGCGTTCGACCCGGTCGGCGCATGACGCGCACGACATGCCGATCACGTCCAATTCGACGCGCCGTGCCGACGAAGTCTCATGACCGGTGAACAGAGTTACCGCCATCACCTCACTTTCCCCGAAGCACTGGCTACCAAGCAACGTAGCGGTCCTGATAGAGGGTCGGACGGGCACCGTCGCGAGTTCCCCGGTGTGACGATGACGATAGGGTGTCGACGTGAGCGCCCGGATGGACGATGACGCGGTCACGTCACTGGCGCTGGCGGCGGGTAGAGGCGACGGGCGCGCGCTCGAAGCGTTCGTCAAGGCGACGCAGGCGGATGTGTGGCGATTTCTGGCTTATCTCTGCGAGGCCGATGTCGCGGACGACCTGACGCAGGAGACGTTTCTGCGCGCAGTCGGCGCGCTGCCGAGGTTCTCCGGGCGGTCCAGCGCGCGAACGTGGTTGTTGGCAATAGGCCGGCGGGTGGTCGCCGACCACATCCGCTACCAAAAGTCCCGGCCCCGCCCCGCGCGCGGTGCCGACGTTGATGGCCGCCGCGCCCGCCCGGGTTCTGCGCGAGGCTTCGAGGATGTCGTCGAGGTCGCCGCCATGATTTCCGACTTGGCCCTCGACCAACGCGAAGCCTTGCTGCTCACACAGGTATTCGGATTCACCTACGCCGAGGCTGCCAGCGTGTGCGGGTGCCCGGTGGGCACGATCCGATCCCGGGTGGCGCGTGCCCGCAGCAAGTTGCTGGCTGCCGCCGAGCGCGATGACATGACCGGGTAGCGCCTCACCACACCCGGAAGCGGGCCGAGGTCACCACCGCTTCTTTGATGCTGAACTCCACTGTCACCGTCAATGTCCACCACCCTGCCCGCGGGACCACGGCGTAGGCGCTGCGCCATGCACCGCCCGGGATGGGGGAGAACGTGACGGGAAGGGCGGCGATGTCGGCGTCGTTCGAGGACAGCGAGCCCTTCACCGCATTGGCTCCGGCAGGGCCACCCGCTGGACCCCTGGGGGTCACCTCAATCTCCGTGGGTCCGCGCCGGGTACTGGAGACATGGATCTCTGCGGTGCGGGTGCCGAGCGGGGCGATCGCCGAGACCGGCGGTCCGTAGGTGGTATGGGCCGGTGGCTGCGACACCAATACCGTCGTGACCGCAAGGACGGCCACACCGATCGCGGCCTCGATCGGCACCGTGCGTCGCAAGCGGTGCGGCGCCAAGGTCCGTTGAGCGGCATACGCCAACGCGAGCATCGCGAGCACCAGGGCGAGCTTGACCGCCAGCGTGATCCCGTAGCTGGTCCACCACATCGCGTCAATGGGCTGGACCTGCCGCCACGCTTGGTATTCACCGGTGAGGACCAGAGCGCAGACGCACAGAAACGCCATCCGCGACCACCGTCGCAGGTTGTCGGCGTGGTGCCCTGGCAACACGGCGACCACGAGGGTGATCAGACCACCTATCCAGACCGCCATCGCGAGCAGGTGGATCGTGGTGACCGGCGTCGCCCACCAGGCGTCTTCACCGACGCCGGCATGACCGAGGACGGCGACCGTCATCGACACCGCCGCAGCACCGGCGACAAACAAGGTCACGCCCGGCCGGTCGGGTTCTGAGGGTGCGCGGACGGAGCGCTTGACGATGCGGCGCATCACTGGCCCGATCAGCACCAGCATGACGGCGCGCGTGATGAGAACCGCACCGGTGCGGCCGTGCGCGGTAGCCGACAGCGCGTCCGACTCGAGGATCTGTGCCCAACCAAGTCCCAGAAGCCGCGGTCCGCTGAGCAGAAATTGTGCGGTCGTCGCGAAGCCGAGCAGGGTCCATCCGGCCCAGATCAGTGCGCGGATACGCGCCAACGTCATCGCCCAGCGCCAGATGGTTGCGCAGACGAAGGTAATGCCCAAGCACATCACCAAACCCAGGTATGCCACGCCCTGCAGGACGTCGTCGGCCACCGTGAGCGTCCGGGACGGATCGACCGCCGGGGTGGGAGGTGCATGGGCATCCTGGCCCACGCCGAAGCTGATCGACCCGGACACGGCATGGGTGTCGGCCGAGATCACCCGCCACACCGCCGCGTAGCTTCCCTTGGGGAGATTGGCGCGGAGTCCAATAACGATGGTCGTCCCGTCGGGCGACAGCCGGATGTCGCCGTTGTCGGCCCGCGCGCCATCATCCGAGATCACCTGTACCGTTGCGGGAACCAATCGGACGGCCTCGTCGAACCTCAGTGTCACTTCGGCCGGAGCGACGTCCAGGCGGGCGCCATCGACAGGTGTGCTGGACACCAGCACCGCGTGTGCGTTGGCAGTCGGTGCCGTGCCCAGGCCCAGCAGTACGGTCGCCGCGACGCCGGCGAGCAGCGCCGCGAAATGCCTCAACTCTGGCGGCGCAACCGGGCGAGGTTGGCCAAGCCGAGCAGCACCGCGAACACCGCGAGCACCAGCGCGACGATTCCCGGCCAGGCCGGCGTGCTCGCGCTCGCGCTCTTGCTCGCCGGCGCGGCGGGCGCGGCCATGTTGTCGCCGCTGCCCGCACTTGCCAGCATCAGCACCGGTGCGGGGTGATCAGGCTCGGGTTGCCCCTGCGCCGCCGTCTCATTCCAGTTCACTGTGTGCCCGTCGCTGTAAGTCTGCAGTGCCGGCAATGTGAGTGATGCCTGCTTGGGCAGCGGACCCGCCGAGATGTTGAACATGTCGAATTGATTGGGCGGGATGGCGGCCACCGGGTTGTTGGCCTTCCAGTCGACCTGCGAAACGTACTGGGTGATGACGTTGCCGTCGTCGTCCTTCTGCGGCGACGGCAGGTTCTTCTTCGTCACGGTGGCCGTCCAGCCCGGTTTGGGCTGCGTAGACACCGACAAAATGGGGGTGGCATCCGGCAACGTAACCAGCAGCTCCGTGGTGGAAGCCGTGTCCGACTCGGTGGGAACGCGGAATGTCAGCACGCCCTCGCCGCCCTGATTCGCGTCTGTGCCGGAGACCTCGACATGGGCGAATGCCGGGGAGGCGAATCCGAGCGCAGCCGAAAGGGCCAGTGCGGCGATTGCGGTCGCGCGCAGCAGATTTTTCACAATGATGTTCCTCTCCTTGTGGTCCGGGTGGTCCCGGTGGAATCTTCGGTTCGATCAGATCGCCATGCCTGCGAAGGCGATTCCCATACCGAAACTCATCAGAATGTCGGCGGAGGGCCGGCGCTGCCCGCGGAGCACCGCGAGGACCGACCATAGCGCGACGCCCATGAAGCCCGCCGCTGCGAGGCCACACAGCACCGGCGCCCACGCCGTAGGACCCGCGGGTGATCCGACGGCCGAGGCGGCGTTGGCCATCGGCATGCTGGCGCCGGCCATCCGCGAACTCGACGCCGCGGTCATCCCGGGCATCGCCGAAGACTGCATGACAACCGCCATCGCGACCATCGCGCCCATCATCACGGCGTGGTAGAAGCTGTGATCAATGCGAGGGCCGAACAAGCCGAGGTAGACGAAGAACAGCGCACCCGCGGTGAACACCAGGACATACAGCAGCGTTGGAATGCTCATCCCGGCCGGCCACGCCATCGCGATCATCGCGATGGCCATCAGCACATGCAACGACCACCCGAGCCTGGGCTGCCATCCGTGGTCGCCGATCGCCTGTCGGGCATACAGGCCAACGCACACGACGAACAGGACCGTGAGCGCCCATCGCAGAACCACACTGGTGATCAACGTGTTCTATCCACCTGCTCGCGCTCGGATGGCCGGTTGCCGTTGTTGAGGCTGTACAGGAGTAGTCGTTGCGCATCGCCGATTAGTTCCCGGCCCGGATCAGCCGAACTTCCTAGGGCACCGGTACCCCGGTCTCGAGGAAATACAGACCTGCGACCGTTCCGTCGTTGTCGTGGAAGGTCACCCGGAACTCGCCCGGCATCGTCGCCATTTTCAGCGGAATGTTCACCACGGTGAGATCACCGCGCGGGACGTCCTGCGGATCCCCATGGGACTGATACGTGCCGAACTGCTGCTGATATTCGGTCCAGGCCGACGTGAGAGCCTGGGGCGTAAGTTTCTGCTGCATCGTGGGGTCGAAATGCGCTGTGGCGCTGTTGGAGTCTCCTCGCACAATGGAGTCGAGAATCTGCTCGGCTTGCTGGTCATACTGGCCCTGGGCGGCGGTCGTTGACGGCCCCGCCGATGACGTCCCGCTGCTGCCAGACCCGCAGGCGGTGAGTGCGAGAGACGCGGCCGCCACAGCAATGGCCTGCGTTGCGGTCGTCAATTTCTTGCGGTTGTCGCCAGTGTCCGCTTGTCCTCGTCAGCGAACGTCTCTTCGAGCTGCAGCGGCGAGCAATCGACGTCGATCTCCCCGACCGGCCGGCCCCGGGCGCTGCCGATCGTCCCGAGCCGGCGCATCCCCTTCTCGGTGGCGTACTGCAAGAACTCGTCCTGGGAGAAGTCGAACGGTATCTCGTCGCCGTACAGGACAAAGACCTCTTCGGTGCTGCGCAACGCCAGCGGAATCAGCTCGTTCATCCGCGTTTCGAACACCGTCCAATTGGCATCGTCGGCTGCGACGTGGCGCCGGCAGGTGAACGTGCCCCACGCCATGTGACGTCGCTCGTCGTCGCTGATTCGCCGGATTAGCTGCTGCATGCCGGGCAGGATGCCACGGTCCACGCAGATCTTGTGCCAGGCATAGTATCCGGTCAGCGCCATCATACCTTCGATCACGTGGTTGTACGTTGCGGATGCCCGAACTTGGGCGGCCGGCGAGGGGTCGGAATGCAACGCACCGAGCGAGTCGGGGAGCTCCTGGTAGAACATCTCGCGGTACGCCGGAAGTTCGTCGATGTAGCCCCGCAGGTCGTCGGTGATCCCGACCGCGTCAAGCCACAGCCGGAACACCTGGGTGTGCTTGGCCTCCTCGAACGCGAACTGCGTCAGATACATCTCGTCGCCGAGGCGCCCTTCGGCCCGCATCGCGGCCATGAACGGTTGGATGTCCTGGGTCACCGCTTCCTCGCCGGCGACGAACTGCGCGCACAGCCGGGTGGCAGCGTCGCGTTCGCGCTCGGGCAGCATTTCCCAGTCCGCCCGGTCGTGGGAAAAGTCGATATCGGCCGGATCCCAGAACTTCGCGTTGCCCCCTGCGAACAGCTTCAACGGCAGGCTGTCCCAGTTGAGCCCTCCTGCGCCGAGCGAGCCGAGTCGTGTTCGCGTCATGGGGTGGACCTCCTCAGAATCATGTTAATGCCGGGTTCGGGTTCGGCGACACCGTTTCAGCAGCGGACGCGCTCTGTCTGCAAGGCTGGCGAGATGGACATCTTCGAAGAGTGGCGAAGCGGCGGATCGGAAATTCGCTGGCCGTCATCCACGGCCGCCAACAGTGGAACGGAAGTCAGCGTGTTCAGCCGCCGGTGCGGGACACCAGGGGCGCCGGCGCTGGTCTGCGTTCACGGCTTCCCGACGTCGAGCATCGACTACTTCGCGTTGACACGCGAACTGGGCTCCGAGTTTGAGATATTTCTGCTGGACTTTCCCGGCTACGGGTTCTCGGACAAGCCGCCCGCGCCCTATCGGTACTCCCTCTACGACGACGCACGCCTGCTGGTCCACGCGATCACCCGGGTGTGGAGGCTCGGGCGATTCATGATGCTGACGCACGATCGTGGCAGCAGCGTCGGCATGATCGCGCTGACCATGCTCGCGGCACAAGACCCGCCGTCATCGCCGAGCGAGATCATTCTGACGAATGCCAATATCTATCTTCCGCTGGCCAACCTCACCGTGTTTCAAACAGCGCTGCTGGACAGCACCACAGGACGAGACACGGCGGTTGCGACTACGCCGGAGACCCTCGCGGCGGGCCTCGGAGCGACCACATTCATGCCGCCGCGAACACTTGCCGACCCCGAGATCGCGGCGTTGGTGAAATGCTTCGCTCTCAACGACGGCATCCGAGTGCTGCCGGATACGATCCAGTACCTTCATGAGCGCGCGGCGGACGAAACCGGTTGGCTCGAGGCGATTTCCAGAATTGAGACCAACACCACCCTGGTGTGGGGGTTGCACGACCACGTTTCTCCCGTCCGAGTCGCCAACTACGTATGGCAGACATACCTACGTGACAAGCCGGGACGGAACCGGTACTGGATTGTGCCGACCGCCGCTCACTACCTTCAATGCGATGCCCCGCAGCAGTTGGCGCAGATCGTGCGCCTCACAGCGGAGGGTGACGATATGTCGCTTCAGACGCTCGGGAACCGTCCGGACGGCGCCGTTCTCGTGGACCAGAAGCCTGACGGAGGCGGTTGATGCCATCGACGTTCGCGTCATTTCGGGCGATCACGTTGAGCACGGGGTAAAAAGGAGCAATGAAGCCGCCTCCGCGCCACCCTGCGCTAACCCACGGGCGCAATTTCGCCGCAGTCGGTGGCATTGCCCGAGCGCTGAAGTACGTTGCTGTGTGCGTTTCAATTACCGCGCTGGCCCTGCCCGGCGGCCCTGACGCCACCCTGCTGTCGGCGACCGCACCTACCAGCGGGTTGGCCATCGCATCGATTCAGCCGAGTGCCGGACAAGTCGTCGGCGTGGCCGAGCCGCTTACCGTGAACTTCGCCGAGCCGGTCATCGATCGTGCCGCTGCCGAACGGACACTCAACATCACCGCCTCCAACGGGCAGATCGGCCGAGTCGAGTGGCTCAATGATCGAGTGCTGCAGTGGAAGCCGGTGGGCTTCTGGCCCGCGCACAGTCAGATCAGGATGATGTCGGGCGGTTTCGCCACCGACGTCACCACCGGCGCGGCGGTACTGGGTGTCGCCAGCATCTCGCAACACACCTTCACGGTCAGCATCGACGGCCAGGTCGCTCGGGAGATGCCGGCGTCCATGGGCAAGCCCACCAGGCCCACGCCGATCGGCGACTTCACGGTCCTGGACAGGAATCGCAGCGTCGTGATGGACTCGCGCACCATCGGTATTCCGCTGAGTTCGCCTGAGGGATATCTGATCACCGCGTACTACGCGGAGCGGATCACCAACGGTGGCGTCTACGTGCATTCCGCGCCGTGGTCGGTGGACTCGCAGGGTCACGCCAACGTCAGCCACGGTTGCATCAACCTGAGTCCGGACAATGCCGCCTGGTACTACGACACCGTCCATGTCGGCGATCCGGTGATAGTCCAGGTGTAGCGGTCTATCGGTGGCGGGCACTGTCGCACCGTTGACCCCGGCGACCGCTGTCGGCTCGTGGACGTGGGATACCGTCTCGGCGGTGCTCATCGCGCTGGTGGTGGCGGGTTACGGCTGGGCGTACCACCGGGGGCGCCGGCGCGAAAATGCGGTGCGGCGTTCGCGGGCAGTGTGTTTCGGTATCGGGGTCGCGCTGTGGATCGTCGCGACGATGAGCATGGTTGGTGTCTACGCCAACACGTTGTTCTGGGTGCGGGCGCTGCAAGTGTTGTTGCTGCTCTTGGTAATTCCGTTCTTTCTCGCGATGGGTCAGCCTGTCACGGTGCTGCTGGTCGGTGTTGGGCCGGCGGGCCGCGTTCGACTCGAGAAGCTGTTGCGGTCGCGGCTGTTGCGGGTGCTGGCGCATCCCGCCACCACATCGTTGGCGATGCTGGGCACGCCGTGGCTGTTCTATCTCACGCCGTGGTATGTCGCAGCGCTGCAACACCGACCGGTCAATGTGCTCACCCAGGTGCTGTTCCTGACGATCGGATTCGGCTACTTCTACGCCCGCCTTCAGACAGATCCGGTGCCACGCAGGTACTCTCAGCTGCTGTCGGTGCTGATCAGCGTCGTGGAGACGATCGGCGACGGACTTCTGGGCATCGTGTTGTGGCTGGGTCCGCTGGTGGCCGCCGGCTACTACGTCGGCCTGCACCGGACGTGGGGACCGAGCCTGCGGGTGGACCAGTCGATCGGGGCGGGCGTGCTGTGGATTCTGGGCGATGTGCTCGGAGTGCCGTTCCTGATGGTGCTGTTCCGGGCGCTCGGCGCCGACGAGCGGGCCCACGCCGCGGCGGTCGACGCCGAGCTGGACCACGTCGACGATTCCGCCCCGGCCCAGGGTGAAGCGTCGACGCTGTGGTGGCTGAACGATCCCCAACTACGCGAACGGTTCGACAGGCGCTAGCGGGGTAGCGAGTACCGTACGACGAGGAGGTTCCACCGACCATGGAGTGGACTGGCGCGCGCTACGCGGACACGCCGACCGTTGAGGTGCAGACCTGGATCGACGCGCCGCCGCACCGGGTCTGGGCGGTGGTGTCCGACATTGGCCTGATGCCGACCATGAGCCCAGAATTGCAATCCGTCGAATGGATCGATGGAGCCACCGAACCTTCGGTGGGCGCCAGGTTCGTGGGGCGCAGCAAGCACGAGGCGTTGGGGGAATGGTCGACCACGTCGGAGGTGGTCGAGTATGAGCCGGAGCGGGTGCTGGCCTGGGCCGTAGAGGACCCGAACAACCCGACGGCGATCTGGCGTTTCCGGCTCGAGTCGTACGACGGCGGAACCGAGTTGTCTCAGTGGGTGCAATTGGGCCCGGGCCGCTCGGGGTTGTCGTTTGCGATCGATCGCATGCCGGACAAAGAGCAGCAGATCGTGTTCGTACGGATGCGCGAATTCGAAACAAACATGACCTCGACGCTGGAGCACATCAAGAACCTGGTGGAAGGCTAATGCGCACCGCCACCACGGTGGAAGCTTCCAGCTTCAAGCGCTGGTGGGAACAACGGGATTTCGTCGTCGAAGCCGAAAAGCTCGGCCTTGACATCTGTTGGGTGGCAGAAGCATGGGGGTCCGATGCGCCGTCCGCACTGGGCTACTACGCGGCGTGCACCGACCGCATGCTCCTCGGGTCGGGCGTGATGCAGGTCGGCACCCGTACTCCCGTCGCGGTCGCACAGGCGGCGATCACACTCTCGAACCTGTCGGGCGGCCGGTTTCTGCTCGGGCTGGGCGCTTCGGGTCCGCAGGTCATCGAGGGGCTGCACGGGGTGTCGTTCCACCGGCCGCTTGCGCGTCTGCGGGAAACGGTAGAGATCGTGCGCCGGGTGTTCGGCGGCGACAGAATCTCCTACGCCGGTGCGGAATTCAACATTCCGCTGCCAGGCGGCGACGCGGTGCCGATGAGGCTGTCGATGCGCGCCGAGCACGAAATCCCGATCTACCTTGCGACGCTGTCTCCGGCCATGCTGCGACTGACCGGGGAAGTTGCCGACGGTTGGCTCGGCACCAGTTTCGTACCGGAGGGTGCAGCCGCTTACTTCTCTTACCTCGATGAGGGACTGGCCCGTAGCGGACGCACGCGCGCCGACCTTGACGTCTGCCAGGGGGCCGAGGTGGCGTTCGCCGCCGACGAGGAGTCGTTGCGCACGATGGTCGCGGCCCGGAAGAAGGAGTTGGCCTTCAGCCTTGGCGGGATGGGATCCGCGTCGACGAATTTCTACAACCAGGCCTACAGCCGACAAGGCTGGGCTGACGTCGCGAGCGAGGTCCGGGAACGCTGGCAGGCCGGTGACCGTGACGGCGCAGCCGGCTTGGTGACCGACGAGATGGTGCTGGCGACCACCTTGATCGGCACCGAATCCATGGTGCGACAACGGTTGTGCGTGTGGCGCGACGCGGGGGTCGACACCGTGCGGCTCTACCCCGCCGGAGACTCGCTCGACGCTCGGCTGTCCACTCTGGCCAGAGCGATCGAGATCGTACAGGAAATCAGCGGTTCTCAATGAACCCGGCGAATCGGGAGGTCGATGATGACTGACGCGTTCGTGCTCGGCGGTGTTCGCACCCCATTCGCCCGGTACGGCAGTTCGCTGTCGCACATCCGGGCCGATGACTTGCTCGGCATGACGATGAAGGGTGCCTGCGAGCGGGTGGGCGTCGGCCTTGATCAGGTCGAAGACATCGTGGCGGGCTGTGTCAACCCGGCCCATGAGGGGATGGGGGATGTCGCCCGGTGGTCGGCGCTGGCGGCTGGTTTTCCCGACAGCGTCGCCGGTGCCACCATCAACCGGTTCTGCGGCTCGTCAGTGAGCGCGACTGTCAATGTGGCGCATGCGATCAAGGCCGGCGACCTGGGGGTCGGGATCGCCTGCGGGGTGGAATCGATGTCCCGTTCGGGCTGGGCGTACATGAAGGGTGATGCGCCGTTTGCGCCACGGGGACCCGTCATCCTGCTGGACACCATGTGGGCGGGGGCCGGCGGCCCGCCCAATCCGGTGCTGCTGGCCCGTAACGCGTACATCGGCATGATCGAGACCGCGCAGAACGTCGCCGATCGCTACGGGCTGACCCGGGAGGAAATCGACGCCTTCGCGCTGCGGTCACAGCAGCACGCCAAGGCAGCGCGTGACTCCGGGCGACTCGCCAAAGAGATTATGCCAGTGCAGATTCCCGCGACGAAGAAGACACCGGCCCGCACGTTCGAGCATGACGAGTTCATCCGGGATGACACCACCGCCGAGCAACTGGCGGCGCTGCCGGTGCAACCGGGCACGACACAGATGACCGCGGCCAACTCCACGCCGCTGACCGACGGCGCGAGCGCGATCGTGCTGGCGTCGGGGGAGAGGGCGGCCGAACTGGGCGTGGAGCCGTTGGCGCGCGTCCTGTCGTCGGCGGTGTACGGGATCGATCCGCTGGTCATGGGCCTGGCGCCGGCGTGGGCCCTGCCGCTGGCGATCAAGCGCGCCGACCTGACTCCCGATCAGATCGATGTGTGGGAAGTGCACGAGGCATTCAGCGCGCAGGCGCTCGGTGTGCTTCGCGAACTGCCGAACCAACTCGGTGGTTTCACGATTCCCGACGACAGGCTGACGCCCAACGGCGGCGCCGTGGCCATCGGCCATCCGTTCGGGGCCACCGGAACCCGCTACGTGCTGACGCTGGCGACCGAGTTGCGCGAGCGCAATGTCCGCTACGGCGCGGTCGGTGTGTGCATCGGCTCGGGCCAGGGCGTTGCCGTCGTGCTGGAAAATCCACGCGCGGCCTGAGGCGGCACCGCGTTAGATTCGGGCCCGGTTACCGCCCGGCGGCACCCTGACGGGTTTCGTTTTGAACTGTCAGATGCAGCAACGTGCTCTTACCCGCCCCCGATGGCCCAACGACCGACACGAACTGCCCACCTGTCAGCCGCAGGCTGATCTCGTCCAGCGCACGCACCAATTGACCGCCAACTGTGTACTCGCGCATGACATTGCGCAGTTCGATGGTCAGTACGCGCGGGGCACCGTGCTGACGACATTCACCTGTCAGCGCGCGCCGCGCACCAGGCGGCCCGGACGTGCACCCGTGTCGACGCCGTCGCGCCTGGTCACGGTGCCGCTGACAATCGTGGCGGCGTAACCGCTCGCGCCCTGCACCAGCCGGCGTCCGCCTGCCGGCAGGTCGTAGGCCATCCGTGCCGGGTGCAGAGTCAGCGCAGCCATGTCGATCACGTTGATGTCGGCCTTCTTGCCGACCTCGATCGTGCCGCGGTCGGTGAGGCCGAAGAGTTGCGCGGTGTCGTGACATTGCTTGCGCACCACGTACTCCAGCGGCAACTTGTCGCCGCGGTGGCGATCCCGGGCCCAATGGGTGAGCAGGAACGTGGGGTAGGAGGCATCACAGATCAGGCCGCAGTGGGCGCCGCCGTCGGACAGCCCGACCACCCCCGCCGGATGGGTCAGCATCTCGCGGATCGCGTCGTGGTTACCATCCGAGTAGTTGTAGAACGGAAGCATCAGCATGGCCGTCGCGTTCGACTCCAGCATCAGGTCGTACAACGTGGTCAACGGATCCTCGCCCCGGTCGCGGGCGATCGCTGCGACGGTGCGGTCGGGGGTCGGCTCGTAGTCGGGCGGATCACCCAGTGCGTAGAGCCGGTCAAGCGAATGCTGCACGAGCGCGAACATGGCGTCGAACTGCTGCGCCGGGTCGACAGGCAGATCGTCCTCGGACAGGATCGCCGCCTTGACGGCGGGATCGGCAAGGCGCTGCGCCAGCTCGTCGTGGCCGCACTCGGCTTTCAGCCGGCGGTAGGTCGGGCGATGGGTGAACCCGTGATGCCCGGGAAAACCGAACAGCATGCCGAATGGTCGCGCGGCGATCTGGGGATACAACCGACTGCCCGCCGCGTGTGCGGACGCCGAGATGTCCAGCTGCTCGCGCCACAGGTTGGGGGCGGGGTCGATCTGAATCATGGCGAACGAGATCGGCCGGTCGATCTCGGCGCCGAGGCGCTGCATCCACTCCAGTTCCTTCTTGGGCGCGACGATGTCCTCGCCTGCAACGCCCTGCGGGGCCAGCTCGAAGACGGCCTGGCCGCCGGCCGCCATGGCCCGGCCCAAGCCGAACAGTTCGTCCTCGGCGGCAAAGGTTCCGGGAACGGGCTCGCCGTCCATGGCGCGGTGGCCGATCGTGCGTGACGTCGAGAAGCCGAGCGCACCGGCCTCGACGGCCTCCTGCACCAGCCGGCTCATCGCCGCGATGTCGTCGGTCGTGGCGGGCTCGTTGCGGGCGCCGCGGTCTCCCATGGCATACGCGCGGACCGCGCCGTGGGCCACCTGACTGCCCACGTCGACGGCGAATTTCTGCTTCCCGATCACGTCGAGGTACTCGGGGTAGCTCTCCCAGCCCCATGAGATGCCCTCGGTGAGTGCGCTGCCGGGGATGTCCTCGACACCCTCCATCAGCCCAATAAGCCAGTCCTCGCGACCCGGCCGCACCGGGGCGAAGCCGACGCCGCAGTTCCCGGTGACCAGCGTCGTTACCCCGTGTCCGCTGGACGGCTCCAACAGGCTGTCCCAACTCACCTGGCCGTCGTAGTGCGTGTGGATGTCCACGAAGCCGGGCGCGACCATATGACCTGTCGCGTCGATTGTCTGCGCTGCGTCACCGGCCAGGTGCGCATCATCTGAGCCGCGGCGGCGCACTTCGACGATCTGACGGTCCTTGATGCCGATATCCGCGGGATAGCGCTCGGAGCCGGTGCCATCGACCACGGTGCCGCCGACAATCTTGAGGTCGTACATAGCAGCTCCTCGTCTGTTACTTCTGAGCTTCCCTTTAGACCGGCTCATTATCAATGGATCATTGGCGTTGGGCCGGTCCTTGCCAGTCACAGCCGGTGAGCTCGGCGGAGAGTTCCCACAGCCGGCGGGCCGTGACGGGGTCTCGGGCCCTGCGTCGTACCTTGGTCACCCGAGGCTTGCCGAATTGCATGAAGCGCGGCGCAAGGCACGTCCCGCTCGGCAGGTCTGTTGTCACCGCCAGGATGCTTGACCTCGCTGCTTTCTGGGCGCTCTGTGGGAAGTTGCGCAGCCAGCTCAGCTGGGACGACCAGCCCAGGAATCCCGTGCTGTACCTGGCGATGTTGGTGTCCGCACCACCGGGATCGACCGGGTACGCGCGCACGCCCCGCCTTGCCAGTTCGTTCGTGAAGAGCACAATGGCCAGCTTGGATTCCCCGTAGGCCGCCCACTTCGAGTAGTTGCGGGAGTGCCAGTTCAGGTCGTCAAGGTGCAGGCGGCTGAACCGGTAGTTCATGCTCGTCACCGAGACCACCCGGTCCGTGATCTTATCGCCGAGCAGGCATGTCAGGGCGAAATGGCCGAGGTAGTTGGTGCCCATCATCGCCTCGAAACCGTCTGCGGTACGGGTCAGCGGCAGACCCAACACACCGGCGTTGTTGACCAGTACGTCAACGGTTTCCACCGAGTCGGCGAATTTGCGCACGCTGGTCAGGTCGGCGAGATCGAGGTGGGCGACCTCGACGTCGCCGGCCATCGCGGCGGCGGCCCGCTCGGCTTTCGGGATGTCGCGACCGGTGATCAGCACGCGATGGCCGGCCTCGGCCAACGCGGAAGCCGTCGCTGCGCCGATGCCGCTGTTGCCGCCGGTGACGATGATCCGCACCAGGAGAGGTTATGAGACGATCCGAACGTGCGGGTGGGATTGCATGCGCTCGGTATCGGCGCCGGGGCTGAGCGCGCCGTGATCGACGCTGTCGCCACGGCGGCAGATCACCACGGCTTTGCCACGCTGTGGGCTGGCGAGCACGTGGTGATGGTCGACGACTCGGTGTCTACCTATCCGTATGCCGAGGACGGCAAGATCGCGGTGCCGCCCGTTGCCGACTGGCTCGACCCGCTGATCTGCCTGAGTTTCGCCGCGGCCGCCACGACCCGGATCGGCATCGCGACCGGCGTCCTGCTGCTGCCCGAACACAACCCGGTGCATGTCGCCAAACAAGCCGCCAGCCTGGACCGGCTCAGCAATGGCCGGTTCACGCTCGGCATCGGAATCGGTTGGTCGCGGGAAGAATTCGACGCGCTCGGCGTGCCGTTCGCGTACCGGGCCAAGCGCACCGCCGAGTACGTTGCCGCGATCCGGACCTTATGGCGCGACGACATCGCATCGTTTTCGGGCAGTTTCGTCGACTTCGATGCGATTCGGGTCAACCCGAAGCCGGTTCGTGACCGGCGTATTCCAATTGTGTTGGGCGGCAACAGCGATGCTGCGCTGCGCCGGGTAGTCGGGTGGGGCGACGGCTGGTACGGGTTCAATCTCGACGGCGTTGCCGCAGTCGCCGACCGGGTCGAGCTGATCGGTCAGCTGTGCCGTGCCGCCGACCGTGACCGCGCCGAACTTTCGTTGGCTGTCGCGTTGACGCAGCCACAGCCGGCCGACGTTTCGGCATTGGCGGAATTGGGCATCGACGAGTTGGTGATCGTCGGAGCGCCGCCGCACAACGTCGACGAGGTCCCCGACTGGGCTGCCGATCTCGCGCAGCGCTGGCTGGTCGGGAGTTGAGGACGGTCGGGAGTTGAGGCTCATCGGGAGTTGAGGAGGGCGAGGTATGGAGTCGTTGTCGTTGACTGCGGTGGCCGACGACCAGCTGGCGCGGGCAC
Organism: uncultured Actinomycetota bacterium; assembly: GCA_963759655.1. GTDB lineage: Bacteria > Actinomycetota > Actinomycetes > Mycobacteriales > Mycobacteriaceae > Mycobacterium. The sequence goes on along the minus strand of CAVXAG010000036.1, from coordinate 28,579 downwards.
GCCAGTCCAACAGCGGTCGGTCCGCGCACACGATCTACGGCGGCCACGAACACTTCCTGCGGCAGACGGTCATCGCCGTCGTCGCGGGCCGGGAACTGGGCGAACACTACGGGCCAGGTGAGGCGACGCTGCAGGTGTTGCAGGGGCGGGTGACCGTAACCGTCGGCGACGATTCATGGACCGGCGCCGTTGGTGACTTCGTGGTCTTACCCGCGCCCCGGCAGAGTGTGCTCGCCATGGAGGATTGCGTGATGCTGCTCAGCGTGCGCGCCGACAGCCGCGAGACGATTCAGTAGCGGTGGTCGGCCAGCCCCGTGCCGCCGATGCGCTCATCGCCGTCGACCAGCACGACTGCGGGGACCATCTCGCTGGTCACCAGCCCGTGTTCGCTGGTGAGCTCGTCGACGAGCTCGAAGCTGCGCGCGATGCGGTCAGGGCGATCGACGATGATCGTTGTCACCGGGACTTGTCGACTCAGCTGAATCAGCTTGTCGCCGTGCGGCCTGCGGCCACCGTGGAAGCCCCAGATGCCGCGCAGCACGGTCGCGCCGCTGGCCGCGCCAGAAGAGCGCAGTTGGCGCACGAGCGCACGGTGGACAGGCGCGCCATCGTGAAGCGAGGCCTCGGACGTGTAGACCATCAGCTTCTGCCACAGCGGTCGGCCCTGCTCGTCGGTCATCGGCAGCACGTCAGGATGGGCCAGCAGCGCACCGTCGCGTTTGCACACCCGGATTCGCTCGATGGTGAGCAGCGGGTGGCGAAGCATCTCGCCGAGGCGTGGCACGACTCTCGCGATATGGTCGGCGCGACCGACCGAGATGATCATCATCGGCACGTCCACGTTGCGACCGAAGAAGCGCGCGCGATGTCGTTGGCCGCGGGCAGTTCCGTCCACACCGAGAAACACTGAGGCCCCCGAAATCCCCTCCCCGTAGAGCAGGTCGCAGATCGCGATATAAGCGGGCACGCCGTCGACGCGCTCCTGTCGTCCGACGTACACCGTCAGCTTGGCGGCACCAGAGAGTTGTTCGGGCACTGCGAAATTGGTGACGTCGCCGCTGACGAGCCGGGCGCGTTCCACAGTCACCAGGCCGAGTGGGGTGATCTCGATGACGTCATCGACCAGGCCGGCCATCTTCGCGCGAGCATCGACCGCCGCGACCGCGACGGGCGGGTCCTCGGAAAGGCTCAACCACTCGTCGCTACGCAACTCCTTTCGTGGGCCGAAGCTGGCGATGCCGCGCAGCATCACGCTCGTGGCGACCTCGCGTTCGGCGTACAGGTTCAGCAGGGTCTCGGCGAAGAATCTGCCGTCGGCGCGTTGCCGCTCGGCGAAGTAGGCGGTCAGCTTCAGGCAGTCGTCGTTCACAGTTGCCCCGCGATCCACTGGCCGGCCAGCGCCGCGGCGACACCGGCCAGCACGCTGACGACGATGTTGGCGACGGCGAGCCATAGTTGGCGCTCCTCGGCGAGCCGCTGCGTCTCCAACATCCAGGTGGAGAACGTGGTGTACGACCCGACGAATGCGGTCCCGGCCAGCAGCGCGACGTGGTGGCTCAGCGTCAAGCCGCTGAACAGCCCGAGAAAGATCGCCCCGCTCAGGTTGACGGTCAGCGTGCCGAACGGAAACGGCTGCGCGAACCGGCGGGCGACGGCGCGGTCGATCAGGAAGCGCAGCACCGCTCCCGCGCCGCCGAGCAGCAGCACTCCGGCCCAGACCGCAATAGTCATGACCGCACCCGTACCCGGCGCACCAGCGCGGTGCTGAGATAAACCGCCACCAGCCCGGCGGCGAGGCTGGCCACCGTATAGCCGATCACGAGGCCGTAATGGTGATTTTCGAGCATCTTCAGCGTTTCCACTTGCATGGTCGAAAACGTCGTCAACCCGCCGCAGAGGCCGGTGCCGAGCAGCGGGCGGCGGTAGCTCGACAGCGGCAACCGTTCCAGAAGCCGGGTTGTGAAGTAACCCAGCAGGAACGCGCCGACGATGTTGACCACGAACGTCGGCCACGGCCAGCGCGCGGGGTCTGGGTCTGCGAGCGTCCCCAGAACAGCGCGTGCCACGGTGCCCAGCGCCCCACCCAAGAAGACGGCGGTCAGCTCGCGTCGGTCGAAGGCCACGACGCCATGTTAGGGAGTGGGTGAACAGTTGGGGACCGGTCGGGGACCGGCCGACGCGACGGATCCGCAGGGAGCAGAATCGGGTCCATGGCAGCCAACCCCCGTGCCGGTCAGCCGGCGCAGCCCGAAGACCTGATCGACGTGGCTCAAGTCGTGACGGCGTACTACACGATCGAACCGGATCCCGATAACGTGGCCCAGCAGGTGGTGTTCGGCACCTCCGGGCACCGCGGATCCAGCCTGGACGGCGCATTCAACGAGGCGCACATCTTGGCCACCACGCAGGCCATCGCGGAGTACCGCGCCGCGCAGGGCACGACCGGGCCGCTGTTCGTCGGCCGGGACACCCATGCGCTGTCAGAGCCTGCGTGGGTGTCGGCGCTCGAGGTGCTGGCCGCCAATGACGTTGCGGTGATGATTGATTCGGCCGACCGCTACACGCCGACCCCAGCGGTCAGCCATGCGATCTTGACGTATAACCGCGGCCGGTCGGGCAATCTGGCCGACGGGATCGTCGTCACGCCGTCGCACAACCCTCCCCGCGATGGCGGATTCAAGTACAACCCAACCAATGGCGGCCCTGCGGACACGGATGCGACCGGCGCAATCGCCAAGCGGGCGAACGAGATTCTGCGCGACGGCCTCAAGGGCGTGAAAAGGGTTCCGTTGGCGCGTGCGCGGCACAGCACGCAACGCCATGACTATCTCGACGCCTACGTCGCCGATCTGCCCAATGTGGTGGACCTGCACGCGATCCGCGCGCAGGGTGTCCGTATCGGGGCGGATCCGCTCGGCGGTGCCAGCGTCGACTACTGGGGTGCCATCGCCGAGCGGCACAATCTCGACCTCACCGTGGTCAATCCGCTGGTGGACGAGACATGGCGATTCATGACCTTGGACACCGACGGCAAGATCCGGATGGATTGCAGCTCGCCCAACGCGATGGCGTCGTTGATCAACAACCGCGACAAGTATCAGATCGCGACAGGCAACGACGCCGATGCCGATCGGCATGGCATCGTCACGCCCGACGGCGGCCTTCTCAATCCCAATCATTATCTCGCCGTGGCGATCGACTACCTCTACGGCCACCGGCCGTCGTGGCCGTCGTCCACGGCGGTCGGCAAGACGGTGGTCAGCTCGTCGATCATCGACCGCGTGGTCGAGGGGCTGGGCCGCAAGCTGATCGAGGTTCCGGTTGGGTTCAAGTGGTTCGTCGACGGGTTGATCAGCGGCAGTATCGGGTTCGGGGGCGAGGAGAGCGCGGGCGCGTCGTTCCTGCGGATGGATGGCTCGGTGTGGACGACCGACAAGGATGGGCTCATCCTGGCGCTGTTGGCGTCGGAGATCTTTGCGGTGACCGGCCAGACCCCTTCTCAGCGATACGACGAACTCGCCGAAAAATATGGGGCGCCAACGTATGCGCGCGTGGATGCACCCGCCGACCGCGAGCAGAAGGCTCGGCTGGCCGCACTGTCGCCGGAACAGGTGACGGCCACCGAGCTGGCGGGGGAGAAGATCACGGCGAAACTGACGACGGCGCCGGGCAACGGCGCACCGATCGGTGGATTGAAGGTGACGACGGCGGACGCATGGTTCGCGGCGCGGCCGTCAGGGACCGAGGATGTGTACAAGATCTATGCCGAGTCGTTCCGTGGGCCCGATCATTTGCGTGAGGTTCAGGACGCGGCGCGGGAGGTGGTGGCGAAGGCCTTGGCGTGAGGGTGGTGTCGGCGGACGAACGTCGGACTTCCGAGCCGCGCCTGCCGGGCGAAGTCTGGGTCCTGATCACCGCCAATGCGGTAATCGCGCTCGGGTATGGCGTGGTGTCGCCGGTGCTGCCGCAGTATGCGCGCAACTTCGGGGTGAGCATCAGCGCAGCGACGTTCGTGATCACGGCGTTCGCGGCGATGCGGCTGTGTTTCGCGCCGGTCAGCGGATTGTTGGTGCAGCGTCTGGGGGAGAGGCGCGTCTACGTGGCCGGCATCCTCATCGTCTCGCTGTCGACGGGTGCATGCGCGTTCGCCCAAACCTATTGGCAGCTGTTGCTTTTCCGGTCGCTCGGCGGCATCGGGTCGACGATGTTCTTCGTCTCGTCGCTGGGCCTGATGATTCGGGTCAGCCCGGAGGATGCGCGGGGACGCGTCGCGGGAATGTTCTCCACGGCGTTTCTCGTGGGATCGGTCGGCGGTCCGGTGCTGGGCAGCCTGACTGCGGGGCTGGGGCTGTCGGCGCCGTTCGCGATCTACGGAGTCGCGTTGCTGGTCGCGGCGGCGGTGGTCTTCTTCAGCTTGCGGCATTCGTCGTTGGCGGCCCCTGAGGAGCAGACCGAACTGCCTGTGACACTTCGAATTGCGTTGCAGGAGAATGCTTATCGCGCCGCGTTGTTGTCGAACTTCGCGACCGGATGGGCGGTGTTCGGGCTGCGGATGGCATTGGTACCGCTTTTTGTGGGCGAGGTTCTGGGCCACGGCCCCCGAATGGCGGGTATCGCGCTGGCGGTATTCGCCGCCGGCAACGTGTTGGCGGTGATCCCGAGCGGCTACCTGTCGGACCGGATAGGGCGGCGGGCGCTGCTGATTATCGGATTGTCTGTGTCGGGGGTGGCGACGGCGGTCGTCGGGTGGGCGTCATCGCTGCCGCTGTTCCTGGCCGGCGCGTTCGTGGCCGGTGCGGCGGCGGGCACCTTCAGCTCGCCGCAGCAGGCGGCGGTCGCAGACATCATCGGCGGCAAGGCCCGGGCCGGAACCGCGCTGGCGGCGTTTCAGATGATGGCCGACCTCGGGTCGATCATCGGCTCGGTCGCGGTCGGTGAGATCGCGCAGCACTTCTCCTTCGGTGCGGCGTTCGTGATCAGTGGGGGGATCCTGCTCGGGGCGGCGGTCGGTTGGGTGTTGGCGCCGGAGACGCGCGGGCGTGCTCCCGCCGAGCCGACGCCGGTGCGGGCGCTGGGTCCCGAGGCGTGCGGCGAACTGCCCTGAGCTGGTGCTTTGAACGGTATTCGCTGGTGGTGTAGCTTCGGTGAGCACAACTTCTCGGGGCTATGGCGCAGCTGGTAGCGCACCACACTGGCAGTGTGGGGGTCAGGGGTTCGAGTCCCCTTAGCTCCACCCAGGTCAGAGCCGGTTTGCGGGCCGGGCTATTGGGTGTTTGACGACAACTGTGACGACAACCGCGGCTTCTTTGACGACAACCGGGTGGCCGAATCGTCGCCAACCTGTTCGAACAGGGTGCCCGTTGAGTTAAGGGCGTCACGCTGCACCGCCTCGATTACCTCGACGTAGGTTCCCGTAGTCACGGTGATCGAGCTGTGCCGAAGGATCCGCTGCACGGTTGCCGGCGGCACACCCATCGTGAACAACAGAGTGGCGCATGAATGGCGCAGATCGTGCACCCGTAGCTGCGGAACGTCTGCCTGCGCGCAAAGGCTGTGGAACGCGCGGTTGATGTTGCGTGGTTCGAGGAAACCGCCACTTGCTGTGGTGAACACCAAGCCGGTCTCCCGCCACTGGCCTTTGGCAGTCAAGCGGTCCTCGAGCTGTCTACTGCGACGCCCGCGCAGAATGCTCACCAGCGGAGCCGGGATGGGCAGCACGGCAACCGAAGCGTCCGTCTTCACCTGGTCCAGTCGAAGTTCTCCGTCGACTCGGTGCAGCGCCTGGCGAACGGTTAGTCGCCCGTTTTCGAGGTCGACGTCGGCCCACGCGAGGCCCAGCGCCTCGCCCCGACGCAACCCGACTGCCAGGGCGACCGCCCAGAGCGCATAGAGCCGGTGCTGCTCAGCGGCCTTAAGAAAACGCAGCGCCTCGCTGCGGGTGAAGCTTCGAACTTTTCGGTCATCGGTGACCCGCAGCTGAACCAGCCGGGCGACGTTACGGCTCAGAGGTTCCTCGTCGACCGCGTCCTGCAGTGCCGCGCAGGACTCTGAGGACGTGGCGGATCGAGCTCGGCGAGAGCAGGTCCTGACAGCATTCCGGTTCGTCTTTCGCGCAGCACCTCGGCGGTTGTCGGGTTCTATCTTTGCCCTGAGCGCAGCACCGGCACCGGGTCCGCAGCTGGTTCAGCCACAGCCGAATCTCGGCGGCCTGCAATGTTTTCAGCCTCCGATTGCCGATACCGGGGATGATGTGCAGGCGCACGTCCCCCTCGTAGGTGGCGTAGGTGGTCCGCCGGACGCTCGGTTCGGCTATGTGTTCCAGCCAATACGCCATGTATCCGGCCACGGTTAGCGTCGTGATGGCTATGGGGATTCCGCGGCGTTGTTGGTCGCGGAGCTTGTTCAGCTCGTTGAGCGCCTCGCGTTCGCTGTTCGCATACACGCTGATCCGTTTACGGCGACCGTCCGGTAAATCGACGAAGAACTTTGTCTCCCAGCGGCCGTCGGACCGGCGGTAGATACTGCCCTCCCCGTTGGCGTTTTTGCCCGTCAGTTTTCGGGACACCATTATGCTGCGCCGTCGATGAGACCCGCGACGTAATCGTTCAAGGACTGTCGGACAATCCGCCGGCACCTCCCGATCTGCACCGATTTGACCCTTTGGTCCCAGATCAGGCGGTAGATCATCCATCGGCTGACGGCGAGCCGATCCGCCGCCTCCTGCACAGTGATCAATTCACGATCTGTTTCGGTGTGCATCCGATGACCTTTCCAAATGCTGCTGGTTGACATGTCGATATCCGCTCCCGGCATTTGGCGCCGCTGAGTAGCCCTTTAGCGTGTGCGAGGCGTCGGACGAAGTCCCGGGTCCGATGAGTTCGTCGTGCGGGTAGGACAGTTCACACTGCGCCACGACGTCTTTCGTAGGCTTGTGGTTGTTCATGTCGTCTGGTCCCGGTGAGCGGGTGGATCGTGTGCGCGCAGATTATCGCGGGCGGTGTGGCGGTGTTCGATCATCCGCTGTGCCGCCGACAGGATCAGTGCACGCTCGCCGAGATTGCACTGCCCGACCCGGTCGAATTCCCATTCGATCGGATCACGAGTGGGTGCCGCCCGACACTGTTGCGCGTCGGTAGGTGTTGCGTGTTCGGCGGGTTGTTGGCGGGTCCAGGCGGCTCGGTGCGCGCGCAGGGCGCTCATGGTGGTGGAGAATAGCCGGGATTTGGTGCTGACGTGCCCCCGATACCCCAGGGTGTGTAGCCAGCGGTCCATGCCGTGGTAGGCGCGGTGGGCGGTGATGGCGGTGATGGTGGTCAGGATGGCCCGCACATGGGCGGTGACGTCGAGTTCGGTCACGGCTAACGGGGACATGCGTCGGATGCCGACACCGAATTCGGCCACCGATTTCGTGACGTACTTGGCCAAGTAGGTGGCCACCGACCGGCCCGGGGAACGGGGCGGCACGCCGGGGCCGGCGTCTTTGGTCGGCTGCAGTGGCTGGGTGTCGGTTTGGCCGCCGAACCGCAGCACCCGACGATCACCGTCGCTGTCAGGGTCGGTGACGGTGAGCGTGACGGCGCGCGCGGCCCGCACAACCATGACGGCTAAGTCGGTGGCGGTGATCGAGGAGACCGGCGGCGTGGGTGGCTGGCCGGGCAGCGGTGGGCCGTCCAGGCGGATGACGGCGTGAAAGTGCGGGATGGCGCGGCGCTGCATCTCGGTGACTTTCACGTAGTTGATGCCAACACTGTCGGCGACCTCACCGATGGCGCGCTGGTGGCTGTCCAGCAGTCGGCGCAACGCGATGGTGAAGCGCCGCCACAGCTCGGGGGCGTGCCAGGCGAACAGGACGTGCCCGGTGTAGTCGTAGCAGTCGTCGCACAGCGGTTGGCCCACCCGCGCGTCGTCATCGCCGTGGATGATGCTGCACCACAGCGGTTTGCCGTGTCGGCACCGCAGGTTGCCGCCGCGGCCGCGATCGTGACAGGAGCCAGCGTGCTCACCGTTTTTGTCGTTGCCGGTGGTGTGCACGGCCCCGAAACTCGGTGCGGTCAGCGTGAGGAACACCTGCGGATGCTCGCCGATGCTCGAGGGCATCTGGTGATGTCCACCGTGCAGGCCGGCATGCACCAGCTGCCAGGTGTCGCGCGCATACAGGTCTGAACACGACGCACACACCGACGCGCGCCGGTTGTTGCAGCGCACCCACACGCTGTGTTGGCGCCCGAACCGATCGGTGCCGGTCAACTGGATGGGGGCCGCACAGAACCCGGCGTCCTGAGCGCGCCGCCACCAGACCTCGAACCCCAAAGACGATGCGCGGCGCAGCATCTGATCCACTACGGCGCCCCGGTCCACCCCTTCTGGAGCACCGGGCAGCGCGAACATCGCAGCGCCGCCACCGCGTGTGCTCACCTGTGTGGTCATCGGCCGTGCACCTCCCGTGCTGTCTGTGGCTTCCAGTGAACGGGGACATTGCGGACATCGCTACGACATTTCGTGGACATCTTGGACATCTGTGCGGACATTTCGGACAACCCACGAGACATTTGGGACATCTCGGCGACATTTCTCAGGTCAGTACCCGTCGAGGGTGATCGGGGGACCGAGGTCACTGTTGTCGCGGTCATCACGGGCTCCTTCCCGGCCGGCCCGTCGAGTGCGGGATTGGCCCCGGGACCGGTGCGGCGCGCCAGCACCGCCGTGCCGAGATGACCGGGTTACCCGGGTACATCACCCTCGCCTCGGCTACCTGCCGATCGCGCTCATCGGTTCCACCGATCAGCACACCCGCCGCCGCGGGTACTCCGCTAGTGACATCAGGTGATAGCAGGTGACTCCCGAAACGCGCACACCCATCTCGAGCTACACAAACCCCGGAGACGATGTATCGGTTTGGGGGTTTCCGCGGAAACTGTGTGCTACCTACCCGGCGATGTCCTGACACCACTATCTTGTGGTCGATTCGCTGACACGAGCTCAGGTAGCACCACGGACTCTCGCCGCGCCGAGGCTGACAGGGCCGGACACCGGCGAGGCTGTGGGCGTCGGTTTCCGGATCGCCCTCGGGACGGTTGTGATCGTGGTCGACTCGGCGCTGGTGCTGAGAAGTCTCGGCATTCATAGGTGAGGCGTTGGTTGTGTGGGAGGGTGATTCCGTTTTTGTGCGGACGTCTGCCTACACGCGCTGGTCGGTCCGACACGCTTCCCTGGGCGGTTTGGTACAGACGCGAGAGCTTCGCTGGTGGCGGCTGCCGTCCGCTCGGCCGCTCCCGTCCGCCGCCACCCAACGCTGATACCTGTTCCCGACCAGCCAGAATGCTGCCGGTGATCTTGTGCCGGTGATTTTGCCGGTGATCTGCGGTGTGAAGAGTTTCAGTACTGAGATCAAGGCATTGAGCCGGTGCTCAGCGGTGATCGACTGCGGCGCATCCATGTGGCTCTCGCCACGCGGATACACGCCACGTACCAATCGTGGTCAGTGCCGTCGTTGTCATGGAATAAGCAGGGTGCGACCTCGCAGTGCGCCGTCCTCACTTTGTTGGTGCACCTGCGCGGTGTCGGCCAGGGGACGCCGCGCGCTGATGTCGAGCTGGAGTTGTCCGCTTTCGACGAGATCGACGATGTGGGTCAGCTGGGTCGTGTCGCTGCGCACGCTGAAAAACACCACCCGCTGGGCACGTTCGGGAAATTCCCCACCTGGTGAGGTCGCCGACACCAGGGTTCCGCCTGGCGCAATGACGTTGAGCAGGTCTGCGGTGTCGTCGCTGGTGCCGGCGACGAGATTGATCGCGAGATCGACTGGCACGTCAAGTGCGTCGGCGATCTTGGCTGCGGTGTAGTCGATGATTTGGTCGGCTCCTGCCGCGCGTACTGCGTCGACACTGCGGGGGCTTGCGGTGGCGATCACTGTGGCGCTGGCCTGTTTCGCGAGTTGGACGACGAATCCGCCGACACCGCCGCCTGCTCCGTGGACGAGCACGCGCTGCCCGGCGACGAGGTTGCCGTGCTCGAACAGTGCCTGCCAGGCGGTGAGCGCGGGTACCGGAATCGCGGCGGCGTCGATCAGTGGGATGTTGGCGGGGGCGCGCACGAGCAGCTCGGCAGGTGCGTTGACGTATTCGGCGGCGGCCCCGGGACCGGTCATGGGAAGGAATCCGATGACCTCGGCCCCGATGGCCGGATCGTCGACGCCGGGGCCGTGTTCGACGACTGTTCCGGCCAGGTCAAGGCCCAACGTGTGAGGAAAGCGCACGGGGAAGATCTGGTCGATGATCCCTGCCCGGAACCACGTGTCCACCGGGTTGAACGCCGTCGCCGCGACGGCAACGAGCGCTTCTCCGCGGCCGGGCCTTGGTGTCGGGGTCTCTTCGTAGCGTAAGACGTTGATGTCGCCGTACTCGTGAAAACGGATTGCCTTCATAGATTTTCTCCTAGTGGTGGAAAGGTCGCAGGGTCAGCGGGCGGGGCGGCCACCCAGGAGACCGTGGGCGCTGGGCTGGGCCAACGACAAGGCCGTGGCGTTGCCGATACCGCTGGTGGCTCCAGTGATCAGCGCGACGGATTCTGTGAGATTCGTGGTCACGGTGTTGGTGCTCCTTAGCCGGAAGGGATATTGCGACGGTTTCGCTCGGGGTTTGATCGACCGACACTGTCGATGAGTGTGGTGCTCAGGGTTGGGGTGTTTCATCGTCGACATCCCGGATCTGCCCGGTTGTGTCACTGCCGAGTTGGGCGATCAGCGCGGCAGCGGATCGTTCGGGGCTGATCAACAACCCAGACTCTTGGAACTTGATGAACTGGTTTCGCAGTCCCGCGCCGATCCGGTCCGCCGGCTGATTGCGGACCCATTCATGAATGGCGGTGTCGACGATCCCTGGTCGGAAGGCATTGACGGTGACTCCCGTATCGGTGAGTTCGGCGGCCAGGTTCAGCGTGTGCGCGTCCAGGGCTGCCTTGGAGCTGGTGTAGGCATTACCGCCGATGAGTTGCGACGGCGCCGCCGCCGATTTGGCCGTCACGTTCACGATTCGGCCCCACTTTCGCTTGAGCATGTCGGGCAGTAGCGCGAGCGTGAGATGGACTGGGCTCACGAGGTTGACCGTGATCGCCGCTGCCCACTCGGCCACGTCGATGTGAACGGTTGGTCCCATCGGCTGCACCACTGCGGCGTTGTTGATGAGAATGTCGATCACTCCGCATTCGTTCTGGACGTGCTGAATTGCGGCCGCCAGAGCTGACTGGTCAGCGAGGTCGGTGGGTACGACGACTACCCGGGCGCCTAGTGCTCTGCTGTGCTCTGCGACCTCGTCGAGGTCGGGCTGTGATCGGGCAAGCAGTGCCAGATCAGCGCCCGCGGAGGCGAGGCCCAACGCCACGGCTCTTCCGATGCCGCGGCTAGCCCCGGTCACCAGCGCGGTCTTGTCGGAGAAAGTCTCATCGCCCATGTCGGCCGCCGCTCATCGCCAAGCGGCCGCAACCATGACCCGTGATGACAACGTCGTTGGCCACCAGGGTGATTCGTGCGGGGTTGGCGGCGTTCATGCGGGTGTCTCCTCGGCCTTGCGCGCGGCCGCCAAGGTTATGAGCATCACCGTGCAGTTGGCTGTCGACCGATTGTGCCAGCGGTGGAACGTCCCGTTGTGGGTGAGGAAATCCCCGGCCTTGATCGTGATCTCGTACACCTTGCCGTCCTCGCCGGGGTAGGCGACGTTGGTCTCGCCTTCGAGGACCACGACGAGGTCGATGGTGTCGGTGCGGTGCATGCCGGCCCCGTCCTTGCCCGGCGTCATCCCGCCACCGGTGCCGAGGTTGATCCTTCCCACCGTTTCCGAGAAATCCGGCGGTTCCTCTCCGATGACCGGGGGAATGATCTGAATGTCAACGCGGATTCCGCCACGCGGACCGAAGAGGCCCAGTTGCTTGTACTCACCGAGCACGTGCTCGGGCCGTAGCGGCAGTTCGGGAACCTCGTCGAATCCCCAGATGTCGAAAGCGTAGGTGGCGTCCTTAACGGTCGAGGAGTCGAAAACCTCGTCGGTCTGCGTCACGACGCCCAAGGGAGCTTCAGCCGTGGTGAATCGCCTGATCTTCATCCTGATTCTTCTCCTCAATTAGTCGCTGGGCAGCCCAGGAGAGGGCTGGCCCGGCAGTCGGAGCCGGTCATCCGGCTTCGTCCTGCGTGTATCCCATGCTCCATTAGCATATCCGCTATTTAAATGCTCTACTACATAATCACGCCTCATGCGCCGATGTCAACCAGTTGGCCTCATCCGGCGTTGATGGCCGTTTCTACAGTTAAAACCACTGTAGCAAAGCATGTTTCGAATTTCATCCAGAGAGGCTACGCGCACAGCGACGGAAGCAACGTCGTAGCCATGCCCGACGTAATTTCATCGTTTTCTGTAGTGTAGACTTCACATTTACGTCGCGATGGAGCTACACTGGTTGAAGCGGCGATGACCACCCGGACATCAGGCGAACAGCCGCTGGCGACCCTGCCCACAGGCAGGTGAAGGAGGACAAACGGTGATGAACATCCCGACTACCTACGCGGCGACGGTGACAGTGCCGCTGCCCGATGATGACGTCATCAAGGGGGTCATCGAGGCCTACTTCGGTGGCACCTATCAGCCCGACGCGACGCTGAACGTCGTCAAGATGTTCGCCGGAACGGGAGCGCACTTCCCGGGCGTGATCGATACGGTCAAAGCGATCTTCGGCCCCGAGGGCATCAACCCCAAGCACCGGCAGATGTGCATGATGCGCGTCGCCAAGGCTTTCGACGCACCCTACGAGTGGCAGATCCACTCGGCGATCGGCCGCAACGTGGGACTCAGCGACGACGACATCGCCGCCATCGCCTCCGACGGCCCCGTCACCGGCATCGACTCGGACTACGTTCTGCTGGGCCGGGCGGTCGACGAGTTCGCCAGCGCGAAGACGCTGACCGACGAGACGCTCAGCGAACTCTTGACCACCTTTGGTGAGGACTCGACACGCAAGTACATTTTCTCGATCACCTACTTCATCTTCATGGGCCTGTGGCTCAACGGCTGCCGCGTCCCGCTGGAGACCACCGACAAGATCGGCGGGAGGGACACCAACCCGGCCGGGACATCTGCGGAGACCGTCTCCACTAGCTCCTAACCAAGACCAAGCCGCCGGCGGCGGGCTTCCCGGCTAGTACACCCGAACAGGATCAGACGAATCGAAAGGGGGATCAGGACAGCGGGCCCGCAGCGACGGACTCGCCCAACCTGGCCAAAAAGTGATGGCAACGAAGGAATCGGTCACCGAGCCGCGACGGCTCACCCCCAAGGGACGGGCCACGCGGGAGCGGATCGTGGCCACGGCAGCGCAAATGATGTACGACCACAGTGTTGCCGGCACCAGTCTCGGCGACGTCCAGAAGGCGGCGGGCGTGGGCGTGTCGCAGGTGTATCACTACTTCGGGGACAAGGACACCCTGATCAGGGCCGTCATCACCCACCGCATCGACGCTCTGCTGGCCACCCTCGGCGGGCTAGACAACATGGCGGGATTACGCGCCTGGCGAGACTTCGTCGTGGACACCCAACGCGCGAGGAACTGCGAGGGCGGCTGCCCGCTCGGGTCGCTGGTCGGGGAGCTGGCCGAGTCCTTCCCGGAGTGTCGAGCTGACCTCGCCGGGGGATTCGACCGGTGGGAAACAACGATCCGCGCGGGTCTCCAGGCCATGTGGGACCGGGGCGATCTTCGCCGCAAGGCCGACCCCGACCGCCTGGCGACTGCGCTGTTGGCCGCGGTCGAAGGCGGCATGCTGCTCGCGCAGGTTCGCCGCGACCCCGCTCCTCTGGAAACGGCACTCGATGAGGTCCTCGATCGCATCGAGGACCTCAGGCCCCGACGCGCGCCGCCCGTCAGTAAGCCGGCAGCACAGCCCCTCCCGTAGCGCCGATTAGTCGTCGACTACCTCGGTGAGCGCGTCGGCCGTGTCACAGATGCACCAGGGCGCCGACAACGAAAAGGAAACGAAATGTCTTCACTGAGAAACAAAGTCGCCGTCGTCACTGGAGGAAGCAACGGAATTGGTCTCGCGACGGCCAAGAGGTTCGTCGACGAGGGCGCCTACGTGTTCATCGCCGGTCGCCGGCAGGCAGACCTGGACAAGGCCGTCAAGGAAATCGGCGACAACGTGGCCGCCATCGAGGCCGATGTCTCCAAAATCGAGGATCTCGATCGTCTGTACACGACGGTGGCTGAGCGGAAAGGGAGGATCGATGTCGTGGTCGCTTGTCCCGCTTACGTCGAGCGGGTATTGACGAAGGACGTCACGCCAGAACACTTCGACCGTACCTTCGATACCACGGTCCGCGGAACCTACTTCACAGTCCAGAAGGCACTGCCCATGATGAATGACGGTGGATCGATCATTCTCATCGGATCGCTGGGAACGGTGAAAGGGTTTCCAACCCGCAGTACCTACAATGGCGCGAAAGCGGCCCTCGGTGCATTCGTACGAACGTGGACGATGAACTGAAGGGCCGCAACATCCGAGCCAACGTGCTCAGCCCCGGCGCGATCCAAACCTCGCTCCTCGATTCTCGGTGGTCGTCCACCGAAGTCGCTGAACAAACCAAGAACCACCTCTTGTCCATCACCCCGCTGGGACGCCTCGGACGTCCAGAGGAAATCGCCGCGGTCGCGCTGTTCCTCGCCTCGGATGAAAGCAGTTTCGTGACTGGAGTGGACCTATACGTGGATGGCGGAATGGCTGTGTCCTGAACACCGCATCTCTCGATCGAGACAAGTAGTCATTCGTATCAGCGCAGGAGCGCGCAATTCTTAGGACGCCGGAAGTGCCAGCAGAGAACGTTCCTATCATGGTGTTTGATGGCGTGACGAAACTTCCTTCAGAAGCAAACGGTGCGGTCGTCCTCGGCGGTTCGAATGCCGCGGTTCCGGCGGCGTATATCTCGGCCAAAGCGGGTGTTCGCGCTGCCATTCATCACGACTGCGGCATCGGTCGAGATGAAGCCGGGGTCAGCGGTCTGCTGTGGGCGGAACAACACGGCATGGCCATGGCGGCCGTAGCGGCTAACAGCGCCCGCGTCGGCGATAGTGCCGACATGCTCGAACGCGGGATCATCAGTCGTGCCAACGCGATTGCGGCAACGTGTGGTGTGGAGCCCGGTCAAACCGTCGTACACGCCGTGGTGCTGTTGAAATCCGCGCCGTGGCCCCACGCAGCCGCGGAGGCGCCAGTCGAGAGACGCGAGATCATTGACGGCGTCGTCTGCATCGACTCCGTCTCATTCGCTAAGCCAGAGGATGCAGGCCTGGTCGTGGCGACCGGTAGCCATGGCGGTGCAACCGCGGCTGGTATGACGCGTTCATTTAGGCCGCGCCTCGTTTTCTTCAACGATGCCGGCTTCGGCGCCGATCATGCCGGTGCGGCCAGCCTTCCCATTCTTGATTCTGAGGGTATTGCCGCCGCTACGGTCGCAGCGGATTCGGCGTGTATCGGTGACGGCCAGTCGACACTGAGACAGGGCATTATCTCGGCCGTTAATGAAACGGCATACCGACTCGGCGCCAGGGTCGGAGAGACGGCCCTTAAAGTGGCGCGCAACGTAGCGGAGAGAGCCTGAATAGTCCACGCGAACAAGCTGGGGTATGACAAAGATCCTCGACCTCTCTAAAACGTCAATCGCAATTTTCCCGACGAGGCCGCCTTCTCCGGCAAATCCTCGATGTCGTGGCCCGATTGGCCGTGTGCGTGGCCGAGCCAGTCCGGGTCTCAACATGGCGAGTCACGCTCCGATGCGGTTGATCGCGTGTTCGTTGGCGCGATCTGCTGCGCCGACGCCCCGGGGATGATCTCTTGGCGACGGGTCGCTGGTGTTGGCGGTCGGCGGCCACGACCTCCAGCGGGATCCACGCCGAGGCCTCATCCGTTGGAGCGGAGCCATGGATCGCGACCAGCACCGAGCCAACGGACCTGCTCTGCTGATTCGGACTCCGCAGTGAAGCAGCTGCCAGGGAGTCCTGAAAGCTCGTCGCGAGTTGGGCATGACCCAGTTGGGCCGCGGTTACGAGTCGTCGGGCCGCGATTCCCGGAGATGTGCCACGGCCGCGCGGAGGGTGTCGCGCAACGGCGCGATGTCACCATGGACGCGGGCCAGCAACATCCCGCCCTGCAGCGCGGCGATGACGCCGCTGGCCAGACGCGCCGGATCTGCGGTGTCGGCCAGTTCACCCCGATCCTGCATGGATTGCAACCCGCGCGCCAAGGGAGCCTCCCACCGGCGGAACGCAGCATCCAGGCTCGGTCGAAAGGCTTCGTCGTTCTTCAACTCGGCCGCCATCGTTCCCAACGGGCACGAGAACGGACCGCCGGGCGCAGAATGCGCGCGCAGGATCTCGTCGACCCACGCATCGAGTCCAACCCACGAGTCCGCACTGTTGATGAGGGGATACTGGGCGAGCACGATCTGCGACTGCCGTTCGACGACGGCGCGAACCAGGTCCGCCTTGTCGACGAAGTAGTGATAGAGCTGGGACTTGCCGGCGCCAGCAGCGGCCAGTACGTCGTCCAGGCTGGTGGCGCCCACCCCCTGCTGGTACATCAGGGTCGCCGCGGCGTCGATGATGAGTGCTCGCATACGGCGTCCCCGGCAGGTGGCCGGGAGCGGACTCGCGGCGTGGGCGGGGTAGCTCTTGGAAAGAGTCTTCGGCACCTTAGGGCGACCGATCAGCGGCATGGGATTGGCATCGAGGAGTTCGGCGGTTGATGAGTTAGTGGCGCCGCTGCGGAAGAGTGGTCGCGTCAACATGGGTGATGAGCCAGTCGTTGAGCGGCTGGGTTGCGCGCAGGAAGCCAGTGATTCGCAGCTTAGCGGTGGCGGTGGCGAGCCATCCAGCGACGGGCCACTCTTTCCATGCGGTGAGGCCCTTGTGTTGCAGCAGGGCCAGCCGTGGGTGATCGATTGAGTAGCCTTTCGGTGCGGTCTTGAGGGTGTCGTGGCCGCGAACGTCGATGGCGTGGCGTTGCACGTCGCCGATGATCTGTTCGAGGCCGGTGCCGGTTCCTTCGTCGGCCACGGCTTGCCGGTAGCGATCAAGCTGATCGGCCGCCATGCGTGGCACTCCGCTGGCGGCGGCCAATCCCTTGGCGGACAGCTGGATGTAGCTCAGACCCACAGTGGCCCCGATGTGAAGCTTGTAGGGCGACTTGTCTGCGCTGAATCGGACATCTCGATTGGGCCGAAACACTTTGCCGTGACCGAACTCGGAGTTCAGCTCCGCCAGCAGCGCCGTCATCGGGCCCAGCACCGTCTCGTCGTACACCTGGTGGTGGGCGGCCCAGTAGGTCTTGGAGTTGTCGGCTTCCAGACCCTCGTAGAACTGCAACGCCTGCGCCGGCCACCCTCGAAACGCCTCGTCTGGCCCAGCCATCAGTTGCCGTAGACCCGGTCAGGGCGGATGAGCACCGCTGCCCGGCGCTGTTCGGCCATCACCCGGTCGTACTCGTCCCAGTCGTCGTGTTCGCCGCCGGCTGCGGTGAAAATCGCTCGGAGCAGCAGCCGCAGCCCTTCGGCGTCCAGCCAGGGTTGGGGGTCGTCGGGTCCGGCGAGCTCGGCGCGCCCCTCGACCGCCGCCCAGTGCCAACCGTTGCGGAAGGTGGCCGTGACCTGGGGTCGAGCCCGCAGGTTCGCCAGCTTGACAGGGCCTACCGCGACCACGGCCAAAATGGTCGCCCCGGTGACGGGATGGGCTAGGACGCCGGCGTTGACCAGCGACGACTGGATGGTGCCGTTGGCCCGCAACGTCGACACCACCACCAGGCCGCGCTCATCGCTGGACAGCGATGCTGCCTCTTGAAGGGTCGTCATGAAATGTGCTCCTCGTTGTCTTGGTTCACGCTCGTCGTCTATGGCTCAACCGCCGCCGACGCGGCGTGTGGCGAGTGACTCTCGGCCTTGGCGGCGTGGCGTCTTGGGGTCAGGCCGATCGAGGTGACCGCACCAGCCGCTCTGGCGGCCGCTGTGATCACCTCGCGCCGACCCGCTGATCGTTCATCGTCTGCTCCTCGTCGTGGTGTCTGAAGGTGGCGTGCTCGTCGGGTGGGGCGAGTGGGGGGTGTGGCCGCGACGGCCGCGTCAGACTCAGTTTTAGGGGGTGGCCCAGGTCCGGGTGTGCCGGAGCGCAGTGGTGCCGGTGTCGGTGCCGGGAATCAGCAGGAACGCCACCGACATGGTGGGGGTATGGGGTGCGGATTGCTCCCAGCACAGCCGCGTCGGCACGGTGAGGTCGGTGACCCGGCAGCGCGCGGTCTCGTCGCGGCCGCGGCGGTGACGGGTGAGGTGAAACGAGGAACCGACTCGCAGGCGAGGGTCGGTGGTGTCGTTCTGCACGGTGTCCCAGGTGTCGTACCACTCGCAGACCGTGTCGACGGTGGTGATCAGTTCCCAGACCGTCTCGGGTGGGGCGGTGATGCGGATCGACCCAGTCTTGGTGTGGAGGCCGCCGCGGCGCAGGTGGGTCATGGTTCCTCCGGTGGGGTGAGGTCGTCGACGGGGTGGTGGGCCTTGGTCTCAGTGGCGGTGGCGATGGCCTGGATGAGCCACTTCCTCATCTCCCTGCACAGTTGAGCGGATCGTGAGGCGCGTGGCCTAGGCGGTTCCCGTCGTGGCGAAGGACGCGATGTGATCGATGGTGGTGTTCAGTGCGGTCCGTAGGGGCTCGGCGTCGCGCAAGGCCTTGGCCACGAGCAGGCCGCCCTGCAGGGCAGTCAGCAGTGCCATGCCCAATTGATTGACGTCGGCGCCGTCGACGAGTGCGCCGCGGGCCTTCATCGCGAACAGGCCGTCACGGATGGCGCCCTGCCACCGCCGGTAGGCGGCCACGACGTCGTCTCGAGCGGCCTCGTCACGATCGGCGAGCTCGCTAGCCAACGAACCCAACGGGCAGCCGCCCCGAAAGTCGTTGGCCCGCGACGTTTCCACGATGACCTCGGCCCAGCTACGCAACGCGCCGATGTCGTCGAGGCGCGCGAGCGCGGGTTCGTGAAACCCGACGAGCGTGTCGCTCCAATGCCCGATGACGGCGCACGTGAGGGAGTGCTTGTCGTCGAAGTAGTGATAGATCTGCGACGCGCTGACGCCGGCGGCCGCCTGGAGGTCCTCGGTACTGGTGCCAGCCACACCCTGCTGATACATCAGGGCCGCGGCGGCGACCACGATGCGGTCGCGAGTCGCTTGGCCCTTGCGCGTGATCATCATTCGATTGTAGCCGATTATGGTGTTGACATTCCAGACTGACTGAGGTTCGGTGGAATCACCAATCCAAAAGAGCAGAGGGCGATCACTTGACGACGCACACCCGCCACCGCGAAGCGGGCGGCGGTGGCGGGGGCATCATCACAGCTGGATGCCTACATCGCGCTGCAAGCCGAGATGCGGTCTCGGGTGGCTCGGCCCGTACGCGTGACCACCGCTCGAGGGCCAGATTTATTGGAGTTGACATTCCAGACTGCGTGCGAGAGTGTGGAGTGCCCAATCCAGACTCTCGAAAGGCGGTCGCATGACGACGCAGACATCGATCGCGAAGCAAGAGGAGGGGGCAGTGCATCACCGGAGTTCGCCGATGCCTACATCGCGCTGCAAGCGGCCACCGCGCGGCAACCGGCATCTCCTCACCGGTGACGTCGAGGCGATGCCGGGCCGATCGGCGACACCGTTCGTGCACCGGGTGGACACCCACCGCGACCTCTTCAACAGCAACTAGCCAACGTCAACCGAGAAGGAACAACCAATGAAATTCCACGGCAAGAACGTCCTCGTCACCGGCGCCACGTCCGGGATCGGTAGAGAAGCCGCGAAACTGTTCGCCCAGCACGGCGCCGCGGTCACCGTCACCGGCCGCGACGAAACTCGCGGCCACGCCGTGGTCGAGGAGCTCGCCACCGCGTCTGCACCCGCCCGGTTCATCGCCGCCGACCTGAACGTTTCCGACGACGTGCGACGACTGATTCAGGAGGCTGGAGACGTCGACATCCTGGTCAACAATGCCGGTTTCTGGGAATTGGCCCCGACCGCGGAGGCCACCGAAGCTGGGTTCGACGCCATGTTCGCGGTCAACGTCAAGGCACCGTTCCTGCTGACCGCAGCCTATGCGCCGGTGATGGCGGGAAACGGCGGCGGCGCGATCGTGAACGTGTCCACGATGGTCGCCGACCGCGGCCAGGCCGGCATGGCCGGCTACGGCGCTTCCAAGGCAGCCCTGGAATCGCTGACCCGCTCCTGGGCCGCGGAATACGGGCCCCAGGGCGTGCGCGTCAACGCCGTCGCGCTGGGACCCACCCTCACCCCGGCGATGGATCCGATGGCAGACATGCTGCCCACCTTCGTCGCCGCCATTCCGCTGCGCCGTGCCGCCCAGCCCATCGAGATCGCCAACGCCATCGCCTACCTGTGCAGCGAGGAGTCGAGCTTCATCACCGGTGCCGTCGTCCCGGTCGACGGGGGCCGCCAATCAGTGCTGTGAACGGCTACCCCCGCGGCACGTGGCCCACGGCGCAGCACGATCTGTCCCCGACGGGCAAACCGATACGGGGCCGCCGACCTCGCGGTCTCGAGCCACCGGAGGCGACACGACCTGACCTGCTTCTCATCCCGGGCGCGACGCCCCCACTCTCACGTCAAAACCTCACGATTAGGAGACTCCAATGAGCAAGAACCCCTCCCCAAGCGGCCGTTTGCGGGGCCAAACCGTCCTGGTCACCGGCACCACCAAGGGCGGCATCGGGTACGAGACCGCCCGCCTGCTCGGTGACGAGGGAGCCACCGTCCTGACCCACGCCCGTACCCCGGAAGCGGCGCGCGCCAGCGTCGAAAACCTCGTCGTCGACGGCAACGGAGCTGGCAAGTTCATCCCGGTCGCCGCCGATCTGAGCTCGATCGCCGGCGCGCGCCAGCTAGCAGACGCCGCCCGAGCCGCAGCCCCCCAGGGCATCCACGGTCTCATCAACAACGCCGGCGCCGGGTTCACCCAGCGGCGGCTGTCCCCAGACGGCATCGAGATGACCATGGCCATCAACCACGTCGCGGTAGCCGCCCTGACAGACGCACTCCTCGACCTGCTGCACGCGGGCGCGGACTCCTTGGGAAGACCGTCGCGGGTAGTCAACATGACCGCGTTGATCGAGGGGCGCGGGAAAGTCGAAACCGACTGGTCCTATCCGGGCAAGTACACCCAGACTCAGGCCTACTTCAACGCCAAGTTGACCAACCTGCTCTACATCTATGCCCTGGCTCGCCGACTCGACGGCCACGGGATCACCGTCAACGCGGTCAGCCCCGGCACCGTGAAATCGGGTTTCGGCGCCAAGGCCGGCGGAACCTTCGGACTGATGGCACGCTTCGGCGCCCCGCTATACGCCCACCCCAGTAAAGGCTCCCGCGGGGTCGTGCGGATCATGACCGACCCAGACCTGGCCACGGCCACCGGCGGCTACCACACGCCCTCCAAACTCAAGAAGTCCTCCAAGAAGTCCCGCACAGAGCACCTGCAGGAGCAGGTCTACCTGCAGACCGAACGCACCCTGCGTGCCCACCGCGACAACCACCCCAGAAGCGTCGGTGATGACCGCGGTCGCCGCGCATCGGAGCGTTTCGAGTAGCTAGTGCCCGCGGCGGCGGATCGGGTGCGACACCAGCAGACGGTGATCATGCGGTGGCGCTACTAGGACGTCGACCTTGAACTGGCCGCTACGCCTCGGCGCAGGGGCGTCGCGGCCAGCTCCAGGTCAGCCCTAGGCCCGGCCCGGCCATGCGGCAGCCAAGGACGCGTGCAATGACCAGTTCGTCGCCAGGAATAGGCCGTCGGCGGCGGTCTTCCCGGCTGGTACGCGCCCGACAGGATCAGATGAATCGGAGAGGGGGATCAGGTCAGCGGGCCCCGCAGCGACGGATCTCGCCCGACCTGGCCAAAAGTGATGACAGCGAACGAATCGGTCACCGAACCGCACCGGCTCACCCCCAAGGGGCGGGCCACGCGGGAGCGGATCGTCGTGGCAGCAGCGCAGCTGATGTACGACCACGGTGTCGCCGGGACGAGTCTCGGCGACGTCCAAAAGGCGGCGGCCGTTGGTCCCTCGCAGGTGTATCACTACTTCGGGGACAAGGAATCCCTGATCAGGGCCGTCATCGCCCACCGCCTGCACGCTCTCCTCACGACGCTCGAGGGGCTGGACAGCATGGAGGGGTTGCGCGCCTGGCGAGACTTCGTCGTCGACGCGCAGCGCCAGCGCAACTGCGAGGGCGGCTGCCCGGTCGGGACGCTGGTCGGGGAGCTGGCCGAGCCCTACCCGCAGTGTCGAGCCGACCTCGCCGGTGGATTCGACCAGTGGGAAACGGCGGTCCGCACGGGTTTACAGGCCATGTGCGACCGGGGGAATCTGCGCCGCACGGCCAACCCCGAACGCCTGGCGACCGCGCTGTTGGCCGCGGTGGAAGGCGGCCTGCTGCTCGCGCAGGTTCGCCGCGACCCCGCGCCGCTGGAAACGGCCCTCGATGAGGTCCTCGATCGCATCGAGGACCTCAGGCCCCGACGCGCGCCGGCCCGTCGGGAACGCGGCAACACTGCCTCACTCGTCGGGTCGGCTGCCTTGGTGAAAACCTCGGCGCGACAAACGAATTGACCAAACAGCGAAGATCTGCGATCGCCGGCGCGCCACGGCGGCCGTCGATCGGTATGCAAGCGATCGCTAACGAAAGGTGACCCGGTGAGCGTGGCTCCCCTCAGCAGCATCGTCAAACGAGCCTGGATACCACTGGTTCTCCTCGTCGTGCTCGCGATCTCGGGGCTCGTCGTGAGCCGCCTGCACAGGCAGTTCGCGTCCCAGGACTTGAACGCCCACGCCGGTGCCGGCATCGAGATCGTCCAGTTCAACCCGAAGATCATGATCTACGACGTGACCGGCTCCGGCACGGCCCAGATCAGCTACTTCGACCCGGATGCCAACGTGCATCTGGTCAGCGTGCCGCTGCCATGGTCGATCACGCTGTCGACGACGCTGCCGACCGTCAGCGGCAGCCTCATGGCCCAGACCACTGGCGACCAGATTGGATGCAAAGTCACCGTGAACGGAATCGTCCGCGAGCAGCAATCAGCCGACGGGATCAACGCCCAAACCTACTGCCTGGTGAAGTCCGCATGACCCACCCGACTCCTACCGAAACCCCCGCCGAGGCCAGCGAGCATCCCAAGCGGCCCTACCTTCCGCACCTGCTCCGCCTGCTGTCGATCCCGATCGTGCTGTTCTGGATAGTCGTCGCGGTCATCGTGAACACGATCGCCCCACCGCTCGAGGTCGTCGGCGAGGCACATTCGGCTCCGATGGCACCCGAGGACGCGCCGTCGATGAAGGCGATGAAGCTGATGGGTGGCAACTTCCACGAGTTCAACTCCAACAGCACCGTGATGATCCTTCTCGAGGGCGAGCAGCCCCTCGGTCCCGACGCCCACGCCTTCTACAACGCGATCATCCAGAAACTCAGGCAAGACCCCGAGCACATCCAGCACATCCAGGACTTCTGGAGCGACACCGTGACCGCGGCCGGCGCGCAGAGCACCGACGGCAAGGCGGCCTACGTGATGATCAACCTCGCCGGTGAGCAGGGCCAGACGCTGGCCAGCGAGGGCGTGCAGGCCGTCCGCAAGGTCATCGCGGACACCAAGGCCCCGCCGGGCGTGCAGGCCTATGTCACGGGCCCGGCCGCCCTCACCAACGACCTGTACGTGATCGGCAACGCGAGCCTGACGACCATCACCATCTACACGCTGCTCGCCATCGCGTTCATGTTGCTGGTCGTCTACCGCTCGATTCGCACCACGCTGGTTCAGCTCTTCCTGACATTCTTAGGCTTGCTGACCGCGCGCGGCGTGGTGTCAACGCTGGCCATTCACAACGTCTTCGGACTGACGACGTTCGCGGGCAACATCCTGACGATGCTGGCGATCGCGGCGGGCACCGACTACGGCATCTTCATCTTCGGCCGCTACAAGGAAGACCGCGGCATGCGACTGGACCGCGAAGACTCCTACTACGCGACGTTCAAATCCGTCGCCCCGGTCATCGTCGGCTCTGGTCTGACCATCGCCGGCGCCACCTACTGCCTGAGCTTCTGCCGGCTGCCCTACTTCGCCACCATGGGCGCACCCGTCGCGATCGGCATGATCGTGGTCGTCGCGATCGCGGTCACCCTGGGACCGGCCGTGCTGTTCCTGGGCAGCAAGATCGGACTGTACGAGGCCAAACACCCTCCCCGGAGTCGTTTCTGGCGCAAGGTCGGCACCGCCGTAGTCCGTTGGCCCGCACCGATCTTCGTGGTCAGCCTCTTCGTCGTGCTGATCGGCATCGTGGCCATCCCCGGCTACAAGCCCGCCTACAACGACCAGTACTACATGCCGGCCGACGCGCTTGCCAACATCGGGTTCGCCGCCGCCGACCGGCACCTCACCCAAGCCCGCATGAATCCCGACATCCTGATGGTCAACGCCGACCACGACATGCGCAATCCCGCCGACATGCTGGTCCTGAACGCCGTCGCCCGCAACGTCATGCACACCGAGGGCATCGCGATGGTACAAAACATCACCCGACCACTGGGCATCCCGATCCAACACAGCTCGATCCCGTTCCAGACCAGCATCCAGGGCCAGACCAGCAACCAGAACCTGCCCTTCCAGCAGGACCAGTTGGCCAACCAGCTCAAGGCGATCGACGCGACGAACGCCTCGATCGCCATCTTGAAGGAGCAGTACCAACTTTCGCTTGAGCAAACCAAACTCACGCAGGATTCGGCCGTCAAGTCGCAGCAACTGCTGGAGACCACCGAGAAGTTGCGGGACAACATCGCGAACTTCGACGACGAGTTCCGCCCCCTGCGCAACTACTTCTACTGGGAACCGCACTGCTACGACATCCCGATGTGCTTTGCGATCAGGTCGCTGTTCGACTCGCTCGACGGCGTCGACGAATTGACCGACAGGCAGGGAGCGGTGCAAGCCGACACTGACCAATTGGCAGCTCTCGCGCCGAAGCTGACCGCGCTGCTGCCCCAGACGATCGCGTCGATGGAAAGTAGCCGCGACCTCGCGCTGGCGACGTACAACTCGCAAAAGGCCATCTACGACCAGCAGCAAGCCTCCAACGACACCGCACTGGCGATGGGCGCGGCGTTCGACAACGCCAAGAACGACGACCTGTTCTACCTGCCGCCGGAGGCCTTCACCAACCCCGACTTCGAACGCGGCCTGAAGATGTTCCTCTCACCGGACGGCAAGTCCGCACGCATGTTCATCACCCACGAAACCGATCCCGCCACGGTGGAGGGCATCAACCGGGTGAACAACGAACGCAAGGCCGCCCAGGAGGCCTTGAAGATGTCGTCGCTGTCGGACGCCAAGGTCTACCTCGGCGGGGTGGCGGCCACCTACCGGGACATGGCCGACGGCGCCAAGTACGACCTGATGATCGCCGTGGTATCGGCACTGACGCTGATCTTCATGATCATGCTGATCCTGACCCGAGCGGCGGTCGCGGCCCTGGTCATCGTGACCACGGCCGCCAGCTCGATCGCCGCGTCCTTCGGCATCTCGGTGCTGATCTGGCAGGACCTGTTCGGCAAGCCGGTGCACTGGCTGGTCATGCTGATGTCGGTCATCATCCTGTTGGCGGTGGGATCGGACTACAACCTGCTGCTGGTCTCGCGGTTCAAGGACGAGATCCACGCCGGGCTCAAGACCGGCGTCATCCGCTCAATGGCGGGCACGGGCGGCGTGGTCACCGCGGCCGGCTTCGTCTTCGCCGCGACCATGGCGGCGATGACGCTTAGCAAACTGACCGTGCTCGCGCAGCTGGGCTCGACGATCGCCATCGGCCTCCTCGTGGACACGTTGATCGTGCGGTCGCTGCTGATGCCGTCGATCGCCACGCTGCTGGGCCGGTGGTTTTGGTGGCCCCAGGTCGTCTACCCCCGCGGTGACCACCACTTCCGCACCTCCGAGCAGCCGCGTCTGCCGAGCGAGGACACCGACACGGCGCCGGTGCCGAGCTAGGCGCGACGCACCGCCCAGCGCCAACCGAGGTCGGGACTTGCCTCCCGACACCCACCCGACCTACGTCCCGTGGCCGCGTTCCGCGCGACGGTTATCGACCTCCAACCCCGTACGCTCATCCACGACCTTGAGGCAGAGAACGCGGGTGGCGACGACTACGGGATGGTCAGGCGGAGCGCGGCCTTTGAGCATTGGCGATCGTCATGGCCGCCGTGGCGATGTCGACGGCGGTGGCGACAGGCAGGCAAGCAACCCACGGCCTCTTTGCGAACCCGTAGCAGTGGGCGCTTGTGAAATGCGCTCTTGCAGCGTTATACACAGGCGCGTGACCGAATCATCCGACACCTCGGGCACGCCCGCCAAACCACAGGACTATGCCAGCCTTCGCGCCGAGTTGGCCAAACTGGTCAACGATTTCACACCCGTTATCAACGACTTCTGGCCGCGCCTGGAAGAACACAGGTACCGATGGGAATTGCACAGCTACGGGCTGCCGGAAGGACACGACAAACAAGTCGTCTCCGATGTCATCGACTTGCTGAACGAGGCCCTCAACGGCATCGGTGTCGCGGACAATATGCTCTTACACGCTCACACTAAGCCTCGATCCACGGATGAACTCTCGGTGCGTGGTGTCGGCGGGGTTTGATCTTGATTTCGCGTGATGGGCAAGGGGTATCTGCTGGTCTGCCCAGCTTTTCCTGTGGGGTGGTCTCGGGCCTTGCGGCAGATGGTCAGGCGGTGAGGGGTTGGGGCGGTGGGCGGCCAGCGCCGATGATGTTGTGCCACAGGGTGCTCCAGTGCTGCGCCCAGGGCCAGTGCGCCGGTAGGTGCAGGACGGGCCGTCGTTGTGGGCGGGCCAGCCGGGCAGGGACGGTCACGATGCGCCGGCGCAGGGTCGCTCCGCGGGCCATGGAGTTGGCGCCGCCGGCCAGGACCCCGGTGGCGCGCAGCAGGTTGTGGGCGATCGCTGCGCACAACAGCCAGGCCGAGTTGGCGCCGAAGCGTCCCGAGGGGATGTGGGCCAGCGGTCCGTCGATGAGGTCGGCGAAAGTGGTTTCGATGATCGCGTGGCGGCGATGCGCGATATCGGCCTGGGGTGCAGGGTCGTCGGTGTCGGTGAAGAACGGGTGATACCGCCAGAGCGGGAACAACGCGTCGGGGTAGCGGGCGTCTTTGACGCGGCGCACGATCAGCCGTGCGGTCACCGCGTTGGGTGTGGAACCGAATGCGGTGTAGGGGACTTCGGCGACCTCGGCATCTGAGATCCACTGCCCGGTGTCGGGGTCACGCACTGCCCCCGGGTAGGACACCGGAGCCCAGGCAGTGTCGGGGATCGCGGCGATCGCCGCGGCCACCGTGCGGTTCTTGGTCAGCGCCAGCGAGAACCGGGCCCCGGCACGGCGGCAGGCCGCGGTGATGACGCCGGTTCCATACGCTGAGTCGCCACGGACCACGACCTCGCCGGTGACTGCGGCCGCGCGCGCAGCCGAGACCGCCTGGGCGATCATGCGGGCCGCACCCTTGCCCGAGGCGGCCCGCCCGGCACGTAACCGGGCTCCGGCGATCACCGGGGTGCTCGCTGGGGTGCTGATCGTGGTCACCAACGGCGACAGGCCTTTGCGCAAGATCTGCTTTCCACTGATCTTGGTGTGCCCGTAGCTTGCTCCCTGCTTGGCGTGTCCATAAACCGGGCGCAGCAGTGAATCGATATCGACGAAGGCCCGCTCATCGGCGCCAGGCAACAACTCGACCCGCTCACACAACGCTGCCAGGTGCTCACGCAGGACGGACTCGAGTTGGCGGGCATGTCCGAAGGTGAACTCCCGCAACAGCGTTCCGACCGTCGACGGGGCGTACACCGCATCGAACAGTGTCTTCATCCCACCGCTGCGCACCAAGTCGACATCATCGATGCAATCGGCACCCACGCACATGCTCGCGATCAACGTGGCCAACTTCGGAGCCGGGTTGGCTGACCCGGACTTGATCCTGGGCTCGCCGATATGGATCTTGTCGGCCAACAGCGTCGGCAAGCCGGTCTGGGCGGCCAAGGTCATCACCGGGACCAACCCGGCACACGACACGAGATGGTCATCGTCGAACACCGCCGAAGCAGCAAGGAAGTTGTGCGACACTTGCACCGGAAGTGCCTTTCCGAACTCGGGCCGATCGAAGTGTGGTAACTCCAATCATCCCAGTTCAGAGGGCACTTTCCTCATATCGACACCCCGAACCCCCACCCAATTCATCAGTGGATCGAGGCTAAAGTCGACCATCACAATCCCAGCACCCCCGACGCCGGCTGATCAGCCGCCACCTCATTCCGCAGTGTCTGACTTCCCGATCGGCTAAGTAAAGGGCGTCTTTGACGTCACTGCGTGATGGCTTCGCCACCCTTGACACATCCGATCGTCAGCGCAGGGCGGCCTTGTATGAGGAAGCGGGAATGAACTGTTTGACGACAGTTTTG
>CAVXAG010000035.1:0-19549 GCA_963759655.1 uncultured Actinomycetota bacterium | reverse complement strand
CTGAGCTGGGCGCGCCCGAAGGGATTCGAACCCCGAACCTTCTGATCCGTAGTCAGATGCTCTCTCCGTTGAGCTACGGGCGCTCGTCTTAAATTGTGTGGCGGAGGCGAGAGGATTTGAACCTCCGGTCCGCTTTAACACGGACAACTCATTAGCAGTGAGCCCCATTCGGCCGCTCTGGCACGCCTCCTGATCGAACCGCCGAACGCACAGCGTACACAGCGCCGACGGCGAGCCGCAAAGTCGTTGGACCGGCCGCGTCGGCGTCGAGACTGCGGCCCCGACGGGCAACCTATGCTGAGCCAGTGCCCGCCCGTGTCCGCCCCGAAGTGGCTGCGTTGCCGGCCTACGCACCGGGCAAGACCGTGCCGGGCGCAATCAAAATCGCCAGCAACGAGACGGTGCACGGGCCGCTGCCGAGCGTGCGCGCGGCGATCGAGAAGGCCACCGACGTCGTCAACCGCTACCCCGACAACGGCAACCTCGAACTGCGCGACCACCTGGCCAAGCACGTCGGCTTCCCGCCCGAGCACGTCGCTGCGGGCTGCGGATCGGTCAGCCTGTGCCAACAGCTGATCCAGATCACCTGCGCTGCGGGCGACGAGGTGGTGTACGGCTGGCGCAGCTTCGAGATCTACCCGCTGCAGGTCCGCCTCGCCGGCGCCACCCCAGTGCAGGTGCCGCTGACCGACGACACCTACGACCTGGACGCGATGGCCGCCGCGATCACCGACCGAACCCGACTGGTGTTCATCTGCAATCCCAACAACCCGACGTCCACCGTCGTCGACCCCGACGCGCTGACACGCTTCGTCGCCGCCGTTCCGGCCGACGTGCTGATAGCGATCGACGAGGCTTACGTCGAATACATCCGCGACGGAATGCTGCCAGACAGCTTTGATTTGGTACGCAGATACCCCAATGTCGTGGTGCTGCGGACGTTCTCGAAGGCCTACGGGCTGGCGGGTCTGCGGGTCGGTTATGCGGTCGCCGACCCCAAGCTGATCACGGCACTGGGCAAGGCCTACGTGCCGTTCAGCGTGACGAGCATCTCGCAGGCCGCCGCGATCGCGTCGCTGGACGCCGCCGACGAATTGCTCGGGCGCACCGACGCGGTGGTCGCCGAGCGGGTGAAGGTCCTCTCCGCACTGCGCGGCGCCGGCTACACCGTCGCGCCCTCACAGGCGAACTTCGTCTGGCTCCCGCTGCCCGAGCACACCGCCGAGTTCGTCGCGAGCGCGGCCGACGCCCGCATCATCGTTCGCCCGTACGGCGAGGACGGCGTGCGCATCACCGTCGCCGCGCCGCACGAAAACGACGCATTCCTGGATTTCGCCCGACGCTGGATAGGGGAACGCCGTTGACCGATGACCTGCCTCGCAGGACGTTCACCGAACTCGCAGGGCGAACCGGGCAGATCCCGGACACCGAACTCGACGCCTTCTGGGCCACGCTAGAGCCGGCCTCCGTCGAGTTCATGTTCGGCGAGTGGAAGGGCGGCGAGTTCAACACCGGCCACCGGATAAACGGGTTGCTGGCAAAGGCCAACTGGTTCGGCAAAACCATGAGGTCGGCGGCCGACGTGCTACCGATCGTCTGCCTCGACGACGACGGCAACACGTTCAACAACGTCCAACTCGCCAAGGGCGAAGCCAGCCTGTGGATGGAAGAGTTCCGCGGTGAGCTGACGGCGACGATGGTTTACGACGGCCAGGCCATCCACGACCACTTCAAGAAGGTCGACGACGACACCGTGGTGGGCATCATGAACGGCAAGGCCGGGCTGGACAACGGCCGCTGCGGATACTTCTACCTCGAACGGGTCTAGCGCGGCGCCCGGCCGGTAAACGCGATCAGCCGGTCGAACACAGGCGCGGTCTCCGGCACGTCCACCGGGTCGTCGAAGCCGATGTCGGTGCGGCCCTGCGGTGTGATGACCTTACGGGCCAGCCCGAGCACGAAGCCGGCCACCTCTTCGGAGGGCTGCAGCTGCTGGCCGGTTGCCTGCGCGTAATCCCAAGCGTGAACCAGGAATTCGAGCGACAAGATGCCCGCCATCAGCTTGGCCGGCATCTCGTTCGGCCCGAGCTGCACGGTGCCGTCGAGCCCGCGGGTGCGCCACGCGTCCAGTGCAGGGCGCGCCGCGAGAACGATCTGCCGTTCCACGGAGTCGTCGCGGTTCCGCGGGGGCAGGTCCGCCTCGGCGGCCCCGCCGATGGTCGCGATCGAGTTCATCAGATGGTCGGTGAGGGCCGCGACGTCGAATTCGCGGCACGGTGTCTGGCTACCGAGATCGCCGGCGGCAATCGCCTGGATAACTCGTTGCAGCTCGGCCAACGTCGCTTCTGCGCTGCTCAATTCGTCGATCGGCGGGGGGTGTGCGGCGGGCGGCACTTCCGTGGGCATGGCCCAACGGTACGACTATGGTTAGCCGGCTGGGCATGCCGGGCCGGGCTGACTAGCCTTTCAAGCATGGGAGATGCATACGAATCCGTGGCCGTCGACGTCGACGGCCACGTGGCGCGGGTGACGCTGGTCGGACCGGGCAAGGGCAACGCGATGGGCCCGGCGTTCTGGTCGGAGATGCCCGAGGTGTTCGCGAAACTGGATGCCGACCGCGACGTGCGGGCGATCGTGCTCACCGGCTCGGGCCGCAACTTCAGCTACGGGCTCGACCTGCCCGCCATGGGCGGGAGCCTGACCGCGGTGATGTCCGACGGCACATCCGCGCGGCCCCGGGCGGAATTTCACGCCGAGGTGCTGCGGATGCAGAACGCGATCAGCGCCGTCGCCGACTGCCGCACACCGACGATCGCATCGATCCACGGCTGGTGTATCGGCGGTGGCGTCGACCTGATCTCGGCCGTCGATATCCGTTACGCCAGCGCCGACGCCAAGTTCTCGGTGCGCGAAGTGAAGCTGGCGATGGTCGCCGACGTGGGCAGCCTGGCCCGGCTGCCGCTGATCGTGTCCGACGGCCACCTTCGTGAATTGGCGTTGACGGGCAAGGACATCGACGCGGCCCGGGCCGAGAAGATCGGCCTCGTCAACGACGTCTACGACGACGCCGAGGCAAGCCTGGCGGCCGCACACGCCACGGCCGCCGAGATCGCCGCGAACCCGCCGCTGACCGTCAACGGCATCAAGGATGTCTTGGATCAGCAACGGATTTCGCGGGTGTCGGAGAGCCTTCGCTACGTGGCGGCGTGGAACGCCGCGTTCCTCCCGTCGCGGGATCTGACCGAGGGGGTCACCGCTGTGTTCTCCAAACGTGCGCCGGAGTTCCGCGGCGAGTGACCCGGTGCAATGATCAGCGCCGGCCGTACTCCACGAGGGCGGCGATGTCCTGCGTCTTCCAGCCATCCCGGTCCAGCTGCCGGTAGGCGTCGCGGGCGGCCTCGGTGACCGGCAACGGCTCGCCCTTGGCGAGGTCCAAGGCGAGCGTGACGTCCTTGGCGGCCTGAAGGCTAGTGAACCAACCGGCGTGGTCGGGGTCGAAGAGGACGTCGATGCGGTTGCGCAGACCTGGCGGCATCATCGGCGACTCGCGCAACGTGGCCGCCAAGGTGGTGTCGTCGATGCCGGCGGCGCGGCCCGCTCGGACGGTCTCGGCGATCACCGCCAACTGCACCAGCAGCATCTGGTTCTGCAACAGCTTGATGATCGCTGCGGTCTCCGGGCACTCACCGGCTGTTGTCCGTAACTGAGCGGGTAAGCACCACCGACTGAGACTTCCTGCGTTCGAATGGTCGCAAACCGGTACGGCCGCCGCCATATCTCGGGCATGATCCGACCGGAGTCGTGTCGTCATCGACCGAGCACGAAGACCGAGGACTTAGGACTACCCCACATGAGCCCGAGCAATCCGTGGCGGCACCCACCCGGCGTGCCCCGCGCCGAAGAGCCCCGTGCCGAAGGCCGCATCTACCTGCGCGACGGCCGTCGGCTGGGCTACGCCGAATACGGCGACCCGTCTGGCTCCGTCGTGTTGTGGTTTCACGGAACCCCCGGCGGGCGGCGCCAGTTCCCGAACGTGGGCCGGCGCGCCGCCGAACAGCTGGGCCTGCGTGTGGTGCTGGTGGAGCGGGCCGGGTCGGGCCTGTCCGACCGGCATACCTACTCCAAGGTCGCTAACTGGGCCACCGACATGGCAGATGTAGCCGACGCGCTGGGCGCCGAGCAGCTGGGCCTTGTCGGGCTGTCGGGCGGCGGCCCTTACGCGCTGGCCTGCGCTGCGGCGCCAGTGCTGGCGCATCGGGTCAAGGCGGTCGCGGTGTTGGGCGGGGTGACGCCGTCGGTGGGCCCCGACGCCGCCGCGGGCGGTCCGATCGAGTTGGCGCGCACGCTCGCGCCGGCGGTGTCGGTGCTGCGCCGACCGCTGGCCGCGGTGGTCAACGCGCTGCTGCTGCCGATCCTGCCCATGGGGCACTTGGTATATCACCGGTTTTCGTCGCTGATGCCGGAGGGCGATCAACGGGTATTCGCCGATCCCGCCATCGAGGCGATGTTCATCGACGACATCCTCCAGGCCGCCAACGGCGGCTTCCAGGCCTTGGTCGACGACATCCGCCTGTTCGGCCGCGACTGGGGCTTCCGGTTGGCCGACGTGAAGGCGCCAGTGCGATGGTGGCACGGCGACGCCGATCCGATCGTGACCTTCGCCGACGCCACGACCGCGGTCTCGCGGCTGCCGGAAGCCGATCTCATCCTGATGCCCGACGAAAGCCACCTCGGGGGGTTCGCCGCCGCCGACGATGTGCTCGAGTTCATCCGTCCGTACCTCGAGGAGAAATGGACTTGATGACGAAATCGGCGGTGGCGGAGGGATTTGAACCCCCGGACGGTGTTAGCCGTCTCTCGCTTTCAAGGCGAGTGCATTAGGCCGCTCTGCCACGCCACCGCGGACAAGGGTAGCGGTTGCGCCGAGATTGCAACCAGCGCGCAAAAGTTCGAGGGGGGTGGGGTCAGATGCGGCCGAGCCGCGTGGGTGGCGCGGCCGCCAGCTTCAGTCCGGCGTTGATGCGCCGGCAGTTCTCCCCCAGCGCCGCCACCTGCGGGCGCGACAGCTGGCCCAAGAAGTGGGCCTTCACGCAGAGGCCGTAGGTGGTCATGGCCCGCTTGACGGCCATCCGGCCCTCGTCGGTGATGGTCGCCACCACACCGCGCCCGTCGTCGGGGCTGGCGTCGCGGCGCACGAGGCCGGCAGCCTCGAGGCGTCGGATCTGACGCGTGACCCGGCTCGGTAACGACATCAGCCCCTCGGCGAGGTCGCCCATCCGCGCCGCACCGCCGGGGGACTTGTTCAGCAGGTCCAACAACCGGACGTCGACGAGCGTCAACTGGTGCGACTCGACCAGACCGCGGTTGAGCATTGCGGACATCCGCAACGCCGCTTCAAGAAAGTTTTGCCAAGATCGCATCTCGGCAAGATCCAGTCCCGGCACCTCGCTGGCCGGGCGCCCGGCGATCAACCCCTCCATGGCGGATCATATTAAGTCAGAGAGCGTTGCCAGGGGACCGGAATGCGAACGATAGTAGCGTTGCGCTATGCGCGCCGTCGTCGTCCGTTCAGCTGACCAACTTGCCTGGGAAGAGGTGCCCGACGTGCGGCCGGGGCCGGGTGAGGTGCTGCTGGCCGTGCGGGCCGCAGGGGTGAACCGCGCCGATTTGCTGCAGGCTGCGGGTCACTATCCGACACCGCCCGGTGGGAGCGAGATTCTGGGTATGGAGGCATCGGGTGTGATCGCCGAGCTCGGCGAGGGGGTCACCGAATGGGCAGTCGGACAAGAGGTTTGCGCTTTGCTGGCCGGAGGTGGCTACGCCGAGTACGTCGCGGCGCCCGCACCGCAAGTGATGCCGATTCCCGGCGGTGTCGACGTCGTGGCGGCGGCCAGCCTGCCGGAGGTCGCGTGCACCGTCTGGTCGAACCTGGTGATGACGGCGGGCCTGCGGGCCGGGCAGACGGTGCTGATCCACGGCGGCGGCAGCGGAATCGGCACCCACGGGATTCAGGTGGCGCGAGCGCTGGGCGCCAGGGTGGCGGTCACCGCCGGATCGGCGGAAAAACTCGACGCCGCGCGCGCGCTCGGTGCCGACATCACGATCGACTACCACGACGGTGACTTCGAGCACCGCATCCGCGACGAGACTTCGGGCGCGGGCGCCGACGTGATCCTCGACATCATGGGCGCCTCCTACCTGGACAGGAACATCGACGCGCTGGCGAGCGACGGCCGGTTGGTCATCATCGGGCTGCAGGGCGGCATGACAGCCGAGCTGAACATCGGCAAGCTGCTCACCAAACGCGCAGGCGTCATCGCCACCGCGCTGCGCGGCCGGGCGGTGGAGGGTCCGGCCAGCAAGGGCGCCATCGTCACCGAGGTCGTCAGGAACGTGTGGCCGATGATCGCCGACGGGCGAGTGCGGCCGGTGGTCGGGGCGGTGCTGGGAATCGAGCAGGCGGGGGAGGCGCACCGGCTGCTGGCGGCGGGCAAGGTGACCGGCAAAATCGTTCTGCGAGTGAGCGAGTAGGCCTCAGCCGAGCGACGCGAGCGCGCGGACCAACTGGTCCACGTCGGACTGTGTCGAATAGTGCGCGAGCCCCAACGACACCGCACCCCCGACATCGTTGACGCCGATCAGGTCGAGCACCCGCGAGGGCGCATTCGCGATCGCGCAGATTCCGTTGTCGGCCAGGCGTTGCAGCACCCGCTCCGCCGGCACATCGGACACCGCGAAGCTGACCACCGGAATACGCACCTCCGGCCGCCCCAGCACCATCACCCGGGGCAGTGAACGCAGCCCCACCAGCAGGTAGTCGAACACCCGGTCCATGTACTGCGAGGCGGATTGCATCGAGATGGCGAGCCGTTGCCTGCGGGTGCCGCTCGCGGACTCGTCCAGCCCCGCGAGGTATTCGACGCTGGCGACCATCCCGGCCAGCAGCCCGAACTGATGGACGCCGGTCTCCAGACGGGCCGGCCCGGGGGCGTTCGGAGTCAGCGACATGGAGGCGAAGGTGTCGATCACGGCCGGCTCACGGAACGCGAGCGCGCCGATCGGCGGGCCGCCCCAGCCGACGGCATTGACCGCGACCACATCGGCATCGATGTCGTTGATGTCCATCAGGCGGTACGGCGCGGCCGCGGAGTGGTCAACCACCACCAGCCCGCCGGCATCGTGGACGAGTTTCGTCACCGCGCGCAGATCGTTGACCGTTCCCAGCGTCGAGGACGCCGACGCGATCGCGACCAGCCGGGTGCCCTCGGTGATCAGACTCTCCCACTGCCAGGCCGGCAGATCCCCTGTCTCGATGTCCACCTCGGCCCATTTGACCCGGGCGCCATGGCGGTTTGCTGCGCGCAGCCAGGGGGCGATGTTTGCCTCGTCGTCGAGCCGGCTGACCACCACCTCGTAGCCG
The DNA here is from genome assembly GCA_963759655.1 of uncultured Actinomycetota bacterium. GTDB lineage: Bacteria > Actinomycetota > Actinomycetes > Mycobacteriales > Mycobacteriaceae > Mycobacterium. The sequence goes on along the minus strand of CAVXAG010000035.1, from coordinate 12,129 downwards.
AGGCCGGCACGCGAGGCCGAAGCGTCCGCCAGCGTGCGCAGCAAAACCGCGCGGTCGGCGCCGAGTACGACACCGCGCGGGTCGGCGTTCACCAAATCACCCACCGCCTGGCGCGCGGCGTCCAGCACTGCCGCACTGCGCCGGGCGGACGGATGCGGGCCCCGGGCATCAGGGCGGGAGCCGCGGAAGGCCGTCGACACGGTGGTGGCGACCGATTCGGGGACCAGCATGCCCAGCTGCGCATCCAGGTGCACCCAGCCGTCGCCCAGCGAGGGGTGCAGCCCACGCACCCGGGCAACGTCGTACACCATCCAAGCCACCTCAGCGCATATGAAGGAGCGGGCCAAGCCGACACACTCGCCGGCGGTATCCCGTGCCCATCAAGCCCCGACAGACCGGGCCACCTGGCCAGCCATACTAGTGCAGTGAGCCTGGTCATTGGAGTGCTGCCGGCGCTGTTGTTGCTGATAGCGCCCGGGGCGCTGGTCGGAATCGCCGCCCGGCTACCGTGGCCGGTCGCCGTCGCGGTCGGTCCAGCGCTGACCTACGGTGTGGTCGGGCTGGCGATTATCCCGCTCGGGGCAATCGGCTGGCCGTGGAACGGGTGGACGGCGTTGTTTGCGGTGGCACTTGTGACCGCGGTCGTGATCGGTGTGCGGACGGCGCTGGCCCGGTACCGTGACCGCGCTGCGGAGTCGCTTGCCGTCTCGACGTGGCCCGCCGTCGCCGTGGCCGCGGGTGTGCTACTCGGCGCGGCGCTGATCGGCTACGCCGCGGTGGCCGGCCTGACGCACTGGCAATCCGTGCCGAGCACCTGGGACGCGGTCTGGCATGCGAACGAGGTCCGCTACATCCTCGACACCGGGCAGGCGTCGTCGACACACATGGGCGAGCTGCGCAACGTCGAGACCCATGAGCTGCTGTATTACCCGTCGGCATTTCACGCGCTGGCCGCGGTGCTCAGCCAGCTCACCGGCATCGCGCCGACCACCGCGTACACCGTCAGCTCGGTGGCGGCGGCCGTCTGGCTGTTTCCGGTCAGCGCCGCGGTGTTGACCTGGCACCTCGTCCGGTCCAGAACGACCGAGTGGCGCACTGCCGGGTGCGCGGCGGCCGCTGCGGCGATGTCAGCGTCCTTCACCGCGGTGCCCTACATCGAATTCGACACCGCGGCGATGCCGAACCTGGTGGCCTACGGCATCGCCGCGCCGACGATGGTGCTGATCGTGTCCGCGGTGGCCCACCGTGACCGGATCCCCGTCGCGGTGCTGGCGCTGCTCGGGGTGTTCTCGGTGCACGCCACCGGGGGCATCGTCGTCGCGCTGTTCGTCGCGGCGTGGTGGGCGTGCCACGGGCTGTGGCACCCGGTTCGCGGCCGGGTGGCCGACGCGGCGACGCTGCTCGCGGTGGCCATTCCCGCGGCGCTGCTGCTGCTGCCGCAGTTCGCCGGGATCCTCAAGGAGGCCGACATCATCGTCGGTCACGCGTTCGTCACCCACGAGGGCAAGAAGAAGGCGCTGTTCGATGCGATCGCCGGACACACCCGCCATCTCAACGACTTCGGGATTCAGTGGGCATTGCGCGCGGTGGCCGCCGTCGGAGCGCTGATTCTGCTGGTGCGCAAGATCTGGTGGCCGCTGGCGGGGTGGCTGCTGCTGGTGGCCGCGATCGTGTACTCGTCGGCGCCGTTCGGCACGGTGATCGGCACCGCGCTCGGCAAGTTCAGCGACCTGTTCTACAGCGATCCACGCCGACTCAGCGCCGTGATCACGCTGCTGCTCGCACCGATGGCGGGCATCGCAGTGTTCACCGTTGCCGCCGTCGTCGTCGGCGGCATCCGGCGGCTGGTGCCCGTCTGGCACGGCGTGACCGCGGCGGTCGTGGTCGCGGTCAGCATCGGCTTCGCCTGGACCTACTTCCCGCGACATGAATTCCTGTTCGGGCAGAAGTACGACTCCGTGATGATCGATCACAAGGACCTGGAGGCGATGGCGTATCTCGCGACGCTGGCCGGCGCCCGCGACACCATGATCGGCGACGCCAACGTCGACGGCACCGCGTGGATGTACGCGGTCGCCGGACTCCATCCGCTGTGGACCCACTACGACTACCCGGTGCAGCAGGGTCCCGGCTATCACCGGTTCATCTTCTGGGCGTATGCCGATGACGCCGACACCGACCCGCGGATCGCCGAGGCGGTGCGGGCACTGGGCATCCGGTACGTGTTGACGAGCACGCCGGTGGTTCGGGACTTCGTCATGCCCGAGGGGTTGGTGTCACTGGATAAGTCACGGTCGTGGGCGAAGATCTATGACAACGGTGAAGCCCGGATCTACCAGTGGCGGGGCGCAGGCTAACGTGGCGTTTGATCGCAACGAGAAGAGGTGACCGCAGTGAGTGCCAGCACCGACGACGACAACATCGAAATCATCAACGGGCGCCGTGATGGCAGGGGTGGTGTCGGGGGCCAGGATGACTCGGACCCGCGCTCGCTGACCGACCTGGTCGAGCAGCCCGCGAAGGTGATGCGGATCGGGACGATGATCAAGCAACTTCTCGAAGAGGTGCGCACCGCCCCGCTGGACGACGCCAGCCGCAACCGGTTGCGCGAAATCCACAGCAGGAGCATCCGCGAACTCGAAGAAGGGCTGGCGCCCGAACTCCGCGAGGAGCTCGACCGGTTGGCACTGCCGTTCACCGAGGACGGGACGCCGTCGGACGCCGAGTTGCGGATCGCGCAGGCCCAGCTCGTCGGCTGGCTGGAAGGACTGTTCCACGGCATTCAGACCGCGCTGTTCGCCCAGCAGATGGCCGCCCGCCAGCAACTCGAGCACATGCGTCAGGGCGCGTTGCCGCCCGGACTGGCGGGGGAGCCAGGCAGCCCGGGCCCGTCGGGCACCGGGCAGTACCTATAGCCGGGGCGAGGTGTCGGTCACCGATTCGACTGGCGTGACGCCGGAGCCTGGCGTTGCGCCGAGCGAAGTCGTCAGCATCCACACCGAGGACGCCTGGGTGGAGTTTCCGATCTTCGACGCGAAATCACGGTCGCTGAAGAAGACGTTCCTCGGGAAGGCCGGCGGCACCATCGGGCGCAACACCAGCAACGTGCTGGTGATCGAGGCGCTGAAGGACATCACCTTGTCGCTGCGCACCGGTGACCGCGTCGGGCTGGTCGGACACAACGGCGCGGGCAAGTCGACGCTGCTGCGGCTGCTATCCGGGATCTACGAGCCGACACGGGGCAAGGCTGTGGTAAACGGCCGTGTCGCACCGATTTTCGATCTCGGCGTCGGCATGGACCCGGAGATCTCCGGATTCGAGAACATCATCATCCGCGGCCTGTTCCTCGGCGAGACACGCAAGAAGATGCAGTCCAAGGTCGACGAGATCGCCGAGTTCACCGAGCTGGGTGAGTACCTGTCGATGCCGTTGCGGACGTACTCCACCGGCATGCGGGTGCGTCTGGCGATGGGCGTGGTGACAAGCATCGACCCGGAGATCCTGCTGCTCGACGAGGGTATCGGGGCCGTCGATGCGGACTTCCTGAAGAAGGCGCAGACGCGGTTGCAGAAGCTGGTCGAGCGCTCCGGCATCCTCGTTTTCGCCAGCCACTCCACCGAGTTCCTGGCACGGCTGTGCAAGACGGCGATCTGGATCGACCACGGATCGATCAAGATGATGGGCGGAATCGAGGACGTGGTCCGCGCGTACGAGGGCACGGAAGCCGCGCGGCACGTTGCCGAGATCATCGCCGAGACGGCACGGGGATGAGCGCTTGCGCGAAGACCATGAGGCAGGGATGAGCTTGGTGTGTGCGGTGCTCGTCACGCACCGGCGCCCCGACGAGCTGGCGAAGTCGCTGGACGCGATCGCCGCGCAGACCCGCCGGCCCGACCACCTGATCGTTGTCGATAACGACTTCTCTGCCGACTCCGACGAACGGGTCCGTGACCTGGTCACCGGGCAGCCGATCCCGTCCACCTACCTCGGGTCGCGCCGAAACCTCGGGGGCGCAGGGGGATTCGCGCTCGGCATGCTGCAGGCGTTGGCTCTCGGCGCCGACTGGGTGTGGTGTGCCGACGACGATGGGCGGCCGCAGGATGAGGCCGTGCTAGCCAAGCTGATGGCGTGTGCCGACAAGCACGGTCTGGCCGAGGTGTCGCCGATGGTGTGCGACATGGACCACCCCAGCCGCCTTGCGTTTCCGCTGCGGCGCGGGCTGGCGTGGCGGCGTAACGTCGACGAACTGCGCACGGACGGACCGGATCAGGACCTGCTGCCCGGGATCGCGTCGCTGTTCAACGGTGCGCTGTTTCGCGCGAGCACGCTCGAGGCGGTCGGCGTCCCCGATCTGCGGCTGTTCGTGCGGGGCGACGAGGTGGAGGTGCACCGGCGGCTGGTGCGCTCCGGACTGCCGTTCGGTACCTGCCTGGAGGCGGTGTACCTGCATCCGCACGGCGCCGACGAGTTCAAACCGATCCTCGGTGGCCGGATGCACACGCAGTATCCCGATGACCCGGTGAAGCGGTTCTTCACGTACCGCAACCGCGGCTATCTGATGTCGCAGCGTGGTCTGCGGCGGTTGCTGCCGCAGGAGTGGGTCAGGTTCGGCTGGTACTTCCTGGTGTCCCGCCGAGACCCGGCCGGGCTGCGGGAGTGGATCAGGCTGCGCCGTCTCGGCCGCGCTGAGAAGTTCGGCAGGCCGCCGCGCGGGCTTCAGGAGGGCCAGTGAAGACGACCACCGACGACGCCGCACAATCCAAGACATTCCGGCGCGCCGTTGCCGACCTGACCGAGGGGCTGGCCAATCATCAGCTGTGGCTGCACCTTGGCTGGCAAGACATCAAGCAGCGCTACCGTCGCTCCTTGCTGGGCCCGATCTGGATCACCATCGCCACCGGCACCACCGCGGTCGCGATGGGCGGGCTGTACTCCAAGCTGTTCCATCTGAAACTGTCCGAGCACCTGCCCTACGTGACGCTCGGGCTGATCATCTGGGGGCTGATCAGCGCGTCGATCCTGGAGGGCGCCGAGGTGTTCGTCGCCAACGAAGGGTTGATCAAGCAACTGCCCACCCCGCTGTCGGTACACGTGTACCGAATGGTGTGGCGCCAGGCGCTGCTGTTCGCGCACAACATCGTGATCTACGTGATCATCGCGATCATCTATCCGAAACCGTGGTCGTGGGCCGACCTGTCGGTGATCCCGGCGCTGGCGCTGATCATGCTCAACTGCGTCTGGGCGTCGCTGGTGTTCGGCATCATCGGCACCCGGTTCCGTGACATCGCGCCGCTGCTGAACAGCGTCGTGCAGCTGCTGTTCTTCATGACGCCGATCATCTGGAACGCCCAGACCCTGGCGCAGCAGGGCTCCAGCCGCTGGGGCAAGATCGTCGAGCTCAATCCGCTGTTGCACTACCTCGACATCGTCCGCGCCCCGCTGCTCGGTGCGCCGCAGGAACTGCGGCACTGGGTCGTGGTGATCGTGCTGACGGTGATCGGCTGGATCCTGGCCGCGTTCGCGATGCGCCAGTACCGCAGCCGGGTGCCCTACTGGGTGTAGTAGCGCAGCCAAAGATACAGCGCCGCCAACAGAATCGACATCGCGGTGACCGCCAGCCCCTTACGGGTGAACTCCCAGAACGAGATCGGGCTGTCGGATCGGCGGGCGATGCCGAGCATCACGACGTTCGCGCTGGCGCCCACCGCGGTCAGGTTGCCGCCGAAATCCGCACCGAGGACCAGCGCCCACCACAGTGCGCCCTGATGCGCCTCAGCGGGCATGTTCGCCGCCAATCCGGCGACGATCGGGGTCATCGTCGCCACATACGGGATGTTGTCGATGACTCCGGACAACGGCGCCGAAACCCCGAGGATCAACATCACCGTGAGCAACGAGTTTCCGCCGGTGGCCTCCGTCGCCAGGCGCGCCAGCTGCGCGATCACACCGGTCTTCATCAGCGCGCCGACCATGATGAACAAGCCGGCGAAGAACAGCAGCGTCTCCCACTCGACGCCGCTCAGATAGTCCGACTTCTCCAGTCGGGTGATCAAGATGAGTCCGCCCGCGCCGAGCAGTGCGACGATCGACGGCGCGACGTGCAGCACCGAGTGCGCGACGAACGCCGTGAACACGGCCAGCAGCACCACGACGCACTTGATCAGCAGGGCCGGATCGCGGATCGCTTCCCGCTCCTCCAGCGACATCACGTCGGCCACCCGGTCCGCGTCGACGTCGAACGAGCCGCGGAACAGCCTCGGCAGCATCAGCACGAAGACCGCCATCACGATCACGACGATCGGCAGCGTGTGGACCAGGAAGTCGTTGAACGACAGACCCGCCCGGCTCGCGATGATGATGTTCGGTGGATCGCCGACCAGCGTCGACGCGCCACCGATGTTGGACGCGAACACCTCGGCCATCAGGAACGGCGCGGCGCGAACGTCGAGCCGGTCACACACCAGTAGGGTCACCGGAGCGATGAGCAGGACGGTGGTGACGTTGTCCAGCAGCGCCGATGCGAATGCGGTCACGAGTACCAGCAGGATCATGATCCGCAGCGGAGATCCTTTGGCGCGCTTGGCCGCCCAGATCGCGATGTACTCGAAGACGCCGGTCTGGCGCAGCACCGATACGATCACCATCATCCCGAAAAGCAGGAAGATGACGTCCCAGTCGATCCCGGTTTCGCGCGAGAAGAACACGTCGTCGGACGCGACAACACTGAGGGCTGCGAGCACCGCCGCGCCGGAAAGTGCGACCAGCGTCTTGTTGACTCGGTCACTGGCGATGAACACGTAGGCGACCACGAAGACCGTGATCGCGACGACGGTCATCGGGCTACTCCTGGACGTGGGGGGATGACGCCGACCAGGCTTCCCGGCACACCAACGATGAACCTATCGCGATTGTCCGGGGCAAGCTGAGTGTTTAGTGTTTGAGCGCGGCGGCCAGCAGTCGCGATGCGGTGATCACGCCGTGCAGTTCACCGTCTTTGAGCACCGCAAGCAGTGGGGTTCTGTTCCGGGCCATGGTGGCGGCGACTTCGATGATCGTGTCGCCCGCGTCGACGGTCGGTACATCACGCAAGTGTTCGGGCAGCACGTCGCGCACCTTCTTGTCGCCCAATTTGTCGGCGGACCGGTCGGCCATCGATTCGTTGAGCACACCCGCCAGCGACGGGTCGTCCAACACGTAGCCCGGCACGATGAAGCGCACCACCTGAGAGGCCGGCAACACCGCGGTGGGATGGCCGGAGGTGTCGGTGACGACGATGCCCGGCAGCCGGTAATCGGCGAGCAACCGGGCTGCGTCCAGCGCACCGGAATCCATGGTGACGACGGGAAAGTCCTCCGCGATGTCTCCGGCATGCACATCTGCACGATACGTCTGCCGCGTCAAGGCGAGCCCTACATTTACGCCGCCTTAGCGGCCAGCCGCACGGCGACCGGTGCGGTGAGGCTGTGCAGCACCAGGCTCAGCGTCACCGCCACGACGACGACTTGCGTGATCAGTCCGGTGTGCACGATGTCGCCGCGGTCGATCACCAGCAGACCCAATACCAGCGTGCCGATTCCGCGCGGGCCGAACCAGCCCATGAAGAGCGTGCTGGACAGCGGCAGGCCCGCGCGCACCATCGACGACAGCACCGCGACGATACGCACCGCGAACACCGCCAGAATCGCGAAAACCACTACCTGCCAGCCGACATGGCGCCACACCGGGATCACCGCGAAGCCGCCGAACATCGCGAACACCACCAGTTCGAGTAGCTCACCGACGGCATCGGACACCTGGGTCGTTCCGGATCGGCGGCCGGTGATGGACGGCACCCACGCGTAGGCCAGCCCACCGGCGAAGGCGGTGACAAAGCCGCTGGCGTGCCAGTGCTCCCCCGCCTCGAAGCAGCTCAGCGCCAGCGCCAACGTGGCCAGCTGCGCCCACGTGTCGCTCATCCACCCGCGGTCACATGATCGGGCGATGATGAACGCCCCGATCGCACCGATGGTGAGGCCGAGCGCAACAGAGACGAACTCGGTGCGAAAGACGAACCAGGCCCACCGAGCCGCCTGGTGATCGCGGTGCTCGGACGCGACGGCGAGTGCGGCGAGCAGCGCCGCGAGCGCGAACCCGTCGTAGAACCCACTTTCCGCCGCCAGCGCGTTGCGGACACGTTGCGGCACGCGACGGTCCTCGAGGACTGCGTCGATCAGCACGACTTCGGTCGGCGCCACGACGCACGCCAGGCAGACCGCCTCCCACCACGGCAGCACCGGCATCAGCAGCGCGGCTGTCAGCGTGCCCAACGCGACCGTCACCGGTATCCCGATCGCCAGCAGGCGCAGCGTCAACCGGCCGCGGCCGAACACGGTGCGCAGGTTCAGCCGGGATGCCTGGTTGAACAGGATGACGGTGAGCGCGAGTTGCGCCAGGACGGTAAAACTCTCCGCGTCGGCGTTCTCGACGTCGATCACGCCGAGCCCCGACGGGCCCAGCGCCATCCCGAACGCCACGAAGATCAGGGCCGGCGCCACGTACCAGCGGTGCACGAGGCCGGATACCACCGCGTAGGCGAGCACCAGGAAGGTGAGGGCGAACGCGGTCTCGGTGTGCATTGCGGTAAGGCTCGCATGGTTTGTCGGCCGCTGTTGTGTCATCGGGTTTGCGTGGCGGGGTTAGGCTGGCTATTGCTCACACGCTGTTGGCACGGAGGAAGTCAGCCATGCTCAGGATCCGCGAGCACCGCGTTGACGATTACACGGTGTTAGACACTATCGGCACGACCGACGTGGGGGTGTTGCGCGACGACGACAGAGCTTGTCTCGACGAGATAGGCGATTTCCTCGTCGTGCACGACGCGTGGCACCGATTCGCCATTTGGTTGCTCCATAAGTACTTCGATCCCGCCCCTGGAGAAGTGTTCGTGGAACGGGTCATTTCTTCTGGGCGCGAGATAGCGACCACCCCCGTCGCACGGTCGGTCATCCAGGCCGACGGCTTGACGATGACGGGGATGCGTTTCGATGACTCACTCGGCCCGGGTGTCGGCGTTGTCGGCATGGAGTTCGCCGATCCGTCCGAGTGCGGACCCGCGCGGCCAGTCATCGACGACGACGAGGCCGTCCTGATCGGTATCGCCGAGCGGCTACGGGTCCACGAAAAGACCGACCGGTTCGGGGTGCGGCTGATCCGCGACCCGCTCGGCGTCACGGATCACGAACTGCTTGTCGAATCTGCCGATACCGCCCACCGGACCGTGCACTACAAGGTGGCCGGACGCACAGACATCTGGCAGGACGACACCGTCGTCGAAACCACATGGCAATGGAAACCGGCCGCCAGGAGAGGACACTAGCCACTCGGAGGGCTGGCATGCTGGCCCCATGGGCCTGGTGTTCCGTCTGATCGAGCTGTTCTGGCTCATTCTGCCCATTGCCGGGGTGATCATTGCGGGTTGGCGCGCGTGGTCGGCTTACGAAAAACGGCGAGCCGGGCAGGTCGTCGAGGCGCCGGCGCATATCAGCAATGATGTCGGGTATAAGCAGGAAATCGGCCGAGCGATCGACGTGCATAACCGAACCGACAGGCGCTGGCTCGACTACGAGATGGACTTCGCCAAGTTGCTCGACTTTCCGATGATGACCGAGATGCGGGAGCCGCTGACAGTCCGTTTCCACAACGCCAAGCTGCGCGCCGACATGCTGCGGCCGGCGACGGTCGAGGATCTTCTCGGCAACCGCGATGCCCAAGCGGAGTACCTGGAAGCCGTCCAGCACTACGTCACTGCCTTCGATGCCGCCGAGACCGAAGCAATCCGCAGACGGCGCAGCGACTTTTCCGCCAAGGATGAGCAACGACTGACCCGCGCCCAGCGGCTGCTCCGGCTGGCCTCGGACTCCGCAGCGACACAAGAAGAACGTCGGCACGCCTACGATCGCGCCCGAAAGGAACTCGAAGGCCTGATCGTGCTGCCGGCCGGCACGCGCGCGAGTATCGAAGGCGGAATCGCCGGCGAGATCGAGGGGAAGCAGCCGTAGTGTGGCCGAGCCGCTGATATCACCCACACTTGGCCTGAAGACTCAGGTGGTTCGGTTCGTCATCACCGGCGGGCTTGCCGCGGTCGTCGACTTCGGGCTGTACACGGCGGGGCTGGCGGCGGGGCTGAACGTCAACGTGGCCAAGTCGCTGAGCTTCGTCGTGGGGACGGTCACCGCCTACCTGATCAACAGGCGATGGACCTTCCGGGCGCCACCCAGCAGGGCACGGTTTGTGGCGGTGATGCTGCTGTATCTGCTGACCTACACCGTGCAGGTCGGCATCAACTATGCCTTCTACATGCGGTTCGCAGCGCACCCGTGGCGGGTACCGGTCGCGTTCGTGATCGCGCAGGGTACCGCGACCGTGATCAACTTCATCGTGCAGCGCACGGTGATATTCCGGCTGCGCTGAGCCGGGCCGTGCGCATCGCAGCGGTAGGCTGACCGGCGATGTTGACCACGAAACGCCTCACCGGGTGGGGCCGCACCGCGCCGACGGTGGCGCAGGTGCTGTCCACCACCGACGCCGAGGTGATCGCAAAGGCGGTCGCGCGTGCGGCCGACGGCGGCACGCGCGGCGTGATCGCCCGCGGCCTGGGCCGCTCGTACGGCGACAACGCGCAAAACGGCGGCGGCCTGGTGATCGACATGACCGGCCTGAACCGCATTCACTCGATCAATTCGGACGACGGCCTCGTTGATGTGGATGCGGGCGTGAACCTGGACCAGTTGATGCGCGCCGCGCTGCCGTTCGGGCTGTGGGTGCCGGTGCTGCCGGGCACCCGCCAGGTCACCGTCGGCGGCGCGATCGCCTGCGACATCCACGGCAAGAACCACCACAGCGCGGGCAGCTTCGGCAACCACGTCCGCTCGATCGAACTGCTCACCGCCGACGGCGACGTCCGCCACCTCTCGCCGGACGATTCCGATCCGGCGCTGTTCTGGGCCACCGTCGGCGGCAACGGACTCACCGGCATCATCCTGCGGGCCACGATCGAGATGACGCCCACCGAGACCGCGTATTTCATCGCCGACGGGGACCTGACCACCAGCCTGGACGAGACCATCGCGTTGCACAGCGACGGCAGCGAGGCCAACTACACCTATTCCAGCGCGTGGTTCGACGCGATCAGCCCGCCACCGAAGCTCGGCCGCGCGGCGGTGTCGCGGGGATCGCTCGCCCGGCTCGACCAGCTGCCCAAGAAGCTGCGGCGCAATCCGCTGAAATTCGATGCGCCGCAACTGCTGACGTTCCCCGACATCTTCCCCAACGGGCTGGCGAACAAGTACACCTTCATCCCGATCGGTGAACTGTGGTACCGCAAGTCGGGCAGCTACCGCGGCAAGATCCAGAACCTGACGCAGTTCTACCACCCGCTGGACATGTTCGGAGAGTGGAACCGGGCGTTCGGTCCGGCCGGATTCACGCAGTACCAGTTCGTCGTGCCGACCTCCGCGGTCGACGAATTCAAGAGCATCATCGCCGATATCCAGTCGTCCGGGCACTACTCGTTCCTGAACGTGTTCAAGCTGTTCGGCGACGGCAACCAGGCACCGCTGAGCTTCCCGATCCGGGGCTGGAACGTCACGGTGGACTTCCCGATGAAGCCGGGAGTCGGGGAGCTGTTCGCCGAACTGGATCGGCGGGTGCTTCGGTTCGGCGGCCGGCTGTACACCGCGAAGGACTCGCGCACCACCGCGGAGACCTTCCATGCCATGTACCCGCGGATCGACGAGTGGATCGCCGTGCGGCGCAAGGCCGATCCGCACGGCGTGTTCGCCTCGGACATGGCTCGACGCTTGGAGCTGCTGTAAATGCTTGACGCCGTGGGCAATCCGCAGACCATCCTGCTGCTGGGCGGCACGTCCGAGATCGGGCTTGCCATCTGCGAGCGCTACCTGCGCACCGCGTCGGCGCGGATCGTGCTGGCGGCGATGCCCGACGACCCGGGACGCGACGATGCCGTCACCCAGATGAAGGCCGCGGGGGCACGGGAAGTCGAGCTGATCGACTTCGAGGCCACCGACACCGCAAGCCACCCCGCGATGATCGAGGAAGCTTTCAATGACGGCGGCGGCCCCAGGGACGTAG
>CAVXAG010000034.1:0-38769 GCA_963759655.1 uncultured Actinomycetota bacterium | reverse complement strand
CCCCCCTCGGACACGGTTACCACCCTTACCCGCCCATCGGGCTAATCGAGACGCCGACGGGTGCAGCACCCAACCGAATCGCCACCAGCCAAGACTGAGTGAGTCCTTGAGTGAATCGTTGAGTGAGGGAGTTTCTGAACCAACCCGGGTTTGGTGCGCACTTCCCTTGTTGGGAAGGATGGCGCGATGCCAAGCAAGCGGTTCGACGACAACACCAAGGTCAAGGCGGTCCGGTTGGTTTGTGAGCATGCCGATGACTACGACTCGGAGTGGGCGGCGATGTGCGCGATCTCGTCCCGGTTGGGGATGACCGCGGAGACCCTGCGTAAGTGGGTTCGCCGGGCCGAGGTCGACGCCGGGAAGGCGGCCGGGGTGTCGAGCGAGACCGCCCGCGAGCTGAGTGAGCTGCGCCGCAAGAACCGCGAGCTAGAGGCCACGATCGAAATCCTCAAGGCCGCAACTAGTTTCTTCGCGCGGGAGTGCGACCCGCTATGCCGCTGATCTGCGCGTTCATCGACGAACACCGTGACCGGTTCGGGGTCGCACCGATCTGCCGCACGCTGGGCGTGCGTGGTGTGCAGATCGCCCCGCGCACCTACTGGGCGCACCGGTCGGCGGCATCGTCGAAACGGGCGCGGTGGGACACCACGATCACCGAGATCCTCGCCGGCGTCTACGAACCCGACAGCGACGGCAAGCGCCCGCCGGAATCCGTGTACGGCTATCTGAAGATGTGGGCGCACCTGCAGCGTCAGGGCATCCCAGTGGCCCGTTGCACGGTGGAGCGGATCATGCGGGTCAACGGCTGGCGCGGGGCGACGCGGGCCCGTCGGGTACGCACTACCGTCGTGGATCCGGCCGCGGCCCGGGCGCCGGATCCGGTGCGGCGGCGCTTCCGAGTGGCCCGGCCCGACGCGCTGCACGTGGCGGACTTCACGTACGTGCCGATGGCCGGCGGCGGGTTCGGTTACACCGCGTTCGTGATCGACGCCTACGCCGGGTTGATCCCGGCTGGGAATGCTCGCTGTCAAACAAGCGTGTTTGTCGAACGCGCCATCCGCGCCGCGGCGATGCGTCGAGCCCGGGAAGGGCACGCGCTGACCGGTGACACGATCCATCACTGGGACGCCGGATCTCAGTACACTGCAATACATTTCACCGAGACACTGATGCCGGCCGGGCTGATCCCGTCGATCGGCACCGTCAGGGACGCCCTCGATAACGCGCTGGCCGAAACCACGATCGGGCTGTACAAAACCGAGTGCGTGCGCGAAGGATCACCCTTCCGGAAAGGGCCGATACGCACCCTGGCCGACCTCGAGGACGTCACCTCGGCGTGGCTGCACTGGTACAACGCGAGCAGGCTGATGCACCGGCTCGGACGCCGCCCACCGGCAGAAGCAGAGGCCGATACTACGCTCACCTCCAGGTCAGACAGCACACCGATCACACGTAACGAGGTGTGGATGAAACCCGGTCGCTTCATTACCAACGGTCCGGCAACACTTGGGCGCGGTGGAGGTCGAGAACTCACGTGAGCGTCTTCGAGGGGAAGGTGGCGATCGTCACCGGTGGCGGCATGGGCCTGGGACGCGCCCTGTGCGGGGAACTCGCACGACAGGGTGCCACCGTGATCGCGGCGGATATCGCCGGCGATATGGCCAACCAGGTCGCTGCGCAGATCGAGCAATCCGGCGGAAAGGCGCGGGCCGCGCAGATCGACGTGTCGAACAACGACGACGTCTCGCGTCTGGTTGATCAGACGGTCGCCGATTTCGGCCGGCTCGACTACATGTTTAACAACGCTGCGGTCGTGATCGGCGGAGACGCTCGTGATCTCACGGTGGAGCAGTGGGACCGGGTCTTGGCGGTCAACCTCCACGGTGTCCTCTACGGGACGTTGGCCGCGTATCGCGTGATGGTGAGGCAGGGCCACGGGCATATCGTCAACGTGTCGTCGCTGAGCGGCCTGATCTCGCAACCTGGCAATGGGCCCTACTGCACGGCAAAGCACGCCCTGGTCGGACTCTCGCTCTCGCTGCGGTTTGAAGGGGCCGATCTCGGCGTGAAGGTCAGCTGCGTGTGTCCCGGCGACATGAAAACGGACATCTACAAGAACATGACCGTGGTGAACATGAAGGTGGACACCGAGGAGATCGTCCGCGTCAGCCGCAGCTCTCACTTTCTGATGCCGCAATGGAGCGCCGAACAGGCGGCGCGGGAGATCCTCGCAGGCGTGGTCCGTAACAAAGCCCTCATCGTGTTTCCCGGTGTGGTGCGCGGGATTTGGCGCCTGAATCGACTCTTCCCGGATGTGCTGTACCGCGTGAACGTCCGGCGCATGAGGATGTTTCGCCGCATCCGTCGAGACACTTGATCTGCGCGTTCCTAGCAAACCAATGAGGACGCGCACCTATTAATCGCACGTCGTCGGCGGCAAATTGGTCGGCCAACCGAAGCGGCGCGCCCTAGTGGGCATCCCCACACTTAACACCGCCCTACCAGCCCACGGGCCGCGACGCGGCGGCTTGCAACCACTAAACCGATCTCGCATCACACGACCTGCGAAGTGCGGCTGGCATGGGTGGCGACACGTCGCGCCCCGCTGATCGCAGAATTCGTCGAGCTTGCGCAGGCTGCGGTCAGGGATGCGTAGAGCGCAACTTTGAGCCGGCCACCCAGGTGGAGTGCGTGCCGCTGGAAACCCGTTCCGGCAGTTGGAGTTTGCACACCGGACCGTCGCCGACCCGCCCCGCGTCGAACACCAGGCAGTACGATGCGTCGGCATTCATGTCGGTGGTCAACGTGACCAGGTAGCCGTCGTCCTCCGAGGTGCTGCCCGGGCGCGGCGCCATCGCCGTTTCGCTGCCGTACACGCCCTCCTCGAAGGCGTACCGCTCCTCCGCGCCGGTCTGCAGGTCGTGCTTGACCAGGCCGTCGAACAGGAACCACCCCGGCTTACCCGTAGCGGCGTAGGTGTACCGATATGCGCCGCCGGCATACCCGCTGTTGATCATCCCGAACTCGGTGATGCTGTCCGACAGCTGCTCCTCGCGGACGTCACCGCTGACCAGGTTGAGCCGCCACCGGTGCAGTCGCGCCTGCATCCGGTCGAGTGCCAGGAACCGGAATGCGCGCTGCCACTTGTCCCCTGACCCGTTGTCGGCCGGTTGCGGATCACCCTGGAAGAACCCGTCGAGCACGATCTCGTCGCCGTCTTCATACGCGTTCACGAAATGCAGCACGTAGGTGGGTTCGGCTTCAAACCACCGGATATCGTCGGATTGCCCGCGGCGCGGAATCACCGCGAACCGTGACGGCACGTCGGGGTGAAACCGCGCGGCGTGCACGTCCCTCTTCAACAGCTCGGCGTCCCAGAACAGCGGAAAGTCGTTGAGAATAGCGTAATTTCGGGTAAATGCCATGTCGTGGGGCAGCCGCGGGCCCGGCAGCGGGATGTCGACGTAGTGCTCCAGCTCGCCGTGCTCGTCCACCACACCGTAGTGCATGTACGGTTCCTGCTTGCTGTAGTTGAAAAACAGCAGCTCGCCGCTTGCGTCGTCGACCTTCGGGTGTGCTGAAACTCCCCAGTCGAACGGGAACCGCCCGTTCCAGGTTTCCTTGCCAAGGGTTTCGGCCGAGAGCGGGTCAATGCGGTAGAGGTCGCCGCACTGGTAGAAGCTCGTCAGCGCGGTACCACGGTGCACGATCACGTCGGTGCTCGACGCGTCCTTCATCCGACCGCGCGCCCCCCACCCGTCGCGTTCGGCCAGCTTCGGCGGCTCCGCCAACCCGGCCCACAACGGCTGACCCGCCTCCTTCTCCGCGAGGAATCCCTCGGTACGGATGAACCGGTTGCGGTAGAACGCCTTTCCGTCCCGGAATCCGACGACATGAATCATCCCGTCGCCGTCGAACGGGTGATAGAACTTCAACGCGGGGTGCAGCGGATTCTCCGTGTTACGCAGATAAACACCGTCGATGTCGCCGGGAACCTCGCCTTCGACGGCCACCAGATCGTCCGCGGACCATTCGGTCGTCTGCGGCCGCCACGGCCCGGTCCGGTACGGATGGTCGTCGTCCTCGGGCAGCGTCGACAGGAACTTGCCGATCACCTCAACGTCCATCAGCGGCACCCACCACGAAACTGACGGCCGTCGCCGTGCTTCCACCGATGTTCAGCGTGCCGAAGGTGTGCGCGCCCTCGACCTGGTAGTCGCCCGCCGAGTCGCTGACCTGCCGGGCGGCATCGACGAGCATCCTGATACCGGACGCGCCGACGGGATGGCCGCCGCCGATCAGGCCGCCGCTGGGGTTGATCGGCAGCCGCCCGCCACTGGCGATGTCACCGTTATCGATTGCCTGCCACGACTGGCCGGGCGGCGTGAGCCCGATGTGGTCGATGGCGAGGTACTCGCTCGGCGTGAAGCAGTCGTGCACCTCGAACCCGTCGAGGTCATCGAGCGTGAGCCCGGCCCGATCGAAGGCATCCTGCACCGTTGTCCTCAGATGTGGCAGGACGTAGGGATTTTCGGCGGAACGCTCAAGCTTCTGCCGCAGCCCCAGCCCGACGGTCCGGTGACCCCACCCCAAGATCCGTGCCACCGGCCGGGCGCCGGGATGTGCCTGCCGGTACTGATCGGACACCAACACCAAGCCGGCGCCACCGTCGGTGACCTGGCTGCAGTCGAACCGGCGCAGCCGGCCCTCGATCACCGGATTGGTCTGCGCCACCGTGAGATCCGGCACCTGCCAGTCGCGCGTCTGAGCGTTCGGGTTTTTGCGGGCGTTGCTGAAATTCAGTTCCGCGATCGCCCGCAGATATGCTTCGTCGAGCCCGTACCGGTGGTCGTATTCGGCGGCGATGTCGCTGAACATGAACGGCCACATGTACTTTGCGTTTTCACCCTCGTGTCCGATCCAGGCCGCAGCGCCGAGGTAGCCCGTCGCGGTGTCCCCCGGCACCGTTTTCTCCAACTCGACGCCGATCACCAACGCGCTCGAATACGCGCCCGACCGCAGGTCTGCGATAGCGGCCAGCGCAGCGACGCTGCCCGACGCGCACGCGGCCTCGTGCCGGGCGGCCGGAATTCCCCACAGGTCGTCGCAGACGGTCGCAGGCATCGCGCCGAGGTGACCCTGGCCGGTGAACAGCTCTCCGAACGCGTTGCCGACATGCACGACCCCGATGTCGCCTGCGTCCACCTTCGCCGACTCGAGAGTGCGCCGCACCACCTCGCCGGTCAGATCCGCGAAGTCGAGGCCTTCCCGGCTGAAGTTGCGTGCGAAGTCGGTCTGGTAGCCACCGAGCAGCCACACGTCCGAGGGGCTCATGGCCGCAGGCTACTCCTGCGCCGCCCCTTGACCACCGCATAGGCCAACAGGGCCCACGACACGATGACCACAGTGAGCACCACCGCCTCGACGACTCCCACCGCGTCGGCCGGGTACAGCACCCCGGTGATGTAGTGGGTGATGAAGCCGTCGGACGGCAGCGGCGCGATGCCGGCGCGCGCCCGTGCCCACCGTTCCAAGTCGGTCAGCGGACACTGCAGGTGCAACGAGAGGCTGCCGACCCCCCAGACGACCGCCAAGATGTGCAGGAAGATCGTGCGGGGCCAGCGCAGCGCCACGAACCCCCCGACGACCAGGTAGCCGATAAACGCGAAATGCGCGACCACCACGACGGCGACGATGATGTAGTAGCTGTTCATCCCTCTGACTTACGGTAGGTGCGTTGTCTCACTCCACTGTGGCACTTGCCGCCACCAGACGCCTTTTGCCCCTTCTCTGTGTGCTCGGCCTGTTCACCGCCTGCGCCGGCCCGGTGAACTCGCCACCGGCCGCGTCGACCGACAGCGCCAAGGCCGACGCCGTGCTGAAGATCGTCAAGGACACCATGGCGGAGCGGCACCTGAAGGCGGTGATCGTCCGCGTCACCGTTGACGGCAAAGAGGTGCTGACGCAGGCGGTCGGCGATTCGATGACCGGCGTACCTGCCACCCCACAGATGCACTTTCGCAACGGGGCGGTCGCGATCTCGTACGTGTCCACCGTGCTGCTCAAGCTCGTCGACGACAAGAAGGTGAGCCTCGACGACAAGATGTCGAAGTGGCTGCCCGACTTCCCGCATTCAGATGAGGTCACGTTGGGCCAGCTGGCACAGATGACGTCTGGCTACGCGGATTACGTTCTTGGCAACGACGCGTTCGATACGGCCCTGTACACCGACCCGTTCAAGCAGTGGAGCACCGACGATATTCTGGCGCAAATACGTTCGCGGCCACTGCTTTACCCGCCCGGAACCAACTGGAACTACGCCCACACCAATTACGTGCTGCTGGGGCTCGTGCTGGAAAAGGCGACCGGCCAGGACATTCCAACGCTGCTGAACGACAACGTCCTTCGGCCGCTCGGCCTCTCGCAGACCGCCAATTTCGATACCCCCGAAATCCCGTCGCCGGTGCTGCACGCATTCTCGTCCGAGCGGCGCGCGGCGTTGAAGATTCCGCCCGGCACGCCGTTCTACGAAGAATCCACCTACTGGAACCCGTCGTGGTCGATCACCCACGGCGCCATCCAGACAACGAACATCTACGATCTCGAGGCCACGGCGGTGGGTATCGGATCCGGCAAGCTGCTGTCCGCCGACTCCTACAAGGCGATGGTCTCGACGGCCCTTCGGGGCAAGACCCACGCACAGCCGGGCTGCCCAACATGCTTCGAGCAGAACGACGCTTACACCTACGGGCTCGGCATCATCATTTCCGGGCATTGGCTCGTACAGAACCCGCAGCTCGCCGGCTACGCCGCCGTCGAAGGGTACCTGCCGTCGCAGAAGATCGCGGTCGCGGTCGCAAACACCTACGAGCCAGAGGCCTTCGACGATCAGGGCAACTACTCCAACGAGGCCGACACCTTGTTCCAGCGGGTTGCCGCCGAGATGGCGCCGAACGACGCGCCACCAGTGCCGTCCCCGAAATAGGCGGCCGTTGGCGGTGTCACCGGTGTCGGATTGGAGGACACTGGTTGGGAGGGAACTCCGATGCGACGATTCACCGGCTTGGCGCGCGGCACCGCCGGCACGTTCTCCGACCGACGGGAGGCCGGCCGGGTCCTCGCCGACGCGCTTTCCGCCTATCAGGGCGTTGAGGACCTGCTTGTGCTCGGCCTACCGCGCGGCGGCGTGCCCGTCGCCTGGGAGGTGGCCGCCGCACTGCGCGCTCCGCTGGACGTGTTCGTCGTCCGCAAACTCGGCGCGCCGCGCTGGGAGGAACTCGCGGTGGGAGCGCTGGCCGGCGGCGGGCTTGTGGTGCTCAACGACGACGTGGTGCGCAACCTGCGAATCAGCGACGAACAGCTGGCACAGGTGATCGAGAAGGAAGCCGCGGAGCTGACGCGCCGTGAGGCCGCGTACCGCGGCGGGCAGCCGCCCATCGAACCCGCCGGCAAGACGGTCATTCTGGTCGACGACGGAATCGCCACCGGCGCAACCATGCTGGCGGCCGTTCGGGCCATCCGCACGGCGGGCCCGGCGAAGGTCGTGGTCGCGGTGCCGGTGGCCCCGCCGAGCGCCTACCGGCAACTGGCCGACGCCGCGGACGAGGTCGTTTGCGTCGAAGTGCCTGCGTCATTCCTGGCGGTCGGCGAGTATTACCGCGACTTCCGCCAGACATCCGACGACGAGGTGCGCGAACTGCTGGCGACTGGAACTACTGGCTAGTCTCGGAGTCCTTGTGCGCTTCTGGCTCGGACTCCGCGTCGTCCGGATCGTCGCCGTCGGACTCTTCGGCGGCGACGGGCGTGGCGTCGCGCCGCGTCCGCTCACGCAGCGCGTCGACGATCAACAAGACCACGCCGATCACGCTGGCGCCGATGCAGACCCAGGCGATGATTTCGTTGCTGGTGACCACTGCGGTGACCAGCGCGGCAAGGCCGATCACGGCCATGATCAGTGCGACGATGAGCATCGAATCAGCCCCCGACTAGTTATTGCCCCTATTGAATTGGTTGAAAGTGCCGCTATCGCTGTTGGCGCTCGAGTCGACCGGCGCAGCGGATCCGCGCTGGCCCAATTCTTCCAGCTGAGACTCCAGATAGGTCTTGAGCCGAGTACGGTATTCGCGCTCGAACGTGCGCAACTGCTCGAGTCGACCCTCCAGCACCGTGCGCTGCTGGTTGATCGTTCCCATGATCTCAGAGTGCTTGCGCTCGGCGTCCGCCTGCAGCGCGTCGGCCTTCTCCTGCGCCTGGCGCAGCTGGGTCTCCGAGCGGATCTGCGCGTCGGAGAGCATCGCATCGGCACGCTGCCGGGCCTCTGCGACCGTGGTCTCCGCGGTGTGACGCGCATCGGCCAGAATCGACTCGGCGTTCGCGCGGGCGTCCGCGATCAGTTTGTCGGCCTGGCTCTTCGACGTGCCGGTCAGCCGGTCGGCGGTGTCCTGCGCCAAGGCCAGCACCCGGGCGGCCTTCAAGTGCTGCTCTTCTTCAGAGACGCTTTGCGTCGCCTGCTGCGGCGCCTCATAGACGGGCCGCGGCGCGGGCTGGGGCTCAGGCTGCGGCGGCGGCGGCGGCTCGTAGATCGGCATGGCCTGGGTGGGCGACGAAACGGCGCCGGACGGCGCGCCCGCCAGCTCTTGCTCGAGCTCGGCAACGCGCTGGCGCAGATCGGAGTTTTCCTCAATCAGCCGCGTAAGCTCACCCTCGACAAGATCGAGGAAGGCGTCGACCTCATCCTCGTTGTAACCGCGCTTGCCGATGGGCGGTTTACTGAACGCGACGTTATGCACATCGGCGGGCGTTAGCGGCATTGTCTGCCCCCTCAAGTCTGGACGGTCGAAGCTGATCTGGAAGTGTAGACCGAACTGGTTGCCAGCACTGTAACTGGCGTCCATCCTGTCACATCAGACCCGCCGGTTGCAGCCGAGCATAATAATTAAGAAGTAATTTCAATCTAGCGCGCTCAATTTCAAGTTGGGGAAATGTTCATCCCACCGTCGGGCTACGCGGCAGCACTGAACGCCAGGTTCATGCCGATGAACGCGACCAGCAGCAACACCATGATCGACAGGTCGAAGCGAACTGCGCCGATCGTGAGCTGGGGAATTATGCGGCGCAACAACTTAACCGGCGGATCGGTGAGCGTGAGGATGATCTCGAGGATCACCACCGTGGCGCCCCGCGGCCGCCAGTCGCGCGCGAAGGAACGAATGAACTCGATGACCACTCGGGCAATGAGCAGCAGCCAGAAAGCGAACAGCGCCAAACCCAACATGTTGAAGAACAGCCGCAACTGGCACGACCTCACTGTGACTTAGACGACAACGCCCGGCGCTGCCAGCCTACCGACTCTCGCTGTAAGCCCAGCCAGCGAGATCCCTACTGGTAGGCGTAAAACCCGGCTTCGGCGATGCGGCGGCGCTCCTCGGCGGTCACGTCGATGTCGGCCGGCGACAGCAGGAACACCTTGGTGGCCACCTTGTCGAACGAGCCGCGCAGCGCGAAGGCCAGACCCGCGGCGAAGTCGACCAACCGCTTCGCGTCGGCGTTGTCCATCGTGACCAGGTCGATGATCACGGGTGTGCCCTCGCGGAAGCGCTCCCCGATGGTGCGGGCCTCGCTGTAGTCCTTGGGCCGCAGCGTGGTGATCTTCGACAGCGGGCTGCCCTCATCGAACAACATCGCCATCCGCCGGGGATCCATCGCCAGCGAGCCGCGGGTCGCGCCGCGCAGCGAAAACCGCGAAGACGGACGCTCGAAGTCACGCGTGCCCCTCAGCCGGGACTCGTAACGCGGCTCGTCGTAGCCACCGCGGTAGCCGGGCGGGTAGTCGTCGGGTTCACGTTCGTCGTACTCACGGCGATCGTCGTAGCGGCGGCTGTAGCCGTCGTCGCCGAACCGGTCGCCGGGCGAACGCCGAGGGTAGCCGTGTCCGCGATCGTCGTCGTCGTAGTACTCGTCGTCGTAATCCTCCATCGGCGCCATGCCGAAGTAGGCCTTGACCTTATGCAGCGTACTCATGAGTGACCCTTCCGGGAGGCTCGTTGTCTTGATGAAGATGTGACAGGAGTGACTACTGAAGGTGACGTTAGCGGTCTAGGTCCCAACAACGCGGTACCGACACGCACACAGGTCGACCCATGTTTCACCGCAGCTTCCAGGTCGTCCGACATGCCCGCCGACAGGCCGGTCGCTCGCGGGTGAGCGCGCAGCACCCGCTGGTGCTCCGCGGCAAGCCGCGAAAAAGCTTCGCCCGGGTCGGAATCCAGCGGCGGAATACCCATCAGCCCGACCAGCGACAGCGCTCGCGCAGCCGCGACCTCGTCGCACAGCTCGTCGACCAACTGCGGGCGGCGGGCGTCCACACCGCCGCGGGTGGGGTCGCCGTCGAGACTGACCTGCACATACACCTGAAGCCGCTGCTCCCGAGCACCCGCATCGAGTTCCGCGGCGACGGCGCGGTCGAGCGCAGCGACCAGGCGCGGGCTGTCGACCGAATGAGCGGCGTAGGCCCACCGCGCCAGTGACCGGGCCTTGTTTCGCTGGATCTGTCCGACCATGTGCCAGCGCACGGATTCGCCTATCAGTTTTGCCACCTCCGCGGATTTGGCGCCCGCTTCTTGTTCACGGGATTCGCCGAAAGAACGGCAGCCGAGTCTGGACAAAGTCGCGACATCAGTGGCCGGAAAGAATTTCGTGATGGGCAGCAGTTCAATTTCGCCGGCATTGCGACCCGCCGCCGCAGCGGCCTCGTCGATTCGCCGTCGCACCGTTGCGAGAGCAACGCGCAATTCTTCTTCGCGTTCGGTCATTCTCTGGCGCTCATCGCTGCCTTCTGCTCTTCGCGCAAGCGCTCATCGCTGCCCTCTGCTCTTCGCGCAAGCGCTCATCGCTCCATCCAGATGACCGATGCCAGCCGCCCCGTCGGGGCATCCCTGCGGTGACTGAACAGCGCCGGGTCGCCAAACGTGCACCTCGGGTCGATATCGATCGCGTTCACACCCAAAGTGCTGAGTTGGCTCGCGATTCCGGCCCGGAGGTCCAACGCCGGGGTGCCGTGCCGGCTGGTGGTCCTGCTGCCCGGCAGCGCCGCTTCGACCTCCGCGGCCATCTCCTCGGGGACCTCGTAGTTTTGGCCGCTGACCGCCGGACCGAGCAGCACCGACACGTCATCGACGTCCGCGCCCGCGGCTTGCATCGCCTGCACGGCCCGTGCCACCACGCCGCGCTGTGCGCCCACCCTCCCGGCGTGCACCGCGGCCAGCACGCCGGAGCGGGCGTCGGCCAACAGCACCGGCACGCAGTCGGCCGTCACCACCGCCAGCGCCAGCCGCGGCGTCGTGGTGACCAGCGCGTCGGTGGCCTCGACCGCCGTCACGCGCGGATCGTCGACCCGCGTCACCCGGTCGCCATGCACCTGGTCCATCCAGATCACACGGTCCTGTCCGAGACCGATCGCCGCGGCGAGCCGCTTTCGGTTGGCCGCCACCGCTTCCGGCTCGTCGCCGACGTGGTCACCGAGGTTGAACGTGTCGAACGGCGGCTTGGAGACGCCGCCCGCGCGGGTGGTGGTCACCCGCCGCACCCGAAAAGTCACACCACCAAGTATCCAGCGGTCGCTAGCGGCGCATGAACGGCGGCACATCCACGTCGTCGTCATCGTCGCCGCCGATGCGCACAGTGGAACCGTTGGTGTGCACCGGCACCGCGGTCGCGTCGACCGGTTCGAACAGCGTCGTGGTCACCTTGCCCGCGCTTCCGGCGGCCACCTTGGCCCCTGCGCCAACCACCGGCTTGCGGCCCCCATTGGCCGCGTCGAACCCGGCCGCGATGACGGTGACCCGGACCTCGTCGCCCAATGAGTCGTCGATCACCGTGCCGAAGATGATGTTGGCCTCCGGATGGGCAGCCTCCTGCACCAGCGATGCGGCCTCGTTGATCTCGAACAGGCCCAGGTCGCTACCGCCGGCGATCGACATCAGCACGCCCTGTGCGCCCTCCATCGATGCCTCGAGCAGCGGCGAATTGATGGCGACCTCAGCGGCTTTCAGCGCGCGGCCGTCGCCACGTGCAGATCCGATGCCCATCAACGCGGTGCCCGCGCCCGACATGATGCCCTTGACGTCGGCGAAGTCGACGTTGATCAGGCCCGGCGTGGTGATCAGGTCGGTGATGCCCTGCACACCGTTCAGCAGAACCTCGTCGGCACTGCGGAAGGCGTCCATCAGCGACACGTGCGCGTCGCCCATCTGCAGCAGCCGGTCGTTCGGGATCACGATCAGCGTGTCGCAGCTCTCGCGCAGCGAAGAGATGCCGATTTCGGCCTGCGAGCTGCGGCGCTTGCCCTCGAACGAGAACGGCCGCGTGACAACCCCGACGGTCAACGCGCCGAGCTTGCGCGAGATGCTGGCGACCACCGGCGCCCCGCCGGTGCCGGTACCGCCGCCCTCGCCCGCGGTGACGAACACCATGTCGGCGCCGCGCAGCAGCTCTTCGATCTCGTCCTTGGCATCGTCGGCGGCCTTGCGCCCGACCTCCGGATCGGCCCCGGCGCCCAGTCCGCGGGTGGAGTCGCGGCCGACATCGAGCTTGACGTCGGCATCACTCATCAGCAGAGCCTGCGCGTCGGTGTTGATCGCGATGAACTCCACGCCCTTGAGCCCTTGCTCGATCATCCGGTTCACGGCGTTCACGCCGCCACCGCCGATGCCGACGACTTTGATGACGGCGAGGTAGTTATGCGGGGGGGTCATCGATCGCCTTCCCTCGGGGCAAACTCTCAACCTCAACCTGAGGCTTAGAGTTATGTCAAGTAGTTTTGTGCACCCCGAACGGTATGGCGGCGCTGAGCGGTATCCATGCAGGCGCGCCGTATTGGACGCGGAATTTCTTTATTTCACGGTCGGCAAATCGGGGCTCGACACGTCATAGGTGTGGCCCGGCCGGGTGAGCAGGGCCGCGAGTTTCTCGGCCTTCTCATCGGTCCGATCGGTGGTCCCCCAAATCACCACGCGGCCGTCCGACAGCGTCAACGTGATGGACGCGACGGACGGCGCGGCGATGCGGCCGACCTGCCCGGCCACCTCCGGGCGAAGCGCGGTCAACACCTGCAGCGCGGCCTTGGTGGGCGGATCGCTCGGGCCGGGGTTGTCGACGTCGAGGTAGGCGACCCCGGGCGGGGCCGGCGCAGTCGCGAAATCGACGCCGTCACGGTCGAACAGGTGCGTGCCGTCCGGTAAGTCCTTGACCGCCACCGCAGCCCGCTCGACCACCGTGACGCGCAGCGACGACGGATACTCCCGCTGCACGCGCACCGAAGCCACCCGGCGGATCGTCGCGACCCGGTTGGCGACCTTGTCGGTGTCGACCTGCAGCAGCGGCGTCCCGGTGGGCACCGCCACCGCCGCGACCACGTCGTCGCGCGGTATCGCCTGGAGGCCGTCGACGACCAGATTGCGGACCGACATGATCGGGGTGAAGTACAGCAGGAGGCCGAGCCCGACCGAGATCACCGTGACGACGATCCCCCAC
Source organism: uncultured Actinomycetota bacterium (assembly GCA_963759655.1). Classification (GTDB taxonomy): domain Bacteria; phylum Actinomycetota; class Actinomycetes; order Mycobacteriales; family Mycobacteriaceae; genus Mycobacterium. The sequence goes on along the minus strand of CAVXAG010000034.1, from coordinate 25,239 downwards.
GTGAGGACCCTCAGCCCCCGAACTACGCCTTTGTCAACAGGTTTCGGCGCAGTCGCGGCGGCAGTAACCTTCCGCTTGGCCTCCCGCCGGGCGTCCTCGATCGCTCGGGCGCGGGCGGCTGCGGTGCGGCGCAGCTCACGCTCGCGGCGGGCCCGACGGCGCGGTCCTTCGAAGTCCTCTTCGGGGTGCTCTTCGGGCGTCGTGTGGACTTCTCCCGGCACCGGCTCGGTCATTGCCGCATCACTCCCGACCGGCCAGGTGCGCTGCGATTCGCCTTCACCTGCAACGAGTTCAGAATCTCCGGACCGAGCATCGTGACATCTCCGGCACCCATGGTGACGACCACGTCGCCGGGCTCCGCCAGGTCGGCCACCAGGTCGGGCACCGCAGAGAAGTCGGGCACGAACTGCACCGGGACGTCGACATGCTCGGCGACCAGTGCACCACTGACCCCGGCCATCGGCTGTTCACGCGCACCATAGACGTCGAGGACGAACACCAGGTCGGCGTCGCCGAGCACGTTACCGAAGTCGCGTGCGAAAAGCTCTGTGCGCGAATATAGATGGGGCTGAAAGACGGCGATCGCGCGACCACTGCGATCGGCAGCGCGCGGCGCTTGCCCGATGAGCGTGCGCACCGCCGCCAGCGTCGCGCGGATCTCGGTCGGATGATGGGCGTAGTCGTCGTACACCCGAACCGAGTCGGCCGTACCCACGAGCTCGAACCGGCGCCGCACGCCCTCGAACCCGGCCAGGCCGTCCAGCACACATTCGGGTTCGGCGCCCGCTTCGACCGCCGCCAGCACCGCGCCGAGTGCGTTCAGCGCCATGTGCCTGCCCGGCACCGACAACCGCATCACCCGTGGCAGGCCCTCGCCCGCCAGCCGCACGTGCGCCACCGCCCCGGTGCCCTGCTGTTCCCAGCTGAGCAGCGCGCCGGCCATCTCGGGGCCGTCCTGGCTCCCGTACTTCAGCACACGCCCCCCGCGAGCTCCGGCGCGGTCAGCCAGCGCGGCCGCGCCCGGGTCGTCGACACAGACGACCAGCGCGCCGCCCGGGGCCACCCGGCCCGCGAAGTCGTCGAACACCGCGGTGTAGGCCTGCGCGGTGCCGTAGAAGTCCAGGTGGTCCACCTCAACGTTGGTCACCACCGCGACGTCGGGCGCGTATTCCAGGAGCGAGCCGTCGCTCTCGTCGGCCTCCGCGACGAAGTAGTCGCCACTGCCGTGGTGGGCATTGGTGCCGGCCTCGCCGAGATCGCCGCCCACCGCGAACGACGGATCGAGGCCGCAGTGCTGCAGCGCGACGATCAGCATCGACGTCGTGGACGTCTTGCCGTGCGTGCCGGTGACCATCACCGTGCGGTAGCCGGTCATCAGCATGGCCAGCACCGTGGGCCGCAGCACGACGGGTACGCCGCGCCGATGGGCCTCGACGAGCTCGGGGTTGGTCTTCGGGATCGCAGCACGCGTGGTGATCACCGCGGTCGGCCCGCCGGGCAGCAGGTCCAGCGCGGACGGGTGATGGCCGATGCGAACGTCGGCGCCACGCGCCCGCAGGGCCAGCACCCCGCGCGATTCCTTGGCGTCGGACCCGGACACCACAGCGCCGCGGTCCAGCAGGATCCGGGCAATACCCGACATGCCGGCGCCGCCGATGCCGACCATGTGCACGCGCTGCAGCTCGGGCGGTAGCTGGTGCCGGATCATCCCGGTCTCCGGGCGCGGCGCGCCCTGATCGCGACGTCCAGTGCGACCTGCGCGACCTTCTGCGCCGCGTCGCGATGGCCGACCAGGGCCGCGGCGGCGGTCATCGCCGTCAGCCTCGGCCCGTCGGTGAGCAGTCCCGCCACGGTGTGCGCAACGTAGTCCGGCGTGAGGTCGCGATCGGCCACGATCAGCCCGCCGCCGGCGTTGACCACCGGCAACGCGTTGAGGCGCTGTTCGCCGTTGCCGATCGGCAACGGCGCGTAGACGGCGGGCAGCCCGACCGCGGAGACCTCGGCCACCGTCATCGCGCCCGACCGGCAGATCGCCAGGTCGGCCGCGGCGTAGGCGAGGTCCATCCGGGTCAAATACGGCACCGCGACGTAGGGCGGTTCGCCCTCGGCAGGCTCCGGCAGGCTCAGCCGGTTCTTCGGCCCGTGTGCGTGCAGCACTGAAATACCCGCGGCAGCAAGCGGTTTCGCTGCCGCGGCAACGGCCTCGTTGATCGACACGGCCCCCTGTGAGCCGCCGAAGACCAGCAGCACCAGCGCGTCGCCGGCGAGGCCGAAATGCGCACGCGCCTCGGCGCGGATCGCCATCCGGTCCAGCGCGGTGATCGCCGATCGCACCGGCACGCCGACGACCTCGGCGTGGCGCAGGCCCGAGTCCGGCACCGCGGAAAGCACGCGCTCGGCGCGCCGGGCCCCCACCCGATTGGCCAGCCCCGCGCTGGCGTTGGCCTCGTGGACCACCACCGGCACGCGGCGGCGCCGTCGGGTGCCGCCGCGGGCGGCGAGGTAGGCGGGCAGCGCCACATAGCCGCCGAAGCCGACGATCACATCGGCCTCGACGCGGTCCAGGATCGCGCGGGTCTCTCGCACCGCTCGCCGCACCCGCAGCGGCAACCGCATCAGATCGCTGTTGGGCTTGCGCGGCAGCGGCACCGGCGTGATCAGCTCGAGTTCATACCCGCGTTCGGGCACCAGCCGGGTCTCCAGGCCGCGGGCGGTACCCAGCGCGGTGATGCGCACCGCGGGGTCGAGTTTGATGAGCGCATCGGCGACCGCCATTGCCGGCTCGACGTGGCCTGCGGTGCCACCGCCGGCGAGCACCACGGAGATCGGCGCTGCCTGAAGCCCGCCGGACGACCGACTGGCCGTCGCCTCATCGCTTCTCACCCGTAACGCTTACCTCTGCTCGTCGCGCACCCCCGTTGCGGGGAGTGCGCCGCTGTCCACCATGGCGTTGGCCGATTCTATGGTGCTCTGACCCGCGAGCGGCCCCGGCGGCGGCCGGAACCTTGCGGTAGTTGTCGCGGGGCTGCTTGCGCAGCGCCTTCTTCGGCTTCGGCGCCTTGGGTGATTTTGGCGGCTTGGGCGCCTTCTGCGGTTTCGGCGACGTGGGCCGCGACCGCAGCCGGTCGCGCAACACCTCGGTGCGGGTCGGGACATAGGCTTCGGGCAGCGGCAGGCGCAGGAACCGGTTCACCTTGTCGTCACGGCCCGCCCGCAGGGCGGCCACCGCCTCGGGCTCGTGACGGGCCGCGTTCGCGATCATGCCCATGATGAAAAGCGTCGTCGCCGTCGATGTTCCGCCCGCGGAGATCAGCGGAAGCTGCAGGCCGGTGATGGGCAGCAACCCGATCACGTAGCCGACGTTGATGGACGCCTGGCCCAGCACCCACATGGTCGCGGTGGCCGTCAGCAGCCGCAGGAACGGGTCGGCGGAGCGCCGAGCGACCCGCATGCCGGTGTAGGCGAACAGGCCGAACAAGCACAACGTGGCGAACGCGCCGACGAACCCCAACTCCTCACCGATGATCGCGAAGATGAAGTCGTTGTGCGCGTTGGGCAGGTAGTTCCATTTCGCGGTGCCCTGCCCCAGCCCATCACCGAAGATGCCGCCGTTGGCCAGCGCGAATTTGGCCTGTCGGGCCTGGTAGCCGGAGTCCTGCGGGTCGGCCCCCGGGCTCAGCCAGGACCGCACCCGGTCGGAGCGGTAGCCCTCCGATACCGCAAGGACCGCGGCGGCACTGACCGCGGCGAACAGCGAACTCACGAACACCCGCAGCGGCAGGCCGCCGTACCAGAGCAGCCCGAGCAGGATGATCGCCAGCGACACCGTCTGGCCGAGGTCGGGCTGAGCGACGATCAGACCGAGCGCGACGACGGCCGCCGGCACCAGCGGGACCAGCATCTCCCGCAGTGACGCCCGCTCCATCCGGCGGGCCGCCAGCAGATGCGCGCCCCAGATCGCAAACGCGATCTTGGCCAGCTCCGACGGCTGCATCGACAAGCCGGCGACAACGAACCATCCGCGAGATCCGTTGGCCTCTTTGCCGATTCCCGGAACGAGCACCAGGATGAGCATGACGATGGTCAGCGCGAACGAGAACGACGCGGTGTGTCGCATCACCCGCACCGGGACCCGAAGCGCGACGTAGAACGCGATCAGCCCAACGACCGTCCACAGCACCTGACGGCCGAAGATGATCCAGGGCGACCCGTCGTCGTCGTAGGACCGCACACCGGATGCCGAAAGCACCATGATCAGCCCGAGCGACGTCAGCAGTGCGACCACCGCGATGACGAGGTGAAACGACGTCATCGGGCGGGCCAGCCACGACACGACCCGGGATCCGGTGGCCGCGCTGCGCTCCCCGGAGTCCTCGCCCCGACGCAGAAGCCGGGTCAGCACGTGGCGCATGGCGCGTTACCGCGTCGCGCCGCGGACCGCGGCTGCGAATGCGTCGCCGCGTTGGGCATAGCCGCTGAACTGGTCGAACGATGCCCCGGCGGGGGCCAGAAGCACGGTGTCGCCCGGCTGCGCGAGCCGTCGCGCCGCATTGACGACCGCGGTCATCACATTGGTCACAGCAGCCACTTGTGTCTCACAGGCCCCTTGCACCACAGCATCGTCCCCCGTGGTCACCTCGACGACGGGGACATCCGGGGCGTGTCGCGATAACGCGTTGGCAACCACTGCCCGGTCCCGGCCCACCAGTATCACTGCGACCAGCCGATTCGCCGCCTGCTGGACCATCTCGTCGACGGACGCACCTTTGAGCAAACCGCCGGCCACCCAGATCACCCGCGGATAAGCCGCGATCGACGCCTGCGCCGCATGGGGATTGGTGGCCTTCGAGTCGTCGACGTAGGCAACCCCGTCGACCACCGCGACCAACTGGGCGCGGTGGGGCGGCACCCGGAACGACGACAGCGCCGCGGCGATCGCGTCCGCAGGCACGTCGACCGCCCGGGCCAGCGCAGCCGCGCCGAGCGCATCGAGGACCCCGACCGGTCCGGGCACCGGGATGGCGGATGCGGATGCCAGCGACAGTCCCTTGCCGCCCTTCCCGCCCTTCTCGGCGGCAGCGAACGCGCGGTCCAGCAGCATCCCGTCGCGAACGCCCAGCTCGCCCGGCGCCGGTTCGCCGAGCCGGAAGCCGACGCGGACCGGCGCCGGCGCGTCGGCCAGCAGCCGCGCGGCGACCGGATCGTCGAGGCCGCAGACGGCCACCCGCCCGCGCAGCGCCCCGGCCTTTGCGGCGGCGTAGTGCTGAAACGTTCCGTGCCAGTCCAGATGGTCCTCGGCGACGTTGAGCACCGCGCCCGCCTCGGGCCGCAACGACGGCGCCCAGTGCAGTTGGAAGCTGGACAACTCGACAGCCAGCAGTTCGGCGGGCTGATCGAGTTGGTCGAGCACCGGGTTGCCGATGTTGCCGCACAACACGCTGCGGCGGCCCGCGGCCAGCAGCATGTCGTGCAGCATCGACGTGGTCGTCGTCTTGCCGTTGGTGCCGGTCACGACCAGCCAGCGCCGCGGTGGCCCGTAACGCCCGGATGCGTCCAGGCGCCACGCGAGCTCGACATCGCCCCAGATCGGGACGCCGGCGGCCGCCGCGGCCGCCAGCAGCGCCGTGGTGGGCGAGAAGCCTGGGCTGGCGATCACCAGGTCGAAGCCGGCGATCCGCGGCGCCGCCTCGGCGGGCGTCAGCGCCGCCGGATAACCGTGCAGCGCGGCGGGATCGTCGTCACAGACGGTCACCTGCGCGCCCAGCGGCGCGAGCGCGGCGATCACCGCACGACCGGTGACGCGGGCGCCGGCGACCAGCACCCGCGGCCCCGGAAGCACGTTCTCGGCCATCTCAGTTGCCGGTGGCGGCAAGCCATTCGCCGTAGAACAGCGCCACACCCAGCCCGCAGGCGATCGCGGTCAACAACCAGAAGCGGATGATCACGGTGGTTTCCGCCCAGCCGACCAGCTCGAAGTGGTGGTGGAACGGCGCCATCCGGAACACCCGGCGGCCGGTGGTCCGGAACGCCAGAATCTGCACCACCACCGACGTAATCTCGGCAACGAACAACGCGCCGAGCACCACCGCCAGGATTTCGGTGCGGCTGGTCACCGACAAGCCCGCGATGATCCCGCCCAATGCGAGCGAGCCGGTGTCACCCATGAAGATCTTGGCGGGCGCGGCGTTCCACCACAGAAACCCGATGCAGGCACCCGCGGTGGCCGCGGCGATCAGCGCGAGGTCCAGCGGGTCGCGGACGTTGTAGCAGCCCAGCCCGGGGGCTGTCGAGCACGCGTTGCGGTACTGCCAGAACGTGATGATGACGTACGCGGCAGTGACCATCGCCATGCACCCGGCCGCCAGCCCGTCGAGCCCGTCGGTGAAGTTGACCGCGTTCGACCACGCGCTGACCAGGACGACGCAGAACAGCACGAAAAGCGCAGGCGCCAGTGTGACCGTGGCGATCTCGCGCACGTATGACAGCTGCGCCCCGGCCGGAGTGATCCCGTCGGCGTTGGGGAACTGCAGCACCAGAATGCCGAAGAGAACCGCGGCGACGATCTGTCCGACGGCCTTGGCAGTCTTGTTCAGCCCGAGGTTGCGCGCCTTTCGGATCTTGATCATGTCGTCGACGAACCCGACCGCCCCGAGCGCCGTCGCCAACCCGAGGACGAGCAGTCCCGAGGCGGACGGACCCATCCCGTCGAGCGCAAGGCCGACGAGATGAGTGCCGAGATAGCCGGCCCAGATGCCAGCGAGGATCGCCACGCCGCCCATCGAAGGAATGCCGCGCTTGGTCTTGTGGCTGGGCGGGCCGTCCGAGCGGATCTCATGGCCGAATCCCTGGCGGGTGAACAGGTTGATCAGCAGCGGAGTCAGCAGGATCGACACCGTCAGGGCGATGCCGACCGCGATGAGTATTTGCCTCATGGGTTGGTCGCCCGGGCCAGGGCCTGAGCCAGCGCGCCCAATCCGGCCGAGTTCGACGCTTTGACAAGGACCACGTCGCCGGGCTGCAGCCCGGCGCACAGCAACGCGAGGGCCGCGTCGGCGTCATCGACCATGGCGGCCTCGCCCCCCCACGACCCCTCCATCACCGCTCCGTGGTGCATGGCGCGCATCGACCTCCCGGTTCCCACGACAACAAGTCGAGAAACATCTAATCGCACCGCCAGCCGACCGATGCGATCGTGCTCGGAAATCGCGTCGTCGCCAAGTTCGGCCATCTCGCCGAGCACGGCCCAGCTACGCCGCCGGTGTTCGGGGTGGGTGGACATCCACGCCAGCGCCTGCAGGCCCGCGCGCACCGAGTCGGGGTTGGCGTTGTAGGCGTCGTTGATCACGGTCACCCCGTCCGGACGCGTCGTCACCTCCATCCTGTGCGCCGACGCCGGACCCGCTTCCGCCAGTGCCGCGGCGACCTGCCGGCCGGTCGCGCCGCACTCCAGCGCGACGGCCGCGGCGCACAGGGCGTTGGCGACCTGATGTTCGCCGTGCACGGCGAGCGTCACCGGCACCTCGAGGTCGAGTGCGTGCAGTGTGAAGCTCGGCCGGGCGAGCGCATCGAGTCCGACGTGATCCGCCCATACGTCCGCGGCCCTGGATTCGCGGCTGACCCGCACGACGCGGGCCGCTGTCATCTCCGCCATCGCTGCGACCGCCGCATCGTCGACGTTGAGAATCACCACGCCGGATGGCGGAACAGCCCGTGGTAGTTCGGCTTTGGTCGCCGCGATGGCGTCGCGCGACCCGAACTCACCGAGATGCGCGGTGCCGACGTTGAGCACCACCGCGATAGAGGGCGGCGCAATCGCGGCCAGTTCGGCGATGTTGCCGGGGCGGCGCGCAGACATCTCCAACACCAGGAAGTCGGTGTCAGGCGTGGCCCGCAGCACGGTCCACGGGTGGCCGAGCTCGTTGTTGAACGACCCGGGCGGGGCCACCACCTCGCCCAGCGGTGCCAGCACGGCGGCGATCAGATCCTTGGTCGACGTCTTGCCCGACGAGCCCGTCACACCGATGATCGTCAGCCCTCCCGCCACCAGTTCCGTCGCCACGAACGACGCGAGCCGGGCCAGCCCGGCCAGCACCGCGGCGCCCGAACCGTCGACGTCGTGCTCGAGAACGCCGGCGCGCGGATCGGCGGCCGCGGTCGGTCTCAGCACAATTGCCGGGACCCCGACCGGCCGCGCGGCCAGCACCGCGACCGCACCCGCCCGTACCGCCGCGGCCGCATGGTCGTGCCCGTCGGAGCGGGCGCCGGGAAGCGCGAGGAACAAGCCGCCGGGGGTGATCGTGCGTGAGTCGAATTCGACGGTCCCGGTGATGTGCAGTCCGGCGGCGTCGGCGGCAGAGACGTCGGCCAGTTCGCCACCGACGATCTCGGCGACCTGGGCGACCGTCAACTGGATCACGCGGTGGAGGTTATCGCGCTCAGCGCCGCGGCCAGCTCTTCGCGGTCGTCGAACGGCCGGGTGACCCCGTTGGCCGTCTGCCCGGTTTCGTGGCCCTTGCCCGCGATCAGGACGACGTCGCCGCGGCGTGCCCAGCGGACCGCACGGGCGATCGCCACGCGCCGGTCACCGATCTCGACGACCTCGGCGGCGCTGTCGGCCTCGGCAGCTCCGGCCAGGATCGACGCGCGGATGGCCGCAGGGTCCTCGCTGCGGGGATTGTCGTCGGTGACCACGACCAGGTCGGCAATCTCCGCGGCGATGCGGCCCATCGGATTTCGCTTCCCGGGATCGCGATCCCCGCCGGCACCGAACACGACGGCGAGCCGGCCCCGACACTGGGCCCGCAGATTCTCCAGCACCGCCTGCAGAGCGCCGGGCTTGTGGGCGTAGTCGACCAGCGCCATGAAGCCCTGCCCCCTGTCCACCGGCTCAAGACGTCCCGGCACCTGGGCACCGGCCAGTCCGGGCGCCGCCTCCCCGGGTGCCACGCCGACGTCACGCAGAAGAGCAAGCGCCAGAAGGGTATTCGTTACGTTGTACCGTCCGGGTAAGCGAATGTCGATCTCGTGACGCTGACCGCCGGGATCGACCGCGACGAAATGCTGTCCACCGTCGGCGTTCGTGCGGACGTCCACAGCGCGCCAGTCGGCGGCCACCCCCTCGCCGCTCACGGTGACCGGGTGCACCGCGCGGACCGCCATCGCGCGACCCGCGTCGTCATCAACGCAGACCACCGCGGCGCCGGCGCGCAGCGGCGAATCGGCATCGAAAAGCCTTGCCTTGGTGTCGAAGTAGTCCTGCATCGACGGGTGGAAGTCGAGGTGGTCGCGGGACAGGTTTGTGAAGCCCGCCACCGCGAATCGCACGCCGTCGACCCGCCCGAGTGCCAGCGCGTGGCTGGACACCTCCATCACGACCGTGTCCACGTGCTGCTCGGCCATGGCAGCCAGCAGCGCCTGCAGCGCAGGGGCCTCGGGGGTGGTCAGTGCGCTCGGCTGATCGACGCCGTCGACGCGGATGCCGACCGTGCCGATCAACCCGGCGCTGCGGCCCGCGGCCCGCAACCCGGCCTCCACCAGATACGTCGTCGTCGTCTTGCCCGACGTACCGGTGACCCCGATGACCTTCATCCGCGACGACGGATCCCCGTACACCAAAGCGGCGGCAGCGCCGAGCACCGACCGCGGCGCCGGGTGCACCAGCACCGCGACGCCGGATGGCAGCATGGCCGCACCGGCCGGGTCCGTCAGCACCGCCACGGCGCCGCCTGCGACGGCGTCCGCGGCGAACCGGGCGCCGTGCACGTTCGCTCCCGGGAGGGCCGCGAACAGGTCCGAAGGCTGCGCATCCTGCGCCCGCAGCGTCACACCGGTCACCTGAACCGCGGGAATCTCGAGGCCGGCGCGGGATTGGGCGCCGATCCGCTCGGCTAATTCGCGCAGCGGGACGGACACCGTCACACCGTACCCAGGTGCGGCGTCAGGCCTGCAACGTCAGCCGTGGGCCGGGATCCGGTGACAGCGGCACGTTCTCGCGCTGCAGCAGCCAGCCTGCGATGTTGTGGAACAGCGGGGCGGCGGACGACCCGGGCTTGCCGTCGGCGGCGCGCTGCGGGTTGTCCATCATCAGACCCACCACGTACCGCGGGTCGTCGGCGGTGGTGATGCCCGCGAACGTGGTCCAGTAGACGTCGTCGTAGTAGCAGCCGCAGCCCGGGTTGATCTGCTGGGCGGTGCCGGTCTTGCCGGCGATCTGATAGCCGTCGACCGCTGCCTGCGGCCCGGTGCCCTGCTGCTCGCCGGTCGGATCGCGTTGCACCACGGCGCGCAACATGTTCCGCACGGTCTGCGCGGTCTGGGGTGACACCACCCGGACGCCGTCCGGCCGCGGCTCGTCGGCGCGTTTGCCGTCCGGGGCGATGACCGATCTCACGATGCGCGGCGGGACCCGCAGCCCGTCGTTGGCGATGGTCTGGTACATCGACGTCATCTGTAGCAAGGTCATCGACAACCCTTGCCCGATAGGCAGATTGGAGAACGTGGAGCCGGACCACTGGTCGATGGGCGGAACGATGCCCGCGCTTTCGCCGGGCAGCCCGACATCGGTGCGCTGACCGAGCCCGAACCTGGCGAGCATGTCCGCGTAGCGCTCGGGCCCGACGCGTTGCGCCAGCATCAGCGTGCCGACGTTCGACGACTTGCCGAAGACTCCGGTGGTGGTGTACTGCATGATGCCGTGCTCCCAGGCGTCGTGGATCTCGACGCCGCCCATGTTGATCGACCCCGGCACGGACAGCACCTCGTCGGGCGTCGACAATCCGAACTCGATCAGCGAGGCCGCCGTGACGACCTTGTTCACCGAACCCGGCTCGAACGGCGAAGAGACCGCCGGGTTCCCCAGCTGCCTGTCCTCCTGGCGGCCGATGTCCTGGGACGGGTCGAACGTGTTGTCATTGGCCATCGCCAGCACTTCGCCTGTTTTCGCGTCCAGCACCACGGCCGCGACGGTGCGCGCTCCGGCGTTGTTCTTCGCCAGCTCCACCTGCTGCTGCACGTGGTACTGGATGTCGTTGTCGATGGTCAGTTCGACCGTGGATCCGTTGAGCGCGGCGTGCCGGTTGCGGTAGCTGCCGGGGATGACGACCCCGTCCGAGCCGCGGTCGTAGGTGACCGAACCGTCGGTGCCGGCAAGAACGCCGTCCATCGCATCTTCGAGCCCGAGCAGGCCGTGTCCGTCCCAGTCGATGCCGCCGACGATGTTGGCGGCAAGCGCGCCGCCCGGGTACTGGCGCAGATCCTGGCGTTCGGTGCCGATCTCCGGGAACTTGGTGGTAATCGCCGTGGCCACTGCGGGATCCACCGCTCGCGCGAGGTAGACGAAGTTGTCGTCGCTCTGCAGCTTCTTCAGAATCGTCGTGGCGTCCGGCCGGTTGTCCAGCCGCTGCGCCACCCCGTCGGCGATCTCGCGCAGCCGCTGCGCGGGGTCGGGTGCGCTGGGATTCTTGTCCTTCGCGTCGGCGAGCTCTTTGCGGACCTTCACCGGCTGGAACGTCAGCGCACGGGCTTCGATCGTGAACGCGAGCTCGCTGCCGTTGCGGTCGACGATGCTGCCGCGCAGCGCCTTCGCGACATCGGTGACCTTGAGCTGGCCGGCCGCCTCCGACCGCAGCTTGGCCGCGCTGGGCACCTGCAGGTAGAACAATTGCGCCGCGGCGAGGATGAGCACCCCGAAGATCACTGCGTTTCCGGCCCGGTGCCGGGCGATGAACGACGCGCCCTGGTTGGTGGCCTCGACGATCGGTCGGATCCGCCGGTCCCGCGCCGAGCGACTCACGTCGGCGGCCCCGGCGCAGTTGGCGGTTGCGCCGCGTCGGGCGTGATCGGAACGATGGGTACCGGAACAATGGGTTCAGCGGCCGGCGCGGGGGCTACGGGGGCTGCGGCGGGTGCGGGCGCTGCCGGCGCGTCCGGCGCTGCCGGCGCGTCCGGCGCTGCGGGCGCTACGGGCGCGCGAACCAGCACCTCGGGGTTGGCGTCCGGCGGAAGTGAGCTCCCCAGCGGTGTCGCCCCGGGGATGGGCACGGGTACGGGCTTCGGTGGGCTGGGCACAAGGACCGGAACCTCGATGCGGTTGACGGGGATCGGCGGCGGCGCAGGTGTCGGATCCGGCAGCTTGGTGTTCAGCGGGGGCGGCGACGCACCCTCGGCGGGCTTGGGGTCACCGACGACCACCCAGTTGCCGGACGGGTCTTGGACCAGGTGGGCGGTGTCGTGTGACGGGATCATCCCGAGATTCCGCGCGGCCTCGGCCAGCGCCGGGGCGGCCTGTGCCTGGAGGACCTGACGCTCGAGCGACTCTTTCTGCTGGTTCAGCAGCCGGTCGGTCTGCCGCGCGGTGCCGAGTTGGTAGGACCGCTCAGCGGAATCGGTGGACAGCCACAGCGTCAACCCGAGGCCGGCGGCCAGTGACCCGATGACCAGCACCACGAACGGCACCTTGGCCACCAGTGCCTGTGGCCGCAGATCGATCGACGCCACCTGCGCGATCAACCGTTCGCGCAGAGGCGCGCGAACGGCCTTGGGTGCCTTAGCTTTTCGTGCCTTTGCTCGCGCCTTTGCCTGGCTCGTGCTGGCCGCAGGCGCCTGCCTGCGGGTCGGAGTCGTCGTGGGGCCCGAGCGGGTGGGGCGGTTGCGACCGCTGCGCTCAGTGCGCCTTCTCGCGGGCGTTTCGCGCTTAGTCGTCATGAATCACCCTTCCTGCCAACCTTTTCCAGCGCCCGAAGCCGTACCGACGCACTGCGCGGATTGCGGTCGATCTCCGCGGCACCGGCCTTCTCGGCACCACGGGTCAATGCGATGAACTGCGGCTCGTGGCCGGGCAATTCGACCGGCAGCCCGCTCGGCGTCCGCGACGCCACCGCCTGGGTGAAGGCGTTCTTGACGATCCGGTCTTCCAGTGACTGGTAGGCCATGACCGCGATGCGTCCGCCCGGCGCGAGCGCGGTCATCGCCGCCGGCAGGGCCGCGCGCAGCGAATCGAGTTCCCCGTTCACGGCGATCCGCAGCGCCTGGAACGTTCTTTTGGCCGGATGGCCGCCGGTGCGCCGGGCAGGTACCGGGATCGCTTCGTAGAGCAGCTCCACCAGTTCGCCGGTGCGGGTGAACGGACGCACCGCGCGACGACGGACCACCCGCGACGCGATGCGCCGGGCGAACCGCTCCTCACCGAACCGTTGCAGAATGTCGGCCAGCGCCTGCTCGTCGTAGGTGTTGACGATGTCGGCGGCCGTCAGGTCGGCGTCCGGGTCCATCCGCATGTCCAGCGGTGCGTCAGCGGCATAGGAGAATCCGCGATCCGGACGATCCAGCTGCATCGAGGACACCCCGAGGTCGAACAGCACCGCGTCTGCGGATTCAGCGGCACAGTAACCAGATTCGGCCAGAACGCCGGCGATCGCGTCATACCGCGCCTTGACCATGACAACCCGATCGGCGAACAGATCCAGCCGCTCCCCTGCGATCCACAACGCGTCGGGATCGGTGTCCAGCCCAATGACCTTGAGGCCCTCGAACTCGGTCAGAAACCGCTCGGCGTGCCCGCCGGCACCAAGCGTGGCGTCCACCAGCACCGCGCCCGACCCATCGGGGCTGCGCCGGGTGAGCGCCGGGCGCAGCAGTTCGACGGTGCGATCGAGCAGGACGGGGATGTGACTGGTCACGATGACCACCGATGAGCGCTTGCGCGAAGAGAAGACAACCTCAGATGAGCGCTTGCGCGAAGAGAAGACAACCTCAGATGAGCGCTTGCGCGAAGAACAGAGAAGCTCAGATGAGCGCGCACCCTGGTCTCTGCCCGATGACGCGAACCTGGCGTTGGGGAAGTACGCCAGGGTCGGATCGGGCAGAGGCCACGATGCACGGGCATGCGGGTCAGAGGATGTCGCGCAAGGTTTCATGGGTGGCCGCGGAGAAGTCGTCTTCGTGGGCCTGCTGGTAGTTCAGCCAGGCCTCGGAGTCCCAGATCTCCAGGTAGTCAACCGATCCCGTCACAACGCAGTCCTTGGTCAGGTTGGCGTAGCGACGGTGTTCGGTGGACAGGGTGATCCGACCCTGGGTGTCGGGGTGTTGTTCGTCGGTTCCCGCCGCCAGGTAGCGGAGGAACGCTCGCGCTTCCGGATTGCTGCGCGATGCACTCGTGGCCCGTCGCGCCATCTCTTCGAAGGTGTCCCGGGGATACACCGCGAGGCTGCGGTCTTGGCTCTTGGTGACCATCAACCCTCCTGCCAGCGCATCCCGGAACTTCGCAGGCAGCGTGAGCCGCCCTTTGTCGTCGAGCCTGGGCGTGTAGGTGCCGAGGAACACTCCGCGTCCTCCTGCCACACCCTCGGAACCCTGGGGGCTCCGATGTCCGCCACTTTACCCCACAATCCCCCACATTGCCCCCCATCCTAGCAATTCCGCGTGTGTCTCCTCCACCCCTCCCCACAACGGGGCGGAAACAGCGCGCAAAAGTCCACGTCAGCTACACGAAGGGGATCAGCTGAAACAAAACGGGGTGACCCGTCCAGGGTCACCCCGTCAAGAAGGGGCCAGCGTCATTGGTCGAAGCGGCGACGGAAGCGGTCTTCCATTCGGCTAGTGAACGATCCGCCAGAGCCCTTGACACGCCGTTGCCGTCCGCCGGAAGCCGGGCGGTCCGTCGTTTTCGACACCCGCGGACCGGTGATCGCGAAAATCACACCACCGAACATCACGAGGAAACCGACAACGGACAGCACGGGGAAGGTCCCGATCATCGTGGCCTTGAATGCGACGCCGGACACCAGCATCGCCAGCCCGATCACGAAAAGCGCCGCCCCCTGGATCCGGCGACGCGTCGTCGGAGCGCGCAACGTGCCGCCACGAACGCTCGAGGCGAACTTGGGATCCTCGGCATAGAGCGCGCTCTCGATCTCGTTAAGCATGCGCTGCTCATGATCGGAGAGTGGCATACGTCCCTCCTTGCCGCCGCTGCGATCCCGATTGGTGCCCGTCCTATCGGGCAACTGACAGCCATGATACGAGGCCAGTGGCGGCCGTACCACCTAGTTGAACCGTCGATTCTATAGGTGAGCAAGGGTAATGGGTAGCGCGGGCCATATCGGCCGTGCGCACGATAATGGCTCGAGAGGGGCACGGACCCTTTGGGAGGGACCCGGACGTGGCGACATTTCTGATCGATCTGTCGCCGCGCGACATGCAAAGCCGACTGGGCGACGCGCTGGCGATCTACGTCGACGCCATGCGATACCCCCGGGGGACGGAGGACCACCGGGCGTCGATGTGGATGGAACACAGCAGGCGCAAGGGCTGGCAGGCCGTCGCTGCGGTCGATGTGCCTGAGGGGCACGACGAAGCGCCGCAGTCCAAGATGCTGCTCGAGGCACCGATGATCGGTGTCGCGTACGGCTATTGCGGGGCTCCCGACCAGTGGTGGCAGCAGCAGGTGCTACAGGGGATGCGCCGGGCCGGGCTGGCGCAGTCCGAGATCGGCTCGCTGATGAACAGCTACTTCGAGCTGACGGAGCTGCATATTCACCCCAGCGCGCAGGGCCGCGGCCTCGGCGAGGCGCTGACCCGGCGGCTGCTGGCCGGCCGCGGCGAGGCCTATGTGCTGTTGTCAACGCCGGAGATCCGGCACGAGAACAACCGCGCATGGCGGCTGTACCGGCGGCTGGGTTTCACCGACATCATCCGCGGCCACCACTTCGCCGGGGATCCACGCGCATTCGCGATACTGGGCCGCACGCTGCCCCTCTAGGATGGCCCCGTGCTCCGGCTTCGGCGACGTCACGCGGTTTTGCTTCTCGTGCTGCTGATACTCATCCCGCTGGCCACCGGCTGCGTGCGCGTCCGGGCGTCGATGACGATCTCCCCCGACGACCGGGTGTCGGGGCGGATCACCGCCGCGTCCAAGCCGCGCAACAGCGACGACAAGGGGCCGCAGTTCAACGGTGGCGGTTTGCCGTTCAGTGAAAAGGTCGCGATCTCCGACTACTCCGACAACGGGTATGTCGGGTCGCAGGCGGACTTCTCCGACCTGACGTTCGCCGAACTCCCACAACTGGCGAACATGAACCACGATGCCGCCGGGGTGGATATCTCGCTGCGGCGGGCCGGCGACTCGGTGATTCTGGAGGGCCGGGCGGACTTGACGTCGTTGACCGATCCGGACGCCGATGTGTCGCTGTCGGTGTCGTTCCCCGGCGCGGTCACCTCGACAAATGGCGACCAGGTGGATTCGCAGGTCGTCGAGTGGAAACTCAAGCCCGGCGTCGTGACGACGATGACCGCCCAGGCCCGCTACACCGACCCCAGCTCGCGCTCGTTCACCGGCGCCGCGGTGTGGATGGGTTTGGCGGCGCTCGTGGTGGCCGCACTGATCGGCTCGCTCGCGTGGGCCAGCCGCGACCAATCCCCTCGGTTCGCCGAACCACACGACCGAAAGGGGGGGCCGCGCTGAGCGTCGAAACCGCCGCACCGTCGGCGCTGCAGTTGGCGGGCTCGGTCACCGACCAGCTCCGCGCCTACATGAGCGCGCGTCGCCGCGACGCCGGTTACATCGGCGCCGACTATGGCGCGCTGACCGGCGCGCTCGAGCAGTTTGTGCTGAGCGGCGGTAAGCGGCTGCGGCCGGCGTTCGCGTACTGGGGCTGGCGGGCGGTCACCGACGACCCCGACCCCGTCAACCCTGAGATGTTGCGGCTGTTCTCGGCGCTGGAGCTGCTGCACGCGTGCGCACTCGTGCACGACGACGTCATCGACGACTCGGCGACCCGCAGGGGGCTGCCCACCGTCCACGTGAAATTCGCCGACACGCACCGCGGTAGCGGCTGGCGCGGATCGGCACGCCAATTCGGGGTGTCGGCCGCGATCCTGCTCGGGGATCTGGCGCTGGTCTGGGCTGACGACATGGTCGCCACCGCCGAGCTGTCGGCCGCCGCCCGGCGCAGAATCCAGCAGGTGTGGGCGGATATCCGGACCGAAGTGCTCGGCGGCCAATACCTCGACATCGTCGCCGAGTCGAGCGGAGTGGATTCGATCGCGTCGGCGATGACCGTCAACACCTACAAGACGGCCTCCTACACCGTCTCCCGGCCGCTGCAGATGGGCGTGGCCGCGGCCGCCGACCGCCCCGACGTGCTCGCCGCCTTCCATGAGCTCGGCACCGATCTGGGCGTCGCGTTCCAACTGCGCGACGACGTGCTGGGGGTGTTCGGCGATCCCGCTGTGACGGGCAAGCCGTCGGGTGACGACCTGCGCTCCGGGAAACGCACGGTGCTGCTCGCCGAGGCCGTCGAACGTGCCGAACACAGCGATCCGGCAGCCGCGGATCTGTTGCGCACGTCCATCGGCACAGAGCTGTCCGCAGACCGGGTGCGCGAGCTGTGTGAGGTGATCACGATGGTCGGGGCGCTGTCGGCCGTCGAGAGCCGCATCGACACCCTCACCCGCCGTGCGGTCGACGTGCTCAATGCCGCGCCGATCGCCGAGCAAGCCAAGGTCGGCCTTCTGGAGCTGACCAGATTGGCCTCCAACCGGTCGGCGTGAAAAACATGTCCGGGCAGATTTCTCGGCTGCACGCCTTCGTCGCGTCGCGTGCCGGCCGGCCCGCCCTGCTCGGGTGTCTGGGCGCGCTGTTGATCGCCGCGGGCGGCGTCGGCGCAGGCAGCACCCGGTTGCACGACCCCCTGCTGGAGTCGCTGCACCTCTCGTGGCTTCGTTTCGGCCACGGCCTCGTACTGTCGTCAGTAACCCTGTGGGTCGGCGTCGCGCTGATGCTGGCCGCGTGGATTTGGTTGGGGCGGTGCGTGATCGACGGGCGTGCCGACGAGTACCAGATGATCGCGACCACCGGCTTCTGGCTGGCTCCGCTGCTGCTGTCAGCGCCCGTGTTCAGCCGCGACACCTACTCCTACCTCGCGCAGGGCGCGCTGCTGCGCGACGGATTCGACCCCTACCTGGTCGGTCCGGTGGAGAACCCGAACGGGTTGCTGGACAACGTGAGTCCGATCTGGACCACCACGACCGCACCGTACGGGCCGGCGTTCATCCTGGTGGCGAAGTTCGTCACGCTGTTGGTCGGCGACAACGTGGTGGCCGGAACTATGGTGCTGCGGCTGTGCATGCTGCCCGGGCTGGCGCTGCTGATCTGGGCGGCGCCGCGGATCGCCCGCCACATCGGCACCAACGGCGCTGCGGCGCTGTGGATCTGCGTGCTCAACCCGCTGGTGATCGTGCACCTGATGGGCGGAGTGCACAACGAGATGCTGATGGTCGGCCTGATGATGGCCGGGATCGCGCTGACGATGGACCGCCACCCCATGGCCGGGATAGCACTCGTGGTCGTCGGCGTGGCCGTCAAGGCCACCGCCGCGCTGGCACTGCCGTTCCTGGTGTGGGTGTGGGTGCGCCAGCTGCGCGAGCGGCGCCGACGCGGGCAGGCGACCGCGTTCGCGGAGGCGGCGGTGGGCTCGGTGCTGATCTTCGCCGCCGTGTTCGCGGTGTTGTCCGCCGCGGCGGGCGTCGGTCTCGGCTGGCTGACCGCGCTCGCCGGTTCGGTGAAGATCATCAACTGGCTCACGTTGCCGACGGCCGCAGCCAACCTCATCCACGTGGTCGGCGGGTTGTTCGGCACCGTCCAGTTCTACGCGGTACTCCAGGTCACCCGGCTGGTGGGAATCGGGATCATCGTCGTCGCGCTGCCGGTGCTGTGGTGGCGGTGCCGGCACAACGATCGCGAGGCCCTGATCGGCATCGCCTGCGTGATGGTCGTGGTGGTGTTGTTCGTGCCTGCCGCGCTGCCGTGGTACTACACCTGGCCGCTGGCGGTGATGTCGGCGCTGACGCAGTCGCGGGCGTGGATCGCCGCGATCGCGGGGTTCTCGACATGGATCATGGTGATCTTCAAGCCCGACGGCTCGCACGGCATGTACTCATGGATTCACGTCGGCATCGCAACCGCGTGCGCGCTGATCGCGTGGCGGGTGCTGATCAAGACGCCGGCCACCGACGTCAGTACGCGAGCGCCTGAGCCCGTCGCACCACTTCTCGAGCCTGATGAGAGTGCAGGGCATCGACCGGTCGAGCATTCGTGAGCTGGTCGCGCATGTTGTCGCGTGTCACCGTCAGCGACTCGTCCGGGGTGAACAGCCACCGCAGGATTTCGGTGTCGTGGCAGCCGCCGTCGCGCAGCACCGCCAGCAGTCCCGGCAGGCTTTTGACCACGTGGCCGGTGTCGGTGAAGAAGATCTGCGGCACCACCACGATGCCGTCGCGGCGCACCGCGAGCAGATGCCCGTCGCGCAGCTGCTGGTGCACCCTGGTCACCGGGACGCCAAGCATTTCGGCGACTCTGGGCAGGTCATAGCAAGGCTCGTCGGGTTCGAGCACGTCGTCACCGGCCGGAACACTGCTCACTGCGCTCAGTCTAGATCGGCAGTGCCGCTGACTACCATGAACCCGGTGGAGGCCCACCAGGTCAGACCCGACCCGTTGGTCGGTGCCGTACTGGACGGCCGCTACCGCGTCGGGGGGATCATCGCCACCGGCGGCATGTCGGCGGTGTACCGCGGGCTCGACACCCGCCTCGACCGCCCGGTCGCGATCAAGGTGATGGAATCCCGCTACGCCGCTGACCAGCAGTTCCTGACGCGCTTCCAACGCGAGGCGCGCGCCGTCGCACGGCTGAAAGACCCTGGCCTGGTGGCGGTTTACGACCAGGGTGTCGACGGCCACCACCCGTTTTTGGTGATGGAGCTCGTCGAGGGCGGCACGCTTCGAGAACTGCTTCGCGAGCGCGGCCCGATGCCGCCACACGCCGTCGCGGCGGTGCTCCGGCCGGTGCTGGGCGGGTTGGCGGTGGCGCACCGCAGCGGCCTTGTCCATCGCGATGTGAAACCGGAGAACGTGCTGATCTCCGACGAGGGCGAGGTCAAGATCGCCGACTTCGGCCTCGTCCGCGCCGTCGCCGAGGCGAAGATCACTTCTGACAGTGTGATTTTGGGCACAGCGGCCTACCTGTCGCCAGAGCAGGTCAGCAGTGGTGACGCGACCCCGCGCAGCGACGTGTACGCCTGCGGCATCCTGGCTTACGAGTTGTTGACCGGTGTCGAACCGTTCGGCGGCGACAGTCCGCTGGCGGTGGCGTACGCGCGGATGGACAACGACGTACGCGCGCCCAGCGCTGTCATTCGCGGTGTGCCAACTCAATTCGACGGCCTGGTGCGGCGCGCGACCGCCCGCAACCCTGCCGAGCGGTTCGCCGACGCCCAAGGGATGGCCGATGAGCTGGACGCGATCGCCGACCAACTCGCGCTACCCGAGTTCCGGGTGCCCGCCCCGCGGAACTCCGCCCAGCATGCGTCCGCCGCGCTCTATTCACACCCGCCCGCTCAACCGCAGCGTCACCCGACGCGGCAGATGACCCGCGGTCCCGGAGACTGGGACAACACCGAATCTCAACGATCTCCAGGCCAATTCGCGGGCATCGAGCTCAGCGAGTTCTACTTGGCCAGACAGCGGGCCAAGCGGATGGTGTGGTTCTGGGTGGCGGCGGTGCTGATCGTGGCGGGACTCGTGGCGGCCGCCGCCTGGACGCTCGGCAGCAATATCGACGGCCTGATCTAGCAGGCCGCAGCCGCGCACGGCCTCAGCCGCGCAGCATCTCCGCAACGAGGAACGCCAGCTCGAGTGACTGCTGGGTGTTCAGCCGCGGATCGCACGCGGTCTCGTAGCGTCCGGCCAGATCGGACTCCGAGATGTCCTGTGCCCCACCGAGACACTCGGTGACGTCTTCCCCAGTGATCTCGACGTGAATACCGCCGGGGTGGGTGCCCAGTGCGCGGTGCACCTCGAAGAAGCCCTGCACCTCGTCGACGATCCTGTCGAAATGCCGTGTCTTGTAGCCGGTGGACGACTCGTGGGTGTTTCCGTGCATCGGGTCGCACTGCCAGATCACCCGGTGCCCGGTGGCCTGCACCTTTTCGATGATCGGGGGCAGCACGTCGCGAACCTTGTTGTTGCCCAGCCTGCTCACCAACGTCAACCGGCCCGGCTTGTTGTGCGGATCCAGCCGCTCGACGTACTCCACGGCCAGCTCGGGCGTCATCGCCGGGCCGATCTTCACGCCGATCGGGTTCGCGATCACCTCCGCGAACGCGATGTGCGCACCATCGAGTTGGCGGGTGCGCTCCCCCACCCACAGGTAGTGGGCCGACAGGTCGTACAGAGCGGGCTCGTTCGCTTCAGTTTCTCCGAGTCGCAGCATCGCCCGCTCATAGTCGAGCACCAACGCCTCGTGGCTGGCGTAGATCTCGGCCGTCTGCAGGTTGCGGTCGTCGACGCCGCAGGCGCTCATGAAGGTCAGCCCTCGGTCGATCTCACTGGCCAGGGCCTCGTAGCGGGCGCCGGCCGGCGAGGTACTGACGAATTCGCGGTTCCAGTCGTGCACGAGGTGCAGCGACGCCAGGCCCGACGACGTCAGCGCCCGCACCAGGTTCATCGCCGCGCTGGCGTTCGCGTAGGCGCGGACCAGCCGCGACGGGTCGTGCTCCCGCGAAGCCGGGTCCGGGGCGAAGCCGTTGATCATGTCGCCGCGGTAGGCGCTGAGCCCCAGCGCGTCGACCTCCGACGACCGAGGTTTGGCGTACTGCCCTGCGATGCGGGCCACCTTGATCACCGGAACGCTAGCGCCGTAGGTCAGCACCACCGCCATCTGCAGCAGCGTGCGGATGTTGCCGCGGATGTGCGGCTCGGTGTTGTCGACGAAGGTCTCGGCGCAGTCGCCGCCCTGCAGCAAGAACGCCTTGCCCTCGGCGACCTGCGCGAGCAGCCCGGCCAGCCTCTGGATTTCGGACGGAACGGTGACCGGCGGCACGCTCTCGAGGACGGTACGCATCGCCTTGGCCTGATCGGCCGGCCAGGTGGGCTGCTGGGCGGCCGGCTTGGCCAGCGCCGCGTCCAGGCGAGCGCGCAGATCCGCAGGCAACGCGGGCAGCGGCGGCAGCTGGTCGATCGGGATGTCAACGGTCCAGTTCACGTGTCTATGGTAACCAGGCGAAACGGGAGCTCAGGCGGGTGTGGTGGTCATCAGCCGGAACCTCTGCAAGTTGTGCTTCGCGTCGACCAGCGCGTCGTGGGCGTCGCGCGGCCGCGGCGGCATCCGGGGGCACCCCCGCCCCTCCCAGTACTGGCGCAGCTCACGGGTGAACCGCGGGATTGCGGGCGGCAGCGCCGTCATCGCTCCCCACAACTGGCACAGCGCGACGTGGTCGTAGGCGCCCACCCAGGCCCACAGCTCGATGGACTCGTCACCGTCGATGCCGAAGAAATCCTCGAGGTCGGACCGGATCTGCCGGCGCGAGCGCCACAGCGGTGACGACGGCGGGGGCAGCTTGGGCAGCACGTGCATACGCACCCAACGACCGGCCCGCTCGGGGTTGAATTCCGTTGAAATCGCGTAGTATTCGCGGCCATCCTCGGCGGCCACCCCGATCGAGATGAGGTCAATCGTGCGGCCGTCATCGATGAATTCGGTGTCGTAGAAGTAGCGCACCGGGAAGCCTAGGCCGCCGTTATCGATTCGTGGTGCCGTGGCGGCGGCTTGGCGGCATGGATCTCACGGTCCAGTTCTTTGTTGACCCGCTTGTCGTCGGGAAAATGCGGTGTGCCGGAGACAGCATCCTGCAGCCACAGCTTGGCCTGCACGATCGGCCGGCGGTACCGCCGCTCCCGTTCCAGCGCGCGATACATCTTGCTCGGCTTGCCGGTATATCGCCACCGTGCAAACGGCGCGTGCGGACGCGACAGCCGGACCGCACCGACCACCAGCAGGGGGGTGATGAACATGCCGATCAGCCCGGTCCACACCTTGCCCTTGAGCAACACGACAACCGCGAGCGCCAGCGTCACGAGTGCCGTCGTGACGACGCCGGTCCTGACGAGGATCGAATGGTCGTGGCGCCACTCACCGACATTGAAGAAGGCGAGCGGATTGAAACCCAGGATCAGCAGCCCGGCCACGGCGACCGCTGCGAACACCGCATCCACCGAGGTGCGGCCGTCCTCCTCCCAATAGACGTCCTCCAGGTGCAGGATCAACGCGAACTCGTCGAGAACCAGCGCCGCGCCGATGCCGAAAAATATTGAGGCGACGGTGAATTCGCTCACTCCTCCGTCGACCGCCAGCGTGACCATCGTGATGCCGGACAGCATCACCAGGATCACGCCGACCACCACGTGATGGATATGCAGCGTGCCGTGGCCGATGTTGCGGGGCTGCCACCACTTCCGCGGAGCAGCACTGCCGGCGTGGTGGCGGATGTACCGCACGATCGTCCGAGTCACGAGGAAGGTGAGAAGAAAGGCAGTCAGGCAGCACAGCAACGGCACCCGCCCGGGCGAGGTGAGGTCCAGCTCCATCGAATGGTGCACGGGCAAAAACTTACGCCGCGCCGCCGCTGTTGCGGATCAGATCCCTTTCCCTTCGTCCCGGCGCGCCCCGATAGGCTGGTTCGGTCATGAGAAGTTGGCTACCGGCGGCCAATTCGGGCCGCCTCGTCTGGCGGCTGCTTCAGCTTCTCGTCGTTGTCGCCGTGGCAGCTCGCCTCTGGCAGCTGTTCACCCACCTGCCGTACCACATTGACCTGGACGTCTACCGGATGAGCGCACAGGCCTGGCTGGACGGCCGGCCGCTCTACCACGGCGACGCGACTTTCCACACGGCCAGCGGAGCCGACCTGCCGTTCACCTATCCCCCGCTTGCGGCGATCGTGTTCACCCCGTTCACGTGGCTCTCCTACCACGCGGCGAGCGTCGTGATGACGGCGGTCACGGTGGTGCTGCTTGCCGTGTCCACGATGATCGTGCTGGCGGCACTCAACGTGTGGCCGACATCGGCCGTGTCGACCGGCCCGGCCTGGGCGCGCCGGTGCTGGCTCGCGGTCGTGATCGCTGTGGTGGCGATTTACGATTTCGAGCCGATCCGGACGAACTTCGTGCTCGGCCAGATCAACGTCGTGTTGATGACGCTGGTGCTCGCCGACTGCCTGCCTCGTCGGACCCCGTGGCCCCGCGGTCTGCTGCTTGGCCTGGCTATTGCGCTGAAGCTCACGCCTGCCGTGTTCCTGCTCTACTTCGCGCTTCGCCGCGACAAACACGCTGGGATCACCGCGGTGATGTCGTTCGTCGGCGCGACACTGCTCGGTTTCGCCCTGGCGTGGCGGGACTCGCTGGAGTACTGGACTTCCACGCTGCGCGATACCAACCGGATCGGCACCTCCGGTTACTTCAAGAACCAGAACATCGTCGGCGCGCTGGCCCGCCTGGACCTGACCAACGCGGAGCGGTTCACGATCTGGGCGGTCGGCAGCTTCGGCGTGCTCGCGATGACGATATGGGCTGCGCGGCGGGCGTTGCGGGCCGATGAGCCGGTGCTTGCGCTGTGCTGCATCGCGCTGTTCGGTCTGGTGGTGTCGCCGGTGTCATGGTCGCACCACTGGGTGTGGGTTGTCCCGACGCTCTTGACGACAGCTGCGCTGGCGTATCAACGCCGCAACCTGTGGCTGGCTGCCCTCACCGCGGTCGGGTTGGCGATGATGGTGTGGACACCGTTCGAATTGCTCCCCGAACATCGGGAGTCGACAGCGTCGCTGTGGCGCCAGCTTGCCGGTGCGTCCTACTCTGGTGGGCGGTAGCGGTGATCCTGGTGACCGGCGCGACGGTGGCGACGCGCGCGGTGGGCGTCGGCGGTGGCGGTGAGCTGACGCTGCCTACGCGGCGACAACAGGCGGTGCCGGCTGCGCCGTCCCCTCCTTGACGTCGGCCGCGTACAGGTCGACGTACTCCTGGCCGGACAGCTGCATCAGCTCGTACATCACCTCGTCGATGACGGCGCGCTCAATGAAGCGATTGCCGGCCAGGCCCTCGAAGCGGGAGAAGTCGAGCGGCTTGCCGACCCGCACGGTCACCTTGCCGAACCGCCACACCACGGTGCCCGGCGGATTGACGACGTTGGTCCCGACCAGCGCGATCGGAATGACCAGTGCGCCCGTTTCCAGCGCCAGCCGGGCAAGCCCGGTCTTACCCTTGTACAACCGGCCGTCGGGCGAGCGCGAGCCCTCGGGGTACATGCCGAGCAGTTTCCCCTCGCCGAGCAGCCGCTTGGCGGTGTCGAGCGCCGCCTGCGCCGCGTCGGCATTGGTGCGGTCGATCGGCACCTGACCCGCCGCGGTGTAGAACCAG
>CAVXAG010000033.1:0-155329 GCA_963759655.1 uncultured Actinomycetota bacterium | reverse complement strand
CTCCTTCTAGATGTTTTGGGGTGGGCGGGCATTGACGCGGGCGACTTTGGATCCCCAGGAGATGACCTCGGGGCTGGCGTCCTCGTTGGGTACTTGACATTCGATGAGGACCGGGCCGCCCTTGTGGGCGCGGGCTTTGGCGATCGCGTCCGCCAGTTCGGCCGGCGTGGTGGCCGTCAGCCCAAGGCCGTGGCCGTCCTCGGCGTTGAACACGTCGATAAGCCCGGCGTAGTCCCAGTTCTTGTAGTAGTTGTACGGGCCGTCATGGATGGCCGACTCGATCACATATCCCCGGTTGTTGACCAGGAAGATCAGGATCTCTTGGCGATGGCGGATCATGTTGGACACTTCCTGGGCGGTCAGCTGGAAGGATCCGTCGCCGATCGCCGCGACCAGGCGCCGGTCGGCTTCCAGGCCCACCGAGTAGCCGAACGCAGCGGGGACGGCCCAGCCGATGGAGCCCCACTGCATCTCGATCTCGAACCGTGCGCCGCCTGGGAGCCGGGTGTACATGCCGTCCCACCAGGAGATGCCGGTTTCCACCATCAGTGTGGTCTTGGCGTCGAGGTCGGCCTCGATCTGCCGCCACAGCTCCGCGCGGCTCAGCGGGGTCTCCGCGTCGACCTCGGCGGCCGGTGCCGGTGTGGGCGCTGCTCCCCTCAGGCGATGGTATTGCCGAAGGGTGGCGTCGTTGGCTTGGACCTTCTTCGCCAGATCGGACAGGAAGTCGGCCAGCGCGACACCGGTGTATTCGGCGCCGGCGAACCGCACGACTTGCGGCTCAGCGCTGATCAGCTTCTGCTGGGGTGGCTGCGCGGTCCAGCCGACCGTGGTGTAGTCGGAGAACACCGGCCCTGCGGCCATGACCAGATCAGCCCAGTCGACGATGGCCTGGCACCCAGGGGTGCTCACCTCGCCCCAGTAGATGCCCGCGTATTGCGGGTGGTCTTCGGGGAAGAAGCCCTTGGCGTTGGGCATGACCGCCACCGCGCAGCTAAGCGCTTGGCCAGTTCCCGGAAGGCGTCGATGGCGCCGTAGGAGCGCAGGTGCGCCCCGGCGAGCAGGATCGGCTTCTTCGCGTTCTCCAGAAGTTGGCCGGCCCGGTCGACCGCGGCGGTCAATGCCCGCGGGTTGGTGGGCTGGAAAGACAGCATCGTGGAAGCCAGCAACGTGTCGATCGGCGCCGGCTCGGGGCACGGGGCGGCCGACAGGTTGCAGGCGATCTCGATGTAGACCGGCTTGCGCTCGCGCAGGGCGGTGCTGATCGCCTGATCGATCAGGGTCGGCGCGTTGTCGGCGTGCAGGATGCGCACCGCTTCCACGTCACCTGCCGACATACCTCGTACTGGTCGGAGAAGTCGTGCGTGCCCATCGTGTGGTGCATGATGTGATTCGCGACGGGGTCGTTGGTATTGGGACCCGACGACACGAAGATCACCGGCAAGCGTTCCGCGTAGGCGCCGGCCACCCCGTTGAGCGCGGAGTACGCGCCCACATTGTAGGTGGTGAACACGGCGCCGGCCCCGTTGGCCCGGGCGTAGCCCTCCGCCGCGTAGGCGGCGTTGAGCTCGTTGCAGCAACCGATCTGCTGCAGGTTCTCGTTCGTCAGCAGCTCGTCGAGCAGGACGAGGTTGTAGTCCCCGGGGACCATGAAGTAGTGCTTGAGTCCAATCTGCTCAAGCCGCGCCGCCAGGTACTTTCCGACAGTGAAGTCAGCCATGGTTTCTGTTCCTTCTTCTCTGGTCAGGGATCGATCAGGCCGGTGCGTCGATCGGGACGACGTTGATGAGCTTCTTGTTCACGAACTCCTGAATGCCGAGGTGGGCGAGTTCGTTGCCGTAGCCCGAGATCTTGACGCCGCCGAACGGCAAGTCGGCCTTGAGCCGTGCGGGGTGGTTGATGTTCACCATGCCGGTGTCGATGCGCTTGGCCACCTCGACCCCGCGCGCGACGTCGCCGGTAAACACCGACCCGCCCAGCCCGAAGCGGGAATCGTTGGCCAGCCCCACGGCTTCGTCCTCGTCTTTGACCCGGAAAAACAGCGCCACCGGCCCGAAGAACTCCTGGTAGTAGGCCGGATTGTCGGAAGTGATGTCGGTCAGGATCGTGGGCTGCACGAACGCACCGGTGGTGGGCACCGGCTCACCGCAGGGGATCGCCTTTGCGCCGGCTTCCACGGCGGCGTTGATCTGGGCGTTCAGATCGTCGGCGGCACTCTGACTCGACATCGGGGGCAGCGTCGTTGACGCGTCGAATGGATCGCCGGCCTTGAGCTCCGACAGGACGACCTGGAATCGGTCGAGGAACTCATCGGCGATCTCGTCGACAACGACGATCCGCTTGGAGGCCACACAGCACTGCCCGCCGTTGAAAATCCTGCCGTGCACCGCCCACTGCACTGTCCTGTCCAGATCGCAGTCGGCTAACGCGATGAACGCATCCGAACCACCGAGCTCCATGGTGGACTTCTTGAGGTTCTTGCCCGCGCGGGCGGCGACGACCGCTCCGGCTCCCTCGCTGCCGGTCAGCGCCACCCCACGCACCCGCGGGTCGTCGATCAGAATGTTGATCTGATCCTTGGTGGCATACAGGTTGGTGTAAGCGCCTTGCGGTGCACCAGCTTCCAGCAGCAGCTGCTCGAAGGCCGCGGCGGCCTGCGGCACGTTGGAGGCGTGTTTGACCATCACCACGTTGCCGGCCATCAGGTTGGGCGCCGCGACCCGCGCCAGCTGGTAGTAGGGGAAGTTCCAGGGCTGGATCCCCAGGATCACGCCCAGCGGTGCGCTGACCAGCATGGCGTCGTCATCGGAGCTGGCGGTGTCAAGGCGCTCGGGGGCCAGGAAAGCCTCGGCGTTCTCGGCGTAGTACTCGAAGATCTCCGCGGTTAGCTGCACCTCGCCCAAACTCTCGGCGTACAGCTTGCCCATCTCCAGCGTGAGCAGCCGCGCGAACACATCGGGCGTTTCGGTGAGGATCGCTGCGGCACGCCGGCACACCGCGGCGCGCTCCGCGAATGACGTTTGGCTCCAAGACTCGAACGTGCTCTGCGCCTGCCCCAGAAGCTGCGTGACCTGTTGGTCGGTCAGATCGTCAAACGTGGCCACTACCTGGTTGTCGGATGGGTTCACGGTCTGGTATGCCATGGTGTTGCTTCCCTTCTGTTTCACGGCGACTCCTCGCCGCCGCCTTTGAGTGGTGTTGGCGAGCAGTGGCACTGGTGACCCCATTGGTGTGGTCGCTGCCAATCTCGCCTTCAAATGGCTCACCGCAGATGCTGCCGAGCCGTGCGGGAAAGAACCGATATCGCGTCGGGTCTGGCTCACCGTGCCGGTGGCGGCGTCGTATTGAAAGCGTCGCTAGCCAGCAGTTTCGGGCGGCAGGTCGTAGCCGAGGTAAGCAACTGCACCAATTGAGCGCGGGGCGTTCGCATGCTCGTGAAGTGCGCCGCCGCGAAGCATCCGCACGTGGGCGATTCGATCGCCGGGAATTGCGCCGCGCCGGGGGTCCCGCCGATCACTGAACAAGCCTCGACATGCTCGGCCATCGCCCCGGAAGAAAGAACCAGCCGAACATGGCCGCAACCTGCGAATAGCAGCAGGTGGGCGTCAATCACGAGTCGATCGCGCGCTGGCGCGCTTGGCGTACACGCGCGGGCGTGAATGAGCCGAAATGGGTGTCAGCGGCGCAGCTGGTTCAACAGAGCGCGGGTGCTGGGAGCGGGTGTGATCCCGGCGGCGCGTAGCACCTTCTCGCATTGGGCGAAAGTGGTGATGACGCCGTCGTAGTCGCCCACGGCGCTGCGGATGCGCATGAGGGTGCGCCAGGTCCCCTCGCGGAGGGGGTCGGCGGCCAGTACGGCCTCGGCCAAGCCTTGGGCGTTGGGGTATTGGTCCGCGGAGTAGGCGGCGTCGGCGGCAGCGGCGCGAGCGGAGGTCGCCGCCTCGGCAAGCTGCTGTCGGCGGTCGTCCACCCAGGCCGAACGGACGCCGGGAAAGTATTCGCCGCGCGCCAGCGGTGCGAGCGCCTCTTCGGTGGCGGTGACAAGATCGCTGCCCTGCAGCCGACTTGCGGCGGCCAGCTCGTGTTCTAGGCGTACCGATTCGCTGGCCAGCACGACATCGGGGCTGAGCCCGACCCGGCCGTCGTCGCCCACGCAGACCGAGTCGGGGGGCAGCAGCCGGCGCACCCCAATGACCGTCTTGCGCAGATAGGAGCGCGCCGACTCGTCGGCACGGGCGTCAAACAGGGCGTTGAGCAGCTCTTCGCGGCTGGCCGGGGCGCCGCTGCGGGCGGCCAGAAAACCCAGCAGCTCATAGCATTTCGCCAGGTTCGGGCGCGCCTCGGTGCCGTTGAGAATGACCGCGGTGCCCCCGAACTCGACCAGCTCGACGGCGGTGGGGATCCGCGTTCCGACCGGCACCCCGTGGGCAGCCAAGGCGCGCCCGATGCCGTGCCACGCCGAATCAGCGTGCGGCTCGGCGTCGATACGCCGCGCCACCACCGCCGGGAAGTCGGCCAATGCCTGCAGCAGCACATGGTTGGATCCCTGTTGACGAGCGGCGTCCAGGGCGATGTCGGCTGCGCGGTCGGCGGCGTCCTGGTTGTCGGCGCGCCACTCGGCCTCGGCCAGATACACCGCCGCCGTCGGCAGCTCCAAGATGCGCCCACCGGCGCACATGCTCCTCACCGCAGCGCGCAGCGACGACACCGCGGTGTCTTGGTCATCCTCGATGAGCGCCGCCAACCCCCGCCAGGTCTGGGCCAGCTCACGCACCAGTGACCCGCTGGCGGCGGGACTGCGATCGACCCGCTCCAGCAAGGCAGTCGCCGCTCGTGCGTCGCGGTCACCGCGCAGCGCCAGCTTCGCCGCGACAATGTGGTGCAACCCGGTCAGAATCGGCGACCCGTTCGCCTGGATGAATTCGCCGCCGCGGGCCAGCGCGGCGCGCGCCTCCTCCACTCGTCCGGCGTCGAGCAGCACATCCGGGCCAACGATGGAGTTCACGATGCCGCCAAAAAAGCCTCCACGCCCTGCCGTTTTATACTGCTGCAGCGCTTCTGCGGTGTGTCCGATGGCGCGCAGCGCACCGATGCGGCCCGTGTCCATGGCCGTTCTCGTCCATGGCGACGGCAGATCCTCAGTCAGCTCGCGTAGCCGGCCACGAAAATAGTCAATCCCGTAGAGCATGCCGTCGAATAGGCCGCCGGTGGGCTCGGGTCGGGGAGGACCGCTGCCGGGTTCAACCAGGGCGAGGGAGTAACGCACGACGTTGACGTTGGGGCCGGCAGGCGCCGCGTCGAGTACGGCGTGCACCTCATCGATGCGCCCGGCAAGCATGTAGCACCATGCCATCAGCGCGGCCGCGCGTTCGGATGTTGCAACGAGCTGATCGCGCAGCCCAAGCGCGGCCAGCTCGTCGGCGATGCGGGCGCCGTGTTGATGATTGTCGCGCGCGATCGCAAGCATCAGCTGAGCTTCGGCGAACCCGACATCGCCGACGGGCACAACAGGCGATAACGCCTGGATCCAGCGATCAGCGACGACGAAGTCCAAGCGCCCGATGACACCGAAAATCGCCCGCTTGGCTGACGTGTATGCGTCGCTGAGCGCACCGGCGCTCAGCAGCTCCTCGACCGCCTCTTCATGAAAACCGTTGGCCGCCAGCAGCCGCCCGTGTGCCGCGCGCAGCTCGCGCACCGCCGTATTCCCGCGCTGATCCAGCAGCCCGCGCAGATACTCCCGAAACCGCGAATGGCAGCGCATCGCCAGCGAACTCTGTGACCACTGCGCCGGGATGGCCGCTGACTGCAGCGACGCCAGCCGCCCCGCGGCGTCGTCGATGCCCAACGCCACCGCCGAGTCGACGCCCACCTCCTGCAGCACCGAGGTGCTGATCAGAAACTCGCGGTCGTCCGGGTCGAGCTGATCAAGGATTTGTGCACTCAGATAGCCTCCCAGGCCATCAGCCCCGCCGCCGGTGCCGACCACGTGATCCGCCGAGCGCCACGCATCAAAAAGCACCCCGATCACCCAGCCACCCGTCGCGGCCACCGCCGCCGACGCGTCGGTCCCCGAGCGGCCCAATCCCTGCAGGGCGATGCGCGCCTCCTCCACAGTGAACGCCAGATCCGCGTCGCCGACTCGTGCCAGCTCGGCGCCCAGCGCGGGCGACAGCACCGAGGCAGCGAATGCGCGGCGGCTGATCAGAACGAGCCGCATGCTCGGGGCGCCGTAGCGCACGACCGAGCCGATCACCTCCCACGCTGGCCGCGATCCGTGCAGCCGCTCCAGGTCATCAAGAACAAACACGACCTCGGTGCCGGCGGCCGCGTCGACAAGCAGGCCCGCGGCCTCGGCGTGGGGGATGCCGGCGGTCAGCGCCCCGGTGGCTATTCCCCGCACCGAGGGCAGCTGCTGCGCGAGCGCCTCCTCCAGGTAGGTCACCAGCCGTCCCGGGGCGGTGTCGGTGGCGTCGACGCTCAGCCAGGCCACCGGCCTATTGAACCTGTGGCTGGCATGGGCCACAGCCATCGACTTGCCGGCCCCGGCGGTGGCCGTGACCGCCACGACCCGGTGGGCATCCACGAGCTGGCAAAGCAGCCCATCCAGGCGCTCCCGCGGCACCACACCCACCGGACTATCCGGAACGGTGATCTTGCGCCGTATCACCCGGGGTCGCTCAACCGACGGTGCCGACATTGCCACTCCTGTCAGACGGCCATGCTACCGCTGCGCGACCCAGACCGGCGCCTCATTGACCGGGCAAAACGCACTCTCAGCGGATCGCGGGACGGCAGCCTCGAATGCTAGGCAGGTAAGCGTCCTCGCATCTCGTGCTGCCATTCACCGGTCTCACATGCTGCCGCGGGGAGACGCGCCGACAACGTGTGCGACAAACATGTCGTCACCTTTCGTGCGCATCCTCAGTCGCGCACTGTGCCGGTCCTGGCTGTTCGCAGTCTCGCAGAGTAGCGGAATCTTGTTGTGCAGCGTTGTCGTGCTGGCTGCTGAACTGATGATCCGTACTTTATCCGAGGCATCGAGCGGTCTTTGGGCCAACGATTCCCAACCACTTGAGCGCTAGGGGAGCATGTACCAGATTTCCACTACCGCGAGCGCTGCAGGCAGCATGGTGAAAATGGCATGGCCGAGCAGGCGATGGTAAACGCCGCGGGCCACTGGGCGATCGGTCTGAGGCGCCCATCGATTATCAATGACAGCGCTCTCTTGAGCTTGGCGAGTTGAAACATTGTGCTACCTCGTCACCTAATCGACGTGCATCGAGCCGAATCACGCACTGGCGGCCCGCTTCTGCGGCGCCCTGGGTGCGCCGCGTCGGCAAGTAGCCTGCGGAGGTGTTGTCGTCCGCGGTGGAGTCGTGAGGTTACAGTTCCGTGTGGGGTACCCATGATGTCGGCGATCTCGCGATAACGGAACCCCTCGACATCGGCGTAGTACACCACTGCGCGGAATTGCTCGGGCAAGGACTGCATCGCCGCCATGACCTCGGTGTCGGGCAATGCTGCCAGAGCCTGATCTTCGGCCGAAACGTGTTGCGTCGATGTGCGTTGTGCCTGGGCCGCCAGCTCCTGGTCGGTGATCGTGTCCGTCGAGTACTGAACCGGTCTGCGTCCCCGTCGGCGGTAGGTGTTGATGTACGTGTTCGTCTGGATTCGCTTGAGCCACGCCTTGAAGTTGCTACCTGGCAGGAAGGAATCAAAATTGCTGTATGCCTTGACCATAGTGTCCTGTACCAGATCCTCGGCGTCGGCATGGTTGCGGCACATACGCAACGCGTGCAGGTAGAGCGGCTCGCGATGGGGCATGACTTCGCGTTCGAACCGCGCGGCCTTCTCGCGCGCCGGTGGATCAGCAACGTTATTATGCTGGGATGCAACGTTTTTAGAATAACAGCGGAGCCCGGGACCAATGCTCTTGACGGCTGTTCCTCCGGTTGGCGGAGCAGCGCTGGCCGGCTGTGAAGCGATGATATCCATGGTTGAACAATCTCCTTGGGATGGTTAGGACTGCTGGGCGGATCGTGACCAAACCGGTCGCGACGAGCCGGAGCTGCTAGGCAACGAATCTCCATCCCTTCATGGCTGTTTGAACTTCGGCCAGGGATCCGCAGACCGTTGCCCTAACGCTCAGGTCTGGCCGGTAGTAGCGCGCTACGTAGGTACCCATTTCGACGTCTAGCCGTAGGACCGAGCCGTCGGCTGCACGGATGTGTCCTGTGTGGTTAAGGATGCGGGTCATGATGTGCTCACTTCGTCGAATCGCGGTCTGTGCGGTACACCGTGCCCAACCGGGCGTGAAACAGGCGATATCGCGACCTCTGTCGGCTGAGTTAGCGCGACGTGGCAGCGGGATGGTCCTGTGTGTGAGGTTCTCGACCGTCGACATGTCCGATGCGTTGAGCATGTCGACAAGGGGATGGGAAGGCAGGTTCGCCTTAACCCGGACTCGTGGCCAAGGCCGCTGTCCGCGACGGGTCAGCGGCCACCGGATGGCCAGCTAAATCAGTGTCGGCGCGCTGGCGTGAATGAGCCGAAACGGGTGTTCAGCGGCGCAGCTGGTTCAACAGAGTGCGGGTGATGGGGGCGGGTGATCCCGGCGGGTCGCTCAACATGCTCGTTGAGACCGGTGACGGTTTCGACTTTACCGGCAGCGATCTGAGCGGTTGGTACCGCGAGGTCGGGTTCCATGACTTCGAAATCGTTCCGCTCGAAGGTCCGACCAGCGCCGGCATCGCGTACAAGTGACATCCGCAGCGGCTCCTTGCCTGTTGTTCGCGACGCTGTTCGCAGGGAGGTGAGCACGGAACGGGAAAGACAAGGGGGAGGTTCGGACAGGTGTCAGAAATGATGGGCTGGGAGAGTGCATATCGGGAGGAGGGCGACTTCGAAGGCCCTCCGCCGTGGAATATCGGCGAGCCCCAGCCCGAGCTCGCTGCGCTGATCCGGGCGGGCAAGGTGCGCAGCGATGTGCTCGACGCCGGGTGCGGGCACGCCGAGCTCTCACTGGCGCTGGCCGCCGACGGCTACACGGTGCACGGCGTCGATCTGGCTCCGACGGCGATCGTCGCGGCAACCAAGGCTGCCGCCGACCGCGGGCTGGCAAATGCCAGCTTCCAACAGGCCGACATCACCACGTTCACCGGCTTTGACGGGCGTTTCAACACCGTTATCGACAGCACACTGTACATGCGGTAGAGATACCCAACCTAGAAACCGGCCCTGGCCTGTACGGGGAACTAACACGCGCGCTTCGCGTGCGTACGAGGAGCTACCGCCCACTCCCGCTACGTGATCGATTGACTGAAATCGATCCGAACGCTCTGCAGGTTGGTGGAATCAGCCTGTACCGCGAAGACGACACTGTCGCCGCGAGCAAGGCCGCGAACAATGCGGAGATACACCCTTTGAGGGATAACCCGCCTAGTCCTCACGTCGTACGGTTGGTGGCCGGGGACTTCCACCGTCATCGCGATTCCGTATAGGACTTTCATGAAGCCGAGGGTGCGCTGGCTGCTCCCGTAAAAGTCCACCGATAAGATCCGCGCAGTCCCCGTCAGCGCTGGACCCTTAAAATTGGGCCCTCTCTTAAGCCTCCTGATCCTGGGCAACCTGATCACGTGTTGGGCAACGAAGAGCAGGGCAAATAGGCCGCCGATTGTAAGTGCCCGCGGCCACCCCGGCGGGATGCCCAATTGATCCCACACGGCTGCCACAGACGCCAGGTCCATTGACGCACGCTAGCACCGACCTCGCAGCTACCGATCACAGATCAGCAAGCGCAAGTTCCAGCGTTCGAACCGTGTCGCACGGGGGACGGGCAGCAAACCCGACAGCACGCTTTTCCACTCACTGCCGGTGGGGCGGCGCGACGGCTATCTGCGCTCGGTATCTGCTGCCGCCGCGCCCGGCGCCGGCTACCACGTTCTAGTGTTCGCCAAGGGCGCCTTCCCGGCTGATATGGACACCGTGACCAAGCCCACCGAGGTGGACGAGGATGAGCTGCGCACGGCGGTCTCGAAATACTGGGCGATCGACGAGATACGGTCGGCCTTCATCCATGTGAATGCCCCGCGAATCCCCGGTGTGGCGATGCCGTCATTTGAGCGAGATGAGAGGAACAGGGTGAAATTCCCTGCCTACCTGCCGGCGGCGCACAAGGCGAACTGAACCGTCAAGGGCGGGTACGGCGCTGTGTCGGGTGGGGTCTGGGCTGTCGACTGTCTGTGGACTAGAGGTTGACGGTCCCCATCGCGGCCCGCTACGGCGCCTGCTACGAGATCTATGGGCACGAGTACTTCGGCTGACGGGCCGGCATCTCGACCGAGAAGATCGCCACAATCGTCGCCGGAGAACGCCCCGGTGACCTCAGCGCGGAAGAGGCGGTCGCCTTCGACACTGGTCCCGTAAGAGACATGGTCCAAGGAGAGCTTCAGCGGGCTTGCGCCTGAGTCCGCCCAGACTTTAATGGGCCGAGTACCGACGCCCAAAGGGTGGTCAATCGACTCTTTAATCGACTTGAGGATGCGCGCGGCGGCTCGGATAGGCTGGCGGGCACGGCGATGATCTCCGCCGGGGTGGCTGATGACCGCCCGAACCGCCCGGGTGGGCTGATGGCTCTTGCTGCGCCACAGGGAGGAGTGTGACGCTGATGGACGGGGTCGATCGGGTCTACCTGGCCCGCCACGGGCAAACGGCGCTCAACGCCGACGGGCGACTACGTGGGTTGTCTGATCCGCCGTTGGACGAGGTTGGGCGGGCGGAAGCCGCGCGGCTGGCCAGCGAACTGGCCGGCTACGCCCCCACGGTGGTGATCAGCAGCCCGCTGCAGCGGGCGCTGTCCACGGCCGAGGCGATCGGTCGGGCCGCGGGCATCCCGGTGGTGGTCGAGAAGCGGCTCAACGACCGCGACTACGGTCCGTGGACGGGCCACCCCCGCACCGAGGTCGAAGAACGATTCGGCAGCGTCGACCAGGCACCCGGGGTTGAGCCGGCGACCGCGGTCGCCGGGCGCGCGCTGGCGGCCTGGACCGAGCTAACCAGCGAATATCACGACGGTCCGCTGGTGATGGTGTCCCACGACGCGTTCAACACAGCGCTGCTGCACGCACTGGATCCCAGCTTGGCGCACATTGGCCAGCGGACCGGCTGCTACAACCAGCTCAGCCGGGTCGAAGGCAGCTGGTGCGTCGACTTCTACGACCGTAAACCCGAATGACCGGCTCGCCGTCCCAGGCCGACGAGGGGGACCGCCGTCGGGAATCGCCGTTGGCTCGCCCCCGGGGTGGCGGCAGTCGGGGCGGCCAGTC
The DNA here is from genome assembly GCA_963759655.1 of uncultured Actinomycetota bacterium. Lineage (GTDB taxonomy): Bacteria > Actinomycetota > Actinomycetes > Mycobacteriales > Mycobacteriaceae > Mycobacterium. The sequence continues at coordinate 144,002 of CAVXAG010000033.1, read as the reverse complement.
CGGCTCATCACTTGGAGGTTGCAGTTTCGCCGCATCACCTGGGCCGCAAACGGTCTCGTCGCGTGATCTCGGACCATCTGGGCACCGGTAAATTGTCACGCCGTTGTCACACGCGGTGTGAAACATCGGAGGACATACTGCAACAGCCGTGGACGTTCACTGCAGATCAGGGGTATCGCTGCGACAGCGGGCGACACATTGAGACACCACCACGCGGACTGTAAATCCGTCGGCGTATGCCTACAGTGGTTCGAATCCATTACCTGCCACGCAGGTCAGACGGTAATTCCGTACGCCGCGACCACCTTTAAGTTGCCGATCAGCCGCGCAGCGGTGTGAGGGTGCTCAGAGAGTGCTCCGTGACGGCGATCAACGCGGCCTTCGCCGAGTGGCGATCACGAGCATCGACGGTGATCACCGGGATGTGGTCGGGCAGGGTCAGCGCCTGGCGGACCGCGTGCGTAGGATGCCCTGGCGCACCGTCGAATTCATTGACGGCGATCAGAAACGGCAGGTTACGCGCCGCAAAGAAGTCGGCGGCGGCGAAGCTGTCTTGCAACCGCCGAACATCTGCCAGAATAATCGCGCCGATCGCGCCACGGACCAGGTCGTCCCACACGAACCAGAACCCGCGCTGGCCCGGCGTGCCGAACAGGTAGAGCACGAGATCCTTATCGAGGGTGATGCGGCCGAAGTCCATTTCCACTGTCGTGGTGTTCTTCATCGGGGTGGCCTCAAGGCCGTCCATCCCCGCAGACGCGCTGGTGACCAGCGCCTCGGTGCGCAGCGGCATGATTTCCGAGACCGCGCCGACGAACGTCGTTTTGCCGGCCCCGAACCCGCCGGAGATGACGATCTTCGTCGAGGCGGCGCCCCACCCCTCAGAGTGCTCGTAGGCCACGCAGGGTCCTTCTTATCAGTTCACGTCGTTCGTCGATTGTCATCGAGTCACCGAGGGGGGCGTGCACCCGCAAATAACCCTGTGTCACCAGGTCGCCGACCAGGAACCGCGTCGCACCGAGCGGCAAGGACAGACGAGCGGCGATCTCGGCGACCGAGGGGCTGTGTACGCACCACGTCAGGATCTGGCCCCGGACATCATTTCTCGGCCAGCGCGGCGGCTTCGCTGTGGTGTTGAGCGCTTCGACCTTAGCCTCGAGTGCCAGTTCGACACCAGAGTCGGTACGGCCTGCCGTCAGCGCGTATGGCCGGACAAGGCTCGGCTCGTCCGCGGTTTCCGGTTCTGTCAACGAGTCGCCGATCGGTTCGCCCTTGCCCTCCGACCGCTGATGGGCGTCGGTGTGCTTCTCCCGGACATGTGGCGAACCATGCGGCACGTTGTGGTTCTCCAAGAACCACAAGGTCTGGTCGGCGTGCACCGATGCGCGGAGCTCGTTGGATACGACCTTGAGTACGGTGCGGTCGGTGTCGATGACGAATGTGGTCCGTCTGACCGGCAGCAGCCGGGCCAGCAGGCCACGGCGCCGAGTGTGCTGGCCACGCCGGGCCGTCTGACGCGCCACGACGGATCTACGCAGCTTGGCGAGCCTGCCTCGGCGCACCCCGAACAGCTCGGACACCACGCCGTCCGCGTCGGAGAGCAGCGGATAGTCGAACGAGCGCTGTTGGGCGAAGTGGGCCTGCCTGTCGACGGTGTCGGTGCTGATGCCCACCCGCTGGGCGCCCACCGTGGCGAATTCGTTGCTCAGGTCCCGAAAATGACAAGCCTGGGCTGTACAGATCGGTGAGGATGCTATTGGGAAGAAGAACAGCACAACCGGCCCTTCGGAAAGGAGCCCGGACAGCGTCCGAGGCCGACCGGTGTGGTCATACAGAGCGAAGTCAGGCGCCTTCTCGCCCGCGATCATCGGCAAAGAGTAACGCGGGACCGTCTGCTCGTCCAAGGTCTGCGGACCAGGTCTTGTGCATCCGAGAAGTCCCCTCCAAGCGGATGCTGCGCCCCAGGTCTTGGGCCATAGCCGTGTCGAGATGCAGGCAAGATTGCAGAGGTGCGCTCCAGCGACGTCGGTTTCTTATGGGCGAATCAGTCATAGGCTGAAAGTCCTGCGACACGTCATGCGGCCGGGCGGTTTTTGACGCCAGGTAGCCCACAATTCGGGCATGACGGTACCGCGGGAGCGGACGCGTGAGATCTCGCGGCAGACGTTTCTGCGGGCTGCCGCCGGAGCGTTAGCTGCAGGGACGGTTTTCGGGTCGGTGCGAGCCACCGCCGACCCGATTGCCTCGGGCTGGAGCGGTCTTTCCACCGCCATCGGCGGGCAGGTGCTGACGCCGGGTGACGGTCCCCAATTCGCCACGGCCAAACAGGTTTTCAACACCAACTATAACGGCGCGACGCCGGCGGCGGTGGTAACCGTGACATCAGCGGCAGACGTGCAAAAGGCAATGGCCTTCGCTGCTGCCAACAACCTCAAGGTCGGTCCTCGCAGTGGTGGGCACTCCTATGTGGGTGCATCCACGGCGAACGGAACTATGGTGCTCGACCTGCGTCAGCTGCCCGGTGACATCAATTACGACGCTGCCACCGGGTACGTCACGGTGGCGCCCGCGACCAGTCTGTATGCGCTGCACCAGGCGCTGGCCGCGGCCGGCCGGGGCATCCCGACGGGTACCTGCCCGTCGGTCGGTACCGCCGGGCACGCCCTGGGCGGCGGACTGGGCGCCCAGTCCCGGCATGCGGGCCTGATGTGTGACGCGTTGACGTCGGCGTCGGTGGTGCTGCCCGGCGGCCAGGCGGTCACCGCCTCCACCACCAACAACCCAGACCTGTTGTGGGCGTTGCGCGGCGGCGGTGGCGGCAACTTCGGGGTGACAACTTCGCTGACCTTTGCCACGTTCCCCACCGGGGACGTCGACGTCGTGAACCTCAATTTCCCGCCGCAGTCGTTCGCACAAGTCCTCGTCGGTTGGCAGAATTGGCTGCGTACCGCCGACCGAAACAGTTGGGCACTGGCGGACAGCACCACCGACGCGCTTGGTACGCACTGTCGCATTATGGCGACCTGCCCGGCCGGCTCGGGTAGCAGCGTGGCGGGCGCCATCACTTCAGCTGTTGGAATGCAACCGACCGGGACCGAGAACCACACGTTCAATTATCTGGACTTGGTGGGGTATCTGGCCGTCGGGAACCTGAACCCGTCGCCGCTCGGATATGTCGGCGGGTCCGATGTTTTCCCGATCATCAACGCGGGCGCGGCTCAGGGCATCGCCGCTGCGGTCAACGCCTTTCCTCCCGGGGCGGGTCGTATGTTGGCGATCATGCACACCCTCGACGGCGCTCTCGCCACTGTGGTGCCGGGGGCCTCAGCCTTTCCGTGGCGGCAACAGTCCGCGCTGGTGCAGTGGTACGTCGAGACATCCGGTTCCCCGTCGGCGGCGACCAGCTGGCTCAACACCGCACACCAAGCGGTGCAGCCGTATTCGGTCGGCGGTTATGTGAACTATCTCGAGGCGAACCAACCGGCTTCGCGCTACTTCGGCGCGAACCTATCTCGGCTGACCGCCGTTAGGCAGAAGTATGATCCTGGCCGGATCATGTTCTCGGGCCTGAACTTTTGACAGGCTTGCGCGAATGGCCTCGGCGGAGTGCAACTCGGTCTCTGGGTTTCATACGGTCAGCTCCGTGATCAGTTGGCTGACGATGTCGCGGATACGCGCAGTCTCGCAACGCGGGCAATACCAGCAGTCGAACAGTGTGCGATAGCGCAGCGGGTGGTCGCGTCTTTTGCAGGCGCGGCAGCGTGGCACGGTCATTGCATCTCGGGCCATTGCGGTAGTTGGGGCAGCCATGGCTGTGGGGTGATGTGAATTGTGCCGTAAAAGACGTAGTGGAATGAGCCATTCGGCTGGCGTGATCACTATGTAGTCGGTCGGTAACCGGCTAGGACAACCCGAGCGCGTCGGACAGGTCGTCGACAGCGGCCAGGATGTCGGGGACTTCGCTGCGGGTCGTGTAGTTGGGGTGCACGTCGATCCAGCGGATCACTCCGGTGGCATCGACGACGACCGTCGTGGGCATCGGCAGCGTCAGGCCGCCGTCAGCGTTGTGCTCGGCCAGATCCAGTCCCAGCTTCTGCTGTGCTGCAGCGGCTTCTGCGGAGGGCGTGGTCAGTATGCCCAGCGCGGAGGCGAGTTGGTTGCCGGGGTCGGACACCACCGCGTAGGTCAACTCGTTGGTTTGCGCGGCGGTCAGCGAGCCGTCGGGCAGCTGGGGGCTGACCGCGATCATCGCGTAACCCCGATCGTCGAGGGCGGGCGCCAATTCGGCTTGGTAGGTGCGTAACGCGATGTTGCAGAACGGGCACCACGCCCCCCGATAGAACACCACCACCGCGGGCCGCCCGGCGCGAACCTGCGCCAAGGATGTGGCGGCGCCGTGAACATCGACCAGGTCACCGTCGGGAATCAGTGCACCCGGTGCACTCACGCCCATAGGCACGCCCGCGGCGTCCAGGCTGACCTGTTCGGCGGCGAAAGCAGCCATGACCTCTGCCGGCATTGCGGCGGCGGGTCCCGTCACGAACGCCTGCGTCTGCTCTTCGATGCTGGGTGTCTGAGTCGTCATTGGACCGCCTTCACGCAAGAATTGGATTGATCACTCCACAAAAGCATCCAATTTTTGGAATGTCAACTCCAGAATCGGTAGACTCGGTGGATGGTCACCCCCAAAGGGCGCGCCACCCGGGACAGGATCGTGGCCGCCGCCGCGACCCTGATGTGCACCCGCGGGGTCGCCCGCACCAGCACCGAAGACGTCCAGGTCGCGGCTGATGTCAGCGCATCGCAGATCTACCACTACTTCGCCGACAAACGGTCGCTTACCCGTTCCGTCATCGAGCACCAGACGGACACCATTGTCGGGATCCAGGAGACGCTGCTGACCCGCCTCGACAACCTGGACGCATTGCGCGCCTGGGCCGAGCTCATCGTCGCGTTTCAGCGGGATGGCGGTTACCGCGGTGGCTGCCCACTCGGCACGCTGGCCAGCGAACTCGCCGAAAACGACACCGATGCGCGCGAAGACCTCGCAGCGGCCTACCGGCGCTGGCAACAGGCGATCCGCACCGGCCTGGCCGCGATGGCAGACCGCGGCGAGTTCCTGCCCGGCACCGACATCGACAGGCTGGCGATCGCACTCCTGACCGCCCTGCAGGGCGGACTTCTGCTGAGCAAGACGCTCCGCGACGGCGAACCCCTCGAAACCGCACTCAACACCATGATCGACCACATCGAATCGTTCACGGCCGGCAGGAACCCGACGAATTTAAGATCGAGTGCAGCGGGCAGGTGGGCGGTCAGCAGCAACTGGTCGCACGGCGATAGCTGAACACCAGTCGCCGCGATCAGCGTGATCACTAGGTCGCTCGCAGTCCGTCAAGAAGGGCGTTCAACACCTGGACGCCGTGGTCGTGAGCCGCATGTTGATCAGGTGCATTCGCGATAAACAAGGCCATCTCGTCGGCAGCAGCGAGCAGCACGTGCGCGAGCGCATCAATAGGGTGCCCCGTCGCCAGGTCGCCCTCTGCGACGGCGCGCTCGAGCATGGCGCGGATAGCCCCTAGCCCGTACCGGCTTTCAAGTTCGCGCCATCTGACCCAGCCCAGCACGGCAGGGCCGTCAATGAGGAGTATTCGTTGGACATGGGGTGTGAGGGAAGCGTCGAGGAACCCAACTAGACCTTGCCGCAACAGGTCCAACGCTCCGTCCGCCGGGTCGGCGAGGTTTTTCGCGGCCGCTATGACGAGGTCCTCTTCGACGGCGATGAACGCCGCCTCGAAGAGCGCCTGCTTGTCGGCGAAGTGGTGGTAGAGCGCGCCCCGCGTGCCGACTCCGGCCTCGGCGACGACTTCTTCGGTGCCGGTGCGGTGGTATCCCTTTTCGACGAACAGTCGCCGGGCGGCGTCGAGGAGAGCGGCGCGAGTGGCCTCGGCTTGCGCGGCACGTCGCGCCTTCGGGTCGAGCCGTTCCTGACGCCGCGGCACCGCCAAAGCCTATTGCATACAACCTGTAGGTCACATACAGTCCAGATGCTACATACAGGGCGTATGTGAGCGTTACCAACTGCCGTTGTCTGCCTGAGGTGGAGATTCGCTATGTCTGATCCTGTCGACGTTGTCCGCGAGTTCTGTTCTCTGATGGAGCGCCGCGATCCGGAGGCGTTGCGCCCGCTGCTGGCGGCGAACGCGGTGTATCAGAACGTCGGCATGCCAGCGTCGGCGGGAGTGGAAGCCATCGTGGAGAACATGCGAGCGCAGTTCGCCATGTTCCCCGATGCCTACGCCTTCGAGATCGTGAACATCGCCGGTGACGGTCCAGTCGTTCTGACTGAGCGGCTCGATTACATCCAGACGCCCGACGGAACCAAGCCAGCGGTACCGGTGATGGGCACATTCGTCGTCGGCGATGACGGCAAGATCACCCGCTGGACGGACTACTTCGATGTCGGCTTGACGGTCAAACTCCTTCAGGGCGAGGACATCAGCGCGCTTGTGCCAGCTGCATCCCATCCCTAGAGGCAGGTAGTGCGAGGTATTGCGCTGGCCGAACTCCGCGCTCGGCACATTTTGTACTATCAGAGCAGCCAACCAAGTGAGGACTGTCACAGCGACATCGGTTGCGATCCGGATCGCGCCGAAGGACAGGACGAACAATGCCAAACGCGCGCCCTTCAACGCCTGACCTCAAAGCCCAGTTTGAGGACGTCCAGTCACATTACGACCTGTCGAACGAGTTCTTCTCACTCTTCTTGGATCCGACCCGGACTTACAGCTGCGCGTATTACGAGCGCGACGATATGACGCTCGAAGAGGCACAGCTTGCGAAGATCGACCTCGCACTTGACAGCCTTGAGCTGAGGCCGGGTATGACGCTGCTCGATGTCGGTTGCGGCTGGGGTGCCACGATGATGCGCGCGATGGAAAGGTACGACGTCAACGTCGTGGGTCTGACCTTGAGCAGGAATCAGCAGGCGCATGTCGAGCAACTCTTCGCCACGTCGGATAGCCCTCGCTCAAAGCGAGTTCTGCTACACAGCTGGGAGCACTTCCACGAGCCGGTGGACCGGATCGTTTCGATCGAGGCGTTCGAGCACTTCGGCCTCGAGCGCTACGACGACTTCTTCAAGACGGCGTACGAGGCGATGCCGGCGGGGGGCAAGATGGTGCTCCAAACGAGCCTTCTGCCAAGTAAGCAGGAATGGGCAGAGCGCAATCTCCCGGTGACGATGTCCCTTCTGCGCTTCATAGGATTCATCATGCGTGAGATCTTCCCCGGCGGCCGGCTACCGGCGGTGGAGATTGTCGAGGAGCATGCGGTCAAGTGTGGGTTCGAGGTTGACCTGGTGCAATCGCTGCGGCCTCACTACCCACGAACACTCGACATCTGGGCGGCACGTCTTTCGGCCAACAAGGCCGAGGCCACTGCGGTCCAGTCCGAAGAGGTTTACGAGCGGTACATGAAGTACCTAACCGGCTGCGCCGACTTGTTCCGCGACGGCTACACCGACGTTTGCAAGTTCACGCTCGCCAAGGGCTAAGTCTGGCCGTCCAGGAGGCGTTCAGCGGCTGAACAACCGGCCCTGACCTGCAGTGTGAGAAGGTCCTTTCCTGGGGTCAAGCGAACCAACTGGTTGAGGTAGCGTTTTGAGGAGTCTTCGATAGGTCGGCAGCGGCGCAAGGGACGGGAATAATGTGGTTGGATTTATTTGGTTGTCTGACCATGGTCACCCTTGCGCTTGCGTTGGTGTTCGCCGCCTTTGCTGCTGTACATGTGAAGCGGCTGGGAGACCGAACGCCGGCTCCGATAAGCGAAGAAATTGGGAGCGCCAAAGCGGTTCTAAATAAAGTACGCAAACGCGAACCCATGTCGAAGGATGAGCTGGATTATGCGAAGCAAATCGTTGCCGATCGTAGCTCCCTGATGGCATTCTGCATTCCCGGCACTTTGTTCATGCTGGGCTGCTTTTATATATTTGGCAGTCTTTTCTACTTGCATGGAGCCACGCCCTCCGAGCGGACATTCCTCGGGGTGATCCCCATGTTGACCTCCACAAACCTCGCCATTCGGCTTCTCCGCAGCGCGAGGTTGAAAGGGCGACTACAGAAAATGTCTTGAGCAACACAAGGCATGTGGTGTGGTCACCGTCCGTTGTCGCGGGTCATTCTCGAGCCGGCTGCATGGTTGGCGGACGGACACATGTTCAATTTCTATTCGTGGAACTGGCGGTTTCGTTGATTTCCGGTGAGTTGAAGACTGCGCCGTCCTGCCGACAGCACCAGCAGGTGATAACGTCCGCACACCTGGTGTGCGCGTTCCGACCCAGGGCTGGTAGTAGCTGCAGGCCATATGTCAACCTAGTTGATATATGGCTCTACGCGGCGAAGCGTGGTAGTCGACCTCGTAGTGGTGTCGGGGTGTGATGTTGCCACGTGATTCCGCAGTGCAGTAGCAGGCGCAGCCGATAGTTGTCGAAATTGCGGAAGCCGTGGCCGACTCGGAGGATTTTCTTGATCAGCAGGTTGACCGCTTCGGTGGGGCCGTTGCTGATTCGACCGGTGCTGAAATAGGCCAGGAACTCATTGCGCCACATGGTCAGGGTGCGGACCAGCCGACGCAGTTCGGGAACCTGCGAGTCGATGCACATCACGGTCCAGTCATAGAGGCGGCCCGCGGCCCGGTCACGGTCGCGGCAGCCGTAGATCGCGCGCAGCTCTTGGGCGGCGACCCAGGCGGCGGCGACCTGACCGTGCTCGTCGCCGGCCTCGATGCCGGCTAGCAGCCGCGCCCACGCGTGAGTGCTGAGGTTCTCGGCGCCGCGACGCAGCACCCGGCGGATGCCGTACAGCGGATCCTCGCGCCGGCCCCGATGCCCGTAGGTGTGCTGTTGCACACGGCGGCGCACGTCATCGACGGCGGCGAATCCGAGCCGCACCACGTGGAAGGCATCCAGGACCCGCACCGCGTGCGGCAGACCGGCCGACAGGGCGGCGCCGTAGCCCCGGAACGGATCCAACGCCGCCACCTCGATGCCTGCCGTCCATTCGGCGGGCTGGCTGATCAGCCAGTCGGCCAACACTTTCCGGCTGCGCCCGGGAATGATGTCGATGAGCTTGCCGCGGTGCAGGTCGACGATGCCGGTGGCGAACAGCGTCGAGCGGATCGGGTTGGCGCGGGCGAACGCCGTCTCATCCACCCCGACCGCGGCCACCCCGTCGAGGCGGTCGGGGTGGGTGATCAACGGGGTGCCGTACTCGACGACCGCGGCCATCACCGCCGCCCAGCCCACCCCGAAATCGCGGGCCACCGCCGCCACCGAATGCCCGTCCCGACCGACCCGCCGACACGCCTGCTTACGGGCCCGCTCACTCCACGACGCCCGCGCTCGGATCTGCGGATGGCTCTCGGTCCAGGTCTGCTGCTCACACTCAACATGGATGCAGCGCCAGATGCGTTTGACCCACACCAACGTCACCGCCCGATCCCCGGCGGGCAGATCCCGCACCCAGGTCGGGCGCCGATTGTGCAACCGCGCCTGCGCACCGCAGGTCGGGCACCAACCCACGCTTGCCGTCGTCTCGATCGCGTACTCGACCTCGCGGTCGCCCTCCGAGACCGCCAACACGGCCATGCCTGCCAGCCCGAGCATCGCCGTGGCACTACTGTTCTCAATCACCTGGGGCCTTCCTGTTCGTGTTCCGTAACACCACGAATCATGAGGCCCCAGGGCCATTCCCAAGGTCAGGCAACCAACCGTGTCACCCGACCACTACCACGCTTCATCACGAAAACCCTGATATATAGCTCCGGGTCTTATTCTGCTCTTGCACGAAAGTCGGAGCGGGAGCGAGAGGGGTGACCGAGTGAGCCCTCGTTCAGTCGGCAGGACTGTCTTGGCGCGAGTCTGGATGCCATTGGTTGCCGTCGTTGCGCTCGCTTTGGGCGCGGTGTGCATGTGGAAGGTGCACGAGTTCTCCGCTCCCGGGCCTGTCATCACCGTCCTTGGCCCGCAAGCACCTCCGGAGTTCAGTCCCAAACGGGTCACGTATGAGTTGTCCGGCTCCATCGGGGAGGGGGGGATCCTCGTCTGGGCGGACGTCGACGGGCATCCGCATCGGGTTGATCTCACGACGTTGCCGTGGTCGCACACGGAGACGACCACGCTCACGGTGGTGTCCGCCAGCATCTCGGCGCAAGTTCGCGGCGGTGGTCAAGTCGGCTGTCGGATACTGGTGAACGGCGTTGTCGGCGATGAACAGTCCGACACCCATCAGGATGCGCACGTCTTCTGCATCGTGAAATCCGCATGAGCGAGCATCGCGCGAAGGAGCACGGGGCGAAACGGCCTTTCGTCGCCAGGACGGTTCGTGCCCTGGCGATACCGATCATCCTCTTTTGGGGGCTTTTAGCGATCTCGACGAACACCTTCATGCCGCAGGTAGAGAGAGTCGCAGAAGAACTCGCGGGGCCGCAGGTCCCGCACTACGCGCCGTCGCAGCGGGCGCTGCTGCACATCGGCGAGAAGTTCCAGGAGTCCAATTCGACCAGCTTGGCCATGGTCGTGTTCGAAGCCGACCGACCGTTGGACGACGGGGACCATCAGTATTACGACGACTTGATGCGCCGCCTCAAGCAAGACACCAAGCATGTGCAATACGTCATGGATCTGTGGGGGAAGCCGATCACCGCGGCCGGGGCGCAGAGCGTCGACGGCAAGGCCACGTACGTGCTGTTGCGTCTCGCGGGCGATATCGGCCAAATGCAGGCGAATCAGTCGGTGGGTGCCGTTCGGGATACCGTCGCCAAGGACACGCCGCCGCCCGGGCTCAAGGTCTATGTCAGCGGCGCGGCTCCGCTGGCCTCGGACACGCTGACTATTGCCAATTCGAGCTTGAACGACATCACGATCGTGACGATCTTCCTCATCGTCGGGATGTTGTTCTTGGTGTATCGCCGCGCTTCCACCTTGGCGGTGCCCCTGTACGGCGTTCTGTTCGAACTGCTGGTCGCGAAGGGAGTCATTTCAACCCTAGGGCATCTCGGGTACCTCGAGCTCTCGTCATTCGCGGTGAACATCGTCGTCGCGCTGACCCTGGGAGCGGGGACCGATTACGGCATCTTCTTAATGGGCCGCTATCACGAGGCGCGACAAGCCGGCGAAAGCAAGGAGGAGGCGTTTTACACCGCGTATCGGGGGGTCGCACCGGTCATCATTGGCTCGGGGCTGACGATCGCGGGGGCGTGTTACTGCTTGACTTTCGCGCGACTCAACTACTTCCACACCATGGGGCCCGCCGTTGCCGTCAGCATGCTGTTTACCATCGCCGCCGCGCTGACCCTCGGCCCGGCCCTGTTGACGTTGGGCAGCCTTTTCGGGCTCATGGACCCGAGAGGGAAGGCTAAGGGGCAGCTTTATCGGCGGATCGGGACGAGCGTGGTGCGCTGGCCGAAGCCGATCCTCGCGGCCAGTGCCGCCGCCGTCATGCTGGGGGCGATCTTCGTGCCGACGTATCGGGTGAACTACGACGACCGTCAATACCAGCCGCCCAATTCCCCTTCCAATCAGGGTTTCGCGGCCGCGGATCGGCACTTCACGAAGAGCAAACTGTTCTCCGAGATGCTGATGGTCGAGACGGATCATGACATGCGGAACTCGGCAGATTTCATCTCGTTGGACCGGGTGGCCAGAGCACTCATTCGGCTTCCCGGCATCGCGGAGGTGCAAAGCATCACCAGGCCGATGGGCCGAGCATTGGAACATGCCACCCTTCCCTACTTGTTCACCACGCAAGGCAGCGGAAACGGTCAACAGCTCCCGTTCAACCAGCAGCAGAACGCCGATACTGACAAGCAGGCGCAGATCCAGGCGGACACCGTAGCGACGCTGGGGAAAACGATCGACCTCACGCAACAGCTGTCAGACGACCTGCACGCAACGGTGCTCACCGCGGAGAATCTGCAGCAAGTCACCGACGAGATAAACGATGACATCTCAAATCTCGACGACTTCATCCGACCCCTCAAGAACTATTTCTATTGGGAGCCAAACTGTTACGACATTCCCATGTGCTGGGCATTCCGATCGCTGTTCGACGGACTCGACGGCATCGACAGCCTCGACGTCCAGATCGCGAACACCGTCACCGATCTCCAGGCCGTCGACGCGCTCCTGCCCCAGTTGGTCACCCAGTTGAAGATCCTGAGGGACGATACGCAGGCACTCCAGGCTGTCATCGTCAACTCCTACGGCCCCTCGCATCTGCAGGCCACCCAGACCGACCAGACCTTCGACGACCAGATCAATGTGGGGCTCGACTTTGACCAGTCCAAGAGCGATGACTTCTTCTACATCCCCCATGAAGGTTTTGACAACGAAGACGTCAAGACTGGTATGCAGCTCCTGATGTCGCCGGACGGCAAGGCTGCTCGGTTCATCGTCACCCACGAGGGGGACGCCATGGGCCCCGAAGGCGTCGACCATGTCAACGCGTTCCCCGAGGCGATAACCACGATCTTGAAAGAGACGTCGTTGGCCGGCGCGAGAGTTTACATCGGCGGCTCGGGATCGACCGATAAGGACATCAAGGAATACAGCGCATCCGATCTGGCCATCGTGGCGGTCGCCGCCTTCGTGCTGATCTTCTTGATCATGTTGTTCATCACGCGAAGTCTGATGGCCGCCTTAGTCATCCCCGGCACGGTGGCCTTCTCGTACGCCGGGGCGTTCGGGCTCTCCGTGCTCGTCTGGCAGCACCTCATCGGCCTGCACCTGCACTGGTTGATATTGCCGCTGACGTTCATCATCCTGGTGGCGGTGGGGTCGGACTACAACCTACTGTTAATCGCCCGAGTCAAAGAGGAGCTCCACGCCGGGTTGAACACCGGTCTCATCCGCGCGCTCGGAAGCACCGGTGGTGTGGTGACGTCCGCGGGTTTGGTGTTCGCGTTCACCATGCTGGCGATGCTCACAAGCGATCTCAGAACTATCGGTCAGATAGGTTCCACCGTATGCATCGGCCTGCTGCTCGACACGCTGATCGTGCGTTCGTTCGTCGTGCCGTCCATCCTCAGAATCCTCGGGCCGTGGTTCTGGTGGCCAACCCTGGTGCGTTCCCGTCCGCTACCGCAGCGGTAGAGCGCTATCAGATTCAGCGAATTGCGGCGATGGGCTCGCCAGTTCTATTCCGACCGGTTGTTGCCGGTGGCGGTGACGTAGACGGTGCCGTTTGCCGTCCACCGCCACCCCGGTTGGAGTATTTTTAGCTGGTGGGTCGCTAGCATGTCCGACCAGGTAAGGGCGTTGGGAAAGGCCAGAGGGCGAGATGGCGTTCGAGTGTTACCGGCTGCCGGCGCTGCTCGGCCAGGGCGGATTGGGCAAGGTTATCGCGGCGGCGGCAGCCGCCATAGTGCTCGCACCGTTCTCGGTGCTAGCCACCACACCCGGTGTGGCACAGGCGGCTCCATGGGTCGCATGTGCCAGCGTTGGGGCAGATTCGATGGCCAGCCGGAACTGTCTGCTTCCGGTGGCGCAATATCGTATTTCGACGCCACGCGTGCGCTACGAGGCCGCGGCGGCCCGCCCGGCCCAGGCGCCTCCGAGCAGGGTGCTGGTGCAGACCCCCCAGGTCGTTCTGCGAAGTTCCGCGCCCCCGAGGACGATTCCGGTGGTGGCCGCTCAGGAGGAGCCCACCCCACCCTGGTGGAGCTTGGCGCTGCACTACGGGGTGTTGGTGATAGCAGTGTGCTTTGTCGCCTGGATGATCCATCGTTTCGCGAAGACGTGGAGGGCGGATCTGACGGCTAGCGCACCGCGGTCGGCCCGGCGAGGTTTCGGCCGGGGTGGGTTCAGAGGTGTGCCAATGGCCCGAAAAAGAATGGTGCTGGTCGAGGCGGGCCATAGATGCGCCATCCCCACCTGTCGGCACCGAACGACCGAGATAGCTCACATCGTGCCTGAGTCACAGAGCCATGACGACACGTTCCAGAACCTCATCGCGTTGTGCCCGAGCTGCCAAAAGAAAGAAATCGATCGGCAGTCGATCCTCATGTATAAGCGCAATCTCGGGATCTTGAACAGCCGCTACTCTGATTTCGAGCGCCGGGTGTTCGACCAGATTGCCGAGACCGACCGGAGATCCTTCATCGTCGAGGCGGGTTTGGAGATCCCTCTCCTCCACGCAGTCAATGACGGGCTTTTGAAACGAGTTGAACTAGCGCCCGTAGCGATCCAACGGGGCGAACAAACCGATTACAAGTACGAGGTCACGGATGAAGGCCTGGACTTCGTTAACCGATACATCTGTGGTGAAGACATATCGTGAGGTCCCGGCGTTGAAAACAACGCATTTCGCGAATTTGCGTGTTTCTGAAATCTGCTGTCTCGCAACGAGTTTCCTAGTCTTCAAAATTCTAACCCGGCGTGTGAAAAAGTCGTGACGTTCGTCGTGCTGCTGGGTGACGTTGCGCCCCAACGGGTTTCGGATGTACCGAGTCGCGGAATGCCCAGCACACAGGAATCTCGAAACAGTGCGGTGCAACGGATGGAACGTCAAGGACTGCTGGAGAGGTGGAGCGATCCCGATGACGGCCGAGCGTCGTTGGTCATGCTCGGCGAGGGCGGCCGACAGATCTGGGATGCGCGTGCCGACGTCCGCAGGCAGCGCGTCGCCGAGTTGCTGCCCGCGGTGTCCCAGGACGACCAAGTGGCGTTGTGGCTTGCCGCCCAGGTGGTGGTGCGCGTTCTCGGCCAGATGCGAGAGATCGCGGGTTCGCAAGCGCGGGTCGGGGCCGACATCACGGGCTGATCGGACGGTCCAGCCCCGTGTGAGCTGACACAACGACAGCTGCCAACCGTTGTTTCTCAGTACATCGACCTCGTCGGGTGTTCTCACCATCATTTGGGGAAGGGCCCGTTCGCGGCTCGGCACAACGAGGAGATGGACTGTGGACGCAGCAGAAAATCTAGCGAAAGCCATAATCGAGAACTACGAGAATCAGTTACAGAGCAGCACGATAGACGTCCCCGCACATGTTGAGTCCTTACTGCAGAGGCTAGGGGCAACAACTTCCGAATCCGGAGGTGAGGTCACCTATTACGGCGCTGATCCCATCACGCCGGATCGACTGCCGTATGGCTCGATCAGCGCAATTTCGCTGGCGGTCAAGGCGATCCTGATCGCCAAGATATGGAAGGAGCGCACAGGCGAGGGCCAGGATATTCACATCGACGTGCGTAAGGCTTTGCGACGCCTCACACCGTTCCTCGAGGGGAAGTGGGAACTCGTCAATGGATTCCCGGGACGCACGGATCCATATAGCCCATTTTCCGACGGTCCGGATATTGTTCCCACCGCGGATGGCAAGTGGATCATGCTTGCCGAGGTTTATCCCGCTTTACGCCAGCGCGCACTCGAGCTGCTCAAACCCAGGGGCGGCTCGTATGAAGTGATACGCGACGCGGTGAAGGAGTGGAACGGTGCGGAGCTTGAAGAAGCCGCTGAGAAAGCCGGCGTGCCCATGCCGCTGGCCCGCAACATCAAAGACGTGCTGAAGCTGGATGCCTTCACCAAGAACCTGGGGCTGATGCCTCTGGTCAGCGTCGAGAAAGTAGGCGAAAGCGATCCCATACCGTTCACGCCCAACCCGACCACGCCGCTCGACGGCATCCGCCTACTCTCGTCAAGCCACGTCATCGCGGCCCCTTCGATCGGTCGCGCAATGGCCCTGCATGGCGCCGACGCGCTCAACGTGTGGCGGCCATCCGACGTCGAGCAGACGCTGTGGCACTACACCTCGCATGTCGGGGTGCGGTCCACCATGCTCGAGCTGGGTGACAAGGAAGGCAGCGCGAAGTTCCGTGAGCTTCTTTCCACCGCCGACGTCCTGGTCACGAACCGCCGTTCGGGATGGCGGGAGCGATTCAACATCACGTCGGAGGAAGTGATCAAAGAGCGGCCGGGCCTTATCGACACACAGGTCACCTGGGCCGGCGAAACCGGACCGTGGTCGAGTCGCGTCGGCTTCGACGTGACGGCCACTTTCGCGTTGGGCCTGGACAACATTGAGGGCAGCGACGACAAGCCGGCACATCCGTCGATCTTCGTGGCCTGCGACTACGCGGCGGGTTGGCTGGCAACCTGCGGCGTCCTGTCGGCACTGCTACGGCGTGCGAAGGAGGGCGGAAGCTACCGAGTGCGGGTTTCGCTGGTCCGCACGGCTCTGTGGCTTGCCGAGTTGGGCATCTTCGATCGCGACTACGCGACAAAGACGGCCGGCTCAAATGATGAACACCGCTATCCGGATCCCGATACATTCGAAGTCGATACGCCAATGGGCCGCTACAAAGGCGTCACGGAAATGATCGAGATGTCCAAGACGCCAGGTGAATACAAGTATCCACTGACTCCGTTGGGTTCGTGGCAGCCAAGCTGGCTTTGACGGGGGCGACTGGCCGGGGTGACATAGGCGGCCGAAGTGGTGGCGATAGCGGCTCTCGCTATTTCGCTTACTGCGCTGCTTTGGAATGTCGCGGTGATGTGGCTCAAGTGGCCGCGCATCGTCGTCGAAGTAGCAGTCCGACGCGCCGAAGATTCCGAGGATGAGGCGTTCGTCCTGACCATCATCAACAATGGGGCCGAGCCGGTAACGATCAAAAGCATGGGATTCAAAGAATCCCGGACAAACAAGACACACAAGAAGTTCCGCCTCGACTATTTGGACACATGGCGCGTGCCGACCGGGGCTGAACTTCCCAAGCGTCGAGGAGCAGACGACGAGCCGGTGCTGCCCGTTCGTATCCAAGGTCACGACTGCCACGTTTACGTGTACACCGAGCCGGCGTTACTGGAGCTACCAGCAGACGTCGACTATCGCGGCTACGCCCAGCGCTATAAGGCGTTCCGCTGGTGGCCTAATCGCCCGACGATCCGCGAGACCAGTTCCAGAGAGACCGTGCTTTGGCACGGCGGCGGGATGTGACCCTCTCACTGGTCTCCCGCAACGCTGTGCGCAGACCAGATCGCATTCCCTGCCCACGGCGGGTGGCAGGTGACCCGCCGACGAGGAATTTCCGTTCCGAGGCGGTCTCGGGCGCGTCGTCGGACGTTGCGCCCAAGAAGCGGTCGGGAAGCGCCAATTTGTGGATTGTCCGCTCCGCCAACAGAATTTGGCGAAAGAACGGACCGGTCGTGTAGGGCAGGTCGTACTTGTCGCACAGCGGCCGCACGCGAGCGGCGATCTCGGGGTACCGATTGCTCGGGAGGTCGGGAAACAGGTGGTGTTCGATCTGGTAGCACAGGTGGCCGCTGGTGAACGCGAGCACCCGCCCGGCCTTGAAATTCGCTGTCCCCAGCATTTGACGGAGGTACCACTCAGATTTGGTTTCCTGCTCAACTGCGACGAGGGTGAACTTTTCCGCGCCATCAGGAAAGTGACCACAGAAGATCACCGTGTACGCCCACACATTGCGCAGAATATTGGCCAGCAGGTTCGCAGCGAGCGTCCTGCGCCAACGAGAGCCGCTCAGGGCAGGAAAGAGTACGTAGTCCTTCGTTACTTGGCGCCCGACCTTGGAGATCAGAGACTTTGTCGCACTGGCCCTTTTCGCAGTCGTCACGGCCCGTTCATGTTCTGAGTGGATGCCGTGCAAGGCGATTCCCCACTCGAAGATGACCGCCAACAGCAAGTTTCGCAACGGCTGAAGCAGATGGCGTCGTTGCCAGGGTTCATCGCGAGTCACCCGCATGATGCCGAATCCGAGGTCGTCATCCACGCCAAGAACGTTGGTGAACACGTGATGCCGGTAGTTGTGCGAATACCTCCACTGCGATGACACCCCCGCCATGTCCCACTCCCAGGTGGTCGAGTGGATTTCGGGGTCGTTCATCCAATCCCATTGACCATGGCTGATGTTGTGGCCGAGCTCCATGTTCTCGACGCTCTTCGCCAGGGCCAACGTTGCGGTTCCCAGCACCCAGCCGAACCTCGAACGGCCGGCGAAGATGAGCACTCGCCCGACAGCTTCAAGCGTCCGTTGGAACAGGATGGCCTTGTGGATGTATGTGGCGTCACCGACGCCGCGAGAGTCTTCGACGTCGCGGCGAATCGCGTCCAGTTCTTCCCCGAGTGCGGTGATGTCCGACTGACTTAAGTGCGCGTACCTCGCGACATCCGCGATGGCCATGAAGTGTCCTCGGCTAAGTCGGCGCAGGGTGAGTGAGGTGCGGGCGTCGTTTTCGTAACGGCCGACCGCACCAAGGGGTTTCGATGGCGGGGTTTCGATCGCGGGCTGAGTCCGGCGCTGAGCGGGTGCTCGCGGCGCTGCACAACTGAAACGCCGCTCCGGACTGGCTGAGGAACCAACGGCATGAGCCTACCCGGGCAAAGACTGGCTGCTCAAATCACGGGTCCTGGCCCAGCTGCCGCGCACCTCACTGCTCTGCTCCAGAGCTGCCGGGTGTAGAGTATCGGGCAGACCGTTCGTTTTGGTCTGATCTGAATCGTGAACGCTCAAACAAAGTCAGCGTGCGATTCGCTTGTCGTTCGACCGCCGCCGTGCGTCGCAGTCGAGATTGCCCATGCTTAAGGAGATGTGCCGATGGATTCTTCCGAATTGTTCTCTCATCCCGACCAACCTGAGTTTGTTGTGTCGCGCGATACCTCCGCCCCTTCTTCAGAAGACACGCCGGAGCGACCGATGTTCTCAGATCGGCCCGAGTCGAAGGCAGCCGTCGTTCCTACGTCGTCGTGAACGGCCCGCGGCGGGCCTAGCCGGGGATCCAGCTCGTGCCGGCCAGCGGCACTCTGGCCATGGCAGCGGATTCCACGGTGAGCGCAACGAGGTCTTCGGGTTCGAGGTTGCGCAGGTGCGACTTGCCGCACGCGCGCGCGAGCGTCTGCGCTTCCATGGTCAGCACCCGCAAATAGTTGGCCACCTTACGGGCCCCGTCGATGGGATCGAGCCGCTTCTCCAGCTCAGGGTCTTGGGTGGTGATTCCGGCCGGGTCGCGACCGGCCTGGAAGTCGTCGTAGAACCCGGCAGCCGAGTCCAGTTGGCGGTAGTCGTCGGCGTAGCGGGGGTGGTTGTCGCCGAGCGCGATCAACGCGGCGGTGCCGATGGCAACGGCGTCAGCGCCAAGGGCCATCGCCTTGGCGACGTCGGCGCCGGTGCGGATTCCGCCGGACACGATGAGCTGCACCTTGCGGTGCACCCCGAGTTCCTGAAGTGCCTGCACTGCTTGGGGAATCGCGGCAAGCGTCGGAATGCCGACGTGTTCGATGAACACCTCCTGGGTGGCGGCGGTACCGCCCTGCATGCCGTCGACCACAACAACGTCGGCCCCCACCTTCACCGCCAACTGCACGTCGTAATAGGTGCGGGTGGCGCCAACCTTGACGTAGACCGGCTTTTCCCAATGGGTGATCTCGCGCAGCTCCAGGATCTTGATCGCCAGATCGTCGGGTCCGGTCCAGTCCGGGTGCCGGCAGGCGCTGCGCTGGTCGACTCCCGGGGGGAGGGTACGCATCGCGGCGACGCGATCGGTGATCTTCTGGCCGAGCAGCATGCCGCCGCCGCCGGGCTTGGCGCCCTGGCCGAGCACGATTTCGATCGCGTCGGCCCTGCGCAGATCGTCGGGGTTCATCCCATAGCGCGATGGAAGGTACTGGTAGACCAAGTGTTTGGAGTGGCCGCGCTCTTCGGGTGTCATCCCGCCATCGCCGGTGGTGGTGGAGGTGCCGACCTGGGTGGCTGCCCGCCCGAGCGCCTCTTTGGCGGCCCCGGACAGCGCACCGAAGCTCATGCCGGCGATCGTGATCGGAATATCAAGGTGTAACGGGAACTTCGCGTGCAGGTCGCCGAGGATCACGTCGGTGTCGCAGCGTTCCCGGTATCCCTCGAGCGGATAGCGTGACATCGACGCGCCGAGGAACAGCAGGTCGTCGAAGTGGGGCAGTTTGCGTTTGGCGCCCCAGCCACGGATGTCGTATATCCCGGTCTCGGCAGCCCGCTGGATCTGATGGATCACGTCGCGGTCGAAGGTGGCCGACTCGCGAAGGCCCGGTGCGGTGGTAGTCACGGTGATCCTCCTGGCGGATGGGGTTCAGTAGGCCGATGCGTTGTCGACGTGGAAGTTGTACAGGCTGCGCGCCGAACCGTAGCGAGTGAATTCCGCGGGATCGGCGTCAAACCCCGCCACGTCGAGCAGCTCTTTCAATTCAACGAGATGCGCAGCGCAGATGGGCTTTTCAACGCAGTCAGCGCCGAGCGAGGCCACCTTGCCACGCACGTAGATGCGGGCCTCGTACAGCGAATCACCGAGCGCCTCACCGGCATCCCCGCACACGACCAGACGGCCGGCCTGACCCATGAATGCGCTCATGTGCCCGATATCGCCGCCGACCACGATGTCCACGCCCTTCATCGAAATGCCACAGCGGGCCGCGGCGTTGCCCTCGATCACAAGCAATCCGCCGTGGCCGGTCGCGCCCGCGGACTGCGAGGCGTCACCCGTGATCCGGACGACACCCGACATCATGTTTTCGGCCACCCCCACGCCCGCGTTGCCGTTGACGGTGACAGTGGCGTGCTTGTTCATACCTGCGCAGTAGTAGCCGACGTGGCCGTCGATGGTCACCTCGAGGTCATCGTCCAGGCCGCATGCAAGCGCGTGCGCGCCACGAGGATTGGTGATGGTCAGCATCTTCGGCGCGCCGGGAGAGGCGAGCATCTCATTGATCCGGCGGGTGCCCAACGCACCAAAATCGATCGTGACGGCTTGCGCGGCTTCTACCGATGCCATACGTACACCTCTTCCGGTTCCGGTTCGAAGATCCGCGCCCCGTCGATGCCGGGAAGTCCGGCCAGGGCGCGGTACTCCGACGCGACCGCTACCCAGCGGGCGGTCTCGGCGATGATCGCGGGCTTGCAGGCGATCGGGTCGCGCAACACGGCAAACGATTCGGCTGTCGATACCAGCAACGTGTAGAAGCCGTCGAACGTCTCTTTCAGCGCCAACAGCGCCTTGTCCAGACCGGCGCCCTCGGCGAGCTGCTTGGCAATGAATCGGGCGCCGACCTCGGTGTCGTTCTCGCTGTCGAAGACCACGCCCTCGCGTTCGAGCTGGTGCTTGACGGACAGGTGGTTGGAAAACGAGCCGTTGTGTACCAGGCACTGGTCGGGTCCGACCGAGAATGGATGTGATCCCTGCGCGGTCACCGCCGATTCGGTCGCCATCCGGGTATGCCCGACGCCCTGCCACCCACGCGCGGCCGGCAGGCCGAACCTGGTGGCCAGCCGACGTGGGTCACCGGTGCCTTTCAGCACCGTCAGCTCCGAGCCGAAACCGATCACCCGGGCAGCCGGAACCACGGACTCTGCTGCGGCGGCGAGTGTTTCGTAGCCGACGGCAGCGTGCACCACGGTGGTCGGGGACAGATCGGTGGCGGTAACCGGCACACCCAGCGCGGTGGTCAGCTCCGCAGCGAGATCGCCGGCCGGCCCGGGATTGTCCAGCAGCGTCACCGTGGCGTGGCCGGCCGGCGACCACGTCGGGTCGCCGTAGATCGCCACGCCTGCCGAGTCCGGTCCACGGTCCACCAACTCCGAGAGCATCGCGGTGAGCAGCACACCCAGCTGCGGCTCCAGCGCCGGGTCGCGAAGGTGAAGTCCTACGATTCCGCACATGATCGCGCCGCTCAGAACGCGGTCAGGTAGCGCTCGATCTCCCACGGGGAGACGGTGTTGTGCCAGTCGAAGAACTCCTCGCGTTTCAGCTGCGCGAAGTAGGCGGCCACGCCCTCGCCTGCGGCGTCGAGCGCCGCCGACACGACGGGGTCGGCCTCGAGTGCCTCGACGGCATGCAGCAACGTCAGCGGCAGCGGCGCGCCGGCGCCGGTGCCCGGGGCGCCCGGATCGAGGCCACGGGCGATGCCGTCCAGCCCTGCGGCGGTGGCCACCGCAGCGGCCAAGTACGGGTTGGCCGATCCGTCGCCGCCGCGCAGTTCTACCCGGTGCTGGTCAGGCACGCGCAGAAAGTTGGTGCGGTCGTTGCCGCCGTAGCAGGCCGTACGCGGCGCCCAGGTAGCGCCGCTGGCGGTGGTCGCCGCGCCGGTGCGCTTGTAGGAATTGACCGTCGGCGCGATGACGGCTGATAACGCGCGGGCGTGGTCGAGGATGCCGGCGATGAACGCGTATGCGGTCGTGGAGAGCCCAAGCCCCTTGGCGTCGGCGGGGTCCGGAAAGATCGGACCTGTCTCGTCGCACAGCGACATGTGCATGTGCATGCCCGAGCCGGTTCGATCGCTGAACGGCTTGGGCATGAACGTCGCCTGCATTCCGCGCCGTTCGGCGATCACCGACAGTAGATAGCGCGCGGTGATGACGCGGTCGGCGGTGGTGAGCGCGTCGGCGTATTCGAAGTTCTGCTCGAACTGGCCGTTGCCGTCCTCATGGTCGTTGGCGTAGTTGCCCCAGCCGAGGGAATTCATCGCCTGCGATATCTCGGCCAAGTGGTCATACATCCGCGTCACACCGCGGGCGTCATAACACGGCTGCGCGCTGACGTCGGCGGTGTCGGCGACGGCCGGCGAGCCATCCTCGGTGCGGGTCACCAGGAAGTACTCGACCTCGGCGCCGACGTTCACCGTCAGGCCGAGATCGGCTGCTCTGCGCAGGGTTTCCTTGAGGATCGTGCGCGCCGCGTAGGGCCACGGCTCGCCGTTAACGTACGGATCGCAGTGCACCAGAGCCAATCCCGGGCGAACGAACGGGATGGGCGTGAACGACGAAGCGTCGGGGATCGCGATCAGGTCCGGGTCCTTGGGTAGTTGTCCCATCGCGCCTGCGGCGTATCCGGCGAACCCGACACCCTCATGAGCGAGCATGTCGACGGCCTGGACGGGCACCAGCTTCGCGCACGGCTTGCCGGCCAACGTGACAAACAACGCGAGGATGAAGGTGGTGTCCGACGCACGGGAGCGCTCGGCCAGGCTGATGGGTGCCTGAGTCTGCTGGGCCGGTTCGGCAGTGTCGACGGTCATCGTGTCCTCCTCAAGTTGGGCTTCGCTGCTCATCTGCTCTTCGCGCAAGCGGCTCATCGCTGCTCATCTGCTCTTCGCGCAAGCGGCTCATCGCTGCTCATCTGCTCTTCGCGCAAGCGGCTCATCGCTGCTCATCTGCTCTTCGCGCAAGCGGCTCATCGCTGTTCATCGCATGTTTCCGGCGCCGGTGTAGGGGTGTGCGCTGGTGAGCAGGTCGCCTTCGGCGAAGCGGGAATACCGGAAGTCGCGCGCCGTGACGCCGGGCAGGTCGGTGGTGCCGTCGACGAGCAGATCAGCGACCAGCTTGCCGACCGCCGGGGAGATCTTGAAGCCGTGTCCACTGAATCCGGTGGCGAGAAAGAGCCCGTCGAGCGAAGAGGAACCGATGATCGGGTTGTAGTCCGGCGTCACGTCGTAGCAGCCGCCGTAGGTCGTGGTGATCCGCGGATCGGGCATGTCGGGCAGGCGGTGGCCGAGCTTGGCGATCACCGTTTCGATGGCCGACGCATCGGCATGGTTGGGGTAGCCGTCCGGGTCGACGAACTCCGGGGCCGAATGGTCGCTGTTGCCAACCAGCAACTCGGCGTTGGGTTCGCGGCAGATGTACTGCAGCCCAACGAGATCGGACAGTACAGGCACGAGGGGGGTGGGCCGGCCCTGGTCGACGAGGACCACCTGGGCGCGCTGGGCCCGCACCGGGATGTCAACCCCGACAGTCGCGGCGAGCGCCGGCGCCCATGGCCCGGTGGCCAAAACGACGGTGGCGGCATGGATTTCAGTGCCGTCGGCCAGGGCGGCCCCGTAGACCGATCCGTCGGCGCGCGCCAGCAGTGCCGCGACCGTTGTGCTCTGGCGGATGCCGACGCCGAGTGTGCGTGCCGCGGCGGCGAATGCCATGCCGGTCATGTACGCGTCGCCGCGCCCGCCGCGCGGCTCGTAGGCGAACGCCGCGAAGTCGTCGGTGTAGACGCCGGGCCAGAGGTCGGCCACCGCGTCGTGTCCGAGGAAGTCGACATCGATGCCGAGTTCCTGCTGCATCGCGATGTTGGCCTTCAGCGCGTCCACGTCGGCATCGCCGACACCGACCAGGTAGCCGCACTGGCGGAAACCCATGTCGTCGCCGAACAACTCGGTGGCGCACTCGAAGACACGGACGCCGTACCAGGCCATCGCCGCGAGCGACGCGACGCCGTAGTGGCAGCGCACCACGGCGCTGGACTTTCCGGTCATGCCCGAGCACAGCGAGTCGCGTTCGACCACCAGGATGTCGGTCTCGCCGCGCCGAGCGAGCGACCAGGCGATCGCGAGGCCCTCCAGCCCGCCGCCGACGATCAGATACTGCGCCCTCTCCGTCGCTGCCAGCTCGGACTCCGTCTCTTGGGTGGCTTGTTTCGTGCGTGGTTTCTTACGAGGAACCTTAGTTACAATATATGAAACACACCGATCATGTCGCACAGGTTACGCAACGGTCAGATTTTCGTGTCGGGGTCGGGGATCCGGGCCTCTTCCAAGCGGACGCCACCCACACGCCGTTTCCTTATATTCGTCTTTGTTTCTTGTCAGAAGACAGTTGAGGGTGTTCGACGTTCAGTCGTGGGAGCCGGGGTACGCGGTGACCGACAGGAATCGGATCGGCAGCCGCACCAGGTCGTGCGGACCGTGCAGGCCTTCGCCGTCGAGCAGCAGGGTGTCGCCCGGGCGCATGGTGTATTCGTTTTCGCCGTGCCCGTAGATCATCACGCCCTCGAGCATGTACAGAAGCTCGGTGCCGGGATGCTGGAACAGCGGATAGGGCTCGCTTTTCTCGGTGAGCGTCACCAGCACGGGCTCGAGCCGTTTGTGCTGACCCCGCAGGGTGCCCAGCAGTTCGTAGTGGTGACCGACGCGAGTGCCGCGTCCGACGATGACCGATCCGTGCCCGGCTTCGGTGTGGGCGGCTTCGCGACCGTTGTCGGCGCCCCGAAGCAGCGCGGTCACCGGAACATCCAGCGCGGCGGCGAGTTTGGCCAGAGTGGATAGGCTGCAGGAGGTCTGGGCGTTCTCGATCTTGGACAGCATGGCCTTCGAGATCCCGGTCCTGGCTGCCATGTCGGCGACCGAGAGACCGGTGGCCCGTCGCAACGTCCGCACCTGGGCCGCGATCGCCAGCTCCAGCGCAGGCGCCGCGGGGGTATCGGCCGGAACCTCGCGGTCGCTATGGACGAGCAGCTGTGGATGGGTCACTGGCTGATCGTATCGCAGGTTTACTGTCAGTGAACGCGGCGCGCGCGTTAGGTTTGCGTCAAGATAGGGCCGCTTAGGCCGCGGTGTCGACGGTGACCGACCGGCCGAGTTTGCGCGCCAGCTGGCGTTGCAGGTCGCCCTCCACGAGGCGGCGCAGGCGGCTTGCGGTGGCGCGTTCGAGCAGCACCCGGGTGGCGCCACGACGTCGCGCAATGCGCGCGATCGCCTTGGCCGCATGGCGGGTCACCACAATCTGGCCGTCGACGTCGATGCCCGCGTTCTCGAGTCCACGTACGGTCGCGGTGATCGCGGCATCGGCCGCCGCACGTTCCCTGGCGGTGGGCAGCAGACCCGGGTTCGGCATGCCGAACGCGTAACCGTGGATCTTCAGCGGCAACACCACAGTGACCGTGCCACCCGTCGCGCGGGCGGCGGCGATCAGCTCGGGCGACGCGGCGGCGTCGGGTCGCAGCACCGCCACCACGTCGCGAGGTGAGGCCGGCGGTGGGTCGCCGCGGCGGCGGGCGAAGCGTTTGATCGGCGCGCTCACGCCTGTGCTGCCGGTTCGGCAACCTCTTCAGGCAGCTCGGCGGGAGGTGTCTCGCCGGGTGTCTCGCCGCCGGAGCGCCGGTCGGTGAAGCGTCGCCACAGGTGCAGTGGAGCATAGGCCGCCAGCACGAGCACCCCGAGCAGGAACAGCGCGTGATCCGTCGTGCCGAGCACAACCGAAGCGCTGTTCCACCCGCCGAAGAGCAGCAGCACCGCGCACACGATGCCGGTCGCGAGTGCGACCCACCGCATCGAACTGTGCAGGCGATACGGCCGCTCGATCGACGGGCGCGTGTGGCGATGCAAGAAGTAGGCGAAAAAGCCCATCATGCAGGCGAACAGGTAGCCGATATTGGAGAAGATGTAGATCCGAAGCGGGCTGCCGAACATCAGGACGATGATCGAGCAGATCACGTTGAACGCCATCGCCCGATCGGGGACCCCGTGCTGGTTCAGGCGGCCGAACCAGCGGGGAAGCATGCCGTCCTCGGATGTCTGATACAGCGAGCGGGCGCAGCCCATGATCGCGTTGAGACACGACAGCAGCAGCGCCACGATCAGCGGCAGTCCGATCGCCCACTGCACCCACCCGCCGGACGCACCGAAGATCTTGGTGATGAAGGTGGAGAAGATGGTCAGCGGGTCGGCGTTGCTTGCCACGCCGAGCACCAGGACGAGCATGACCGCGGTCATCACGTAGATGAAGATGCCGTAGAGGCCCTCCAGGGTCATGGCGATCTTGGCGTCGCGCGACGGGTTGCCGCATTCACCCACGTAGCAGGCGGCGGCCTCGACGCCCAACACCGACCAGGTCATCACGAACAACCAGGCCAGGATCAGGGTCGGACTGGCGACCACGCCAGACGGAAAGTGGAAGCCGGCAAGGTTACTGAAGGTCATCGAACTGGGCCGGGCCACCGGAAGCAGGATGAGCACGGTCAGCGGTGCCATCGACAAGATGCCCATCACGGTGGCGGCCCCGGCCCCGAACTTGATCCCGAGGTAGGAGGGGACGTACATGGCGAGGATCGCGATGACCGAGATGATCAGGGCGGCCAGCCCGACGGGGCTGCCGACCGACCCGAACGGCTGGAACGTGCGTCCCGCGGGGATGCCGAACAGCTGGGTGATGTAGGCCGAGGCCAGGATCATGTTGATCGGCGCGACCGGAAACCAGCCGAGCCAGTAGGCCCAGGCGGACAGTCCGCCCAGGTGGGTGGCGGTGCCGCGGTGGACCGGGTCGAAGGCTTCGGTGGTGTAGGACGGTAGCCCGCCCGTGCGATGGGGCATCACCGTCGCGAGTTCGGCGGCGAACAGGCACAGCAACATCCCCATCGCCGTTGCGATCGCGATCAGCGGCACCGCCCCCGCGCCGAGCGCCTGCACCGCCGGCGGGTCGATCCCGGTCACCAGGATCGGACCCGCCAGCCCGATCACAAAACATCCCCACCAGTTGGTGCGCTTTTGCAAACCTGTTCCGGGCTCTGCATTCGTCGAGGTCATCGCCAAATTCCATTCTTTCGGCGGCCACACGGCCAGTGATCGCACTCCAGCGCTAGTAAACCGGCCGCGTGTTTCCACACAATAAATACGGTGTAACGGGGGGAGACGTTTCGTGCCTCGCGCAGGCCGGGTGGGGGCTGCGTCACTCAGTCGTTCAGTCAGTCGGTGGGTACC
This sequence comes from uncultured Actinomycetota bacterium, assembly GCA_963759655.1. Lineage (GTDB taxonomy): Bacteria > Actinomycetota > Actinomycetes > Mycobacteriales > Mycobacteriaceae > Mycobacterium. The sequence goes on along the minus strand of CAVXAG010000033.1, from coordinate 116,501 downwards.
TCGTCGGCCCAGACCCTGAAGCTCGTCAGTTCGGCCGGACCGAAGGTGTTGCTGAGCGCGACGTCGGCGGCGTCACGGCCACGCGCGATCAGAACCCTGCCGATGCGTCGGGTGTTGTGGCGCGCGTCGAAGGTGTGCCAATGTCCGCCGAGGAACACCTCGAACCAGGCGGAGAAATCCATCGGGTCGTCCACCGCCGGCACACCGATGTCGCCCAGGTACCCGGTGCAGTAGCGCGCAGGGATGTTCATGCACCGGCAGAAGGCAACGGCGAGGTGCGTGAAATCACGGCACACACCGGTCCGGTCGTGAAAGGCTTCCAGCGCGGTCCGGGTCATCCGCGCATGTTCATAGCCGAACGTGATATGCCGGTGAACGTAGTCGCAGATTGCCTGAACGCGGCCCCATCCCGGTGGCGCCTGCCCAAAAAGATTCCACGCCGTCGCGGACAGCCGATCGGTTTCGCAGTACCGGCTCCCCAGCAGGAAGACAAGCGTGTCCTCGGGCAGGTCCGGCACCGGAATCTGCTGCGCCTGGGGAACGATGACGTCGGGGAGGCCAGTGTCGTTGACGAGCGCATCGGCCGAGACGCGCGTGCGGCCCTTGGGCGCAACAATGCGGGTGCACCAGTTGCCGAAGCCGTCCCGATAGGCTGCCATCGGGACCGGTGGGTCGACCACCAGGTCATCGCGACCGACGAGATCGGACACGCGGGTGTAGTGGACGTTGAGGTTGAAGATTATCGGGGTTGGCTGCGGGCAGTCGTAGATCATTTCGAAGCCGACGCGAATCTGCATTATTTCTCTCCGGTCATGACGCGCTCAGGCCGCACATGCTGTGCGTAACGAATCGATCAGCATGCGCCGCAACGCCGTCCAGCGTCGGCCCGCGGCGAAAACGATGCGCTGGTTGATTTCCAGTTCGATTCCGACGTAGTCGCACTGGGCGAAGCGCACACGCAAGTGCGAGGTCAACCCGTCGCCTTTTCCGGCGTAGGGGTAATTGCGGCGGACGCGAAGTTCCGGAGCCAGTGCGGCCAGCGATTCCTTCCAGCGGGCGCACGCCTCGACCTCCCCGCGCCGACCGGGGTGGTAGAGCAAACCCACATCGGCGCCGCGCACCCTGCCCTCCAGCTCGGCGGTAAAGCTGTGCGACGAAATGTGGATCACCCGATGCCTGCGCGACACCGCTTGGGAGACGAGGCGCTCGATCTGCACGCGATACGGCTGGTAATACTGTTCCACGATCTGCGCCCGCGTCTGGGCCGGCGCGGCGCGGGTCACCGCCGAAAAAAGTTGTGGGTGGCCGATCGAGCGATTGAGATCGATAAGCAGGCGGCTGACAGTCGAAGCCACCAGCGGCGCCCGACACGCAGTTGCGAGTGCCTCCGCCATGATCAGCGACCCGGGATCGTAGCCACGGTGGGAATCCAGCAGCGCCCGTTGTCCCCGAAACAGCCGCCGATAGGGCGCCGGTATCCTGTTACCGCCGTGTTCACAGGTGATAATGAAGGTGTCCACGGTGACAACCGGTCACCAGCGCAACTCGGGCAATTGGCGAAACACCTGCCGCACACCTTCGCCCCATTCATCGCTGAGCGCGGTGAAATAGGGGTCCCCCTCATCAAATCGCCGCCGCCACTGCACTTCGAGGCTGTCCCGTTCATAGCAGATCAGGTCGATGGGCATGCCCACCGACAAATTGCTGCGCATCGTCGAATCGAAAGACACCAGTACACATTTCGTCGCGTCGGCAAGCGGCGTGTGTTGCGTGATTACGCGGTCGAGGATCGGCTTTCCGTACTTGGTTTCACCGGTCTGGAAGAACGGCGTATCGATCCCGGCTTCGATGAAATTGCCCTCGGCATAGATCCGGAACAGCCGTATCGGCTCGCCGCCGATTTGGCCACCGACGAGGAAGGAGGCATTGAAGCGGATGTTGCTCTCTTCCAGATACCCGGCGTCGCGTTTTTCGATATCACGCATCGCATCCGAGACCAGCCCCACGACGTCGAACATCGTCCGGGCCCCCAATAGGCCGGTGGCTGCGTCGCCGTCAGCACAACGCTGCGTCAATACGCTGATCACCGCCTGAGTTCCGGCCAGGTTCCCCGAACTCAGCAGAACGATCACGCGGTCGCCGCGGCGCTCGAACACCGTCATCTTGCAGAACTTGGCGAAGTTGTCCACGCCGGCGTTCGTGCGCGAGTCCGAGGCGAAAATCATGCCCTTGTCGAGCATTACGCCGACGCAGTAAGTCACGCGATGCACCTTCTGGGCAATCGATCCCCGTTCAGAGTGCCACCAGCTTCAAGATGGTGGCACACGCGCAGGTGAGCGATTCCCAATCCGGATTCAAGGATTTGAGCCTGCCTCGGTGCCTTCGCGAACACCAAGCCTACGCCGCTCGACGTGCGGGAGCAGAGGGACCGCGACCTCGCCGTGCGCGATCCTGTCGGCGTGGCTGAAACGGGCGGCGCGGCGCTGGATTCGGTGCTCGTGGCCACGGATGCGCTGTCGCCGTGCGCCCGTGTGCATCGGGGCGGCGTAGAACATCTTCTTGGTCACCTCGACCAGAACCAGATATGCCACCGTCATCATCACCAGCGCGGTGTAGAACTGCCACGGCAGTGTGGTGAACCCCAGTTTGTGGGCCAGTGGTGAGACGGTCAGGACGATGCCGACGGCGACCACCGCACAGGTTGTCAGTGTCAGAACAACGCTGGGTCTGCTGCGGAAGAACGGCACGCGCCGGGTGCGGATCGCGAAGATAATCAACGTCTGGGTAGCCAGCGATTCCACGAACCACCCGGTGCGGAACTCCACCGGCCCAGCGTGCAGCACGCCGAGCATCAGCCCGAACGTCAGGAAGTCGAACAGCGAGCTGATCGGGCCGAAGATCAACATGAACCGGCGGATGAAGGCGATGTTCCAGTGCGACGGTGCGTGCAACTGCTCGGCGTCCACGTTATCGGTGGGGATCGCGAGTTGCGAGCTGTCGTAGAGCAGGTTGTTCAGCAGGATCTGACTCGGCAGCATCGGCAGGAACGACAGCACCGCTGAGGCGGTCGCCGCGCTGAACATGTTGCCGAAATTGCTGGAGGTGCCCATCAGTACGTATTTGATGGTGTTGGCGAAGATGCGCCGGCCCTCGGCGACGCCAGCGGCGAGCACGCCCAGGTCCTTTTCGAGCAGCACCACGTCGGCGGCGTCCTTGGCGACATCGGTGGCCGTGTCCACCGAGATCCCGACGTCGGCCGCGTGCAGGGCCAACGCGTCGTTCACGCCGTCGCCGAGGAAGGCCACTGATCGCCCGCTTCGTCGCGCCGAAACGATCAGCCGCGCTTTCTGCTCGGGGGAGATCCGGGCGAAGATGGTGTGGTTCTGCGCTGCCTCAGCGAACCCGGCATCGTCGAGGGTCTCCATCTCGGTGCCGGTGATCGTGCCTTTGGACGGCAAACCCAAATCGGCGCAGACCCTTTCGGCGACGAGCGGGTTGTCTCCGGTGGCCACCTTGACTTCGATACCCAACGCCGCTAACTGCGCCAGGGAATCGCGGGCCGCCGCCTTGGGTTCGTCGGCGAAAACCAGGAAACCCAGCAGGGTGAGATCCGTTTCGTCGGCCGCCGTGATGGCAGTCAGGGCCGGCGCCGGCTTGCCGGCCACCGCTACCACGCGGCGACCGTCGGCGAACAGTGCGTCGAGCGTGCGCTGCGCCACGTGCTGCTCCGCTGGGGCCGTCGTGCAGTTGGCCATCACCTGCTCGGGTGCACCCTTGACCACCAGCCGGCGCCCATCGCCGTCGTCGAACAGCGCCGACATCGCCCGACGGGTGTGGTCGAACGGCAACGTGGCGATCCGGTGGACAGCATCGGTCGTCACGCGGGTCGCGTCCGGGGATTCCCACAGCGCGGCGTCGAGGGCGTTGGCGCTGACGCCATCGGCGGCCGCGTCGACATCGGTAGTCAACAGTCCCGCCCGCAGCACAGAGTCGGCGTGCGCACCTGCGGGGTCGAGGGCGTCGACCAGGCTGATCCGACCCTCGGTCAGCGTTCCGGTCTTATCGGTGATCAGTACGTCGATGTCGCCGAGGTCCTCGATGCACACCAATCGTTTGACGAGGACCTTCAGCTTTGCCAACCGCCGCGATCCGGTGGCCAGGCTGGCGCTGACCACTGCGGGCAGCAGTTGCGGAGTGATCCCCACCGCGATCGCCAAAGCGAACAGCACCGAGTCGATCACCGGCCGACGCAGCAGTAGGTTGGTGATGAGGATGAGCACGGTCAGCGCCAGCGCCACCCACAGCAGCAGGTAGGAGAATCGGCGTAGACCGGCCTGGAATTCGGTCTCGGGTTGGCGTTGTCCCAGGCCCGCGGCGATGCGGCCGAACTGGGTGTTCAGGCCGGTCGCGTACACCAACCCCGTGCCGTCACCGGCGCTGACGATGGTGCCCATGAATGCCAGATCGATTGAATCGGTCAGCGCCGCATCCGTCTTCACCGCTTGCGTCGACTTTTCCGAAGCCGACGATTCGCCCGAAAGTATGCTCTCGTTGCACTCCAGGCCGTTGACATCGATCAGCCGTACGTCGGCGGGCACCACTTCGCCCAGTGCCAACCGGATCACGTCGCCGGGAACCAGGACGGTGACGTCGACCCTGCGGAACTGCTCGTCGCGACGTACCACGACAGTATGGTGGACGCTGGAATGCAGTGCAGCGGAGGCGCGTTCGGCGCGATACTCGTTGACAAAGCCCAGGCCGATACTGGCCGCAAGGATGGCGCCGATGATGATCGCCTGTGTGCTGTCGCCGAGGAAGAAGGACAGCACGGCGGTGGTCGCAAGCAGTATCAGCACCGCGTTACGCAGCTGACTGCCCAACACGGCGATCGCACTAACCCGATGCGTGCGAAGGGCATTGGGACCGTAGTGAATCAGCCGCGCCGACGCGTCGGCGCTTGACAGACCCTGAGCCGAGCTGCGAAGCCACTGCAGCACCTCGTCGAGGGGAGCCGCGGCCACCCGCGCCGTAGTCAACGCCGGCGAAGTCACCGATGCTACGTTACCCGGTTGCCCAACCACAGTCGGATTCATCGCCGACCGCCTCGCGAAACAGTCATCGCCGGCCTCTCGTTATCCGGCCACGCTGAGCAGGACCTTCAATGCTTTAGTATCGGCCGCGTTGGCGAAAACGTCCTAGGCCCTATCGAACTCGTCGGTCGATCATCCAGCCAGCGACCGAGCAAGGGCACCTTGCCGCGCCGCGCCGGAGCACTACCTGCGGGGTTCGGCATCAGGTCAGCATCGGCGTCGGAGCGCTGGTGTTCGGGCAGTGCGTCGCGGTCAGGGCTGAGGGACACCGTTTCGCGTTCGGGACGTCTGAGCGCACGGCGGGCGTCGTGCCCGCGGCCCGCGCTGCGGCGAGCTCCGGCCAACAACACGCTGAGCCCCAGCAGCGTCACCGCGCCGACCACCATCCCGAAGAAGAACAAGGTGCCTGTCGATCCGGTGACGTGATAGCCGAGTACAGAGAAGTTTGCCGTCAATGTGTGCCCGGGTCCCGCATTACTGAGCACCCCGACGATTCCGACCATCGCAGCGACGAGCAGAACAACCAGTCCAAAAATGACGATCATGTTGAGGCCTCTGATTCTTGTGTTAAAACATCGTGCGCGGTCTGCGCCGGGGTCCAGGTCCACTCCCGGATCTCGGGAAGGTCCTGGCCGTGGATGTTGATGTAGAGGGTGTGTTCGACGAGTTTGTCGGCCATGGTCTGCTTGACGTAGTCGCCCGTCGCGCCGAGTTGGGGGAGCCGGTCGATGACGTCTGCGACGAGGTGGAAGCGGTCGAGTTTGTTCTGGACCCGCATGTCGAAAGGCGTGGTGATGGTTCCTTCTTCGTTGTAGCCGCGCACGTGCAGGTTGTGGTTGGTGCGCCGGTAGGTGAGTCGGTGGATCAGGGTGGGGTAGCCGTGGAAGGCGAAGATGATGTGTTTGTCGGTGGTGAACAGCGCGTCGTAGTCGCGGTCGCTCAGTCCATGGGGGTGCTCGCTGGCCGACTGCAACTTCATCAGGTCCACCACGTTGACGACGCGGATCTTCAACTCGGGCAGGTGGTCCCGCAGGATCGACACGGCGGCCAGCACTTCGAGGGTGGGGGTGTCCCCGCAGCAGGCAAGTACCACGTCGGGTTCGGCGCCGCGGTCGTTGCCGGCCCATTCCCAGATGCCGATGCCTTCGGTGCAGTGCACCTCGGCTTGCTCGATGGTCAGCCATTGCGGCATTGCGCGTTTTCCGGCGACGACCACGTTGACGTAGTGGCGGCTGCGCAGGCAGTGGTCAGCCACCGACAGCAGCGTGTTGGCGTCCGGGGGCAGATAGACGCGCACGACGTCGGCTTTTTTGTTGACGACGTGGTCGAGGAATCCGGGGTCTTGGTGGGTGAACCCGTTGTGGTCCTGCTGCCACACATGGGAGGCGAGTAGGTAGTTCAGTGATGCGATGTCGCGGCGCCACGGCAGTTGCGCGGTGACCTTGAGCCATTTGGCGTGCTGGTTGAACATGGAGTCGACGATGTGGATGAACGCCTCGTAGCAGTTGAACAGCCCGTGCCGTCCGGTCAGCAGATAGCCTTCCAACCACCCCTGGCTTTGATGCTCGCTGAGCATCGAATCCAACACGCGGCCTTGCGGTGCGAGGGACTCGTCGTTGGCGACGGTGCGGGCCTCCCATTGCCGGTCGGTGACCTCGAAGACCGCGCCGAGCATGTTCGACAGGGTTTCGTCGGGTCCGAAGATCCGGAAGTTGCGCTGCTCGTCATTGAGGGTGATGACGTCGCGCAGGAAGGCACCGAGCACGCGGGTGTCTTCGGCGTCCACCGCGCCGGGTGAGGCCACCGCGACCGCGTGGACGCGGTAGTCGGGCATCCGCAGATCACACAGCACTCCGCTGTTGGTGTGCGGGTTGGCTCCCATCCGCTGATTCCCCTGTGGGGCCAGTACGGCCAGGTCGGGCAGCAGCCGGCCGGCCTGATCGAAGAGCTCACTGGGTTTGTAGCTGCGCATCCAGCTGTCGAGTAGTTCGACGTGCCCGGGATGCCGCTTGTCGACCAGCAGCGGCACCTGGTGTGCCCGGAAGGTGCCCTCGATCTGTTGGGCGTCGACGACCTTGGGTCCGGTCCAGCCTTTCGGGGAGCGCAGCACGATCATCGGCCACCGTGGGCGGGTGGTGTCGCCGGCCGTCCGCGCCTTGCGTTGGATGTCGTGAATGGTCTCGACGGTCTCATCGACGACGGTGGCCATCCGCTCGTGCATGTCTTCGGGTTCGTCGCCCTCGACATAGCGCGGTTCCCAGCCGCAGCCCCGCAGGTACTGGTCGAGCTCTTCGTGTTCGATGCGGGCCAGCACGGTCGGGTTGCTGATCTTGTAGCCGTTGAGATGCAGGATCGGCAACACCGCCCCGTCGCCGACCGGGTTGAGGAACTTAGTGGAATGCCAGGCGGTGGCCAGTGGGCCGGTCTCGGCCTCGCCGTCGCCAACGACGCAGGCCACGATCAGGTCGGGGTTGTCGAATGCGGCGCCGAACGCGTGGCTCAGCGAGTAGCCCAGTTCCCCGCCTTCATGGATCGATCCCGGAGTGGTCGGTGCCACGTGGCTGGAAATGCCTCCGGGGAAGGAGAATTGGGTGAACAGCTTCTTCATCCCGGACTCGTCGCGGCTGACGTCGGGATAGATCTCGGTGTAGGTGCCCTCAAGGTAGGTATTGGCGACCAGAGCCGGGCCGCCGTGCCCGGGGCCGGCGATATAGAACATGTCCAGGTCGTACTTCGTGATCGCCCGGTTCAGGTGCACGTAGATGAAGTTCTGCCCCGGCGTGGTCCCCCAATGCCCGACCACCAGTGGTTTGACATCCGCGAGCACCAGCGGCCGTTTCAGCAGCGGGTTGTCATACAGATAGATCTGGCCGACCGACAGGTAATTCGCCGCCCGCCAGTACGCGTCCATCCGGTGCAGCAACTCGGGTTCCAGCGTTCGGGTGCCTGTCATCGCTCGGCTACGTTCGTCCCGTTGGCCAACGCGGCGACCGGCCCGAGCGCAGATCGAACGGAGAAACTATGTGTAGCAATCATGGTGATCCTGATGTGCAGACGACCACCGGCAGGTAGGGGTATCGGAGCGAACGCCCCTCGAGTTCTGCGGCGGGCGGCCGAACTCGTCCCGAACTAGCTGAGACTCTCAGCACCTCTAACGCTACACCCATTCGGACTTGTAAAACCGAGTCCCCGGGAGGCGGCTCACTCCGCAAGGCTCGTCGGCGTTGCCGCCGGTCGATGGATTCACCTGCGAGTTCGCGCTCGGGAGCCGCTGTTTCCGCCCGTGGTCCGAGAATCCTTCCGGCGGTACTCTTGGCGTGACAAACCACCTCGTGGCTGTTTTGGGGCTGCAAGGGTATGTCGCCGGGCTCTGGCTGGGGATGCGGAACGCGGCCGGGACTATATGAGCGCAGGTGGCAGCGGATGACCGAGTTCACCGAGGGCGCCGACCTCCCAGCAGGGCCACTGGTCGCCGAACAAGCGCGCGCGGACACTTCCGATCTACAGGCCGCTATCGGCGATTTGTCGGGTTTGGTGGCGGGCAGTCTGGGATTGCCGGAGTTGTTGACCGAGGTGGCGATGTTCGCAGTGCACGCGATTCCGGGCGCCGAGGGGGCCGGCGTGACTCTGTTGCGGCTCGACCGGATCGACAACATGGTTGAAGCGCTGGCGGCGAGTGCACCGTTTGTCGCCGAGATCGACGACATCCAGTACGTCACGCTGCAGGAGGGCCCCTGTATCACCGCAGCGCTGGAGCGCCGCACGGTGCGGTCGGGGTCGCTGGGCGGCGAGAAGATGTGGCCGCGGTTCGGCCCCCGGGTGGGCAGGCTGGGCGTGCACAGCGCGCTGTCGTTGCCGCTGCTGCTGCCCGGTCAGGTGATCGGGGCGATCAACGTGTACGCCCACGACAAGGACGTCTTCGATGAACACGCCGCCGAACTCGGGGAGCTGTTCGCCAAACCCGCGGCGGTCGCCGTGCACAACGCTCACGTCCTTGCCCAGGCGATGGCGCTGACGGTTCAGTTGCAGACCGCCCTGTCGACGCGGCCGGTGATCGATCAAGCGATCGGTCTGCTCCGGGGACGCAGCGGGCGCAGCGCCGAGGACGCCTTCGGCCAGCTGCGGGCGATCAGCCAAGCCGAACACCGCAAATTGGCTGACGTGGCGCAACGCATCGTCGATGAAGCGGTCCGCCGCGCCCGCGCCCGGCACAGCCCGACCTCAGCCCCGTCGCCATGACGGGGTGTCGGGGCAAGGCGGGTCCCGCGTACGGTTGAGGGCGGAGGCACAATCCCAGGGAACGGTCCTGACCTGCATCCTGGATCCTCCACCGGGCACGGCGACTCGCCCTGCTCGGCCTCGGCCGGCTCGATCGGCGCTCGGGAGCGCCCAGCGGAGCACGCACCCCGTGAAGATCACCGCGGCGATGGCCGCTCTGGCCATCCTGACCGAAGCGCTGAATGAACACGGCACCGACATCGCGCACAGCCTGCACCGATTGACCCTCGACGCGGCGGCCGCCGTCTCGAGCTATATCGGCCTGAGCGTGGTTGTGTCCCATAGCAATATGCCGTTCACCGTCACCGCGCTGACCGACGGGGCCGTCGCCGGCGACATCTGCACCTCGCTGCATGTGCTGCTTCCAGGCGTCGGTGATGGCCACGACCCGGCGTCGGTGGCCCTGATCGTTTACGCGGGGACGCCGGGCGCCTTCGTCGACCTCGCGGCGGATCTGGCGTGGCTCACGGGGCGGCCTCTGACCGAGATCACCCTGGACGGACACCTCACCGTCCCCGCCGGACCGGACGCCGCCGCGCAACTACAAGCGACATCAGACATCAATCAGGCAATCGGCGTACTGATCGGCCGGGGTTACACCCCCCAACAAGCCCACCGGCAACTCGACACCGTAGCCGACCGACACATCGCTGCACGCCTCATACTCGACAGCATCACTCAAGACGATGATCGGCGTTTCGACATCCAGTGAGCGCGGGACCGCACCGTTGCGATCGCCGTCTTCAGTCCCCGCCTGCGGCCCGTGGCCGGGTGGGCGCCTGCGAAGCCGGGCCCGAGTTCAGCGAACATCCGCTCGCTGCGGGTCTCCGGTGCGTCATCGGCGGTGTCGCGCAGGTAATTGTTAGGCAGCGACAGCTTGGCGATGGTGCGCCACGTCTTCCCGTATTGCAGCAGGAACGAGCCCGTCGTGTACGGCAGGTCGTACTTGTCGCACACCTGGGTGACGCGCACCGAGATCTCGTGCAGCCGGTTGCTGGGCAGATCGGGATATAGGTGGTGCTCGATCTGATGGCACAGGTTGCCGCTCATGAACCGCAGTACCGGGCCCGCGTCGAAGTTGGCGCTGCCCAGCATCTGGCGCAGGTACCACTGCCCCTTCGTCTCGCCCACCATGTCGGTCTTGGTGAACTTCTCTGCGCCGTCAGGGAAATGGCCGCAGAAGATGACGGCGTTGGACCACACGTTGCGGATCACGTTGGCCACAATGTTGGCAGTCAGGGTCGACTTGTAGGTCGCCCCGGGCGACAGCAGGGTCAGAGCCGGGAACGCGACGTAGTCCTTGAACACCTGCCGGCCGGCCTTGATGGAGAACTCGCGGACGCGCACGAGGGTGGCCTTGCGATCCGACTGGCCCTTGAAGAACTTTTCGAGCTCCAAGGACTGCAGGCCGATTCCCCACTCGAAACCCATGGCGAGGATGGAGTTGAAGAACACGTTGCTGAGGTTGAACGGTGTCCAGCGCTGGTCGCGGGTGACGCGCAGCACGCCGTAGCCCACGTCGTCGTCCATACCGAGGATGTTGGTGTACTTGTGGTGCTGGAAGTTGTGGGTGAAACGCCAGTGCTTGGCCGCCGCGCTCATGTCCCACTCCCATGTCGAGGAGTGAATCTCGGGATCGTTCATCCAATCCCACTGGCCATGCATGACGTTGTGGCCGATCTCCATGTTCTCGATGATCTTGGCTACGCCCAGAGTCGCCGTGCCCGCCCACCATGCCGAGCGGCGCGTGCCGGCGGCCAGCATGAGCCGGCCCGCGACCTCGAGGGCGCGTTGCGCGGCGATGGTGCGGCGAACGTAGCGCGCGTCGCGCTCACCGCGGGAGTCCTCGATATCCAGGCGGATCGTGTCCAGCTCAACGGCGAGGTTCTCGATGTCGGCGTCGGTCAGGTGCGCGAACGCCGGTACGTCTGAGATTGCCATCGTCTCCTTGCTTTGCGTCCATCCACGGCACCCGTGCCGCGATGTCGATGGCGTGGTGCGACGAATGCCGGCTTTCTGCGCGGTTCAGCGGGTCAGTAGTAGTGGCGGCGTCCGCCGATGCGGTGTCCCGAACGTCCCATCAGCATCAGCAGCAGACCGACGACGAGCAGGATGATCCCGACGACGAAGCAAAGATGGGCGAAGGCGAAGGTGGGGACGAGGCTAGGGAGCAGGAGTCCGAGCACGATGAGGATGATGCCGGCAACGATCATGATGTTTACCTGGTTTCTGTGCAGAGGTTTTGAAGCAGGATTGCCGGGTCGGCGCCGCAGAACGGCTCAGTGCCGGAGAATCCGAGTTAATGGGAATGAGCAAGATGTGCATGCTATCTCGACCGCGACGGTTGGACATCGGCATGTGCGGCGCGAGCTGACACTCATCGAGTTCGGCGGCGGACGGCCGGACTCGTTCCGAACTGGCTGAAAGACCCAGCACGTACAACCCTACACCTGGGAGGGACCCGCGGCCAGATCGGCGATGCGACGTTGCAGGCAGGAGCGTGGCCGGCAAAGGATCTGCCTGATGACGTTGATGCGCAACGGAACTGAGATCGAGCTTCCCCGGGTCATCTGCGACAAGGCGATCAAAACCGCCCGCCCGCTTCCAGGGGGTGTAACGTCAGCCACGTTGGGACTCTCAACTAGTCCGGAACGGGGCCGGCTGTACGCCGCTGTCCTCGCAGAGCAGCAGCTCGCGCCGAACAGGCCGGAGTCGGTGACAGCATCATGCACCGGCCACCAAGCCGCACAACGGTGGCTCATGACGACTTCTGCATCCGTGCTGCCCGACGGCGATCTTTTCTCCCAGCCATGGGAGGGTCACACCGCACGGCTAGCCAGTCATCGGCTGGGGTCGTCGGTAGCCGTCATCAGCGCCCACGGCGACATCGACGCATCCAACGCTGACACTCTCACCGAGTACACGCTGGGGCATGTGCTGCGTTGCCGCGGGTTGATCCTTAATCTGCGCGGCCTGGATTTCTTTGGAACCGAGGGCTTCTCGGCGCTACACAGGGTCTCGGTCGGCTGCGCGCGGGCCGGCACAGGTTGGGCAGCAGTTCCCGGTGAGGCGGTCTCGCGGGTGCTGCGGATCGGCGACCCAGAGGGCTTGCTACCGACCGCCGGCACCGTCGAGGCAGCGATGGCCGCCTTCCACGGCCGGCCGCACCGTCCACCGCGGCCCGTTGTGGGCCGCAGCACCAAGGGCAATCCTGGAGATGCGAGCGCACAGTGTGCGTGGTCTGCGGCGATACACAACAGGTCCGGCCGCTAGCGCCGGTTCACGCGACGTGCTCCGGCTCCTCGCGGTGGGCGCGTGAGGTAGCTGCCTCGCGGCGACAGACGGCGGCTTGCCGTTGCAGGCGCAAGGCTCGGGCCCTTTTGATGTCGACCTCAACCTCGAGGGCGTGGGCCTTTACGGCGTACACGTCGGCGAGCGCTTCTTGATACCGAGCTTGGCGCACGTTCTCCCCGGCCTGATCGCGGATCGTCTCCCCGTTGACGTAGCGCTGCCGGGTGCGCGTCTTGTACACCACTACCGCGAGCATGCCGGCGAGCAGAAGCGCCGCCATCGCGGCGGCGACGAGCAAAACGATTGTGTTGGTAGCCATGTCGGCCCCTCATATTGGTCGAGCTTGGTTGGAGGTCGCGGATTTCTTTCGTTGCTGGTGGTTACAGACCGCGGCTATGGTGCCCGTTCGACCGCCCCGTGCTCACCGGTTGTCGAACGCGTGCCCAGCGGCCCAGCAGCGGACTCCTGCGCCGTGGTGTCGCGTCCGCATCGGAATTCGCCGCTGGGGCGGTGCGTGTGTCGGCGCGCTGTTGGTGTTCGAGCCGGGCGTCGCGTCCGCGGACCGCAGTACGCCGCGCGCCGGCCAGCAGCACGCTCAGGCCGAGCAACGCCACCGCGCCGACGACGATCCCGAAGAAGAACAAACTGCCGGTCGACCCGGTGACGTGATAGCCCAAGACGGAGAAATTTTCGGTCAACGGGTGGGCTGCGCCGGTATTGCCCAGCACGCCGACGATCGAGATGATCGCGGCGACGAGCAAGATAATCAATCCGACGATGACAAGCATCTGATGCCTCTGATCTGGTAGTAGGCCCCCAGTACACGCTTCTTCCGGTCGGTTGTCAACGATGTTGACGTACGGCGTTAACATACGATGTGGATGAAGTGACACTGCACGGAGGGAGTGCTGGCCGCGATGACGAAGCAGCAGATCATGCCCGATGCGGACGTTGACGGATCCGACCCGTCCACCGCGTCCGCCGGCCGAGATGACGGTCAGGTCAGCCGGTCGGTGATCCTCCAATCCGCACTCAGGATCATCGACCGTGACGGTGTCGACGGCCTGTCCATGCGCCGCCTCAGCGAGGCGGTGGGCCGGGATCCGACGGTGCTCTACCGGCACATACCGAACAAGGCGGCACTGCTCGACGGTGTTGCGGAGATCGTGCTTGGACAACTGCAGGTGGAGACCGCAGATTCAGACTGGACGGCCCAGCTGCGCGCCGTGGCCCACGACTTTCGACGGTTGGCCCTGGCGCACCCAAACGTGGTGCCGCTGTTGGTGACCCGGCCCCTGGCCACCCCGCTCGGCCGACGGCCGCCCGGAATGCTGCGCCCGCTGGAGGACGTCCTCGCGCTACTCACATCCGTCGGCTTCACCGGCGACGATGCGCTACATATCTACCGGGTGCTCTTCGGCTACCTGCACGGCCACATCCTCACCGAACTGCAGGAGGTCGTCGAGCGGCCCGAGGAGACCGACGATGTCCTGCGCCTGGGCCTGCACCGGCTGACGATCACCGAGTTCCCGCAGGTGCGCGCGCTGGCGTCAGCCCTGGGCTGCTACGACGGCGCCGCCGAACTCGACCGTGGTCTCGATCTTGTGTTCATCGGCCTCACCGCCACCCTGACACCCCCGACGGCTCAACGAGATCCGGATGAGATTGTGCGACCCGGATTTCGGGGTCGTTCATCCAATCCCATCGACCATGACTGACGTTTACGCAGTGCTTCGCCGGGTATCACCCGATACGAGCCGAGGTTACTGCTCCCTCAACCGCCCTCGGCAGAAGGTGGTGGGGAATGGCGTTCAAACTCACGTATAGCGACGGTCAAGAGGACGATTACGACGATTCGACTCATTGGGTCGTCGAGGAGGGCGTCCTCAAAATGGGTCGCGAAGCCGACAAGTGGACGGTTCTCGTCTCGCAAAGTCACTGGGCAACCATCGAGGTGAAGCAAGACAAGGAAGAAAGCAAGGATCAGGCCAAAGACGAAGATCACGACGACGAAGACGAAGATCACGACGACGAAGACGAAGATCACGACGACGAAGGTGGCTGAGCCGGCCGGGCCCGGTGTGCCCGATGTACGGCGTCACGACGCTTCGGATGCAGCAAGATGAGGCAATGGAGTCCATCACTCCCTACCAGCCGACGACGTTGCGCGGCGCGCTGAGCAGGGCGCGCAGTTTCGGTTGGCATGTCGTGGCAGGGGACCTGTGCGAACTCGCCGATGCGTTGAGTGATGAGGCGGGCAACCGGCAGGCGTCGGCACCGTCGATGGCACCGTTTGTCAGCGTTGTGCGGTCACGCAGTTCGGATGACGACGTCAAGGTATTGCGGGCGATGAGCAAAGAGGAAGCACATCCCCGGTCGTTGAGTGCGCAGTACGGCTATGAACCGTTTCCGTTTCACACCGACGGCGCGCACCAGCAAACCCCGCCCGACTTCATGTTGCTGGCTGCCAAGCAGGACGATGCGGGCGAATCGCCCACTCATCTCAAGCGGTTGTGGGTACCGCCGCCGCCCGCCGACGACGACGACGTGAGGCGTGGGGTGTTCCGGGTCGACGCGGGCCGCAGAACCTTCTACACCACCTGCCAATCCGCGGATGGCCGGATACGTTTCGATCCGGGCTGCATGGCTCCGATCGACCCACGCTCGCGGCGGCTTGCCGATGCCATCCTCGCGGGGGAGCCGGATTTTTCGCATGGCTGGACACGGTCGGGAGAGATACTCATCGTCGACAACACACGGGTCATGCACGCGCGCGGGCGCGTCGGCGACTCGCGCAGAGCGCTGTACCGCGTTCTGTTGGCGGAGCAGCGTCAGGCAACGGTTTAAATCACTCCGATTGAATCGGTGCGCTCTTAGCGTCCCGGCCAAGACTGACGACGAGGAATGCATTGGGACCGCTCCTCGTGGCGGCCCGGGCCCACCCCGAGCGATGGTAAGGCTAACCTATCTTTCTCGCGCGGGTCCAGAGTGTCTTTTAGACCGAAACGGTCGCAATTAACCCATAGGTAACTGCGTGCACATAGCGTGGCGACATGCGACGCGAGCCGCCGCGGACCCTCGGAGTTGAAGAGGAGTTTCACCTTGTCGATCTCACGACGAGGCGGCTGACGGCTCGCGCGCCCGAACTGCTGGCGGAGCTGTCCGACGTTTACGTGGCCGAACTGCAGCGGTGTGTCGTCGAGATGAACAGCCACGTGGTCGACACGCTGGAGGAACTGCGCGCCGAACTCGTCGGTCATCGCCGTGTCCTGGTTGACGCCGCGACGGAGCTCGGGATGGGGGTGGTCGCAGCAGGGGCGGTACCTCTGTCAGTGCCCGCGGAAATGCAGGTCACACAGACCGCGCGCTATCGCCAGATGCTGGCCGACTACCAGTTGCTGGCCCGCGAGCAGCTGATTTGCGGCACGCAGATCCATGTCACGGTCGCCGACCGCGACGAGGCCGTGGTGGTGGCCAGCCGGGTGTCCGCGCACCTGCCGATCCTGCTCGCGCTGTCCACCAGCTCGCCGTTCTGGGCGGACGGCTCCGACACCGGCTACTCGAGCGTGCGGACACTGGTCTGGCGGCGCTGGCCGACCACTGGCCTCGCGGCGCAGGTGAGCTCGACTGCCGAATACGACCAGCTGGTCCGTGACCTCATCGCCAGCGGGGTCATCGCCGATGAGGGCATGGTGTACTTCGACGTCCGGCCGTCCACGTCGGCACCGACGCTGGAGCTGCGGGTATGTGACAGTTGCCCGTCGGTGGACACCATCGTGCTGATCGCGGGGCTGTTCCGGGCGTTGGTCGAGCGCGAGGCGGCGGCGCTGCGGGCCGGCTCACCGCCGACCGTCATCAACCCGACGCTGGGCGGTGCGGCGATCTGGCGGGCCGCCCGTTCGGGTCTTGAAGGGGAACTCGTCGACGTCACCGGCCCCGCCAGCAGGCCGGCTGCCGAGGTGGTCACCGAGCTGGTCGGGTCGCTGCGTCCGCAACTGGAAGACGCCGGCGACTGGGACATCGTCAGTGAGCTCACCCGCGAGGTGCTGATCGCCGGCACGTCATCGGCGCGGCAACGCCGGGGCCTGCGCCGTCGTGGTCGCCTCGCCGACGTGGTGGACCAGCTGATCGCCGAAACCGCTGGCCGCTGGCCGAGCACCGCAGCCGCCGTCTGCGACGATCCGACGCTGCTGTTCGGATACCAGCCCGGCAGCGACTATGCAGAGCGCGTCGTCACCCGTGCTGACGTCAGCTACGACGAAGCCATCGATGCCGCCGGCCACCCCCGGCCCCGGTACAAGGAGGTTCTCGCCACCATTGCCGACCTGGGTGTGGCGACGCTGCGTTCCCGGGAGGGCGGGATCGAGCAGGAACAGCGCGCTGACAACATCACGTTCCGCGTCACCGGCCAGAGCCGGGCCCAGCTGTTTCCGCTCGACCTGGTGCCGCGAATGGTGGCCGCCGACGAATGGTCGCAGCTGTGCGACGGCCTCGGGCAGCGGGCCAGGGCGCTGGACGCGTTCCTGCGCGACATCTATTCGGAGCAGGCCATCGTCGCAGACGGGATCATCGGCGTGCAGGCCCTGGACCGCGCGCCGGGGTTTCGTTCGACCGGCCGGCTGGCCGGCGATGCGGTGCGCGCACACGTCAGCGGAACCGATCTGGTGTGCGACCGCGCCGGCCAATGGCTGGTCCTCGAGGACAACCTGCGCGTGCCATCGGGCACCGCGTTCGCGATCGTCAACCATCGGTTGCTGAGCGAGCATCTGCCGGAGCTGCAACCGCCGGCCGCGATCGATGACGTGGACCGGACCCCGCAGGAGCTGTTGGACACCCTGCGCGCGGCCGCCCCACGGCGAGCTCCCGATGACCCCGCCGTCGCGCTGCTGTCGGCCGGGTGGGAAGACTCCGCCTGGTTCGAACACACCTTCCTGGCCGAGGAGATGAGCATTCCGCTCGTACGGTCGTCGGATCTGTCGCTGCGGGACGGCAGGCTGGTCCGCCACATCGGCCCCGATGTGCACCAGATCGACGTGCTGTACGCACGCTTGGACGAGGACATGTTGCTGTCGTCGGTCGGCCACGACGGCACTGCGCTGCGGATCGGGCTGCTCGCTGCGATCAAGAGCGGGCGGCTGACCGTCGCCAACGCGCTCGGCAACGGGGTCGCGGACGACAAGGCGATCTACACGTACGTGCCGGCCATGATCGAGTACTACCTCGGCGAGAAACCGAGGCTTGGCCAGGTGCAGACGTGGATCTGCGCGGAGCGCGCACAGCGCGACCACGTGCTGGCCCACCTTGGCGAGCTGGTGGTCAAGCCCATCGACGGGCTTGGCGGCACCGGTGTGCTGATCGGGCCGGAAGCCACCGACGCCGCACTGGACGCGCGACGACGCGAACTGCTCACCCAGCCCGAGCGGTTCATCGCCCAGGAGTTGATCGCGCTGTCCACCCACCCGACCTTCGACGGTGAGGGGATGTTCCCGCATCACGTCGACCTGCGGGCTTTCGTGCACTTGAGGGACGGTGAGGCAGGATCGGTGTCGGCGCACGTGATGCCTGCCGCGTTGACGCGGGTGGCCAGCCGCGGCTCGCGGATCGTCAACTCCTCGTCGGGCGGCGGCAGCAAAAACACCTGGATCCTCACCGCGCGCGGCGGGGACGGCTAGTCGGTAGTTCGTTGACCCGGAACCGACGCCGGTTCGCGAAACGCGAGCGAGTGGCGCATCATCGGCGCTGTGAAGCGAGATGTGGGGGCAGAGCTCGAAGTCATGATCACCGCGCCGACGGAGCTGGAGTTCCAGATTGCTGTCGCGCCGCACCCCAATACCGAGGTGTTCGAGTCGCTGTCGTTCGTCTTGGACGGAAACCCCGTGCAGCCCTTGGAGATCAGCGGTGTGCACGGCAACCGCATCCATAAACTCGACGTCGCGGGGGGCACCCTGACGGTCGCCTACGCCGCGACGATCGTGGGCCAGACCGACCCGGCGCCGGTGACCGAATACGACCTATCCATGTACCTTCGCCCGAGCCGCTACGCGGAGGCCGACAAGTTCTACGGCTTCGCCGCAACCGAATTCGGCAACTACATCGATTCGACGACTCTGTTGGAGAAGGTGTCCTCATGGGTGGGGACCCGGCTGAACTACGTGCCCGGCTCCAGCGACCCGATCGACGGGGCAACGGACACCTTGCTCGCCGGCGCCGGCGTGTGCAGAGACTTCGCGCACCTGGTCGTGGCGCTGCTACGGGCGGTCAACGTGCCGGCCCGTGTTGTTTCGGTGTACGCGCCGGGCCTGTACCCGATGGACTTCCACGCGGTCGCCGAGGCGTTCGTCGAGGGGGTGTGGCGCGTGGTCGACGGGACGCTGCTGGCGCCACGGCAGACCCTGGTGCGGATCGCCACTGGACGCGACGCTGCCGATATCGCCTTCCTCGACAACCACAAGGGCTCGATCACGCTGAACAAGTTGGTGGTCACGGCCGTCGTCGACGGCGTCCTGCCCAGGGATTCGATCGACCAGCTGGTGTCGATCGGCTAGTAGGGGCTGCGGCCTTCGGGCATCACGTAATCGGAGGTTGGCGCGAAGACGCCGTTGACCGTTGTTCCGCCGTTGGTGATGCTCGCTGCGGTGAGGAGCATGTTCTGCGGGAACCCGAAGGTCGGCTCGGTGAGAGCGGTGAGCCGGGCCAGTTCCTCGGCGGTGAGGTTCACATCGACGGCGCGGACGTTGTCCTCAAGCTGCGAGAGCCGGCGCGCCCCAATGATGATCGACGTCACGGCCGGCTGTGCGTGCACCCAGGCCAACGCCACGCTGGCGACAGAGGTTTCGTGGGCTTTGGCGATGATCTCAAGTTCGTCAACTACCGCGTAGGTCTGCTCGGTGAGGAACCCATCGAGGATCGCGCCGCGATCGGGCTTGTGCGTGCCATCATTGCGGCGGGTGTACTTGCCGCTGAGCGCGCCGCTCTTGAGCGGTGACCATGGCGTGATCCCGAGGCCGAATTCGCCGGCCATCGGGACCAGTTCTTGTTCTACGGTGCGTTCGAGCAGTGAGTACTCGATCTGCAGCCCGATGAACGCCGACCACCCGCGGAACCGGGCGATCAGGTTAGCTTCAACGATCTTCCACGCCGGGGTGTCCGAAACGCCGAGGTAGCGCACCTTCCCGGCGCGCACGAGGTCGTCGAGTGCGGCCATCGTCTCCTCGATGGGGGTGTTCGCATCCCAGATGTGCAGCCAGTACAGGTCGATGTAGTCGGTTTGCAGACGCCGCAGTGAGTTCTCGCAGGCATTGATCAGCGCTTTGCGACCCGAGCCGCCGCCGTTGGGATCACCCGGATAGAGGTTGCCGCTGAACTTGGTGGCGATCGTCAACCGATCGCGGCGGGCGGGGTTGCGCCCCACGTGGTCGCCGATGATCTTCTCGGAGCGGCTCATCGTGTAGAAGTTCGCGGTGTCGATGAAGTTGCCACCAAGTTCGATGTATCGGTCGATGATCTGTTGGGACTCCTCGACACTGGAGCCCCAGCCGAGATCTTCGCCGAACGTCATCGCACCCAGGCACAGCGGGCTGACGCGCAGACCGGATCGTCCGAGTGTCACGTAGTGATCCAACGGCATCGGGTGCCCCTCTCTGGTAAATTGTTCACTTATGCGGTCGTTTACTTCTGAACTAGTTTATCCCTGAACTACTCGGGTTTGCAAGGTCGATGCCTCAGGTCGATGCGGCCAAGATCTGGTCGCTGAACCACCGGGTGCTGCTATCGGTGATCTCCTGCGTGGAGGCCGACATCGCGGCGTTGGGACTCGACTCCAAGGAACTGTTCCTGCTCGCCGAGATCGACGAGCATCCCTACCCTGCCGAGCTCGCGGGAACGTTGAGCATGCCCAAGGCGACGGTGACGCTCTATCTGAAACGGCTCGAAGCCGCGGGATTCGTGCGCCGCGAGATCGACCCCGCCGACCTTCGGCGCCATCGCCTCCTGCTCACGCCGGCCGGGCGCAAAGCGACCGCTGACGGCCTCTCTTTGCTATCGGACGCATTCAATAAGCGCCTCAGACGTCTGAGCGCCGCACAGCAGAAGGAACTCAAGAACCTGCTCGAACAAATGCTCTGACTGCCCGCTGAGACCAGAACTTGTGGATCACGCTGACGCCCGGGATCCAGAGTCAGGAGCACAAACGACATGCCGAAGATATCGAGAGCCCCATCCAGGACCATGCGCGATCTCCATCGGCTGGTCGAATCCGAGGAGCTTGGAGAGTCCCTCTTCCGGGCGATGGCGGAACAATCAGACAGCGAGAAACGCAGTCAGGCATGGGAACTCCTGCGTCGGCTGGAAACTCAAACCAAATGCGGCGTCCAAGATTTCATCGAACGGGCCGACCTCGGACTATCGGGCACACATCGACCTGCCCATATCGCTGGCACGCTCGGCGGTCGCGCGCTGCCACAACTGCCCTGGCGGCTCCAGCTCGACGCCGTGCGCTTGGGAACTCACCGATACCTACCGGCCTTCCGGCGCCTTGCTCACGCATATCAATCCTCGAGCTACAGTCCCTTCTTCGACTACGTGGTCAACCACGAGCTCGCGATCATCAGGTTCACCGAACAAGCGACGTCAGATGGCCGAGGCCTCGACGACGTCAAACGGCTCCTCGACACACCGGTCCCGCTACCCGATTGACCCGTAAGTCAGTGACGATTTCTCCTCTGACTGCCCGCTGAGAGTGTGGTGTCTCACGTAGCGTCGGACGCTGGCCGCGGCGGAGTCTGTATACAATAGCTTCAGTTGGTATACAAGGAGGCTCGGATGGCACGCGAAAATGCCGCGGAACGGGTGGCTTCGCAGCTGCGATCAGAGATCCTCGAGGGCGACGTCGCGGCCGGCTCGAGGCTTTCTCAGCAGAGGATTGCCGAGCGGTTCGGCGTGAGCCGCATTCCGGTGCGCGACGCACTGCAGATCCTCGCCGGAGAGGGGCTCGTCCATCCCACGTCGAACGCGACCGCCGTCGTGACCGGGATGTCAGTCGCAGAACTGCAGGAACTCTATGAACTACGTGAGGCGATCGAGCCGCTGGCCACTCAACTCGCCGTTCCGAACGTCGGCCGGGCAGACCACCTCACCATGCGCAAGCAGCTCCACGTCATGGAAGAGCACGCCGATACCCGCACGTGGCTGGCCGCCAACGCGGACTTTCACGCAGCGGTCTATCAGCACGCGAACCGTCCGCGGATGATCGAGCTGGTCGAACGCTTGCGACGTCTCACCGACCGCTATCTGTATGTCCACCTCGAGGTCATTGGTCAGACCGAGCACCTGACGTCCGAACATCTCGGCATCCTTGCCGCGGTCGAGAGCGGTGATTCCGCGTTGGCCGCGCGGCTTACGAGCGAGCACTTGGCGACCTCGCACGACTTCATCCTCACCTATCTGCTGGAGAATGAGGCTCGGCTGGAGAATAAAGCGGCGGCCGACGGCGGCACGGTGAGTGGACTTCGGGCCGGTGACATAGTGAAAAGCCGCACCGGCTCGTGAGCGCGGACACTGAGGCCGACCGGCTCGCGCGCATCGACGCGTTCCGAGCCGACGAGGTGGACACGGAGCTCGATCGCGTACTTGTCAACGAAGCCTCGAAACAATTGCGCCCGTCGCATCGCGAGGTCCTCCGCAGGGCCCATCACCTCGGACGGACCACGGGACAAATCGCCGCCGATCTGAATGTCAGCGAACCCTGGGTGAAGTCTCAGCTGCACTACGCCCTGCGCACGCTGCGGCTCGCCTTGATCGAGAACGGCGCGATCACGAGCAATGTTCGCCCGCAACAGTTCTGACGGGTTCGACACGCGGACAGCTCTGCTGTGACGCAGACTGCAGCAATCGTGCCGAACAATCCCGCAGTACTTTTCGTGTCACGGAGGTGGAGACGAAAAGC
The DNA here is from genome assembly GCA_963759655.1 of uncultured Actinomycetota bacterium. Taxonomy (GTDB): domain Bacteria; phylum Actinomycetota; class Actinomycetes; order Mycobacteriales; family Mycobacteriaceae; genus Mycobacterium. Next base: position 93,899 of record CAVXAG010000033.1, on the reverse strand, counting down.
GTCATCGCGGGCGTGCACGGGGTGCTGCCGCCGCACCGCTACTCCCAGCACGAGGTCACCCAGTTCCTGCTCGACCTTCCCGGGTACCAGGATTACGAGCACCTGGTCCGAAGCATGCATGAGAGCGCCAAGGTCAACAGTCGGTACCTGGTGTTGCCGCTCGAGGATTACGCGAAGCTGACCGACTTCGGCCTGGTGAACGACCTCTTCACCGAACACGCGGTCGAACTCGGATGCGCGGCATTGTCGGGGGCGCTCGACGAGGCCGGACTACAGCCCCGGGACGTCGACCTCATTGTCTCGACGAGTGTCACCGGCGTTGCGGTGCGGTCGCTCGATGCCCGCATCGCGGCGCGGCTGGGTCTGCGCCCCGACGTGCGGCGGGTGCCGCTTCTCGGGCCGGGCTGCGTCGCCGGGGCAACAGGAGTGTCTCGGGTGCACGATTATTTGCGCGGTGCCCCCGACGACGTCGCGGTGCTGGTGTCGGCAGAGCTCTGCTCGCTGATGCGCAAGCACAATCCGAACGTCGCCACCGTCGTCGCGGGCGCACTGTTCGGCGACGGAGCAGCGGCACTCGTCGCGGCCGGCGAACGTCGTGCCGAGCAGATCGGCGCCCGCGGCCCCGACATCCTCGACACGCACAGCCATCCCGACCCCAACGCGCGTTGCACGATGGACCGGGGCACGGTGGGCCGGGGCACGGTGGGCCGGGGCACGGTGGGCCGGGGCACGGTGGGCCGGGGCATCGCCGCCTCCGGAGTCCGGATCGTGCTGGGTGCCGAGGTGCCGACCGCTGTCAAACGACACCTGGGCGACGACGTGACAGAGTTCCTCGCCGCCCACGAGTTGACGATCGACCAGGTCGGCGCCTGGGTGAGCCATCCGGGCGGTCCGAAGGTGATCGAGGCGATCACCGCGACCCTCGGCCTGCGCGACGATGCGCTGGAGCTGACCTGGCGCTCGCTGTCTGAAGTCGGCAACCTCGCGTCGGCGTCGGTGTTACACGTGCTGCGCGACACGATCGCCAAACAGCCACCGAGTGGAAGCCCGGGCGTCGTGATGGCAGTGGGCCCTGGATTCTGTTCCGAACTGGTGCTGATGCGGTGGCCCTGATCGGGTCAGTACGCGTAGGTGTTGGCCGGTGCGTCGACGGGCGTGAGCGTCGACACCGTCATCGCGGGAATCGCCGGGGATGCCGCGTCGTCTGCCGGGGTGATGGTGCCCTCGACGCGTATCCAGGTGTTGTCGGGCAGCTCTGCGGCGGCGGCGGCCGCCGGGCCGCGAAGGTGCAGGCGCCCGAGCTGGGCGTCGGCGGCGCAACAGAAGATCGTGATCCGCGCCAGATCGGTTCCGCTATCGGCTTTGAGCGTGAACCCGACGATGGTGATCAGCCGCGAGTTCAAGGTCCCCGCGGAGTCCAGCGCGACCCGTTTCATCACTTCCTTCAGCGAGACTTCCGGTGCGCGCCCGACCGGCAGCGGCGGGAAGGGCTGACGTAATTCGTTGGGGGAGAGGGTGATCGCCAGGGGAGCGGCGGCTCGCGCGCCCAGTGCCGGTGGGACCACAAACGCCAGCAGGACGACAGGGACCGCAATCAGCCACCCTATTCCGCGCCGGTGGGCGTGGCCGGTGTGCTCGACGGCGCCGGTGGCGCCGGTGTCGCCGGTGTTGCCGGTGCGCTCGCGGCGCAGGTCGCGGATGATCGCGCTGAGGGCCAGCACGATGAGCAGCACCGCGACTGCGGCCAACCACGGCAGAAGTGACGGTTTGACGTAGCGGGTGTAGACGCCGGTAAGGGTGATGATCGCCGTTGCGAGTCCCAGCAGTAGCAGCAACCCGTTTTCGGTTTCCCGGCTCATCGACCACCACCCAGCAGCATCAGGCCGACCGCGGTGGCCACCACCGTGGCGACGACGAAGGTGGCCGGGGCGAACCGAGTGGCAAACGCGCGGCCGAACATTCCGGTCTGCATCGCGAACAGCTTCACATCCACCGCGGGCCCGACCACCAGAAACACCAACCGCGGCACCAGCGGCAGCATCGTCAAACTGGATGCGACGAAGGCGTCGGCTTCCGAGCACAGCGCCAACACGACCGCCAGCAACGCCATCGTGACGACGCCGAGCACCAAGTGCCCGGCCAGGTGCGTGAACACCACCGGCGGAACCAGCACGTGCATGGCGGCCGCAGCGGCGGCGCCGAGCACCAAATATGAAGCCGCCTGCAGGAAGTCATGCCGAGCCGCCTCGGTGAATACCGTCCACTTCGACGCGTTGGTCTTGGCGGCCGCAGGAAGGCGTCGGGTGATCCAGTCGACGTGTCCCCACCGCGACCACGCCGCGCCCATGATGAGCGCGGTCAGCAGCGAGGCGATACCACGGGCGGCGACCACGGCGGGTTGTCCGGGGAAGGCCACCGCGGTGGCGACAAGGACGACCGGGTTGACCGCGGGCGCGGCGAGCATGAAGGTCAGTGCTGCGGCGCCCGCGACGCCGTCGCCGAACAATCGCCGCGCCACCGGCACCGAGCCGCACTCGCAACCCGGCAGCGCCGCTCCAGAGACCCCAGCCGCGAGAATTGCCGCACCGGTTCGCCGCGGCAGCCAGCGCGCCAGTCGTTCGGGAGACACGAACACGGCGATCAGCCCGCTGACCACGACCCCCAGGCCCAAGAACGGCAGCGCTTGAACGAACACGCCGCAGAACACGGTGCCCGCGGTACTGAGGTCGGCATGCCCTGCGACCAACGCCCGCAGCGCGCCGGCGGACAGCGCGGCGACAACCGCGCCGGCCACCAGGACATGCATCGAACCCACCCGCAGCCCAGAGGAGGGCAGGGCAATCGTCACCGCCTCATCGTGCCAGCCGCGCACCGCGAGAGGGCACGGATGTCCGCGTGTCGCGGCCGTCAGTGGGCTCTGCCGAGCGGGAGGACGGGGTCGGCTCGGGCCTCCACCACGCTGAGGGGTGAGGCGGTTTGCACCACCCGTGTCATCCGGAATCCGGCTTGGCCGAGCAGGTGGCGGTACTCGGCGGCGGTGCGTTCGCGGGCCGCCAAATTCAGCAGCATCTCCAGGTCCACCCATTTTCCCGGGAAGTCACGGTCATGCTCGGGGATGACGAATTCGATCAGCAACACCGCGGCTCCGGGGCCGGCCACCGCGCGAACGTTACGCAGGATCTGGATTGCCTTCTCGTCGGACCAGTCGTGGATGATGTTCTTGAGGACGTAGGCGTCACCGCCACCCGGTACGCAGTCGAAAAACGACCCCTCGGCGATACGCACCCGGTCGGTGACATTGTGCTCGCGGTGTTCGCGCAGCAGGGCGGGGGCGCTCGCGACAACCGATGACAGGTCGTACAGGACGCCCCGTGAGGCCGGCGCCGCCGCCAAGATGGCGGCCAGCAGGTTGCCCTGCCCACCGCCGACGTCGACGATCGTCGGGTACGCGCCGAAGTCGTAGCCGGCGACCACGGGCGCCACCGTCAGCTCCGAAACACTCGTCATGGTCTGGTTGAACAGCTCGGCAAGCTCGGGCTGATCGGCGAAGTAGTCGAAGCTCTCCTTGCCGCGCAACACCGGGACCACCGTTTTCCCGGTTCGAACCGAATCCACCAGCATGGTCCAGCGTTCGCGCTGTTCGGCTGAGCCGTAGAACCGCGCGGCCGGAGCCATCGAAACCGGTGCGTCAGAACACAGGGTGCCGGCAAGGGAATTCAGCTCGTAGCGGCCATCGCGGCGACGACGGAAAATGCCCCGGCCGATCAGCGCCCGCAGCAGCCGGTGTAGCGCGTCGGCGTCCGCGCCAACGCGGGCCGCCAACTCCTCGATGGTCAACGGCCCGGTAGCGAGGGCGTCGGCGACACCGAGTTGGGCCGCGGCGGTGATCGCCTGCGACACCCAGGTGGCCAGGATCATCTCCATCACGGCCGCCGGCGCGGGAGTCAGCCGTTGATGGAGCCGGAGCAGGTGGTGGCGAATCCACTCGACTACGCGGGCCAGCTTGGCGGGTGGCACCTTGGCGGTCGTCGGCATCTTGGCGGTCGTCGGCATCGCCTCACCGCCGCAGATCGATGGTGCGCGGCAACTCGGCCGCGAGGTCCCGGCTGACCTCCGCGGAGATCCGGCGGTGACTCACCGAACTGACAAACGTCGTCAGTGCCCGGGTCATGACCCGGTCCGGGACCAACGCCGCCGGTCTGAGCACCGATTCACTGCGGGACACCTGCAGCGACGCCCCACGGGACACCGCCATGACCTTGCGTCGCCTGGTCTTCTCGTACCAGCGCAGCGCGTGGGAAAGATCATCACTGCTGTTGCTGTCCGTTCCCTTGCCGAAATCCACAAGCGCCTTGCACAGCACCATGGTGTCAAGCAGTGCCTGGTTGGTCCCCTGCGCAAGGAAGGGCGGCATCGTGTGCGCGGCATCGCCGAGCAAAGTGAGCGGGCCTTGGCGCGCCACGCGGGGAATCGGATGCCGAAAATGCGGAAAGGGTGATCGGGCCAGATCGTCGTCGGTCAACGTGGAAAGAACTTGGTCCACAAGTTCGGACCATCCTGTGAAGACGGACCGGATCATCTCGATCGGGCGATCGGGTCTGACGAAATCCGACGACCACGGCAGGTCGAACCACCACTGCAGGTCGGAGCCGCCCGCCGGCCACAGGCCAAGGTTTCCGCGCTCACCGACAACGTTGAGTGCGACGTGCTTGTCTGCGAGGTCAGGGAGGCTGACCAGCCCCTGCCAGCTGCACCAGCCGGTCGGCTGCGCGGGCGGTGCGCCGACGATCTCGCGAACCATCGAGTGCAGGCCATCGGCACCGATCAGCAGATCTCCGTCGGCCGAGGTGCCGTCTTCGAACTCGACCCGTACTCCGTTGTGCGTCCTGGTCACGCCGACCGCGTGGGAGTTGCACCGGATGTGATCGGCCGGAAAGCCGTCTAGCACCCGTTCGAGCAGGACTCGACGTGGCACCATCCGAATAGGTGCGCGCAACCGCTGCACCATGTCGGTCAAGTCCATGGTGGCGAGCGGGCAACCCGTGGACGTGATGACTCGCAGGGTGGACAGCAGCTGACCGGCCCCGTCCATATCGACGCCCAGCTGGCCCAGAACCGTCGCGCCGTTTGACCAGATGGTCACGGCGCCTCCGGCCGCCTGCAGCGCGGGCCGCCGCTCGAACACGGTGACGTCATGTCCCTCCCGCAGCAGCCCCCGCGCAACGGACACGCCGCCCACGCCTGCGCCTATTACGAGGATCCGAAGCGAGCGCATCGACACCTCACCCCAATCCTCTGCGTGCTATCCGTAATCCCATCACTGCTGACACGCTGGACTTCGACGAGAAGTTCACCGCGGCGCCGAAGTGAAAACGGAGCTGTGAGCGCTGAGGGCTGACTGTGAAGACCGCGGTCGTGCGGGTTGCCGGCTTGGGCGGCGTGCCTTGTTTCTGAAAACATGTTGTGCCCAACGCTTTTCGAAGAGCGGAAGAAACATTTGTGCGGATGGTTTCGGGCGGGGACGCGACTGCGCCGGCAGGTCTGCGGGTGCCCACGTGTGACGACGACAACAGTGGTCCTGTGCGGACAGGATGAACCGGACACGGTGCCGGGTCGTCTTACTGGATAGACACCGTGGGGACGTCAATCTCCCGTTGCGCCTACCCGAGGTTGTCGCTGCCCGGAACAAGAAGGAGGTCGCGGATGGCGATAGAGGTGCGCTCCCGTCCCGACACCGTTGTCATCGGTGCGGGGCCCTCCGGTCTCGCGGTCGCGCGTCAGCTCGAGCATCAGCACGGAATCACGACGCTTGTCATCGAGAAAGCCGCGGCGCCCGCGGTCTCATGGCGCACGCGGTATGACAACTTCCGCCTCAACACGACCGGTTTCTTGTCGCATCTCCCCGGTCAGCGGATCCCCGTGACGGCCGGCCGGTGGCCGACCAAGGAAGACATGGTCCGCTACTTCGACGACTACGTGCGGCGGCAGAACATCACGCTCCAGCTCGGGTGTGAGGTCAACCGCATCGACCGGGTAACAAACGGCTGGCGACTGGACACATCGAAGGGCGAAATCCGCACGCCCGCAATCGTCCTCGCCACGGGTAACTACCGAACGCCCACCATTCCCCCCTGGCCCGGCCTCAGTCATTTCACGGGCGAGCTCGTTCACTCCGGCGACTTCTGCAACGCGTGGCCGTTCCGGGGCCGCGACGTCATGGTTGTCGGCGCGGGCAATTCGGCCGCCGACATCGCCGTGCAACTCGCCAACAACGGCGCGCGCCGGATCTGGCTTGCGGTCCGCACACCGCCGCACCTGGTGCGCCGCGCCATGGGACCGTTTCCATCGGATATCTTCCTCGAGCTGTCCGCCCGGGTGCCTGCGAGCATGGTCGACCCACCGATCAGGATCTTGAGCCGGCTCTGGTGGGGTGACCTGTCGGCTTACGGCTTTGATCGACCTCCGCTCGGGCTGAAAGCGACGGTGGAACAGCGAGGCCGGATACCCACGCTGGCCGACGAGCTCATCGAGGCCGTGCGGGCGGGGCGCGTCAAGGTGGTGGCCGCCGTCCGGGCGGTCGAATCCGACCGGGTGATCCTGGCCGACGGAACTTCCGCAGCACCGGACGTGGTCATCGCAGCCACCGGATTCAGCACGGATCTCGACGGTTTGGTCGGGCACCTTGGGATCCTCGACGAACACGGCAATCCCCGCGGCGGCTTTGCGTCGCACCTCGGCGACGGATTGTTCGCGATCGGGTACGGGATACCCCCCAATGGCCCACTCCGCGCGATCCGCCGCAGCGCCACGCCGTTGGCCGGTGAGCTCGCCGCCTACCTAACGACAAGATCTTCCGTCACCGGAGGGCATGCCGTGGTGGATCCCATCGCGGTCGCGGTGAATGCAGCACCGTAACAGGACGACAAACAGAGCAGGTCAGCACGCCCTGCACGAAAACCAAGGGGACGCAATGGTTTCGATTTCCAGCGAAAGGATATTCTTCCGCGGCGCGGATGGATACGAAGAAGCACGCCGGGCTACCGTATGGAATGGCCTTGTGCCAGCACGCTTTCCCGATGTGATCGTGCAAGCACATGACGCTGACGACGTGGTTGCAGCGATCCGCTATGCGCGCGCCAACGACCATCAGGTCGGCGTTCGCTCGGGCGGGCACAGCTGGGCGGCCAGCCACCTGCGCGACGGTGGGCTGTTGCTCGACGTCAGCCGCCTCGATTACTGCACCGTCGACACGGATCGGATGACCGCGCAGGTCGGGCCGGGCAAGGTCGCCAGCGTTTTCGCGGCCGAACTCGACTCACAGGGGCTTTTCTTCCCCACGGGCCACTGCGAGGGCATTTGCCTCGGCGGCTATCTCCTGCAGGGGGGATACGGCTGGAACAGCAAGGTGGTCGGGATGGGATGTGAGAGCGTGCTCGGGCTGGAGGTCGTCACGGCCGACGGTGAACAGATCTACTGCGATCCCGAGAATCACCCTGACCTGTACTGGGCGGCCCGCGGCTCGGGACCGGGCTTCTTCGCCGTTGTTACCTCGTTCACGTTGCAGCTTCGCCCACGTCCGGCGGTCTTGGGTACCTGCCTTTACCTGTACCCGATCGAACTCGTTGACGAGGTGTACAGCTGGGGACGCTCAATCAGCGCCGAGGTCGACGACCGCGTGGAGCTGCAAATCCTGGCCGCGCGCAGCTTTCCGGGTGCCGGGCTCGACCACCCCGGCATCGCCATCGCCTCGCCGGTCTTCGCCGATTCGGAAGCGGAGGCGACGAAAGCCCTTGCGGTGCTGGGCAGCTGCCCGGTGATCGACAAGGCGATGATCAATGTTCCCTATGCGCCAGCAACGTTGGCCAATTGGTATGACGTCATCATGACGAACTACCCGACGGGGCACCGCTACATCGCCGACAACATGTTCACTTCGGCGTCCGCCGAAGAGCTACTGCCGGGGATCCGCAGAATCATTGAGACGATGCCACCGCACCCGTCCCACTTCATTTTCACGGGTTGGAAGCCGTCGGCGGACCGCGCCGACAAGGTTTACGGCCTCGAGGACGAGATCTATCTCGCGCTCTACACCGTCTGGCAGGACTCGGCCGACGACGAACGGTATCGCGACTGGGCCGGATCGAACATGGCGTCGATGTCGAACCTCGCGACCTGCATTGCGCTGGCCGACGAGAACCTCGGCCGGCGTCCGGCGAAGTTCATCGCCGACGCGAACATGGCGCGCCTGGATGAGGTGCGCTCGAAATACGACCCGGCCGGCAGATTCCATCGCTGGATGGGATGCGGGTAAGCCCGACATGCTGCAGGGAATAGCTCGACTGGCCATCGCGGCGCCCAAGCGGGTCATCGCGGTGGCGCTGCTGGTCATGGCCGCCACCGCGATCTTCGGCATTCCGGTCACCAGGAGCCTCTCGGCAGGCGGGTTCCAGGACCCGGGAGCGCAATCGTCGCAGGCGGCACGGCTGCTGTCGGGGAAGTTCGGCCAGGGCGACATGCCGATGCTGATCTCCGTCACGTCCGAGGACGGGGCACAGAGCACACCCGCACGCGCCGTCGGCACCGACATCGTCACGCAGCTGAAGGCGTCGCCGAACGTGGCCGACGTGACCTCGGTATGGACGGCGCCGCCCTCGGCCGCGCAGGCGCTGGTCAGCAAGGACGGCAAGACCGGTCTGATCGTCGCGGGCATCACGGGCGGGGAGAGCGGCGCCCAGAAGCACGCCAAGACAATCGCCGAGCAGGTGGTGCACGACCGCAACGGCGTCACCGTCAAGGCGGGCGGCGAGGCCATGCTCTACGTCCAGGTCAACGGCCAAAGTGAGCGCGACCTGCTGCTGATGGAATCCATCGCGATACCGGTGAGTTTCGTTGTGCTCGTCTGGATGTTCGGCGGGCTGCTTGCCGCCGCGCTGCCGCTTGCGGTCGGCGGGTTCGGCGTCCTGGGGTCGATGGCGGTGCTGCACGCGATCACCTACGCCACCGATGTGTCGATCTTCGCGCTAAACCTCACGGTCGCGCTGGGTCTCGCACTGGGCATCGACTCCACACTGCTGATCATCAGCCGGTTCCGCGAGGAGCTGGCCGACGGCGCAGAGCGCGAGGCGGCTCTGGTTCGCACGATGGCCACCGCGGGCCGAACGGTGTTGTTCTCGGCCATGACCGTCGCGCTGTCGATGGTTGCGATGGTGATGTTCCCGATGTACTTGCTGAAGTCGTTCGCCTACGCCGGTATCGCAGTAGTGGCCTTCGCGGCGGTCGCCGCACTCGTGGTGACGCCGGCGGCGATCGTGCTACTCGGTGACCGGCTGGATGCGCTCGACGTGCGCCGGCTCACCCGTCGACTTTTCGGCCGGCCCGAGCAGGTGCGCAAACCCGTCGAGGAGACGTTCTGGTACCGCTCGACGAAATTCGCGATGCGGTGGGCGATTCCGGTCGGCGTCGCGATCATTGCGCTGTTGCTCGTGTTGGGCGCGCCGTTTCTCGGCATCCGGTGGGGCTCCCCTGATGACCGCGTACTGCCCGGCTCCGCGTCGGCTCGCCAGCTCGGCGATCAGCTGCGCAGCGACTTCGCGGTCGACTCCGCCAAGAACGTGGTGGTGGTGATCCCGGATGTCACCGGCGTCACGGCGCCCGAGCTCGACCGGTACGCCGCTCAACTTTCGCAGGTGCCCGACGTATCGACGGTGTCGGCGCCCGGCGGCACGTTCGTCAACGGCGCGCTTTCCGGACCGCCGTCGGCCGCGACCGGGATCAAGGGTGGCAGCGCGTTCTTGACCGTCGGCAGCACCGCGCCGCTATTCTCGCAAGCCTCTGAGACCCAGCTCGATCGGCTGCACGCCATCGGCACTCCGGGCGGCAAGGTCGTGCAGATGACCGGCACGGCGCAAATCAATCGCGACAGTTCGGAATCGGTGACCTCGCGGCTGCCGGCGGTGCTGTCGGTGATCGCAGCGATCACTTTTGTTCTTTTGTTCTTGCTGACGGGTAGCGTGGTGCTGCCGCTAAAGGCGTTGCTGCTCAACGTGTTGTCGCTGACGGCGGCGTTCGGGGCGCTGGTGTGGATATTCCAGGACGGCCATCTCGGCGCCCTGGGCACGACCCCGACGGGCACCCTGGTTGCGCACATGCCGGTGTTGTTGTTCTGCATCGCTTTTGGATTGTCCATGGACTACGAGGTGTTCCTGGTCTCGCGGATCCGCGAGTACTGGCTGCAATCCGGCCGAACCCGGGCGGACGCTGATCAGGCCGTCATGCTGGGCGTCGCCCAAACCGGTCGGGTAGTGACCGCGGCGGCGCTGTTGATGTCGATCGCGTTCGCGGCGCTGACGGCCGCGCAAGTCTCGTTCATCCGGATGTTCGGCGTCGGGCTGACGCTTGCGGTGCTGGTGGACGCGACGCTGGTCCGCATGCTGCTCGTTCCGGCGTTCATGCGTGTGCTGGGCAAGGTGATCTGGTGGGCGCCCGGGCCGTTGGCCAGGCTGTACGAGCGCCTGGGCATCAGCGAGTCTGCCACGGAGTCCGCCGGGGAGTCTGCCACGGAGGCAGATGACGACGGTGTCGTCACGGCCATACCAGCGCCGGCGGCCCGGTGAGCAGTCGCTGGGCCAGGGTCAGATACTGCTTGGCGACCACCGGCCACGCCAGGGTGGGGGCTAATCGGCGGGCTTCTGCTGCCATCGAGCCCGAGATGCGCGGGTCGGTGAGCACCCGCCGTAGGGTGCCTGCCAGCGCATCGGGGTCGTCGTGAGCTACCACGATGCCCGCCCCGCTGCCGAGCAGCTCCACGGCGTGCGGAAAGGCGGTGGCCACCACCGGGCGGCCGCTGGCGACGGCGTCGACCAGGACACCGGAGGTGACCTGATCGGTGGAGTCGTAGGGCAGCACCACCACCGCCGAGGACTGCACCAGCGCGCTGAGCGCTGTGCGGTCGCGGTAGGCGGCGTCGAAGAACACCGAGTCCGCGACGCCGCGCCGCTGGGCCTGCTCGGCGCGGGCGTTGCGGTAGGCCTCGCCGTCGGCGGCCAGCACCTTGGGGTGGGTGCGCCCGGCGATCAGGTAACGCGGCCGACCGTTGAGGTCGCGCAGCGAACCCATCGCGTCGATCACCCGTTCAACGCCCTTACCGGGCCCCAGTAAACCCCAGGTCAACAACGTCGGTCGGCCCGAACGCTTCAACGGCAGCTTGATCGGAAGTGTCGCGCCGTGCGGGATCGTGACGACCTTGCGGCAGTCGACGTCGAAGGCATCGCACAGCCGTTGACTGGCCGCATCCGACATCACGACAACCTGATCGGCCAGCGCGGCGATCGCCTCGAGCACCGAACGCTGGTGTGAGGTCGGGTTTTTGGGGACGGCGTGCGCGACAACGATCGAGGGCACCCGCAGCCCGGCCATGATGTCCACCACTTCGTCTCCGTCAACACCGCCGTAGACGTCGAACGCATGCTGGATGACGGCGACGTCGCTCTGGTTCAGCAACTCACAGCTCGCCGCGCCCGACGTCGCTGAGCCGTTGACCAGCTCCCCGACCACCCGGTCACACGACGAAGGCGACCCGTCGGCCACCCGCACCACGCTGACCTCGACGCCATTTGCCGACAACCCGTCCGACAGCGCCGAGCTAAACGTCGCCAGCCCGCAGGGCGTCGGTGGGTAGGTACTGAGAATGCCGAAACTCGGAGAGCCGAAAAAACCTTGTCCCACAGCGGGAAAGATCGACGACGGCAGACTGGGCAAACCGTTCACGGTAATCCCGACTTAGGGTTGTTACCGGCGCGCCCGGCGTGAGCGGCTGCTCAGCGAGATCAGCGGTGGACGGCTGACTCAATCCGCGACTGGCTGGGTTCCCAATGTGTCAACAGTACGCCCCGAGGCCTGCTTCAGCGTCAGCGGGTGAGCTCGGCATCGAACCGTCACGGCTGAATCTGCGGTGCGATGTTGAGCGCGTCCAGCTCGCACGGACGGAGCCCGCATTGTGCGCTCTCGGCACGCGCGACGCGGACAATGTGGTCGGCAGCCAGGAATGCTTCAGTTCTTCGTTCTGCGTGCGTAACGGGAAGGTCGGCGGCCCGGCGCAAGACCATCACAGCCAACGCGCTAGACGTCCGACTCGGTATCACCATGAGCTTCGCCAGCGCCTTAATGCCGGTGATCGTCATGAGGCGTTGGTGGCTGATCGCGCGGCCTGGATTCACCACTCGAGGACGATTCACCGAGTCGAGATCGGGCGAGCCCGACAATGACGACCAGTTGACGCTGATATCGCAGATTCGACCCAGTCGCCTGAACAGCGCGTCGGTCAGCTCGGGAAGCTCGTCAGCGACCGAGGCTGTGCGCGGCCACCACGCACCGTCGAGGTCGCCGCCCAGTTCGAACGCCAAGGTCACCCGGACCGGGCTGGCCAGACGCCGACCACGCACCGCACTGGTCATGGTTCACGCACGGGCTCTGTGGAGGCCGTAGTCAACCAGACCGAGGTATGTGCGGGCGTTTGGATGCGACCCATGAAATTCCTTCTCTTCGTGTTGATCCAGCACAAGAGTGCAGAATCGAGAAACGATTCGGATCGCAGGTGATCGCTCTCGGCTGCGAAACGGTTCATTATCGACGCTACACCCGGCATGGGCGCGCATGCACGCGCAACACCGCGAAGAGCGCAGGCGAGCGCAGCAAACCCAGCGCCGTGAAATCATTGTCTGAGGAGGCAAGTCGTCGAAACCAAACCTGCTGAACGCTTTGAATGTTGAGTCGGCAGCTGTGATAACGCGTTGTGCCTAACGTGTAATCCGGTTGCGAACGAAATTGCCGCTAAATACCGCCGCTGCCAGAGGGCTGCTGTCGGACCATTCCGTCGTCTGCGGTCCGGCGCTCTTCGGTGACAGCCGTCCAGGGGCGGCTGTCACTGCTGTCATGCGCGATGACCATGAGTAGATCATCGATCGTCGAAGCGTTGTCCGGCGCCGCCGCCGTCATCATCGTCTCGTGTGCATGGTCGGGATCGGTCTGAGGGGGAACGACCAGCAGCATCGTCGTCTTGCGGTTCACGCCGAGTACTTCGAGGGTGCCGACTGGTTGCAGGCCGTGCCCCTCGAGTTGTACCGCTCGTCCGCCGGTGAGAAGTCTTGGCGCCGCCGTCGCCCACCCGGCGGGGTTGTACATCACGCGGGTGATGGCACCGAGGCGCACCGAGAGCACCGCCAACAGATCCGGCAGCTCTTCGAGAAGGTCATCACTGCGCGGCCACCACGCCCCATCGACATACCCGGTTGGGGGCGCTTTGGGCTTCAATCGCAGCCGTGGCGTGTTCTCCGGTCCTACGTGGCGCCGGCCAGAGTCGGCGCTGCCCTCTTGTGTCATGCAACGATCCTGTCCCGGCCGCGCACGGCCCAGTCACTCGACCCGTCGACCAGTGAAAACTGTTGTGCCTCAGCGCCGCTTGGCGTTCGGCAGGTCGATGGTCGGAGATGCACCGTCGGCCTTGGACCGCTTGGCTGCCCGCTTTTGCTTCAGCGTTTGACCGGACTTCTTGCTCATACCCTGCCGGGGAGATTTATCAGCCATCACTGACCCCTCGATAATGGGGCCTGGTTGGTCCCGATCTGGCTGATCGTACCCCTCGCCCACTAAAGGCATTGGGCCGAAAATGATTCAATGGGTATTGGAGTGCAATGTGGGCTGGCGGGTAACGACCCACCAGCCCACATGAACCCAGAACCGGCTAGACGGCGGTTACGCCGACTGCCTGAGGACCCTTGGATCCCTGTTCGATGTCGAACTGAACTCGCTGGTTCTCCTCGAGGGATCGATAACCGCTCCCGCGGATTTCTGAGTAGTGGACGAACACATCTGGTGCGCCGTCGTCCGGGGCGATGAAACCGAAGCCCTTATCGCCGTTGAACCATTTCACGGTTCCCTGTGTCATACTTTTTCAACTTCTCTCATTCTGATCGGATGTCAGAAAACATCCCGCGTCAGGGTAGCACGAGCTTGGGGACGCGGCATCCATCGCCAATTGACTTGCGCACTAATCTTTCTGCGGATGAAGTGTTCTCGGTTAGCGGGTGCGCGCGGGACTTGCGTGACCTGCGCGATTTCTCCGGTTGCGAACACCCGGGTTTCGAGAACGGCGGGATCCACCGGTCTTCGCACCGGCGAAGTTCGGGGAGGGGTCGGGCCGGGGAGCGGGGGCCTGGCGTGGAGCAATGTCGCCGACCAGCGCCGTCACCGGCGCTGCGTGTGCGGAGACCTCTTGCGGGCGAACGTTGATGCCCGCTCTGCGCATCAGTAGCTGCAGGTCTCGGCGCTGCTCGGGCAACACCACGGTGACCACGTCACCTGCGTTGCCGGCCCGTGCGGTCCGGCCAGAACGGTGGAGATAAGCCTTGTGCTCAGTCGGGGGATCCACGTGCACGACGAGTTCAACCTCGTCGACGTGCACCCCACGTGCGGCAATGTCAGTGGCCACCAGCACCCGCGCGGTGCCGGACGTGAATGCCGCAAGGTTGCGGTCGCGCGCGGGCTGAGAAAGGTTGCCGTGCAGATCGACTGACGGCACTCCGGATTCCGTGAGCTCCCTGGCCAGCTTGCGGGCCTGGTGTTTGGTGCGCATGAACAGGATCCGGCGGCCAGTGCCGGAGGCAAGATGATGCACCAATTCCTTCTTGGCTTGGACTCCGGTGACATGGAAGACGTGGTGAGTCATTTCGGACACGGGTGAGTGCACGGCGTCGACGGAGTGCGTCACCGGGTTGCGCAGGAATCGCTTGACCAGCTTGTCGACGCCGTTGTCCAGTGTCGCGGAGAACAGCAGCCGCTGGCCGCCGGCCGGTGTGGCGGCCAAGATGCGGGTAACGCCTGGTAGGAAGCCAAGGTCGGCCATGTGATCGGCTTCATCGACCACGGTGACCTGCACCCCGTCGAGGGTGATGATGCGCTGCTTCATCAGGTCTTCCAGCCTGCCGGGGCAGGCCACGACGATGTCGATGCCCGACCTGAGCGCGGCCACCTGTCGGTTTTGCGGAACGCCGCCGAAGATTGTGGTGACCTTGAGGTGGTAGGCGGCCGCCAGCGGCTGCAGGGCTGCAGCGATCTGGGATGCCAGCTCACGGGTAGGCGCCAAGACCAAGCCGGTCGGGTGCGTCCGGCGACCCATCGCCGCGAGCCGGGTTACCAGCGGGATCGCGAATGCGAGTGTCTTCCCACTGCCAGTCTTGCCGCGGCCCAACACATCTCGCCCAGCGAGGGTGTCGGGAAGAGTCTGCTCCTGAATGGGAAAAGGGTCGAGAATTCCGCGCGCGGCGAGCAGCTTGATCAGCGGCTCAGCCACGCCGAGATCGGCGAAGCATTGATTTGTTGTCATGTTTGAGAATGCCTTTCAGGCATCGGGTTGTGCTGCGCCTCGCGAGGGATCGGCATAAGCGAGCACAAGTTGGCGAGATTGCCGGTGGGCAATATCGATCGCCGCGAAAAGACCTTGTGCTACCTGCACGGATGAGAGTGTTCCACGACGTATTGGCGTCGACTTCTGCTCTTCGCACAAGCGCTCATCGCAGAATCATTGGACGCCAACGATGTGACCAGCTTACAGGGGAATTACCCAGCGTGGAAATCGGCATCGC
Source organism: uncultured Actinomycetota bacterium (assembly GCA_963759655.1). GTDB lineage: Bacteria > Actinomycetota > Actinomycetes > Mycobacteriales > Mycobacteriaceae > Mycobacterium. The sequence continues at coordinate 78,261 of CAVXAG010000033.1, read as the reverse complement.
CGGAACACGGATCAACCGCGACCCTCGTCAAATGCGCCCAAGTAGTGGAGGCTGGACGCATGACGTCGCCACCCAGGCCTGCAGGCATTGCCGCGGCCGCCGAACTCCCGTTCGGTTAGATGTGCCGATCCACGATCAGCTGCTCGCCGCCGTCGAGGGCCGGCGGGGGGCAGACGCCGCCGACAGCCTGTGTGAAGCGTGCGTGGTGCTCCTCGATGTCGACGCGGCCGCCGTTTCACTCGTCTTCGACGGCACCAGCAGGGGCACTTTCGGATCGAGCAGCGCCATCGCGCGCATTTACGACGAGCTTCAGTTCACCTTCGGCGAGGGTCCATGCCTGGACTCGGTCACCCGCCGCACACCGATCCTGGTTGTCGACCTCGCCGATCCGAAGGAGGCCCGCTGGCCCGCCTTCGGTCCCGCCCTGCTCGCCCACGAGATCCGTGGCGTCTTTGCGATGCCCATCGTGGTGGCCGGCGAGTACGTCGGCGCGCTCGACCTCTTCCGAAAGCGGCCCGGCCGACTCGAAGGCGAGCAGTTCGCCGGGACCATGGTCGCCGCCGAGCTCGCCGGGGTCCCGCTCCTCGACCTCCTCGATGCCGATCTCGAGGCCGCCGGGTCGGACCCCAGCAGCGACGCCTGGGCGGCGCTCAACACGCTGAGCCGCGTCGAGGTGAGCCAGGCAACCGGCATGCTCGTCGCCCAGCTGGGGGTCGAGCCAGCCGAGGCGCTGGTGCGGCTGCGCGCCTACGCCTACTCCACCGGCCGCAACGTCACCGACGTCGCCCGCGACATCCTCGACCGCCAACTCAAGCTCGAACCGGACAGGAGGGCAACGTGACCGATACCGCCCGTGAAACCCGGGTATTGGACGCCGTCGTCTCGCTGGTGGACACCCTGCTCGTCGACTTCGACGTCGTCGACCTGCTCACCGAACTCACCGAACGCTGCGCCGACCTGCTGGACGTCGCTGCCACGGGTCTCCTCCTGGCCGACCCGCTGCAGCGACTCCGGCTGGTTGCCGCGACCTCGGAACAGGCCCGTGAATTGGAACTCTTCCAGATACAAGCCGATGAAGGCCCGTGCCTGGACTGTTATGCGGCCGGCCAACCCGTCTCGGTCGCCGATCTGCACAAGGAAACCCAGCGGTGGCCGCGGTTCGTTCCCGCTGCACTCGACGCTGGTTTCGCCTCCGTGCACGCGGTCCCGATGCGGGCCGCCGGCCTCGTGTTGGGCGCGCTCAATCTGTTCCGTAACGAGCCCGGCGAGCTCACCGAGGCCGACCTGCTCGTCGGCCAGACGCTTGCCCACATCGCCTGCGTGGCGATCCTGCAGGAACGCGCGCCCACGCCCTCGACCGTGATGCCGCAACTGCGCTCCGCGCTCGCCCGTCGCGTTGTCGTCGAGCAGGCCAAGGGCTTCCTCCGCGAAAGCCTCGATGTGTCCGTCGAGGAGGCGTTCCAGCTGCTCCGGACCTACTCACGCACCCACCGCAGACACCTCACCGAGGTGGCCCGCCGGTTGATGACCGAGCCGGAGTCACGCCCCCAAGTATTGGCGGCGATGTCCGAACTAGCTCAGAGTTGACCCTGCCGCGCCCGGGCGCGCCGGACGGCCTCCTCGACCAGTCGCTGGGCGACCACTTGCAGCTTGATGTTCTCGGCTTGGCTCATCCGGACGAGCCGGTCGAAGGCCACCTCCGCGCCGACGCCGGACCGGCTGCGGATGATGCCGATCGCCTGATCGATCACCGCACGGCTGTCCAACGCGCGCTGCAGTCGTGACGTCCGCTCCTGCGCGTTGGCCAGCAGCTGCGCGTTGTGCACCGATACCGCCGCCGGCCCGGCGAACTGTGAGCCCAACCGCACCGCGTGCTCGCCGAAGGCGTCCCGCTCCCTGGCGTAGGCATTGATCGCGCCGATCACCTGGTCACCCACGATCAGCGGCAGCGACAACGCGGAATGCACCCGCATCCGGGCCACCCGGCCACCGAAACTCGGCCATCGACTGTCGCTGCCCAGCGAACCACTGACGACGGTTCGCTGCGTCCGGATGGACGTGATGCACGGCCCCTCGTTGAGTTCGCCGTACTGAACGTTGTCGATCTCCTGCACGAGCACCGCCGTTGCCGCCCAGGTTTGCACCATCGATTTGTCCCGCTGCACGTCGATCAGCGCCACGCCCGCACCGTCGACGCCAGGAATCGCCTTAGCGGCGAACTCCGCCACCTCGCGGAGCAGATCGATGACACCCTGCGCGCCCGCCACGATCCCGGCCACGCCGCGGAGGCTGGTGTACAGATCGACCTCGTCCGCTTCCCGTTGCGCGGCGGAAAGTTCGGGTTGCTCTGGCGCGTCGCGACCAGGCTGGGTGTCGTAGTCAGCCATTCTCGACACCAAATCTACTCGCACACGCCCCGCAAACCTCAGCCGACAAGCGCCAGCGCGTGGGCCCGCCGTAGCTTTCCCGATGGCGTCTTAGGGATCGTGCCCGGCTGCAGCACGACCACGTTGCGGGGACGCACGTCGACCTCGCTCACCACCTCATGGGCCACCTGGCGTTCGATGCGGCGCACCTCGGAGTGGTCGTGCCACACGTTGGACTCCACCGCGACCGCGAAGGTCTCCCTCGAATGCCCTGCGTCGATGCGCACCGCAACCGCACAGCCGGGTCGAACGCCGGGGACACGGGCGGCGGCGCGCTCGATGTCGGTCGGGTAGATGTTGCGGCCGGCCATGATGATCACGTCTTTGACCCGGCCGCACACCACCACGTCGTCCGCCTCAGTGAGATAGCCCAGATCGCCGGTGTCGTACCAACCCTGATCGTCTTGTGCCGCAACGAAGCCCGCTACCGTCATGTACCCATTGGTCACCGGTTCGCCGCGCACCTGGATGACGCCGACGCCGCGGGCGGACAGCAGGCTGCCGTCCTCGTCGACGATGCGCGCCTCCATACCATTCAGCAGCCGGCCCAGCATGGCCAGCCGCCGCGTCTTGCCCCTCGTCGCCGGGACGGCACGGTGCAACACCGCGAGCAGGTCCGCGTCGACTTCGTCGATGGCAAGCCCGGTGCCGCACTCGGTGAACGACACCGCCACCGTCGTTTCGGCCATGCCGTAGGCCGGCAGAATCGCCTCGGGCCGCAACCCGAACGGCTTGCCCGCATCGATCAGGTCCGCGACGTCAGCCGGCTCCACCTGCTCAGCGCCCGACAGCGCCCACCGTAATGTGGACAGGTCGAACTGACCTGGGGTGGCCTGCCTGCGCAGACGTTTGGCGAAGACGTTGTAGGCGAAGTTGGGCGCCGCGGTCATGGTGCCCTTGTACTTGTCGATGAGCTTGGCCCACAGCAGCGTGTCGCGCAGGAAGTCCATCGGGGTGACTTTGACCAACTCGACGCCGAAGTACATGGGCACGGTCAAGAAGCCGGTCATCCCCATGTCGTGGAACAGCGGAAGCCAGCACACGATCACGTCGGTATCGATGTCGACCCGGGCCCCGACGAACATCGCCTCGGCGTTCGACACGAAGTTTCGGTGGGTGATCTGGACGGCCTTCGGTGATCCGGTGGACCCGGACGTCAACTGCAGCAATGCGAGGTCGTCGTCGTCGGTCTCGACGGGATCGATCGGCGCACCGTCGAACAAGTCCTCGATGGTCAGCACCCGCATGCCCAGCTCGGACAGCAGCGGTACCGCGGGCATGAACGGGTCGGAGATGATGACGGCCTTGGCGTCGATCATGTTGATGACGGTGGTGGTCTCCTCGGCCCAGCGCTGCAGGTCGGTGCGCGGTGTCGGTTGGTGAAGCATGGTCAGGCTGGCGCCGCGCATCCAGATGCCCTGCGCGGTGGGAGCGATCTCGACGGGGGCGCCGGCCAGCACGGCGACGGCGTCACCGGGTCCGATGCCGGACGTGGCCAGGCCGCCGGCGATGCGGCGGGCGCGCTCGTGCACCTCACGCCACGTGTGCCGGACAGGGGAATCGGGCTCGCCGGTGACCATGCCCTTGTGGCTGGTCATCGCGTTGGCATACATCGTTTCGGTAAATCTGCTCACGACAATCCCTTTGGCTTCGGCGCGACCGCGCGGCGTGCTGAACTCCGGTCGTGAGTGGGCGCACGGTGCAGGCGCACAGTCAAGAGTGCAACGTTAGTCGAATCGGTGTTGTGCCGGCTACCGGGCGCGTGATTGCTCCGATCAGGGGACGGTGCCAAGCATGTACGACGAACTGACTGTACAGACTCGGCAGCCGCCGGGCAGCGCAGCGCGCCGATAATTGCTTGACCTGCCGACAAAGTATCCCCGCCAGTGGACAAAACACACCCGTGAAACTGTCGGCTTGCGTCGTGGCCCCGAAGGCCCCTTCGGCGGGGAAATCAGATCGCCGCCGTGACTTGTCCGGAAGGCTGCTGGATCAACCCGCAACGACAGTATCGTGCCTGCGCCCTGATCGATAGCAATTGAGCGGGGTTTATTCATGCCGTAACTGCAGGAAATTTGGTGCGCAGATCGCAGTTTTGACCACCGCGAACGTCAATTAGTTGAAACTGTGCGCAAACGACGTGCAAAACACTTTGCACCGCAGGGTATTTAGCCGAAGGTCGGCATGGGCGCGATGACGTGACATTGGACGTCACAGCTCAACAACGTGTCTGGGCCAAGCTGTGTACGTTGCGTTTGGGGCGGTGCGGCGGGAGCCTGGGGTGGAGCGGCAGGGGCGGGAGCCTGGGGTGGAGCGGCAGGGGCAGGAGCCTGGGGTGGAGCGGCAGGGGCAGGAGCCTGCGGCGGTGCGGCGGGGGCGGGAGCCTGGGGTGGAGCGGCAGGGGCAGGCGGCGGCGCCGCGGGAGCGGGAATTGGCGCGAGGTGACTCGCGGTGAACACCGCTGCCTGGTCAACCATCCCCATGTCCGCGTACTCCATGTGCGCGTTGAAGTCCGTTCCGCTCGAGCAAATCGGGTCATCGGGGACGCACAGGTCGATGGTCTTGGCCTGGTACAGCGGGCCGACCTCGACCGGCGGCTGATTGATCACACGCATGAAGCGGGTGTTCGGTTTTCCGAACAGGGCAACCGCGGCGACGTGGTTTGCCACGTCGGGCGGCATCGGGTTCGGCACACCGTCAGGTGCGCCATCCGGTATGACATCCGCGGTGACGAAGCCCATCACGGCTGCGCCTTGGGAAAATCCGCCCAGCACCATCTGGGTAGTGGGACAGATGGCCGCCACGGACCGGACATGGGCGCTGGCGTCCGTAACGCCCTCGATCGCAGTGGGGAAGTCGGTGGTGGCGGGGTAGTTGACCGGATATATGCCGATCGACTTCGGGGCGACCCGCGCGCGCAACGCGTCGACGAATGCCTGTCCGGTCGGACCAAGACCGGGATCCTCGGTGGTGCCGCGCGCGAACACCACCTCGACGTCGGGGCACGGCTGTGCGGATGCGGACGGCAAGGGCGCGCTCAGCGGCGCCCAACTTGCTACCGTCGCAGCACCGACGAACACAGCAATACGGCGTGCCCCCACGGCGTAATGCTGACACACCGGGACGACGGTGGCCACTCGAAACGTCAACCGTCAATGAACGCCGGGTGAATCCGCGGCCCAGGATGTTCAGGTCGTCCCGAGGTTCCGTCAAGACGGCTCTACAGACAAGGCTGCGGGTGTTGGCCGATCGCGACGTTTCAGCGTGTCAGAGGAAGCCCAGATTGCGCCGCCCGGTGCCGACCGACGGGGTGGGGTCGGCGCCCAGGGTGGTCGCCAGCAGCTCGTGGTAGATGTCGCGAAAGTCGGTGGTGGGCTTCAGATCGCCGTCGTCGAGGTCGGTGAGGCTGGGCTGCTCGCCGTAGAAGCCGCCCGTCACGCCAGCGCCCGCGACGAACACCGGCCCGGCGGTGCCGTGATCGGTGCCCTGCGACGCGTTTGCCCGCACCCGGCGGCCGAACTCCGAATAAGCCAGCAGCACAACGTTTTGGCCGTGTTTGTCGCTGGCCATGTCGTGCAGGAATCCGGTCAGCGCCGCGTCGAGGGTGCCCAGTAGTCGCTGCTGGGTGGCCCGCTCGTCGGCGTGGGTGTCGAATCCGCCAAGGCTGACCATGTACACCCGGGCCGGCACGGCGGCTTTGACGGCTGCGGCCACTGTGTCAAGTTGGGCGGCAAGGGAATTGCGGCGGTTCTCGTCGTCGGCCGGTGGGGTGGCACGGCGGGCGCTCAGCGGCGCGAACGCGGCGTCGGCGGTCTGGGTGGCACGGTAGGCGGCACATACCGCACTCATCGCCGGGGTGTCATTCGAGTCGGTGTGGCCCAGCGCGGTGACGGCGGCGGCCGACTTCTCCGGGCGGGTGCCGCCGGTGGTGGAAAGGGCGGCCGCGGTGTGTGTCGCGCCGACAGCCAGCGGGGGCAGCACCGGCCCGATGTTCACCGCGCGCAGCGGGTCGTCGCCGGTGGCATCGAGCCAGCGGCCGATCCAGCCGCTCGGGACAGGTTCCGTCGGTGAGGCGGTCTGCCAGATATCCATCGACCGGAAGTGGCTGTGGTCGGGTTGGGGGTAGCTGACGCCGCGAATGATGGCGAGTCGCTTGTCGTTCCACATCTGCGCCAGGCCCGCCAACGCCGGGTTGAGCCCCAGCTGGTCGTCGAGGTGCAACACGTCGGCGGGACTGTAGGCGAGCTCGGGGCGCGCGTCGTGGTAAGCGCTGTCGGCGTAGGGGATGACCGTGTTGATGCCGTCGTTGCCACCGTAGAGCGTGGCGATGACCAACACGCCGGCCCCGTCGGGCAAAGGTGTGTTGTGCGCGGCGCGCAGCAGGTCGGGCCAGGCGATCGCCACCCCGCCCGACAGCAGCCCGGCCGCGCCGACACCGGCGCTGGCGATCAGGAATCTGCGGCGGTTCATCTCAGGCATACGTGGTCTCTCCGCTAGCTGGTCAGGTATTCGGGGGTGTTGACCGCGGCGGCAATCAACATCGGCGGGTTGGCGCGCAGCGGCGCGAGCGCGGCGGCGGTCCGGTCCGACCAGGCTCCGACGCCGAGCAGATACCCGGCGGCGTCCAGCCGGTCGGTGGCCCCGGCGTCGATGACGGTCGACAGGTCGCCGGCTTTCGCCAGGGCGGCGGCCACCCGCAGCCGGGTGTCGGCGCTGGCGGTGGTCAGCCACACCCGCCCGCTCGGCCAACCGCCTACGTCGGGCGGGTAGAACGGCCGGTGGCCGAGCCCGGTGAGCGCGCGGTCGACGAGGCCGACCCGCTCTTCGGTGTCGAGGGCGACCCCCAGAGTGCGGACCACCCCGACGAGCCAGTCGGCCGGAGCGGTGACCACGGTGGCGTGGCCGCCGAGGAATTCCGAGTCGGTCAGGACCGCTGTAGTCAGCGCCTTCAGGTCGCGGCCCGCGCCGTAGGCGGCGACGAGGCGGTCCAACGCGGCGTCCGAGGGCGGGTCGTCGCCGGCCAGCTGGGTCCACAGCCGCGCGGCGATGTAGGGGGCCGACTTCGGTTGGGCCAGAACGGCATCGCAGAATCCGGCGGCGTCGAGGTGGCCGCCGACGCCCAGCACTGTCTTGGCGGTGCCGTCATGCCTTCGCGGCGCGAGCGAGGTCGTGCCGTCGGCGCCGATGACCCATCCGGTCAGCGCGCGGGCACCCTCGCGAACATCGGTCTCGGTGTAGCCGTTGCCGTGGCCGAGTGCGAACAGTTCCATGAACTCGCGGGCGAGGTTCTCGTTGGCCGCCTTGGCGGTGTTGGTCTGCCCGTCCAGCCAGCGCAGCATCGCCGCGTCGGTCAGCATGGCGTAGGCGAGCGTGCGGAAATCGCCGAGCTTGAGGGTGCGCAGCTTCTGATTCTGCGCGCCCATGTAGGCGGCGGCGCGCACTTTCTTCGCCGACGTGGCGAAGTGGTTGTGCCACAGAAGGGTCAGCTTCTCGTGTATCGGGTCGCCCACCGCGGCCATCCGGCGAAGCCACCACCCCGACAGCTCGGTCATCTGGGCCGACAGCTGGGTGGCGTACTGCTGGCGGGCGGCCCTGGTCGCCGCCTTGCCCGGCCGCCCCGGGGTATCGAAGGCCGGCAGCGGGGTGGCCTGCGCACCCGGGTCGGCGTCGGGGTCGGCACCGAGCGCGGCGTCGAGGTAGGCCGACCAGTCGCCGGCGGCTACCGCGTCGATCTGCGGGCCGCTGGCCCCGAAGCCGGCGCGACGCAGCCCGCGAGCGGTCGCGATCCAGTGCGCCGATTGGGTTGTCATCGGCGCCGACCCGTGATCGGTGCCGGCGGGTAGGCCATGTACCCACTGTGGGCGGCGAAGCTGAAAAACCGCTGAAGGGGGCGTCAAGTCGGCGTAACCGAACTACACTTTCCCAGCTATGACGGCCCCGTCGAACCCGCTGGGGGACGAATGGGGATCGCGGTCGCATCTGGTACTCAATCGCGGTCAGATGCTCGGCCGCAGACAGGCGTCACGGATGAGTCGGCACTTCGCCGGCGTGGGAGTCGGGATTCCGGCGGCGCGCCTTCGGGAGATAGCCGCCGGCGCCCCGGTCGACACCGATGAGTGGGTCGATGTCGTTTTTGGTCTCACCGCCAGCGAGATCAAGCGCGAGGAGCGGCTGGCGAAGATCGCGCGGAGCCGACGCCGCGGCACGCACTGGCTCATCGTTGCGGGGATGGTGCTGGTCGCACTGAACGTGCTGATGTGCATGGCATGCGTCATGTTCACGTTGCTTGAGCAAGCTAGCCCGTTCTGAACCCTGAATTGGCGCGTTACTGCCCGGCCTGCTGCTCGGTCTGCTGGGCCTGTTCCTCGTCCTGCTGGGCTTGCTGCTGGGCTTGCTCGTTTTGTTCTTCGGCCTGCTGCTCGGAATTGATCTCCTCCTGTTCGTTCAACTCGTTCTGCAGCTGGGTCTGCTCGTCGTCATCCTGCTGTTGCTGCTGCTCGTCTTCCTCCTCTTGTTCGAGTTCCTCCTCCTCCGCGGAATCATCGTCATCGTCGTCGCTGTCATCTGGGGCAGCGTCGTCACCGCTGGCGTCGTCCTGAGCGGCCGGAGGGGTGGGAACAGGGGGAGGGGCCGGGGGGTTGCTGGGGGCCGGCGGACCGGTGAGCGGCCGTTTGGCAGGGCCGGAGTCCAGCGTCTGCGACGTCGCGGACGCGACACTGATCTCGGCTGTGCCCGGCCGTAGGACATCGACAAACGTCAGCAGGGCGATGATCGCCGCCGCGGCCAGAACTGCTTGCAGGAGGCGTGAGCGCCTGTTCGCTCCGACGGCCGCACTCACGTCACGAACATTGATTTCGCCTTCGCGCCCTGTCGCCATATCTCACGGTGCCGGGCTTCCCTAGGTTATCGCCCAGACTGCGCTAGGTCGGCGCTGTGAAGACACCGCCGATCCGTTCACACCGCGGCCGACTCGGGTTACTGTCGAGTAACCCCTTGATGTGGAGGTCCGCGATGACGGTTACCGAAGAAAAAATCAGCGAGCGGCAGGCCAGGGAGGTCGCCGAGCAGGCGCGTGAGACGCAGTGGCGCCAACCCAGTTTCGGCAAGGAGTTGTTCCTCGGCCGATTGCGGCTGGACCTGGTCCATCCGCACCCCAGCGGCACGGCGGAGGCTGCGGAGCGTGGTCAGGCGTTCCTCGCCAGGCTGCGCGAGTTCTGCGAGTCGAACATCGACGGCGCCGAGATCGAGCGAGACGCGCAGATCCCGGACAGCGTGGTCCGCGGGTTGAAGGAGCTCGGCGCGTTCGGGATGAAGATCAAAACCGAGTACGGCGGGCTCGGCCTGTCACAGGTGTACTACAACAAGGCGCTTGCGCTGGTCGGCTCCGTGCACGCCGCGCTGGGTGCGCTGCTTTCCGCGCACCAGTCGATCGGGGTACCGCAGCCGATCGCGATGTTCGGGACCGAAGAGCAGAAGCGAACGTGGCTGCCCCGGTGCACCCGCGAGATCAGCGCATTCCTGCTCACCGAGCCCGACGTGGGCAGCGACCCGGCTCGCCTGCACACCACCGCCACCCCCGACGGCGACGACTATCTGCTGAACGGGGTCAAACTGTGGACCACCAACGGCGTGGTCGCCGACCTGCTGGTGGTGATGGCCCAGGTACCCAAGAGCGAGGACCACCGGGGTGGGATCACCGCATTCGTGGTGCAGTCGGACACGCCCGGCATCGTGGTGGAGAACCGCAACGCATTCATGGGGTTGCGCGGCATCGAAAACGGCGTCACCCGGTTGACCGACGTACGAGTACCGGCCGCGAACCGGATCGGCCGGGAAGGCGACGGGCTGCGGATCGCGCTGTCCACGCTGAACGTTGGGCGGCTTTCGCTGCCGGCAGTGTGTACCGGGTCGGTGAAATGGTGCCTGAAGATCGCCCGAGAGTGGTCCCTGGAGCGGGTGCAATGGGGGCGCCCGATCGGTGAACACGAAGCGGTGGCCGGCAAGGTGGCGTTCATCGCGGCCACCGCGTACGGCCTGGAGGCGATGCTCGAGCTGGCCAGTGAACTGGCCGACGCGGGCCGCACCGACATCCGGATCGAGGCGGCGCTGGCCAAGCTCTACGGCTCGGAGATGGCCTGGCTGGTCGCCGACGAGCTGGTGCAGATCCGCGGCGGGCGGGGCTTTGAGACTGCCGAGTCCCTGGCCGCCCGCGGCGAGCGCGGGGTTCCCGCCGAGCAGGTGCTGCGCGACCTGCGCATCAACCGGATCTTCGAAGGCTCCACCGAGATCATGCATCTGATGATCGCCCGCGAGGCGGTGGACGCGCACCTGGCCGTGGCCGGTGACATCATCGACCCGCAGGCCGACCCGCGGCGCAAGGCGCGAGCAGCCGCGAAGGCCGGCAAATTCTATGCCCGGTGGCTGCCCACCTTGGTCGCCGGAAAAGGCCAGCTGCCAACCTCATTCACCGAGTTCGGGCCATTGGCCGGGCATCTGCGTTATGCCGAGCGGGCCAGCCGCCGGCTGGCGCGCAGCACCTTTTACGCGATGTCGCGGTGGCAGGGCAGGCTGGAGCACAAGCAGCGGTTCCTGGGGCGGATCGTGGATATCGGGGCGGAACTGTTCGCGATAACCGCTGCCTGCGTCCGGGCACAACGTGACCGGGCGGACGGTAACGCGGTCGAGCTTGCCGACGCGTTCTGCCGCCAGGCCCGTGTTCGAGCCGAGCAGCGGTTCGACCAGCTCTGGCAAAACAGCGATGACTCTGACCAGACGCTGGCTCGCGGCGTGCTCGACGGTCGCTACACCTGGCTGGAGGAAGGGATTCTCGACCCGTCGATCGAGGGGCCGTGGATTGCTCGGGACGGTGGCGTGGCGAAGCCGGACGTGCACAGGGTCATTTCTTGATCACGACTGGGCAATCCCGTGTCCCTGCAGCGTGAACCGGAACTGGCCGGCCAGACCGTCGTCGTGATCGGCGGCAGCGCGGGCATCGGGCTCGAGACAGCTCGCCGTGCCCGGGCGGAGGGTGCCGATGTGATCCTCACCGGGCGCAATCCCGACCGGCTCACGCAGGCCGCGCAGGACGTCGGCGCGCACCGCAGCGCGGCCTTTGACGTCAACGACGCGGCTGCTGTGGAGAGTTTCTTCCGGGATCTACCGACACCGATCGATCACGTGCTGGTCACCGCCGGCGGCCCGACGTACGGGCCCCTGCTCGAGATGGACTCGGCCCAGGTTCGTGACGCGATCAGCGACCACGTGGTGACTGCGCTGACGGTCGCGCGTAACGCTGCACCCAAGATGAGGCCCGCGGGCACGCTACTGCTGATGGGCGGCACCGGCGGACGGCGGGTGGGTCACGGCCTCGGGATCGTCTCCGCGGCCACCGCCGCGCTGCCGCCGTTTACCGCTGCCCTTGCGCTCGAGCTCGCGCCGATTCGCGTCAACCTCATCGCGGCCGGCTTCGTCGACACCCCGTTGTCGGCGGCACTGCTCGGGGATCGACTCGACGAGCGCCGTAACGAGCTGCGGGCGACGCTGCCGATCGGCCGGGTGGTCGAACCCGCGGACGTCGCGGCGCTGGCCGTGCACATCATGACCAACACCGCGCTCACCGGCGCTACCTACGATATCGACGGTGGACAACAGTTTGTCTGGTGACCAAAGAGATGAAATGGCTTGCCGCTCAGCCGGGTAGACGACGGTGCACGAGTATTCCCGCGAGTACCGATGCGGCAAGCGCGATTGCGCCCAACCGGATCCAGCTGGCGCTGGCGTCGCCGTGCACCGTCTCATAGCCGATCTGCTGCTGAAGTGTCGCATAGACCGACTCGAGGTCGTTGAGACTGCCGGCATGGAACGGTTGACCGCCGGTGATCTCGGTGATCTTCTGCAGCGTCTCATCGTCGACCGGTACCGGCACGTGCTGGTCGTTGATGTCGACATAACCGTCCGGTGTTCCGAACGAGATCGTCGAGATTGGCACGCCCTGTTCTTTGGCGGCGCGGGCGGCGGTGTAGGCGCCCCTGGGCTGATCGGGGTCTGAAGGCACGGTCTCCTTGCCATCGGACTCGAGCACGATGCGCGCCGGTGCGGGCCGCCCGTCTTCGCCACCCAGCACCGCGCCAACGGTCGCGATGGCCTGCAGCGCGGTGAAGATACCTTCTCCGGTGGCCGTGCGGTTCTCCGCCTGCAGCGTGTCGATGGCCGCGTTCATCGCGCCGCGGTCAGTGGTGGGGGGGACGAGCAGGCTGGCGGTGCCGGCGAAAGCAACCAGTCCGAGGTTGATGCCCGGTGTGAGTTCCGCGGTGAACTGCTTGCCGGCCTCCTTGGCTGCCGCGAGCCGATTGGGCGCGACGTCGTCGGACACCATCGACTCCGAAACGTCGATCACGAGCATCACGACCGCGCGATTACGCGGAATGCGCACCGCGTCGGTTGGTCCGGCCATCGCAGTGGTCAGCAGCGCCAGCGCCGCAATCAGCAGCGCCGCAGGCACGTGTCGCCACCGGGTCGACCGCTTGGGGGCCACGCGTTCGAGTAGATCCATGTTGGCGAACCGCATCACTCGCTTGCGCCGAGCGCGTTGCGCAACGAGGTAAAGCCCGATCACCGCGAGGATCACCAGGAGATAGAGGAAGAACCACGGGTTGGCGAAATCGGACCACGTCAAGGGGCCTAGCAAGGGCACGTTCACGGCACGGACACTCGGCTTCCTCAGACGGGCAGTCGTCGGTTGATGATCAGCGCGAGCAGGACAGCGATGGTCGCGGACATGACCGCGAGCCGCAGCCAGCCGGAGCCGGCCGGGCCGGGCACCGTCTGGTAGCCAACCTGGTCCTGCACAGCGGCGTAGCTTCGGTTGAGTTCATCGACGTTGGTGGCCTTGTACGACTGACCGCCGGACATTTGGGCGATGTGCTGGAGCATGTCGGGGTCCACCGGAACGGGCAGCCGCTGATTGTCGACTTCAACATAGCCGTCGCTGGTGCCGAACGAGATGGTCGATATCGGCACGCCTCGGTCTTTCGCGGCGCGAGCGGCGGTATACGCCCCGCGCGGATTGTTGGGGTTCTCCGGCTTGTTCTCCTTGCCATCCGACAGCAGCACGATGCGCGCCGGAGGTGAGCTCGCATTGCTGCTGAGAACCGCGGCGACGGTGGCGATGGAGTCCAGTGCGCTGAAGATGGCCTCACCAATGGCGGTCGAGTTGTCCGGTCGCAGGTTGTCCAGGGCGGCGATCGTCGCCTCGTGCTGCGGTGTTGGGGATACCAGAACATTGGCCGTTCCGGCAAAAGAGATAAGCCCCAGGTTCACACCGGGCGTCAGCTCCCCTGCGAACTTCTTGGCGGCCTGCTTGGCCGCATCGAGGCGGCTGGGCGCAACGTCGGTGGCACGCATGGACTGCGATACGTCGATGGCCAGCATGATCACCGCCCTGTTGCGCGGAATGCGAATGGAGCGGGACGGCCCGGCGAGCGCGACCGTCAACAGCAACAACGCGATCAGCAGCATGGCGATCGGCACGTGCCGCCAGCCGGATTCACGCCTTGGAACGACGGTATCCGTCAACTCGGGATCGGTGAACCGACGCATCCGTCGGCGGCGACGGATCTGGGCCAGCACATACAGCGCCAGCAATCCGATCGGCACGAGCGCAAACCCCGCCAACCAAGGGTGCTGGAACCCCGAAAACGACAGCGCACCGATGCCGGGCGCGGTCATCGCCGTGAAGCCGTCGGATGGCACCCTGACGACGGTACCTGAGTGAAATGGTTGACCAGTTTGTGAAGCCCGTGCGTCAGTTGTGCTGCGGTAACCCCGCCCGTCGGACGAAATCGATGAACGCCTGGGCCGCCGCGTCCACACCGGGGTCGTCGTCAGTGGCGACCAGGTCCAGCAGCAGTCCGCGAATGACGGCCAGACCCAGGCGCGCAAGGGCAGGATCGACCGTACCGCCTGATGCGGTGTCGACGTCGGCAAGCCAGGCGTCCACGGCTGCGGGCACCAAGCGGGCGTACGGCTGCTCGCCCTGCGCTCCCCGCGCGTAGCACTCGAAGAAGAGCCGCTCGAACGGGCGCAGGTCGGGACGGCGCACGCTGGCCCACATCGCGGCGATCCCCTCGGCCGGCTCTGCGGGCAGGTCGAGGAGGACCGTCATCTGGCGCCGCTCGACCTCCTCGACGATCGCGAGCAACAATTCACTTCGAGAGCCGAAGTGGTGCAACAGCATTCGGTGGCTGGTGCCGACTGCCTCGGCCACGTCGCGCAGCGAGCGATCGCCGATCCCGGCTCCCGCGAACTCCGCGACGAGCGCGTCGAGCAGTTCGCGGCGCCGGCCGACGTCAGCAGGCCGGGCCATCGAGCCGGTTGCGCTGCTCGCTGCGGGCCTTGAGGCCCTGCGCCTCAAGCTCCAGGTAGCGCTTGGTCATCCCGTGCATGAGCCGGCCCACCAACGCGCCGAGCGCGCCCCGCTGGTCGAGCTGCTGCCGAACGAGGGTGTGTCCGTCGGCCTGCGCGACCACATCGTGCCGGGCGACGGTCGAGCCGCCCGGAGATCGTTGCACCCAGGTCCAGCCGGTGCCGGGATGCACCTCGGTGACCTTCCACACCAGCTTCGGCATGCGGGGCTGCTTGATCTCGAAACGGTTGCCGACGGCGAGGCAAGGCCCGTCGAGGGCGACCAGGCGGGTGACCGAGGCAGTCCACTCCGGCCAGCGGTCGACGTCGCTGAAAACCTCCCACACCAGCGAGGCCGGTGCGGCGATCTCGACGCTGCTATCGGTAAGTATGTACCAAATGGTACATGCTTGGTGCGACTGCCCAATCGGAGCCCGCGTGCCAGCCCGCGCGTACAGAAGGGAAGGATGGCCTCGTGACCGGTGTGCGTGATCGGGTCGTGGATCGAGCGCGTGGAATGCGCGACCTGGTGCGTTCTGAGGCCGAAGAGTCCGAGCGACTGCGCACGCTCACGCCGGCGATCGTCAGCGAGATGTGGGCCAGCGGCCTGATGTCCGCCTTCAACCCGGCAGTGGCGGGCGGTGTCGAACCGTCGTTTGCCGACATGATCGAGACGTGGATGGAAATGGCTTGGCAGGATGGTTCTTTCGGGTGGGTCGGCATTGCGAACCTGCCGTCGGCGTTCGCCGCCGCGGCCTATCTTCCTGATCAAGGATTCGCGGAGTTGTTCGCCGAGAACGACAACCACATCACTGTCGGCGGTCAGTTCTTCCCCAACGGGCAGGGCACAGTGGTCGACGGCGGCTACCGGCTGACCGGTGCGTGGAACTTCGGCTCGGGCACCGGACATTCGGCGTACATCGCCGCGGGCTTCATGCCGATGGACGACGGCCAGATGCGCTGGGTCAGCGAGGGCGTTCCTGAACTGCGGGTCGCGTTCGTGCCTCGAGACGAGATCACTTTTACCGACGGCTGGTTTGTCCAGGGACTCAAAGGCACTGGCTCCTACGACTACAACGCCCAGGACGTGTTCGTACCGGAGTACAGAACGATGGAGTTGTTCACCCGCGAGCCTTTCCGGGGTACTTCGGCGGCCACCCGGATGGGCCTGATGCCCGTCACCGCGGCCGGTCACGCGTCGTGGGCGTTGGGGGTCGCCAAGAGCATGCTCGATGATGTCGAAGAACTCGCGGCCACCAAGGTGCGAATGAGCGATATGGCGTCGCTGGCCAGCCGTCCGACGTTCCAGAAAGGCCTCGCGCACCACGTTGCGGCGTGGCGGGCCGCACGTCTTCTGGTGCTCGACGCGTTCACGTCGGCCGAGGGCTCGGTCGACGAAGGGAACGACCTGACGCCCAGAATCCGCGCCGACATGCGGGTGGCCGCGGTGTACGCCACCGATACGGCCAGGGCGTGCGCCGAGTGGGCCCATCTGGCGGCCGGCACCACCTCGATCCGCGAGGGCAGCCGCCTCGAGCGCGCGTTCCGGGACATCTATACCGGCACCCAACACGCGTTCGTCAGCGAGAAGGTGGCGATTGACGTGGCGCAGATCTGGCTCGGTATCACCGAGGACCAGTACGGCCTCTGACTGTCATGACCGGTTTGCGGTGTTGCTTGTTGTCGACCCAGCCCTACCGGGACTTGTGCGGGTTCTGGTAGGTGCCGTAGGGGGTCTGACCAGTGGTCGGGTACGCAGGAGCGGTTACGTTGTCCTGCCCGTTGCCTGCTGGGATCGCGGTGGCGGGGGCGGCCAGTCCAATGGCGAGGGCGGAAAGCGCGCTCGCTGCGATTGCGGCGAATGTGACGTTCTTCTTCATCGTCTTCCCTTCCTGTTTCAGTGGCTAAAACAGGTGAGGTGGGAGCGGTTAGTTCCGGGGTGGCAGGAAGTTGTCCGGGCATGGCAGGAACGCGCCGGTGACGCCGTGCCGTTACAGCTCGCCGGGGTCGTCGGGCACGTCGACGGCATGCTGCTGCAGCACTTCCAGCGGCACCACCTCGAGGGTGGACTCATGGGTGGCGGCAAGCACGACAGGCGCCGCACAGCCGTCCTGGTGGGCTCGTAGCCAGTTGACGGCGGTGACGCACCAGCGGTCTCCGGGCACGAGGCCGGGGAACCGGTAGTCAGGCACCGGCGTCGCGAGGTCGTTGCCGATGGAGCGCTGATGCTGCAGGAACCCGGCGGTCACGACGGCGCAGATGGTGTGCCTGCCGATGTCCTGGGGCCCCGTCGAGCAGCAGCCGTCACGGTAGAAGCCGGTGAGCGGATCGTCGCTGCACGGGTCAAGCGGGCCACCAAGGACGTTGCGATCGGCCACCGGTTCATTATGAACCCGCAATGAACCCGCACAGGCGGTCAGTCGCTGAGGTGCACCCGGCCGATGATCAGCGGATCGGGCTCCCCGACGATCTCGTGGTCCTTGCCGTCATAGTCGAACTTTGCGAGCAAGTGCCGCATGGCATTAACCCGCGCACGTTTCTTGTCATTGCTCTTGACGACGATCCACGGCGCGTAGTCGGTGTCCGTCGCGCGGAACATCTCCTCTTTGGCGGCGGTGTAGGCGTCCCACTTGTCCAGCGACGCGAGGTCCATCGGGGAGAGCTTCCACTGCCGGACGGGGTCGACCTGCCGGATGGCGAAGCGGGTGCGTTGCTCGGCGGGCGACACCGAAAACCACAGCTTGGTCAGGCTGATGCCATCGCTGTACAGCATCCGTTCAAAAAGGGGAGCCTGCTCCATGAACTCGCAATGCTGCTCGGGGGTGCAGAACCCCATCACCCGCTCGACGCCGCCGCGGTTGTACCAGGACCGGTCGAGGAACACCATCTCTCCGGCGGCGGGCAGATGGTTCACGTAGCGCTGGAAGTACCACTGCGTGCGCTCACGGTCGGTCGGCTTCTCCAACGCCACGACACGAGCGCCGCGCGGATTCAGGTGCTCCATGAAGCGCTTGATCGTGCCGCCCTTGCCGGCTGCATCGCGTCCCTCGAAGAGAATGACGTGGCGGGCGTCGTTGCTCTGGCTCCATTTCTGAAGTTTCAGCAGCTCGATCTGCAGCAGCCGCTTGTGGGTCTCGTAATCGTGACGTGACATGCGTTCGGGATACGGGTAGTTCTCGCGCCAGGTGTCGACGGGGACGCCGTGGCGATCGACCAAAATCGGATCGTCGTCGTCGTCGTCGTCGACGGTGTAGCCATGGTCGCCGTTCGACAACCCATTCAGGTCCAGCTGCAGCACGGTTGAAGTTAACCAATGGAAGAGAAACGTTCGGTGGCGGCGGCATGAACGACAGATTGCCCATCGTGGACCATGGCACGGAGGCACTTGGCTCCGGCGATAGCGTGTGGAGTAGGGTTGAAATCGATGTCCTGGAGGTCGGCGAACAGACGAAAGGCCAATCATGCCAAAGAAATCCGAGTACGCACAGGGCACGCCTTGCTGGGCCGACCTGCAGACCACTGATCCGTCGGCCGGCAAGCAGTTCTATTCATCGCTGTTCGGGTGGGGCTACGACGATCAACAGGCGCCGGGCGACGGCGGTGTGTACTCCATGGCCACGTTAACCGGAGAAACCGTGGCCGCCATCGCGTCGATGCCACCGGGCGCGCCGGAGGGGATGCCGCCCGCGTGGAATACGTACATCGCGGTGGACGACGTCGACGCGGCGGTCGACGACGCGGGTCCCGCGGGTGGCCAGGTACTGATGCCGGCCTTCGACATCGGCGACGCCGGCCGGATGGCGTTCGTCGCCGATCCGACCGGTGCGGCCGTGGGGCTGTGGCAGGCCAACCGGCACATCGGCGCGACCCTGGTCAACGAATCGGGCACGGTGATCTGGAACGAATTGATCACGGACAAGCCGGATTCGGCCCTGGCGTTCTACGAGGCGATGCTCGGGATCACACACGTCACGATGGAAATGGCTCCGGGCGAGCAATACCGGGTCCTCAAGACCGGAGGAGCGGACGTCGGCGGTTGTGCGGAACCCCCGATGCCGGGCGTACCCAACCACTGGCACGTCTACTTTGCGGTCGACGACGCTGACGGCACCGCGAGCAAGGCGTCCGCGGCGGGCGGACAGGTCATCGCCGAACCATTCGACATTCCGTCGGTGGGTCGGTCGGCTGTGCTGAGCGACCCGCAGGGCGCGGTGTTCAGTGTGCTGAAGCCGGCTCCGCCGCAGTAGAAGCCGGGGCGGTCAACTGGTGGGGCCTACTGCTGTGGGTTTGCTGATGTTGGGACGGTAGCGGCGCGCGCGGTGTTACTTGCCACATCACGCTGCGACCGGCAGCGATCTATAGAAGGAACACCCGGGATGAACAACAACAAGGTCGTAGCGCTGGTCGTCGGGGGGGTAGTCGCACTGCTCGCGGTGTCGCTGGTGGTGCGCTACGTCCTGCTGAGCCAGGCCGGCGCACCCGGGTTTTACTACCTCGGGGCGCCGATCGGGGGAATCACCGTGGTGATCTTGTTGCTGCTGAGGCTCGGGGTGTTCCACTTCGGCCAACGGCCGGGCGGCACGATTCAACACTGGCAGCAAAACAGCGGTGTGCAACCGCCCCCGCTGCCGCCTCCTGGTGGGTATCAGCCTGGTGGGTATCAACCTGGCGGGTATCAACCGCCGCTTGCGACTCCGCCTCCGCCGCCTGCGTATCAGCCGCCACCGACGTACCAGCCGCCACCGACATCGGTGACCCAGCGCCTGCAGGAACTTGAAACCCTACGCGCGAGCGGCGCGGTCTCCGAAACGGAGTACAACGCAAAGCGGGAGCAGATCATCTCCAACCTGTAATCCGGGGTTTTTGTTACCTGAATCACGTCGCGGCTTACCTGAATCACGTCGCTGCCGGTCCAAGCGCGGGTTACCGTTCCTGCGTGAATAACGGGGGGCGTGCGGTGGCGGTGGTGGATAGCGCCGACGTTGCGCAGGCGCAGGTCTTTCACACCTTGTTGTGTGAGCGGCGGGCGGCACTGTGTGACCGCCTCGATCAGCAGGCGGTCAAATTAGTGCGGGATGAACAGAGCCGCGACTCCGCCGGAGTCCGGCGTAAGAGGTTGCGGATCAAAGAGATTGGCGCCGAGATTCGCGATATCGACCGTATGGTGCAAAGGCTGACGGTGCACCTGTTACGGGACGTGTAGAAGCAGCGTCGATCAGTGGCCCGCACCGAACGTCGAACCGGTCGCGCACGGTGTCCAGCGTGCGGCGCAGGTGCGGGCGTTGGCGGCGGTGCGTGAGGACGGACTTCACCATGGCCGCTATGCGGCGTGGAAACGGGTACCAGCGATCGAAATCGAGTCCGCACTCAAGGAACACGCTGGCCGGGACGTTGTCGACGATGAGGCTCAGGTTGTACTGGACGAGCGAAAACAGCGTGTACGGGAAGGCCGTACGCGCCTTGGTCCGCATGTCCTCGGCGTCGAGTTCATACAGCGGAACGTCCATGATCTTGTCCAAGAACAGCAAGTGCGTCAGGTAGTAACCCATGTACGACGTCAGATGCATTGTGGCAGAACGCGGCTGAATCGAGACGATAGCCCCGCTGTCGGACACGTACGGCTCGTAGGGATGGTCGCCGGGCTTGAAATATCCGGTGCAATTCACTATCCAGCTGCCTGGTTCGATCGCCTTGGTGGCGCCGCTGCGAAACACCAGGTCGGTCGCGCCGTTGTCGTCGACCGCATCCACCAGGTGGTCCATGATCACATCGTTGAGGCCGGCGGCGATGGTGTTGTTCTCCGATTCGGACAGCACGCCCAACAGGAAGTTACCGGTCGCGGGGGTCAACCAGATGCCGTAGTTAGCGCGAAACCAGCTGGTGACCTCTGCCTCGTTGGTCCCGTCGAAACGACGGGTCGTTTCCACGCCAACACTGCTAAAGAACCTGCCCCGCCACCATCGCCGGACCCCCGCCGGCAGGACTCGGTCGCGACTCGTGAAGTACGTGCCCGAACCTGCCACGAGGTTCACCTCGCGGCCGGGGTATTCGGTGATCAGCGCGTGCGCGGTATCCATCGCGGTCTTGCCGCCGCCGATGATCCACACCGGGGTTTCGCTTTCCCGCATGTCGCCCTCTCGCATGTCGCAGAAGTCGGGAGACACCGACAGGACACGCTCGCTGGAGATCTCGAGCGGGTCGTTGGGCACAACTCCAAAGCCGTAAGCCTTGATCAGTCGCTTCGCCTCGACCACCAGAAGCCGGCCGGCCGAGGATCTGCAGGTGATCCGCACCTTCCCGTCGACCTCTTCGTCGGACTCCATCGCCCAGCCGAAGACCTCGTCCACCTGCACCCGCTGCTTGATGACGTTGAGGCAGTGGTCAAAGTGGTCGAGCACCTCGCCCTTCGTCGCCAAATAGGAACGATCCCGGCCGAGCGTCCACTCGATGTTGCCGGCGGTGAACATGGGGTGTGGCTGATGCAGCCGCACATACGGGTAGGTATCCACCCACATGCCGCCGACGCGTTCCCTGCGGTCGACCAGGACGACCTTCTGATCGCGAGACAGGTATCGGCTGGCGACGAATAGAGCGTTGATCCCGGCGAAACCAGCCCCCACGATGCAGACGTCGCAGGTCTCGACCGCGACGTCGGGCAGCGTTCCACCGGCGGGTTGGAGTCCGGTCATCGCCGCCCCTTTCGTCGCGTTTGAACCGAGCTACCCCGGCAAAACGTCTCACCAGTATGAGTGAGAGGAGGTCAAGATGAACCTGTTGGTGGTGGCGTGCATTTTCGCCGTTGTCCCGAT
Organism: uncultured Actinomycetota bacterium; assembly: GCA_963759655.1. Lineage (GTDB taxonomy): Bacteria > Actinomycetota > Actinomycetes > Mycobacteriales > Mycobacteriaceae > Mycobacterium. Next base: position 56,624 of record CAVXAG010000033.1, on the reverse strand, counting down.
AGCCAGTCTCGGCCTCGTTGAGGCGCAGTCGCGGCTCGAGCGGCGCGAACAGCGCCGGCACGCGCAGGACTAACGTAGAGGACCGTCGACAACCGGAGGGCAGAGTGACGACAATCAACACCGTTGACGCCGGACCTCACCAGGTCAGCCGGTCGGTCGAAGTTCCCGCTCCGGCGGCCGAGTTGTTCGCGATCGCCGCCGACCCGCGTCGCCATCACGAGCTTGACGGTTCGGGCACCGTCGGCGACAACATCCGTGGGCCCGCGCCTCTGCAGTTGGGTTCGCGCTTTTCCACCAAGATGAAGATGTTCGGGCTGCCCTATCGCATCACCAGCAAGGTGACTGCTCTGCAGCCCGACCAACTCATCGAATGGCGTCATCCGCTGGGACACCGGTGGCGGTGGGAGTTTGCCGCCATCTCGCCGACCAGCACCCGGGTCACCGAGACGTTTGACTACCGCGACGCCGGGCCCGTGAAGAACCGGCTGAAGTATTACGAGGCGACAGGTTTCGCCAAGCGCAACGCCGCAGGCATCGAAGCCACGTTGCGTCAACTGCGCGACCGCCACAGCCGCTGACTGCGCGTCAGCCAGCGAACCACGCCGTCGTCACGGTGTGTCTTATCGGAACCGGGAATGGGGTGTCGCGCGGGCCCAGCTGGCCGACGAACACCGCCCACAGCGGCTGCGTGCGGTCGATCGCATCCGCAGGATTCCAATCGGGCGGAGCCAGCACCCCGATGTCTCCCCCACACCCGTAGATCGGGACCGTCTCGTCGGCCCGGCCGCCCAAGTCGACGCCGTTGGGAAGGATGCAACGGGTGCCGTCGTCAAGCTGCATCGCGAACGGCATCGGCGATGCCGGGGGAGTCACCGGCGGCAGCGCGCCCGGAGACGGGAACCGCCGAAGCGACTTCGTCCACGGGTTGTCGAGGCACAGCACAGACGCGTGCGCCGGCCAGCACACCTCGGCGGCGGCCTCGGGTGGGTCGCAGGTGTAGATGTCGGCGCGCACCGCGGCCGGCGACGGGTCGGAGCACCCGGAGAGGTCGGCTGATGCCTGCCGATTCATCACGTGGTAGCCGTTGATCGGCTGACCCTTCGCGTTGACCGGCGCCACGTTGATCACGTTCGTCGCCTCCGGCTGCGCGTCCGCGCGGGCGTTGCCCGCCGTCTGCAGCGCGAGAACGCCCACGAACATCAGCGCAGCGGAAACTCGTAGCCCGCCATGAGCCCAGTCACGCATGACGTCAGCCCCCTTCATGCCCAGTGCCAGCGTTGCCGATCGGCGCCGCTCGCGCAGGCGATTGGGCCGATGGCTAGGCTCGGCGAGGTGAAGGCGGTCACCTGCACCAACGCGAAACTCGAAGTCGTCGACTGCGGGATCCCAATGCCCGCCAAGGGTCAGCTGCTCGTCGACGTCCTCCGGTGCGGCATCTGCGGGTCGGATCTGCATGCGCGCCACCACTGCGACGAGCTTGCCGATGTGATGGCCGAGATCGGCTACGACGCGTTCATGCGGTCGGATCAGAAAGTGGTGTTCGGGCACGAGTTCTGCGGCGAAGTCGTCGACTACGGTCCCGGCACGCGCAAGACGCCGCGGACGGGCACACCGGTCGTGGCGCTGCCCCTGCTTCGGCGTGGCAAAGAGGTGCACGCGATCGGCCTGTCGACGTCGGCGCCGGGCGCATATGCCGAGCAGATCGTCGTCGAGCAATCGCTGGCGCTGCCGGTCCCGAACGGGTTGGCGCCCGACGTGGCCGCGCTTACCGAGCCGATGGCCGTCGGCTGGCACGCCGTCCGCCGCGGCGAGGTGGGCAAGGGCGATGTCGCGATCGTGATCGGCTGCGGACCTATTGGTCTCGCCGTGATCTGCATGCTCAAGGCGCACGGCGTGCGCACAGTGATCGCAAGCGACTTCTCGGCGGGCCGGCGCGCGCTCGCGACCGCGTGCGGCGCGGACGCCGTCGTCGACCCCGCGCAGGACTCGCCCCACGCGGCGGCCGGAGGCCACGGGCACCTCGAGTCGCCGGTTGACGCCTTCGATCTGGCGCTCGGCACGATCGAGAAACTTCACAAGCTGCGGCTGCCCTGGTGGCACGTTTGGCGCGCGGCCGAAGCCGCAGGCGCGGCAACGCCCAAGCACCCGGTCATCTTCGAATGTGTCGGCGTCCCCGGCATTATCGAAGGCATCATCACCAGCGCTCCGCTGTTCTCGCGCGTGGTGGTCGTCGGTGTCTGCATGGGCGCGGACCACATCCGACCGGCGATGGCCATCAACAAGGAGATCGACCTGCGGTTCGTGCTCGGCTACACGCCGCTCGAATTCCGCGACACACTCCACATGCTCGCGGAAAGCAAAGTGAACGTCGCGCCGCTGGTGACCGGCACCGTCGGGCTGCCCGGGGTCGAGGCCGCCTTCGACGCGCTCGGCGACCCCGAGGCGCACGCCAAGATCCTGATCGACCCGAAGAGCAACGCTGCCAGTCCCCAAAGGAGCTGACCATGGACGTCTTGCAGACCCCGGATTCCCGCTTCGAGAACCTGCCGGGCTACCCGTTCGCGCCGCATTACCTCGACGTCGCGGCCAGCGACACCGACAACCTGCGCATGCACTACGTCGACGAAGGACCGTCGGACGGCCCGCCAATCGTGTTGCTGCACGGAGAACCGACCTGGAGTTATCTGTACCGCACCATGATTCCGCCGCTCGTCGAGGGTGGTCACCGGGTGCTTGCGCCCGACCTGATCGGCTTCGGCCGCTCCGATAAGCCGCGCCGCCTCGAGGATTACACCTACCTGCGCCACGTCGAGTGGGTGACGTCGTGGTTGGACAGCCTCGATCTGCGCGAGGTCACGCTCTTCGGGCAGGACTGGGGATCGTTGATCGGTCTGCGTATTGCCGCCGAGCAGAGTGACCGGATCGCGCGCATCGTGGTGGCCAACGGGTTCCTGCCGGCCGGTCAGCAGCCCGCGAACGTGGCGTTTCGCACCTGGCGTGCATTAGCGCGGTATTCCCCGGTGCTGCCTGCCGGACGCATCGTGGCGTTCGCCACCGTCACCACCGTTCCGGCCGATGTACGGGCCGGATACGATGCGCCCTTCCCGGGCAAGAGCTTTCAGGCCGGGGCCCGGGCGTTCCCCCGGCTGGTGCCCACCGAACCCGACGATCCCGCGATACCCGCCAACCGCGCCGCGTGGAACGCGCTGGGTGAGTGGCGAAAGCCGTTCCTCTGCGTGTTCGGTGCCCGCGACCCGATCCTGGGCCGTGCGGACAAACCGTTGATCGCGCACGTCCCCGGTGCGGCGGGCCAGCCACACGCCCGGATCAACGGCGGTCATTTCATCCAGGAGGACTGCGGGCCCGAGCTTGCCGAGCGCATCCTGTCGTGGAAGCCTGCTGAATCATGCTGACGCGACACGAGATCACCGAACAGATCGTCATCGCCCGACTGCAGAAGGGCCTGACGTGGCAGCAGCTGGCCGACGCCATCGACAAACCGGTGATGTGGACCACCGCCGCATTGCTCGGGCAACATCCGATCCGCGCCGAGCTGGGCAAGGTGTTGGTCGAGATGCTCGGTATCGACCAGTCGGCGGTACCGGTGCTGGCGGCGGTGCCGATGCGCGGCGGGCTGCCGACGGCGGTCCCTACCGATCCGACCATCTACCGCTTCTACGAGGTGCTGCAGGTCTACGGCGGAGCGCTCAAGGAGCTCATCCATGAGCAGTTCGGCGACGGCATCATGAGCGCCATCAACTTCAGCCTCGACGTGCAGAAGAAACCGCATCCCGCGGGCGACCGCGTCGTGGTCACCCTTGACGGCAAGTTTCTGTCCTACGACTGGACTGCGGCGGAGGGCTAGATCCGGCAGCAATCGCCCCAAAGCACCCTTGGCGATCGGCGACGGCCGCGATACTTTCGCAAGGGCCCGTAGAGCCTTGTTGACGTGGAGGGATGTGGGGCAGTGCGCCGAGTACTGGTGAGCTCAGCGGCGGTTTGCGCGCTGGCGATGACGATCGGCGGCACTGGCGTCGCCGGTGCAGATCCCATCCCCGACTGCGGTCCCGACCAGGCGACGGCCCTGGCCATCGCCGTCGCCCACGAGCAGCATGACCCGCTCACTCAAGCGCCCTGGAGCCTGATCCCTGTGCAGAGCAACTTCGACTCGTGCGCAGACCTGTCGGCGATTCTGGTGACGATCGACAACCCCAAGCCGAATTCACCGCGGCAGGGGTTCCTGTTCCACCGCGGCACGTACATTGGAACGACGCTGTCCAAATCGCGTCCGTTCACGACCCTCGATACCGCAGCCTCCACGAACGACACCGCCGTGTTCGTGTTCACATCCGGGAGGACCTGCGCCACATGCAACGACGGCATCACAGACGCCATCCACTACCACTGGAACGGCATCACGGCGGTGATGATGGAGACAATTCCGCCGGCCCAGGACTGGCCGACCGCGTAGGCCGTTCGGTGCGCTTGCCGCTTCCGTCGATCATCGCCGTCGTTGGCCTGGTCGCCGCCACGCTAGCCGGATGCGCATCGCCCTACCATAATTTCCCGGCTGACCTCCCGGCGCTGCCGCCGACACCGCCGATGGGATGGAACTCCTGGAACTCGGGCATCAAGCTGACCGAGCACAACGTCGAGGCCACCATCGACGCCATGGTCGCCTCCGGGATGCGCGATGCCGGATACCGGTACGTCAACCTCGATGCGGGGTGGGCGGCTCCGGTGCGCGGGCAGCACGGAGAGTTGCAGGTCGACCCCGCCCGATTTCCCGACGGAATGGCCGCAGTAGCCCGCTACGCCCACGACCGCGGCATGCTTCTCGGCCTGTACGCCAGCCCCTACAACGAGGGCTGCAGTGCGCAACCCGAGCTTGCCAGCGTCGACCACGAGACCCTGGACGCGAACACATTCGCCGACTGGGGCGTCGACTACCTGAAGTACGACTGGTGCCGAGCCGACGCCGACCACGACACGCAGGTACGGATCTTCACCAAGATGCGCGACGCGCTGCGCAACACCGGTCACCGAATCCTCTACAGCATCAACCCCAACAGTTCGGTCGACTACACCGCCGGCGCCCGCTACGACTGGTCCGGCATCGCCGACATGACGCGCGCCACAACGGATCTCTATCCGCTGTGGCGCGACCGGATGCCTTCGCTTGGGCCCTACGATCCGTTCCCCGTCGGGGCGGACCGCGGTGTGCCCGACGAGTTCACCGCCGCGACCAAGGTGGTGACGCCCAGCCGCCCCGGGTACTGGGCCGATGCCGACATGCTCGTCGTCGGCCTCGGATGGGACCGATGGGCCGCCCGTAACTTCGCGTCACTTCGCAACAATCTGGAATTGACGTCGGTGTCCGACGACCAACTCAAAAGTATGCTGCTGCAACAGCCCAACCTCTCCGACACCGAGCAACGAACCCACCTGTCGCTGTGGGCGATGCTGTCCGCGCCGCTGATCGCAGGCAACGACATCCGCTCCATGACACCGCAGACTCGTGACATCCTGACCAACCGCGACGTCATCGCCGTCGACCAGGATCCGAAGGTGGCGGCCGTGCATGCGCTCGCGAACGACCCTCGCGTGTTTGTGAAGCCGCTGTCTGACGGATCGGTCGCGGTCGCGTTCTTCAACTCCGGCGAAGATACGGTGACGGTGGGAACAACCGCGGGCGACATCGGGCTGACCACCGCGCCCTGCTACACGGTGCGGGATCTGTGGTCGCACGGGGAAAGCACGACCGCGGGACCGGTGGGCAGCGGTGCGCTACCTGCTCATGCAACCGCTGTGCTGCGCGTCAGCGGTGGGTGCACATGACCGTCAGGCGCGGTGCGGCCGAAGGATCGCCCATGTGAAGAACCCCGCGGCCACACCGATCAGGATCAGCCCGACCCACCAGTTCGCGTCGGTGCCGATGTACAGGTCGGCACGGTCGCCTGCCGCGGCCGGGTTCTCGTGCTCTCGCAGCACTCCCGGGACGAAACCGGCGATCGTCAGCAACACACCGTAGATGCCGAGCAGCGCGCCGACGATATTACGGATGTCGAACAGGTGAACGAGCGCCTTGCGGGTTCGGGGACTGGCCATGACGAATCCTTCCGGTGTTCAGTGGAAGACGGCGTTCAGGATGAGGACGAGCACGAGCATCACCGCCGCGAGCGAAACGGGCCTCAGGTACCACGGCTTCCCGGCGTCGTCGGGGTCGGAGAAGATCGGCACATTCGTCTCCGAATACACGAGCCCGACCAGCTCCGCGCGCGGTTTGGGCGCCGTCACGACACTCACCAACACGCTGACGACGATGTCGACGATGAACGCGGCCGTGGCTGCCAGAAACGGCACCCCCTGCCCTGGCAGGTCGATCACGCCGACCTTCGACAGGATGAAAACAGTGACGGCAGAAAGTGTTCCGGCGACCAGGCCGACCCAACCGGCCGTTGCCGTCATCCTCCGCCAGAACATGCCAAGAATGAACGTCGCGAACAGCGGTGCGTTGAAGAAGCCGAACAACGTCTGCAGGTAGTCCATCAGGTTGGAGTAGCCGGACGCGATCAACGCGGTGAAGATCGCCAACACCGTCGCCGCGACCGTCGCATACCTCCCGACCCGGATGTAGTAGTCGTCCGAGCGGTCCTTGACCAGGTACTGCTGCCAAATGTCATAGCTGACAACAGTATTGAACGCCGAAATGTTGGCTGCCATCCCGGCCATGAACGATGCGATCAAGCCGGCGACGGCCACGCCCAGCAGACCGTTGGGCAGAATGTCGCGGATCATCAACAACATCGCGTCGTTGTAGGTGACGTTGCCCGAGCCGGTGGACTTCAGGTGGATCATGTCGCCGATCGTCGCCGCAGCGATCATACCGGGCACCACCACCACGAACGGGATCAACATCTTCGGGAACGCCCCGATGATCGGGGCGCGACGCGCCGCCGACATCGAATTCGACGCCATCGCGCGCTGCACCTCGACGAAGTTCGTCGTCCAGTAGCCGAAGGACAGCACGAATCCCAGCCCGAACACGATCCCGATCACCGACCAGACCGGGCTGGAAAAACCGCTGAGCGCCTGGCCGGGCCACGTCGTCAACTGGTCGTGTGCGGTCGCGGTCACCGTGCCGTCCGACTTGGCCGTCGGAATCACCTTGTCGCGCAATCCGCTCCAGCCGCCGACCTTGATCAGACCGAAAACAGTGAGCGGCACCAGCGCTGCCAGAATCACGAAGAACTGAAGCACTTCGTTGTAGATGGCGGCCGAGAGCCCGCCCAGCGCGGTGTACGTGAGCACGATCGCGGCCGCGACCACCAGCGACACCCACTTCGTCCAGCCCAGAAGCGCGTCGATGACCGTCGCCAGCAGGAACAGATTCACACCGGCGATCAGCACCTGTGCGGCGGCGAAACTGATGGCGTTCACCAGATGTGCGCCGGTGCCGAACCGGCGGCGCATGAACTCCGGAACGCTGCGCACCTTGGAGCCGTAATAGAACGGCATCATCACCACGCCGAGGAACAGCATCGCCGGGACGGCGCCGATCCAGTAGTAATGCATTGTGGACAGGCCGATCTGGGCCCCGTTGGCCGACATGCCCATGATCTCGACCGCGCCCAGATTCGCCGAGACGAACGCGATGCCGGTGACCCAGGCCGGCAGCCGACGACCCGAGAGGAAGAAGTCCAGGCTCGACGCGATCTGGCTGCGGGCCAGGTATCCGATCGCGAGCACGAAGACGAAGTAGATCGCGATCAGCGCGTAGTCCAGCGCACCGACGTGGAGATGCAACACGTTGCCGGCTGCCAGCGTGGTGGTCGTCGCCATCAATCCCTTTGTTGGTGCGCGTTTTGCCAGGAACGTAACAGATGATGAATGACATGCCGACGAAGCCGATCCGGTGGACATTGGCCGACGGGCGTGACCTCCTGTTCTTCGCGCTGCCCGGCCACACCCCGGCGCCGGTGACCGACCGCCGGCCGCTGCGGCCACGCGAGCATCACCAGTCGCAGTTGCGCTTCGACCGTCAGACCGGCCAGTGGGTGACCATCGCGGTGCACCGTCAAGACCGCACCTACAAGCCGCCCGCCGAGAGTTGCCCGCTGTGTCCGGATCCGACCGGACTGGTCAGCGAGGTGCCCGCGCCCGACTACGACGTCGTCGTCTTCGAGAACCGCTTCCCGAGCTTCGACGGTGCGGGCGACGCCACGGCTGGCCTCCGCAGTCCCGACAACGACGACTTCGTCTCCGCGCCGGGACACGGTCGCTGCGAGGTCATCTGCTTCTCCAGCAACCACGTTGCGTCATTCGCCGACCTCGAGCCGCCGCAGGCACGACTGGTCGTCGACGCATGGCGCCACCGAACCGCCGATCTGATGGCCCGGCCCGGGATCGAGCAGGTGTTCTGTTTCGAGAACCGCGGCGAAGAGATCGGGGTCACGCTGACCCACCCGCACGGTCAGATCTACGGCTATCCGTTCCTCGCCCCGCGCGCCGCGGGGATGCTGCGCCAGGCCGACGCGCACCGATCACGTCACGGCTCGAACCTGTTCGCCGACCTGCTCGCGCGCGAGCTGGCCGACGGCGGCCGCATCATCACCGGCAGCGACCTGTGCACCGCGTTCGTGCCGTTCGCGGCGCGCTGGCCGGTGGAAGTCCACATCTATCCGAACCGGTTCGTACACAACCTCGTTGACCTCGACGACGCCGAGCTCGACGGCTTCGCGGAGATCTATCTCGACGTGCTTGCGCGCTTCGACCGGATGTATTCGGCGCCGCTGCCGTACATGTCGGCGCTGCACCAGTACACCGACAGCGACGCGCAGCGGGAGGGGTACTTCCACGTCGAGTTGATGTCGATCCGCCGGACCGCCACCAAGCTGAAGTACCTGGCGGCCTCCGAGTCCGGGATGGACGCGTTCCTCAGCGACGTGACACCCGAAAGCGTCGCTCAACGCCTGAAGGACCTGGCGTGATCCGGTACGCGGCACCCGGCCGGATCAACCTGATCGGCGAGCACACCGACTACAACCTGGGTTTCGCGTTGCCCATCGCGCTGCCGGAACGCACCGTCGTGACGTTCACCCCCAGCGATGCCGACGCGTTAACCGTCCGTAGCGATGGCGAGGACGGCGTGGCCCGGATACCGCTCGGCACCGGTCCGGGTGGCGTGACAGGTTGGGCCGGTTACCTGGCCGGCGTGGTGTGGGCGCTGCGCCGCGCGGGTCACCCCGTGGTCGGCGGCGGGATGTCGATCGCGAGCGGCGTCGAGATGGGGTCGGGGCTCGCGTCGTCGGCCGCTCTGGAATGCGCGGTGCTGGGCGCGCTATTGGAGGCGACGGGGACTCGCCTCGACCGCGTCGAACAAGCGCGGATAGCGCAGGGCGCCGAAAACGACTACGTGGGCGCACCAACGGGTTTGATGGATCAACTCGCGAGCATGCTCGGTGAGCCGGACAAGGCAATGCTGATCGACTTTCAGGCGGTATCGGTTCAGCAGGTACCTTTCGATCCCGATGCCTCCGATGTGGCGTTGCTGCTCATCGACTCGCATGCGCGGCACCGTCATGCCGGCGGTGAGTACGCGGCGCGCCGCGCGTCATGCGAGCGGGCGGCGGCCGACCTGGGGGTCGCCAGCCTGCGCGACGTGCAGGACGGCGGGCCGTCGGTGCTCGAGGCCGTCAGCGACCCGGTCGGTGCCCGCCGTGCCCGCCATGTCCTCTCGGAGAACCAGCGGGTGCTCGATTTCGTTGCGGCACTGGACGAGTGTGATTTCCCGGTAGCCGGTCGCATTCTGACCGCTTCGCACGCGTCGATGCGCGATGACTTCGAGATCAGCACCGGGCACATCGACTTGATCGCCGCCACCGCGGTGCGGGCCGGCGCGTTGGGAGCGCGGATGACCGGCGGCGGCTTCGGCGGCTGCGTGATCACGCTGGTGCGCGAAGACGACGTTGATGCGGTGTCCGACGCGGTGCGAGATCGGGTGGTCGACACCGGTTATCCGGAGCCGACGATCAGGCGAACCCATGCCGCGCCAGGCGCGGGCTGCGCAGAATAGAGTCCGGCGCCGCGAACAGACGCGACAGCTGTTCGCGGCGCCGGAGTTTAGGGGCCGTTAAACCGCCACTGTCACAGCGGAATCCAGAGCCCGAAGAACCAGAACCCCCAACCACCCATCTCGGGTGCGAAGATGGGAACCGCCTGGTAGTCGTCGTAGTTAAACGGCTGGTGGTCGAACCGCCCCTGGTCTATGCCGCGCTGTGGTCCGTCCCAATGGCGGTTCCAGCCACCCGGAGGCGGCGGCCCGTTCCATCCACCAGGAGGCGGCGGGCCGTCCCAGTTACGCGGCGGGCCACCGGGCGGCGGGCCGTCGTTCCAGCCGTCGCGACCAGGCGCAGGCGGCGGTGGCGCGCCCTGACCCGGCACTCGCCACCCGCCCGGAGCGTCGCGCGGGCCACCCTGCTGTTGGGGTGGGCCCTGCTGCTGGGGTGGGCCCTGCTGCTGGGGTGGGCCCTGCTGCTGGGGTGGGCCCTGCTGCTGGGGTGGGCCCTGCTGCTGGGGTGGGCCCTGCTGTTGCGGTGGGCCCTGCTGTGGCGGTGGGCCTTGCTGTGGCGGCGGGCCCTGCTGTGGCGGCGGGCCCTGCTGTGGCGGTGGGCCCTGCTGCTGGGGACCGCTGGGTCCTTGCTGCGGCGGACCGCTCGGACCGTGCGGGGCGGGCCCGCCGGCGCAATTCGGTGGATTGCACGGCGGATCCGCATATGCGGGCACCGCGGCGATCGAAAGTCCTGCGATACCAATGCTGGCGGCAATAGCTGCCGCGCTCGCGATACATTTCAGACGCATGGTTCCCTCCCCAATCTGTCGAGGCCGACGCTAGGTAGTTCAACTGTGTTTGCTCTGCCACATCACTGTCAGCCACCTGGCAACGCACCTGACCGCACCTGACAAGCGGAAACGCCTGGGATCAAAGCAAACTCACAGCAGCCGCCTATCGACGGTTGCGTGACCGCTACGCTTCTGCGACATGGCAATCACCGACCTCAGTCGCTCCGTCGCCGGCAGAGCAGCATTCATCACCGGCGCCGCCAGCGGAATGGGTCGCGCGGCCGCGCACGTCTTCGCGGCCGAAGGGGTTCGGCTCGCGCTGGCCGATATTCAGTCGAACGCCGTGGACCAGGTCGCCAACGATGCGCGTGATGCCGGCGTGCAGGCCCAGGCATGGACACTTGACGTCGGTGATGGCGAGGCGATCGCCGACATTGTTCCGAAGGCTGCCGACGCCCTCGGCGGCCTGGACTTCGTGATCAACAACGCCGGGATGGTTCAACCCGCGAGCCTTGACGACCCGAACTACGACAGGCTCTGGTACCGGCAGATCGACGTCATGCTGACCGCGCACCAGCGGATCGTCCGCGCCGCTCTGCCGTATCTGCGGCAATCGTCCTGCCCGCGCATCGTCAACGTCGCATCCACCGAGGCGATGGGAGCGACCCGCGGCAACGGCATCTATTCGGTCGCCAAGCACGGCGTCGTGGGGTTGACACGGGCGCTTGCCGTCGACCTTGGGCGCGAAGGCATTACCGTCAACTGCGTCTGCCCGGGTCCGATCCGAACCGGTATGACCGAACCGATTCCCGACGAGCAGAAGGTCATCTTCGCGAAGCGACGGACAGCATTGGGCCGCTACGGCGAACCTGCCGAAGTGGCGCACATGATGCTGAGCCTTTGTCTGCCGGCGGCCTCGTATGTCACCGGTGCGGCGATTGTGGTCGACGGGGGCCTGACGGCGCGCAACGCCTGAAAAGGGGCCTGTGAGTGCGGCGAGCATGGCAGGATGCCGCAATGCCATCCATTTACGAATACGTTTGCCATCCGCGCCTTGCCGAACTTCACCTCAGGGCTCCCATCAAAACCTCCCAGATTCGCGGCGTCGACCATGAGAACTTCTTCATCCGCTTCAACGCCCGCTTCGGACTGTGGATCACGCTGATCGTCGGGACGATGTGGTGCGCGTATATCTTTACCCTGCTCGCGCTCATCTCGCTGCCCGCCGCGATCCATTCCAAGGATGCAATCATCATCGTGGCCTGGATCGCCCAGACCTTCCTTCAGTTGGTTCTGTTGCCGATCATCATCGTCGGCCAGAACATTCAGGCCAAAGCCGCCGACAAACGCTCCGAAGACACCTACAAGGACGCCGAGGCGGTGCTGAAGGAGTCCGAAGAGATCCAGAAACACCTGCTCGCCCAAGACCAAGCCATCACGAGCATTCTCGAACGGCTACAGGGCCTGACCGCAGGTGGCCAACCCAAGCCGCAGTAGCGTCACACGCGTTCGTCGTGGTGCCGGCCGCCGTTGTTCTCGGCTTCGAACTGTGAGTTTGGGTTGAACGGACGCATGCGCACGTCCGTCGGATCCTCCAACTGGCGGCTGCGGAGCCGCTCCTTCACCGCATCAGTGGCACGCTTGACCCCGTCAATCTCGGCCTGGTAGACGTCCGTCCGCGTTTCCTGACTGGCGTAGTGGAAGTACGTCAGCAGGCTGCGCAGCAACTCGAGCTTGTTCCGCTCCCGGTTTGCCAGTTCGTGGCCGGTCATCAACTCGACGCGCTGCACCGGCTGTAGTTCGTCCCAATCCAGCACCGCTTTGGTCTGGTATTCGTGGCGTCCTTTCACCGTTCGCCGTTTACCCTCTAAGCCCGGCATGTCCGCGTATTTGACCGTGCCCACGAACTGCCACTCGATCGACCCGCCGAGCTCGGCGCGGCTCAGTGTGGAGTCCCAGATCGTCCGCCACTCCTGACCCGGCGCCAGCACAGGAATGACATCGGGCAGCGCCAACTCACCGACGTTCACCAGCCCGTCATGCTCGTTTTCATACTGGCCGACGGTTGGCGGGTTGATGAACGCGAACCGCACGTCGTACGCCGCGGTCTCGCCGAAGTTCCTCACCACAAGCTCAATGAGGTGCCAGTCCGTAGCGTGCGGCTCCATGAACATCGCGACGTGCGGACGAGTCTGCTCTCGCTTCAGATCGCGGTTTCTCTTCAGCTGGCGATACGCGAAGAGCAGGGCTGCGACGCCCAGGATGACTATCGCCCACACCCCGATAACCAGCCAGCTGCCCAGCCCGCCAGCGGTCACGCTCTTCCATTGGTCTTCGATCCACGTCACGGCGGTCACCTCTCCGTTCGGTCGCAACTGCCCCCACAAACAGTTGCTGACGGCAGCATCCTACGTGGTCCTGGGTGCGCCATGTGATTGCAGTGCAAAATAGATGGTTCCAAAATAGTCGTGACGAATCTCTCCCGACGTTCGGAAGCGCCTATCTACGCTGCTTGTTGGACAAGACATGACTAGTACAGCAACTACCAACAACCGCCGCCGTGACGACGAGGTCCACAACTTCGAGGCTTCGCCGCAACTGACCGCCCACCTCCAACGTGTTCTGGTGGATCTGATCGAGCTGCACATCCAGGGTAAGCAGGCGCACTGGAATCTCGTAGGCATCAACTTCCGTGACCTGCATCTGCAGCTCGACGAGCTGGTCGACGCCGCTCGCGAGGCCAGCGACACCATCGCTGAGCGGATGCGCGCCCTCGATGTCGTGCCCGATGGGCGGTCCGACACCGTCGCCGCGACGACGACGCTTCCGCAGTTCCCGCCGTTTGAGCACAGCACAGCTGACGTCGTCGACCTGATCACCACCCGCGTCTACGCGACTGTCGACACCCTGCGGTTCGTGCACGATGACGTTGACGCCGAGGATCCCAGCACCGCCGACCTGCTGCACCAGATCATCGACTCGCTGGAGAAGCTCGCCTGGATGATCAAGTCGGAGAACCGCAAGATCTAAGCGGCTACCTGATCAGGGGGTTAGAATCGCCCTGACCTGGGCAAAGGCTTGACTGCGCTTAACTACAGTTAACTGTAACTGTGCTCATTTTGTGCTCACGGTGTGTTCATCATCGACCTCGCTGGGTTTGGTGCGACCTATGCGTTGATGCCGCGCACCGATGACGATCCCCTGGGTGTGGCCCAGGAGATCGAAATGGCAGTCATGACTGAGTCCGACGAAACGGATGACTGGAAGGACGCCGTGCAGGAGTTCAAGAAAGGCGCACATCGTGCTGTCGGGCATCCTGTCCGACGCGGTGAAGGCCAAGCGGTTGGCGGTGAACCCCGCGCCAAGGGTGTGGAGAACCTGCCGCAGCGGACCGCCAAGAGGCATGTGTACCTGTCCGCCGATGATGTGCGGCGGCTGGCCGACGAGTCCGGCCAGCACCGTGCGCTGGTGCTGCTGCTGGCCTACTGCGGCTCGGCGCCGGCTGACAGTCTCGGAAAACGCGGTGCAGATCGGTGTGCGCCACGCTGTCGGGCCGACCAAGGGCCGCAAGATCCGGTCGGTGCCGGTGCCCGGATTCGTGCTCGACGAGCTGTCGGTGCAGTGCGCCAGCAAGGCGCCAGGTGATCTGGTGTTCTCCGGCCGCAATGGGCGCTATCTGCTGCGGCCGTCGACCAATGGATGGTTCCGGACGGCGGTTAAGCGGGCCGGCGTGCCGACGGGCGATGTCTTCTGTGGTCGGGGACGTATCCGGTGCCGAGACTGTATGAGGCTGGGGGATTTGGTGTTGACGGTGACGACTTGTGTGGAGCGGCCGGCTGGGGGCGGCGGCCCGCGCCGCCCCCCAACGACTACAGTTCTATTCCCAAAAGTTCGCTCAACTCCTCAGCGGTCATCGCAACCCCCGGGTGTGATTCTAGGTACTCCCCCAATTTAAGCGCTTGCTCCGGGTGTGATGCTAGGTACTCGTCCAACGGAGGCCCTATAAGCTTCCCCAACTCCTGCAAGGGGGTTGGGCGGGCAACCATTAATTGGGGAGCGGCTGTATTGGTAACGGCTGGCTTGGTCGCCGTCGAGACCTCTGGGCCGGAGGTTCCACCCTGGTGTGAATGATGCGCGAATGCCATGCCGGCGGGTGCGCATACCAACAAGGCGCCCCCGGCGACCACGCCCCCGAACACTGTCCGCGCGTGTAGCGAGTGCTGGGAGATCTGGCGATGCTTGGCCATGGCGTTTCCTTCCTTGTTGGCGTCGGCGAACCGCCGCCGGTGTGTTGCTGTTTGATTAAGCCAGAGTAAACGCGTCGAACGCTCCGGGGTTGGGTTTTTGACGAACCCGACAATTCTGCTGCGCAGCGCGGACCGGGCGCCGAGCAAGTCCGGACGAATTCGCCGCGGCGGTCGAGAAGGTCGGAGTGCAGGCGATCACGATCTGAGGCACACCTGTGCGTGGCTGGCGGTGTCCGCCGGGGTCAACGTGTTGGCGTTGCAGCGGGTGCTCGGGCACACGTCAGCGAAGGTCACACTGGACACCTACAGTGACCTGTTCGAGGCCGATTTGGACGCGGTCGCGGTCAATGTGCATGCCCGGTATTCACCGGAGAGTGTGCTCAAAATGTGCTCACGGGGTGCTCACGACACTCCGCAGCAAACATAAAACTGCGATCTTCCTGCATAAACTCACTGGCAGCGTCGGGTGCGACGGAGAACCGCAAGATCTAAGCGCTGAACCCGCGCAGCAGGGTTTCCACGCCGATCTCCCATCGCCGATTGACTGAAGCGGCCGAGCGCCCGAGGCCACCGCCGGCCTCTTGCACCGCGAGACCCTGCACCAGGGCCAGCAACACGTGCCCGATGTCGGTCGGGCTGCCGACAATCAGCCCGGCGTCGACGCAGCGTTTGATCCGGCCGATGATCAACTCCCGGACCGCCGTGCCCGCGGCAACGTCACCGGGGCCCGGGTCGAACGACGCGAACGGGCGGGTGAACATCACCTGGGCCAGCGCCGGCCGCTGCACGCAGAACCGTCGGAACGCCGAAGCCAGCGCCGCGACGTCGGTGAGGGGATCGTCCGTTGCCGGCACCGTCGCGAGCTCGCGGCCGAGCAGCCGGAATCCCTCGAAGAACACCTGCCGGATCAGCCCGGCCTTGTCGTCGAACAGCTCGTAGACCGCCGGGACCGATGTGCCGGCGAGCCCGGCGACGCGACGCGTCGTGAATCCCGAGACCCCGTGTTCACCAAGCGCATCGACGGCGACGTCGAGCACCCGGTCGCGTAGTTCAGGAGTGCGTTGTTTTGCCCGGGGCATGCGAATCTACTGTGACAGAAGGAATTCTGCGGCGATCGTCCGACGGATCTCGTCGAGCACCCCGGCCCGGGCGAGCAGCTTGCTTTCCTTGTGTGCGCGAGCGTCCAGGGCGGTGAGTTGCCTGGCGACCTCATGTGCCCGGGCGCGGATGGTGCCTGTCACCACGAGCTCGTCGAGATAGCCCGCGGCAATTGCACTTTCACCTTTGAACTCGGCGGCCAAGCTCACCGCGCGCTGGAAGGCCGCAGGCGTCAAGCGGTGGCGCAAGATGGCCAGCGCGGGACCCGGCATGGTCAATCCGATCGCCACTTCGTTGGCCTGCAGGCGGTGATCAGGGGAGCCCACTAGGTGGTCGCCGGACAGCAGCAGGAACGAGCCCATCGCGATCGCGGGCCCCGTGCACGCCATCACCACCGGCTTCGGGAAGGCGAGGATACGTGCCGCGAGCTCGAAGCCGCCCGCGAGCATGTCGATCGCCGGCTGACCGCCGCCGGTCAGCACCTTGAGATCGAAGCCGCCGCTGAACACCTTGTCGTTGCCTGCGATGACGACTGCGCCGACGCCTTCGAGCTCGGCGTGATCGAGGCCCTCGTTGATCTCGCGCAGCATGGCCGGCGACAGCGCGTTGACCTTGCCATCGTCCATCGCGATCGTCGCGACGGACTCTTCGACGATGACGTGAACCCTGTCTGCCATACGGATCGACGTTACGTAACGTCGATCCGAAATACAAGCGTCAGGCGCCCATCAACATGCGCCACTGATCCAGGCTGGTCGGGCGATAAACGTAGTTGGTGCGGCGCACCTCCGACAGCGAGGCGCTCGGCTCGTGGGAGTACCAGTGGCCCGGATACACGGTCGGGTCGCCGGGCAATTCGGCCAGCTGGTGCAGGCTGCGGTACATCTCGTCGGTGTCGCCGCCGGGGAAGTCGGTGCGGCCGCAGCCCTCGAGGAAAAGCGTGTCGCCGGCGACCAGGCGGCCGTCCAGCAGAAAGCACTGGCTGCCGGGGGTGTGGCCCGGCGTGTGCAGAAGCTCGACCTCGATGTCGCCGATGTTGACCTTGTCGCCGTGCTCGTGCTTGGTGAGGTCAGTGAGCGGGATGCCCGTCACCCGCGACACCCAGTCCGCCTCGTGGGTGTTGACGTGGACAGGCACGCTGACGTGTTCGAGCAGCTCGGCGAGGCCCTTGAGCTCGAAGCCCATCATGGTTCCGCCGACGTGGTCGGGGTGGTGATGGGTGACGAGCACGCCGGACAGGTGCATGCCGTCGGCTTCTATCGCGTCGACGAGGTCACCGGCCGCGTACGCGGGGTCGACGACCATGGCGTCTTTGGTCTCGCGGTCGCCGATCAGATACGCGAAGTTGAGCATCTGCCGGGCGATGGGGTCGTTCGGTGCAAAGTCGCGACCAGCGAGCAGCTGGCGGAAGTACAGGCGGTCGTCGGTGGCCATGGTCACAGACTACGAACCCGCGCCGCGCCCCGCGACGGAGTACCGGATTCAGTCGTCGGAATGCAGCCGCACCATGCGGGTGGTGCTGCTCTCGTCCAGATCGACGATGTCGCTGCGGGAGCGTAGGAAGTCACTGAAAGACCGGAAGCCCAAAGACTTTTCGCTGAACGACGGGTCCATGCGCTTCATCTGCGCCTTGACCGCGGAGTTGTGCAGCCACTCGACATCCTCATCCTTCTGCATGACGATACGCAGTGCCCGCTGAAGCAGGCCCGTCGCAGCGGCCTGCGCGTCCGCCGTCGACGCCCGGTCCGCAGGCTTCTTCGACGTCTCTTTTTGCGCGCTGGTGACGCCGGGAAGCCCGTCGTACGTGACGAATTCGTCGCACGCCGCTGCCAGCGATCCACTGCTCGCTCCGGCGACGCCGATTCCGACGACGTAGCGCCCGAGGCGTTTGCATCGCTGGGCGAGCGCGATGTAGTCGGAGTCGCCACCGACGATCACGACGTGCGTCAGATCGGGCAGCCGGAACATGTCTTCGACCGCATCGACCGCGAGCCGGATGTCGGCGCCGTTCTTGCCGTATGCCGCAGCAGGAAACAACTGCACCAGGTCGACCGCACGCGCCACCAGCTGACCGCTGTATCCGGCGTTGACCTCAGCGGACCAGTCCGCATACGCGCGAGTGAGCACCAACGTCCCGAACGAGGACGCGAAGTCGATGATCGCGCCGACGTCAACGATCGCCCGCTCGAGACGCTCGGCGTCCAGTCCCCGGGACTTGTCCTTCTGGAAGGAATTGCGGCCGTGCACCTGGTCGTAGCGCGAGATGACGATGTTGTCGAAGTCGAGGTACACCGCCACCCGAGTCGTAGCGCCGTCGGTCATCTCCCCAATCTATTGGGTCTGTTGGGTGCCCGTGGCAGATCGGGAGTGGGCCCAACCTGCTGTTTGGCGGGCCAGCCAGGCAAGTTGTACCCTCTACAGGGCCCTTGCGCGGGTCAGGCCCCCTTAGCTCAGTCGGTAGAGCGTTTCCATGGTAAGGAAAAGGTCAACGGTTCGATTCCGTTAGGGGGCTCGGCGAGCGCCGGGCTCAACGGCGGTGCCGCGTCACAAGGCGATGTAGCTCAGTCGGTTAGAGCGAACGACTCATAATCGTTAGGTCGCCGGTTCGAGTCCGGCCATCGCTACAAGACAACAACGACAGAAGTGTGAAGAAGGGCAACTGAAGTGGCCTCCAGTACCGATATCCGGCCAAAGATCACCTTGGCGTGCGAGGTGTGCAAGCACCGTAACTACATCACCAAGAAGAATCGCCGTAACGACCCCGACCGCCTGGAGCTGAAGAAGTTCTGCCCCAACTGCGGCCACCACCAGCCACACAAAGAGACACGCTGACCGCCGGCGATTCGCGGCTATTCAGCTTGACTAGGTAGGTTCTGAACTCGTGGCGTTGTCGGACAAGATGGTCGGGATGCATTTCCGGTATCCCGACCATTACGAGGTCGGCCGCGAAAAGGTCCGCGAGTACGCCGAGGCCGTCAAGAACGAGGACCCGGCATTCTTCGATGAGAAGGCGGCCGCCGAACTGGGCTACGACGGGCTGCTGGCGCCGCTGACGTTCATCTCGGTGTTCGGCTACCAGGCGCAATCCGCGTTCTTCGCGGCCGCCAACGTACAGACCAAGGACGCGAAGATCGTCCAGGTCGACCAGGTGCTGAAATTCGCGGCGCCGATCAAGGTCGGCGACCGCCTGCACTGCGACGTCTACGTGCACTCGGTGCGCCAGTCGTTCGGCACCGACACCGTCGTGACCAAGAACGTCATCACGAACGACGACGGCCAGTTGGTGCAGGAGACCTACACCACGCTCGTGGGTCGTAGCGACAGCGAGGGAGAAGAGGGTTTCAGCGATGCCATTGCGTGAGTTCAGTTCGGTGAAGGTCGGCGATCAGCTGCCCGAAAAGGTGATCACGCTGACGCGTCAGGACCTGGTCAACTACGCCGGCGTCTCGGGGGATCTGAACCCGATCCACTGGGACGACGACATCGCCAAGCAGGTCGGCCTCGACATGGCGATCGCCCACGGCATGCTGACGATGGGCCTCGGCGGCGGCTACGTGACGTCCTGGGTCGGCGACCCCGGCGCGGTAACCGAGTACAACGTCCGGTTCACCGCCGTGGTGGAGGTGCCGAACGACGGCAAGGGCGCCGACATCGTGTTCAGCGGCCGCATCAAGACAACCGACCCGGAGACCAAATCGGTGACGATCGCGCTGTCGGCCACCACGGGCGGAAAGAAGATCTTCGGCCGGGCCGTCGCGACCGCGAAGCTGGCCTAGCCGATGGCTCTCAAAACCGACATTCGCGGGATGGTTCACAAGTACCCGGACCACTTCGAGGTGGGCCGCGAACAGATCCGACAGTATGCCCGGGCCGTCAAGGCGGACGATCCCGCCACCTTCGACGAGGCGGCGGCCAAAGACCTCGGCTATGACACCGTTGTCGCGCCGCTGACGTTCATCTCGATCTTTGCGCTGCTGATCCAGGCGCACCTGTTCCGGCACGTCGACGTCGGCCTGGAAACCATGCAGATCGTCCAGGTCGACCAGAAGTTCGTTTATCACAGGCCCATCCAGGCCGGTGACAAGCTGTTCGGGACCATGCACGTGCACTCGGTGAACGAGCGGTTCGGCGCCGACATCGTTGTCACGAGAAACGTCTGCACCGACGAGCACGGCGAGCTCATCATGGAGGCCTACACCACGTTGATGGGTCACGAGGGCGACGCCTCGATCCAGGTCAGGTGGGATGCCGAAAGCGGGCAGGTGATGAGGACGGCCGCCGGCGAGTAATTCCTCGGGATTAGTAACTCCCATGTTGGCCGATGTACACTCGGACCTCGGGGTTTCCCCACGTCAGCGCGCTGTCCGTCGGTGATGAATCGGCCGAACGGGGAGCGCGCGAATTGTGTGGGCCCCGGGGCGCATGCAGGGTGGCCTGCCGACCTCGAGGGGCGTAGCTCAATTGGCAGAGCAGCGGTCTCCAAAACCGCAGGTTGCAGGTTCAAGTCCTGTCGCCCCTGCTGAACTGAATACGGACTGATCGTGGACACTGGATAGTGGACACACCAAAGACACGACAGAAGGGCACGCGGTGAGCGACGAGCTTGATGCCAATGGCGCCGCAGGCGACGGCGACGACACCACCGGCGGTGGTCGGACCGCGGTTGTCACTCAGCCGCTGCGTCCCACCGGCAAGCGGTCGCGGCAGGCGACCGAGGCCGTCGAGGCCGAGCCGATCGAGAAGTACGACGAGAAAAAGGACGGCGGCAAGGGCAAGGCCAAGACTGCGAAGAAAGCGGGCCCCGAAAAAGGCGGCCGTAACCCGTTCACATTCGTGTGGACGTACCTGACCCAGGTCGTCGCAGAGATGCGGAAGGTCATCTGGCCGAACCGCAAGCAGATGGTCAGCTACACCTCGGTGGTGCTGGTCTTTCTGGTCTTCATGGTCGCGCTGATCGGCGTGGTCGACGTCGGATGGGCCGCGCTCGTGCGGGGTGTGTTCGCCGGTAATTGGACAGTTAAGTTTTAGTAGGGAGTAGACCGTGACCACGCCCAACGGCGATGTGGATTTCGCCGCCGATGAGCAACCGGCTGCCGAGGAGCAACCGGCAGCCGAGGAGCAACCGGAAGCCGAGGCAGCCAACCGGCAGTTGAAGCCGCCGACGAGTCGGCGGAAGAGCAGGACCCGGCCGTCGCGCTGAAGGCCGACCTGGCCACCAGGCCCGGCGAGTGGTACGTCGTGCACTCCTACGCCGGCTACGAGAACAAGGTGAAGGCCAACCTCGAGACCCGCGTGCAGAACCTGGACGTCGGCGATTACATCTTCCAGGTCGAGGTACCGACCGAAGAGGTCACCGAGATCAAGAACGGCCAGCGCAAGCAGGTCAACCGCAAGGTTCTGCCCGGCTACATCCTGGTTCGCATGGACCTGACCGACGACTCGTGGTCCGCGGTGCGGAACACGCCCGGCGTCACCGGTTTCGTCGGCGCCACCTCGCGTCCGTCGCCGCTGGTGCTGGACGATGTGGTGAAGTTCCTGCTGCCGCAAGGCGCCATGAAGAAGGCCGCGAAGGCGGCAGCCGCCGGCACCGCGGCGGAGTCCGGCGGAATTGAACGCACACCGGTTCTCGTTGACTTCGAGGTCGGCGAGTCCGTCACCGTCATGGACGGTCCGTTCGCGACGTTGCCTGCGTCGATCAGCGAGGTCAACGCCGAACAACAGAAGCTCAAGGTGCTGGTGTCCATCTTCGGCCGCGAGACACCTGTCGAGTTGACCTTCACCCAGGTCGCCAAGCTCTAAGAAAGGAACACAAACACGTCATGGCCCCGAAGAAAAAGGTTGTCGGGCTGATCAAGCTGCAGATCCAGGCCGGGCAGGCCAACCCCGCGCCGCCGGTGGGTCCGGCGCTCGGCCAGCACGGCGTCAACATCATGGAGTTCTGCAAGGCCTACAACGCCGCTACCGAGTCGCAGCGCGGCAACGTGGTGCCGGTGGAGATCACCGTCTACGAGGACCGCAGCTTCGACTTCAAGCTGAAGACCCCGCCTGCGGCGAAGCTGCTGCTGAAGGCGGCCCGCATCGACAAGGGCTCCGCGGAGCCGCACAAGGACAAGGTCGCCAAGGTGACGTGGGATCAGGTCCGCGAAATCGCCGAGACCAAGAAGGAAGACCTCAACGCCAACGACATCGACGCTGCTGCCAAGATCATCGCCGGGACTGCCCGGTCGATGGGCATCACCGTCGAGTAATGCGGCGTCGCGCAAACGAGGAGCAAACCAGCTGTAGTGGGAGGGCCAGCTTCGGCCCGGCGAACCACAACCCAACGATCGATTGGATGAACGAATGAGCAAGAGAAGCAAGGCATACCGGGCCGCCGCCGAGAAGGTGGACCACGACCGGCTGTACTCACCGCTGGAAGCGGTGAAGCTGGCCAAGGAAACGTCGTCGAAGAACCAGGACGCCACCGTCGAGGTCGCGGTCCGGCTCGGCGTCGATCCACGCAAGGCCGACCAGATGGTGCGCGGCACCGTCAATCTGCCCAACGGCACGGGTAAGACCGCCCGCGTCGCGGTGTTCGCCGTCGGCGACAAGGCCGAAGAGGCGCAGGCCGCCGGCGCCGACGTGGTGGGCAGCGATGACCTGATCGAGAAGATCCAGGGCGGCTGGCTGGAATTCGACGCCGCGATCGCTACGCCGGATCAGATGGCCAAGGTTGGTCGCGTCGCCCGTATCCTCGGCCCGCGCGGCCTGATGCCGAACCCGAAGACCGGCACCGTCACTCCCGACATCGCCAAGGCTGTCAACGACATCAAGGGCGGCAAGATCAACTTCCGCATCGACAAGCAGGCGAACCTGCACCTGGTGATCGGCAAGGCGTCGTTCGACCAGAACAAGCTCATCGAGAACTACGGCGCGGCGCTCGACGAGATTCTGCGGGCCAAGCCCACCGCGTCGAAAGGCCGCTACCTGAAGAAGGTCACGATGTCGACGACCACGGGCCCGGGCATCCCGGTGGACCCGTCGGTGACGCGGAATTTCGCTGAGGCGTAGGCGCAGCAACCAGTATGATCCATCGACATCGCCCGACCGCCAGGTAGGTTTCGACTTCTGACGGTCGTGCGAGGATCGTTCTGCACCGTTGCGGCAACGTACCGAAGGCATTCTATGAAGAGCGCGTTTATCACGGGCGTCACCGGACAGGATGGTCTGTACCTGTCAGAGTTTCTGCACCAGAAGGGTTATCGAGTCTTCGGGTTGGTCACCGGACAAAACAACCCCAAGGCAGCCTTGCTCGCGCAAAGTTATCCGTTCGTCGAGATCCTCAGCGGCAATTTGTTGGACTTGTCGGGTCTGATGCGTGCCGTAACGACCGCCCAGCCCGACGAGGTTTACAACCTCGGCGCCATCTCATATGTCGCGTATTCCTGGCAGAATGCCCGGCTCACCAGCGATGTTACCGGCGGAGGCGTGCTGAACATCCTCGAGGCGGTCCGCTTCTATCAGGACACCTCGGGGAAGAAGGTCCGGTTTTATCAGGCATCGAGTTCGGAGATGTTCGGCAAGGCGCACGAAATTCCGCAGCGTGAGTCAACGTTGCTGTGGCCGCGGTCGCCGTACGCGATAGCTAAAACCTTCGGGCACTATATGACGATCAACTACCGCGAGTCCTACGGCATGCATGCCACTTCGGGAATCCTCTTCAACCACGAGTCTCCCCGGCGCGGTCCGGAATTCGTCACGCGCAAGATCTCCCAAGCGGTGGCGCGGATTAGCCTCGGGCTGCAGGATCACGTGACGCTGGGAAATCTCGAAGCCAAACGCGACTGGGGGTTCGCTGGCGACTACGTCAAGGCGATGTGGCTGATGCTGCAGCAGGACACTGCCGACGACTACGTGATCTCAACCGGCAAGGCGCACTCGATCCGAGAACTCCTCGATGCCGCATTCGGCGAAATAGGCATCGACGACTGGAGCGAGTACGTGCGTGTCGATGAGCGGTACATGCGCCCGGCTGACGTGGATTGCCTGCTCGGCGACTCCACCAAGGCCCGCGAGAAACTGGGATGGGAGCCCACCGTCGGCTTCGAAGAGCTTATTCGGATGATGGTGCGCCACGACGTCGATGATCAATCGAAACGATCCGCCGGCCGGACCTCGTGACATCTGATCCGACCGTTCTGATCACCGGCGCCGGGGGTCAGGACGGCACGCTGCTGGCACAAGAGATCAGTGCGCGTGGCTGCCGGACATGGGGCGTCCTGGGACCGGATACCCTGGAACCTCGCCGCGAGTTTCTAACCGGACTTCCGGGCGTGAGTCTCTTCGAGGCAGATCTCAGCGATGTCGGCACGTGCCGGCGCATCGTCGCGGATACCCGCCCCGACTACGTATTCCACCTCGCAGCCATTTCGTCGGTCGAACAATCGTGGGCCGATCCGCTCGAAACCGCCCAGATCAATGCGACCGCGGCGCTCGCGTTGATGGTGGAGTGTCTGGAAACGGCTGGTCGCGGCGGCAGCGACGTGCGCTTCGTCAACGCGTCCAGTGCCGAGATCTTCGCCGGTGCCGGCGAGGTTCCCCAGTCAGAGCGCACCGCGCTCGCACCGGTGTCTCCATATGGTGCGACGAAGGCGTTCGCCCACATGATGGCGGTGGTTTTCCGTTCCAGGGGCCTGCGCGTCAGCAACGCGATCATGTACAACCACGAATCACCGCTGCGGCCGGCCACGTTCGTCACGCGCAAAATCACATCGGGTGTCGCGGAGATCGCCGCCGGCGCCCAGCGGACCTTGCGATTAGGGAATCTGGACGCCCGTCGCGACTGGGGCTGGGCGCCCGACTACATCGACTGCCTGATTCGAATCGCGAATCACGACAAACCCGATGACTTCGTGGTCGCGACCGGCACGTCGCATTCGGTGCGCGACTTCGTGGTGTCGGCGTTCGCCGCGGCGGGGATCGAGGATTGGACCAGCCACGTCGATGTTGACCGCTCGCTGCTGCGGCCGGCCGATTCGGCGGAACTGGTGGGTGATGCGTCCAAGGCGCGAAGAGAGCTAGGTTGGCGTCCTACCAAGAGTTTCGAGCAGATCGTCGAAGCGATGGTGCAGGCCGACCTCGACGCGCTGGGAGGCAAGGTCGCGAACACTGCGACACCGAGCACACCGCCGCCGACCTGATGGGCGGGCTCGGAGTGCTCGGCCATGTCTTGATGCTCGGCCTTGTTGTCGTGGTAGGGGTAGCTGTCGCGTACGGCAGCGTAGTGGTAGCGGATCGCACACTCAGCGACTCTGTTGGCCCACAGCACAATTCGACGCTATCGCCGTTCATGACCGTTGTCGGACTTGTCTTTGGCGCGCTTCTCGGGTTCACCGTTGTCGTTTCCTGGGAGCAGTTTTCGTCCGCAGAGGCAAACGTCGCTCACGAGGCGTCCACCCTGACGACGATGTACCGGCAGACCGTCGCGATGCCCTTCCCGGAGCAAGCGCAGCTGCGCGAGCAGCTGCACAAGTACGCGAAGGCGGCCCAGGGCCCGGATTGGGAAGCTCTCGACAGCAGCGGCGGAAGCGACGACGCACGTACGGCGATCACCGAGATGTACCGCCTGCTCGGTAATCAGCCCAACGCTTCGTCAAATCCGGTCAACGGGGAATTCCTCAGCCAGCTCACCGTCTTGGCGAATGCGCGCAATCAGCGCGCGTTGGACGCCGAACCTCGAATACCGGCGCTGTTGTGGACTGGTCTGATCTTCGGCGGGGTAGTGCTGGTTGCGCTGACGGGTTTCATGCGCCTGGACAACAGGCTCGGTCACGTGATCCTGTCGAGCGCGGTGGCAATCCTGCTCGGCTTGTTGCTGTACATCATCTTCTGGCTCGACCATCCCTTTGGGACCTCGGTGGGTGTCACACCCGAACCCTTCCGACACGCCCTGCAGGTTTTCGACATCACCGACCAGGGGAAGTAGCGGCCGTCACAGGGAATGCGCGAAGCCGCTGATGTCGCGCACGGTCGCCGCGTACACATCCGGCATGGCACCGGGCGTCATCATGTCGCCGGCGTGGCAGGTGCCCGCGACGATCCGGCCCACCGTGGGAACACCTGCGCGCAGCAGGCTGCGGTAATAACGCAAGCCTTCGTCTCGAAGCGGGTCGAGTTCGTTCACCGAGATCACGTGGGGCGGCATCCCGACGAGGTCGGCATCGGTCGCATTGCCCGCCCAGCAGGCGGGGTCGCCTGCGTGGTGGGCGTCCGGGTCGTACACCGAGGCGGTGACCGCCAACTCGATGTGATTGAAGATGTAGCCGTCGCACTCCCTCAGCGACGGCAGATCATCGGGCTGTTCGAGGTATCGGTTCGAGATGAACGGGCACTGCGCGTAGGCGCCGGCGATCTCGTCGATCCAGCCTTCACGCTTGGCCTTATGCGTGACGGTGAGCGTGAGGTTGCCTCCGCCCGACTCGCCCGACACAACAATGCGTGAGGCGCCGAGGTCGTTGAGATGGGTAGCCGCCCAGCGGACCCCGGCCGCACAGTCGTTCAGGCCGGCTGGATACGGATGCGGGCCCAATTTTCCTGTGCTATTACGGAATTCGACGCCGACGACCACCAATCCGGTAGTGGCGAGATTGTCGCGCCAGCGCACGTAGTTGGTGTCGGTGGCGCTGAGGTGGGCCATGCCGCCGCCGTGGAGGTGCACGACACACGGCAATGGCGACGACGAGGCCGGCCTACTGATGTACAGGGTGACGTCGTTGCCGTCATCGCCGCTGATCGTGACGGTTTCGGTGCTGACGCCTTCGGGGACCGGCGCCGACTGTGCCAACGCGGTAAGGACCGCCGCGGTCAGTTCTTCGGCCCGAGCGCCGAACGCGAGGCGGTCCTGAAGTGGAGAGTCGGGCGTCACCCGCGGCAGCGGAAAGCGCCCATCGAGGCCGAACGGCGCGATCGCGGCGATCATCCGCGGGTCGGACCGAGGGTCCGTGCCGAGCGTGTGGTCCGGATTGGCGAGTCGACCGTCGGGCATCCAGTGCCTCCTTACGTCTCGGGCACAACAGGCCTGGCACATTCGGCGATGCGCCGTCGCAGGAACGCCTTCGCCGGTTCAGACCCCGTTGCCGTGAGCGCTTTGTGATACCACGGCAGCGCCTCGTCGAGCCGCCCGCTGCGGCGCAACAAATCGGCGCGTATCGACGGTACCAGGCTGGACCGCGCCAGCCGCGGGTCGTCGGCGACCTCGTCGAGCGCCGTCAACCCCGACGCGTAACCGTCGCGAAAACCCAGTGCGACCGCACGATTCGCGCGGGCAACGGGTGAGTCGTTGACCGCGAGCAGGCGATCGTAGGCCGCGCAGATGCCTGCCCAGTCGGTCTGCTCAAACGTCGGCGCCGTTGCGTGCAGCGCGGCGATCACCGCCTGCGGCAGGTACGGGCCCGTCGCGCCGGCCGCTTTGCCCAGATGCCGCAATCCCCGTGCGACCGCCACCGCATCCCAGCGGCTGCGATCCTGCTCGTCCAGCGGCACGAGCGCGCCGTCGGCGTCGGCGCGGGTCAGCCGACGGGCGTCGTGCAGGGTCACCAGCGCGCACAGCGCATGGGTGTCGGGTTCGGTGGGCATCAGCGTGGTCAGTTCTCGCGCGAGCCGCACCCCCTCCGTGCACAGCTCGTCGCGGATCGCTGACGGACCGGCCGTGGACCAGTAGCCCTCGGTGAACACCGAATAGGTGCACGCGAGCACATGCGGCGTGCGCTCGGGCAGCTGCTCGGCGGGCGGGACCTTCAGCGGGATCCGCGCGTGCCGAATCTTATTCTTGGCGCGCGTGATTCGCTGACCGATCGCCGCTTCGGTCTGCAGCAGAGCGCGGGCGATCTCGGCCACCGTCAGGCCGGACACCAGCCGCAGCGTCAGTGCCAGCTGCGACGGCCGGTCCAGCGCCGGGTGTGCGCAGGTGAACATCATCCGCAGCTCGTCGTCGTGGACCGGGTGCGGGTCCGTCGTGTCGGTCCGTGCCCTGATGTCGTCGACCACCGCCGCCAATTCCTTTCCCGGGCGCGCAGATTCGCGACGCAGCCGGTCGCGGGCGCGGTTGCGGGCAACCGTCACCACCCACGCACCCGGGTTCTCGGGCACGCCGTCGCGCGGCCATGCCCGCAGCGCCTCGGCGAACGCTTCCTGGACGGCGTCCTCGGCCACCGTGAGATCGCCCGACCAGCGCGCCAGCGCCGCAACGGCCGGACCCCATTCGCGCCGGAAGACGCCGTCCAGGTCGCTCATCTACGGCTGTTACAGCCCCGCGACGCCCATCAGTTGGCGCACCTCTACCGTCGTCGCCGGGATCATCGAGGCCAGCTTCACGGCCTCCTCCCGGTCGGCCGCCGACAGCAGGTAGAAGCCGTTGGCCACCTCGGCGCCCTCGACGAACGGGCCGTCGGTGAGCAGCGTCTCGCCGCCGCGCACGCGCACCGTCGTCGCGGTGGCTGGGCCGTGCAGCGCCGCACCGCCGATGATGTGCTCGCCTGCGGCCGCGCCGAATTCGCCATGGCGGTTGATGCCTTGCTCCCACTGGGGCGTGCCCGGCTCGACCGTCGTCCCGGGCGGCTCGAACAGCAGCGCCAGCCAGTGCTCGCCGGTGAGCTTGGTGGCCGGCTCGAACTCCATCAGCATCGGCCAGATCTCCACCGCGCCCTTGCCGGCGTGCGGCACCTGGCGCGCCAGCGCCAACGCGGCGTCGAGGTCGTCGGCCTCGAAGACGTAGAAGCCGCCCGCGATCTCAGCGCTCTCGGGGAACGGGCCGTCGGTGACCACAGGGGAGTCGGGCCCGCCGTTGATCCGAACGCCCGCCGCTGCCGGGGTCAGCGCGTCGCCGGCCTTGATCGACGAGGCCTCGCGGGTATGGAAGTCGTTGTACGCCGTCATCTCGGATTGCAGCGCGGCCGGATCGGCGCGCTCCTCGGGTGCGTCGGACGGCGAGAGCAATAGCGCGAAATACTGCATGGCGGTCACCTCTTCGGGTAGCGAGCGGAACCTTGTATTCCACTCTCTACCTCTCCGACGAACGGCGCTGCCCCAATCCGACACCGCCGGGCGCGCCATCGCCCTTGGCGTGGTCTGGGCGTTGGCGGCAGCCACGCGAACGGGTGGTTAACCCGAACCCGAACCCGAACCTCATCACCAACGTCGCCACGAGGTCGTTGACTTCAAACAACAATCAGATGACCCCGCGCAACGGGCAGTTGACAAATCCGTTCACCATCCCAAATCTGCCCAAGTCGAACGGTTCATCTTCGACACCGTCAACGGGTCGAACGGGCGGCAGCGAACCTAATGCTCTTCGACGCAAGCGGCTCATCGAACCTAATGCTCTTCGCGCAAGCGGCTCATCGGACCTAATGCTCTTCGCGCAAGCGGCTCATCGAACCTAATGCTCTTCGCGCAAGCGGCTCATCGAACCTAAGCGGCTGCGCCCGGCTTCAGGTACGTCACCAAGTTGACGTCGGTGCACTCGTCGACGAAGTAGTACTGGGCACCCGTCAGGTACTTCATGTACCGGTGGTAGTTCTCTTCGTCGGTGGCCGCGATGGCCGCGTCCTTGTTGGCCTCAAGCGCGGCGGCCCACATCCCGAGTGTCTTGATGTAGTGCGTCCGCAGCGACAGGCACTCGGGCACCACGAACCCGGCCTTCTCGCCGTGGTCGATCATCATCTGCGCGGTCGGGATCCGGCCGCCGGGGAAGATCTCGGTGATGATGAACTTGGCGAACCGGGCCAGCTCGAAGGTCAGCTTCTTGCCCTTTTCGGCCAGATCGAACGGGTGGTAGCCGGTGCTGCTCTGGATCGTCATCCGGCCGTCGTCGGGCAGGATGTCGAAGCAGTTCTTGAAGAAGTCGTCGTAGCGCTCGAAGCCGAAGTGCTCGAACGCCTCGATGGACACGATCCGGTCGACGGGCTGGTGGAACTGCTCCCAGCCCTCCAGCAGCACCTGGTAGGAACGGTCGCTGTCCACCTTGTCCAGCAGTTGGTTGCAGTAGGCCTGCTGGTTCTTGGAAAGCGTCAGGCCGATGACGTTGACGTCGTACTTCTCCATGGCGCGCTGCATCGTCAGGCCCCAGCCGCAGCCCACCTCGAGCAGGGTCATGCCCGGCTTCAGGTCGAGCTTGTCGAGGTTCAGGTCCACGTCCGCGATCTGGGCCTGCGACAGCGTGACGTTGGGCCCGGTGAAGTACGCGCAGCTGTACTTGCGGGTCGGGTCCTGGAACAGCCCGAAGAACTCATCCGACAGGTCGTAGTGAGCCTGGATATCCTCGAAGTGCGGCCGCATGTCGTCTTTCGTGGCGGCAGTGTTGTTGTCAGCCATGTCGCGTCCTCCCGTTATTCACGCTACTACCGCTTCTCCATGGTGAATTGGTTGACGTCGCTGTTCCCGTTGCGGAAGAGGGTGGCGCAGCCCGTCAGGTAGCGCATGTACCGGTCGTAGACCTCCTCGGACTGAAGCGCAACCGCCTCGTCCCGCCGGGCCTGCAGCGCCGCCGCCCAGATGTCCAGCGTCCTCGCATAGTGCGGCTGCAGCGACTGGATCCGGCTCACAGTGAAACCCGCGTTCGTCGAACGCTCTTGCACCATCTCGACGGTCGGAAGCTGTCCGCCCGGAAAGATCTCGGTCATCAGGAACTTGAGGAACCGGGCGAGTTCCATCGTCAGCGGCACGCCACGTTCGAGTGCCTGCTTCATGGTGAGCGACGTAATGGTGTGCAGCATCATGACGCCGTCGTCGGGCAGCAGGGCATTCGCCGTCTCGAAGAAGTCGTCGTAGCGGTCCTGACCGAAGTGCTCGAACGCGCCGATCGACACGATCCGGTCCACCGGCTCGTCGAACTGCTCCCAGCCCCGCAGCAGTACCCGCTTCGAGCGCGGGCTGTCCGAGGAAGCAAACAGCTGCTCGACGTGTGCCTGCTGGTTCCTCGACAGCGTCAGGCCGATGACGTTGACGTCATGCTTCTCGATCGCGCGCATCAACGTCGCGCCCCAGCCGCAGCCGATGTCGAGCAGCGTCATGCCCGGCTCGAGGCGGAGTTTGCCCAGCGACAGGTCGATCTTGGCGATCTGGGCCTCCTCGAGAGACATGTCGTCGCGCTCGAAGAACGCGCAGCTGTACGTCTTCGTGGCATCGAGGAACACCCGGAAGAAGTCGTCTGACAGGTCGTAATGCGACTGGACGTCGTCGAAATGTGGTTCCAGGTTGTCGCGCTGAGGCTGCGCCATGTTTATTCGTAGGGCCTTTCTGGCTTCTCAAGAACCGCACATGGCAGTTCCTTGGCGACGCGGCAGGCGCTGACGCGCTCGACCGGAAATGGTAGCCGATCGGTCTGTGTCTGCTGACATTCGCCAGCATGGCTCGCTAGGTGACTTCGGCAAAGGTGGTCTTGAGCTCGCCGATGATGTCGTCCCAGAGCTGCTCGGGCAGCTCGTGGCCCATGCCATCGAAAAGCACCAGCCGCGCCCCGCGAATGGCCCTGACCACCGCCCGGCCCCCGGACGGCCGCATCAACTTGTCGGCCTTGCCGTGGATCACGACGGTCGGCGCCTCGATCTGGCGGTCATAGCCCAGCAGGCTGCCGGTGCCCAGGATCGCGGCGAAATGCCTGCCGATGCCCGCGGGATAGTAGGACCGCTCGTAGCCCTCGATCGCCTCGGCGCGAACGGTCTCGCCGGGCTTCGGATAACCCGGGCTTCCGATGGTCTTGCTGACGCTGATCGCGTTCTCGATGATCGCCTCGCGTGACGACCCCTTCGGCTTCTGCAGGATCGCTTTCAATTGCGCCGGCCCGGGCGGCGGCAGCAGCGGCTGGTTGTTGCTCGAGAAGATGACGGCCAGCGTGTTGGTGCGGTGGTTGAACCGGGCCGCGAAGACCTGCGCGATCATGCCGCCCATCGACGCCCCGACGACGTGGGCCTTGTCGATCTGCAGGTGGTCCAACAGCGCTGCGGCGTCGTCGGCCATGTCCTCGAGCGTGTAGATGGACGGGCTTTTCAGGCCGAGGAACGAGCGCACCATCCTGGGGGCCAACCGCCCGCTCGCACGGCGGCCGTGCAACTTGGCGGACAGCCCGACGTCGCGGTTGTCGTAGCGGATCACGCGCAAGCCCAGGTCGACGAGCTTCTCGCAGAATTCCTTGCGCCACAACAACAATTGCGCGCCCAGCCCCATGATCAGCAGCACGGCGGGATCGTTGGGATCGCCCATGTCCTCGTAGTAGATGTCGACATCACCGGAGCGGGCGGTGCCGGTTCGCCGTGGCGCGGTCACGCTTCGACTTCCGCTTCCGCCGTGTGCTCGCGGCTGACCTCGACCATGAAGTTGGCGAAGTAGCCGGTCAGCTCGGGGTCGGACATCATCTGCCACTTCGGCGCCAGCAGCTTCATGTAGCGCTCGACGTAGAGGAACTGCTTGCCGATCAGCACCAGCTCGCGAGGCAGCTTCACGTCGTAGGCGTCGGCCAGCGTGGACAGCTGCTTGCCGATCTCGGCGTAGCTCAAGTCGCCCAGCGACTTCATGGTCAGCGGCGTCGCGAACGCCTCCAGGTCCTTGGCCGCCTGGCCCTCGGGCTTCACCTTGCCGACCGCACCCATCAACACGACGATCTTGCCGGCCGCGGCGTGGTCCTTGGTGACCAGCAGCGCATACACCAGCTCACGCAGCAGCCAGCGGGTGCGCGGGTCGACGCGGCCCATGATGCCGAAGTCGAAGAACACGATCTTGCCGTCCGCGTCGACGTAGAGGTTGCCGGCGTGCAGGTCACCGTGAAAGAGCCCATGGCGCAGGCCGCCCTCGAACACACTGAACAGCAAGGCCTTGACCAGCTCGGTCCCGTCGAACCCGGCCTTGCGGATCGCGGCCGCGTCGTCGATGCGGATGCCGTTCACCCGCTCCATCGTCAGCACGCGTTCGCTGGTGTGGTCCCAATAGACCTGCGGCACGCGGATGTTCTTGCCCAGCGGCGAGGCGTGCATGTGCGACACCCAGGCGTCCATCGACTGCGCCTCGAGGCGGAAGTCAAGTTCCTCGGCGAGGTTGTCGGCGAAGTCCGCGACGACGTCCTGGGCTGATAGCCGACGGCCCAGCTTGGCCAGTTCGACGACCTGTGCGCCGCGCTTGAGGATCTGCAGATCGGCGGCGACACGGCGGCGGATGCCCGGCCGCTGGATCTTGACGACGACCTCCTCGCCGCTGTGCAGCGTGGCGTAGTGCACCTGGGCGATCGACGCCGACGCGAACGGCTGGTCGTCCCACTTGGCGAACAGTGTCGCGGGATCCTCGCCGAGGTCTTCCACGAACAACTTGTGCACTTCGTGGGGGTCGGCAGGCGGCACCGCGTCGAGCAGGCTGCGGAACTCTCTGCTGAGCGGCTCGCCGAACGCGCCCGGGCTGGATGCGATGATCTGACCGAACTTGACGTAGGTGGGACCCAGGTCGGTGAAGACCTGCGGGACCTCGGTGACGACCTTTTGTTGCCAGCTTCCCTTCCCGAACAGGCTCGAAGCGACCCGGCCTGCGGCCCTGGTTACGTGCCACCCGGTCGTGCCGATGCGCGCGGCCTCGGTGAATAGTGGCACCCGATCGAGTTTGGCAACCTCGCGGTGCTTGGTAGAGCTCATGGGTGCAGTGTGCCAAACGTTCTTAAGATCCCCATAATCTCGGGTTCCTCATGGTCTCGGGTTCTGTTTCGGGGGGTGGTCTTTGTCTCAGGGGTGCTCTCTGTGGAAGTTCTCGGTGAGGGCGTCGACAATCGGCTCCCACACCGGTTCGGGCAGGTCATGGCCCATTCCGTCGACCACAAGAAAGCGCGCTTGCGGGATCGCTTTCGCGACGCCGCGCCCGTTTCGGGGCCGCACCAGAGGGTCCTCGGTGCCGTGGATCACCACAGTCGGCGCGGTGATGTGACGGGTGTAACGCAGCAGGCTGCCGGTGCCCAGGATGGCGTCGAATTGGCGCAACATGCCCTGCGGGTAGTGGCTGCGCTCGGTGAGCTCGATGACGCGGCGTCGCAGCTGGTCGGCGGGGGGCAGGAAGTTGGGGCCGTTGAAAAGCGAGATGTTGCGGACCTCGTACTCGAGGCGCTCCTCCCACGGCGCGTCCTTGCCGGGAGCCTGGAACGGTCTGGCGATCAGCCGCCAGCGCGGGATCGACGAGAGCGGCCTGCCGGTGCCGGACATGATCACCGCCAACGAGGTGACGCGCTGCGGGTTTTTGCCGGCGAGGACCTGCGCGATCATGCCGCCCATCGACGCGCCGACCACGTGCGCCTTGTCGATCTTCAGGTGGTCCAACAGCTTTGCGACATCGTCGGCGAGGTCGACGAGCGTGTACGGCACCGGGCTGCTCCGCCCGAACAGGTAGCGCCCGACGCGCCGGTAGACCGAGCCCTCCGCGCGCATCGCATGCATTTTGGTCGACAGCCCGGTGTCGCGGTGGTCGAAGCGGATCACGCGGTAGCCGTTTTTGATCAGCCGCGCGCAGAACCCGTCGGGCCACATCGGCAATTGGGCGCCGACGCCCATGATCAGCATCACGGGCGGGTCGTCGAGATCGCCGAGGTCCTCGTAGAACAGCTCGATCTCGCCGCAGGCGGCCCGTCCGCTTCGTGTCGGCATGACCTTTTCTACCTTGCTTCCGGCTGGTGTCGCCTGGCGCTGGCTGCTGGCGCCGACTGTGCGCTTTATTACGCGACACGCCGATTGAGCGTAATGAAACGCACAGTCGTGGGGGAACCGGGCGTGGGCCAGCCGGGGTGAGCCGGGCAGGAGCTACATGGCGGGCTTCCAGCGCTTGACAAAGTCGGTCTCGGGCCATTCCTCCAGCGCCGCCATCAACTCGTACATCGGCGCGCCGTCGATGGACTCGCGGATGATGTCTGCGTGGCCCGCGTGGCGGCTCAACTCGTCGATGACGTGTAGTGCCACCCAGCGCACCGACCAGTTGTCGATGTCCTTCGCGAACCACGGGACCTCGTGGGGCACCGGAACGAGCGTGTCCAGATCGGCCCCCGCGAACGCGCGCAGTGTCGCGGTGTTCTGCGCTTCCAGCGCCTTCAACAGCCCCTCGAGGGTTTCGTCGTCGCGCATCGTGAACTGATCGGTGCGGGCGGCGATCTGCTCGTCCATTGGCCGTTCGTCGCGTGGCGGAAACTGCGGTGCGGCGGTCACTCGCTGCACCCAGCCGTCCTGCATGCGGGTGACGTGCTTGATCAGGCCACCGATCGACAGCGCGCTGACCGTCGGGGTCGAGCGGGCCTGCTCGTCGGTCAGGCCGTAGGCCACCGCGAAGAACGCGCGCTGATTGAAGTCGAGGAACTGGCGAAGCGCATCGCGTTCGTCGGCGACGGGGGGAGGCAATCCGGGCATGTGATGTTCTCCTTGGTGTCCAGTGGTTCTCTCGTGATGTTCTCTCGAGCATTTCAGCAATTGCGGACAGTTTCTGTCCGCTGACTCTGGCAGGCTCGTTGGCGTGGCAGAGACGACGGGCCGGGTGCTGCAGCTGCTGGGGTTGCTGCAATCCCGGCGGGTGTGGAGCGGCGACGAGCTCGCCGAACGGCTGGGCGTGACCACCCGCAGCGTGCGGCGCGACGTCGAGCGCCTGCGCGACCTCGGCTATCCGGTGCATGCGAGCAGGGGGCACGGCGGCGGATACCAGCTGGGTGCGGGGGGTTCGCTGCCGCCGCTGCTGCTGGATCCCGATGAGGCCGTGGCCATCGCGGTCTGTCTGCGGCTGGCCGCCGGTGGCAGCGTCGCCGGCGTCGGGGAGGCGGCGCTGCGTGCGCTCACGAAGCTGGACCAGGTGCTGCCCGCCCGGCTGCGTTCGCAGGTCGGCGCCGTGCACGACGCGACCGTCACCTTGACCGGGGACGCGCCCGAGACGCCGGTCGAACCCGAGGTGCTGATGACGCTGGCGCGGGCATGCCGTGACCGCGAACACCTGACGGCGGAATACGTCGACCGCGGCGGGCGCGTCACCCGACGACGGCTCGAGCCTTATCAACTGGTGACCACCGGCAGGCGCTGGTATGTGATGGCCTACGACCGCGATCGTGAGGACTGGCGCAGCCTGCGGCTGGACCGGATGACCGGGGTGGGGGCGGTGGGCAGCACGTTCACCCCCCGAGAGGCACCGGACGCCGCCGCCTATGTGCGCCAGTCAATCAGCGCGTCGCCATACCGGTACGTCGCCAGGGTCAGGTACTTCGCGCCGTATGACGTGGTAGTGCAGCGTTTTTCACCGGGATCGGCCACCGTGGAGCCGGATGGCCCGGATACCTGCATGGTGACGACGGGCGCCGACGACCCCGAGCGCATCGCGCTTTACCTGGCGATGGTGGGCGCCGACTTCGAGATCCTCGACCCCCCCGAGGTGGCGCGGGCCGTACGGATGCTCGGGCAACGGCTACTGGCGATCCGGTAGCAACTCGTGCACCGTCACGAGGGGATGCCCGCACAACAGCGCCCGTAAGGTGTCTGGCGTGCACGTCATCTCCGCGGAGTCAACGGAGCTGTTCGCGGGTCCCTCAGACGCGCCGCTGCAACTGGTGCGGGTGGCCTTCCGCGAGCATTTCGAGCCCGTTCGCGTTGAGGGCGACGGCCTGAGGGCCGTTGGGCAGCCGCGGCAGCGGGGGCAAGGCGTCGCGGAGGTGCCCGTCGAGGTCGTCAACCCGGTACCCGGCGAGCATCGCGCGGCACGGGTGATCGCGGGCCATACCACCACGCCGTTCACCTTCACCGTCGCCGAGCCCGGCTGGACGATGTTCATGATCAGCCACTTCCACTACGACCCGGTGTGGTGGAACACCCAGGCCGGCTACACCAGCATCTGGACCACGGACCCGCCCGATCGTCAGACGAACGGCTTCGCGTTGGTGCATGCGCATCTGGAGATGGCCCGCCGCGAACCGGTGTACAAGTTCGTGCTGGCCGAGGTCGATTACCTCAAGCCGTACTGGGACATCCACCCGGAGGACCGAGCGGACTTGCGGAGACTGATCGCGGACGGCCGCGTCGAAATCATGGGTGGCGCGTACAACGAGCCGAACACCAACCTCACCAGCCCCGAGACGACTATTCGAAATTTCGTGCACGGCATGGGTTTTCAGCGCGACGTGATGGGTGCCGACCCGGCGACCGCGTGGCAGCTCGACGTGTTCGGGCACGACCCGCAATTTCCCGGCATCGCCGCCGACGCCGGCCTGACATCCAGCTCGTGGGCCCGCGGCCCGCATCACCAGTGGGGGCCGATGGCGGGCGGCGGCGATCCGCGGTGCATGCAGTTCTCCAGTGAGTTCGAGTGGATCGCCCCGTCGGGCCGCGGCCTCCTCACCCATTACATGCCTGCGCACTACGGCGCCGGCTGGGGGATGGATTCGGCGCCCACTCTCGAGGAGGCCGAGGCCGCCACCCTCCGGCTGTTCGAGTCGCTGAAAACGGTGGCGCTGACGCGCAACGTGCTGCTGCCCGTCGGGACGGACTACACGCCACCGAACAAGTGGGTGACCGAGATTCACCGCGACTGGAATGCGCGCTACGTCTGGCCGAGGTTTGTCAGCGCGCTACCGCGCGAGTTCTTCGCCGCGGTGCGTTCGGAGCTGGACGCGCGCGGAGTGCGCCCGTCGCCGCAAACCAGGGACATGAACCCGATCTACACCGGCAAGGACGTGTCGTACATCGACACCAAACAGGCCAACCGGGCCGCCGAGAACGCGGTGCTGGACGCGGAGCGGTTCGCGGTGTTCGCCGGTCTGCTGGGCGGTGCGACCTATCCGCAGGCCGCGCTGGCGAAGGCCTGGGTGCAGCTCGCGTACGGCGCCCATCACGACGGCATCACCGGCTCGGAGTCCGACCAGGTGTACCTCGACCTGCTGACGGGCTGGCGCGATGCGTGGGAACTGGGCGTCGCGGGGCGGGACAACTCGCTTGCACTGTTGTCCAGTGTGGTTAACGGATCGATCGTGGTCTGGAACCAATTGGCGCACAACCGAACCGACATCGTCACTGCCCGATTGCGTGAACCCGTCGGGCCTGGAGCCCGGGTGTTCGACGCCGACGGGGTCGAGGTGGCAGCGCTGGTCGAGCACGACGGGCGTTCGGTGAGCTGGCTGGCGCGCGACGTGCCGTCGCTGGGCTGGCGCGCGTACCGGCTGAACGCCGCGAATACGCCAGCCCGGTGGGAGCCGTTGGCCGGCAACCAGATTACCAACGAGCAATACCGGATGACCGTCGATCCGGCCCGCGGTGGAGCGGTGTCGTCGCTCATCGAGATCGGCGCCGATCGCGAGCTGATCGGCGGCGGTTCGGTGGGCAACGAGCTTGCTGTCTACGAGGAATACCCGGGTCACCCGCAATCCGGCGAAGGGCCATGGCATCTGGTACCCAAGGGCCCGGTGACGTGCTCGTCGGAGTTCGCCGCGGAAGAAGTGCAGGCCTACCGCAGTCCGGTGGGGCAGCGGCTGGTGGTGAGCGGGCGGATCGGCGAGTTGCTGCGCTACACCCAGACACTCACGCTGTGGGACGGCGTGGCGCGCGTCGACTGCCGCACCACAATCGACGAGTTCACCGGCGTCGACCAGCTGGTGCGGCTGCGCTGGCACTGCCCGGTACCGGGTGCGCTGCCGGTGAGCGAGGTCGGCGACGCGGTGATCGGCCGCGGCTTCGGGCTGATGCATCCGCCCGGTTCCGAGACCGCCGTCGACACAGCGCAATACCCCTGGACGCTGGACAACCCGGCCTACGGTTGGTTCGGGTTGTCATCGGCCGCCCGGATCAGAGTCGACGGTCATGTTCGCGCGGTAGCGGTGGCCGAGGTCGTCACGCCGACCGAGGCGGCGTCCGCGCCGCTGGCCCGCGACCTGATGGTCGCGCTGGCCCGCACCGGTGTCACCGCGACGTGCAGTAGCGCCGACAAACCCCGCTATGGGGGTCTCGACGTCGACTCCAACCTGCCGGACACCCGGATCTCGATCGGCGGCCCCGACGAGAATCCCTTCACCGCCGAGGTTCTCGCCGCGGCCGACCCGGTCTACGCCGACGAGCTGAAGCGGCAGCTGTATGCCACCGGTGCGGCGAGGGTCTTCGTGCCCGCGGCCGGCCCGCTGGCCGCCGAGTGGCTGCCGGGCGCAGACCTGCGCGGCGTGCGGACGCTGCCGGTGCTGATCATCGCGGCCGCACATCTTCAGGACGCCGTGACGGCAGTCGTTGAGGACCTGGCCGATGCCGAGATCACCGTAACACAGGATGCAGCAACGGAATTAGATCAGTTCGAGTCTCGCACTGTCGCGCTGCTCAACCGCGGGGTGCCCGGCTTCGCGGTCGACTCCGATGGGACACTGCACACTTCGCTGATGCGATCCTGCACCGGGTGGCCGTCCGGGACATGGATCGACCCGCCGCGCCGCACCGCGCCCGACGGGTCCAATTTCCAGCTGCAGCACTGGACCCACACATTCGACTACGCACTGGTGTCCGGCAACGGTGACTGGCGCCGCGCGGGCCTGCCCGCCCGCAGCGCCGAGTTCTCCAATGCGCTGCACGCTGTGCAAGGTGGTGGTGAGACAGCCGGTGGCCTGCCGTCTTTTGGCTCGTTGTTCGAGATCGAACCCGCAGGCGCCGTTGCCCTCGCAGCGCTCAAGGCTGTTGGTAACCCGATCGCCTCCGGAAGCGGGCGGCCCGTGGACCCGTCGGAGGGGGTGACGGTACGGCTGGTCGAATCGTGCGGTGCGCAGTCAACGGAGGTCACGCTCCATTCCGGATTGCGCACCGTAGCGTCGGCCTCGCGCGTCGACTTGCTCGAGCAGCCCGGACTGCACGGCACGAACGATGGTTTGACGTTGCACGGTTTTGAGATAGCGACCGTCTCGACGCGGCTGAATCTACCGAAGGTACTGAACGCCGACCATTCGGTGCTCGCGCCGGATGCCGAAGCGGCGCAACCACTTTACGCACGATACTGGTTGCACAACCGCGGGCCTGCACCGTTGGGTGGGCTGCCTGCCGTCGCTCACCTGCACCCGCCACGCGTTATCGGTGAGCCGGATTCTGTGGTATTGCTGCGGCTTACCGCTTCCAGCGACTGCAGCGACGCCGCGATGCACGGCCGGGTGCGGCTGGTATGCCCAGACGGCTGGGCGGCGAGTCCGGACGAACTGCCGTTCGTGCTGCCGCCCGGCGAGCACTTGGAGACCGACCTCGAGCTGAGCGTGCCGCCGCAAATCCCGGCCGGCCTGTATCCGGTGCGGGCAGAGCTCGCCGTGACCGGCAGCGACGCCGCCTCGATACCGGCAGCGTGGCGGCAGGTGGTCGAGGACGTCTGCATCGTGTCGGTTGGCGCGCCGGGCGAGGACCTCGACGTGCTGCGGCTGATCAGCGGGCCGGAGGCCGTCGTTGTCGGCGCGGGCGAATCCGGGTTCCTCGCCGTCACTGTCGGCACCGATGCCCAAGCGGATCTGGCCGTCGAGGCGCACCTGATCAGCCCGTGGGGCACCTGGGAGTGGATCGGCCCGGCGGCGCTGGGGGCCACCGTGCCGGCCGGGGGAACTGTCGAGCTGGTATTCGACGTGTCGCCGCCCGCGTGGGTCGACCCCGGCGAATGGTGGGCCCTGATCCGCATCGGCTGCGCAGGCTCGCTGTGCTATTCGCCCGCGGTGACGGTGACGGTCCGGTGAGCGCGGTAGCCGCAACGGTCGCTGGAGTACCGATCCGGGTCGACGAGGTCGACGCCCGCGAGGCCGCGCTGCGCGCGGGCCCGGTCGCCGCCACGCTGCCGCGCGCCGGCACCAGCGAGGGTCGGCAGCTGCGACGGTGGTTGACGCAGCTGCTGGCCACCGAACGGGTGGTGGCCAGCGAGGCGGCCGCGCTTTCGGTGACACCCGAGCGTGCGCCGACACAGGACGAGCTGCTGCCCGACGCCTCGGCCCGGCTCGACATCGGGAGCATCGCCGCCGCGGCACTGGCGGATCCGCTGGCCCGCGGGCTCTTCGTGTGTGTCACGGCGGCGGTGGAGGTGTCCGACGACGAGGTGGCCGACTATCACGCCCGCAACCCGCTGCGCTTCGCGGCGCGACCCCGCGCGTTGGGCTGGCGCTCGGCAGGTGCGGCGGCGCCCGCACTGGATGAAGTCCGGTCCGTGATCGCTGACCATCTGCGGGCGGCGGCCCGCCGTCGCGCGTTCCGGGTGTGGCTGGACGCCCGCCGCGCCGCGCTGGTCGAGCTGGCGCCCGGCTACGAGCATCCCGGGGACCCGCGCCAGCCCGACAACACCCACCGGCACTGATGGCCAGCGATGAGCGCTTGCGCGAAGAGCAGAGGGCAAAAATCACCCTGGCCATCGACGTCGGCGGCACCAAAATCGCGGTCGGAGTGGCAGATTCGGCGGGTTCGTTGATTCATACGGCGACGCTGCCGACCCCGCACGGCGACGCCGAGGCGGTCTGGGCGGTGGCGGAACGGCTGATCACCGAAACCACCGCCGGCACGGCCGTGCGCGGCGTCGGCATCTCCTCGGCCGGGCCGATCCACCCGGCGACCGGCACCGTCAGCCCGCTCAACATTCCCGGCTGGCGCGACTTTCCGATCGTGGACCGGGTAGCGGCGTTGCTGCCGGGCGTGCCGGTGCGGCTCGGCGGCGACGGCCTCTGCATGGCGCTGGGCGAGCACCGGCACGGCGCCGGCCGCGGCGCGCAATTTCTGCTCGGCATGGTGGTCTCCACCGGAGTCGGCGGCGGCCTGGTGCTGGACGGCGCACCGTACGACGGCGCCAGCGGCAACGCCGGACACGTCGGGCACGTCGTCGTCGACCTCGACGGGCCGCCCTGCGCCTGTGGCGGTCACGGCTGCGTGGAGGCGATCGCGTCCGGGCCGCGGATGGTGCGGTGGGCGCGCGACCGCGGCTGGGCGGCACCCGCCGATGCGGGCGCAAAGGAGCTCGCCCGGGCCGCTGATGCGGGAAATGAATTGGCGGTGTTGGCTTTTCGTCGCAGTGCCACAGCGTTGGCGGCGATGATCGCATCGGTCGCCGCGGTCTGCGACCTCGATCTGGCAGTGATCGGCGGCGGAGTGGCAAACGCCGGCTCGCTGCTGTTCGACCCGTTGCGGGAGGCGCTCGGCGGCTACGCTCGGCTGGACTTCCTTCGCGAGCTGCGGGTGGTGCCCGCGCAGCTGGGCGGCGACGCGGGTCTGGTCGGTGCGGCCGCTCTCGTCGACGGGCGTTTTGGCTGACCGACGGTGCTTGCGCTAACCTGGGACGGCTCCACCGAAGACCGTCGGTCACCGAGAAATCGGTTGAAGGTCCGGGAGATGATCCCGGCGGCCCACGCAGGCGGACGAGGCGTTGTGCGCCCCGACCCCTGCGTCGGGGCGTTTGTCATCTGCGTACCTTCTCCTTTTCCGGACCCTTTCCGGCCCGGTCCTGGCGATCTTCTTCGGGGCAACCGATACCCACCCGAGGAGGCATGAATGGTCAAGGCCGACAAGGCCACCGCCGTTGCCGACATCGCCGAGAAGTTCAAGGATGCGACCGCCGCGCTGGTCACCGAATACCGCGGGCTGACGGTGGCGAACCTCGCCGAACTTCGCCACTCGCTGGGCGACACCGCCACCTACTCGGTCGCCAAGAACACGCTCATCAAGCGAGCGGCGACTGAGGCGGGCGTCGATGGCCTCGAGGAACTCTTCGTGGGCCCCACGGCGATCGCGTTCGTCACCGGTGAGCCCGTCGACGCCGCAAAGGCGCTGAAGAAGTTCGCGAAGGATCATCAGGCGCTGGTGATCAAGGGCGGCTACATGGACGGCCGCCCGCTCACCGTCGCCGAGGTCGAGCGCATCGCGGATCTGGAGTCGCGCGAGGTGCTGCTGGCCAGGCTGGCCGGCGCGATGAAGGGCAACTTGACCAAGGCCGCCGGCCTGTTCAACGCCCCGGCATCGAA
Organism: uncultured Actinomycetota bacterium; assembly: GCA_963759655.1. Classification (GTDB taxonomy): domain Bacteria; phylum Actinomycetota; class Actinomycetes; order Mycobacteriales; family Mycobacteriaceae; genus Mycobacterium. The sequence continues at coordinate 13,484 of CAVXAG010000033.1, read as the reverse complement.
CGTGGCACGGCTCATCGCCGCGCTGCAGGACAAGATGGCAAGCCAAGAACCGGCCGTCGAACCCGAACCGGTAGCCGTCGAACCGGTTGCCGTCGAACCGGTTGCCGCTGAAGCCGAACCGGCTGCAGAACCCGACCCGGCTGCAGAACCCGACCCGGCTGCCGCCGAATAAACAGCCGAACCCCACATCACGAGATAGTTAGGAAGGACCCACACCATGGCCAAGATGTCCACTGACCAGTTGCTCGACGCGTTCAAAGAAATGACCCTGCTGGAGCTCTCGGACTTCGTGAAGGCGTTCGAGGAGACCTTCGAGGTCACCGCGGCCGCCCCGGTCGCCGTTGCGGCCGCTCCCGGCGCCGCCGGCGCGGGCGCGCCCGCCGAGGCTGCCGAGGAGCAGAGCGAGTTCGACGTGATCCTCGAGGCGGCCGGTGACAAGAAGATCGGCGTCATCAAGGTCGTCCGCGAGATCGTCTCGGGCCTGGGCCTCAAGGAGGCCAAGGACCTTGTCGACGGCGCCCCGAAGCCGCTCCTCGAGAAGGTGGCCAAGGAGGCCGCCGAAGAGGCCAAGGCAAAGCTCGAGGCCGCCGGCGCGTCCGTCACGGTCAAGTAGCTCATGCATCAGGGGCCGTCCCGGCAAAACCGGGACAGCCCTTCTTGCACGTCACAACCTGCCGCGATAAGTGTTGGCGACTGCCGACGTAGGCTAGAGTGACCCCAGCCACAAGCGGGAGGCAGGTGGCTGGAAGCACTGGCGGAAGGATTGCGCGTGGGCATCGGTATTGAAGTCAAGGGACTGTCCAAGTCCTTCGGTTCCCAGCGAATCTGGGAAGACGTCACGTTCGACCTACCGCCGGGTGAGGTGAGCGTGCTCCTGGGCCCGTCGGGTACCGGCAAGTCGGTGTTCCTGAAGTCATTGATCGGCCTGCTGCGCCCGGAGCGCGGCAGCATCATCATCGACGGCACCAACATCATCGACAGCTCCGCCAAGGAGCTGTATGAGATCCGCAAGCTGTTCGGCGTGATGTTTCAGGACGGCGCGCTGTTCGGCTCGATGAACATCTACGACAACACCGCGTTCCCATTGCGCGAGCACACCAAGAAGAAGGAAAGCGAAATCCGTGACGTCGTCATGGAGAAGCTCGACATGGTGGGCCTCACCGGCGACGAGAAGAAGTTCCCCGGAGAGATCTCCGGCGGTATGCGCAAGCGTGCCGGGCTGGCCCGGTCGCTGGTGCTCGACCCACAGATCATCCTCTGCGACGAGCCCGACTCGGGCCTCGATCCGGTGCGTACCGCCTACCTGAGCCAGCTGCTGATCGACATCAACGCGCAGATCGACTGCACGATCCTGATCGTCACGCACAACATCAACATCGCCCGCACGGTGCCCGACAACATGGGCATGCTGTTCCGCAGGCACCTGGTCATGTTCGGCCCCCGCGAGGTGCTGCTGACCAGCGACGAGCCGGTCGTCCGGCAGTTCCTCAACGGCCGCCGGATCGGTCCGATCGGGATGTCGGAGGAGAAGGACGAGGCGACCATGGCCGAAGAGCAGGCCATGGCGGACGCCGGTCACCACGACGGCGGTATGGAGGAGATCGAGGGCGTGCCGCCGCAGATCCTGGCGACACCGGGCATGCCGGAGCGGCAGGCCGTGGAACGCCGGCGGGCCCGGGTCCGGGAGATGATGCACACCTTGCCGCCCGCTGCGCAGGAAGCGATTCGCGACGACCTCGAGGGCACGCACAAATACAAGGTCCACGAATTCGCCGACCCCTCCGAGGCGACGCAGGACGCACCGCGTCACTACGCCGCCGACACCGACGAATCGCCCACCGGACGCATCCCGCTCGCTGGGGACCGCTGAGCCGGGTCCACAGCGACTCAACAGCAGAATTAATCCCACAACCGCGTGTGAACTCTTGACGGGAACGCCCCGAGGCTGCAGTCTGTTGGGCAGTATGTGCATAGGTAGTAGCCAGGACGCCAGCCAGCGCCTTTACCGCCGTATGCCCGTAGTTGAGGAATAAGCCGTCCTGCGGTACTGTTGGACGTTGCGCTGGCTGCCTCCTGCCCACCTCACCTGAACCTGACACCGTGGTCCACGCCTGAGCCCTCGTCGGGGCTCTCTACATTGAGTCTCTTCGCGTAAGCGGCTCATTGGAAATGCGTGCGTGAGTACCGGACAGGTCGCTAGCCGGCCGAACCGACGCAGAATCGCGGCGAAGAGTCCGGTCAGCCCGGCACTTGAGTCGCATGAGGTGCTGGAAGGAATGCATCTTGGCCTCTCGCCAGAGCAAATCAGCAATAGCTACCACCAATAGCTCCGTTCCCGGAGCCCCCAATCGAATCTCCTTCGCAAAGTTGCGTGAACCGCTCGAGGTTCCCGGCCTGCTCGACGTGCAGACCGAGTCGTTCCAGTGGCTGATCGGATCCGACGCGTGGCGCGAGAAGGCCGCCGCGCGCGGTGACGTGAACCCGTTCGGCGGCCTCGAAGAGGTGCTGACCGAGCTGTCCCCGATCGAGGACTTCTCCGGGCAGATGTCGCTGTCGTTCTCAGACCCCCGCTTCGACGAGGTCAAGGCGCCCGTCAACGAGTGCAAAGAGAAGGACCAGACCTACGCGGCCCCGCTGTTCGTGACCGCCGAGTTCATCAACAACAACACCGGTGAGATCAAGAGCCAGACGGTGTTCATGGGTGACTTCCCGATGATGACGGAGAAGGGCACCTTCATCATCAACGGCACCGAGCGCGTCGTCGTGTCGCAGCTGGTCCGCTCGCCCGGTGTGTACTTCGACGAGACCATCGACAAGTCCACCGAGAAGACGCTGCACAGCGTCAAGGTGATCCCCGGCCGCGGCGCGTGGCTGGAATTCGACGTCGACAAGCGCGACACGGTCGGCGTCCGCATCGACCGCAAGCGTCGCCAGCCGGTGACCGTGCTGCTCAAGGCGCTGGGCTGGACGGCCGAGCAGATCCGGGAGCGGTTCGGCTTCTCCGAGATCATGATGTCGACGCTGGAGAAGGACAACACCGCGGGCACCGACGAGGCGCTGCTGGACATCTACCGCAAGCTCCGGCCGGGCGAGCCGCCCACCAAGGAGTCCGCGCAGACCCTGCTCGAGAACCTGTTCTTCAAGGAGAAGCGCTACGACCTGGCCCGGGTGGGCCGCTACAAGGTCAACAAGAAGCTCGGGCTGCACGCCGGCGAGCCGATCACGTCGTCGACGCTGACCGAAGAGGACATCGTCGCCACCATCGAGTACCTGGTGCGGCTGCACGAAGGGCAGACCACCATGACGGCGCCCGGCGGCGTCGAGGTGCCGGTGGAGACCGACGACATCGACCACTTCGGCAACCGCCGGCTTCGTACGGTCGGCGAGCTGATCCAGAACCAGATCCGGGTCGGCCTGTCCCGCATGGAGCGCGTCGTCCGGGAACGGATGACCACGCAGGACGTCGAGGCCATCACGCCGCAGACGCTGATCAACATCCGTCCCGTGGTGGCCGCCATCAAGGAGTTCTTCGGAACCAGCCAGCTGAGCCAGTTCATGGACCAGAACAACCCGCTGTCGGGCCTGACCCACAAGCGCCGCCTTTCGGCGCTGGGCCCCGGCGGTCTGTCGCGTGAGCGCGCCGGGCTGGAGGTCCGCGACGTGCACTCCAGCCACTACGGCCGGATGTGCCCGATCGAGACCCCGGAAGGGCCGAACATCGGCCTGATCGGGTCGCTGTCGGTGTACGGGCGGGTCAACCCGTTCGGGTTCATCGAGACCCCATACCGCAGGGTGGTGGACGGCAAGGTCACCGACGAGATCCATTACCTCACCGCCGACGAGGAAGACCGTCACGTCGTCGCGCAGGCCAACTCGCCGCTCGACGAGGACGAGCGGTTCCTCGAGGATCGCGTGCTGGTGCGCCGGAAGGGCGGCGAGGTCGAGTACGTGTCCGGCCGCGAGGTCGACTACATGGACGTGTCGCCGCGCCAGATGGTGTCGGTGGCCACGGCGATGATCCCGTTCCTCGAGCACGACGACGCCAATCGCGCGCTGATGGGCGCGAACATGCAGCGTCAGGCCGTGCCGCTGGTGCGCAGTGAGGCGCCGCTTGTCGGCACCGGCATGGAGCTGCGCGCCGCGATCGACGCGGGCGATGTGGTCGTTGCGGACAAGGGTGGCGTGATCGAGGAGGTCTCCGCCGACTACATCACCGTGATGGCCGACGACGGCACCCGGCACAGCTACCAGCTGCGCAAGTTCGCCCGGTCCAACCACGGCACCTGCGCCAACCAGCGTCCAATCGTGGACGCCGGCGAACGGGTGGAGGCCGGCCAGGTGGTCGCCGACGGCCCGTGCACCGACAACGGTGAGATGGCGCTCGGCAAGAACCTGCTGGTCGCGATCATGCCGTGGGAAGGCCACAACTACGAGGACGCGATCATCCTGTCCAACCGACTCGTCGAGGAGGACACCCTCACCTCGATCCACATCGAGGAGCACGAGATCGACGCCCGTGACACCAAGCTGGGCGCCGAGGAGATCACCCGCGACATCCCGAACGTGTCCGACGAGGTGCTCGCCGACCTCGACGAGCGCGGCATCGTGCGCATCGGAGCCGAGGTCCGCGACGGCGACATCCTGGTCGGCAAGGTCACCCCGAAGGGCGAAACCGAGCTGACCCCGGAGGAGCGGCTGCTGCGCGCGATCTTCGGCGAGAAGGCCCGGGAGGTCCGCGACACCTCGCTGAAGGTGCCGCACGGCGAGTCCGGCAAGGTGATCGGCGTTCGGATGTTCTCGCGCGACGAGGACGACGAGCTTGCCGCGGGCGTCAACGAGCTGGTCCGGGTGTACGTCGCCCAGAAGCGCAAGATCTCCGACGGCGACAAACTGGCCGGCCGCCACGGCAACAAGGGCGTGATCGGCAAGATCCTGCCCGCCGAGGACATGCCGTTCCTGCAGGACGGGACCCCGGTGGACATCATCTTGAACACCCACGGTGTGCCGCGACGCATGAACATCGGCCAGATCCTGGAGACCCACCTGGGCTGGGTGGCCAAGAGCGGCTGGAAGGTCGACGTCGCCGGCGGCACACCCGGGTGGGCGGCCAAGCTGCCCGACGAGCTGCTGGAGGCCGGGCCGGAGACCATCGTGTCGACGCCGGTGTTCGACGGAGCCCGCGAGGAGGAGCTGCAGGGCCTGTTGTCCTCGGTGCAGCCGAACCGCGACGGCGACGTGCTCGTCAACGCCGACGGCAAGGCGATGCTCTACGACGGCCGCAGCGGCGAACCGTTCCCGTACCCGGTGACGGTCGGCTACATGTACATCCTCAAGCTGCACCACCTCGTGGACGACAAGATCCACGCCCGGTCCACCGGCCCGTACTCGATGATCACCCAGCAGCCGCTGGGCGGTAAGGCGCAGTTCGGTGGCCAGCGGTTCGGCGAGATGGAGTGCTGGGCCATGCAGGCCTACGGCGCGGCGTACACCCTGCAGGAGCTATTGACCATCAAGTCCGATGACACCGTCGGCCGGGTCAAGGTGTACGAGGCGATCGTCAAGGGCGAGAACATTCCCGAGCCCGGGATTCCCGAGTCGTTCAAGGTGCTGCTCAAGGAGCTGCAGTCGCTGTGCCTCAACGTCGAGGTGCTGTCTTCCGACGGCGCCGCGATCGAGATGCGCGACGGCGACGACGAGGACTTGGAGCGTGCCGCGGCGAACCTGGGAATCAACTTGTCCCGCAACGAATCTGCATCTGTAGAAGATCTCGCGTGATCTTTCGATTCGATTTTTCTAGTCCCGAAAGGGGAAAGGGAGTTACGTGTTAGACGTCAACTTCTTCGATGAACTCCGGATCGGCCTGGCCACCGCCGAGGACATCCGTAATTGGTCGTTCGGCGAGGTCAAGAAGCCGGAGACCATCAACTACCGGACACTGAAGCCTGAGAAGGACGGCCTGTTCTGCGAGAAGATCTTCGGACCGACTCGCGACTGGGAGTGCTACTGCGGCAAGTACAAGCGCGTGCGCTTCAAGGGCATCATCTGCGAGCGCTGCGGCGTCGAGGTGACCCGTGCGAAGGTGCGCCGTGAGCGGATGGGCCACATCGAGCTGGCCGCACCCGTCACGCACATCTGGTACTTCAAGGGCGTCCCGTCGCGGCTGGGCTACCTGCTGGACCTGGCCCCGAAGGATCTCGAGAAGATCATCTACTTCGCGGCCTATGTCATCACCGCCGTCGACGACGAGATGCGTCACAACGAGATCTCCACTCTCGAGGCCGAGATGGAGGTCGAGAAGAAGGCCATCGAGGATCAGCGCGACTCCGAGCTGGAGGCCCGCGCGCAGAAGCTCGAGGCCGACCTTGCCGAGCTGGAGAAGGAAGGCGCCAAGTCCGACGTACGGCGGAAAGTTCGAGACGGCGGCGAGCGTGAGATGCGCCAGCTCCGCGACCGCGCACAGCGCGAGCTGGTCCGGCTCGAGGAGATCTGGACGACGTTCACCAAGCTGGCGCCGAAGCAGCTGATCGTCGACGAGCTGCTCTACCGCGAGATCATCGACCGCTACGGCGAGTACTTCACCGGCTCGATGGGCGCAGAGGCCATCCAGAAGCTCATCGAGAGCTTCGATATCAACGCGGAGGCCGACATCCTGCGTGATGTCATCCGGAATGGCAAGGGGCAGAAGAAGCTTCGTGCGCTCAAGCGGTTGAAGGTGGTCGCGGCGTTCCAGCAGTCGGGCAACTCGCCGATGGGCATGGTGCTCGACGCGGTGCCGGTGATCCCGCCGGAGCTGCGCCCGATGGTGCAGCTCGACGGTGGCCGGTTCGCCACCAGCGACCTCAATGACCTGTACCGCCGCGTGATCAACCGCAACAACCGGCTCAAGAGACTGATCGACCTCGGCGCGCCCGAGATCATCGTCAACAACGAGAAGCGGATGTTGCAGGAGTCGGTGGACGCGCTGTTCGACAACGGTCGCCGCGGCCGGCCCGTCACCGGGCCGGGCAACCGTCCGCTGAAGTCGCTGAGCGATCTGCTGAAGGGCAAGCAGGGCCGGTTCCGTCAGAACCTGCTCGGCAAGCGCGTCGACTATTCGGGCCGTTCGGTGATCGTGGTCGGCCCGCAGCTCAAGCTGCACCAGTGCGGCCTGCCCAAGCTGATGGCGCTGGAGCTGTTCAAGCCGTTCGTGATGAAGCGGCTTGTCGACCTGAACCACGCGCAGAACATCAAGAGCGCCAAGCGGATGGTGGAGCGGCAGCGTCCGCAGGTGTGGGACGTTCTCGAAGAAGTCATCGGCGAGCACCCGGTGCTGTTGAACCGGGCGCCGACGCTGCACCGGCTAGGCATCCAGGCGTTTGAGCCGATGCTGGTGGAGGGCAAGGCGATTCAGCTTCACCCGCTGGTGTGCGAGGCGTTCAACGCCGACTTCGACGGCGACCAGATGGCCGTGCACCTGCCGCTGTCGGCGGAGGCGCAGGCCGAGGCTCGCATCCTGATGCTGTCGAGCAACAACATCTTGTCGCCGGCGTCGGGCAAGCCGCTGGCCATGCCGCGGCTGGACATGGTGACCGGTCTGTACTTCTTGACCACCGAGGTTCCCGGCGATGTCGGCGAGTACCGGCCGGCGGCCAAGGACCGTCCGGAGTCGGGGGTGTACAGCTCACCGGCCGAGGCGATCATGGCGATGGACCGCGGCGCGCTGAGCGTGCGGGCGACGATCAAGGTGCGTCTGACGCAGCTGCGGCCGCCGGCCGAGCTCGAGGGACAGCTGTTCGGCGAGGCGGGCTGGCGGCACGGTGATGCGTGGACGATCAAGACCACGCTGGGCCGCGTGCTGTTCAACGAGTTGCTGCCGCACGGGTATGCGTTCATCAACGAGCAGATGCACAAGAAGGTGCAGGCGCGGATCATCAACGACCTCGCCGAGCGCTACCCGATGATCGTGGTTGCGCAGACTGTCGACAAGCTCAAGGACGCCGGCTTCCACTGGGCCACCCGCTCGGGTGTCACGGTGTCAATGGCCGATGTGCTGGTGCCGCCGGAGAAGCAGGACATCCTCGAGCGCTACGAGCAGGAAGCCGACGGGATCGAGAAGAAGTACCAGCGCGGCGCGTTGAACAAGGGCGAGCGGCACGACTCGCTGGTGAAGATCTGGCAGGACGCCACCGAAGAGGTCGGCGAGGCACTGCGGTCGCATTACCCGCCGGACAACCCGATCATTACGATCGTCGAGTCGGGGGCGACGGGCAACTTCACCCAGACCCGGACGCTGGCCGGCATGAAGGGTCTGGTGACCAACCCGAAGGGTGAGTTCATCCCGCGGCCGATCAAGTCCTCGTTCCGTGAGGGCCTCACCGTGCTGGAGTACTTCATCAACACCCACGGCGCTCGAAAGGGCTTGGCCGACACCGCGTTGCGTACCGCCGACTCGGGTTACCTGACCCGGCGTCTGGTGGACGTGTCGCAGGACGTCATCGTCCGCGAGCACGACTGCGGTACCGAGCGGGGCATCACCGTCCGGCTCGCCGACCTGCAGTCCGACGCTCTGATCAAGGACCAGTACGTCGAAACATCGGCATACGCACGGACATTGGCGGAGGACGCGGTCGGCGAGAAGGGCAAGGTGCTGGTCGAGAAGGGCCACGATCTCGGTGACCCGGCCATCGACCTGCTGCTCGAGAACGGCATCTCGTCGGTGCGGGTGCGATCGGTGCTGACGTGCGCGAGCGCGAACGGTGTGTGTGCGATGTGCTACGGCCGTTCGATGGCCACCGGCAAGCTGGTGGACATCGGCGAGGCGGTCGGCATCGTCGCGGCGCAGTCGATCGGCGAGCCCGGCACGCAGCTGACCATGCGGACCTTCCACCAGGGCGGTGTCACCGGTGGTCAGGACATCACCGGCGGTCTGCCCCGCGTGCAGGAGCTGTTCGAGGCCCGGGTGCCGCGGGACAAGGCGCCCATCGCCGAGGTCTCGGGCCGTGTCCGGATCGAGGAGGGTGAGAAGTTCTTCAAGATCACCATCACCCCCGACGACGGCAGCGAAGAAATCGTGTACGACAAGCTGTCTCGTCGGCAGCGGCTGAAGGCCGTCACCCACGAGGACGGCACCGAGGGCTTGCTGCGCGACGGCGACCACGTCGAGGTCGGCGACCAGCTGATGGAAGGCTCGGCTGATCCGCACGAGGTGCTGCGTGTTCAGGGCCCGCGCGAGGTGCAGCTGCACCTGGTCCACGAGGTCCAGGAGGTGTACCGCGCTCAGGGCGTGTCGATTCACGACAAGCACATAGAGGTGATCGTCCGGCAGATGCTGCGGCGGGTGACCATCATCGACTCGGGCAGCACAGAGTTCCTGCCCGGCTCGCTGACGGAGCGCTCGGAGTTCGAGGCCGAGAACCGTCGCGTGGTGGCCGAGGGTGGCGAGCCCGCTGCCGGTCGCCCGGTGCTGATGGGTATCACGAAGGCGTCGCTGGCCACCGACTCGTGGCTGTCGGCGGCGTCGTTCCAGGAGACCACGCGAGTGCTGACCGATGCGGCGATCAACTGCCGCAGCGACAAGCTCAACGGTCTGAAGGAGAACGTGATCATCGGCAAGCTGATCCCGGCCGGTACCGGCATCAACCGGTACCGCAACATCCAGGTGCAGCCGACCGAGGAGGCACGGGCCGCCGCGTACACGATCCCGTCGTACGAGGATCAGTACTACGCGCCCGACTTCGGCCAGGCGACCGGTGCCGCGGTGCCGCTGGACGACTACGGCTACTCGGATTATCGGTAGTACTTACCGGTAGTCACTGGACCAAGAAAGCCCCCGCGATCCATCGCGGGGGCTTTCTTGGTGCGCCCGCGGGTCACGCGGACGCCCGGGGTTACAGTTTCAATCCGTACTGTAGTGACATGCCGACCCGACGCCTCGCCCTGCTGGCGGCGGTGTTGGCGCTGGCGGGGTGTTCGTCGACGCCGCGCGGGACAGCGCAACCGACGGCCGATTTCCCAGACGGCACCAGCGTCCACACCATCAACATCGGCGGGCTGGACCGCACATACCGGGTGCACAAACCGCCGGGGTTGGCGGCGTCGGCGCCCCTTGTGGTGATGCTGCACGGCGGGTTCGGCAGTGGCGAGCAGGCCGAAAGGGCCTACGGGTGGGACCAATTGGCGGACACCGCCAAGTTCGCCGTGGCCTATCCCGACGGCATCGCCCGGGCGTGGAACGTCCACGGCTGTTGCGGTCAGCCCAGCAGCGAAGGCATCGACGACGTCGGGTTCATCACGTCGATGGTCGATGAGATCAGCAGGAGCATCGGCACCGACCGGTCCCGCATCTACGCGACCGGCATCAGCAACGGCGGCATGATGAGCTACACGCTGGCCTGCAACAGCGACGTGTTCGCAGCGATCGGGCCCGACTCGGCGACCCAGCTCGACCCGTGCGGATCACCGCATCCGACGTCCGTCATGCACATCCACGGCACAGCCGACCGGCTGATCCGCTATGACGGTGGACCGGGCGCCGGGTTCGCGCATATCAACGGGCCCCCGGTGCCGGAAATTAACGCGTTCTGGCGCAACGTCGACCAGTGTCCTGCTCCTGTCGTCACCACAGATGGACCGCGCGCCACCTCGGCGGCCGACTGCCCGGGCAACCGCAGCGTCGTGCTCGTCACCCTCGATGGCGGCGGCCACGAATGGCCGCCGTTCGCTACGACGGCGCTCTGGCAGTTCTTCGCCACCCACTCGCGCTGACGGCGTGTTACGCCTATTGTGCGATTGTCGTAAAAGTGTAACATTCGGGTATGCCCGATACGCACATTGTCACCAACCAGGTTCCGCCGCTCGAGAATTACAACCCCGCCACCTCGCCGGTGCTGATCGAGGCGCTGATCCGCGAGGGCGGGCAATGGGGCCTGGACGAGGTCACCGAGCTAGGCGCCCTGTCCGGCTCGCAGCAGGCGCAACGGTGGGGCGAGCTCGCCGATCGCCATCGTCCGGTGCTGCGCACACACGACAGGTACGGCCACCGCATCGACGAGGTCGAGTACGACCCGGCCTACCACGAGCTGATGCGCGTCGCCGTCGGCCACGGCCTGCACGCGGCGCCGTGGGCCGACGATCGGCCGGGCTCGCACGTCGTCCGCGCCGCGAAGACGTCGGTGTGGACGCCGGAGCCCGGCCACATCTGTCCCATCTCAATGACATACGCAGTGATCCCGGCGCTGCGCTTCAACCCCGAGTTGGCCGCAACCTACGAGCCGCTGCTCGCGAGCCGCGAATACGACCCCGAGCTCAAAGTCCCGGCCGCCAAGGCCGGGATCACCGCGGGCATGTCGATGACCGAGAAGCAGGGCGGCTCCGACGTGCGCGCCGGGACGACGCAGGCCAGCCCCAACGCCGACGGTACCTACAGCCTCACCGGCCACAAGTGGTTCACCTCAGCGCCGATGTGCGACGTGTTTCTCGTGCTCGCCCAGGCTCCGAGCGGCTTGTCGTGCTTCTTCCTGCCGCGCGTTCTGCCCGACGGGACGCGCAACCGGATGTTCCTGCAGCGGCTCAAGGACAAGCTCGGCAACCACGCCAACGCGTCCAGTGAGGTCGAGTACGACGGCGCCACGGCGTGGTTGGTAGGCGAAGAGGGCCGCGGCGTGCCGACGATCATCGAGATGGTGAACCTCACCCGGCTGGACTGCACGCTGGGCAGTGCGACCAGCATGCGCACTGGCCTGACCCGGGCCATCCATCACGCTCAGCATCGAAAGGCGTTCGGCGCGTATCTGATCGACCAGCCGCTGATGCGCAATGTGCTGGCCGACCTCGCCGTGGAGGCGGAGGCCGCGACCGTCGTCGCGATGAGGATGGCCGGCGCGACCGACAACGCGGTGCGCGGCGATGAGACCGAGTCACTGTTCCGCCGGATCGGCCTCGCCGCCAGCAAGTACTGGGTGTGCAAGCGCGCCACCCCGCACGCGGGGGAGGCGATGGAGTGCCTGGGCGGCAACGGCTACGTGGAGGAGTCGGGCATGCCGCGGCTGTACCGCGAGGCGCCGCTGATGGGCATCTGGGAGGGTTCCGGCAACGTCAGCGCGCTGGACACGTTGCGCGCCATGGCAACTCGGCCCGAAAGCATCGAGGTGATGTTCGACGAACTCGCCAAGAGCGCGGGACAGGACCGGCGCCTGGATGCGCATGTGGAAGCGCTGCGGCCCCAGCTCGGTGACGTCGAAACCATCCAGTACCGCGGCCGAAAGGTGGCCGAGGACATCTGCCTGGCGCTGCAGGGGTCGCTGTTGGTGCGGCACGGCCATCCCGCCGTGGCCGAGGCGTTCCTGGCCACCCGGCTCGGCGGTGCGTGGGGCGGCGCGTTCGGCACCATGCCCGTGGGTCTCGATGTCGCGCCGATCCTCGAGCGGGCACTGGTCAAGGGATGACGGGCGGGGGAGAAACCCAGGCGGACCACGGATGACGCACGCGATCCGACCCGTCGACTTCGACAACCTGAAAACGATGACCTATGAGGTCACGGATCGGGTTGCCCGAATCACGTTCAACCGGCCCGAAAAGGGCAACGCAATCATCGCCGACACGCCGCTGGAGCTGTCGGCCCTGGTGGAACGAGCGGACCTCGACCCGGACGTGCACGTGATCCTGGTGTCCGGGCGCGGTGAAGGGTTCTGCGCCGGTTTCGATCTCAGCGCATACGCCGAGGGGTCGTCCTCTGCGGGTGGCGGCAGCGCGTACAAGGGCACCGTGCTGGACGGCAAGACGCAGGCAATCAACCATCTGCCCGATCAGCCGTGGGATCCGATGACCGACTACCAGATGATGAGCCGGTTCGTCCGGGGGTTCGCCAGCCTGATGCACGCCGACAAGCCGACGGTGGTGAAGATCCACGGCTACTGTGTGGCCGGCGGAACGGACATCGCGTTGCACGCCGACCAGGTGATCGCCGCGTCGGACGCCAAGATCGGGTACCCGCCGACCCGCGTGTGGGGGGTGCCCGCGGCCGGGATGTGGGCACACCGCCTCGGTGATCAGCGCGCGAAACGCCTTCTGCTGACTGGTGATTGCATCACCGGCGCGCAGGCCGCTGAATGGGGCCTGGCCGTTGAGGCGCCCGACCCGGCCGAGCTCGACGAGCGCACAGAGCGGCTGGTCGAGCGGATTGCCGCGGTGCCCGTCAACCAGCTGATCATGGTGAAGCTGGCGATGAACAGCGCGCTGTACAACCAGGGCGTCGGCACCAGTGCGATGATCTCGACAATCTTCGACGGCATCGCGCGGCACACACCCGAGGGACATGCGTTCGTCGCCGAGGCGCGTGAACACGGTTTTCGCGACGCGGTGCGCCGCCGCGACGAACCTTTCGGCGACTACGGGCGCCGGGCATCGCAGGTGTGACCGGATGGCCCGAACGCTCGCCCGGATGACGGCCCGCTCGGTGGTGCTGAGCGTGCTGCTCGGTGCCCACCCGGCGTGGGCGACGACCGCCG
>CAVXAG010000032.1:0-102169 GCA_963759655.1 uncultured Actinomycetota bacterium | reverse complement strand
GGCGACGTCGTCGCTGGTCAGCTGCGCCAGCAGCGCCGGCATAACGCTGAGTTCAGTGACGCCCTCCCGGCAGGAGGGGCAGGTGCTCAGGTGCGCCTCGAATTCCCGACGGTCAGCGCCGGACAACGATCCCAGCACGTAGGCCGCGTCCCACCGCGGGTAGTCGTCACTGCCGCCGGCCAGCGCCGGGGGCGACCGAAATGGCGTCCTCGGCTGCTGCGCTCGGGAATGATCATGGCGCGGGCAACGGAGAACAGCCAGGCCCGCGCCGCCCCATCGCTGGCGTCGGCAACCTTGAGTTGCAGCACCGTCCATCTCTGACCTCCCGCCTAAAACACGTGGTGGAAGCATGTTCGGTTCACCCGCACCGACGGAAACCGGCCGGTGCGGCGCGACTGAAGATAGTCCTCGACATCGCTTTGAGTCGTGTGACTGCATGTAGGGCGTGCATCACCCGCCGGGGACCGTGCAACCTCTGTGCGGGGCGGGCGCCCTGGCGGTAGCGGGGGCTAGAGAAACAACCGACCGATGGGTAAGAATCGAGACGTCATGAAACTGACACGCGTGGTCGTAGTCGTGGTCGTGGTCTTGGCAGGGCTGCTATTTCTGAACGGGGTCCTGGCCGGAGCCTCGTCGGCGACCATGTCTCCGGTCGAGTGCCAGGCGTCGTTTATGGACCTGCAGCACGATGCGTATGCCTCCAGGTCATCATTCACAAATCAGAAGGACTTCACGGACAGCTACGGAAAGCTCATTGCCGTCTGGCCGAGGCTCACAGGGGGCCTTGCGCCCCCGGATACCCTGCAGATTTTGACCGACTACCAGACGGCCTTGAACGCACTCGCCGCCGCATCCCCGCCCAAGATAGATCTGGCCGTCGCCCAGCGCCTAGTCGCTGGCGCGCAGGACATAATTGACTGCGTGAATGTGAACAACCCCTAGCCCATTTATCAAGAATGGCGTCTGCTCTGCGATACCGTTCCATTCCGGCTACCGACGAACGAAGGGGCTGAACGGGTGGCAGGTCAACTGTTCGTTCGCACCGGGGGCGGTCGGTGATCTGGCTTCTGCAGCTCCCCGCCTGGCTGGTCGCCTTCATGGTGGTCGTGATCACCGTGGCGCTGTCGGTGCTGGGATTGATCGTGACGCGCCGGATGGTGTCCCAGCAGCGCCTCGAAAAGGTCAGCACCGTAGCTGAACCTGTATTCACACTCGCGGGCGTGCTTTATGCAGTGCTCGTCGCGTTCGTCGTCGTGGTCGTCTGGGAACAATTCGATGCAGCCCAAAGGGCCACCGAGTCGGAAGCGACAGCGATAGCCGACCTTCTCCGCGACTCTGAAGGCTTACCCGCCGCCGCTCAACCGGCGGTGCAACAAAGCCTGATCGCCTACGCGCGCAGCGTGATCGACGAAGAATATCCCGCGATGCAGCGTGGAGAGGCGGTCGATCAGCAGTCTGCCGAGCTGACTGGGATCTGGCACAGCTACATCCGGGCAGAACCCGTAACCCAAAGCCAGATCGCCTTTTACAGAGAATCGCTCACCAGGCTCGATGATCTTGGTACCGCTCGAAAGGTCCGCCTCACCGGCAGCGAGGACGAGATACCCAACGAATTGTGGGTTCTCCTGCTCGGCGGCGGAGCGGTCATGCTGATCTTCACCTACATGTACGCCTCATCGGACGCGGTCCTGCACGGCACATTGATTGGCCTCGCGGCCGCACTGATGGCGTTTGTGCTCTATCTGATCTTCGCCCTGGAGCATCCTTTTGTCGGCACTCTTGCGGTGCCCGATCGCCCCTACCATCAAGTGCTTGAAATGTCCGTAAATCCCTCAACGCACACGCACTGAGGTCCGTACTACCAGGGCGGGTAGACCCATCCGTACAACGTCCACGAGCCAAGGTTCGGGCTAGGCAGAATCTGCACGTTGTGACCGTTCCCGTAACCGGGCCAAAGTCCTTGCACGCCACCGGAAACATACGTGCCGTCACCGCGAGAGATGTCGACATGGTCGCCATCGGCACCTGCGGTGAACACCAGTGCGCCGCGTGGGACGGGCATTTCGTGATGCCCCAGCCCACGGGCGGCCAGCGACTGGTAAAAGACCAGTGCGAGGTTGTGACCCATCCCGTTGGCGGTGGTGCGGCCATAAACGGCGTCAACGAAGTCTTCGCAGCCGTAGGGGCCGAACGCGTCGGTGCCCACCATGCTCTCGGCGACCCGCACGGGATTACCGACCGTGCCAGCGGTGTCGAAGTTGCCGGCTCCAGGGCCGGACGAATCACCCGCCGTGGCAGCACTCGTGTCGCCGATCGCGATGGCACCGTCGAAGAGGCCCTGGGCCGACGCGGACGAGTTGCTGTCGAGCCCCGCCGCGAAGCTGGTCGGTGTGCTGGTGCAGTCCGCGATCTCGCCGGCGTCGTTGATGAACGCGCACCTCGCGGCGGCAACGCCGGCCGAACTCAGCGCTGCCATGGCCATCGCGCCGGAGGCCAGTAGGCCCAGCAGTACCCTGCGCGCCCGTTGCCCCATCACGTCCGCCTTTCACGACCTACCGGGTGTGAGCCGATGACAATACGTATAGCTACACGGTGCGCGGGTGATTTGCACGCTGAGCGGGTAACTGCGCGCTGCGAAGCCCCGTTGGGGTGGGTTCAACCGTGTTGGCCTCGAAGGGCGGCGGCCAACGGGAGATAGCGGTCCGGCGGAGATCCACTGACGTAGCCGCACCGTGGAAGTAAAGGACGGTGCGATCGGGGCAACCGACCTGTGGCTGCTGCGTAATGGCGGGGACACCCCCCAACTCACCGACGTCGCGCGTCACGCCTTCCGGCCCAGGCGAGTCGTCGGGGCGCGCACGAAGGTAGTCGACGAACGCGCCTAACAGCTGTGATGGACTGTTTTCCGGATTGCTGAGCATCAAGGTGATTATACGTGATACATCAAGTAATGGTTTCTCTCGACACGTCGAGCGAGTTACGGGCGGTTATGGCGATATCCTGGGCGGACAGTCAGAGAAGGAATAGCCGAAGTGTCACGCAGTCAGCGCCGGAAGACCGCTCAAGGACCTTGGCTGTCAGCAACCGAGCTCCGAGCCTGGCGGGCGTTCATGAGCGTGCAGATGCGGATGAACTATGAGATGAATCGGCAGCTTCAAAGCGACAGCGACTTGTCGCTCGCCGACTACCACGTTCTGAATGCGTTAACCGAGGCACCGGGTGGGCGCCTGCAAGTCTCTGACCTGGCGGCGCTGATTGGCTGGGAACGGAGCCGCGTGTCGCATCAGCTGCGCCGGTTGTGTGAGCGCGGCCTGGCCGGGCGTGTTCCGTCAGGGGACGACGGCAGGGCAACCGACGCGATCCTGACAAAGGCGGGTCGCGAGGCGATCGAATCGGCAGCTGCCGGTCACGTGGCCTTGGTCCGTCGGCTGTTCTTCGACCCGCTGCCCGGCGAGCTCATCGCACCACTTACCGCGGCGCTGGAACACGTCCAGGTCAACATTAACTTCAACAGCTCCCTGCCACCGGCTCCGTGGTGAGAGCAGGTCTGGCATCTGCCCTTGCAATAAGCGTGATAAATCACCTATTGTGTGGACACGCTGGACCTGAGCGCGAGGGGAGGATCCCGATGGGTGCCGACGAATTCGACCGCACGATCCACCTGCTGGCCTCCCGGCAAATCGCGGTCGCGGACCTCACCACGGTCATCAGTCCACTAGCTGATGCACTGGCTGCCTTCGACGCGCTGCGCGCCGGGGACGTCATGAAAAGCCCTCATTGCGCCGGGATGACGTATCAACCGGTGTCGACGGGTCCGAGAAGCCGTACCTCTTCCAGGTCCAATACCGACTGCACTTCGCGCAGGACGATGTCGTCGATGCGGTTCTGGTCTCGAAGCTCGGTGACCGCCCGGCGCTTGTGTTCGAGCACGCCAAGGCGCACGCGCCGGAGCAGATCGTCCCTCTCTACGGTGTCGCTGGTCCCGGACACGTCGCCGCTGGCCTCGATGAGCGCCGCGTGCTCCTCGTATTCCTTTTGGAGGCGGTTGCGCAGCTGCTGGTCGACGCCCAGTTCAGTGGCGACCGCCGGCAGCGCGTCCAAAGCGGCTTCGGCGCTACGACAGCGGGCCAGTTGCAGCTCGTCAGCGTGGGCGGTGTCCTCGGGCAGCCGGGCCCAGCGAACGACGGCAGGAAGCGTGCTGCCCTGTACGAGGACCGTCACCAGAATCACGACGGACGTGACGAAAATGATCAGGTTGCGGTCCGGGAAGGGGGCGCCGTTGTGCGTGGTCGCCGGGACGGCCAGCGCAGCGGCGAGCGACACCGCACCGCGGAACCCGGCCCAGCTGGACACGGTGCGCTGACGCCAGCTGACGCGACGGGTGCGCTGAACTGCGCGCCGGTCCAGCAGACGAAGCAGCACGGTGGTGATCTCTGTCCAGCCGAACCGGGTCGCGACGAGGACGCCGATGACGGCCAAAGCCAACAACGCTGCGTGCCCAAGGCCGCCATCGACAGCTGACACTCCCCGTATCGCGCCTGGCATCTGGACTCCGACGAACACCCACAGGCAGCCGTTAACCAAGAACGTCGCCAGGTCCCAGAACCCGTAAGCCTGTAGGCGCGAACGCGCCCCGATCACCCGCGGCCCAACGTAGGCGAGCACAAGCGCGGCCACCAGGACCGCGACGACACCGCTGGAGTGGATCGCCTGGGCGAGCAAGAACGCCGCGAAGGGCGTCAGCACGCTCAGCGCTCCTTCCTCCTGCGGCGCGTCCAGCCGGCGGCGCATCACCGTCACCACCGCCCCGACCAGCAGCCCGGCGGCGATTCCGCCGACGTATGAACCGACAAAACGACCCAGCACCGCGGGCGGGCTCAGCTCGGGGTCGCCGGCCGCCACCGAGACCGTCACCGCAAAAAGGACCAGCGCCGTCCCGTCGTTGATGATGCTCTCGGCGCGCAGCACGGTCAGCGTCCGGCGCGGCAGCCGCTTGGCCAGGCCGGCGACGGCCGCCGCGTCCGTGGGAGACAGCACCGCACCGAGCACCGATGCCGCGTGCGACTCCATTCCCAGCGCGCGCGCCGCCAGCGACACCGCCACCGCGGTGGCAATCACCAGGACGACACTGGACAACACGATGATGCGCAGGTTTGCGCGGATCTCGCGAAAGCTGGTGTTGAGGCTCCTCCCAATACAGGATGGGCGGCAAGAACAGCAGCAGGACGATGTCCCCATCCAGCCGGATGTCACCGAAACGAGGGATCAGACCGAGCAGGCCGCCGAGCAGGATGAGCAGGACGGGCGGACCTACCCGATAGCGCCTGCCCAGTATCGTCCCCACGACCACGGCGGCAACCAGCGCGACAACGACTATCAAGGCAAACATCGCACACCTCAACCTTCCGAATCGCTGGGAACCGCAAACCGCCGTACGATCCGCTCTGGCGCTAGATGAAGCACCGGGTGTGCGCTGGTGAACGCTGGTGAACGCTGGGCGCCAACAGATGGATCAACTCGATGATGAACGAAAGGCCCGGCCCCATGGCCCAAAAATGGTTCAACACCGATGCCGGCCGGACAATAGTCGGCGCGGCCCTCGTCGGCGCCTTCATGATCATCACCGCGGTGGCGGTGCTCGTCGGCGGGGCAAACCAACCTCAGCAGAGTGGGCAACCCACAAGTTCGGCTACCGCAACGCCCACCACGACGCCGGCGCCGCCGCCGCCTCCCCCTCCACCCCCTCCACCCCCTCCGCCGCCTCCGCCGCCTCCGCCGAGCCGCCCGGCCCCAAGCCGGACCGCGGCGGTACCGGCTCCCCCGGTTGCTCCGACCCACACCCACGTACCGACCTAGGCGAGGAGTTCAGGGTTTCCGGTTGATTCGGCGTCGCACGCCAGGACGCCGGGATATCGTCGGAGAATGGGTCCTGCATCGAATGCCGGCCGCATCGCCGCGGGCGCCGGTGCGGTCGCGGTCATCGCTGCAGGTGCGTTGACCGCGGGTTGCGGCAACAACGGCAACAACACACCGTCAACCTCGACCACGACGACCACCACGACGTCGAGCGCCGCGGCGACAACAACTACGGGGCCGTCGTCAACGTCCTCGTCGGTGTCGCCCACCGCAAACATGCCCAGTCCCCCGCAGACCGGCGTGTTCACCCCGCCTCCGGGCGTGCCCCCGCCGCCGTTCACAACGCACCGGAATCGGGACTATCCGTACTAACTGCGACCAACTGCGTCGCCGGCGGGCGAGCTTACGACAGATTCCTGGCAACAGTTGGGCGAACCCGGCCGGGCGGATCGGCAAAGGCAGGTTGCGCCCGTTTCAGTCCCTGCCGCAAATCGGTGATACGAACCGCAGGACGCCACTGACCGTCGGGTGGTGTCGTTCGCTGCGGCCGGCGGCCTCGCACGGGGACCGCCGGCACAGTCGGTGAGGTAGGTGGCGTCCAGATGCTTTGCCGGTCAGCTTTTAGGATTACCGGACAATTTAATTGATATCGAAAATGTCGGTGTTCCAGCAGGGCCAGCACAGATGCGCAATTGATTGGGGCGGCAATAATCTTGTAACCCACAGTTTTGCTGAAGCAACCCAGCGCAGCCGGGTGACCGGCTACCGTTGACCCAAATTCATCATCGACACCATCAACTGTAGGGAGCGCCATGAAAATCGTGCCCACCAGCATCGAGGAACGGATAAACAAGGTCGATCGCACCCCGAGCCTCATCATCGGGATCTGCAGTGCCATCCTCGCGCTCTGGTGCGTCTACGACGTGTTGTCGACGATTTACGCGGCAACGGTGCTGTCCGGCTATGGCTACTCCCCGGTGTGGGCAATATTCTCCATCGTGTTCTGGGGCGTGATCGGTGTCATCGCCGCGATTTCGGCGATCGGCTTCCTGACCCGCTACGCCAAGGGACCTCAATAGGCGTCAGCCGGGAACAGTCGGCGTGTGCACCCGCTGTGCGATCCACGGCAGTGCGTCGGAGAACGCGCGGGCGCCGAACTGCCAGGTGTGATAGCCGATGTATACCCGCAGCGTGCATTCGATGTCGACGGCCACGGCGGCCGCGCACAAGTCCGGTAGCGCGCCCTTCTCCCGGAACTCTTTCTCGTCGCCATTCCCGCCGAAACCGACGGGTGCCAGGCGGTCCTGATGAACGTCCGGCAGGTTCTTCGATTTGTCATCAGCCGGCTCCTGGGAGTCGTCGAAGTACCCCGCGACGCCGCTGTACGGTCCGTGCCCGGCCATGACCGTTCGGGGGTCGTAGGCATCCCAGGACGCGGCGTCGCCACCGTAGAGGCGGGTGATCGTCTGTTGCCTGGTACCGGAATTGGGCCCGCGGTCGCCGCCGATGTCCTCGAACGTGGTGAACAGATCGGGACGAGTGACGGTGAGGTCGATCGCACATGTCCCGCCCGACGACCAGCCGACCACGGCCCACTGGGCGGGGTCCGGCGAAGTGCCGAATTGTGAAATGACGTACGGGCGAACCTCTTTCGTCAGGTGCTCGGCGGCATTTCCTCGGGGTCCGTTCACACATTCGGTGTCGTTGTTGAAACTTCCGCTGGAGTCGACGAAGACGAACACTGGAGCTGCGCCGCCGTGTTCTTTCGCGTATTTGTCGATCACCTGAATCGCGTTGCCGGTGCGTATCCAGTTGGTCGGGTTACTGAACTCACCGGCGATCATCATCACCGCGGGCAGATCGGGCGGAACGTCTCCGGTGAACCAGATCGGCGGCAGGTAGACGAATTCCCGTCGGTGCTTGAATCCGCTGCCGCCGTCAGGGATGTCGACGGGCACCAGCTTGCCGGTATCGGGATGTGTGTTCCGCAGTCCCGGGAGGTCGTCGGCATTGATCTGATCCGGGAGCGGGCCCGAAGTCAGGTCTCCCCAGGCTTTCTGGAGCGTGGGGTAGTAGCCCACCCACTGGTTCAGCACTATCAGGGCGCACACCAGGGCGAGAGGAATCGCCAACACGGACAGCCCACGTCGCCACCAGCGAGCGTCCCGAAATCCCAGCACCGCCAAGGCAACCGAGCCTGCGCACACCGCGGTCCACACCCACAGCCGGAACGGCGCCGGATCCGACGCCAGCCCCTCGGAGTTCATATAGGTGCGGGCGGCGAAAGCTGCCAGGACGCCGATCGCCGCGCTCAGCGGTACCCACAGCAGCCGCCAGCGCCGGGTCCGCCAGCCGATCGCGACGATCAGGACGACGATCGCGAGGATCTCGACGCAGGTCGGAAACCACCCGGTCAGCAACGAGACGCCGCCGTGGCCGAACCTGGCGAAGTCCGGGTCCGGCAGACGTGGCATCAGAATTGGAGTGGGAACCGGTGGCGCCGTTGTCGTCGTCGGGCCGGTCGGGGGCGGCACCTGAGACAGTCTGCGAGTTATTCCTAGGAAAACGCTGTGAGTGAGGTCCGGGCCACTCGAATCGCGGGCGGCCGCAAACGACCGTACGATCCGCGGATGGACGAAAGCCCGGACCCTGCGGCCAAAAAATGGTTCAACACCGATGCCGGCCGGACGATAGTCGGCGCGGCGCTGGTCGGCGCCTTCATGATCATCACCGCGGTGGCGGTGCTCGTCGGCGGGGCAAACCAACCTCAACAAAGTGGGCAACCCACGAGTTCGGCTACCGCCACGCCCAGCGCACCGGCTCCGCCGCCTCCCCCTCCGCCGCCTCCCCCGCCGCCGCCTCCCCCGAGCCGCGCGCCGGCACCGGCCGCCCCGACCCACACCTACGCGCCGACGCACGCGCCGGCACCGGCGCCAGCACCGCCCGCCAGCCCGGCCGCGCCGCCGGGGCCGCGCGTCAACTGAGCCCGGACGCGGGTACGGTCATGATGTGAAGAGGGCGCAGGCCGTAGCTGGGCCGCGAAGCTAAATTGGCTGCGACAATCGAAACGCATGACGTCAGCGCACTTCCACTGGCGCCGAGAAATCCGCTGCCCTTCCGGCAGTTGCTGAAAGCCGTGAGGGACCTCGACGGCGGGCAAGAACTGCTACGCGACGCCGGTGGGCCGGTAAGCCGAATTGTGTTGGGGCCGAAGTGGATCGTCCAGCCCATCGTGCTGGTCACGTCGCCCGACGGGATCCGCGACGTGTTGGGACGGGTGGACGAATACTCCGAGCGATGCCAGGTTCACGAGGAAGTGCGGCAATTGGCCGGCGATAGCCTGTTCGTGCTGCCCAACAAGACGTGGGTCCCGCGCAGACGGGCACTGCAGCCGGTGTTCACCAAGGAAAACGTCCGCGGATTCGGCGGACAGATGTCCGGCGCTGCGCAGATGATCGCCGCCGAGTGGCACGCAGGCGGTGATGTCGACCTCGACACCGAGTGCCGCCGACTGACCATGCGGTCGCTGGGCCGCTCCGTTCTCGGTGTCGACGTCAACGAGCGCGCGGACGTGATCGCCGAACACATGCACGTGGCGTCCGGCTACGCCGCGGACCGCGCACTGCGGCCGGTGCGTGCGCCGCGATGGTTGCCGACTCCGGCGCGGGCCCGCGCCCGCGCGGCGGTGGCGACGATGCGTGAAGTCACCATGGACATGGTGCAGGCGTGCCGCGCGGATCCGACCCGCGAGGCACCGCTGGTCCACGCGCTGATCGCGGCCACCGACCCAGACACCGGGCGGTCGCTGTCCGACAGCGACATCTCCGACGACCTGCTGATCTTCCTACTGGCCGGCCACGACACGACCGCAACGGCGCTGACCTACGCGTTGTGGGCGCTGGGGCACCATCCCGATGCGCAGGACCGAGTCGCCGCCGAGGCCGCGGCGATCGGCGACCGGGACCTGACCCCCGACGATGTGCCCCGCCTCGAATACACCCGGCAGGTGCTGCACGAAGCGCTGCGGCTGCAGCCGCCGGCCGCCGGGGTCGGCCGGTTGGCCGGGCACGACCTGGCCGTCGACGGCTACCGGGTCGAGGCGGGCACGTTCATGGCCGTCGGTATTACTGCCCTGCATCGCAATCCGGCGTTATGGGAGCGCCCGCGGGTCTTCGACCCCGACCGGTTCAGCCCGGAAAAAACCAGGGGCCGCCCGCGCTGGCAATTCATCCCGTTCGCCGCCGGCCCACGTTCGTGCATCGGTGAACACTTCGCGACACTGGAGACGACGCTGGCGCTCGCCACCATTGTCCGGTCCACCCGAATCCGCTCGGTGGACAAGGATTTTCCCGTCGAGGTGCCGTACACCACTGTCGCCAAGGGGCCGATCCGGGCGCGCGTCGACGCGCGGGGGTGAACTCAGCCGCGCGGCGTCTTAGCGCGTGCAAAACCGAAGATCTCGGCGGCCAAAAACGGCACCGGGGCCAGCGTGGCGATCATGGCGCTCCTGCTCCCGACGAGACGCTTGCTGCCAAGCCCGGTGACAAGGTCGGCTGAATCGCTGAGCAGACCCATCGACGCCCACCGCCGGAACTCTGCTTGGCCACCGCCCGCCCAGGCAACACACGCGCCAGAGCCGAGAACAACGTCGCGGACCCCGATGGTGCGCATCAGAAGCGCCTCGGCGCCCGATCCCTGCCGGTTGAACCGGGCCGGCGCGACGACCATGGCGACCCCGACACCGACGCGGGCCACCGCAACGATTGCCAGCATCGCCGTCGATGTCCGTGAACTATCGCGCGCCACGGGGCAACGATAACCACTACATGGGGGTGACCACACCCGGCAAGAAACCCAAAATTCGAGGGCATCCGCGACGTGCTCAAGGACCCGAACTGGTGGATGCGCGACGTCCTCACCGCGCTGATCGTCGCCGTCGTGGTATCCGCCGGCGCCATCACGGGCCAGAAGCTGGTCGACGACGAACGGTCCGACCGGGAGGGGGCGGCCGCCGCCGCGCCGGGCCGCGCGGTGAGTTGGGTTCAGGGGGTTGCGTCGGGAGCGTTTCGCAGGGGGCGTTGCACAGGGGCGTTTAGAAAGTTCCAAGCCCCGGCTCGTTTCATGGACCTGAGCATCACGTAACCACCGGAGCCGGAAAGGGGGCAGCGCAGCCGACATGACGAACCTGAAGACGATCGCATTGCACGGCGACCACGTCGCGTACCGCGACGAGGGCGCCGGCGAGGTGTTGCTGCTGATCCACGGCATGGGCGGGGATTCGTCCAGTTGGCGCGCGTTGGTGCCGATGCTTTCGAAGAAATACCGCGTCATCGCGCCTGACCTGCTCGGCCACGGTCAATCCGACAAGCCGCGTGGCGACTACTCGTTGGGCGCCTTCGCGGTCTGCCTGCGCGATCTGCTCGACGCGCTGGGTATCTCCAAAGCCACCGTGATCGGTCACTCCCTTGGCGGCGGGGTCGCCATGCAGTTCGCCCATCAGCACCGCGACTACTGCCGACGGCTGGTTCTGATCAGCAGCGGTGGGCTCGGCGCCGACGTCGGCCGGCTTCTGCGGCTGCTGTCGCTGCCCGGCGCCGAACTCGTGCTGCCACTCATTGCGGCACGGCCGGTGATCCACGTCGGCAACGCGCTGCGGGCGTTGCGCCGCGCCGACGAAGAGGTGACCCGGTTCAGCGAAACGTGGCGAGCGCATGCGTCGCTTTCGAACCGGGGAAACAGGCAGGCCTTCCTGCGTACGTTGCGTTCCGTCGTGGACCACCGGGGCCAGGCGGTCTGCGCGCTGAACCGCCTTCATTTCAATGCTGATCTGCCATCACTGATCATCTGTGGCGAGCAGGACCGGGTCATCCCGGTTGCGCACGCACGCGCCGCACACGCCGCACTGCCGAACAGCCGCCTGCACGTCATCCCCGATGTCTGGCACCACCCCCAGGTGGAGTGCCCCGAGACGGTGGCACGCCTGATCGACGAGCTCATCGCCGGATCTGCGGCTTTCTCGCATCGCACCCACTACCGCCGCACGGGTCAGCCACCGCTGGCGCCGTGCACGCGTGCCCCGCGTCGGGTCAGCCACCGGCCGGTCACGCGGGCCCGAATCGCTGTTCCGTGGAAGAAAGCCGGATAAACTGCGTGCGATGGGCACGTTTGTTCGTCGTCTGAGCGCCGTCATCGTGGCGGCGCTGGCGACGGCTGTGTTCGTGACGATCGCGACGCCGGCGGTGAGCTCGGCGGAATGCGAAGGCGGCCGGACGTGGGATCCGGTGGCCAGACTGTGTGATCCCCCACCGCCGGTGCCTGCGTGGTATCGACCGGCGCCGGACTACGCGCAGGCGTGGGCGCCGCCGTGGGCGCCACCGCCGCCGCCGGCTCCGGCGTGGGCGGCGCAGGCACAGCTCACACCGGTTTGGGATCCGCGCACAGAGGCGTGGATCTGGACCTACGTGCGGTGATCCGGCGCCTCGTGGCCTCGCCGACACTGAACCAGTGGCGAAGACGCGCCGCGAAGTAGCACAGCCGCTTCAGTTTCGGCGGGAGTCCCTCATTTGGGGGAAATCAGGCGAATTCGGGCCGTCGCTTCTGCAGGAACGCGTCGATGCCCTCGTGTCCGTCTGCCGAGTCGGCGCAGTCGGCGATGAGCCGGCCCTCGGTCTCCATCTGCTCTTCAAGCCCGTTCGTGAACGACATCAGCATCAGCTTCTTGACGGCCGAGGCGGATTGTCCCGCGCCAGTAGCGATCTGCTGGGCCACCGCGTCCACCCGGGCGGCGAACTGGGCGTCGTCGACCACTTCGGTGACGAGTCCCCACCGCAATGCCTCGCCGGCGGACACCCTGCGGTTGGTCAACATCAAGTCCTGCGTCCTGCGGACACCGATGAGTCGGGGCAGGTAGTACGACGAACTGCCATCGGGGCTCAAACCCGCTGCGGTGTACGCCATCGTGAAGGTCGCCGACTCCGCCGCAAGCACCAGATCACCGATCACCGCCAGGCTGAAGCCCGCGCCGGCGGCAACCCCGTTCACCGCGGTGATCAACACCGCGTCCATCCGGGCGAAGGTGGAGATCGCGCGGTGCAGGTCGTCGGCCATGGCCTTGACGTAGGCGCCTGCCGTGTCCGGCGACGACGCCATCGCCCTGAGGTCACCGCCCGCGCTGAAAAACCGCCCGGCACCGGTGAGGACGACGACCTTGGTCGCAGCGCTATCGCAGCGCCGTGCCGCGTGGGCGAGCTCGCGGGTCATCGTGTCATTCATCGCATTGGCCGCATCCGCGCGATTCAAGGTGATGCGGGCGATCGGCCCTGACTGCGCCAGGACGATGGTCTCGTAGTCGGTCACCCGGCAACCCTAACGAGCACCCGTCATCGGGAACGAATCCGAGCCCGGGTCGCCGCGGGGGATGATCGGCAACACCACACTGGACGGATCAGCGGCGTCGTGGCTGATCGTCTGCGTCGCCCGTTGCGTGTCGGCGGTCTGCCCAAAGGGCTGGCCGGTATTCGGGTTCGGCGCGAACTGGGGGTAGTCGCTGCTCGATATCTCCAGCCGGATCACCTCGCCCGCGCGGAACAGATAGCTGGTCGGCCAGATGGATATCTGGTATTCGTGCGGCCGATGCGGCTCGGCGGCCGGTGTGCGCAGGATGCCGTTGTTGAGGTTGATCACCGTGCCGTCCGGTCTGACCACGTCCAGCTTGGCGGTGAAATCGGTGTCCGGCGCCGACGACGCCGCCCACAGGTCGACCGTGACCGGACCGGTGATCTCCGTGTCGGCCGTCAGCGGCTCGCTGCTGTACAGAAGGACGTCCGAGCGCTGTTCCACCGGTGTCTGGTCGTACGGCCCCTGCGGGCCGGTCAGTGCGCCGCAACACGAATGACCACCCATGCTCGGCACCGGATCAGCCGGGTCGTATGTGTAGACGTCGGGTGCAGATCCCGCGGCCGGAAGCGAAGTCGTCAGCACGCCGGTTCGATCGGCCAGCCCGCCGCTGCCGCTGAGGTAATAGCGGGTCCACACCGTCTGCGGCAGTGGCCAACTCGTCGCCGACTTCCACTTGTTCGCACCCATCAAGAAGTAATCCACCCGCGGCTGACCCGAAACACCGTTGGCACGGCCCTTGAGGAAATGGTCGAACCACGCCACCATCAGCTCGTTGATCGGGCTGTTGCCAACGACACCAATATCTTTCAGCATCGGTGCGGGTTGCGAGGTGTCCCTGCCCCAGTTGACGTGGTCCCATGGACCGATCACCAGGCGCTGATTGGCGCGGGCCGCCACGGTGGCGCCGTGGGCTGCGACGCCGACGAAATTCTCGATGCCGCCGGCCAGAAAGGCGTCATACCATCCCTCGACGTCGAGCACCGGCACGTTCACCGCCGGGTAGCGGTCCCGAATGCTGAACTGCTTCCAGAAATCGTCACGGGTGGCGTGCCGAATCCAGTCGAAGTAATACGGCGCGACCGTCGGGCTGCCCGGCTGCAGCGGTGGCAGATCCTTATACGGTGTGAAGTTCAGCCAGCGGGTCAAGTCGGTGGCGGCGGCCGACAGCTCCGCAACGGTGGCGTCGTCGTGCCGGTTCTCGGCCGCGCTCGCGGCGATCGCGGTGATCGTCCACGGCAGCACGAACGCGAGCCGGAACTCGCCGCCCTCATACGTCCATCCGTCGTAATAGTCCGACGCGGTGTTGGCCGGCACGATGGTGACCAGGTGCGGTGGTGCGGTAACCGCGGCGAGCCATTGGGTGGCACCGACGTACGACGACCCGTACATCCCGACCTTGCCGTTCGAGCCCGGCAGGGCGGCTGCCCACTCCACCGAGTCGTACCCGTCGTTCTGGTCGTGGGTGAACTCACTGAACGTGCCGTCCGACTCGCCCTGCCCCCGGATGTCCTGCACCACAACGAGATAGCAATACGACGCGAACCAGTCAGGCGGGTTGTACCGGGACGGGTCAACCTGGGCGCTGTCCTTGCCGTACTGCGTCCTCATCAGGATGACCGGCACCGCCTCAGAGGTCTGGGGCCGGTAGACGTCCGCACGCAGGATGGTTCCGTCGCGCATGGTGGCGGGGACCGAGAATTGTTTGACGACGGCACAGGCACCGCGGCCGGCCGACGAAGGAGCGCCGGGACCGGTGGTGCACGAGGTCACCGCGAGGCAGGCCGCGACGGCGACCAGACGGGCGGTCAGCCCTTGCGTCGCCCGGCGTGGTGTCACAGAGTGCGAGTAAACACTCGATCGGGTGCCGAGAGAAGGGAACGGGCAGTGACGTCGATCAGCCAGGACGCGATCCGCGCAGAGACGGTGAGGATCAACGGGCACGGCGGTGACGAAGTCGAGGCCTACCGAGCTATTCCGCTGGCTTCAGGCGCCCGGGGCGGCGTCATCTGGATCCACCACATGCCGGGATACGACCGGGAAACAAAGGAATTCGTCCGCCGGCTCGCGGTCATGGGTTACAACGCGATTTGCCCGAACCTGTACTGGCGCGAGGCTCCCGGGGCCGATCCCGACGACGCGGCGGCCACCGCGCGCGCCGCGGGTGGCGTGCCCGACAACCGGCTCGTCGGGGATGTCGCCGGCGCGATCGAGTATCTGCTCAAGCTCGACGGCGCCAACCGAAAGATCGGGGTGATCGGACACTGCTCGGGCGGTCGGCACACCGTCCTGGCAGCCTGCTCCCTGACAATCGACGCGGCGGTTGACTGTTACGGCGCGTTCGTCGTCGAGGATCCGCCGGAGGGCATGCCCCAGCGCATGAAGCCGATCCTGAACCTGGTGGGAAACCTCAGCTGCCCGCTGCTCGGACTGTTCGGCAAGGACGACGTCTACCCCTCGCCGGAGTCGGTGGCGAAACTGGACGCCGAACTGACCCGACTCGACAAGGCACACGAGTTCCACTCGTACGACGGCGCCGGTCACTCGTTCTTCTCGGTCGACCGGCCCGCGTACCGGGTGGAGGCCGCGGTGGACGGCTGGCGCCGGATCGGCGACTTCTTCGGCAAGCACCTGGCGGGCTGACCCCATGTGCACCTACCTGACCGAGAAGATCGCCGTCGACGGCAGCGGGAAGGGCGCCACCGGCTGGTTCGCGGCCCGCGAGGCGACGGTGTACGTCGACCATCCCGTGCACGCACCGTATGGGCACACCGTCAACATCGACCTGCTCAACCCGGAGCTGGGTGCCTCGGCCCGCGTTGCGCTCGAACTCACCGAAGAGACGGCGCTGGCACTTGCCGACGCGATCCGCCGAGCCATCGCCAGCGCGCCGGCCGGCATCGCGTCGAAGGACCAATAGCCTGAGTCGCCCTCAGCCGGGGTCGGGCAGCTCGACCCACTCTTCCGACACCGAGGACGACCACCGGGGCGTCCGCCGGTCGACGAAGGCCGCCACTCCTTCGCGGGCATCGGCGCTGCCCATCACGCGGTGATGCAGCTCGGTCTCCAACCAGGCGACCTGCTGCGGCCGATAAGCGTTGACTGCGGTGTCCCACAGGAGGCGCTTGCACAACGCCGCCGACATCGGCGAGACGTTCTCGGCGATGTCGGTGGCCACCGCCATCGCGTTGGGCAGAACAGCAGCCGCGGGCAGGGCGCGTGTCGCGATGCCCAGCCCCGGCGCCTCGGCGCCGAGGAAGGTACGACCGGTCAGCAGCAGGTCCGCGGCGACGGCCAGTCCCGCCAGGTGAGGAATCGTCCAGTGCGCCATACAGTCTGGAATCACCCCGCGACGCACCTGCACCACACCGCACTTGGCGTCCTCGGCGAAGATGCGGATGTCGGCTTGAAGCGCCATCGTCAGACCGATCCCGATGGCATGCCCGTTCACGGCCGCGACGACGGGCGTGCGGATCTCGAACGCTGCCGGCCGAATCGGCGACGCGGTGAAGTCCTCGACACCGCGCGTGGACGCGAAGGCCTCATCGGCAGCGCTGAGGTCGGCGCCGACACAGAACGCGGATCCGGCTCCGGTCAGCACAATCGCCCGGACCGCGTCGTCAGCGTCGCAGGCGCGGTACGCCTCACCCAGCAGTCGGCCCATCTCGGCGGTGTAGGCATTGAGCCGGTCGGGCCGGTTGAGCGTAAGAACCGCGACGCCGCGCGAAACCTCAACCGTCAGATCCGAGTTCATCTTCGGATCACCCCCGGCTGATGACGCCGCGGAGCCCGTCGGTGCCGAACACCGGTTCGAGCATGGCGGTGAAGTCCGGGCCCCGCCGCAGCGACTGACCGCCGTCGACGTTGATGATCTGCCCGGTGACCCAGGCCGCAGCATCGCTGAGCAGGAACAGCGCGAGCATGGCGACATCGGAGACCTCGCCGACGCGGGGCAGCGGCGTGTTGATCAGGTAGTCGTGTTTGACGTCCGGCGCCTGCATGATCGGCTCGACCAAGTCGGTGCGGATGAGCCCGGGACGGATTCCGTTCACCCGGACCCACGAAGCGCCGAGTTCATCGGCGGCCACCTTCATCAGATGATCGACCGCGGACTTGGTCGGCCCGTACGCGCCGAACCAGCGATGGGTGTTGCTGGCGGCAATCGACGAGATCGCAACGAATGATCCGCCGCCGCCACGCACCAACTCGCGGGCGGAATGCTTCAACACGTACATGGTGCCGTTGACGTTGAGGTCGACCGTGCGTCGCCACGCATCGGAGTCGATCTGCGTGATCGGCCCGATGGTCTCCGAACCGCCCGCGCAGTGCACAACGCCGTGCAGCCGGCCACTCCACGCGGTGGCAGCGTCGACGGCTCGGGCCGCCTCGTCCTCGTTGGTGACGTCGGCCCGCTCGTAGCGCACCGCCCCGGCACCGTCGCCGGCGTTGCCCTCGATCTCGCTCACCGCGGCGGCGAGCCGGTCCGGGTTTCGGCCGACGATCATCGCCCGCGCACCGGCGCTGACCAGCGCGGCGGCCACGCCCTTGCCGATCCCGCTGCCGCCGCCCGTGACCAGATAGGTCCGGTCCGCCAATGACAGTTGCACGACAACCCCTCACGCCCGCACGCCGAACTGGAACACGTTCTAGCAATCGAACCATGCCACACTAGCGCTGGGTGCTGGGGCGTCAGGGCGAGCGGCTTGTTCACAGGTTTGTGCCAGCTTTCGGTTGACGTAGGCCTTCACCTACAGTTATGACATGCCCGTAAAACCTGATCCCGCCGAAATAGGTGACGTGGAGCCGCTGGCCGACAGCACCGCACGACAGGCCCGTCGGGTGGTCGCCGCCTACGCGACCGACGCCGACGAGTGCCGGGTCTTCCTATCGATGCTCGGCATTGGACCGGCAAAGAACGAGTCGTAGATGCCTGGTTCCGCGGAAAGTGCCGGCGCATCGCCCGGCCGCGGAAAGGTCTCGCAGTTCGTCGTCGTCGCCAACCGGCTGCCGGTCGACCTGGATCGGCTGCCCGACGGCACCACCACCTGGAAACGCAGTCCCGGCGGCCTCGTCACCGCGCTGGAACCGCTGCTGCGCCGGCAGAGCGGTGCCTGGATCGGCTGGCCGGGCGTCCCCGACACCGACGAGGAGCCCATCTTCGAAGATGGGCTGCACATGTGTCCGGTCCGGTTGAGCGAGAACGACGTCGAGGAGTATTACGAGGGATTCTCGAATGCGACCCTGTGGCCGCTGTACCACGACGCGATCGTCAAACCGATCTACCATCGCCAGTGGTGGGATCGCTACGTCGACGTGAATCGCCGCTTCGCCGAGGCGACGTCGCGGACCGCGGCAGAGAACGCGACGGTGTGGGTGCAGGACTACCAACTTCAGCTGGTGCCCAAGATGCTGCGAGAGCTGCGGCCGGACCTGACCATCGGCTTCTTCCTGCACATTCCGTTTCCGCCGGTCGAGCTGTTCATGCAACTGCCTTGGCGCACAGCGATTGTCGAGGGCCTCCTCGGCGCCGATCTGGTCGGATTCCAGCTGCCGGGCGGGGCGCAGAACTTCCTCATCCTGGCCAGACGTCTCGTCGGTGCCAACACATCGCGCGGATCCGTGGGCGTCCGTTCGCGGTTCGGCGAGATCGAATACGGCTCGCGGGTGGTTCGGGTGGGAGCATTCCCGATCTCGATCGACTCTGCCGAACTCGACCGGAAGGGACACCAGCGAAGCATCCGGCAACGTGCCCGCGCGATCCGGTCGGAACTGGGCGACCCGCGCAAGATCCTGCTCGGGGTCGACCGGCTGGACTACACCAAGGGCATCGACGTTCGGCTGGAAGCGTTTTCAGAGCTGCTGGCCGAGGGCCGGGCCAAGCGCGACGACACCGTGTTCGTACAGTTGGCCACACCCAGCCGCGAGCGAGTCGAAAGCTACCAGGCGCTTCGTGAGGACATCGAGCAGCGGGTCGGGCGCATCAACGGTGAATACGGCGAAGTCGGCCGCCCCGTGGTGCACTACCTGCACCGGCCCGTGCCCCGCGACGAACTGATCGCGTTCTACGTGGCAAGCGATGTCATGTTGGTCACGCCGTTTCGAGACGGCATGAACCTAGTGGCAAAGGAGTATGTGGCGTGCCGAAGCGACCTGGGCGGCGCGCTTGTGCTGAGCGAATTCACCGGCGCGGCAGACGAATTACGTCAGGCTTACCTGGTAAACCCGCACGACCTCGACAGCGTGAAGGACGCGATCGAAGCTGCGATGAACCAGACTCCGGAGGAGGGCCGGCGGCGGATGCGGGCGCTGCGCCGTCAGGTGCTCATCCATGATGTCGACCGGTGGGCACGGTCATTCCTGGAGGCCCTGCGGGCGAGCCGGAATCCTACAGCACCTCAATGGAATTGATCAGCCACCTTCCGTCGAGGCGCTGATAGTCGACCTTGACCCGGCTGCCGTTGTAGAGAGGCTGGCGTGACTTGTCGATCCATGTCTGGTTGATGTAGACCATCACCGAACCCGAGTTGCGGTGCGCATCCATGACCCCGACCCCGACGACGTTGACCTGACTGACCATCTGCCGATCACGCGCCTGCGGAATGATGTCCGCCTTCGCCTTCTCCTGGAACTGCCGCCGGAACTGCGGCGTGAACATCAGGTACGCGTTGTCGAGACTGCGTTCCACCGTTTGATAGTCGTAACCGAAGATCGCGGGCACCTGCTTGCTGGCGAGCGGGCCCAACTCCTCGCGTGCCTGCTTCTCGCCGCGCAGCTCCACCCGGTCCCAGTACAGTGCGCCGGCAAAGCCAGAGAGCGCGACGAACACGGCCGCCAACAATCCCACCAGCGCAGTGACGAGCCAGCGCATCAATTGCCCCCGTCGGGGTATGTCATGTCGTTGGCGGTCAACTTGTGCGTGTCGAAGTCTTCGTGCACGACGACCCGCCAGCGCATCGGAAGCGAGGGCTTGTTGTTGCCGCTGGTGTCGCTCTGAGTAACCCGCAGCGACACCAGCACGGTGGCGTTGTTGCTGACACTGTCGATCGGCGTTTCCAGCGCGGCCCCGTTGACCACCGCTTCGGAGCTGTTCCCGGTGGCGCGCAACAACGCCTTCAGGTTCGCGATGTGGTTATCGCGGCTCCACTCGTCGCGCAGCGGTCCGCTGGTCTCGCTGTAGAACTGGTCGACGCTCTGCTCGACCGTGTCCGGTTTGAAGGTGTACATGTTCACCAACGTCTGCGCGGCGGCGTCGACGAACTGTTGGTTGCGGGCCTGAATCCTGGCTTCGTCGTTCTGCTGAACCAGCAGCCACGCCGCGGCGGCTCCGGCGACGAGCGCGCCGACGAAGACGCCCACCAGCGCCGCGACGGCGACGGGCCGTCGGTGCGCGGGCCGACGTGGCGGGGCACCCGACTTGGGGCGACGGGCCGGTTTTTCGACCGACGTGTCAACCCGGACGGTCGTCGTCTGGACAGGGCCATCGCTGGCCGGCCCGGCGGCCCGGACTGCGCGGCGACGAACCGCCTTGTCCGCCGGCGAGTCAGTTGTCGTCATCTACGTGTGCCTCATCTACGTCTGCCTCGGATCGAGCATCAGATCAACCCAGTTCTCTTGTGGACGAAGGTTATCCGCACCAGGTGCGTAGACAGCGGCGTTGCCCTTCGCATCGACGAAGGTGCCACTGTGCTGATCGTAGGTGCTGTACGACACCCCGTTGGCCCCGGGCGGCGACACGTCGGCCGGTGGGAGCACCCCCGGATCGACCGCCGGCGGCGGCGCCGGCGCCGGCCCGGGCGCAGGCACCACCGGCGGGTAGGGTCCCGGCGACAGCGGCGGCGGTTGCGGATTGGCCGGCGCCGGCCACGCATCCGGATACGGTGCGGGCGGCACCCACGCGGTGTGCGGGGGCGGCGGCCCGTTGTCGTTGGGCGGAGGCGGAACCGGCCACGGCTGATTCGGGGCGGGACCGGGGCCCGGTTGAACGCCCGGCGGCACCTCGCCGGGCGCCACCGGATAGCCCGGATCGGGGTCGGCATCCGGTGAGATGTACGGAAACTTGTTGGGTGGCAGGATGTTCCGACCGTCCTCGATCGGCGTGCCGGCCGGAACCGGCGGCCCGCGCCACGGGTTGTTGCCGATCGGCACGTAGCCGCGGGGATCACGGCACAGCTCAACGGTCGGCGCACGCTTTCCCGGGAACTCCTGGCACGGGTAATTCCGGGCGCCCCGCACTGCACTCGGATCATTTTGCGGCACTTTGCAGTACATGTCCTTAGGCAGATCTCGCAGCGTCTGGTCGGCCGGCGGCCGGATGAACTGCGGGGGCAGGAAGCCGGTGGAGCACGGCGGCGGGTCGCCGAGGTCAAGTTTGAAGTCGAGCTTGCCGCCCTCGTCGGCGGGCACTCCACCGGCGACGGTGATCAGCGCGGACATCAGAGCGGGGAAGATGACCAGCGCCTGCTCGATGGACTTGTTGTAGATGACACCGACCCGACCCAGTTGCGCCAGGCTGGCGGCGAGCACGGGGAACGATGGCCGGATACCGCTGAACGTGTCGCTGGCCGCGCCTGCCGCCCCCGGCGCCGTCACCAGCAGCGCACGCAACTGTGGATCCGCCTGCCGCAGTTCGGTGGTGAACCGGGCGAGCCCGTCGGAAGCGGACCGGATGTCATCGCCGCTGCGGATCTGCGCATCCAGGAACGGGCCGGCCTGCTCGATCAGCTGAGAAGTTTCCGGCCAGCTGGCGTTCGCCTGGTCGACGAGCAACCGCGCCGACTGGATCAACCTCGCCAGCTCCGGCCCGGAACCGTTGAACGCCTTGAAGGTTTCCCGCAGGAGGTCCTGCAGCCGGGTGTTGCTGATGTTGCTGACCAAGGCGTCGGCTTGTTGCAGAAGGCCTTCGATGTCCTGGCCGATCGCGGTCCGGTCACGACCGATACGTGATCCATCGTGCAGCGAGGCGGTCGACGGATTACCCGGCGGTACCAGGTCGATGTACTGCTCACCCACCGCAGACACGCTTTTCACGGTGGCCGTCACGTTTTCCGGGATCGAGTACTCGCTGTTGAGCCGCATGTGCGCTTCAATGCTGTCATTGGTCAGCGTCACCGCCTCGACACGACCGACCGTCACGCCGCGGAAGGTGACGTTCGCGTTCTTGTAGAGCCCGCCACCGGAGATGAAGTCCGCGGTGATGTGGTAGGCACCGATTCCGAGGCGCGCCGGGACGTGCAGATAGAAGATCGCGATCGCGCCGACACAGACCACCGTGACGAGCGCGAAGATCGTCAGTTGAATGCGCGCCAATCGATCCAGCATCAGCTCGGCGGCACCTCCTGGCCCGACGCGGTGCCGGGCGGGATCTTGAACGGGTCGGCCGCCTGCCCATTCAGGTTCGCGAACGAGCCCACCAGCCAGTCCGGCGGGTTGACGACCTCGTTGAGGTGCTGCATGTTCGGGTCGAAGTACGACGTCGTGAAGATGGTCTCGCCGAGGCGGCGAATCGTCAGGTCGAACGTGACGAACACGTTCAGGTAGTCGCCGCGGACCGCGCGCCGCAGGTACCGCGAGGTGAACGGGAAGGTCGGCAACAGGTCGAGGTCCGACACGAAGTCCGCGCGGTTGTCGTTGAGCGGCTTGATCACTGCGTACAGGTCTTTGAAGTCCGCGGCGATATCTTCTTTGGTCTCGGAAAGGATGTGCGACGCCACCTTTGAGAAGCTCTGCAGCGCCGCAAACGCGTCGACGATGTTCTTGCGGTTGTCGTTGAGCACCTTGACCGCGGCCGGCAGCGAATCAAGGGCGCGGCTCAGGCTGTCTTTGTGTTCGGCCAACGTCGCGGCCACCCGGTTCAAACCCTCGGCGGTGGCGATGATGTCGTTGGTCTGCTGATTCAACTCGTCGGTGAACTCGGCAAGTCGCGGGATCAGATCGACGAAATCGCCGGCGCGGCCGGCGACGGCGGCGTAGGCCTCGTCCGTGATGTCCTGCAGCGCACCGAGGTTGCCCTTGTTCACCACGACGCCCAGCGAGGACAACACCTCCTCCGTGGTGGGGAAGCGGCTGCCGTCTGCCAGCGGGATGGTGGATCCGTTCTGCAGCTGCCCGACCTGCGGCTGCCCGGCCGGTGGCCGAACCAGGTCGATGTGCTGTGAACCCAGCAGCGACGTCTGGGCCACCCTGGCCTTCGAATTGGCCGGCAGCTTGACGTTGCCGTCGAGCGAAAGTTTCACAGCCGCATAGAAAGTGCCATCGGGCCGTTGTACGGCGTCGACACCCGAAACGCTGCCAACCGTGACGTCGTCGATCATCACCGGCGAGTTCTGCGGCATGGACGCGACATCGGGCAATTCGGCCGTGATGCTGTAGCCGCCGGCACCGTGGCCGGCGGTGCCCGGCATGTTCAACGAGTTCAGCCCGCCGAACTGGCATCCCGCGAGCACCACGACGCCCGAGCCGAGGGCGACCGTGCGGACAGCGCCCCGGTTGAGCTTGCGGTGCAATGATTTCCGGCTCATCCGCCGGCTCCGGGCTGCATCGGCGGGACACCCTCGGCCGGATACCCGGCATCGGGCGTCGCCGGGGCCGGCGGTGGGCCTGCGGCGTCGGGGGGCGGCGGTCCCGGCTGTGGTGGCGGGAACGGAGGACCAAAGAACTGGGGCTGAGCCGGTGGCGGCGGCCCGGCCACCGGGTTGGGCGGCAACATCAGCCCGTCGACGCTGGTGTCGCCGACACGCGGTGGGGTGCGGCCCTGCGACGGGATCCACTGCAGGTAGGGCAGATACGTCTGCGCCTTGGCTCCGGTGGCCGGAGTGTCGTAGATGACCTGACCCTTATAGGCGGTGATGGTGTTGATCGGGTGGAACAGAAGCGGCGGATAGTTCATCGATATCCGTTGCAGCACCGGCGCCATCCGCTCCCGGCAGATCTCGGCCCGCTTGATGTTGTCGACGTACAAGCTGCCCTCGAAGACACCGCCGCAGATGAACTGCACCGGGTTCGCGAAGTTCGGCAGCGACAGCAGCCCGGTGGCGGTGCCCTGGGCGGGGTCATAGATGTTGTAGAAGTTGGCGAGGCCGTTCGGTGTGACGTGCAGAAGCTGTTCCAGGTCGTCGTGCTGGTCGGCGAACAGCTTGGTGAGCTGAGACAGCTTGTCCACCTGGCCGATCAGCGCCGAGTTGTTGTCCTGCAGGAAGCCGCGGACGTCGGACAGTGCCTGGTTGAGCGTCCCGAGGGTGGTGTCGAGGTTGGTTGAGCTGTCGGCGAGCACCTGCGACACGGCCGCCAGGTGCCCGCTGAACTCCACGATCTGTTCGTTGCTGTTCGACAGCGCATCGATCAGGATCTGCAGGTTCTTCACGGTGCCGAAAAGATCCATCCGGGAGTCGCCCAGCCGTCCCGCCGTCTGCGACAGCTCGCGCAGCGCCTGACGGAACGAGTCGCCGTTGCCGTCGAACGTGTCGGCGGCCTGGTTCACGAAATCGGAGAGCGGTCCCTGCACCGACCCGGCCTGCGGCCCGAGCGACGTGCTGAGCTTGGTCAGCTCCGACTTGACTTCGTCCCATTCCACCGGGGTGGCCGTCCGGTCCAGCGGGATCGTTGCCCCATTCTCCAAAACGGGGCCACTCTGGTAAGCCGGGGCCAGCTGGATGAAGCGAGCGGACACGATGTTGGGCGCCATGATGATCGCCTGCGCGGTGGCGGGGATCTTGATCCCGTCGTTCACCGACATCGTGATCTTCACGGATTGCGCTTGCGGCTCAATGGATTCCACGCGGCCGACCGGAACACCGACAATGCGGACTTCGTCGCCGGGGTACAACCCGACCGCCGACGTGAAGTATCCGGTCACCTTCTGGCCGGCACGGCCCGGCCAGATCAGGTAGACGCCGCCGAGCAGCGCGAGCACCAGGGCGGCGATGACGCCGTAGCGTAACCACCTCATGGCGACTTCGGCCTGATGATCATCCGCTCGGAAATGAGTCCGCGCAGGTAGTCAGCAAGGCTGGCGGGCAGCTTGCCTGGCTGGAAATACAAGTCGAGCAGGATCTCGCCGATTCCGGGCGGCGGCAGACCGTAGAGGTTGATGTGGAAACCCGGCCCGGACGCGACCACCTCGCCGAGCGCGGTCGCATACGGCGGCAGACGCTTGAGCGCCTCGCTGATGTGCTCGCGACGCTGCAGCAGGTTATCGAGCACCGCGTTGAGCTTGCGCAGCGCGGGACCGAACTCCCTGCGGTTATCGGCGACGAAACCGGAAATCTGTTGGGACAGCGGCTCAATGCTGGCAATCAGCGAGCTCAGCGCGGCGCGGCGCTCGTCGAGTGCGGCGAACAACTGATTGCCGTCGACGACGAGCTGGTTGACCTGAGCCGACCGGTCGGCCAGCACCTTGGTGACCGACCTGGCGCGCTCCAGCAGCGAAGCCAATGCCTCGTCGTTGGCATTGATGCTGCGGGACAACGCCGCAACGCCGTCCAGCGCCCCGCGCAGCTGCGGAGTCGCATCGCGCAGGGTATCCGTCAGCACACCCAGCGCCTGGTTGAACTTGGCCTTGTCCAGATCACGGCTGTCGCCGCCGAGATCCTGAAGCGCGTTGTTCAACGTGTACGGGGTTGTCGTGCGGCTCAACGGGATCGTCGTCGACTCGCCCCGGCCGGCAGGCGTGATCGCCAGCGACTTCTCGCCGAGGATGGTGTCGGTCTTTATCGACACGAGTGACTCGTCGCCCACCCTGATCTTGCGGTCGACGGTGAACGTCACTTTCGCCACATCCCCGGCGAGCCCGACAAGCTTCACCTGGCCCACCTTGATTCCCGACACG
Source organism: uncultured Actinomycetota bacterium (assembly GCA_963759655.1). GTDB lineage: Bacteria > Actinomycetota > Actinomycetes > Mycobacteriales > Mycobacteriaceae > Mycobacterium. Next base: position 76,095 of record CAVXAG010000032.1, on the reverse strand, counting down.
TTGACGTCGCTGCCCGGCGAGATACCACCGGCGTCGCTGAAGTACGCCTCGTAGGTTTTGCCCTGCGGCCAGAACGGCAGCGAGGTGTAGCCGAACGCCACCACCACAAGAGCGACGACCACAAAGATGCCGATGATCCCGGTGCGGAGCGGATTTCGTTCACCCATTGTCGGAGCACCTGCCCTTCGACGGGTCGGGCGGTCCACCCTGCGGGAACAACCAGTCGCTGTCGGACGGTGTGCCCCCGGGCCCGATCGACGGGCCGGGGAACTTCAGACGCACCGAGCAGTAGTAGATGTTGAAGAACGCACCGTAGGCGCCGAGGGCGTTGAGCCGCAGGTAATTTTCGGCGAGCGGCTCGATGACCCTGTTGATCTCGTCCTTGCGGTTATCCAGCTCGGTCGCGAACGGCCGGGCGTTCTCGATGACGCCCTGAATCGGACGCCGCGAGGTCTGCAGCACCTGGGTCAGATCCGAGGCGGCGGATGCCAGCGGCGGGATGGCCCCCGCGATGGCATCCTTGCCCTGCGCCAATCCGGTGACCAACTGCTGGAGCTGATCGACGCTGGCGTTGAACTGGGCGCTCTTCTGGTCGACGGTGGTGAGCACCGTGTTCAGGTTGTGGATCACGTCGGAGATCACCTGATAGCGGTCCGCGAGCGACTGGCTGAACGACCCGGTGCTGGACAGCAGATCCGCACAGCGGGCCGCCCTGGCCCTGCAACAGTTCGATGATCGCGTCGCTGATCTGGTTGATCTTGTCGCCGTTCAGGCCCTTCAGCACGGGGCGCAATCCACCCAGCAGCGCGTCGAGGTCGAGCGCCGGTTCGGTGTTCTGAATCGTCCCGCCCGGCGGAATCTTGCGAAGCTCGCCGGGGCCCGACGCGATCTCCAGGTAGCGGTCGCCGACCAGGTTCTGGTACCGGATCACCGCTTTCGTCGAGGTGTACATCTGGTAGCGCTTGTCGACAGAGAAGGTGACGTCGACCTTGTTGTCGGGCCGCAGCGCAATGTCCTTGACACTGCCCACCGGTATGCCCGCGATGCGGACGTCGTTGCCGCCTTTGAGCCGTGACGCGTTCTCGAACACCGCGTGGTAGCTGTTGGTGGAGGCGAACCGGAACTGGCCGAACACCACCACCAGGCCGGCTGCGACCAGCAGCATCACGACGGTGAAGATGCTGACCTTGATCACGACTCCGCGCTGGTTCATGGGATCACCAGTCACTCCGCTGCGCGAACGCCCCGTTGAACAAGAACTGCAGCGTCGACGGGGCATCGACCTGTACCTCGGTGAACGGCTCGTACGGGATGTAGGCGTTATCGGTCACCAAGAAGGGTGAGTGGAACCACGAGCCGCCGAACTGCTTGCTCGGCATGTTGGGCAGACCGCGGCAGTTCGGGCCCACCCGTTGCGTTCACGATGGGCAGGCTCTCCGGGTAGGTGTAAATCGGAACGCCCAGAACGAAGTTCGACGACGTGAACAGGCCCGGCTTGGTGCCGCCGATCACGGGCCCGAACTGATCGATGGCCTTCTTCACGCCAGAGAAGAGGCAGCCGAATTCCGGTGAGTAGTCCGACAGCACCTTCAACGGTGCACGCAACCTCTGAAGCGCGGCGATCAGGTCATCCTGTGCCGGCTCGAGAGTCGCAGTTCCGTTGTCGGCCAGGCCGGTGGCCGCCAGCAGGGTGGCGTTCAGGTTGTCCTGTTCGTCGACGAGGGTGTCGCTGATCGTCGGCACGTTGTCAAGCACGGTGACCAGATCCGGCGCGGCGTCGCCGTAGATGTTGCCCACCGCCGCGGCCTGCTGGAAGTCCGACTGCAATGTCGACATCTTCGGATTGATCTTCGGCAGATACTGATTCAGGCCGGCGAGCGTCGCACCGAAGTCGTCGCCGTGGCCGCGCAAACCCTCGGCGATCGCCGACAGCGTCGCGTTCAGATCGACGGGATTCACCTTGTGCAGCAGGTCGACGAGGGTCTGGAACAACGTGTTGACTTCAAGTTGCACCGAGGAGGCCTGCACCCGCGCACCCGGCTGCAGGGAGGTGCCCGACGGATTCTGCGGCGGAACGAATTCCACCGATTTCGCGCCGAAGATCGTGTTGCTGGCGATCTTGACGACGGCGTTGGACGGGATGTAGCGCATCTGGCCGGTGTCGATCGCGAGGGTCAACTTCGCTTCGTTGTCCTGATATTCGATGTCGGAGACCTTGCCGATCTGGATTCCGCGGTACTTGACCTTCGCGTCCTTGTCCATCACCAGGCCGGCCCGCGGCGAGGTCACCGTCACCGAATCGGTGGACGAGAAGGCGGCCGAATAAGAAAGGTAGGTCAGCGCGGCGAACGCCAGGATGATGGTCGCGAGCACCGCGCCCGCGATCCTGGCATGGGTTACAGACCCGGAATTCGCCAATGCTGCCCCCTATCCGGAAAGGTTGAAGTTACCGGACGAGCCGTATACGGCCAGCGAGATGAACAAAGTGATCACGACGACGACGATCAGCGAGGTCCGCACCGCCTGACCAACGGCGATACCGACGCCCACCGGACCGCCGGAGGCGTTGTAGCCGTAATAGGTGTGCACCAGCATCACCGCCACCGACATCACGATGGCCTGCAAGAACGACCACAACAGGTCGGTCGGGATCAGGAACGTGTTGAAGTAATGGTCATACAGGCCACCGGACTGGCCGTTGATGTAGACCGTGGTGAAGCGCGCCGCGAAGAAGGCCGCCAGCACCGACAGCGAGTACAGCGGGATGATCGCGATCAGGCCCGCGATGATCCTGGTGGACACCAGGTAGGCAACGGAATGAATCGCCATCGCCTCGTACGCGTCGATCTCCTCGGACACCCGCTGGGCACCCAACTGCGCGGTGGTGCCGGCGCCGATGGTGGCGGCGAGCGCGATGCCTGCGATGACGGGGGCCACGATCCGCACGTTGAGGAAGGCGGACAGGAAGCCGGTCAGCGCCTCGATGCCGATGTTGCCCAGCGAGCTGTAGCCCTGCACGGCGATGACGCCGCCGGAGGCCAGCGTCAGAAACCCCGCGACCCCGACGGTGCCGCCAATCAGCAGCAGGGCGCCGGTGCCCAGCGTCATCTCGGCGATGAGGCGGACCGTCTCCTTGCGGTAGTGGGTGACGGCCTTGGGGATGTAGCGGAACGAGTGGGCGTAGAACAGCGCCTGGTCGCCGAAGCTGTCGGCGAATCTCGGCACTTCCCCGAAGATGCGCCTGAAGCGGAGGGTGAGGTCATAACTCATCGGCTCTGTCGCTTCTTCTAGGCTATCAGTGCCGCGCCAGGACTCGGACGCCGACCGCGGTCATCAAGACGTTGATCACGAACAGGCAGATGAACGCATAGACCACGGTCTCGTTGACCGCATTTCCCACGCCTTTCGGACCGCCCTTGACCGTCAGGCCGAGGTAGCAACCGACCAGGCCGGCGCAGACCCCGAACAGCAGTGCCTTCACCTCGGCGAGCACCAACTCCCCGAGGCCGGTCAAGATGGTCAGCCCGTTGATGAACGCGCCCGGGTTCACGCCCTGAAGCAGCACCGAGAACACGTAGCCGCCACTCAGGCCGATCGCGCACACCAACCCGTTGAGCAGCAGCGCGACCAGGGTGGATGCCAGCACGCGCGGCAGCACCAGCCGCTGGATCGGATCGATGCCCAGCACCCGCATCGCGTCGATCTCCTCGCGGATCGTGCGCGCGCCGAGGTCGGCGCAGATCGCGGTGGCGCCCGCGCCTGCGACCACCAGCACGGTCACCACCGGTCCCAGCTGGGTGATCGTCCCGAACGCGGTGCCCGCGCCGGACAGGTCGGCGGCACCGATCTCGCGAAGCAGGATGTTGAGCGTGAACGCGACCAACACGGTGAACGGGATGGCCATCAACAGCGTCGGCACCAGCGACACCCGGGCGATCATCCACGTCTGTTCGAGGAACTCGCGGAACTGGAAGGGCCGCTGGAATATCGCCCGCAGCGTGTCCGCCGACATTTCGAAGAATCCGCCCACGGCCCGAGCCGGAACCGCGAGTTGATCCTTCACTCGGCCCCCTTCTCGGGCGGGATGGTGAGACGACACTTTCCGGGCGAAGCCAGGAAACTGGCAGGACCCGCGCCCTTCCCACCCCTCAACAGGACGTGACGCTGTGTGAGCCGGATCATACTAACTAGAACGCGTTCTCGGTGTCAAAGGATAGTAATAAGATGTTTGTCCAGTTCACAGCCTCTAGCTAGGCACCGTTCTGGAACAGGTTCTACCGCCCGGGCAAGGCCCGGTTGACGCCGACGTCACCGTCAGGGCGTCATCAACGCGGTCGCCGCGAACGTCACGTCGGGGTCCCGGTCAGCAAAGTATTTCTGCATCGTCGCGCCGAGCTCCTGAGGCACCCAGGCGGAGCCGTCGGCGGTGAACCGATGCTCGGCGGTGGGAGCCGCGACGAGCGTCACCGACGGGCCGTACACGATGAACAGTTGCCCGTTGACCGCCTCGGCGGCCGGCGAGGCGAGAAACCGCACCAGGGTCACCACATGCTCGGGCGACAGCGGATCGACGTCGTGCTCGCCGAGGTCGGGCGCGGATCCGAAGACCTCCGCGGTCATCGCCGTCCGGGCCCGCGGGCAGATCGCGTTCGCGCAGACGCCGTAACGGCCGAGCGCACGCGCCGCTGTCAGGGTCAGCGCGGTGATGCCGGCCTTGGCCGCGCCGTAGTTCGCCTGCCCCGCCGGCCCGGACAGCCCGGCCTCCGATGAGGTGTTGATCAGCCGGCCGTAGACCTGGCCGCCGGCCTGCTTGGCCCGCGCCCGCCAGTACTCGGCGGCATTGCGGGTCAACAGGAAATGCCCGCGCAGGTGAACCTTCATAACGAGGTCCCAGTCCTCGTCGGTCATGTTGAAAAGCATCCGATCGCGGGTGATGCCCGCGTTGTTCACGACGACGTCCAGGCCGCCTTCGCGTTCGGCGGTGGCCACCATCTCGTCGGCGGTCGAGGACTCGCCCACGTCGCCGGCCACCGCGACGGCCTTGCTGCCGGCGGCCTTGATCTCGTCGAAAACGTCGGAGGCGTCCAGTGCCGCCTCGACGTCGTTGACGATCACGGTGGCACCGGCGCGGGCGAAACCGATCGCCTCGGCTCGGCCCAGGCCCGCGGCCGCACCTGTCACCACCGCGACGCGGCCGGACAAATCGGTCGGTTCATCGGCCTTCTGATAACCCTGCGATGCGCTCAAGTTATGAATACCTCTAGTCCTTGCGGAGCAACGCTGCGCGCGGGCATTCGGCGATCGCCTGCTCGGCCAGGTCCTCCTCGTCGGCGGGCACCGGATCCTTCTTCATGACCGCGTAGTCCTCGTCGTCGAGATCAAACAAGTCCGGCGCGATTCCCACGCACACCGCGTTACCTTCACATCGATCGCGGTCCACTTCAACTCGCACGACACCCTCCTCGCACTCACCACCGAACGCCCAGCTCGGCGCAGCACCCACAATACGACCAGGTCGAGGTGCCGCTGATGGGGACCGTCGCTGGACCACAAGACTAGAACGTGTTACAACCAGGGTGGCAGACGGGTCGGCCGATGGGTTCGGAATAGACCTTCCATACAGACCTAAGGACGAGGCGATGCGGATCGGCTACAGCCCCGAACAAGAGGAGTTGCGCCGCGAGCTGCGGTCATACTTCGCCCAGCTGATGACGCCCGAGCGGGTCGAGGCGCTGAGCTCGCTGGAAGGCGAGGTGGGCAGCGGCAATGTTTACCGGGACACCGTCGCACAGATGGGCAAGGACGGCTGGCTGACGCTGAGCTGGCCGAAGGAGTTCGGCGGCCAGGCCCGCCCGGCCATGGACGGCCTGATCTTCACCGACGAGGCCTCGATCGCCGGCGCGCCGGTGCCGTTCCTCACCATCAACAGCGTGGCGCCGACGATCATGGCGTACGGCACCGACGAGCAGAAGAAGTTCTACCTGCCCAAGATCGCCTCGGGTGACCTGCACTTCTCGATCGGCTACTCCGAGCCGGGCGCAGGCACCGACCTGGCCGCGCTGCGCACCACCGCCGTGCGCGACGGCGACGACTACGTGATCAACGGCCAGAAGATGTGGACCAGCTTGATCCAGTACGCCGACTACGTCTGGCTTGCGGTGCGGACCAACCCGGAGGCAAAGAAACACCGCGGCATCTCGATGGTGATCGTGCCGACCACCGTCGACGGCTTCTCCTGGACGCCCGTGCACACGATGGCGGGCGTGGACACCAGCGCCACCTACTACCAGGATGTGCGGGTTCCGGTGACGAACCTGGTCGGCGAAGAGAACGCCGGCTGGAAGCTGGTCACCAACCAGCTCAACCACGAGCGCGTCGCGTTGGTGTCGGCTCAGCCGATCTTCGTGGCGCTGGGCGCCGTTCGGGAGTGGGCGCAGAACACCAAGGACATCCACGGGTCGCGGCTGATCGACTCCGAGTGGGTGCAGCTGAACCTGGCGCGTGTGCACGCCAAGGCCGAAGTGCTCAAGCTCATCAACTGGGAGTTGGCGTCATCCGAGGACGCCGCCCCGTCGCCGGCGGATGCCTCGGCGGCGAAGGTGTTCGGCACGGAACTGGCCACCGAGGCGTACCGGCTGCTGATGGAGGTGCTGGGCTCGGCGGCCACGGTGCGGCCGGACTCCCCCGGGGCGCTGCTGCGCGGCCGGGTCGAGCGGATGCATCGCGCCTGCCTGATCCTGACGTTCGGCGGCGGCACCAACGAGATCCAGCGCGACATCATCGGGATGGTCGCGCTCGGCCTGCCCCGGGTCAACAGGTAAGGACAGGCGGAGGTTTTCGATGGATTTCACCACCACTGAAGCCGCGACCGACCTCGGCGGTCTGGTACGCACCATCACCGAATCGGTGTGCACACCGCAGCGGCAGCGCGAATTGGACAAGCTCGACCAACGCTTCGATCGCGAGCTGTGGGCCACGTTGATCGAGGCCGATGTGCTCAGCACTGCGGCACCCGAATCGGTGGGCGGCGGCGGCTTTGGCGTGCTCGAGCAGGCTGCCGTGCTGACCGCGCTCGGCCGGGCACTGGCCGCCGTGCCGTATCTGGAGTCGGTGGTGCTCGGCGCCGGCGCGCTGGCTGCGTTCGGCCCGGAGGCGCTGCAGAAGGACTGGGCGGTGCCGGCGATCAACGGTTCGAAGATTCTCGCGATCGCCCTGGACGGCGAGATGGGCCAGGGCCCGGTGCAGGCGACCGCGACCGGCAGCGGGTACCGGCTGACAGGCACCCGCACCCAGATCGGCTACGGGCCGGTCGCGGACGCGTTTCTGGTGCCGGCCGAAACCGATTCCGGTGTCAAGGTTTTCCTCGTTTTGGCGGGCGATCCCGGGGTGTCGGTGACCTCGCTGAACACCACCGGGCACGGCAGCGTCGGGCACCTGGAACTACAGGGTGTCGAGCCGGACGACAGCCGGATCGTCGGCGGGGCGGATGTGGTCGGCTGGCTGGGGACCCACGGGACGTTGGGCCGCACCGCGTTTCAACTGGGTGTGCTGGAGCGGGCGCTCGAGTTGACGGCCGCCTACGCGCGTGAGCGCGAGCAATTCGACCGGCCGATCGGCAGCTTCCAGGCGGTCGCCCAGCGGCTGGCCGACGGCTACATCGACGTCAAGGGCCTGCGGCTGACCCTGACCCAGGCGGCGTGGCGGGTGTCGGAGGATCTTCCGGCCGACGTCGAGGTCAGCACCGCGGCGTTCTGGGCCGCCGATGCCGGACACCGGGTGGCGCACACCACGGTGCACGTGCACGGCGGCGTCGGCATCGACCTCGACCACCCGGTGCACCGCTACTTCCTCGCGGCCAAACAAGCGGAGTTCGCGGTGGGCGGCGCCACCGGGCAACTGCTGCGCATCGGCCGGGAACTGGCCGACACACCAGCTTGAACCCGGCGGTCGGGAGCGCGCTTCCGACGGTAACCTCGCTGCTCGCACCGCTTGTCGACGTCGACGATCGCGGGGTCTACTTCGAGGACTCGTTCAGCAGCTGGCGAAGCCACATTCAGCACGGCGCCGCTGTCGCCGCGGCGTTGCTGGCACGGCTGGATGGTGGGCGGCCGTTGCACGTGGGGGTGGTGCTGCAGAACACACCGTTCTTCTCGGCGATGCTGGTCGCCGCGGCGCTGTCCGGAATCGTGCCGGTGGGCCTGAACCCCATTCGGCGCGGCGCGGCGCTGGCCCGTGATGTGCGCCACGCGGATTGCCAACTGGTGCTGGCGGATTCCGCGTCGGCCGCGATTCTGGACGGCATCGACCACATCGACGTCGACTCTGCGCAGTGGGCCGCCGAGGTTGCCGGGCACGCGGGCGCTCCGGTGATCATGCGGGCGGCCGAACCCTCGGACGTGTTCATGCTGATCTACACGTCGGGCACCAGTGGTGACCCGAAAGCGGTGATCTGCAGCCACGGCAAGGTCGCGATCGCCGGTGTGACGATGACCGAACGCTTCTCTCTGGGGCCCGACGACATCTGCTATGTGTCGATGCCGCTGTTCCACTCGAACGCGGTGCTGGTCGGGTGGTCGGTTTCACTGGCCTGCGGTGGTTCGATGGTGTTGCGGCGCAAGTTCTCCGCGTCCCAGTTTCTTCCGGACATCCGGCGTTACGGCGTCACGTATGCGAACTATGTCGGCAAGCCGCTGTCGTACGTGCTCGCCACGCCGGAGCTGCCCGACGACGCGGACAATCCGCTGCGGGCGGTGTACGGCAACGAGGGTGCCCCCGGCGACGTCGAGCGGTTCGCCCGCCGGTTCGGCACCGTCGTCATCGACGGGTTCGGCTCCACCGAGGGCGGGGTGGCGCTCAGCCACACGCCCGACACCCCGCCGGGGGCCCTGGGTCCGCTGCCGGACGGCACCGAGATCGTGGACGTGGATACGGGCGAGCCGTGTCCGCCCGGCGTGACGGGAGAGCTGGTCAACGTCGGCGGGCCCGGGCGTTTCGAGGGCTACTACAACGAGCCGGCGGCCGAGGCCGAACGGATGGCCGGCGGCATTTACCACAGCGGCGACCTCGCCTACCGCGACGAGCACGGCTACGCGTACTTCGCGGGCCGGCTCGGCGACTGGATGCGGGTCGACGGCGAGAACCTGGGTGCCGCGCCGATCGAGCGGGTGCTGCTGCGCCACCCCGATGTGGTGGAGGTGGCGGTATACGGGATCCCCGCGCCCGACGTCGGCGATCAGGTGATGGCGGCGCTTCTTCTCACGTCGGGCGCGGGCTTCGACGTGGACGCGTTCCGGGCGTTTCTGGCCGCGCAAGGCGACCTCGGGCCGAAGCAGTGGCCGTCTTTTGTGCGGGTCAGCGAGGCGCTGCCGCGCACCGAGACGTTCAAGGTGCTCAAGCGAGCGCTGGCCGCGGAGGGCACCGAGTGCGACGACCCGGTGTGGGAGATTCCGCGGGGTCGTTGATTACGGTGGGCCGTCTGTCGGGGGCTCGTGTCTCTCCGCCGGCGGGTCCGAGAGGGCGAGCACGAAAAGGAGGGAAAGCAGACCGAAAATGCTGAACGCCGAGCAGATGTCGAACCATTGGAACGGGTAGAGGCCGCCGTCGATCGAGAGCACGAGAGTCGTCTCGATCAAGCCGAAAATGAAGAAGAACGCGCCCAGACGGAAACGGGACACTCGGCGATGTCGCTGCGTGCGCCGTAGCTCGACCGCGAGGGTAAGGAGCAGCACGGGAAGTATCTGCGCCAGCGTAGTGGCGGTGGCATTATCGACCAGGACGATGCGATGGTCAGTCAGCTCTGTCATCTGTGCAGGCTAGGGGGACAAGCCCGCGAGTGTGAAGCCTGCGTGACGACACGCCGAGGCGGGTCGCCGGATTTTCACATTGGCGAGTAGGTGATGTGCTTGGCGCTGACGTCGTCGGCCGGCCGCGCCTCGGTCTGCTCCTTGGCCCATCGATAGTCGGGTTTGCCTGCCGGCGAGCGCTTCACCTCGTCGACATACCAGAGGCTGCGCGGCACCTTGTAGCCCGCGATCTCGGCACGCACGAAGGTGTCGAGGTCGGTCAACGACGGCCGGGCGCCGGGACGTGGCGCCACGACGGCGGCCACATGCTGGCCGAAACGGGGATCGGGCACCCCGACCACGAGCGCGTCGAACACGTCCGGGTGACCCTTCAGCGCGGCTTCGACTTCCTCGGGGTAGATCTTCTCGCCGCCGCTGTTGATCGACACCGACCCGCGGCCGAGCATGGTGACGGTGCCGTCCTGTTCGACCTCGGCATAGTCACCGGGGATCGCATAGCGGACGCCGTTGATGGTCCTGAACGTCTCGGCGGTCTTTTTCTCGTCCTTGTAGTAACCGACCGGGATGTTGCCCTTCTTCGCGATGACACCCCGCACCCCCGAGCCGGGCCTGACCTCGCGGCCGTCCTCATCGAGGACCACCGTGCGGTGGTCGATCGCCACGCGCGGGCCACCCATGTGGTGCTCGCCCTTGGCGACGATGCTGGTGCCCCCGAATCCCGTTTCCGACGAGCCGATCGAGTCGGTGATGACGCGGTTGGGCAGCAGTTCGAGCAGCTTCTCCTTGATGCTCGCCGAGAACAGCGCGGCCGTGCTGGCGAGCAGGAACAGCGACGAGAGGTCGTAGTCTTCGCCGTTGTCGTGGGCGGCCTGCAGGGCGTCGAGCAACGGCCGCGCCATCGCGTCACCGGTGAAGAACAGCAGGTTCACCTTGTTCTCGTGAATCGCGCGCCAGACCTCGTCGGCGTTGAATTCGGGTGCAAGGACAGTGGTTTGGCCCGCGAAGATCGACATCCAGGTGGCCGACTGGGTGGCGCCGTGGATCATCGGCGGGATCGGGTAGCGGATCATCGGCGGATTCGCCGCGGCCGCGTTGGCGAGGTCGTATTCGTCTTTGACGAATTCGCCTGTCGCGAAGTCGGTTCCGCCGAACAGCACCCGGTAGATGTCCTCGTGACGCCACATCACGCCCTTGGGGAAGCCGGTGGTGCCGCCGGTGTAGAGGAGGTAGATGTCGTCGGCGCTGCGCTCGCCGAAGTCGCGCTCGGGCGAGCCCTGCGCGAGCGCAGAGTAGAACTCGACACCGCCGTAGCGCTGGAAGTCGTTGTCGCTCCCGGGGGTCCCGGCGGTGCTCCCGTCGGTGCTTTCTTTGACCACCAGGATCGTCTTCACGTTCGGGGTGTCCGGCAGAACGTTGGCGACACGGTCGGCGTACTGGCGCTCGTGGACCAGCGCGACCATGTCGGAGTTCTCGAACAGGTAGCGCAGCTCGCCCTCGACGTAGCGGAAGTTCACGTTCACCAGGATGGCGCCCGCTTTCACGATGCCCAGCATCGCGATCACGATCTCGATGCGGTTGCGGCAGTACAGGCCGACCTTGTCGTCCTTCTTGACGCCCTGATCGATCAGGTAGTGCGCAAGGCGGTTGGCCTTCTCCTCCAACTGTGCGTATGTCAGCTGGTCGTCACCGCAGATCAGGGCGACACGGTCAGGCACAGCGTCGATGGCGTGCTCGGCGAGGTCGGCGATATTCAGGGCCACGGAACCCAAATTAGAACGTGTTACATTTTTAGACAAGTTTGTAGGAAGCCGGGAGGAAGGCGGACACCTGTGAGCGAGGCCGACAAAGGGCCCGACGCCATCATTGACCAGCGCGGACACACCCTGGTGCTGACACTGAACCGGCCCGAGGCGCGCAACGCGCTTTCCACCGAGATGCTCTCGACAATGGTCGAGGCCTGGGACCGGGTGGACGCCGATCCCGAGATCAGGTCCTGCATCCTGACCGGGGCCGGCGGCTACTTCTGCTCGGGCATGGACCTCAAGGCAGCGACCGCCAAGCCGCCGGGTGACTCGTTCAAGGACGGCAGCTACGACCCGTCGCGCATCGACGCTCTGCTGAAGGGCCGCCGGCTGACGAAGCCGCTGATCGCCGCCGTGGAGGGACCGGCGATCGCCGGCGGCACCGAGATCCTGCAGGCCACCGATATCCGGGTGGCCGGCGAAAGCGCGAAATTCGGGGTGTCCGAGGCCAGGTGGAGCCTGTACCCGATGGGCGGTTCGGCCGTGCGGCTGCCGCGGCAGATCCCGTACACGCTCGCCGCGGACATCCTGTTGACGGGGCGCCACATCACCGCGGCGGAGGCCAAGGAGATGGGGCTGATCGGCTACGTCGTGCCCGACGGGCAGGCGCTGACGAAGGCATTCGAGATCGCCGAGACGATCAACAAGAACGGCCCGCTGGCCGTGCAGGCGATGCTGAAGACGATCCGCGAGACCGAGGGCATGGGAGAGAACGAGGCGTTCAAGATCGACACGCAACTGGGCATCCAGGTGTTCTTGAGCGAGGACGCCAAGGAAGGCCCGCGGGCGTTCGCCGAGAAGCGCACGCCCGAGTTCAAAGGCAGGTAGTCACGCTAGGAGAGAGGCGGCGCCGGGGTGAACCGCACCGGCATCTGCTCCAGGCCGCTGACGAAGTTGGCCGGGCGCAGGGGTAGCGCGTCGGCGGTGGCGAGCGCCATGTCGGGCAGCCGCTGCAGCAGGCGGGTCTGCATCATCGACAACTCGAGACGGGCCAGCTGATTGCCGAGGCAGAAATGTGTGCCGAAGCCGAATGCCATGTGATTGTTCGGATAACGGTCGATCCGGAAGTTCTCCGGGTCGCCGAACACCGCCTCGTCGAAGTTCGCCGACTCGAACAGCAAGATGATCTTCTCGTCCTTATTCAGCTGCGCGCCGTGGAACTCGGTGTCGGCGGTCATGGTGCGGGCCATGTTCTTCACCGGCGCCGTCCAGCGCAGCATCTCTTCGATCGCGTTCGGCAGCAACTGCTGCGGGTCGTTGACCAGGCGCGCGTGCTGGTCCGGGTGGCGCAACAACTGCGCGGTGCCGCCACTGAGCGTGTGGCGGGTGGTCTCGTCGCCACCGATCAACAGCAACAGCACCTCGGTGACGATCTCGTGGTCGGCCAGCTTCTCTGAACCCACCTCCGCGTGGACCAGCACGCTGATCAGATCGTCGGTCGGCTCGGTCTTGCGGTCCGCGATCATGCGCATCATGTATTCGGTGTAGGCGGCGAACGCGTCCATCGAGACCTGGAAGTCCTCTTCGGCGGTGGTGCTGCTCAAGACGCTCACCATGTCGTCGGACCATTTGAGGAACATCTCGCGTTCCTCCGGAAGCACGCCCAGCATGTCGCCGATCACCGCCATCGGCAGCGGCGCGGCGATGTCCCAGACGAAGTCGCACTCGCCGCGCTCGCACACCGCGTCGATCAGCGTGTCGCACAACGCGCCGATCGAGGCCTCCCGGTCCTTCACGCGCTTGCGGGTGAAGCCGGCGTTGACGAGCTTGCGGCGCAACAGATGCCCGGGATCGTCCATCGCGATCATCATCGGTGGGGCGTCCTGGTCCGGCCGGATGCCGCCCGCGTTCGAGAACAGCTCCGGCTCGCGCTCGGCGTCGATGACGGCCTGGTACGACGCCGCCGCCGCCAAGCCGTTCCGATCCCGGAAGACCGGCTCGTTGTCCCGCATCCACTTGTAGACCGCCCGCGAGTCGCCTGCATAGAAAGCGCCGTCGGTCAGATCCACGTCCGGCTTGGTCGTTACGGTCACAAGACAACCTCCGTTGCGTCGTCAAACGACATCTGTACGTTCTCAACCGAACTCGAGAACATCGAGCGCTTCGGCAAGCCCAGCGAGGCGAGTTCCTTGCCGTAGGGGTGATCGCCCAGCCACATCCGCACGCCGCCCGGCCGATTGCGCACACCGGTCATGGACATCTCAAAGGGGGTCTCGCGGGTGACGCCGTCGCGATGTGAGTAGCTGCGCTGCGCCTGCTCGCGCGGCATGAACGGATTCGGAAGGCCGGGGCGGAATTCCATGCCGACCGCCAGCCGGCCGTCGATGCTGACGTCGAACCCGAACTGACGGCCGTCGCGAATCGTGAAGTCGGCCATCACCTTCGGGTAGCCCCAAATGGTGGTCCCCGCCTCCAGAGTGAAGGCCTGGTCGACCGGAAGGTGATGGATGAATGCGCCGGCCGACTGCAGGGCGCGCGGGCCGCCGGCATTCGACCCGGGCGGGTTGACCATCACGTTTGTGCCGAATTCGTAGTACTGGCCCAAATCGCCGTCGAGGTAATGCATCAACATCAGGATCACCACGGCGCGCCCGGGCAGGTACCGGCAGACCTGCAGGCCGCTGTAATCGATCAGTCGCTGGGCGGCGTCGGCGTCCACCGAGAACATCGCCATGTGTTGACTGGCCTTGCGGATCTTGATCGGCATCGTCAGCACGGTGCCGGCAATGGTGTGCTGCGCAGGCATGGCGCTCACTGTAGAACGTCCAGTTCGGCCAGCTGCCGGATCTGCTCGGCAGTCCGGCCGTTCACGACCATCATCGTGACGCCGGCGGCCGCCCAGACGGCGGTCTGCTTGCGGACGTAGTCGATGTCGCCGACGATCGCCGCATCGTCGACGAGCTCGTCGGGGATGACCGTCGCCGCCTCGTCCTTGCGGTTGCTGCGGAACAGCTTGGTCACGTCGTCGACGACCTCGGAGTACCCCATCCGGCGGTAGACGTCGGCGTGGAAGTTCGTGTCCTGAGCGCCCATCCCGCCCATGTAGAGCGCCAGATACGGCTTCATCGCCGCGAACGCGGCGCTGCGGTCGTCGGTGATGACGATGTTGGCGGTCGCGCAGACCTCGAAGTCGTCGCGGCTGCGGCGGGCGCCGGGCCGCGCGAAGCCGTCATCGAGCCACTCGTTGTAGGTGTCGGCCATCCGCGGGGTGTAGAAGATCGGCAGCCACCCGTCGCAGATCTCGGCGGCCAGCGCCACGTTCTTCGGGCCCTCGGCGCCCAGCATGATCGGGATGTCGGCCCGCAGCGGGTGGGTGATCGGCTTGAGGTTCTTGCCCAACCCCGTGGTGCCCTCGCCGGTCAGCGGCAGCGGATAGTGCGGGCCGGCGCTGGCGACCGGCGCTTCCCGGGCCCAGACCTGGCGCACGATGTCGATGTACTCGCGGGTGCGGGCCAGCGGCTTCGGGAACTTCTGGCCGTACCATCCCTCGACGACCTGCGGGCCCGACACGCCGAGCCCGAGGATGTGCCGCCCACCGGACAGGTGATCCAGCGTCAGCGACGCCATCGCGCACGCGGTCGGCGTTCGCGCGGACAGCTGCACCACCGAGGTGCCGAGGCGGATTCGGCTGGTCGAGGATCCCCACCACGCGAGCGGGGTGAAGGCGTCCGAACCCCACGCCTCGGCGGTGAACAGGGTGTCGAACCCCGCCGCTTCGGCGGCGGCGACCAGTTCGGGGGCATTGGTCGGCGGCTGCGCGCCCCAATAACCCAGTTGAAGTCCGAGCTTCATCCCAGCCTCCTGAGCGGTCCTTGCGACACTTGTTAGAACCTGTTCTACTCGATGGGTGACCGTCAGCGAAAGTAGTCCGGCCTCGATTGACACATCTGAACCGCCCCTTTCGGCGCCCTTGAAGCTGTCCTTTGACTACACCCGTTCAGTTGGGCCTGTCCTCGGTCAGTTCTTCACGGCGCTGCGTGACCGTCGCATCGTCGGCGTGCGTGGATCGGACGGGCGGGTACACGTGCCGCCGGCAGAATACGACCCCGTCACCTATCAACCGCTGCGCGAGATGGTACCGGTGGCCAGCGTCGGCACGGTGGTCTCGTGGACCTGGCAGCCCGAACCGTTGGAGGGACAGCCACTCGGCAGGCCGTTCGCCTGGGCGCTGATCAAGCTCGACGGCGCCGACACGCCGATGCTGCATGGGGTGGACGCCGGTTCCCCGGACTCGATCCGTACCGGAGCCCGGGTACACGTGCACTGGGCTGACGAGCCGGCCGGCGCGATCACCGACATCGCGTACTTCGCGTTGGGGGAGGCGGCCGAACCGGTACCCGACGCGACCGACGACCGCGACCCCGTCACCATGGTCGTGATCCCGACCGCGATCGAGATCCAGCACACGGCATCGCTTCCGGAAAGTGCGTACCTGCGGGCGTTGCAAGAGGGCAAGCTGCTCGGCGCGCGTACCGGCCAGGACGGCAAAGTGTATTTCCCGGCACGGGAAGCCGATCCGGCCACCGGCTTGCAGCTCGACCAGTTCCTCGAGCTGCCGGACAAGGGCACGGTCACGACGTTCGCGATCATCAACATCCCGTTCGCGGGCCAGCGGATCAAGCCGCCCTACGTCGCGGCCTACGTGCTGCTCGACGGTGCCGACATCGCGTTTTTGCACCTGGTCACCGAGATCGACGCGGCGGACGTCCGGATGGGCATGCGAGTCCAGGCGGTGTGGAAGCCGCGTGAGGAATGGGACCTCGGCATCGACAACATCGACCACTTCCGGCCGACCGGTGAACCGGACGCCGACTACGACACCTACAAGCACCACCTGTGAAGGGCTGCAATGACTGAACGCGACATCGCCGTTGTGGGCTTCGCGCATGCGCCGCACGTGCGCCGCACCGACGGCACCACCAACGGCGTCGAGATGCTGATGCCGTGCTTCGCCCAGGTCTACGACGACCTGGGCATCACCCAGACCGACATCGGGTTCTGGTGCTCGGGATCGTCCGATTACCTGGCCGGCCGGGCATTTTCGTTCATCTCGGCGATCGACTCGATCGGGGCGGTACCTCCGATCAACGAGTCGCACGTGGAGATGGACGCGGCCTGGGCGCTCTACGAGGCCTACATCAAACTGTTGACCGGCGAGGTCGACACCGCCCTGGTGTACGGGTTCGGCAAGTCGTCCGCGGGCGTGCTGCGTCGGGTACTCGCGCTGCAGACCGACCCGTACACGGTGGCGCCGCTGTGGCCGGATTCGGTGTCGATCGCCGGCCTGCAGGCCCGGCTCGGGCTGGACGGCGGCAAGTGGACCGCCGAGTCGATGGCGCAGGTGGCGCTGGATTCGTTCGCGGTCGCCGAGCGGGTGGACTCCGAGAAGCCCGCCAAGAATATCGACGAGCTGCTGGCCCGGCCGTTCTTCGCCGACCCGCTGCGGCGACACGACATCGCACCGATCACCGACGGCGCATCCGCGGTCGTGCTCGCCGCCGGCGACCGCGCTCGCGAGCTTCGGGACAACCCGGCCTGGATCACCGGTTTCGAGCACCGCATCGAGACGCCGGTGCTCGGGGCCCGCGACCTGACCGAGTCGCCGTCCACCGCAGCGTCTGCACGGGCCGCCACCGGTGGTGACGTCGGCTCGATCGACGTCGCCGAGATCTACGCGCCGTTCACCCACCAGCATCTGATCCTGACCGAGGCGATCGGGCTGGGTTCGTCGACAAACGTGAATCCGTCGGGCGGCACGCTGGCCGCCAACCCGATGTTCTCGGCCGGGCTGGAGCGGATCGGCTTTGCCGCCCAGCATATCTGGAACGGCTCGGCGCAGCGCGTTCTCGCCCATGCCACCAGTGGGCCTGCGCTGCAACAGAATCTCGTCGCGGTATTGGAGGGTGGCCGATGAGCGAGCGGATGGCGGCGGTACTTGGCACCGGCCAGACGAAGTACGTCGCCAAGCGCCACGACGTATCAATGAACGGTCTGGTGCGGGAGGCCATCGACAGGGCGCTGGCCGACTCCGGTTCGACGTTCGACGACATCGACGCCGTCGTGGTCGGCAAGGCGCCGGACTTCTTCGAGGGCGTGATGATGCCCGAGCTGTTCATGGCCGACGCGGTCGGCGCGACCGGCAAGCCGCTGATCCGGGTACACACGGCCGGGTCGGTCGGTGGGTCGACCGGAGTGGTGGCCGCGAGCCTGGTGAAGTCCGGCAAGTACCGCCGGGTGCTGGCGATGGCGTGGGAGAAGCAGTCGGAATCCAATGCGATGTGGGCGTTGTCGATTCAGGTGCCGTTCACCAAGCCGGTCGGCGCCGGTGCCGGCGGGTACTTCGCGCCCCACGTGCGGGCCTACATCCGGCGCTCGGGCGCACCGTCGCATATCGGCGCGATGGTCGCGGTCAAGGACCGGCTGAACGGAAGCAGGAACCCGTTGGCGCACCTGCACCAGCCCGACATCACGCTGGAGAAGGTGCTGGCGTCGCAAATGCTGTGGGATCCCATCCGATTCGACGAGACGTGCCCGTCGTCCGACGGCGCGTGCGCGGTGGTGATCGGCAACGAGGAGATCGCCGATGCGCGGGTGGCCGCCGGTCACCCGGTGGCGTGGATCCACGCGACCGCGCTGCGCACCGAGCCGCTGGCCTACTCCGGGCGCGACCAGGTCAACCCGCAGGCCGGCCGCGACGCGGCCGCGGCGCTGTGGAAGGCGGCAGGCATCAAGAGCCCGATCGACGAGATCGACGTCGCCGAGATCTACGTGCCGTTCTCGTGGTTCGAGCCGATGTGGCTGGAGAACCTCGGGTTCATGCCGGAGGGTGAAGGCTGGAAGCTCACCGAGGCCGGCGAGACCGCGATCGGCGGCCGGCTTCCGGTGAACCCGTCGGGAGGGGTGCTGTCGTCGAACCCGATCGGCGCGTCGGGGCTGATCCGCTTCGCGGAGAGCGCGATTCAGGTGATGGGCAAGGGCGGCGATCATCAGGTACCCGGCGCCCGCAAGGCACTCGGGCACGCGTACGGCGGTGGCTCCCAGTACTACTCGATGTGGGTCGTCAGCGCAGACAAACCGGACGGAGCAGCTGCGTGACCCGGATGAAGTACACCTGCAGCGTCGCGATGGGACCGGTCGAGGAACTCATCGACATCGCCAAGACCGCCGAGGAGGTCGGCTTCGACTCGATCGCGCTGCCCGACTCGGTGTTCTACATGGAGAAGCAGTCGGCGGACTACCCGTACACAGCCGACGGGTCGCGAATGTGGAACGAGGACACGCCGTGGGCCGACCCGCTGATCGCCGCGGCGGCGATGGGCGCGGTCACCTCGAAGCTGCGCTTCTACACCAACGTGATGAAGCTCGGCTCGCGCAACCCGCTGCTGCTGGCCCGTCAGGTCGGCTCGGTGGCCAACCTGACCAACAACAGGTTCGGCTTCGGCGTCGGGATCGGCTGGGCCCCCGAGGAATTCGAGTGGTGCGGGGTGCCCTACAAGCGCCGTGGCGCACGCGTCGACGAGATGATCGAGGTCATCAGGCTGGTGCTCGGCGGCGGGATGGTCGAATTCCACGGCGAGTTCTACGACTTCGACCGGCTGCAGATGAGCCCGGCGCCGAGTCAGCCGGTGCCGTTCTACGTCGGCGGGCACACCGAGGTTGCGCTGAAGCGCGCCGCCCGCGCCGGGGATGGCTGGACCAGCGCCATGATGACCGGTGATCAGCTGGCCGAGACGATCCGGGTGCTGAACAAGTACCGCGACGAGCACGGGCGGGGCGCGGAGCCGTTCGAGTTCCAGGCGGTCTGCATCGACAAGTTCGGCGTCGACGGGCACCGCGAGCTCGCACAGGCCGGCGTCACCGACAACATCGTCATCCCGTGGATCTTCGACGGCCTGTCATTCGACGCGCCGCTGGAGAAGAAGAAGGACTCCCTCAAGCGGTTCGCCGACACCTACATTCACTCCGGGTGGCAGCAGTGACCGATACGCCGGTGCACCTGGCCGGCAAGCGATCCCGCGAAGCGGCAATGGCGGGACACAAACAGGCCTGGCTCGACCTGTTCGCGGACGACGCCATCGTCGAAGACCCGATCGGCCCGTCGCATTTCGACCCGGAGGGCAACGGCCACCGCGGCCGCGAGGCGATCTCGGCGTTCTGGGACAAGGCGATCGCCCCAAACACGCTCGAGTTCAACTTCGTCGACACCTTTCAGTGCGGCAACGAGGAAGCCAACGTCGGCACCATCGTGATCACCACCGGCGGGTATCAGGTCACCACCGAGGGCGTGTTCACCTACCGGGTGAACGACGAGGGCAAGCTGGTGGCGCTGCGGGCCTATTGGGAAGTGGACCGCGTCGCCAAGACCGCGCGCAAGGTGTAATACCTAGCCCGTGCCAGAAGTCGTGGGTCACCCTCACATGGCCCGGCCGGGTGGTTCCGGCGGGCCGGGCGGGACGGGCGGCCGCGGTATCGGCGGCCTGTTAACAGAAAACGTAAAAGCTTCGACGTCGTCGACCACGGTGCCGGACGTGGAACCAGCCGGGAGATACACCCCGCCCATCGCGTAGACCAGCCCGTCGGGGCCTGTGGCCCCGGCCAGGAAGAGGCGCTGGCCGTCCACCACCAGCGGAGCTTGTTGCGCCCATTCGGCGGCGCCGGGACTGTAGCTGTACACGTTGGCTGTACCAGCCGGGCCTGCGGTCGTCGTAGTCATGCCGCCGATGGCATAGATCAGCCCGTTGGGACCCACGGCCGCGGCAAGACAACAGGTGGCGGTCGGCAGCGCCGGAGCAGTGATCTTTGTCCACGAGTCGGCGGCGATGTCGTAGACCTCCACGGAGCCCAGCATCCCAGCCGTTTGACCACCGCCGATGGCGTAGATCGTGTTTCCGTCGGGTCCTGCGACCGCCGCGAGAGCCATTCGTGGCGTTGACATCGGCGCCAGGGTGCTCCAGTTGTCGCCCTTGGGGTCATACACTTCGAGGTTGGTCAGAAAGTTGCCGTCGGACCCGCCGAGCGCATAGATCAGACCGTCGACGGTAACCGCCGCGAGCCCGCCCCGCCCGCTGCTGAGCGGATGTGCCGACGACCACGCGTTGGTTGCCGGCTCGTAGACGTCGTGGGTGGTGACGTAGTCGTACGCGGCGTTCTGGCCGCCCAGGACGTGCAGCGTGGCGGGAATCGAGGGTGGTGTGGCGGGAATCGAGGCTGCTGCGAGAGCGGCCCGCGCGGTGGGCAACGAGGGTATCGGCGACCACTTCTTTGCGGACGTGTCGTAGGCCTCAACGGTTGCGACGGTGTTTCCGTTTTCGTCGAGGCCGCCGATCGCGTAGATCCAGGAACCCGATGCCGGCGGCGGAGCGGCGCAGGTTGCGGCCGCCAACCCCTGACACGGACTTGTCAGCGACGGTTCCTCTGTCCACGACATGTTCATCTCCTGAGCTTTTGGCGATGGCGGGCCCGGGTGGGCCGCTTTCATACAGTAGGGCGGCCACTCTGCATCGGGTGACCGTTTTGCTGAATAGGTCGATTTCGTCGGCGGGTTGGCGCAGCGGGCGCCGACGGCGGTGTCGGCCGCTGACGGGTGTCACACACCGAAATGATTTCGCGGGTGGGGGTTTCGCGGCCGACGGCGATCGCCTGGCCGCGATCCGGCGGGTCGCGCGCGTTGGATCACGGCCAGTTCGTGACCATTAGGTTGACGGCCTCACCGACCAAACTCGTGGTGACGCACGGGAATTCGAGGCTGTTGGCCAAGAAGTTTGGGGGTGAGCACGTCAATATTTATCAACACGTCAATATCTTTAGTTCGGCACACCCACTCGTCAACGCGGGGAAAGCTCCGATTCGCCCTGCCAGGGGCCAACTTCGGTTTAATGGCCGGGGAATTTCCATATGATCGCCGCACTCCCTAACCGGCCTGGGTGGCGACAGCCCGAAGGCCGTCGGAGTAGCGGCGGGCCAAGGCCTGGTACTCGGCGGGGTTCACGTTGACCCACATCTCGGCGCCGGTACCGGCGATCGGGCCTTTGACCTTTGCCGGCGCGCCGGTCACCAACACCTCATCGGGAATCTTGGTGCCGCCGACCACCAGCGAATGCGCGGCCACCAGGCTGCGGGAACCGATCACCGCGCCGTCGAGGACGGTGCAGTGATTGGCGATCAGCGCCTCGGCACCGATGTGCGCACCGTGAATGCAGCACATGTGCGCCACCGTCGCGCCCGGTCCGATGTCGGTCGGGATGCCGGGCGGGGCGTGCAGCACGGACCCGTCCTGCACGTTGGCGCCCGCACGGATAACCACCGGCGCGTAGTCGGCCCGCACGACCGCGTTGAACCACACCGACGCGCCTGCCTCGACCGTCACATCGCCGACCAGCACCGCGGTGGGTGCGATGAACGCGTCCGGGTGCACCTTGGGCGACATACCTTCCAATTCAAAGAGGGGCATAGGTCACATATACAGCACCAAAGGCCTGCATTTATTGCATACCGGTCCGGCGAAACTGTAACGTGTTCTAGTTAGAGGCAACGACTGGAGGCGCGCACGTGACTACAGACACGGCCGGGACCGGCATTCGCGAGATCGACGCCGGCGCGCTGCCGGACAGGTACGCGCGGGGGTGGCACTGCCTCGGACCGGTGCAGGACTACCTGGACGGCGAACCGCACGGGGTCGAGGCGTTCGGCACCAAGCTGGTGGTGTTTGCCGACTCGGCCGGTGACATCAAGATCCTGGACGGCTACTGCCGGCACATGGGCGGCAACCTGTCGCAGGGCACGATCAAGGGCGACGAGATCGCCTGCCCGTTCCACGACTGGCGCTGGGGCGGCGACGGCAGGTGCAAGCTGGTGCCGTACGCGAAGCGGACACCGCGGCTGGCACGCACCCGGGCCTGGCACACCGACGTCCGCAGCGGCCTGCTGTTCGTCTGGCACGACCACGAGGGCAACCCGCCGCAGCCGGACGTCCGCATCCCGGCCATCGCAGAGTCCGATAGCGACGAATGGACCGATTGGCGGTGGAACTCGATCCTGATCGAGGGTTCCAACTGCCGCGACATCATCGACAACGTCACCGACATGGCGCACTTCTTCTACATCCATTTCGGGCTGCCGACGTATTTCAAGAACGTCTTCGAGGGCCACATCGCGTCGCAGTACCTGCACAACGTCGGCCGGCCGGACATCAGCGACATGGGCACCTCCTACGGCGAAGCGCACCTGGATTCGGAGGCCTCCTACTTCGGGCCGTCGTTCATGATCAACTGGCTGCACAACAACTACAGCGGCTACCAGGCCGAGTCGATCCTGATCAACTGCCACTACCCGGTGACCCAGGATTCGTTCGTGCTGCAGTGGGGCGTCATCGTCGAGAAGCCCAAGGGCATGGACGAGGCGATGTCGGAGAAGCTCTCCAAGACGTTCACGGAGGGCGTCAGCAAGGGCTTCCTGCAGGACGTCGAGATCTGGAAGCACAAGACCCGCATCGACAACCCGCTGCTGGTCGAGGAGGACGGCGCGGTCTATCAGATGCGCCGGTGGTATCAGCAGTTCTACGTCGACGCCGCCGACGTCACGCCGGACATGACCGACCGCTTCGAGATCGAAGTGGACACCACCAAGGCCAACGAGTTCTGGAACAAAGAGGTCGAAGCGAACCTCTCGCGCGAAGAGCAGACTGCTCAGTAGGCCGGGACGGCGATGACGAACACGTCCCGGGCGGCGGAGTTGCATGCGGCGACGGCGCGCGACCGGGAGCGGTACCTGAATTCCGGCCTGCAGCCGGTGGACTGCCGGTTCTGTCACGTCTCGGTTCTTGTGAAGAAGCTCGGCCCCGAACACACCTCGGTGCAATGGAATTCCGACGCGGCACAGCGGTGTGCGTTTTTCGCCGAGGTGCGGGAGTCGGGCGGGGTGACGGCGCGCAGCCGGTCATGCCCGAAGTTGGCCGACAGCATCGATCACGCGATCGCCGAAGGCGTTCTGGAGTTGCGGGTCAGGTGAGACCGGCGAACCGCTCCTTCACCGCTTCGGCGGTCAGGCCGTAATCTTCCAGCGAATAGCTGTGTTTCGGGGCGCGCGGGCCCTTCTTGCTCTCGGCGTGCATCTGCTGCATCGCTGTCGACGCGGCTTCGGTCAGCTCCATTCCGAAGTAGGAGTAGATGTCCTCGACCGTGCCGATCGGATCGGCGACGAAGTCGAAGTAATCGACGTCGTAGAAATGGGCCGGGTCGTGCTTGGCCCGTTCGGCTTTGAATCGCTGCAACCCGCGCGACCAGGTGTCCAGGGAGTCGGCCCCGATCGTCGCGCCGACATACGCGTGCGACCAGCCCTCGGTCGTGGCTTCGGCCAACGAGCACATCGACCCCATGATCGTCTCCACGGGCCGATGGCATTGCACCACCAGCGCATCGGGGAACGTGGCCATCAACGCGTCGAGCGCATGGAGATGGCTCGGGTTCTTCAAGACCCAGCGCTTGCCCGCATCATTGAGGCCGATCAACTGCAGGTTCCGGCGGTAGCGCCGATAAGCCGGCGTCCAGTCCTGGCCGGCAAGCCACTGGGCGTAGGTGGGCAGGTGCGCCAAGGTCTCATACGCGACGGCGTGCAGCGACTGGCGAAGCAGCTGCCAACATTCCTCGACTTCGTCGGCGCTCATGAAGTGCAGGCCCATGTACTCGGGGTTCTCGATGTGATGCTGCTCGAACTGCGCGTTCAGCTGCGCGAAGACCGGGTTCGCGTCCCACGTCCGCCGTGGTGGACGCGGCTGCGGGAACTCCGCCAGCCACATCTGAAGTCCCTGATGCGACGGGTCGGCGGTGAGCAGGCGATGAAGCGCGGTGGTTCCCGTGCGGACCAACCCGGTGACGAAGATCGGGCGCTCGACACCGACGTCGGCATAGTGCGGGTATTGCTTCCAGCCGGCCTGCGCCGTCAGCCTGGCGGCCAGCGCGCCGCGCAGATACACCCGACACATCTTGCTGCCGAACGGCGTCAGGTCGGCGTCGCGCTGATACGAGTCGAGGATGACCGCGAGGCCTTCGCGGTAGTTATCGTCGTCCGGGCCGAAATCGTCGAGGCCGACCAGTCGCGACGCCGACTCGTGTAGGTCGTCAACGGTGCCGACGTCGGTACGTTCAGCCATCAGGCCTTGTACTCGCCGCAGTTGACGTCGAGCGTCTGTCCGGTGATGCCGCTGGACAGGTCGCTGGCGAGAAAGATGATCGCAGAGGCGACTTCGTCCTCGGTGGGTAGCCGCTTCAGGTCGGAGTTAGCCGCCGTCGCCGCGTAGATCTGGTCGACCGTGGTGCCGTACTTGCCGGCCTGGTGGGTGAAGTAGCCCTTCAGCGTGTCACCCCAGATATAGCCCGGGACCACCGAATTCAGCCGGATACCCTGCTCGCCGAGCTCGGTGGCCAGCGATTGCGACATCGCCAGCAGTGCCGACTTGGCGATCTTGTAGGCGCCGTATTTGGCCTGCGAGTGACGGATCACCATCGAGTTCACGTTGACCACCGCGCCGTTGGACGCGGCCAGGGCGGGCGTGAAGCCCTGAGTGAGGCGCAGTGCACCGAGCACTGTCAGCTCGATCGCGTCGCGGATATGCTCAAAAGTGGTGTTGGCCAACGGCTTCATTGACGGCACCCGGAACGCGTTGTTGATCAGCACATCGACGCGGCCATACGCGGCGAGCGACGCGTCGACGAGGTTACGCACCTGGTCCTCGTCGGTGATGTCCGTCGCGACGGCCACCGCGCGCCTGCCGGTGTCGGTGATCTGCTTGGCCACGTCGTCGAGGCGCTCAACCGTGCGCGCGGCCAGCACCAGGTCGGCGCCGTACTCGGCGCATCGCCGCGCCAACGTCGTGCCCAACGCCGGCCCGACTCCGCTGATGCACACCACTTTTCCGGTTAGCAGGCCGTCGGCCATCATTCACCCCAGCATCCTGGTGGCGATCGCGTGCTGCCGTTGGGCGATCCGCTCCCGCCAGTCCTCGTCGGTTATCTTGTTGTGCTCGTAGAACGGCAACGCGGCCGGTACCGCGTCGAGGTCGACCAGCTCAACGGTGGGCCCGTCGGCTTCGGTGAGTGCCCGAGAAACCCGCTGCCAGCGGAACTGCAGAAAGCCCTTCCGATGTCCGAGCGTCTCGACCCAGTTCGTCACGCCCGGACTGCGGTCGGCCACCACGATCCGGATCTTTGCGTCCGGGTCCACTTGGGCCTGAGTGGCATTCAAGGATGTCTGGTGGTTGATGTAGTCCAGCGAGATGTACCACATGCTGCCCAACTGGAATCCGAGGTACGGTGCGTCGGACTGCGGAATCGTGATGACCAGCGCCTGGTCGGGCGCCAGGTCGAAGTGGCCGACTGAGGAGTACTGCGTCGCAAGGCCGCCCGGTGTCAGCCGCGGAGCGACCAGCGTGTTCGCGGGCAGGTTGAGGTAGAACCACTGCGGGAACTGCAGCCACGTCTTGATGCGGTTCACCAGCTGCTTTCCCGCCGTGGCGTAACGCTTTTCGATCAGCTCACGAGTCAGCGGCGGCGGCGCGGTGCCTGCCGTGTCGGCGCGCTCGATCGCGATCGTGCCGCGCCGCTGCGACCAGTCGCCGTACACCTCGCGCACCACCAGCTGCGCTGGACTGGTGGGCGTGAACCGCCATTCGAAGCTGCCGTCCGCGGCGATGTCGAGTTCGCGGTCGTCAAACGCGGCCTCGCTGACCGGGACACCCTCGTCGGTGTACTCGCCGCCCAGTAGCTGGAAGCTGAGGTCGGTGGTGGTGCCGCGCTGCCCGGTGACGACGTAGGACCGGCCGGGCTGAACACGGGTACCGAAGTACATGGTGTCGGGGTTGTCCAACCCCATCTTCGTGAAGGGCCCGGTGCCGCTGAGGAAGAACGGGTGGTCGCGGTCGTAGTGGAACGAGACGTGCGTGCAGGCGGCGATGCCCTGCGCCAGGTATTGCAGTCCCTCGAGCAGGTCCGCCTCATTCTCGATGTGCGGCGCGGCCGCCACCAGCTGCTCGGCCTCGGCGATCGCCGCCGTCAACGGATCGGTGTACACCGGGTCGAGACTAGAACGTGTTCTAACTTCGCGTCAACATACTGACGCGCTGTGGTCCATATTTGGACCGCTGACGTAGGATCCGAGGGGTGACAGCCCCGGAGGCCGCCGGCCGCGCCTCGCCGCCAACCGGCCGCGTGGTGCGGGTGCTGGAGTTCATGGGCCGGCACCCGCAGCAGCGGTTCGGCGTATCGGAGCTGGCCCGGCGCGTCGAGCTCAGCAAGCCGACCTGCCTGGGCATCGTCTCCACGCTCACCGAGGCCGGATACCTGATCAGAGACGGGCTGGACAAAACGTACCGACTCGGGCCTGCGCTGATCACGCTCGGCCACAACGCGCAGGAGTCGATGCGGGTCAGTCCGGCGGCGCGCGAGGAACTGCGCCGGCTGTCCGCCCGATTCGCGACCACCGCCGCGCTGTCGGCGGTGGTCGACGACCGGATCACGCTGCTCGAGCTGGTCGCCCCCGCGGGCGATCGGGTCGGCGTCGAAGCCGGGCAGAGCTATCCGTTCGCCCCGCCGGTCGGGCTGATGTTCGTGCTGTGGGACGACGAGGCCGTCCGAAGCTGGCTGACCAAGGAACCGACCATTCCGCTGCGCACCGACACCGAGCGGCTACAGCGTGTCATCGCCGAATGCCGTGCCGACGGCTACCTGGTCGAGCGACTGACCCCCGGCGGCCAGCGGCTCTATGCGCTGATGGCCGGCATGTCCGACAGCCTGCCCGACGAGCTGCGGGCGCTGCTGGGTGAGATCGTCTCCGACATCGGAGAGCGGGTGTACCTGCGCAGCGAGATCTCGGGGGCGCGGCAGCGCCACGACATCAGCGTGATCTCGGCACCGGTGTACGACCACCATCGGCGGCAGGCGATGGTGGCGTCGCTGCGGATCGGCCGGGCCCTCACCGACGCGGAGATCACCGACCGGGCGCGCGGCCTGATGGCCGCGGCCGACGCGCTGACCGCGCAACTGGGTGGAAGCAAGCCGCCGCGCTAATAGGAGTACGTGTTGGCGGGCCGGTCGATCTTGGTCACGTCGGTCACGGTCATCGTCGGTATGAACGATGTCGCCGCGGTGGCACTTCCGGGCACCGCGGTGGCCTCGATCCGCAGCCAGGTGTCCTCGGGGTAGCCGGCCGCCGCGGTGGCACCCGGGCCGGTGAGGTGAACCCTGGCCAGCTGCGCATCCGCGGCGCAGCAGACGATGACAACGCGGCCGAGGTCCACGCCACCGGCGTGGATCAACGTGAAGCCGCTGACGGTGACCAGGCGATCGTCCAGCGTGCCCGCCGAATCGGTGGCCACCCGCATGACCACTTCGGGCAGTGGCAGCACCGGCGCACGCTGCGCGGGCAGGGCCGGAAAGGCACGCCGATGCGGTTTGGCGGCGGCGGCGACCGGCGCGGCGCCGTTGGCCTCGATCGGCGGCGGTATCACGAACGCGATGAGCACAACGGGCACCAGCAGCAGCCACACAAGAGCACCGCTGTGGCGGTGGCCGTCGTCAGCGGCCTCGCCTGCGTTGCGGATGTCGCGGACGATGGACACCAGCGCCAGCGCGATCAGCACCGCGGCCGCGATCAGCAGCCACGGCATCAGCGCAGGCTTCACATAGTGCAGATAGGCGCCCTTCACCACCAGCACGCCGACAGCCAGGCCCAGCAGCAAGACCAACACGTTCTGGGTTTCGCGCTTCACCCGGCACCACCCAGCACCACAAGCCCGACCGCCGTGGCCACCAGCGTTGCGACGACGAACGTCGCAGGAGCGAAGCGGATCGCGAACCGGCGACCGAACATTCCGGCCTGCATCGCGAACAGCTTCACGTCCACCGCGGGGCCCACCACAAGAAACACCAGCTTCGGCAGCAGCGGAAGCGCCGTCAAGCTGGCCGCCACGAAGGCGTCGGCCTCGGAGCACAGCGCGAGAACCACGGCGAGCAACGCCATCATCACCACCGCGAGGACCAGGTTCCCGGCAAGGTGCTCGAACACCCACGGCGGCAGCAACACTCGCAGCGCCGCCGCAGCTGACGCGCCCAGCACCAAATACGACGCGGCGGTGAGAAAGTCGTGCCGCACGGCCTCGGTGAAGACCGTCCAATGCGAGGCATCGGCGGCGTGGGGTTTCGGCAGGCGGCGGGTGACCCAGTCGGCGCGGCCAAAACGCAACCACAGCGCGCCCATCGCGACAGCGGTCAACAGCGAACCGACGAGGCGGGCGAGGACCATCCGCGGCTCGCCCGGGAAGGCCACCGAGGTGGCCACCAGCACAACGGGATTGATGGCCGGCGCGGACAACATGAACGTCAACGCCGCCGCCCCGGATGCGCCGTCAAACAACCGGCGCGCGATCGGCACCGAACCGCATTCGCATCCCGGCAGCGCAGCCCCGCCGACGCCGGCGACCAGGACCGCCACGCCGCTGCGGCGAGGCAGCCAACGGGCCAGCCGGTCGGGCGTGACGAACGCCGCGACCAGGCCGCTCACCACGACGCCGAGCACCAGAAACGGCAGCGCCTGCACGAACACGCCGCAGAACACCGTCGCGGCGACGGACAGCTTCGCCCGCCCGGCGATGAACGCGCTGACGATCCCGCCCGTCAACGCGGACGCGACCAGAACGACGAGAAGAAGCTCCATCGACCCGATGCGCACGCGGCGCACATCGGGAACTGCAGTCACTGCAACATTGTGCCTGAGGTTCGATCGGCGTCGGCGTGGCTAGACTCTGGACATCGTTCGTCGACTGTGGTGGGGCCTGACAGCGATAGCGCTGGCATTGCTGGCGGCCTGCGGTGCGACCGCCGAAAATTCCGGCAACACGTCGACCAGCCGCGCCGCCCCGGCGATCGCAACCAGCGCCGCCGTTGCCCCATCATCCCCCGCGGCAGGTCCCCGAACCGAAAGGTGGATCGATCTCGACGTCGGTCAATGCCTCGCCGACCTTCCCCATGTCGATCTCGGCGAGGTGACGGTGACCATCGTCGACTGTGCGACACGGCATAACGCGGAGGTGTATTTCCGCGGGCCGATGTGGGTCGACACGACGGTCCCCGATGTCGCGAATCGCAACTGCGGCACGGCATTTCCCGACTACACAGGGCGGCCCATCGACGGTAGCGGTTACACGATGACCTACCTGGTCGACTCCGATCAGGATCGGACCAACGACAGCCCGAGCGCCCCGGGAACCCTGATCTGTTTGGCCCAAGGCGCCAACGGCCAACCGCTCACCGGGTCGGCGCGGCGTTGATGTTCTGCTCCTGCTCGCGCTTGATCTCCAGCGCGATGTCGATCAGCTGGTCCTCCTGCCCGCCAATGAGCTTGCGCTGCCCGGCGCGGTGAAGCAGCTCGTGCGCCGGCACGCCGTAGCGTTCGGACTGCCGGATCGCGTGCTTGAGGAAGCTCGAGTACACCCCCGAGTAGCCCATGATCAACGCATTGCGGTCGAGCAGGCACTCGGCGGGCATGGCGGGGCGCACGACGTCTTCGGCGGCGTCGGCGATGTCGAAAAAGTCGATGCCGGTCTTCACGCCGATCTTGTCGAACACCCCGATGAGGGCCTCGACCGGTGCGTTGCCCGCACCCGCGCCGAAGCGGCGGCAGCTGCCGTCGATCTGCTTGGCCCCGGCACGCACGGCCTCGACCGAGTTCGCGACACCGAGGCCGAGATTCTCGTGCCCGTGAAAACCGACCTGTGCGTCGTCACCGAGTTCGGCGACCAGCGCGGCGACCCGGTCGCGGACGCCCTCGAGCACCAGCGCACCGGCGGAGTCGACGACGTAGACGCACTGGCAGCCGGCATCGGCCATGATCCTTGCCTGCTTGGCCAGGCGCTCCGGCGCAATGGTGTGCGCCATCATCAAAAAACCCACCGTCTCCAGGCCGCGTTCGCGGGCCAGCCCGAAGTGCTGGATCGACACATCGGCCTCGGTGCAGTGGGTCGCGATCCGGCAGATGGACCCGCCGTTGTCCTGGGCCGCGATGATGTCTTCCTTAGTGCCCACGCCGGGCAGCATCAGGAACGCGATCTTCGCCTGATCCGCGGTCTCGGCGGCCAGCTTGATGAGTTCCTGCTCGGGAGTCTTGCTGAAGCCGTAGTTGAACGACGACCCGCCGAGACCGTCACCATGGGTGACCTCGATGACCGGCACCCCGGCGGCGTCGAGCGCCGCGACGATGCTCGACACTTCGTCCGCGGTGAACTGGTGGCGCTTGTGGTGTGAACCGTCGCGCAATGACGTGTCCGTCATCCGGACATCCCAGATCGGGTTGAAGAATATGTCGGTCATCGCGCGCTCCCTGCGGCTGCACTTGCCATCTGTCTGGCGATCTCCTCGCCAACCTTGGTCGCCGCCGCCGTCATGATGTCCAGGTTGCCCGCATAGGTGGGGAGATAATCTCCGGCGCCCTCGACCTCGACGAACGTCGTGACCAGCGCGTGCCCGCCGGAATTCAGTGACGGCTGGTCGAACTGCGGTTCGTTGAGCAGGCGGTAGCCGGGGACGTAGGTCTGCACCTGCGCCACCACGTCGTGAATGGATCGCGCGATCGCGTCGGTGTCGGCGTCTTCGGGGATCGCGCAGAAGATGGTGTCGCGCATGATCATTGGCGGATCGGCCGGGTTGAGGATGATGATCGCCTTGCCGCGTTTCGCGCCGCCGATGGTTTCGACGCCGCGGCTGGTGGTCTTGGTGAACTCGTCGATGTTGGCACGGGTTCCCGGCCCCGCAGAAACCGAGGCGACGGACGCCACGATCTCGGCGTAGGGGACGGTTTCGACGCGGGACACCGCGTACACGATCGGGATCGTCGCCTGCCCGCCGCAGGTGATCATGTTGACGTTCGGCGCGTCGAGGTGCTCGCGCAGATTGGCGGGCGGGATCACCGCCGGGCCGACGGCGGCCGGTGTCAGGTCGATCGCGCGAATCCCGGCCTCGGCGTAGCGCGGCGCGGCGGCCTTATGCACATAGGCCGACGTGGCCTCGAACACCAGGTCGGGCTTCTCGTCCTGGTTGAGCAACCAGTCGACGCCCTCGTGGGTGGTCTCCAGTCCCAGATCGCGGGCGCGCCTGAGGCCCTCGCTGTCCGGATCGATGCCGACCATCCAGCGCGGTTCGAGCCAATCGGAGCGCCGCAGCTTGTACATCAGGTCGGTACTGATGTTGCCGGAACCGACGATAGCGACGGTGCTTTTTCGGGGCGATGGGCGCATGGTGCTCCTCTATTCGAAAGTCAACCGCACGGACCCGAGTCCGTCGAATTCCGCGACGAAATGATCACCGGGGGAAGCGTCGATCGCGCGGGTACACGAGCCCGGCAGCACGATGTCACCTTTGCGCAGCCGGACACCAAAACCTTCCACCTTGCGGGCCAGCCACGCCACCGCCGTCACCGGATTGCCCAGCACGGCGTCGCTGCGGCCGTTGGCCACCACCTCGCCGTTGCGGGTCAGCACCGCATCGATGCCCTTGATGTCCACCTTCTCGGGCGCCACCCGCTGCGCGCCCAGCACGAACCCGGCCGAGCTGGCGTTGTCGGCGATGGTGTCGCACAACTTGATCTTCCAGTCGGTGATGCGGGTGTCGATCAGCTCGATCGACGGGGCCAACCCGGCCGTCGCGGCCAGCACGTCGTCCTCGGTGCACTCGGCGCCGGGCAGGTCTTCGGCGAGGACGAACCCGACCTCGACCTCGACGCGCGGGTACAGGTAGGAGCCGGCCTTGACGGGGGTGTCCTCGAAGACCTGCATCTCGTCGAGCAAATGCCCGTAGTCAGGTTCGTCGACGCCCATCATCTGCTGCATCGCTTTGCTCGACAGCCCCACCTTGTGGCCGACCACCCGGGCGCCTTCGGCAACGCGCTGGCGGATGTTGATGAGCTGGATCTCGTACGCGTCGACCACGTCTATGGTGGGGTTTCGGTCAGTGAGCGGAGCGATCGGCACCCGGCTGCGGCCGGCCTCGGCCAAGTCGGCGGCCAGTTCATCGCGGGTCTGAACACTGAGCATCCGTGATCGCCCCTCTTGTTCGATGCGGTGGGGCCGGTGGGCCCGGTAGCGCCCGGCCCGGCCAATTCTATAACGTGTTCTAGTATGACCGGACAGGAGTACGACGTCGTCGTGGTGGGCAGCGGCGCTGCGGGCATGGTAGCCGCACTCACCGCGGCCCACGAGGGCTTATCGACGGTGGTGATCGAGAAGGCCGGCCATTTCGGCGGCTCGACCGCTCGATCCGGCGGCGGTGTGTGGATCCCGAACAACGAGATCCTCAAGCGGGACGGCGTCAAGGACACACCCGAGGCCGCGCGCAGGTACCTGCACGGCATCGTCGGCGACATCGTCGAGCCCGAGCGCATCGACGCGTACCTGCAGCGGGCACCCGAGATGCTGTCGTTCGTCCTGAAGCACACCCCGTTGAAGATGTGCTGGGTGCCGGGCTACTCCGACTACTACCCCGAGGCGGACGGCGGGCGCGCGGGTGGCCGCTCGATCGAGCCGAAGCCATTCGATGCCCGCAAGCTCGGCCCCGAGGCGGCCGGCCTCGAACCGGCGTACGGCAAAATCCCGCTCAACGTCGTGGTGATGCAACAGGACTACGTGCGGTTGAACATGCTCAAACGCCACCCTCGCGGGGTGCTGCGAAGCCTGCGGGTCGGTGCACGCACCATGTGGGCGAAAGCGACCGGCAAGAACCTGGTCGGAATGGGGCGGGCGCTGATCGCACCGCTGCGGATCGGGCTGCGGGACGCCGGCGTCGATGTAAAGCTCAACACCGCGCTGACCGATCTCTACGTCGAGGACGGTGCCGTCCGCGGCGTCTATGTCCGGGATGCTCTTTCGCCGGACTCGGCTGATCCGCGGCTGATTCGGGCCCGCCGCGGCGTGATCCTGGGATCCGGCGGTTTCGAGCACAACGAGCAGATGCGGGTGAAGTATCAGCGCGCCCCGATCACCACCGAATGGACGGTGGGTGCGGCGGCCAACACAGGTGATGGGATCGTGGCGGCCGAGAAACTGGGCGCCGGACTGGAATTGATGGAAGACGCGTGGTGGGGGCCGACAGTGCCACTGGTGGGTGCACCGTGGTTCGCGCTGTCGGAGCGCAACTCCCCCGGGTCGATCATCGTCAATCTGGCCGGCAAGCGGTTCATGAACGAATCCATGCCCTATGTCGAGGCGTGCCACCACATGTACGGCGGCGAGTGGGGCCAAGGTCCCGGCCCCGGCGAGAACGTGCCTTCCTGGCTGGTTTTCGACCAGCAGTACCGCGACCGCTACATCTTCGCGGGATTGAATCCCGGGCAACGTATTCCGAACAAATGGCTCGACAGCGGGGTGATCGTTGCGGCTTCGACGCTGGAGGAGCTGGCGGCTGCGGCCGGGCTGCCGGCCGAGGAGCTGGTCGCGACGGTCTCGCGGTTCAACGGGTTCGCCCGCTCGGGGGTCGATGAGGACTACCACCGCGGCGAAAGCGCCTACGACAACTACTACGGGGACCCGACCAACAAGCCGAACCCGAACCTCGGCGAGATCAGCCATCCGCCGTTCTACGCCGCCAAGATGGTGCCCGGTGATCTCGGCACCAAGGGCGGTGTCCGGACCGACGTACACGGGCGGGCGCTTCGCGACGACGGCAGCGTCATCGCCGGGCTGTACGCGGCAGGGAACGCAAGCTCACCGGTGATGGGCCACACCTACCCGGGACCGGGCGGCACGATCGGACCGGCGATGGCGTTCGGGTATCTGGCGGCTTTGCATATCGCCTCGGGTACCGGAGCCGGCAGGCCGGCGACATCGGATCCCGCAGCCGGCGGGCCGGCGACATCGGATACCGGAGCCGGCGGGCCGGCGACATCGGATACCGGAGCCGGCGGGCCGGCGACATCGGATACCGGAGCCGGCGGGCCGGCGACATCGGATACCGGAGCGGGCTGACATGCCCATCGATCCGTCGGTGGCGATCGGCGCAGAGCTGCCGGCCATCGAATTCGGTTGGACCAGCAGCGATGTGCAGCTGTATCACCTCGGACTCGGCGCCGGGGCCGACCCGATGAACCCGCGCGAGTTGAGCTATCTGGTGGATCA
Organism: uncultured Actinomycetota bacterium; assembly: GCA_963759655.1. Taxonomy (GTDB): domain Bacteria; phylum Actinomycetota; class Actinomycetes; order Mycobacteriales; family Mycobacteriaceae; genus Mycobacterium. The sequence goes on along the minus strand of CAVXAG010000032.1, from coordinate 41,341 downwards.
CACGCCCCAGGTGCTGCCGACGTTCGGCTGCGTCGCCGCGACCTTTCACGACACCGAGCCACCGAAGGTCAGTTGGCCGGGGGTCGAGATCGATCTCGCGAAAATTCTGCATGCCTCCGAACAGGTGACGGTGGGCGGGCCGCTGCCGCCGTCGGGCAGTGCGCGCGGGACCAGCCGGATCGTCGAGGTGTGGGACAAAGGCAAGGCCGCGGTGGTGGTGACCGAGACCACCGTGAAGTCTCCTGACGGCGCGGCGCTGTGGACGCAGCGGCGGTCGATATTCGCCCGCGGCGAGGGCGGATTCGGCGGTGAGCGCGGACCGTCGGGGGCGATGGTCGCTCCTCCGGAGCGTCCGTGCGATCACGAGGTGCCGCTGCCGATCCTGCCCCAGCAGGCCCTGCTCTACCGGCTCTGCGGTGACCGCAACCCGCTGCACTCCGACCCGGAATTCGCCGCCGCGGCGGGGTTTCCACGGCCGATTCTGCACGGCCTGTGCACGTACGGAATCGCGTGCAAGGCGATCGTCGACGCGTGCCTCGACAGCGACGTCGGCAGGGTGCGCACGTACAGCGCGCGGTTCGCGGGCGTCGCGTACCCCGGCGAGATGCTGCTGGCGCGGATCTGGGAATCCGACGACCGGCTGGTCGCCACAGTCACCGCGCCGGCCCGCGACGACGAGCCCGTGCTGTCGGGGGTGGAGCTGGTGCCGGCATAGCCAGAGGAACGGCCCAGGCAGCTATCATCAGGTCGTGTCGAAGCCGACGGACGATGTATCGGCTAGGAAAGCTGCACGATCTGAACGCTCCGGGCCCCGGCGGGGGCCATCGCGATGGGTCACAGTGATTGCGCTCGCGCTGTCGTGCATTGCGATCGGCTTTTCGGCTTGGGCGTGGCTGCACCCACACCGTGAAAGCACCAACACGGTGACCGATCAGCAGGCCGCTGATGCGAAGACGCGAGCGTGTTCCGCGTTCAATTTGGTCCGCAACGCAGTCTCACTGCAGACTCACGCCGACCCCGGTAGTGACCCGATCGCGATGCAGGCAGCGACGGCGAATGCCCGCGTAGCACTGGTGGGGGGAGCCACATATCTGCTGGCTCATCTCGATCCCGCGACGCCACCGGAGTTGGCCGCATCGATTCGTTCGTTCGCAGATCAATTGCAGGGCCTTGCGATGAACGCGATGGCGGGAGTACCCGGCGGCGATCCGGCCCAAGCTGCGCGGCTCCGTGACGAGGAGTCGACGAGCACCCGGCTAGCGGAGTCGTGCAAGTAAGACAGAAGCAATTGGTTAAACGTCGAATCGCTTGCCCATCAACGCATCGCGATCTGGACGCCACGACCTCACCGACTGCGCCGAAACCACGCCCTCGCCGCGGTGTGGTTGCTAACGTAATTGCGCCAACGGACCCGACGAGTCGAAGGCGAGCGCTGGCAGGAGGCTGATCCGACGTTCCCCACGGCCGGCCACGCCGAGGTCATCGGTATGGCGCCGGCGAAGAATGGCGGTGAAGGCTTCCGGGGAGTGCAGCGAACAGCACGACGCGACGTGAACCCGTGGCGCGGTTCGCACCACTGATTTGCGGTAGGGACTGAAGCTGGCGTGGGCTCGGCGGAACTTGCCTTTGCCGGTCCGCCCTGCGCGGTTCGCCTAACTGTTGCCAGGCTTACCTCGGAAGCGCCTCACCAGGCCCTTTACCGAACGAGACGCTTCGCGGTCGGGACCTACTTCCCGGTAGCCAATTCTCTGCAGAGAAATTTTGCCGTTTTGATCGACATGTGCTGCTTGGAGGTCTATCGTTCCAGTATCAGCACGACTGTCCCATAACTGGGGCAACAGTCCCGTGACAGCGAGGCACAGCAATGAGCAACCACCGGGCGGTTCCGGACGGCAGGCACGGCCTCACGGATTCAGTGCAGTCACACATCGACGTGGACCATCGAAAAGGAACTCAGAAAATGGGTATCCACAGGATGCCGCGCAAGCGGTCAGTAATGACCCGCACCGTTGCGGTGGGCGGCGTTGCGGCGGGCGGCGCCGCTTGCTGCTTAGGCCTGCTCGGCGACGGGACCGCGCCCACCGCAAACGCCTTCTCCACCAGCTTTCGTCGAGAATGATGGCACCACGGTCCAGATCAACATCCTCCAGGGCAACGTCATCGACCCGCAGTTCGGCCTCGGCGGTACCTCGAGCAACATCTCCACGATCGGAAACCTCTTCGCCGGCAACGGCAACGGCAACACCACCGAGGTAGGCATTACAAACACCGGGAGCGGCTCCCAAACGACCAACGTGGCGGTCTCCAACGGCAACGTCGTCCAGATCAACATCCTCTCGGGCAACGTCTTCAACCCACAGCTGAGTCTGCTCGGTGGAAACTCGAGCAACACCTCCACGATCGGAAACCTCTCCACCCTCAACGGCAACGGCAACACCACCGGAGTTACCGCTACATCCACCGGGACCGGCTCCTCCACGACCAACACCACGGTCTCCGAAGGCAACTCGACCCAGATCGACATCCTGTCCGGCAACGTCTTCAACCCGCAGCTGAGTCTGCTCGGCGGAAACTCGAGCAACACCTCCACGATCGGAAACGCCTCCATCCTCAACGGCAACGGCAACACCACCGGAGTTGCCGTTACATCCACCGGGAGCGGCTCCTCCACGACCAACGCCACGTCCTCCGAGGGTAACTCGACTCAGACCGACATTCGGGTCCGGCAACGTCTTCAACCCACAGTTTAGTTTGCTCGGCGGAAACTCGAGCACCACCTCCACATTCGGAAACATCGCCGCCGGCAACGGCAACGGCAACACCACGGGCGTCACATCCATCCAGACCGGCTCCGCCCCACTGGGTGGAAATTCGGTAGGTGTAACCACCACCGAGGGCAATTCAAATCAGAAGACCAACCTCTCGGGCAACATCATCACCCCACAGCTGAGTTCCGGTCTCGGATCAGGCACCCCGCTCAGCACACCGTTCAGTCTCGGATCAAGCACCCCGCTCAGCACACCTGTCAGTAATGCCGCCAGCGTAAACGGCAAGTCCGGCAAGCATCACGTTTAACGGCAACAACGAAAGGAACGAAGGGAGGGCTATTGGAGGTGACTCGGCGCTCGCGATGCCAAGGAGACGGCACGGCGCGGACCGCGAAGTGCGAACACGCGAATGGTGACATCCAGCCAAGCCGGTCGAAGATCGGCGCCATCACATCGGTCACATCTGTGCAAACAACAGCAAAAACAAGATCAAGGGAGCTCAAGAAAATGGGTAATCACTCAATGCCTAGTAAGCACACGCTGCAGCGCACCGTCGCTGCCGGCGCCATCGTCGGGTGCTCGGCGGTGGGCATCGGCGTACTCTCCAGCCTCGCCGCGCCGATGGCAAATGCCAAGTCGCATAGCCATGGTACAAGTGGCCCCAGTAACAGCAGCAGCGCCGGTAGCGGGGTCGCTGTAACGGTCAGCAACACCGACGGCAACACCAAGCAGAGTACCGGCGCGTTCTCAGGCAACGCCTTCAGCATTCCAATTGGCATTGGCCTCACCCCAGCCAACGCCCCCGTCAGCACCTCCATCGGCAACATCAGCGCCGCCAACGGCACCCTCGACACGACCGCCGTTGTTGTCGCTCAAACAACAATAACGACGAACACGACGACAACGACAACGACAACGACAACGACAGACGCGCCGATCACCGCGGGTTAAGGGTCTGCGAATGATGCCATCTAGCGCCGAGCCGGTCGGACACCGGCGCAATCACATCTGTGCAAACAACAGCAAAACAAGAGGAGCTCAAGAAAATGGGTAATCACTCAGTGCCTAGTAAGACGTCAACGCTGAAGCGCACCGTCGCTGCCGGCGCCATCGTTGGGTGCTCGGCGGTGGGCCTCGGCGCACTCTCCAGCCTCGCCGCGCCGATGGCAAATGCCAATTCTTAGCCTGCCACAAGTGGCCCCAGTACCAGCAGCACAGCGCCGGTAGCGGGGTCGCTGTAACGTCAGCAACACCGACGGCAACACCAAGCAGAGTACCGGCGCGTTCTCAGGCAACGCACTTCAGCATGCCGATTGGCTTGGCCTCACCCCAGTCAACGCCCCCGCCAACACCTCCATCAGCAACATCAGCGCCGCCAACGGCACCGCCGACACCATCGCCATTGTTGCTTTCCAACTACAATAACAGTGAACACGAACGACGTACGACGCGACAACGACAACGACAGGCAACGCCCGGCACCCACTGCACTCGCCGGCTAGGCGCTCTAAGACGAAGGGTCTGCGCTGGACCGCCCGCCGTATGGCGGCGGTCCAGCGTGGATGCGTTCCATGTCGTGAGGCTCAGGGACCACGAATAAACCCCGGATCGCGTGCTGCGACCTGGATGCCGGCCGCCCACCCTTTGCGTTGGTCGATCAGCTAGTCGTACTGACCACAGAGGTTGGTGACGGCTGGCGGGCCTACGGGTTCCAGTAAACGTTCAGCCGCCGCGGGAGAGCAAGATCTGTCGGTTACTCCCATGAAAGTTGCTCGGCAACGATCAACCCAGGATCAGACCCGACGTCGGTACGCCGGTGCCCGCGGTGACGACCACATGCTCGACGTCGGGAACCTGATTGACGGACGTGCCGCGGAGCTGACGCACGCCCTCGGCGATGCCATTCATGCCGTGGATGTAGGCCTCGCCGAGCTGGCCGCCGTGGGTGTTGATCGGCAGCCGGCCGCCGATCTCGATCGCGCCGTCGGCGATGAAGTCCTTCGCGTCACCCTTGGCGCAGAATCCCAGCTCTTCCAACTGGATCAGCGTGAAAGGGGTGAAGTGGTCGTAGAGGATGGCGGTCTGGATGTCGGTGGGTTTGAGCCCTGACTGCTGCCACAGCTGGCGGCCGACCAGGCCCATTTCCGGCAGGCCGTCGAGCTCGGGCCGGTAGTAGCTGACCATCGAATACTGGTTGGGGCTGGACCCTTGCGAGGCCGCCTCGATGACCGCCGGCCGGTTCTTGAGATCCTTGGCCCGCTCCGCGGACGTGACGACCAGCGCCACCGCGCCGTCGGTCTCCTGGCAGCAGTCCAGCAGCCGCAGCGGTTCGGCGATCCACCGCGAATTCTGGTGATCCTCAATGGTGATCGGCTTCTGGTAGAAGTACGCCTTCGGGTTGTTCGCGGCGTGCTTGCGGTCGGCCACCGAGATCGCGCCGAGGTCGCGGCTGGTGGCCCCGGACAGGTGCATGTAGCGCTTGGCGATCATCGCGACCTGCGCGGCCGGCGTCGAAAGGCCGTGCGGATAGGAGAACGAGTTGTCGACACCCGTCGAGTCGGCGTTTTCGACCAGCCGCGTCTGCACCTGCCCGAACCGCACCCCGGACCGCTCGTTGAACGCCCGGTATGCGACAACGCAATCCGCCACCCCGGTCGCCACCGCGATGGCGGCCTGCTGAATGGTGGCGCACGCCGCGCCGCCGCCATGATGGATCTTCGAGAAGAACTTCAGGTCCCCGATTCCGGTGGCGCGCGCGATCGCGATCTCGGTGTTGGAGTCCATCGTGAACGTGACCATGCCGTCGACGTCGGCGGGCGTCAGACCCGCATCGCCGAGGGCGTCGAGGACCGCCTCGGCCGCGAGCCGAAGCTCGCTGCGGCCGGAGTCCTTCGAGAAGTCGGTGGCACCGATGCCGACGATCGCGGCCTTGCCGGACAGCTCTCCCGGCATCAGGCGTCCCCGCTCGATGAGCGCTCGCGCGAAGAGCCGATTGTCAGCGTGGCATTCGCGATGACGTGGTCGCCGAGGCTGTTACTGCCGACGACCTTCAGCGTGATCAGGCCGTCCTCGACGGCGGTGACCTCACCTTTGAAGGTCACGGTGTCGTAGGCGTACCACGGCACCCCGAGCCGCAGCCCGATCGACTTGATCATCGCGCTCGGGCCCGCCCAGTCGGTGAGGTAACGCTGCACCAGACCGGTGTCGGTGAGGATGTTCACGAAGATGTCCTTGGATCCCTTGGCCTGCGCCTTGTCCCGGTCGTGATGCACGTCCTGGTAGTCGCGGGTGGCGATCGCCGTCGACACGATGAACGTCGGATCGCCGTACAGCGACAGCTCGGGCAGCTTCGTGCCCACTTCGATTGCGGGGGCGCTCATGTGTCCGGCTCCCACGCGTACAGCGTCCACGCCGGTCCGGCATCGTTGGCAGGAAAGTCGATATACATTGCGCGAACAGGCATTCCGATCTCCACGGCGGCGGGGTCGACGTTGCGGAGCTCACCGAGCATCCGCACGCCCTCTTCGAGCTCGACGAGCGCGATCACGAACGGCAGCGTGCGACCCGGCACCTTGGGCGCGTGATGCACGACGAAGCTGAACACGCTGCCCCTGCCGCTGGCGACTTGATAGTCGATGGGCGCCTGGCTGTCCTGCCAGATCGCCGGGATCGGCGGATGCTGCAGGCTGCCGTCGTCGCGGCGCTGGATCCGCAGCTCGTGCGCGTTCACGCCGTCCCAGAAGAACCTGGTGTCCCGCGACGACGCGGGGCGCATCATCGAGTCGGCGTCCAGATCGTCGGGAACGGTCGGGATTGGTGTCCGGCTGAGCGGAGTCCTTCGGAATGAACTTCATGATGCGCCAGTTCATCTCGGCAACATCCTCGTCACCGACCTGCCAGGTGACCTTCTGGCTGACGAAGTAGCCCTCACCCAACGCGGTCTGCTTGGGGCCGACGACGTCGGTCAGTTCGGCGACGACGCTGACCTCTTCGCCGGGCCGCAGATACCGGTGATACGTCTGCTCGCAGTTGGTCGCAACCACGCCGAGGATAGCCTGCGTTGTCGAACAACTCGATGATCGGGCCGATCGGATCATCGTCGGGGCGGACGCCGCCCAGGCCCATCATGGTCCAGACCTGGATCATCGCGGGCGGGGCGACGATGCCGGGATGGCCGGCCGCCTTGGCTGCGGTCTGGTCTGTGTAGATGGGGTTGTCGTCGCCCATCGCGTCGACCCAGTGCCGGATCATCGGCTGGTTCACCGGGTCACGACCGGCGCGCGGCTTGCTGCGCCCGGCCGCCTTGATCTGTTCGACGGCCTCGTGGATCTTGGCGCTCGTCGCCTGGGCACTCACCTCGGCACCCTGGGCACCTTCAGGCCCGACGCCGCAATCATCTCGCGCATCACCTCATTCACACCGCCACCGAACGTGATGACCAGGTTCCGCTTGGTCTGGGAGTCGAGCCAGTTCAGCAGCTCGGCGGTGTCCGGTTCGGCGGGGTTGCCGTACTTGCCGACGATCTCCTCGGCGAGTCGCCCGACGTATTGAACGCGCTCGGTGCCAAACACTTTGGTCGCCGCCGCATCGGCGATGTCAATGGTTTTGCCCGACGCGGCGACCTGCCAGTTGAGCAACTCGTTGATGCGCCAGATCGCGTGGATCTCGCCGAGCGAGCGCTTCACGTCGTCGTGATCGATCGGCGTGATCCCGTCGCCGCCGGGTTTGGACGCCCAGGCGTGCACCCGGTCGTAGATGGCGGCGAACCGGCCGGCCGGGCCGAGCATCACCCGCTCGTTGTTCAGCTGGGTGGTGATCAGGCGCCAGCCACCGTTCTCCTCGCCGACCAGCATGTCCGCCGGGACGCGGACGTCGTTGTAGTAGGTGGCGTTGGTGTGGTGCGCGCCGTCGCTGAGGATGATCGGCGTCCAGGAGTAGCCGGGGTCCTTCGTGTCGACGATCAATATCGAAATGCCTTTGTGCTTCACGGCATCCGGATCGGTGCGGCACGCCAACCAGATGAAGTCGGCATCGTGGGCGCCGGTGGTGAAGATCTTCTGACCGTTGACGATGTACTCGTCGCCATGGCGGACCGCGGTGGTGCGCAACGACGCCAGGTCGGTGCCCGCCTCCGGCTCGGTGTAGCCGATCGCGAAATGCAGCTCGCCGGCGAGGATCGCGGGCAGGAACCTGTTCTTCTGTTCCTCGGTGCCGAACACCTGCAAGGTGGGACCGACCGTCTGCAAGGTCACCGCGGGAAGTGGAACATCCGCCCGGTGGGCTTCGTTGACGAAGATCTGCTGCTCGATCGGACCGAACCCCAGCCCGCCGAACTCCGTGGGCCACCCGACGCCGAGCTTGCGGTCCTGACCCATCCGCCGGATCACCGCGCGGTACGCCTTGCCGTGCCGGTCGGCTTCCATCTCTTTGGCCTCTTCGGGCGAGATGAGACTCGAAAAGTATTGCCGCAGTTCGGCTTGCAGCTGACGCTGTTCAGGGGTCAGTTCTATGAACATTGTGCTCCCACCAGATCGAGACGATGCGACGGCCCACCCAGCAGCCGGGTCAGGTCCTTGATCGTCGAGTAGTACCGCGCCATCGGGTAGGTGATATCCATCCCCATGCCGCCATGCAGGTGGTGACAGATCTGCATGACCGGCGGCGCTTGCGAAGCAAGCCAATACCCGAGCACGTCGAGGTCGTCGTCGGTGTCGCGGCCCTCGGACAGCCGCCAGATCACCGACGTCGACGCCAACGTGATGGTCCGCGAGGCGATGTAGACCTCGGCGAGCTGCGCCGCGACGGTCTGGAACGTCGACAGCGGCTTGCCGAATTGGTGCCGGCTGCCGACATAGTCCGCGGTCAGTCGCAGCGCGCCGGCGACCAGGCCGGCGGCGAAGGCACCGGTTGCGGCCAGCGCCAGTTGGTTGACGCGGTGAGGGGTGGCGTTGGTGAGGATCCCGTCGACTTCGGCGTCGGAGAACGTGACGACGTACTCGTCGGAGTCGTTGGATGTCGGTGTTCTGGTCAGCTTCACGCCGTCGGCCGTCGGTGACACCACGACCACAGCGCTGTCCGCGGTGACGACCAGCCAGTCCGCCTGCTCGGCGTACGGCACGCCAACCTTGGTGCCGGTCAAGCGATTGTCGACAAGCATGGTGGCCGGCCGATCCGGCAGCGGAGCGCCCGGCTCGTTCAGCGCCGCGGTGAGCACTGCACCGTTGGCAACGCCCGCGAGGTAACGGTCCTGCTGTTGCGGAGTGGCCAGATCGAGCAGTGGGACCAAGCCCAGACCCAGCGTCGCCAATGCCGGGCCGATGGTGCCATGCCGTCCGATCTCGGTGAGCGCGGTGGCGATCTCGGGCAGTCCGACGCCGTCGCCACCGAGGCGTTCCGGGACGCCGAGCGCCGTCACGCCCCCCTCGACCAAAGCCTGGAAGCTGTTATCCCGGTCCAGCGCGGAGGTGACGACGTCCGCGACCGCCTGCTGCGCGGGGTCGAGGGTGAAATCCATCAGTGCGCCACCGGGCACTTGGCGGCCGAATCCACGGCCGGTTCCGCTGCGCCGCCGCGGTAATCGACCTGCCAGTGCTTGATGCCGTTGAGCCAACCCGACCGCAGCCGCTCGGGCGCCGAGACGGGTGTCAGATCGGGCATGTGGTCGGCGACCGCGTTGAAGATCAGATCGATGGTCATCCTGGCCAGGTTCGCGCCGATGCAGAAGTGCGCCCCGGTGCCGCCGAAGCCGACGTGCGGGTTCGGGTTTCGCATGATGTCGAACTTCTCCGGATCGTCGAACACTTCCTCGTCGAAATTAGCCGACCGGTAAAACATCACCAACCGCTGGCCCTTCTTGATCTGCACGCCGGACAGTTCGGTGTCCTGAAGCGCGGTGCGCTGGAAGCAGGTGACCGGAGTCGCCCACCGGACAATCTCGTCGGCCGCGGTTTCCGGGCGGTGCTTCTTGTACAGCTCCCACTGATCGGGGTTTTCGGCGAAGGCGACCATGCCGTGGGTGATGGAGTTGCGGGTGGTCTCGTTGCCCGCCACGGCCAGCATCACGACGAAGAAGCCGAACTCGTCGTCGGACAGCTTCTCGCCGTCGATGTCGGCCTCGACCAGCGTGGTCACGATGTCCTCGCCCGGATCCTTGGCTTTGATGTCAGCCATCTTCATTGCGTACATGATCAGCTCCACCGACGAGCCCTTCGGGTCGACGTGGGCGAACTCGGGGTCGTCGTTGCCGGTCATCTCGTTGGACCAGCGGAACAGTTCCATCCGGTCCTCCTGGGGCACCCCGAGCAGTCCGGCGATGGCCTGCAGCGGCAGCTCGCACGACACCTGTTCGACGAAGTCGCCGGCGCCCTGAGCGGCTGCGGTCTTGGCGATGTTCTCCGCCCGTCGACTCAGCTCGTCGCGCAGCCGTTCGACCGCCCGCGGCGTGAACCCGCGGGAAATGATCTTGCGCAGCCGGGTGTGATGCGGTGCGTCCATGTTCAGCATCACGAACCGCTGGACCTCGATGTCCTCGCGGGCAATGTCGTCGTTGAAGCGCGGGATCACGCCGTTCTCGTAGCTGGAGAACACGTCGCTGCGCCGCGACATCTCCTTGACGTCCTTGTGCTTGGTCACCACCCAGTAGCCGCCGTCGTTGAACCCGCCGGCACGACCGGGCGTCTGCTCGCACCACCAGATCGGCGCGGCCTTGCGGAGCTCGGCGAACTCCGCAACGGGCAGACCCTGCACGCAGGTATCGGGATCCGTAGGGTCGAAGCCGGGCGGAAGGTGGGGGCTGGGCATTGCTGAGCTCCTTAATACAACGTGATCTAGTGCCAGTAAAACATGCCTTCACCGCAGACAAAAGGCACTCTCGCATCCTCGCTTGTCAGAGTAATGGAACGTGTTCTAGCCTGGCAGGATGGGTAACCCTGTCATCGTCGAAGCCACCCGCAGCCCGATCGGAAAGCGCAACGGATGGTTGTCCGGCCTGCATGCAACTGAGCTGCTGGGCGCGGTCCAGAAGGCGCTCGTGGACAAAGCCGGAATCAGCGCGGGCGACGTCGAGCAGCTCATCGGCGGTTGCGTCACGCAGTTCGCGGAGCAGTCCAACAACATCACCCGGACGTCGTGGCTGACGGCGGGTTTGCCGGAGCAGGTCGGCGCCACGACCGTCGACTGTCAGTGCGGCAGCGGCCAGCAGGCCAACCACCTCATCGCCGGGCTGATCGCGATCGGCGCGATCGACATCGGCATCGCTTGCGGGATCGAGGCGATGAGCCGCGTCGGCCTGGGCGCCAACGCGGGTCCTGACCGCGCGTCGATCCGGGCGGCGTCGTGGGACATCGACCTGCCCGACCAGTTCACCGCCGCCGAGCGGATCGCCAAGCGCCGCGGCATCACCCGCGCGGACATCGACGAGTTCGGCCTGGCCTCGCAGGCCAAGGCCAAGCAGGCCTGGGCCGAGGGCCGGTTCGACCGCGAGGTCAGCCCGATCGAGGCGCCGGTGATCGACGAGAACAAGCAGCCGACGTCCGACCGGCAGTCGGTGACGCGTGACCAGGGGCTGCGGGACACCACGCTGGAAGGGCTTTCGCAGCTGAAGCCGGTGCTGGAGGACGGCATTCACACCGCGGGCACGTCGTCGCAAATCTCCGACGGAGCGGCGGCGGTGCTGTGGATGGACGAAGACAAAGCCAAGGCGCTCGGTCTGACGCCCCGGGCGCGGATCGTCAGCCAGGCGCTCGTCGGCGCCGAACCGTACTACCACCTCGACGGCCCGGTGCAGTCCACGGCCAAGGTGTTGGACAAGGCCGGGATGAAGATCGGTGACATCGACATCACCGAGATCAACGAGGCGTTCGCGTCGGTGGTGCTGTCGTGGGCACGGGTACACAACCCCGACATGGACAGGGTGAACGTCAACGGCGGCGCGATCGCGCTGGGTCACCCGGTCGGCTGCACCGGCAGCCGGCTGATCACCACCGCATTGCATGAGCTGGAGCGCACCGACAAGAGCACGGCGTTGATCACGATGTGCGCGGGCGGCGCGCTGTCCACCGGCACGATCATCGAGCGGATCTAGCCCTCACGCCCATGCCGAAATCCCCGCCACGCAACCTGAACTCCCCATTCGCGGATGTCTTCATCAAGTGGATGGGGCGCGGACACACCTGGCTTTACAAAGTCTCCGGCGGCAAGCGGGGAGGCATGGTCAAGGAGGCGCCGGTGGCGCTGTTGACCACCACCGGCCGCAAGACCGGCCGGCCCCGCGTCAGCCCGTTGCTGTTCATGCGTGACGGCGACCGGGTCATCGTGGTCGCTTCCCGGGGCGGTTCTGACCGTAACCCGTTGTGGTATCTCAACCTCAAGGCCGATCCGAAGGTGTCCGTCCAGATCAAGGACGAGGTGCTGACTCTGACCGCTCGGGACGCGACCGACGACGAGCGCGCGACGTTGTGGCCGCGGCTGGTCAAGATGTACCCCACCTTCGACGACTACCAGTCATGGACCGATCGGCGGATCCCGATCGTGGTGTGCGAGCCCTGAGCGCATGACCTCTCCACCCGGTTACGACTTGCACTTCTACTTCGATCCGGTCTGCCCGTTCGCCTGGATGACGAGCAAGTGGGTGCGCATGGTGGCCGCGCAGCGCGACTACAGCGTGGACTGGCGGTTCATCTCCCTGCGGATCGTCAACGCAAACGTGGACTACGACGCGCATTTCCCGCCTGATTACGAACACGGGCACACCGCCGGACTGCGGCTGCTGCGGGTCGCCGCGCGGGTACGCGCAGAGCGCGGCCGGGTCGCGGTCGGGCCGCTCTACTCGGCGATCGGCGCCCGACTGTTCGACACTCCACGCGACGAACACCTATCCGCCTCGGATCAGGGCGCCCGACACCTGCTGGAGCCGGTGCTGCGCGACGTCGGACTGCCCGGTGATCTGGCGGACGCGCTGGACGATACGACGTTCGACGACGCGATTCGCGCGGAGACGGAGGAGGCACTCGCCCTGACGGGGCGCGATGTCGGCACCCCGATCCTGCACTTCAGGCCGCCCGGCGGGACCGCGTTCTTCGGACCGGTGATCAGCCGACTGCCACGCGGAGATGACGCCGTCCAGCTCTGGGACCATGTCATCGCCCTGACCGGCTTCCCCGGCTTCGCGGAAATCAAGCGCAGCCTGCGCGAGCGGCCTCAGCTGGTCGCGCTCGGTGTGGACCCGGAATCGGTTGGCATTGACGAGGACTGGCACGGCGGCAGCCGACACACCAGGAAGTCTCCTTCGCCAGGATAAAGTCCTAACCGGGGCAGCGCAGCTCAGCCGATCGACCCCCTAAACTCGACACCTTCCTGCGCCGTCTGCGCCCATTCGTTGATATCGACGACTGGATAGATCTGGAATACGTTGAAGGGGGCGAACTTGCCAGTCGCGTCTAGCAGCTCTGCCGGATTGTCGGTTTCGACTACGGCAAACCCTCCTTCGGCGTCGAGCCGCCCGACGAATTGGTGGAACGTGGTGCCCGCGGCTGGCTGCCACTTGGAAAACAGTTCCAAGGCACGCCGCACGCCCTCTTCATTTTCCTTGCCGGAGCCGCCGAGCCGGCTCGTCCAGGCCATGACGTACTTCATTGATTCCTCCTGGCACTTGGCTGAACTAGTGGTTTATGCGGGAAAGTCCACACCCGGGTGTGGCCGCACGATTCACAGTCTCCTCTCATGGACCGTCGTCCGCGGCCGAATGGCCCGAACTGTGCGGCTCTTGCCTACTCGAAAAATCATCTGGGCGACGGTCGCCGGTTGGTGCTTTCGGGGCCGCGCAGTCGCGAGGCCACGGACCGGGTGATTCCGCTGATCGTCTGCAGGCCCTAAGCTCCGTACACCGGCACGGGCGGCCGCGCCTTGGCGAGCAAGTCGGCGACCACGGGCCCCAGTTCCGCGGGGTCCCACTGCGCGCCGTTGTCGACCTGCGGTCCGTGCGCCCACCCCTCTGCGACGCGGATCAGGCCGCCCTCGACCTCAAAGACCTTCCCGGTCACATCGCGAGATTCGGTGCTGCCCAACCAGACAACGAGTGGTGAAATATTCTCCGGCGCCATAGCGTCGAATCCCTCGTCGGGCTTGGCCATCATGTCGGCGAAGACGGTTTCGGTCATCCGGGTGCGTGCCGATGGCGCGATCGCGTTGGCGGTAACGCCGTACCGCCCCATTTCGGCTGCGGCAACGAGCGTCATCACAGTGATGCCCGCCTTGGCCGCGCTGTAGTTACCCTGCCCGACGCTGCCCTGCAGGCCGGCGCCGGAGCTGGTGTTGATGATCCGCGCGTCAACGGGTGTGCCTTCTTTGGCCTTGCCGCGCCAGTACTGGGCGGCATGCCGCATCGTCGCGAAGTGACCCTTGAGGTGCACGGCGATCACCGCGTCCCACTCCTCCTCGCTGGTGTTGGCCATCATCCTGTCGCGCACAATTCCGGCGTTGTTGACCAGGACGTCGAGGCCACCGAAGGTGTCGATGGCGATCCGGATCAGGTCGGCGGCACCATCCCACGTCGCGACGTTCGCCCCACTCGCGACGGCTTCGCCGCCTGCCGACGTGATCTCGTCGACGACGTCCTGCGCGGGGCTACCCCCGCCGGCGGCCGAGCCGTCCAGGCCGACCCCGATGTCGTTGACCACAACCCGCGCACCCTGCGCGGCGAAGGCGAGCGCATGCGCCCGACCGATGCCGCGGCCGGCACCCGTCACCACGACCACTCGGCCGTCGACCAATCCCATCGCATTCACTCCATTCACTTGTTGGCGCTCGAGGCCGTCAGGTAGGGCGGCGGCTCGCCGCCACCGTGCACGGCCATGGTGGTACCACTGATGTATGACGCCGCATCTGAGGCTAAAAAGGCAGCGGCCCAACCGATTTCGGCGGGCATCGCAAGTCGGCCGAGCGGCACGGTAGCCGCTACGGCAGCCATCGAGTCGGCGTCGCCGTAGAACAGCTCGGACTGCTCGGTGGCCACCATGCCGACCGCCAGCGCATTCACCCGCACCTTCGGCGCCCATTCCACGGCCAGTGTCTGGGTCAGGCTCTCGACGCCCGCCTTGGCGGCACCGTAGGCGGCCGTGCCGGGCGTGGGCCGTCGTCCGCTGACGCTGGAGACCGACACGATCGAACCGCCGCTGGACTGCGATTGCATGACCGCGTTCGCCCGTTGCGAAACATGAAGCATGCCCAGGAGATTGAGCGCAACGATCTTTTCGTTGAACTTCGGGGAGACGTCGGCGGTCAAGGCATACGGTGACCCGCCCGCATTATTGACCACCACGTCGAGTTTGCCGTGCCGTTCGACGATCGTGTCGATCAGTCCCGCAACCGATTCGGCGTCGCGGACGTCGCATTCGACGAACTCGTACGGCGAGCCGTCGACGGGGTGGCGCGCGCAGGTCAGGACCGTCGCACCTTGATCGGCGAAGACGGCACTGATCCCGGCGCCGACGCCGCGCACGCCGCCGGTGACCAGGACGACGCGGCCGGCGAGCCCGAAATTGAGGGCAAGCGCTGGGCCGGCGTCGGTCACTGTGCTAGCTTACCAAGCAAGTGCTTGCTTAGGTAGCGACCCCAGGAAGACCGCCATGACCATCACGTCCGCCATCGTCGAGCCGGGCATCGTCGCCGTCACGGTCGACTACCCACCGGTCAACGCGATTCCGTCGGCAGGCTGGTTCGAGCTCGCCGACGCCATCACCGCAGCCGGTAAGGACACCGCGACCCACGTCGTGATCCTGCGCGCGGAAGGGCGCGGCTTCAACGCCGGCGTCGACATCAAGGAGATGCAGCGCACGGAGGGTTTCGCAGCGCTGATCGACGCCAACCGCGGCTGCTTCGCCGCGTTCCGCGCCGTCTACGAATGTGCGGTGCCGGTGGTCGCCGCGGTGAACGGGTTCTGCGTCGGTGGCGGCATCGGGCTGGTGGGCAACGCCGATGTGATCGTCGCTTCCGACGACGCGACGTTCGGCCTTCCGGAGGTGGAGCGCGGTGCACTGGGCGCGGCCACTCACCTGTCCCGCCTTGTGCCGCAACATATGATGCGGCGATTGTTCTTCACCGCGGCCACCGTGGACGCCGCGACACTGCACCAGTTCGGGTCCGTGCACGAGGTCGTCGGCCGCGATCAGCTCGACGAAGCTGCGCTGAGGGTGGCGCGCGACATCGCGGTCAAGGACACCCGGGTGATCCGGGCGGCAAAAGAGGCGCTGAATTTCATTGACGTGCAACGGGTGAACGCCAGCTACCGGATGGAACAGGGCTTCACGTTCGAACTGAACCTCGCCGGGGTGTCCGACGAGCACCGCGACGCGTTCGTCGAGCGGTCATGACCGACAAGCGGACCACGCTCGACGACGCCGTCGCGCAGTTGCGCAGCGGCATGACGATCGGCATCGGCGGGTGGGGCTCACGACGCAAACCGATGGCGTTCGTGCGGGCGATTCTGCGCACCGACGTCACCGATTTGACCGTTGTCACGTACGGGGGCCCCGACATTGGGCTGCTCTGCTCGGCCGGCAAGGTGCGCCGGGTCTACTACGGCTTCGTGTCGCTGGACTCGCCGCCGTTTTACGATCCGTGGTTCTCGCACGCACGCACCACCGGTTCGATCGAGGCGCGCGAGATGGACGAAGGGATGCTGCGGTGCGGTCTGCAGGCGGCTGCGCAGCGGTTGCCGTTCCTCCCGATCCGCGCGGGCCTGGGCAGTTCGGTGCCCGATTTCTGGGACGGCGAGCTCAAGATGGTCACCAGTCCCTATCCCGCGTCGGGGGGTTCTTGGGGCGGTTCTTCTGGCGGTCACGAGACGCTGATCGCGATGCCCGCGCTGCGCCTCGACGCGGCGTTCGTGCACATGAACGTCGGCGACGCACGCGGCAACGCGGCCTACACCGGCGTCGACCCGTATTTCGACGACCTGTTCCTGATGGCCGCCGATCGCCGCCATCTTTCGGTGGAGAAGGTGGTGCCGACCGAGGAGGTCGTCAAGGCGGTTCCGCGGCAGGCGCTGGTCGTCAACCGGATGATGGTCGACGACGTCGTCGAAGCACCCGGCGGCGCGCATTTCACCACCGGCGCAGCCGATTACGGGCGCGACGAGAAGTTCCAGCGGCACTACGCCGAATCGGCTAAGTCTTCTGATTCGTGGGAGCAGTTCGTGCGGACGTACTTGTCGGGCAGCGAAGACGACTACCAAGCCGCGGTGCGGCAATTCGCCACGGAGGCATCGTGATCCACGCCAGTCGAGCGGAAGTATGCGTGATCGCCTGCGCGGAGTTGTTCCGTGGCGTCGGGGAGATCATGGTCAGCCCGATGACGACGGTGGCCTCGATCGGCGCTCGGCTGGCCCGGCTGACGTTCGCACCCGACATCCTGCTGACCGACGGCGAGGCGCTGCTTCTTGCCGACACCCCCGCACTCGGCGCGTCGGGCGCGGTCGAAGGCTGGATGCCGTTCGGCCGGGTGTTCGAGACACTGGCCTGGGGCAGGCGGTATGTGGTCATGGGCGCCAACCAGATTGACCGGTACGGCAACCAGAACCTGTCGGCCTTCGGCCCGTTGCAGCACCCCACCCGCCAGATGTTCGGTGTCCGAGGCGCTCCGGGCAACACGATCAACCACGCCACCAGTTACTGGGTAGGGAATCACTCGCCGCGGGTGTTCTGCGACGCGGTCGATGTGGTGTCCGGCATCGGCTACGACAAGGTCGATCCCGGCAATCCGGCATTCCGGTTCATGGGTGTGGACCGGGTCGTCACCAACCTCGGGGTCTTCGATTTCGGCGGTCCCGACCACACGATGCGGGCGGTGTCGTTGCACCCGGGCGTCACCGGAGACGACGTGCGCGAAGCGACGTCGTTCGACGTACACGGACTGGCCGATGCCGAGCGCACCCGCCTGCCGAACGGCGACGAGCTCGAGCTGATCAACAGCGTCGACCCGAAGGGGCTGCGGGACAAGGAAGTGAAGGCATGAGGCTGCACACGCGGTTGACCGAATTGGTCGGCATCGAACATCCCGTGGTGCAGACCGGAATGGGATGGGTGGCGGGCGCACGGCTGGTGTCCGCGACGGCCAACGCGGGCGGCCTCGGCATCCTGGCGTCGGCGACGATGACGCTGGACGAGTTAGCCACTGCGATAGGCAAAGTGAAGGCGGCGACGGACCGCCCGTTCGGCGTCAACATCCGCGCCGACGCCTCGGACGCCGACGAGCGCGCGGATCTGATGATCCGCGAGGGCGTGAAGGTCGCGTCGTTTGCGTTGGCGCCACGCCAGGAGCTGATCGCGAAGCTCAAAGATGCCGGGGCGGTGGTGATTCCCTCGGTGGGTGCCGCCAAGCACGCGCGCAAGGTGGCTTCCTGGGGAGCTGACGCGGTGATCGTGCAGGGCGGGGAGGGCGGCGGCCACACCGGGCCGGTGGCCACCACGCTGCTGTTGCCGTCGGTGCTGGATGCCGTGGACATTCCGGTTGTCGCGGCCGGTGGCTTCTTCGATGGACGCGGGCTGGCGGCGGCGCTGTCGTACGGTGCGGCCGGCGTCGCGATGGGCACCCGGTTCCTGCTGACCTCGGACTCGACCGTGCCGGACGCGGTCAAACAGCGCTATCTGGACGCCGGCCCGGACGGCACCGTGGTGTCCACCCGCGTCGACGGCATGCCGCACCGGGTTCTGCGCACGCCGCTGGTGGACTCTTTGGAAAGCGAGTCGCGTGCCAAGGGTTTCGTGGCGGCATTTCGCAACGCCGGGAAATTCCGCAAGCTGTCCGGCATGACCTGGCGGACGATGGTCCGCGACGGGCTGGCGATGCGGCACGGCAAGGAGCTGACGTGGTCGCAGGTGCTGATGGCCGCCAACACGCCAATGCTGCTGCGCGCCGGGCTGGTCGAGGGCAACACCGAGGCCGGCGTGCTGGCCTCCGGCCAGGTGGCGGGCCTGTTGGACGACCTGCCGTCGTGCGCGGAGTTGATCTCGTCGATCGTGGCTGACGCCGTCAAACATCTTCAGGCCGCGGCCGGGCTGGTGGAGTAGGTTCGCCGTAGGTTCATAGCGTCGTAGTTTATAGCGTCGTAGTTCATAGCGTCGTAGGTTCATAGCGTCGTCGGCGCCCCAGGAGGATTCGGATATGGGAACTCACCAAGCGGTTCACGTCGAATCGGCCGGCGGCACACTCGGGCTGGTCGAGGTTGAGACGACGTCACCCGGCCGCGACCACGTACGCATCGACGTCGCTGCCTGCGGTGTCTGCGGGACGGACCGCGAGATCATCAACGGCCACTTCCCCGGCCTCGCGTTCCCATTGACACCGGGACATGAACTTGCCGGGACGATCGCCGAAATGGGCGCAGGCGTCGAGGGGTTCGCGGTCGGCGACCGCGTCGCCGTGGGCTGGTTCGGTGGGTGCTGCAACCACTGCATCCGGTGCCGCAAGGGGGACTTCATCACTTGTGAGAACGGCCAGGTGCCGAGCATGCACTATCCCGGCGGCTACGCGCAGTCGGTGACCGCGCCTGCCACCGCACTTGCCCGGATCCCCGACGAGCTGTCTTTCGCCGAGGCGGGACCGATGGGATGTGCCGGGGTGACCACGTACAACGCGCTCCGGCATACGGCCGCACTGCCCGGGGACCTGGTGGCCGTGCTCGGCATCGGCGGCCTGGGCCACCTCGGTGTGCAGTTCTCGCGCGCGCTGGGATTTGAGACCGTGGCCATTGCGCGCGGCACCGACAAGGAGGCGGACGCCCGCGAACTCGGAGCGCATCACTACGTCGACTCAAACGCAGAGGATGTCGGCCAGGCGCTGCAGGCGCTCGGCGGAGCGGTGGCCGTGCTGGCGACGGCCGGAAACTCGGCAGCCGTCGGACAGACCGTGGGCGGGCTCGCGCCCCGTGGCGAGCTGGTGATCATCGGCGTGTCGGCCGACCCGTTGCCGATCACCCCGGTCCAGCTGATCACACCCGCGCTCAGCGTCACCGGCCATCCGTCGGGCACGGCTCGCGAAGTCGAGGAGACGATGCATTTCGCCGTCCTGTCCGGCGTGCGGGCGCGGATCGAAGAGCGGCCGCTTTCGGACGCCGCAGAGGCGTATGCGGCGATGGAGCAGGGCCGGGCGCGGTATCGGATGGTCCTGACGATGTGAAGCGGAGGGCTTCATAGGTTCAGAATGAAGCTATACTCTTTATATGGGAAGAGTGAAGGGGCACGCTTCATACGCGACGTTGATCGGCGACATCGTCGGATCACGTCAGGCCACCGATCGCGCAGGACTGCACCGGCGTGTCAGTAGTGGGTTGGGCGGCGTCGCGGCTTCGGCGATCGATCCGCCGGCGTTCACGGTCGGCGACGAATTTCAGGGCAGCTATCCGACCGTCGGTTCGGCCATCGATGCCGCGCTGCGGGTGCGGCTGGCTGTCGAGCCGGGCGTCGACGTCCGGTTCGGGATCGGCTGGGGGGCGGTCACCGTTCTCGACGAGCACATCCAGGACGGGCCGGGGTGGTGGGCGGCGCGCGAGGCGATCGAGGCGACGGCGTCCGCGCAGCGGCGGCCAGGCCTTGCGCTGGTGCGAACGACGTTCCGCGCGGAAGCCGGCCGCACGGACATGGACGCGATCAACGCCGCCCTGATGTGTCGGGACCATCTGCTTGGATCACTCGATGATCGATCGCTGCGCATTCTCAAGGGCCTGATGGACAACCGACCGAAGAAGGACATTGCAACGGCTGAGGGGATCAGTCCGTCGGCGGTGTCGCAGCGCGCGGGCCGCGACGGGCTCGACCTCATCGTGCTGGCGTCCTCGCACCTGCGGGGTATCAGTTGAGCGCGCTCGCGGTGATGCTCGTCGCGATGGGAATTGCCGACGGGTGTCGTGCATTTCGGGCCTTCCGTGCCTTTCGGTCCGGGTGGGTGTCGCTGGTCGTCGGGCCGGTCGTGGTTGTGGTCGTCGCAGCACTGTCGGCGCTGTGGCACTTCGGCGACATCGCGCTGTTGCTGGTGGCGGCGGTGGGCGTGGTGGCGTGGCAGATACTGTGCCAACGGGCCGAGCGCACCGGGCAGCAAGTGATCGCGCCGCTGGTGGTGTTCTTCGGGGCGGGGTCGGTGCTTATTGTGCTGTCCGGCTGGGGATCTGCGGTTAGCGGGCTGGTGGCGCGCTGGGCGTCGTGGACCGATCTGCCGCTGGGTGCGGTGTCGCCCACGCGGCTGCTGATGGCGATAGGCGTCGTTCTCCTGCAGTTGGTGACCGGAAACCAGTTGGTACGGCTGGTGCTGGGCTCGGTGGGGGCGGTGCTGCCGGCGGGCGAGCCGCAACCGTCGGATCGGCTCAAGGGCGGCCGGCTGCTCGGGCCGATGGAGCGGCTGCTGATTCTGGGCCTCGGCATCGGCGGCCAACTCGCCGCGGCATCGGCCGTGGTCGCAGCCAAGAGCATCATCCGGTTCCCGGAGATCAACGCGCAGAAGGCACGCGTGAACGGCACGATCGGAATAGACGACGTCACCGAGTACTTCCTCGTCGGCAGCTTCGCCAGCTGGATCGTTGCGCTGGGCGGGCTGGCGTTGGTGCTCGCGCAGTAGGGCTTCGTCGACAGTGAGATCGGCTACGCGACACGCCGGTGGAGCGTCGCCAGATTCACGCTCGGCGCGGCGTCGGGTGTCCAGCCCCTACTCCGGAGCGCGGCAACCACCCGCGACACGAGCGTCCCCTGCAAGTGAACGAGCATGTCGTTGCTGACCCGAACGATGATCCAGCCGCAATCCGCCAGTTCAGCGAGTCTCTCGATGTCGCGCCTGCGCTGCTCAGGATCGGTCCAATGCTGCGAACCGTCGTACTCGACTGCGACGAGCCACTCTCGCCAGCCCATGTCGACGCGGCCGACGAAATCCCCATACTCGTTGCAAACCCGAATCTGCGTTTCAGGTTTCGGTAGTCCGGCGCCGATCAGCACCAAACGGGTGCGGCTCTCTCGCGGAGACTCGCTGCCGCCGTCGACGAGCCACAGAATGCGTCGTAACCGCCGGATACCCCGCGCGCCTTTGTGCCGTGCGATGACCGCGTCGACGTCGGCGGTCTTGAGGTCAGTGGCGTTGGCCAACGCATCGAGGCGCTGGACCGCCAGCAATCGGCCGGTGCGCCGGCCGATGTCGAAAGCCGTGCGGGCTGCATTGGTTACAGCGATGCCCTCGACGTTAGTCACTTCGTCGGGCAACAATGCGTCGCTGTACACGACGATCAGCGGTGGCGGACGGCGGTTCGCTGAGACCAACTCGGCCGGCTTCAGCGGGTCGACCCATTTCGCACCGAGCAGCGCGGCCGCGGACTGTCCTGCGACGACAGCTCGGCCGCCCGACCAGAGCCATGCGGCGCGAGCGCGTTGCTTTGCGGTCAGCTCGGCGCCGCGCGGCACGTATACATCCGGGTATGCCGGCTGATACCACTTCCGCATCGCGCGCTCCGGGATTGCCTTCGCGGCCAGCACGTGCGAACCGATGAAGGGCCACGGCAGTTCATCGATGTCATCCATGCCCGGATGATGCCGGGTAGTACCGACAAGCCCTCGCCGACAGTGAACTCAGCGACGCGACACGCCGGTGGAGCGTCGCTGAGTTCACACTCGGCGAAAGGAGGGGAGTTAGAGGCGTTCGATGATCGTCACGTTGGCGGTGCCGCCGCCCTCGCACATCGTCTGCAGGCCGTAGCGGCCGCCGGTGCGCTCGAGCTCGTTGAGCATCGTGGTGAACAGCTTCGCTCCGGTGGCACCGAGCGGATGGCCGAGCGCGATCGCTCCCCCGTTCGGGTTGACCCGCTCCGGATCGGCCTTGATCTCCTTGAGCCAGGCCATCACCACCGGCGCGAACGCCTCATTGATCTCGACGACGTCGATGTCGTCGATCGACAGCCCGGTCTTCTCCAGCGCGTACCGGGTCGCCGGGATCGGCCCGGTGAGCATGAAGACCGGGTCGGCACCACGCGCGCTGATGTGATGGATGCGTGCCCGCGGCGTCAGCTTGTGATCGGCGACGGCCTGCTCGGACGCCAACAACACCGCGCTGGCACCGTCGGAAACCTGGCTGGCGAGAGCCGCGGTGAGGCGGCCGCCCTCGGAGAGGGTGGCCAGCGAGGCCATCTTCTCCAGCGTGGTCTCGCGGGGCCCCTCGTCGACGCGGAATTCACCCACCCCGACGATCTCGTTGCCGAAATGGCCGGCCCTGATTGCCGACAACGCCCGATCGTGGCTCGCCAGCGCGTACTGCTCCATCTCGTCGCGGGCCAGGTTCCACCGCTCCGCGATCAGCTCCGCGCCGCGGAACTGCGAAATCTCCTCATCGCCGTAGCGATGGCGCCAATTCTCCGACTCCCCCG
Organism: uncultured Actinomycetota bacterium; assembly: GCA_963759655.1. Taxonomy (GTDB): domain Bacteria; phylum Actinomycetota; class Actinomycetes; order Mycobacteriales; family Mycobacteriaceae; genus Mycobacterium. The sequence goes on along the minus strand of CAVXAG010000032.1, from coordinate 18,184 downwards.
TCGGCGACGTGAAGCCGAACTGGGTGCCGACGACCATCGCCGACGCGATCGGGATCTGGCTCATGTTCTGCATGCCACCCGCCAGAATGACGTCGGCGGTGCCTGACATGATCGCCTGGGCGCCAAATGAAATCGCCTGCTGGCTCGAACCGCACTGGCGGTCGACCGTGACACCCGGCACCTCCTCCGGGTAACCAGCGGCCAGCCACGCGTTGCGGCCGATGTTTCCGGCCTGCCCACCGATCGCGTCCACGCACCCGACGATCACGTCGTCCACCGCGGCCGGGTCCACGTCCACCCGGTCGAACAACCCGCGGAAGGCGTACACCCCCAGGTCGATCGGGTGAACCTTGGCCAGCCCACCGTTGCGCTTGCCAACGGCCGTCCGCACGGCGTCGATGATGTAGGCCTCGGGCATGTCGAACTCCTTACATTGACTGCTCGGCCGTGATTCCGCCGAGAACGATCGAAAGATACTGATGGCCGACCTGTTCGGCCGTCAGGGGTCCGCCGGGTTGATACCAGCGCACCGAAACCCAGGTGGTGTCGCGGATGAACCGGTACACCAGGTCGACCTCGATGTCGGGCCGGAAGTAGCCCTGGACGATGCCTTGCTGCAACACGTCGACCCAGATTTGGCGCTGCTTGCGGTTCAGGTCCTCCAGATACGCGAACCGCGGCTGCAACAACAACCGCTTGGCCTCGTCCTGATAGATCACCACCTGCGCGTGCCGGTCCTCGATCGCGTCGAACGACGCCATGAACAGACCCTTGAAGCGCTCCAACGGATTCTGCTGGGTGTCGACGATCTGCTGATAGCGGGCGAACAGCCAGTCCAAAAAGCCCCGCAGCACGTCGTCGACCATCTCCTCCTTGGAGGCGAAGTGGTGATACAGGCTGCCCGACAGGATTCCGGCCGCATCGGCGATGTCGCGCACCGTGGTCGCGCGCAGGCCGCGCTCGGCGAACATCGTCGCGGCGAGTTCCAGTAGCTCGTCGCGGCGGCTGGCCGGCTCGGGGACCTTGGCGGCGGCGGTCATGGGTGCTGGCTCGATACTGAAATCACTTCGCCGGTCAGGTAACTCGAATAGTCGCTGGCGAGGAACGCGATCGTGGCGGCGACCTCCCACGGCTGCGCGGCCCGGCCAAACGCCTCGTCCTGCGAGAGCCGGTCCAAAAGCTCGGTGGAGCTGGTCTTCTCCAGGAACTTGTGCCGGGCAATGCTCGGCGACACCGCGTTGATCCGCACCCCGTAGGGGACCGCCTCGATCGCCGAGCACCGCGTCAACGCCATCACGCCGGCCTTGGCGGCGGCGTAGTGCGACTGCGAATGCTGCGCCCGCCAGCCCAGCACACTGGCGTTGTTGACGATGACGCCGCCGTGGCCGCTGTCCCGGAAATACCGCAGGGCCGCCCGGGTGGCACGCATCACCGATGTCAACGTCACGTTCAGCACCCGGTCCCATTCCTCGTCGGTCATGTCGACGACCGGCGTCTGACCGCCCAGACCGGCGTTGTTCACCAGAACGTCGAGCCGGCCCATCCGGGCGGTGGTCGAGGCGATCAGCGCATCGACCTGCGCGGTGGAGGTCACGTCGCACACCACGCTCTCGACCCGGCCAAGCCCGAGTTCCACCAGCTGGTCCCGAGTCTGATCGAGCCTGCGTTCGTGGTGGTCGGAGATCACGACGTCGGCGCCCTCGGCCAACGCGCGCCGGGCGACCGACGAACCGATACCGGTGCCGGCGGCGGCCGTCACCACGACCACCTTGCCGGTCAGAAGTCCGTGGCCGTCAATCTCTTTCGGTGCCTCCGAGAGGCTCACGCCTTCACCTCCCGGGGCAGGCCGAGCACCCGCTCGGCGATGATGTTGCGCTGGATTTCGTTCGAGCCGCCGTAGATCGTGTCGGCGCGGGAGAACAAGAACAGCCGCTGCCATTCGTCGAAGTCACCGTCGGGCGCCACCAGGCCGGCCTTGCCCATCACGTCCATCGCGAGCTCGCCGAGGTCGCGGTGCCAGTTGGCCCACAACAGCTTCGACACGTTGTCCTGGCCCACATGCTCGACGTCCATGGTGGCCAGCGCATACGACCTCATCGCGCGCAGCCCCACCCAGGCCCGCGCCAGCCGTTCACGAATCAGCGGATCGTCGGCGGCGCCGTTGCGCTGCGCCAGCGCGGCGATGCCGGACAGCTCACGGGCATAACGGATCTGCTGTCCCAGCGTGGAGACGCCGCGCTCGAAGGTCAACGTTCCCATCGCGACCCGCCAGCCGTCACCCGGCTGCCCCACCACCAGATCGGCGCTGGTGCGCGCGTCGTCGAAGAACACCTCGTTGAACTCCGAGTCACCGGTCAGCTGGTTAATCGGCCGCACATCCACGCCCGGCTGATCCAACGGCACCAGCAGATACGACAAACCGGCATGGCGCTTGGAGCCCTTCTCGGTGCGGGCCACCACGAAACACCACTGCGCGACATGCGCCAGCGAGGTCCAGATCTTCTGCCCGTTGATCACCCACTCGTCGCCGTCGAGCACCGCGGTGGTGGAGACGTTGGCCAGATCGCTGCCCGCACCCGGCTCGGAGTAGCCCTGGCACCACAGCTCGGAGACGTCGAGGATCCTCGGCAGGAAGCGGGCCTGCTGCGCGGGTGTGCCGAAGGCGAGCAGGGTCGGGCCGAGCAGTTCCTCACCGAAGTGGTTGACCTTGTCGGGGGCGTCGGCGCGGGCGTACTCCTCATAGAACGCCACCCGGTGAGCGACGGACAGGCCGCGACCGCCGTGTTCCTCTGGCCAGCCCAGGCAGGTCAGACCCGCCGCGGCCAGCAGCTGGTTCCAGGCCCGCCGCTGCTCGAAGGCCTGATACTCGCGGCCGGGCCCGCCCAGCCCCTTGAGCTGGGCGAATTCACCGACGAGGTGGTCGGCGAGCCAGGCGCGCACCTCGGCCCGGAACTCCTGGACCTGTTCCACCCCTGTAGGCTAACCTACCAAGCACTTGCTTTGTTAGAGGAGCGTCGATGACGACCCACCCCCGCACCGTTCCGGCGGTGCTGGAGCGGATGGCGCGGCAACTCCCGGATCACGACGCGCTGGTTTCGCCGGATCGGCGGTTCACGTTCGGGCAGCTGCGCGAGGAGGTGCGCCGCGCCGCCGCCGCGATGATCGCGCTCGGTATCGCCCCCGGCGACCGGGTGGCGATCTGGTCGCCGAACACCTGGCATTGGGTGGTGGCCTGCCTGGCCGTGCACCATGCCGGTGCCGCGATGGTGCCGCTGAACACGCGCTACACCGCCGACGAGGCGACCGACATCCTCGCCCGCACCGGCGCACCGCTGCTGATCGCCATGGGACCGTTCCTCGGCACCGACCGGGTCGCCGCATTGCCCGCGGATGCGCTGCCTGCGCTGCGCCAGATCGTGCGGATTCCCGTCGAGGGCCCCGCCGGCGACCACCTGGCGTGGGACGACTTCATGGACTACGGCGCCGACCTGGGCGCGGTCGACGCGCGCGCCGCGGCGGTGAGCCCCGACGACGTCAGCGACATCATGTTCACGTCGGGCACCACCGGACGCAGCAAAGGCGTGATGTGCGCGCACCGGCAGTCGCTGTCGGCGTCGGCGGCGTGGGCGGCCTGCGGGAAGATCACCAGCGATGACCGGTATCTGTGCATCAACCCGTTCTTCCACAACTTCGGTTACAAGGCCGGCATTCTGGCCTGTCTGCAGACCGGGGCCACGCTGATCCCGCAACTGACGTTCGACGCCGAACAGGCGCTGGCCGCGGTCGGCGAGCAACGCATCACGGTGCTGCCCGGGCCGCCGACGATTTTCCAGACCCTGCTCGATCACCCGAAGCGGGGTGACTACGACCTCGGCTCGTTGCGATTCGCCGTCACCGGTGCGGCCATCGTGCCGGTGGTGCTGATCGAACGGATGCAGGCCGAACTCGACATCGACATCGTGCTCACCGCGTACGGACTGACCGAGGCAAACGGGATGGGCACGATGTGCCGTCCCGACGACGACGCGGTCACCGTCGCCACCACATGCGGACGGCCGATCGCCGACCTCGAGCTGCGGATCGACGCTCAGGACACCGGTTCGGGCGACGACGACGGGGCGGGCGAAGTGCTGCTGCGGGGGGACAACGTGATGCTCGGTTACCTCGACGACCCGGCGGCCACCGCGGCGGCGATCGACGCCGACGGCTGGCTGCACACCGGCGACATCGGCACGAAAGATGATGCAGGCAACCTCCGCATCACCGACCGGCTGAAGGACATGTACATCTGTGGCGGCTTCAACGTCTACCCCGCCGAAGTCGAGCAGGCGCTGATGCGCCTCGACGGCGTCGCCGACGTCGCGGTGATCGGAGTTCCCGACCCGCGTCTCGGTGAAGTGGGCAAGGCGTTCGTCGTGCCACGAGCGGGCACCGACCTCGACGAGCAAGCCGTGATCGCGTACAGCAAAGAGCATTTGGCGAACTTCAAGACACCGAGGTCAGTCGTCTTCTGCGAATCGCTGCCGCGCAACCCGGGCGGCAAGGTGGTCAAGACTCGACTGCGGGAGATGGCGTAATGGATCTGGATTTCGACGAAGCCACCGAGGAGTTCCGGGCAGAGGTCCGCGACTTCCTGGCGGCCAACAAGAAGTCGTTCCCGACGACGTCGTATGACACGGCGGAAGGCTTCGAGCAGCATCGGCGCTGGGACACGGTGCTCTACGACGCCGGCCTTTCGGTCATCACCTGGCCGGAGAAGTACGGCGGCCGCGACGCGACGCTGCTGGCCTGGGTGGTGTTCGAGGAGGAGTACTTTCGGGCAGGCGCACCCGGGCGGGCCAGCGCCAACGGAACGTCGATGCTGGCGCCGACGCTGTTCGCACACGGCACCGAGGAGCAGCTCGACCGGGTGCTGCCGAAAATGGCCAGCGGCGAGGAGATCTGGGCGCAGGCGTGGTCGGAGCCCGAATCGGGCAGCGACCTGGCATCACTGCGGTCGACGGCCACCAGGACCGACGGCGGCTGGCTGCTCAACGGGCAGAAGATATGGAGCTCGCGGGCGGTGTTCGGGGAGAAGGCTTTCGGGCTGTTCCGGTCCGACCTGGACGCCGAGCGGCACCGTGGCCTGACGTACTTCATGTTCCCGCTGCACGCCGACGGGATCACCGTGCGACCGATCACCCAGCTCGGCGGCGACACCGGGTTCGGCGAGATTTTCCTCGACGACGTGTTCGTGCCCGACGAGGACGTCATCGGCGAGCCGCACGACGGCTGGCGGGCGGCGATGAGCACGTCGAGCAACGAACGGGGCATGTCGCTGCGCAGCCCGGCGCGCTTCGTCGCCGCCGCCGAACGACTTGCGCAGTTGTGGAAGACGGGGCGTGATGGTGCGTTCGGGGACCGGGTGGCCGACGCGTGGATCAAGGCCCAGGCATATCGGCTGCACACCTTCGGCACGGTCAGCCGACTCGCGGGCGGCGGCGAGCTCGGTGCCGAATCGTCGGTGACCAAGGTGTTCTGGTCGGACCTCGACGTCGCCCTGCACGAGACCGCCCTCGACGTCCGCGGCGCCGACGGCGAGCTGGCCGGCGACTGGACCGACGGGCTGCTGTTCGCGTTGGGCGGACCGATTTACGCGGGCACCAACGAGATTCAACGCAACATCATCGCCGAGCGGTTGCTGGGTCTGCCCAGGGAGAAGACCAGATGAGATTCGAGCTCGACGAACAGCAGCGGGACTTCGCGGCCAGTATCGACGCGGCGCTGGCGAGCGCGGACGTGCCTGCGGCGGTGCGGGCATGGACCGCGGGAGACGGCGCGCCCGGTCGCAAGGTGTGGGCCCGATTGGCCGACCTCGGGGTGACCGCGCTGGCAGTGCCTGAGCGATTCGGCGGCATCGAGGCCCACCCGGTGGACCTGGTGGTGGCGCTGGAGCGGATCGGCTACTGGTGCGTGCCGGGCCCGGTCACCGAATCCATCGCCGTGGCACCGGTTTTGATGGCCGATGACGACCGCGCCGAGGGACTGGCGTCCGGCGATCTGATGGCGACGGCCGCAATGCCGCCCGCGGTGCCGCGCGCCGTCGACGCCGAGGCCGCGGGTCTGACGTTACTGGCGGCCGACGGCGCGGTGAGCGACGCGACCGCGCAGCAGTCCCACCCGTCCGTGGACGGAAGCCGCCGGCTCTACGACGTCACCGCGTGCGGTGAGCGCCGCCCGGCCGATGTCGACCGTGCCTACGAGGCCGGTGCGTTGGCCACGGCCGCACAGCTGGTCGGCGCCGGTGCGGCGCTGCTGTCCGCGTCCGTCGACTATGCCAAGCAGCGAACGCAATTCGGTCGGGTGATCGGCTCATACCAGGCGATCAAGCACAAGCTGGCCGATGTCCACATCGCGCTCGAGCTGGCCCGGCCGCTGCTGTACGGCGCGGCGCTGTCGCTGGCGGCGGACTCATCCGACACCGCCCGCGACGTCAGCGCCGCCAAGGTGGCCGCCGCCGAGGCGGCCAGACTTGCTGCCCGCAATGCGCTGCAAACCCACGGCGCGATCGGGTTCACCGCCGAGCACGACCTGTCACTGCAGCTGCTGCGAGTGCAGGCGTTGCGGTCGGCCTGGGGCGACCCCGCGGCGCATCGACGTCGGGTACTGGAGGCACTGTGAGCGAAGAACGGGAGCTGCTGCGCGAGACGGTTCGTGACCTGGTCGCCAAGCACGCCGGGCCGGAAGCCGTTCGCGAGGCGATGGACTCCGAGCGCGGCTACGACGAGTCGCTGTGGAAGCTGCTCTGCGAGCAGGTGGGCGCCGCGGCGCTGGTGGTGCCGACCGAACTCGGCGGGGCCGGCGGCGAACTGGCCGACGCGGCGACCGTGGTGTCCGAACTGGGCCGCGCGCTGGTGCCCACGCCGCTGCTGGGCACCACGCTTGCCGAGCTCGCGCTGCTGGCCGCCGACGACGTCGACGCCGACACCCTCGGCCGACTGGCCGACGGCACCGCGATCGGTGCGGTGGTCTTCGATCCGGACTACGTCGTCAACGGTGACATCGCCGACGTGGTGGTCGCCGCCCAGGGCGGCCGGCTGTACCGGTGGACGACGTTCACCTCGCAGCGGGTCACCACGATGGATCCGACCCGGCGGTTGTCGCGGGTGACACCTCAGGGCACCGCCCCGGTGGGAGCCGACCCCGGCATCGTTGACGTCGCGTCGATCTTGCTCGCCGCCGAACAGGTCGGCGCCGCGGAACGGTGTCTGGAACTCACCGTCGAATACACCAAGCAGCGGGTCCAGTTCGGCAGGCCGATCGGAAGCTTCCAGGCGCTCAAACACCGGATGGCCGACCTGTACGTCGCCGTATCGGCGGCCCGCGCGGTGATCGACGACGCCGTTGGTGATGTGTCTTCCACGACGGCCGCGCTGGCCCGGGTCGCCGCGACCGAGGCGTTCGACGCGGTGGCCGCCGAGGCCATTCAGATGCACGGCGGGATCGCCATCACCTGGGAGCACGACATCCAGCTGTACTTCAAGCGGGCGCACGGCAGCGCGCAGCTGCTGGGCCCGGCGCGCGACGCCCTACGCAGGCTCGAAGCCGAAGTGTTGAATAACCAAGCGTGAGTGATCGAGTAGCGCTTCGGGCAGGCGTGCCACCGTTCTATGTGATGGACGTGTGGCTGGCCGCCGCCGAGCGCGACCGCACACACGGGGACCTGGTCAACCTGTCGGCAGGACAGCCGAGCGCCGGCGCTCCGGCACCTGTGCGGGCGGCCGCCGCCGCAGCACTCGAGGGCAACCAGCTGGGTTACACGGTTGCGCTTGGTATTCCGGAGCTGCGCGGCGCGATCGCGGGCTCGTACCGGATGCGGCACGGGATCGCCGTCGACCCCGACGATGTGGTGGCGACGACCGGTTCGTCGGGCGGCTTCCTGCTGGCGTTTCTGGCCTGCTTCGACGTCGGCGACCGGGTGGTGGTGACCAGCCCCGGGTATCCGTGCTACCGGAACATCCTGTCCGCGTTGGGTTGTGAGGTGGTGGAGCTGCAGTGCGGTCCGGAGACAAGATTCCAGCCGACCGCACAGATGCTGGCCGCGCTGGACCCGCCGGTGCGCGGCGTCGTGGTCGCGAGCCCGGCCAACCCGACCGGGACGGTGATCGGACCCGACGAACTCGCCGCGATCGCGACGTGGTGCGACGACACCGGTGTGCAGCTGATCAGCGACGAGGTCTATCACGGGCTGATCTATCCCGGGGCGCCGGACACCAGCTGCGCGTGGGAGACGTCGCGGAACGCCATTGTGGTGAACAGCTTCTCGAAGTACTTCGCGATGACCGGGTGGCGGCTGGGCTGGCTGCTGGTGCCGCCGGAACTACGCCGCGCGGTGGACTGCCTGACCGGAAACTTCACGATCTGCCCACCGGTGCTGGCGCAGATCGCGGCGGTGGCGGCGTTCACGCCGGAGTCGGTCGCCGAGGCCGATGCCCGGGTCGGGCACTACACCGTCAACCGCGAACGGCTGCTGACCGGGCTGCGGGCGATCGGGCTGGACCGGCTGGCGCCGACGGACGGGGCGTTCTATGTCTACGCCGACGTCTCCGATGTCACGACGAACTCGATGGCGTTCTGCTCGAAGCTGTTGGCGGAAACCGGTGTTGCGATCGCGCCCGGGATCGACTTCGACACGGTGCACGGAAACTCGTTCGTCCGGCTGTCGTTCGCGGGGCCGACCGCCGACATCGATGAGGCACTGCGGCGGATGGAGCCGTGGCTTCAGGGGGTTGACCGGGGTTAGAGCCAGGTGTCGGGCGTGGTGGCGGTGAGGAACGCGTCGAGGTCGTCGCGCCAGTGCGCGGGGGTGTTCTTGTCCGGCTCGATACCGGTGTACTCGCCGCGATAGAACAGCAGCGGCCTCGGCTTGCGCTTGGGCACCTCCGACAGCGACGCCACCCGACCGAGCACGACGATGTGGTCGCCGCCGTCGTGCACGGACGCGACGGTGCAATCGATATGGGCGAGCGAGCCATCGATGATCGGCGAACCCAACGGGGAAGGATGCCAGTCGATTCCGGCGAATTTGTCGGGGTGCTTGGAGCCGAAGCGCGCCGAGGTGTCCTTCTGCTTCTCATGCAGCACGTTGACGCAGAACCGTCCCGTCACCTCGATCGCCTGCCACGAGCGCGACACCTTGGTCGGGCAGAACAACACCAGGGGCGGCTCCAGCGACAGCGCGGCAAAGGACTGGCAGGCGAACCCGACGGGAGCGTCGTCGTGCATCGTGGTGATCACGGTGATGCCGGTGCAGAACTGACCGAGCACGCTGCGGAACGTGCGCGGGTCGATTGGCGGGGCCGTCACGACTTGGGGAAGCCGATGCTGAAGTCGTGGCCCCAGAGGCTGACGGCCGTGCTCTCGCGGGCGATCCAGTCGTCGTCGGTGACTTTGCGTCCCTCGCAACCGAACTCGATGTCGAAGCCGCTCGGCGTCTTCATGTAGAACGACAGCATCAGGTCGTTGACATGGCGCCCGAGAGTGGCCGACATCGGCACCTTGCGGCGCAGCGCGCGATCCAGGCACAGCCCGACGTCGTCGCTGCGTTCGACCTCGACCATCAGGTGCACGATGCCGCTCGGCGTCTCCCCCGGCATGAATGCCAGGCTGTGGTGGCGCGGGTTGACGCCGAAGAAGCGCAACCATACCGGCGGAGAATCGGCGGGCCTGCCCACCACCTGCGGGGGCAGCCGCATCGAGTCGCGGAGCTTGAACCCGAGGACATCCCGGTAGAAATGCAGCGATTCCACGTCGTCGCGGGTGGTCAGCACCACGTGGCCGAGACCCTGCTCCGCGGTGACGAACGTGTGCCCGTACGGGCTGACGACGCGACGATGTTCAAGCGCCGCGCCGTGGAACACCTCCAGGCAGTTGCCCGACGGGTCCTGGAACCGGATCATCTCGTCGACGCGGCGGTCGGCCAGTTCGGCCTGAGTGGCCTCTTTGTACGGGGTTCCTTCGACGTCGAGCCGGTTGCGGATCTCTTGCAGGCCTTCGGCGTTCGCACACTCCCAGCCGGACTCGGCCAGCCGGTCGTGCTCGCCCGGCACGATCACCAGCCGTGCCGGGAAGTCATCCATCCGCAGGTACAGGGCACCTTCGGTGAGGCCGCGGCCCTCGACCATGCCGAGCACCTTCAGGCCGTACTCCCGCCACGCCGCCACGTCCGTGGTTTCGATGCGCAGGTACCCCAGCGATCGAATGCTCATCGTTCACCCCCAAGGAAGTCGATGGTGAGCCTGTTGAATTCGTCGAACTTCTCCAGCTGCGCCCAGTGTCCGCACTGCCCGAACACGTGCAACTGGACGCGCGGGATGGTCTTCAGCGCCACGAACGCCCCGTCGAGCGGGTTCACCCGGTCCTCACGGCCCCAGATCAGAAGTACCCGCTGGCGCAGCTTGTGCGCGTCACGCCACATCATGCCAAGCTCAAAGTCCGCCCCGGCGAAGGAGGATCCCATCGCCCGGGTGGCGGCCAGCGACTCAGGCGTGCTTGCGATCGCGAACCGCTCATCGACCAGCTCCGGCGTGATCAGCTTCTGGTCGTAGACCATGATCCGCAGGAACTTCTCCATGTTCTGCCGGGTGGGTTCGGCCGAGAACCTCCCCAGCAGCTTGACGCCCTCGGTCGGGTCTGGGGCAAACAGGTTGACGCTCAGGCCGCCCGGGCCCATCAACACCAGCCGGCCAGCGCGATCGGGATTGTCCAGCGCGAACCGCACCGCGGTGCCGCCGCCGAGCGAATTGCCAACCAGCGGAGCGCGTTCGATGCCGAGATGGTCGAACAGGTTCAACAGTGCGGTTGCGCTGTAGCGGTTGTACTGCTCGTGCTCGGTGTGCTTGTCCGAATGGCCGTAGCCGGGCTGGTCGACCGCCAGCACGTGGAAGTGGGAGGCCAGCACCGCGATGTTGCGGCCGAAATTCGACCAGCTCGACGCGCCGGGCCCGCCGCCGTGCAGCAGCACGATCGTCTCGTCGTTTCCGACTCCGGCCTCGTGGTAGTGCAGACGCATGTCGTCGCGGACCTGCGCATACCGCGAGGTGGATTCGAACGAGAGCTCCGCGGTGTCGATTTGGCCGGCCGTCATCGTCAGACCATTGTGTCGCCGGGCGGCAACCCGAACTCGTGGTTTCCGAAGATCAGGTATGCCCGTTCGGGGTCGTTCGCGGCGTGCACCCGGCCCGCGTGCGCGTCACGCCAGAACCGTTGGATCGGAGCGCTGTTGGCCAGCGCGGTCGCGCCGGATGCCTCGAACAGCCGGTCGACGGAGGCGATCGCCCGGCCGGTGGCGCGGACCTGGTCACGACGGGCACGGGCCCGCAGATCGAACGGGATCTCCCGGCCGGCGGCCAGCAGTGCGAACTCCTCGCTGACGTTGCCGATCAACTGGCGCCACGCGGCATCGATGTCGCTGGCCGCCTCGGCGATGCGCACCTTCGCGAACGGGTCGTCCTTGGCCTTCTCGCCTGCGAACGCGGCGCGGATCCGCTTGCCCTGGTGCTCGACGTGCGACTCGTAGGCGCCGTAGGCCATGCCGACGATCGGCGCGGAGATCGTGGTCGGGTGGACGGTGCCCCACGGCATCTTGTACACCGGCGCGGTGTTGGTGGCCAGCCCGCCTGCGGTGCGGTCGTTCATCGACTTGTACGACAGGAACCGGTGCCTGGGCACGAACACGTCCTTGACGACCAGAGTGTTGCTACCGGTGCCGCGAAGGCCGACCACGTGCCAGACGTCGTCGATCTGGTACTCGGTCCGCGGAATCAGGAAGCTGCCGAAGTCCACCGGCCTGCCGTCCTTGATCACCGGACCGCCGACGAACGTCCACGTCGCGTGGTCGCAGCCCGACGACCAGTTCCACGACCCGCTGACCCGGTAGCCACCGTCGACCACCTCACCGGCGCCCATCGGGGCGTACGACGACGAAATACGGACATTGCTGTCCTCGCCCCACACCTCTTCCTGAGCCTGCTGGTCGAACAGCGCCAGGTGCCAGTTGTGCACGCCGACGATCGAGCTCACCCAGCCGGTCGATCCGCACGCGCTGGCGAGCCGTCGGGTCGCCTCGTAGAACAGCGCGGGATCGCACTGCAGGCCGCCCCACTGCTCGGGCTGCAGCAGCCGGAAGAATCCGATCTCCTGCAATTCGCTGACCGTGGCGTCCGGCAGACGGCGCAGATCCTCGGTCTCCTGGGCTCGCTGCCGCAGCTTGGGCAGCAGGTCGTCGACCGCGGCCAGAACCGACTGGGCGTCGCGTTGTTGAATGGACGTCACTGGCTTCCTCCAGGTCGTGCGGGCCCACGGAATGGGGACACAGTCGCAAGATTAGAACACGTTACGATTTTAGTCGAGCACCGCGTTCCTGCAGCGGGTAGACCTACACAAGTAGATTTCTGTAACATGTTCTAGTTGTGGCAGGAAGGAGAGTCGTGACCGACGAACCGCTCGGCAGCCATGTGCTCGAGCTACAGGTCGCCGACGTCGTCGCCGAAACCGACGACGCGCGGAGCCTGGTGTTCAAGGTCCCCGACGGCGCCCAGATTCCGCCGCAGCGGCTCACGTACGCCCCCGGCCAGTTCCTGACGTTGCGGGTGCCAAGCGACCGCACCGGTTCGGTGGCCCGGTGCTACTCGCTGTGCAGCTCCCCGTTCACCGACGACGCACTCACCGTCACCGTCAAGCGCACCGAAGGCGGGTATGCGTCGAACTGGCTGTGCGATCACGCTCACCCCGGGATGAAGCTGCATGTGCTGGCCCCGTCGGGAACGTTCGTGCCGCCGACGCTGGATGCCGACTTCCTGCTGGTGGCCGCCGGCAGCGGCATCACACCGATGATGTCGATCTGCAAGTCGGCGCTGATCGAGGGCGGCGGCAAGGTGGTGCTGGTGTACGCCAACCGTGACGAGAACTCCGTCATCTTCGGCGCGGCGTTGCGCGATCTCGGCGCCAAGTACCCCGACCGGCTGACCGTGGTGCACTGGCTGGAATCCGTGCAGGGGCTGCCCAGCGCGGCCGCGCTGGCCGCGCTGGCCGCGCCGTATGCGAGCCACGACGCCTACATCTGCGGGCCCGGGCCGTTCATGGCAGCCGCCGAGGCCGCGCTTCACACGATCGGCGTGCCGAAGGAGCGGCTGCACATCGAGGTGTTCCGGTCATTGGAATCCGACCCGTTCGCCGCGGTGGTGATCTCCGACGACGGCGACGAGCCGCCGGCCACCGCGATCGTTCACCTCGATGGCCAGAAACACCAGATCAGCTGGCCGCGCAACGCCAAGCTGCTCGACCTGCTGCTGGAGAAGGGCCTCGACGCACCGTTTTCCTGCCGCGAGGGGCATTGCGGCGCGTGCGCGGTGCTGAAGCGCAGCGGCGAGGTCGAGATGGAGGTCAACGATGTGCTCGAACAGTCCGACCTCGACGAAGGCCTGATTCTGGGCTGCCAGTCGCGGCCGCGCTCGGATTCCGTCGAAGTCACCTACGACGAATAGCCACCCGGCTAACATTTCGCCCACCGATGCCGGGAAGGAGCACCATGAAGTGGCTGGCGGTTGTCTTCGCGGCCGGGCTGCTCAGCGTGGGTGCACCGGCCGTCGCATCGGCCGCGTCCAACGCCGGCGACTCGTCGTTCCCGTTGCCGGACGGCACGCTGCTGGAAGTGCATGTCACCGCGAATTGTCCACTCGCGGACAAGCAGTGCTATTTCACCGTTGCCGCGGACCGGCGCAGCGGCGATGAGATCGACGGCTTCCCGGGCGACCTGTGGGCCCGCCAGACCATCACGCTGCGGTCGTCGAACCGGTTGAACAACCTCGAAACGCAGGTCGTCGCCGACGACACCCGGCAATTCAAGGAAATGGGCCGCCGCGAGATCACCACGATCTACTTCGGTGGCGGGCCGCCGGACAGGTACATCATCACGGGGCAGACCCAGCCGACCGACTGGCAAACGGGGCTGCCGATGCTCAATTCCGACTACATCGTCTGCGCGGAGATCCAGGTCGTCTACAGCGGGGTGAACATCACCTCGCCGTCGACCTGCGCGCAAACGACCTTCAGCTAACGCGGCAGGCCCAGTAGACGCTCGCCGGCCATGGTGAGCAGGATCTGCTCGGTGCCACCGGCGATCGTCAGGCAGCGGGTGTTCAGGAAATCGTGCACGGTGGCGTTCTCCACGATCCCGGCGCCCTCCGAAAGGTCCATCCGGAACTCCGAGAGCGTCTGCCGGTAGCGCACGCCGATGAGTTTGCGCGCGCTGGCCTGCGGGCCCGGGTCCTGACCGCCGACAGCCAGTTGCGCGATGCGTTGGTCCAGCAGCGCACCGAGGAGGGCCGACACGATCAGCGCGCCGAGGCGGTCCTGTGCGACCGGGTCGAGGTCGGCCTCGGCCACCGTCGCAAGCAGGCGCTCCATCGGATTGCCGAGCGCGGTGCCATGCGCCATCGCCACACGTTCGTTGGCCAACGTGGTGCGCGCCAGCCGCCAGCCGTCGTTCACCTGCCCGACCACCATCTCGTCGGGGACGAACACGTCGTCGAAGAACACCTCGTTGAACAAGTTGTCGCCGGTGATCTCGCGCAGCGGCCGGATCACGATGCCGGGCGAGGACATGTCGACAAGGAAGTACGTGATGCCCTTATGTTTTGGGGCGCTCGGGTCCGTCCGGGCCAGGCAGACACCCCATTTCGCCTTGTGCGCCGCCGATGTCCAGACCTTCTGCCCGGTGAGCCGCCAACCGGCATTTTCGCGGACGGCTTTCGTGCGCAACGACGCAAGGTCGGAACCCGCGCCGGGCTCGCTGAACAGCTGGCACCAGATGAACTCCCCGCGCAGGGTCGCGGGCACGAAACGCTCGATCTGCGCGGGGCTGCCGTGCTCGAGGATGGTCGGCGCCGCCCACCAGCCGATCACCAGATCGGGCCGGTCGACCCCGGCGGCCGCCAGCTCCTGGTCGATCAGCAGCTGTTCGGCCGGCGACGCCTCGCGCCCGTACGGCTTGGGCCAATGCGGCGCCAGCAGGCCCGCCCCGGCCAGCGCCACCTGGCGCTCGCCCGCGGGCAGCGCGGCGATGCCGGCGACCGCCGCCGCGATCTCGGGACGCAGGTGAGCAACCGAATCCAGGTCGACGTGCAACTCACGCCGGACACCGTCACGGGTGAGTGCCGCGACACGACGCAGCCAGCGGGACCGGCCGCCGAGAAACTGCGAAATGCCATACGCTCGGCGCAGATACAGATGTGCATCGTGTTCCCAGGTGATGCCGATGCCGCCGAGCACCTGGATGCAGTCCTTCGCGTTCGCCGTGGCGGCCTCGATGCCGATGGCCGCCGCGACGGCCGCGGCGATGGAGAACTGCCGATCGTCGGCGTCGCCGGCGGCACGCGCCGCGTCGGCCGCGGCCACCGAGGCCTGCTCGGATCGCAGCAACATCTCGGCACACATGTGTTTGATCGCCTGGAAGCTGCCGATCGGCTTACCGAACTGTTCGCGCACCTTCGCATATTCGGTGGCCGTCCGAAGCGTCCAGCGCGCCAGCCCGGCGGCCTCGGCCGCCAGCACGGTAGCGGCCAGATCGTCGATGCGCTGCGGCGTCACGTCCAGCACTTCCGCGGGGGTCGAATCGAGCACCACGCGCGCCAACGGCCGCGAGAAGTCGGTGGGTGTCAGCGCCTCAACCGTTGCGCCGTCGGCGCGGGTGTCGATCAGCAGGCAGTGCTGGGCAGCCACGGCGATCACGAAGTCGCCGGGTTTGGCACCGAGCACCACCTCCAGGGTGCCGCTGACCCGCCCCGATGAGGGGTGGTAGGTCAGCTCACCGGGCAGCGCGACACCGGCGCTGCGCTGTCCGGACATCAGATCGCCAAGTTGGGTGTGGTGAGCGTCGCCGAGGAGCAGGGTGGCCAACGCCGTCGTCGCCACCGGACCAGGCACCATCGCGTAGGCGGCCTCGTCGAGCATGGCGCACAGGTCGCCCACCCCGGCACCCGCGCCGGCCAGCGACTCGGGCACCGCCACGCCGAAGAAGCCAAGGTCGGCTAACCCGCGGAACGGCTTCTGCCAGGCGTCGGGGTCGCCGTGCTCGACCGCCCGCGCGGCAGCGATCGCGCCCGATCCGGGTGCCCAGGACCGCACCAGTTCCCTGGCGGCGGTCTGCTCGTCGGGCATGGTCGGCCTCCTAAGCCGGGATGGAAAGGCAGGTGCAGCCTACTAGAACGTGTTCTAATAGTACGCGGGCCGGTCGTCAAACCGGTACGCGTTGCAGCAGGACACGAGCGGTCCCGGGCGGCGCGCAGCGGTGAGGTCCGGGGCCCGAGTGCGTATCGTTTTGAGCAGTACGCCGAACAGAAGGAGCCGGTCACCGCATGTCGACGCCAGCGCAAGCCAGTTCTGGCCCGCCGGGCGACCCACGTCAGCCGCAGGTGCTGACGGTGGCCGCCCTGGCCGAGTCCGAACTCGGTTCGGAGGCTCAACGGGAGCGTCGCAAGCGCATCCTCGACGCCACATTGGCTATCGCGTCTAAGGGTGGATATGAGGCGGTTCAGATGCGCGCCGTCGCCGAACGCGCCGACGTGGCGGTCGGCACGCTGTACCGGTACTTCCCGTCCAAGGTGCATCTTCTGGTGTCCGCGCTGGGACGCGAATTCGAGCGGATCGACGCCAAGAACGACCGGACGGCGATCGGCGCCGGCAGCCCCTATCAACGGCTGAACCAGATGATCAGCCGGCTCAATCGGGCGATGCAGCGCAATCCGCTGCTGACCGAGGCGATGACCCGGGCGTTCGTGTTCGCCGACGCGTCGGCGGCCGGTGAGGTCGACTATGTGGGCAAGCTGATGGACAGCATGTTCGCGCGGGCGATGAGCGACGGCGAACCGACCGAGGACCAGTACCACATCGCAAGGGTGATCTCGGATGTGTGGCTGTCCAACCTGCTGGCCTGGCTGACCCGCCGCGCGTCGGCCACCGATGTCACCAAGCGCCTTGACCTCGCCGTGCGGCTGCTGATCGGCGACGAGGAACATCCCAAGATCTAGACGATCAGCCCGGCGGTCCGGCGGTGCGGCCGCGGATCAGCTCGGTCGGCAGCACTTCGTCGACGGGAAGCCCTGAGCGCGGTGGCGTGTGCAGCAGTTTGCCTGCGAGACGACCCTTTTCAAGGCTCGGCTGCGCGACGGTGGACAGGCCGCGGAGCAACGCGTCCGGCACGCCGTCGAAGCCGGTGACCGTCATCTGTCCGGGCACATAGATGCCGCGGGCCCGCAGGTAGTCCATCGCCGACAACGCGAGCACGTCCGCCGTGCACATCAACGCGGTGATTCGGGGGTTGGCCTCCAGCGCAACCTCGGCGGCGGCACCGCCCGAGGTGGGCAGGTGCTGATAGCTCTCCACGACGGTCAGCGAGTCGGGATCGAGCCCGACGGCCGCCATCGCGTCGTGGACGCCGCGAATGCGTTCCCGCTGGACGTGAAAATGCGGTGAGCGCAGCCGTTCCGGGCCGGCGACGGCGGCCGCCGGCGGCGTGCGCCGGGGGCCGAGCCGCATCGTCAGCAACCCGATCTCGGTATGCCCCAGGCCCAGAACGTAATCGGTCAGTTCGCGCATCGCGGCGCGGTCGTCGATGCAGACCCCCGAGGTGCCGGGTACACCCTTGGGCTGATCGACGACGACCACCGGCAGATTGCGTTCCAGCGCCGCGCCGAGGTAGGGGTCGTCGTCGGCCACCGAGTAGACCACGAAACCGTCGACACCGGCGTTGAGGACCGCATGCGATCCCTCGGCGACGCTGCGGCCGGGCCCGACGGCGAGCAGCAACAGGCCCTGTCCCACCTCCTCACACGATTCCGCAACCCCCGCAACAAAACTCACTGCGGCCGGATCGCTGAACGCATAGTTCAGCGCCTCGGTGAGCACCAAGCCCACCGCCCCGGCCTTGCGGGTCCGCAGCGACCGTGCGACAGGATCCGGACCCGAGTAGCCCAGCCGCTTGGCCGTCTGGAGCACCCGTTCCCGGAGATCCGCGGACAGCTGGTCCGGCCGGTTGTACGCATTGGAGATCGTCGTGCGGGACACCTTGAGTTCGGCCGCCAACGAGGCCAGGGTGGCCCGCCGGCGCCGCGCGGGGGTCCTGGACATGTTTTGTCAGGCTAGTGCA
>CAVXAG010000031.1:0-117637 GCA_963759655.1 uncultured Actinomycetota bacterium | reverse complement strand
CGTCGATCAGGGTGTTCAGATGCTCGGGGGCGAAATTAGAGACGCCGATCGAGCGGATGTGCCCGAGGTCGCGCATGGCCCCGAAGGCCCGCCAGGTGTCGACGAACTCGCCGATCGCCGGCACCGGCCAGTGGATCAGATACAGATCGAGGTACCCGTCCTCGCCGTTGAGACCGAGCCGCTTGCTGCTCTTCTCGAAGGCTTTCATCGTGCTGTCGTAACCCTGGTCCGCGTTCCACAGCTTGGTGACGATGAAGATCTCGTCGCGCGGGATGCCTGATTTCCTGACGGCCCGGCCCACCTCGCGCTCGTTGCCGTACGCCGCGGCGGTGTCGATGTGCCGGTAGCCCACCTGCAACGCGGCGCTGACGGCCTGTTCCGTCTCTTTCGGCGGCGTCTGGGCCACCCCGAGACCGACGCTGGGAATGGCGTTGCCGTCATTGAGCGCGGTCAAAGGAGCTGTCATGGCGACAAGTGTGCCAGCGCAATCTCAAAGCGATTACCGTCGACGGTTGTGACCGACAGCGCAACTGCCCCAGCACAGGGTTCGACGTCACATTCGACGTCGAACAACGACGCTCGCGGCGGGCTGGTTCGCGCGCGGATCGCGGCCGGTGCCATCGCCAGTCGTGCGGGCAGCCGTTGGATGCCGGCGATACCCGACGCTGCGAAGCGGTTGATGGCCCGATCCACCATCATCGACGGCAACGTGCTGGACCCGACGCTGCGACTCACTCTGACCGCGCTGAAGATCTCCGGGGAAGAGGGGTTGATCGCCCGCGACGAAGTCGCGTACTCCCGTGAGCGCATCCGGCAGACAGCGCTGACGATCGATCGCAACCCGGTACCGGTCGGTGCGGTCAGCGATCTGTCGATTCCAGGGGCTGCCGGCGACATCCCGGCACGGCACTACCGACCGGAGAACGACGTGGTGGGCCCGCTGTTGATGTACTTCCATGGCGGGGGTTGGGTGGTCGGCGATCTGGATACCCACGACAACCTGTGCCGGTTGATCTGTCGGGACGCCGGCATTCACGTGTTGTCGGTCGACTACCGGCTGGCTCCGGAGCATCCGGCGCCAGCCGGGCTGGACGACGCGTATGCGGCGTACCGGTGGGCGGCCGAGCACGGCGCCGAACTGGGCACGCGGCCGGGGGCGGTCGCAGTAGGCGGCGACAGTGCCGGCGGCAACCTTGCGACGGTCGTCGCCCGCCGCGGACGTGATGACGGCGTGCCGCCCGCGATGCAGTTCCTGCTGTACCCGGTGACGGACCTGCGGGGCAGGACGCGGTCGAGGGCGTTGTTCGCGACGGGCTTCTTCCTCACCGCGCACGACATGGACTGGTGCCGTGAGCAGTACCTGGGCGGATCGCAGCTGGACGTGGCCGACCCGAGGGTGTCGCCGCTGCTCGCCGAGGATTTGTCGGGCTTGCCGCCGGCGCTGGTGGTCACCGCCGGCTTCGACCCGCTGCGCGACGAGGGCGAGGCGTATGCAGAACGGATGCGCGACGCCGGGGTGACCGTCGACTTGCGGCGAATGTCGTCATTGATCCACGCCTTCGGAAATTTCTGGCCGCTGGGAGGGGACGGCGCGATCGCGATGGCGGAGATCAACTCGGCGTTGCGCGCGCACCTCTGCTACGTGTGACGAGGACGCCGACGGGTCGCCGGTAGTCTGACGGCGTGGCGAACAAAACCAAGCGATACGACCTCAGGGCAGCCGACCGCAGACGGAACATGCTGATCCGGGCGGGGCTGACCGCGATCGTCATCATCTTCGCCACGGCATTGGTGTTCTGGATCATGAACCACAAGAAGCCGGTCGTGGGGGGTCCTCCCGCGGGGGAGGCGCGAGCGATCAGCGTGGCGGTGCAGGACAAGCTGATCAAGGACAATGCAGGCAAGCCCAGGGTCGTGCTGTCGATGTACGAGGACTTCCTCTGCCCGCACTGCGGAGAGTTCGAGCAGAAGATGGGCGCTACCGTCGGTCAGCTGATAGACACCGGTGCGGTCCAGGCCGACTACTACATGGTGGCTCTCCCGCCGCTGGATACGGCTGAGTCCCAGCATTATTCCTCGCGTGCCGGCAACGCCGCCTACTGCGTGGCCGACGCCGACACATCGCCGGGAAAGGACGCCTTCCGGCGCTTCCACGCCGCGCTGTACGCGCAGCAGCCCGGTGAAACAAGCGCCACCTTCCCGACCGACGCGCAGCTCATCGAGACCGCGCGTGAGGCCGGCGTCGCCAGCCAAACGCTGAGCGACTGCATCAACGGCGGGAAGTACACGGCGATGGTGCAGGGCCTGGTGAAGGCCACCGGCATCCAGTTCACGCCGACGATCCGCGTCAACGGCGATCAGTTCGCCGTCTCGGACACCACGACACCGCAGGACCTGATCAACAAGGTCACGCAGATCACCGGTCCCGTCCCGGGACTGGCCGGAGCCGCTCCGCCTCCGGCGTCGCCGGCCCCGGCGCCCGCTCCGGCGCCTGGTTTGCCGGCCCCGACCCCCGCGGCGCCGTGACCGTCGAGGCGTCCAGCCCGGCGCCGGCCGCCGAAGGGCGGGCCGGGCAGGATGCCCGGGTTGCGGGTGTCCGGGTACGGCCGGCGAGTGCGTGGTGGGTGCTGATCGCCGGGGTGGCGGGGCTGGTCGCCGCGTTGACCCTCACGGTCGAGAAGATCACCATGCTGAGCAATCCGTCGTATGTCCCGTCGTGCAGCATCAACCCGGTGCTTTCCTGCGGGTCGGTGATGGTCACCCCGCAGGCGTCGGCATTCGGCTTTCCCAACCCGCTGATCGGCATCGTCGGTTTCACCGTCGTCGTGGTCACCGGCGTGCTCGCCGTCGGGCGGACCGGACTGCCACTCTGGTACTGGCTCGGACTGGCCGGCGGCACAACGCTGGGCGTCGTGTTCGTGCACTGGCTGATCTTCCAGAGCCTCTACCGGATCGGCGCGCTGTGCCCGTACTGCATGGTGGTGTGGGCGGTGACCATCCCGCTGCTGGTCGTCGTGTCGTCAATCGCCTTGCAACCGCTCGGCGGAAACGCACTCGCCCGCGTGCTCTACAGCTGGCGGTGGTCGCTGGTGGCGCTGTGGTTCGCCGCCCTCATTCTGCTGATCCTCATGCGATTCTGGTATTACTGGTCGACCCTGATCTAGTGATCCACAAAGTCCTCGTTGCCAATCGCGGCGAAATCGCCATCCGCGCGTTCCGTGCCGCCTACGAGCTCGGCATCGGCACCGTCGCGATCTATCCGTACGAGGACCGCAACTCCGAACATCGCCTCAAAGCCGACGAGTCGTACCAGATCGGCGAGGAGGGACATCCGGTACGGGCGTACCTGTCTGTCGACGAGATCGTCGCCACCGCGCTTAGGTGCGGGGCGGATGCGATCTATCCCGGATACGGTTTCCTGTCGGAGAACCCGGAATTGCCGGCGGCGTGCGCGCAGGCGGGCATCACGTTCATCGGCCCGAGCGCGCAGATTCTGGAGCTCACCGGCAACAAGGCGCGGGCGATCGAGGCAGCACGAGACGCCGGGCTGCCGGTGCTGAATTCCTCGGCGCCGTCGACATCGGTTGACGAGTTGGTTGCCGTCGCTCAGACGGATGTCGCCGCCGCTGCGGCTCCGGGGGCGATGCAGTTCCCGCTGTTCGTCAAGGCGGTGTCCGGCGGCGGAGGCCGCGGGATGCGACGAGTTACGGACCCGTCGGCGCTGCCCGAGGCGATCGAGGCCGCCAGCCGCGAAGCAGAGTCCGCATTCGGCGACCCGACCGTGTACCTGGAACAGGCGGTACTCAATCCGCGCCACATCGAGGTGCAGATCCTGGCCGACGGCCACGGCAACGTCATGCACCTCTTCGAGCGGGACTGCAGCGTGCAGCGCCGGCACCAGAAGGTCATCGAGTTGGCGCCGGCGCCCAACCTTGCCGAAGACCTGCGGGACCGGATCTGCGCCGACGCGGTCGCGTTCGCGCGCCAGATCGACTACACGTACGCGGGCACCGTCGAGTTCCTCCTCGACGAGCGCGGCGAGTACGTGTTCATCGAGATGAACCCGCGCATCCAGGTCGAGCACACCGTCACCGAGGAGATCACCGATGTCGACCTGGTCGCCAGCCAGATGCGCATCGCCGACGGTGAGACACTCGAGGATCTCGGTCTGCGGCAAGAGTCGCTGCGACCGCGGGGCGCGGCGATGCAGTGCCGGATCACCACCGAGGACCCGGCCAATGGTTTCCGCCCCGACACCGGCCGTATCACCAGCTACCGGACACCCGGCGGGGCGGGTATCCGGCTCGATGGCGCCACGCACCTGGGTGCCGAGATCGGCGCCCACTTCGACTCGCTGCTCGTCAAGCTGACGTGCCGCGGCCGCGACTTCCCGGCCGCGATCGCACGGGCCCGTCGTGCGCTGGCCGAGTTCCGCATCCGCGGTGTGTCGACGAACATCCCGTTCCTGTTGGCGGTGGTCACCGATTCGGATTTTCGCGCAGGCCGTGTCAACACCTCGTTCATCGATGACCGGCCGTACCTGCTGACGGCGCGCACTCCGGCAGACCGGGGCACCAAGATCCTCAACTACCTCGCCGACGTCACCGTCAACCAGCCGCACGGGCCGCGGCCGTCGAAGGTGTACCCGCAGGACAAGCTGCCGCAGATCGACCTGTCGGCCCCGCCACCGGACGGCTCGAAGCAGAGGCTGACGGAGCTGGGACCGGAGGGATTCGCGCGGTGGATGAAAGAGTCAGTGGCCGTTGGGGTTACCGACACCACCTTCCGTGACGCGCATCAGTCGCTGCTCGCGACCAGGCTGCGTACCACCGGGCTGCTGATGGTGGCACCCTATGTCGCCAGGGTGACGCCGCAGCTGCTGTCCATCGAGTGCTGGGGCGGCGCGACTTACGATGTCGCCCTGAGGTTTTTGAAAGAGGACCCATGGGAGCGGCTGGCTGCGCTCCGTGAGGCGGTGCCCAACATCTGCCTGCAGATGCTGTTGCGTGGCCGAAACACGGTCGGGTACACGCCGTATCCGGAACTGGTCACGCAGGCATTCGTCGAGGAGGCCACGGCCACCGGGATCGACATCTACCGAATCTTCGACGCGCTCAACAACGTCGAGTCGATGCGCCCAGCGATCGATGCCGTTCGCGAGACGGGAACGGCGATAGCCGAAGTCGCGATGAGCTACACAGGTGACCTGTCCGACCCGGGTGAAAACCTTTACACGCTGGACTATTACCTGAAGCTGGCCGAGCGGATAGTCGACGCAGGAGCGCACGTGCTCGCGATCAAGGACATGGCAGGCCTGTTGAGGCCGCCCGCCGCAACGACTTTGATCTCCGCGCTGCGCAGCCGGTTCGACCTGCCGGTGCACGTCCACACCCACGACACTCCCGGCGGGCAACTGGCGACGTATCTGGCGGCGTGGCAGTCCGGAGCCGACGCGGTCGATGGCGCCGCCGCCCCGCTGGCCGGCACCACCAGCCAGCCGGCGTTGTCGGCGATTGTCGCGGCCACCGCGCACACCGAGTTCGACACCGGGTTGTCACTGTCGGCGGTATGCGAGCTCGAGCCGTACTGGGAGGCGCTGCGAAAGGTCTACGCGCCGTTCGAATCCGGACTGCCCGCCCCGACCGGCCGGGTGTACAGCCACGAAATCCCGGGTGGCCAGCTTTCCAACCTTCGCCAGCAGGCGATCGCGCTGGGATTTGGTGACCGGTTCGAGGAGATCGAGACCAATTACGCTGCGGCCGATCGGATCCTGGGCCGTCTCGTCAAGGTGACGCCGTCGTCGAAAGTGGTCGGCGACCTGGCGCTTGCGCTGTTGGGTGCCGGCATCACCGCGGACGAATTCGCCTCGGACCCGTCACGTTTCGACATTCCAGAATCTGTCATCGGGTTCCTGCGGGGCGAGCTGGGCGACCCACCCGGCGGGTGGCCGGAACCGCTGCGAAGCAAGGCCCTCGCCGGGCGCCCTCCCGCGAAGCCGCAGCAGGAGCTGACCCCCGACGACGAGGAGGCGCTCTCGGTCAGCGGCGCGAAGCGTCAAACCACCCTCAACCGGCTGCTCTTCCCCGGTCCCACCAAGGAGTTCGAGGAGCACCGCGATCAATACGGTGACACCTCCCTTCTGTCGGCGAACCAGTTCTTCTACGGGCTGCGCCACGGCGATGAGCACCGGGTGGAACTGGAGCCAGGCGTCCAGCTGCTGATCGGGGTCGAGGCGATCTCCGATGCCGACGACCGCGGGATGCGCACGGTGATGTGCATCTTCAACGGCCAGCTGCGTCCAGTCTTGGTGCGCGACCGCAGCATCGCGAGCAGCGTGCCCACCGCCGAGAAGGCCGACCGGTCCAACCCCGACCACATCGCCGCGCCGTTCGCGGGCGTCGTCACGGTCGCCGTCGCACAACACGACAAGGTGACCGCCGGCCAGACCGTCGCGACCATCGAGGCGATGAAGATGGAGGCCGCGATCACCGCGCCAACGGCCGGCAGCATCGCGCGGATCGCAGTGTCGGAGACCGCGCAGGTGGAGGGCGGCGACCTGTTGATGGTGGTCAGCTGACCCGGATCATCGCGGGCCGTGCCGGGGGCCGCCGCATCGCCGTTCCGGCCAAGGGGACCCGGCCGACCAGCGACCGGGTGCGCGAGGCGCTGTTCAATGTGCTGGCCGCCCGCCTCGACTTCGCAGGCATCTCCGTGCTCGACCTGTACGCGGGGTCCGGCGCCCTGGGTCTCGAGGCCCTATCGCGGGGAGCTGCGGAAGCGACGTTCGTGGAGGCGAATCCGAAAACGGCCGCGCTGATCGCGCGCAATGTCGACGCGCTCGGGTTCGGCGGGGGGACCGTGCTTTCCCGCCCGGTCGCGACGGCGTTGGCCGTGCGTGGCGGCAGCCCCGTCGATCTCGTGCTGGCCGACCCGCCTTACGAAACCTCCACTGATGAGGTGAACGCGATGTTGGCGGCGCTCGCCGCGGGCGGCTGGACGGCTGCGGGGACGGTGATTGCCGTGGAACGGCGCAGGTCGTCGCCGCTGCTGACGTGGCCCGACGGGTGGAGCATCTGGTCGGAGCGGCACTACGGCGACACCCGGCTGGAGATCGGGGAATGCGTCTGACCGGCTGCTAGCGTCATGAGCCATGAGCGGCGCGGTCTGCCCGGGGTCATTCGACCCTGTGACGCTCGGGCATATCGACGTCTTCGAGCGCGCAGCCGCCCAATTCGCTGAGGTCATCGTTGCGGTCCTGGTAAATCCGACCAAAGAGGGCATGTTCAGTGTCGACGAGCGCATCGCGATGATCGAAGAGTCATGCGAGCATCTGCCGAATCTGCAGGTCGAGGCCGGCCAGGGGCTGGTCGTCGATTTCGTCAAGTCCCACGGCCTGACGGCAATCGTCAAGGGTCTGCGCACAGGCACCGATTTCGAATACGAGCTACAGATGGCCCAGATGAACAAGCACATCGCAGGCGTTGACACGTTCTTCGTGGCTACTACGCCCAAGTACTCATTCGTGTCGTCGTCGCTGGCCAAGGAGGTTGCCGGGCTTGGTGGCGACGTCTCCGCGTTGCTGCCCGAACCAGTGAACCGGCGCCTGGCGGCCAAGGTGCGCGGCCGACACACCGAGTAGGCTCCCTAGTCACAGGCGTAACACCAGGCACACTGGTCACAACGACTAGGGGCTGGAGGGTGTCGCCGTGTACCGAGTTTTTGAAGCGCTCGACGAACTGGGCGCGATCGTGGAAGAGGCGCGCGGTGTGCCGATGACCGCCGGCTGCGTGGTGCCGCGGGGCGATGTGCTGGAGTTGATCGACGACATCAAGGACGCGATCCCCGGTGAGCTCGATGACGCCCAGGACGTCCTCGACGCGCGCGACACGATGCTGCGGGACGCAAAGGAGCACTCGGAGTCGATGGTGTCGAACGCCACCACAGAGGCCGATTCGCTGCTCAACCATTCACGCACCGAGGCCGACCGCTTGCTGTCGGACGCAAAGTCGCAGGCCGACCGGATGGTCGGCGAGGCGCGGGCACACTGCGACCAGATCGTCAACGAGGCCCGCGAGGAGGCCAACCGCATCAGCGCGACCGCCAGGCGGGACTACGAGGTCATGACGACCCGCGCCAAGAGCGAGGCGGATCGGTTGATCGAGAACGGCAACATCTCCTACGAGAAAGCCGTCCAGGAGGGCATCAAGGAGCAGCAGCGGCTGGTGTCGCAGACCGAGGTCGTGCAGGCGGCGACCGCGGAGGCGACCCACATGGTCGATGCGGCGCACGCCGAGGCGGACAAGCTGCGCGGCGAATGCGACGTCTACGTCGACAGCAAGCTGGCCCAATTCGAGGAATACCTGAACGGCACGCTGCGATCCGTCGGCCGTGGACGTCATCAGCTGCGCACGGGCGCGGGCACGCACGACTACATGCAACACGCCTGACACCGACGAAAAGCCCCTCGACGGTTGCCCGTCGATGGGCGTGAAAGTGGACTGATCGCCGGTGCAGTGAGGATGATGTGCAGATGGTCCTCAGCGCGGAAACAACCAACGGCGCCACCTCGACGCCCCTGTCCGTGACGGGACCGGTACCGTACCCCGACACCAAGCCGAGCCGGAATCCGTTTCCCCCGATCGCGGACTACGGGTTCTTGTCGGACTGCGAGAACAACTGCCTGGTCAGCTCCCACGGTTCGATCGAGTGGATGTGCGTGCCGCGGCCCGATTCACCGAGCGTGTTCGGCGCGATTCTGGATCGTTCGGCGGGCCATTTCCGGTTGGGCCCGTATGGGATTTCGGTGCCGACGGCGCGTCGTTATCTGCCCGGCAGCCTGATCCTGGAAACCACGTGGCAGACACACACCGGCTGGATGATCGTCCGCGACGCGTTGGTGATGGGCCCGTGGGAGGACTTCGGAATGCGCTCGCGCACACACCGTCGCACGCCGATGGACTGGGAGCCAGAGCACATGCTGCTGCGCACGGTGCGCTGTGTCAGCGGCACCGCGGAGTTGGTGATGAGCTGCTCACCGGCGTTCGACTACCACAGGGTCCCCGCGACGTGGGAGTACGCCGGCCCGGCCTACGGGCAGGCTGTCGCACAGGCCCAAGAAGATCCGGAGAAGTACCCGAAGCTCACGCTGACGTCGGATCTGCGGATCGGCCTGGAGGGAAGGGAAGCCCGGGCGCGAACGCGGATGAACGAGGGCGACGAGGTGTTCGTCGCGCTGAGCTGGTCACGATATCCGCCCCCCGAGACGTTCAAAGATGCCGCCGAGAAGATGTGGAACACCACCGAGTACTGGCGGCAGTGGATCAACATCGGTGACTTTCCGGATCATCCGTGGCGGTCGTTCATCCAGCGCAGTGCGCTCACCTTGAAGGGCCTGACGTATGCGCCCACCGGCGCGCTGCTGGCGGCCAGCACCACGTCGCTGCCGGAAACCCCTCAGGGAGAGCGCAACTGGGACTATCGTTATGCGTGGGTACGCGACTCCACCTTCGCGTTGTGGGGCCTGTACACACTCGGGCTGAATCGCGAAGCCGACGACTTCTTCTCGTTCATCGCAGAAGTCTCTGGCGCCAACGACGATGAGCGGCACCCGTTGCAGGTGATGTACGGCGTCGGCGGTGAGCGCACCCTCGTCGAGGAGGAACTGCACCACCTGTCCGGCTACGACGGCGCGCGGCCCGTGCGGGTCGGCAACGGCGCGTACAACCAAAGCCAGCACGACATTTGGGGCACGATGCTGGATTCGGTGTACCTGCACGCCAAGTCGCGCGACCAGATCTCGGATGCCTTGTGGCCGGTGCTGAAAGACCAGGTGGAAGAGGCGATCGAGCATTGGCGCGAGCCCGACCATGGCATCTGGGAGGTGCGCGGTGAACCGCAGCACTTCACGTCGTCGAAGGTGATGTGCTGGGTGGCGCTGGACCGGGGCGCCAAGCTGGCTGACCTCGAGGGCGAGAAAGCCTCTGCTCAGCAATGGCGGGCGATCGCCGAGGAGATCAAGGCCGACATCCTGGCCAACGGAGTGGACTCGCGCGGGGTCCTCGTCCAGCGGTACGGCTCCGATGCGCTGGACGCGTCCTTACTTCTGGTGGTGCTGAATCGGTTCCTGCCTTCAGATGACCCGCGGGTGCGCAACACCGTGCTGGCGATCGCCGACGAGCTGACGCAGGACGGGCTGGTGCTGCGCTATCGGGTCGAGGAGACCGACGACGGGCTGTCCGGCGAGGAGGGTTCGTTCACGATCTGCTCGTTCTGGCTGGTGTCGGCGCTGGTGGAGATCGGCGAGCTGGTGCGCGCCAAACGGCTGTGCGAACGGTTGCTTTCGCTCGCCAGCCCGCTGCACCTGTACGCCGAGGAGGTCGACCCGCGCACGGGCCGGCATCTGGGTAACTTCCCGCAGGCGTTCACCCACCTGGCGTTGATCAACGCCGTGGTGCACGTGATCCGCGCCGAGGAGCAGTCCGACAGCACCGGCGTGTTCACCCCGGCCAACGCCCCGATGTAGGTCGCTGGTCGCAGAACGCGACATTGCCAACGCGGCGACGTGTGCGATGGACTACGTTGCGGGCAGTAGATGCCCAGTACCTTCCGGAGCGACCAGAGGAGCACATCGCGATGAAGATTTCGGTCATGGCGGCCGGCCTGGCGGCGACCACGATGGTGATCGGCGTGGCGGTCGGTGGCTGCGGCAGCAACAAGTCATCGACGGCATCGTCGTCATCGTCGGCGTCATCGTCGGCCACGTCGGCGACATCGAGCTCGGCGGCCGCGCAGCCCAACGATTACAGCGCTCTGCTGATCAAAGCCTCCGACATCCCCGGCGATGCCTTCACCATGCAACCGGCTCCAACTCAACCCGGGCGGCAAGCCCGGCGTGACCGCTTTGTTCGCGAACGCAGCCGATACGCGAGAGATCGGTGACACCATTCTCGTCCTGCCCGCCGACACGGATGCGGCGTCAACGTTGCAGGCGAATATCACCGCGGCCGGCCCCACCGTCAGCGGCGGAGCACCTCAACCGGCCGACGTCGGCACCGGCGGCACGATGCTGACCGGCAACTCACCGGATGGCGCGAAGGCGATCACCATGGTGCTGTTCTCCGAGGGCAAAGCGGTCGTAACGCTTGAGTTCGATGGTGCGGCAAACGATCCGGTGCCGCCGGACGGCGCGCTCGACGTCGCTCGCAAGCAGGATGCGGCGATCAAGAGCGGACTGCCGGCCTGACCGGAGTCTCAATTTGCAGGTGACGACAGGTCGTACACCGTCGTGCCGCCGACGTCGGTCGGCGTGAAGTGGTGCTGGACCCACGCGGTGATGCCGGCTGCGGTGGGCGACCGGTCGTCCGGCGTGCCCGCCATCGGGTCGGCGATGAAGTAGTGGATCTGCTGATCGGTGACGTCTTGCTGGAACTGACGCAGCGTCGGTGAATTGTCGGATCCCCTGAATCCGCCGATCGCCATCACCGACGCGCCGGTCTGAAGCTCCAGGCTGCTCGCGCCCATTGATCCGACCGATGCCGCGGCCCAGCGGGTTTGGTCGCCCCTGAGCAATGCCTGCAGTGCGTTGTTGTCGGCCAGGTGGCCACGGGGAGCACCGGTGGGTCCTGGACCGAACGTGGCGCGGGCGGGTCCGGAGGTGGGTATCGGCCCCGCATGGGCACCGGCAACCGTGTCGATCGTGTACGCGGCGGGGGACCCCACACCGAACAGCAGTGCGGCGGCCGCGACGGCGGCGGTGGTCCGGCCCCGCCGGTGGGCACCCACGGCGATCACGAAAGGCCACCGCGATCGAGCCGATCAGCACTGTCCAGCGCAGAGCCGGCAGCCACGTCGGGGTCCGGTCCAGCAGGATGAATGCCCACACGCCGGTGGTGGCCGACATCGCCGCCAGCACCATTCGGCTGCCGGTGAATTCGCGGCCCCGCCATAGCTCGCGGACCGAAATGCCGATCAGCGCGGCGATCGCCGGTGCCAGCTCGACGGTGTAGTAGGGGTGGATGACGCCGTGCATGAAACTGAACACCGCGCCGCTGAGAAGCAACCAGCCGCCCCACAGCAGAAGCTGGGTGCGGACCGCTCCGTTGTGCGCGGTGCCCGCGGTGCACCAGACACCGGCGATGAGGCCGATCAGCGCGGCCGGAAGCAGCCAGGAGATCTCCGTACCCATCGACAGCGCGAACAATCGCCCGATCCCGCTGGGACCGCCGAACATCGGGTTGTCACCGCCGGGAATACCGTTGCCACCGGCCACCCGTTCGATGCCATTGTAGCCCAGTGCCAATTGCAGCAGGCTGTTATCGGTCGAGCCGCCGATGTAGGGCCGCGATCCGGCCGGCCACAAGCTCACCAGGGCGATGAACCAGCCCGCCGAGACGACGATCGCCGCTACCCCAACCAGCAATTGCCACAGCCGCTTGGGCAGGCGGCCGGGGGCGGCGAGCAAAAACACCAGCGCGAACCCTGGCACCACCAGTGCGGCCTCCAACATCTTGGTCAGGAACGTGAAGCCGATCACGGTGCCCGCCAGTGCAATCCAGCGGGTGGAACCCGATTCGACAGCGCGCACCATGAAGTAGGCGGCGGCCGTCAACAACAGCGTGAGCAGCGCGTCGGGCTGGTTGTAACGGAACATCAGCGCCGCGACCGGCGTCAACGCCAGCACGGCGGCTGCGGTCAGGCCGGCGGCGGGACCGCTGCACCGCCGCACCGTCGCGAACAACAGCGCGACGGCGCCGACCCCCATCAGCGCTTCCGGCAGCAACATCGACAAGGCGCTGAAGCCGAACAGCCGCGCGGACAGGGCCATCACCCACAGCGAGGCAGGCGGTTTGTCGACGGTGATGGCGTTGCCGGGGTCCAGCGACCCGAACAGAAACGCTTTCAAGTCTTGGGTACCGGCCTGGACGGCGGCGGCGTAGAAGTTGTTGGCCCAACCTGACGAGCTCAGGCCCCACAGGTAGAGCACCGCGGTCGCGGCCAGCAGCGCCAACAACGCGTGCCGTTCCCACCCGCGCCGCTCAGGCGCCAAGGTGACCGGTGGCGCTGCCTCGGCGACCGGGGGCGCTGCCTCGGCGACCGGGTCGTCAAGCAGCGTCATCTCGGTTGCCTCCGACGAGGTCGTTGTGGCTTATTACTCAGCGCGGCGCGGGTGGAACACCCAACCGCGGAGCAGGACGAAGCGGATCGCCGTCGCGGTGAGATTGGCGCCGACGAGCACCGCGAGTTCCACCGCGCGATGGGGCTGGCTGACCATCAGGTGCAGGACGGCCAGTGAACCGCTGGTGATGGCCAGCGCGACGCCGAAGACGACGAGCCCCTCGATTTGGTGGCGGGTGATGCCGGCGGCGCCACGCACGCCGAACGTGAACCGGCGGTTCGCCGCGGTGTTGGCGACCGCTGTCAGCAGCAGCGCCACAAGGTTGGCGGCCTGCGCGCCGACCACGGTTTGCAGCGCGAGGAACAGCAGCAGATACGCGATCGTGCTGGCCACGCCGATGACCGTGAACCGGACCGCCTGGCGCAGCAGCGAGCCAGGGGCCGCGGACATCCTCGAGGAGCCGAGCTGCGCCGCCAGCGTCTGCACCGGAATAGCGCCGGAGGCGAAACCCCTCAGCATCCGGGCGATGCCTTTGAGGTCCGCGGTGGCGGTCGCGATGATGTCGACGCGGCTGTCGGGGTCGTCGACCCAGTCGACCGGCACCTCGTGGATGCGAAGGCCGCTGCGCTGCGCGAGCACCAGCAGTTCGGTGTCGAAGAACCATCCGGTGTCCGCGACGTGCGGCAGCAGTTGGGCGGCCACGTCGGCGCGGATCGCCTTGAACCCGCATTGCGCGTCGGAAAAGCCGGCGGCCAGTGTCGATTTCAGCAGGAAGTTGT
This sequence comes from uncultured Actinomycetota bacterium, assembly GCA_963759655.1. Taxonomy (GTDB): domain Bacteria; phylum Actinomycetota; class Actinomycetes; order Mycobacteriales; family Mycobacteriaceae; genus Mycobacterium. The sequence continues at coordinate 103,744 of CAVXAG010000031.1, read as the reverse complement.
AGCAGCGCGAGATGACTTCGCGCTTCGCGCCGCGCACCACCCGCGAGCCGCGGGCCAGGCGCGAGCCGATCGCCAGGTCCGAGTGGCCCGAGACCAGGGGAGCAATCAATGGCGCCAGCGCCGCGAGGTCGGTGGACAGGTCGACATCCATGTACGCGAGCACGGGAGCGTCCGACGTTGACCACACCGCTTGCAGAGCACGTCCGCGACCCTTCTGCTCCAGCCGCACCATCCGCACGTCGGTCAGCTCGTCCGCCAACCGCGCGGCGATCCGCGGCGTCTCATCGGTGCTGGCGTTATCCGCGATCGTGATGCGCGCAGTGAACGGAAAGTTCTCTTCGAGAAAGTGGTGCAGCCGGTGCACCGAGTTCGCGAGGTCGCCTTCCTCGTTGTACACCGGCACCACGACGTCGAGCACCGGCACGCCTTGTGAGCGGGCCAGGGCGACGGCGTTGGGCCGCGGGTGGAAGCTGCCGCGGACGGCGGGTGCTAACGCGATCTCAGTCATGACACCATCGTCACGGCGCGGCGTGGGTACACCGTTGGTGCAAGTTATGCGTTGGCTGTGAGGTCATAGACGGTGACGCCGTCGATCGTCTGCGCGCGAAAGTGCCCGGCCACCCACGCGGCTATGTCGGACGACTGGCGGCTGCCGCTGATGACCGCGTGCATCGGGCCGCGCATCGGTCCGCCGATGAAGTAGTGAACCTTGTCGCCGGAGACCAACTGCTGGAACTGGTCGAGGGTCGGGGCGGGATCTGTTCCGTTGAAGCCTCCGATCGCCATCACCGGTGTCCGGCTGGCCAATTGATAACCCGCGGCGTTGCTCGAGCCGATGGCGGCGGCGGTCCAGGTGTACCTGTCGGCGTCCGTGCGCAACGCGGCCACCACCGCGGGCGACGGATCCGGCGAGTCAAGAAAATTGCCGAAGTTCACCCCGGTTCTGCCCCATGGGTCGGAACTGGGAATCACACCGTGATGCGGTGTCACCGCGGTGGCCACCGAGGACGCGGCCGGGACGGCCAGGCACGCCGCGACGGCGAGAACGGCGGCCCCCCGAGCGATCGTGTCGGGAAGGCGGCCGGCGACAACGAGCAGTGCGGCCGCGCCCACCCCGGTGACCGCGATCACAGGCCGCAGCCCCGGTAGCCAGGCGTCTGCGCGAGCAAGCAGCACGCAGGTCAGCACCGTCGTGATCAGCACCGCGCCGGAAAGGGCGGTGGCAGCGCGGATATCAGTGCGCAGCCGCCAGAGCAGCGGCGCGCCAATGCCGATGCCTGCCGCGATGGCCGGGGCCAGCGCCACGGTGTAGTAGGGGTGAATGATGCCGTTGGAGTACGAGATGACCAGACCGGTCACTACCAGCCAGCTGCCCCAGGCAATGCACGCACCGCGAATGGCGTTGGTGCGCGGTGCCCGCCGGGTGATGAGCAGCGCGGCCGCGATGCAGATCAGCGACGCCGGGATGAGCCAGGCGATCTCGGTGCCCATGCCGGCGTCGAACAGCCTTCCGGAGCCGACGTCGAAGTTGGTATTGCCGAGCCCGCCGGGTTCGTCGCCTGTCAGCCGGCCGAAACCGTTGTAGCCCATTGCAAGTTCCACGATGCTGTTGTGCGCGGAGCCGCCGATGTACGGCCGGCGATCCGCCGGCCACAGTGCCACCAGCGCGATGTACCAACCGGCGGACACCAGCAATGCGACCCCGGCGGCGAGCAGGCGTGTCACGCGTGCCCGCAGCGGCGACTGCGCGGTGATCAGGTATGCGGCGAAAAAACCGGGCACCACCACCAATGCCTGCCCCATCTTGGCCAAGAATGCGAAGCCGACAGCGACGCCGGCGAGCGGCAACCACCATCGGCCGCTCTCGTTTTCGATGGCGCGCTGTACGCAGTAGGCAGCGGCGACCAGCAGCAAGACAAGCAGCGCGTCGGGGTTGTTGAATCGGAACATCAGCGTGGCGACCGGGGTCAGCGCGAGCACGGTCCCGGCCAGCAGGCCGGCTGCGGGTCCGTTGGCGCGCCGTACCGCGGCATACAGCAGCGCCACCGCCGCGACACCCTCGAGAGCTTGCGGTGCAAGCACACTCCACGAATTGAATCCGAACAGCCGCACCGACGCGTCCATGACCCATAGCGCGCCCGGTGTCTTGTCCACGGTGATCGCGTTGGCCGCATCGCTGGAACCGAACAGGAACGCCGTCCAGCTCTGCGAACTCGCTTGCACCGCGGCCGAATAGAAACTGTTGGCCCAGCCGTTCGCGGAGAGATTCCACAGGTACAGGACACCGGTCATGACCAGCAACCCGGCAAACGCCGCGCGGTGAGCGCGAACGCGGGCCGGCGGGCGATGCGCTACCGGCGCCTCGACGACAGGCTGCGGCGCAGTGGTGGTCATCAGTCCATCGTCGTGATCACTGCTAGGCGTTCGATTTGTGTTCGCTGAGTGGTGGCTGTGCGCCTGGCAGTTGCACGGTGAAGGCGGTGTCACCGGGGACGCTGCGCACGTCGATGCTGCCGTGATGGGCCTTGACCACCGCTGAGACGATCGCCAGCCCCAGCCCGGTGCTGCCGTCGCGACGGGATCGCGATGTGTCACCGCGCGCGAACCTCTGGAAGATCTCCGGTTGCAGCGACGCGGCGATGCCGGGGCCGTCGTCGGCGACGGTCAGTACCGCACCACCTGCGCCGTCGCCGACCAGGGATGTCGTCACCGCGGTGCCTCCCGGGGTGTGGGTGCGGGCGTTGGCGAGCAGGTTGACGAGCACCTGCTGCAGCCGCGCGCCGTCGCCCGTGACGACCACGGGCTCACCGGGCAGATCGAGCGACCACTCGTGGTCCGGCCCGGCGACATGCGCATCGGCAACGGCGTTTACGGCGAGCTGTGACAGGTCGACCGGTTCGGACTCCAACGGACGTCCACTGTCCAGCCGGGCCAGCAGCAGCAAGTCCTCGACGAGATGCGTCATCCGGACGGCCTCGGATTCGACGCGGCTCATCGCGTGTGCCACGTCGGCGGGCACCTCGGCCCGCTGACGTTGCGCGAGTTCGGTATAGCCACGGATCGCCGCCAGCGGAGTGCGAAGTTCGTGGCTCGCGTCGGCGACGAACTGCCGCACGCGCATTTCGCTGGCGTGGCGGGCGGCCAGTGCGTCGGAGATCCGTTGGAGCATGCGGTTCAACGCCGTCGCGAGCTGGCCCACCTCGGTGTGCACGGCGGCCGGGTCCACCGCGACAATCGATGTCGGCAACGTCACCGCACCGCGGTCGAGCTCGAGGTTCGCGACATCGCGGGCCGCCGTGGACACCCGGGAGAGCGGGGCCAGCTGACGCCGGATGATCACAATGCTCAGCGCGATCGCCACCGCCAGCGCTATGCCGGCGACGATGCCGAAAATCGCCGCCACCGACAGCATCGTCGAGTCGACTCCCGACATCGGCAGCCCGGAAACGATGGTGTAGATGCCGCTGCGGGACGGCCGTGCGACCACGCGATAGCGGCCGAGGCCGTCGAGGTCGATGGTCACCGGGCGGCCGTTGGGGGTGATGTGCGCCAATTGCATGGCCGCGGTGCTGCTGATGGCCGCGCGGCTGCCGTTCGAGGTGATGACGCCCGCGTTGAGCGGCACCCCGTTGAGTAGGACAGCACCGATCGTGTGGGTCGCTTGACCCGGCGCGTCCAGGAACGCCGGCCCCGGCCCTCGGCCGGGATCGAACGGCGGTATCCGCCGCGGTGACCCGGGCGGGGGAGGCGGCGGCGGTCCCAGATCGTAGATGGTCGCCGATCGGTGGCCGGCGTCGATGACCTGCTCGTCGAGCTGTCCCATCAAAAACCGGTGCAGCGCGAACTCGGTTCCCACGCCGATGCCCACGCACACGACGGCCAACAGGCTCACCAGAGTGACCAGCAAACGCGCCCGCAGTGACCATGCGCGCGGGGAAGTCAGTCGCCGCAGCAAGCCCGGTCGGCTCGGCTCAGTCGCCGGGTTTGAGGACATAGCCCGAGCCGCGCAGCGTGTAAATCATCGGCGACCGACCGCTGTCGATCTTCTTGCGCAAGTACGACACATACAGTTCGACGATGTTTGACCGTCCACCGAAGTCGTAACTCCACACCCGGTCGAGGATCTGCGCCTTGCTCAACACTTTCCGCGCGTTGCGCATCATGAATCGCAGCAGCTCGAACTCCGTTGTGGTGAGCGTAATCTCGTCGCCACCGCGGGTCACTTCGTGACTGTCTTCGTCAAGCACCAGGTCGCCGACGACGATCTTCGAACCACTGTTTTGGGTGGCAACTCCGGTGCGGCGCAGCAGCGCCCGCAGCCGCAGCACCACCTCCTCGAGGCTGAACGGCTTGGTGACGTAGTCGTCGCCGCCCGCCGTCAAACCGGCGATGCGGTCCTCCAGCGAGTCTTTGGCGGTAAGCAACAGCAACGGCAGGCCGGGAACCTGGTCGCGGAGCTTGCGCAGCACGTCGAGGCCGCTCATGTCCGGAAGCATCACATCGAGCACCACCACATCGGGTGGCTCCTTGCGTGCCGCCGCGATCGCCGATGCGCCGTCACCTGACGTGGACACCGTCCAGCCCTCGTATCGCAGCGCCATTGCCACGAGTTCGGCCAGCACGGGTTCGTCGTCGACGACCAGGACATGGATGGGGCTTCCGTCGGCACGACGCATCACGACGTGATCGGGGTCGTTGCCCTTGGAGCCACGAGAGCTGGACACGACCGTCATTATCTGTGCCTCACGTTGAGCCCCCCCTGTGTCGATCCTATGTGCTCACTGGGAATATTCGGCTTCGGCGTGCACATCGGATGCTCAATCGGCATACAGCAGATCCTCATCTTCGGCCGACAGGCTCGGTTCAAGGGTCTGACGTGGAAGGTGACCAATGAATTCCGACATCACATCGCCGCCGGCTGCGGCGCAGCATCGCCCCGACGAACCTGTTCGCGGTGGTCCACAGCCCCATCGAGGCTGGTCGGGCCGGCAGTTGCTGGCCGCCCTCGGCGTGGCAGCGGTCGTCGCGACGGTCGGGGGCGCGGCGATCTATGCCGCGACCACTGGCGGCTCCAACGATTTGGGTCACGGTTGGCGTGGCCCCGGTCCGGGTGGCCCCGGTCCGGGTGGCCCCGGCCGGTGGAGCGCACCGGCGGCTGCCCTGCACGGCGAGTTCGTTGCTCCTGACGGAAACGGCGCGTACACGACCGTGTTGACCCAAACCGGGGTGCTCACCGCCGTGTCGGACACCTCCATCACGGCCAAGAGCGCCGACGGGTTCACGCAGATCTACACGATCGCGCCGGGCAGTCGGGCCGCCAATACTGCCCTGGCAGTGAACGATACGGTCACGATTCGGGCAAACGTCGCCAACAACGCCGCCACCGCGACGACGGTGACCGAAGGCGACGACCCCGGACCGGGCGGGCCGGCCCCGGCCGGTCCTCCGCAGCAGTCCCGATAGCGCCGAATCCTGCCCGCGCAGCAGCTCCGCCTAGCATTGATGGCGTGGCCACGCAGTCGAGCGCGGCAGTCCACCGCAACCCAGGGTCGCCGCTCACGTTTGATATCTCGCGGCTTCCCCGCCGCCCCGGTTCCATGCGGCACATTCGCGAAACGGTGTCGAGCCCGTCGCGCATCGGCCTCGACCTCATCGCGATCGAGAAGGACGCGCCGCTGGACCTGGATCTGCGGTTGGAGTCGGTGTCGGAGGGAGTGCTGGTCACCGGCACCATTACCGCGCCGACATCGGGCCAGTGCGCGCGCTGCCTGGCCGCGACGAGCGGGCAGGTGCAGGTGCACCTCACGGAGCTCTTCGCATATCCGGACAGCACCACCGCAGCGACCACCGAGGAGGACGAGGTCGGCCACGTCGTCGACGAGACCATCGACCTCGAGCAGCCGTTGATCGACGCGATCGGGCTCGAGCTGCCGCTGTCACCGGTCTGCCGCGACGACTGCCCCGGCCTGTGCACCGAATGCGGCGTGCCGCTCGCCGAGGCCGAACCGGGGCACCACCATGAACAGCTCGACCCGCGGTGGGCCAAAATCTCCGGCATGTTCTCTGACCAGACGCCGGAGGGCCGGTGAGCGATTCGCGTGAAGCGCTGAGCGCGGCGCTCGGCGTCGAGCTGCCCGATGAGCTGCTCACGCTCGCATTGACCCACCGCAGCTACGCCTACGAGCACGGCGGACTTCCGACCAACGAGCGCCTCGAGTTCCTCGGCGACGCGGTGCTCGGGCTGATGATCACCGACGAGTTGTTCCATCGGCATCCCGACCGATCGGAAGGCGACCTGGCCAAACTGCGCGCCAGCATCGTCAACACCCAGGCGCTGGCCGACGTGGCCCGCACCCTGACCGACAGCGGGCTCGGGGGCTATGTGCTGCTGGGCCGGGGTGAGGAGAACACCGGCGGATCAGGCAAGTCGAGCATCCTGGCCGACACCATGGAATCCCTGCTGGGCGCCGTGTACGTGCACCACGGCATCGACACCGCGCGCGACCTGATCCTGCGACTCTTCGGCACCCTGCTCGACACCGCACCGACCCTGGGCGCCGGTCTGGACTGGAAGACCAGCCTGCAGGAGCTGACCGCGGCGCGAGGACTTGGCGTGCCGGCCTATATGGTCACGTCGACGGGCCCCGATCACGACAAGGAGTTCACCGCGACGGTGATCGTGATGGACACCGAATACGGGTCCGGTGTCGGGCGGTCCAAGAAAGAGGCCGAGCAGAAGGCCGCCGCCGCGGCGTGGAACGCCCTCGACAGTGCCTGAGCTGCCGGAGGTCGAGACCGTCCGGCGCGGATTGGCCGCCCATGTCACGGGCCGAAAGATCACCGCCGTCCACGTCCACCATCTGCGGGCCGTCCGCAGGCACGAGGCCGGCCCGGCCGACCTGGCCGCCAGGCTGATCGGGCAGGTCATCACGGACACGGGCAGGCGCGGAAAATATTTGTGGCTCACCATGTCCGACGGGTTCGCGCTCGTCGTCCACCTCGGGATGAGCGGCCAGATGCGGCTCGGCGAGGTGCCGAACACCGACCACCTGCGGATCGCCGCGATGCTCGACGACGGCGTGGCGCTGAGCTTCGTCGACCAGCGCACGTTCGGCGGCTGGATGCTGGCCGAGATGGTGGACGTCGACGGCAGCGTCGTTCCGGAGCCGGTCGCACACCTGGCACACGACCCGCTCGAGGAACACTTCGACCCCGACGCGGTCGTCACCGTGTTGCGCCGCAAGCATTCCGAGATCAAGCGCCAGCTTCTCGATCAGACCGTGGTGTCGGGGATCGGCAACATCTACGCCGACGAGGCGCTGTGGCGCGCCAAGGTGAACGGTGCTCGCATCGCGTCGGAGCTGACGCGTCGCCGGCTACGGCTGGTGATCGACTCTGCCGCCGAGGTGATGTCCGACGCGCTGGATCAGGGCGGCACCTCGTTCGACTCGCTCTATGTCAACGTCAACGGCGAGTCGGGCTACTTCGATCGATCGCTCGACGCGTACGGGCGCGAGGGGCTGGCCTGCCGCCGCTGCGGGGCCGTGATCCGACGGGAGAAGTTCATGAACCGCTCGTCGTTCTACTGCCCGAGGTGCCAGCCGCGCCCCCGCATCCGCCAGAATTCCATTCCGGTGTCCACTGCGGCGCGAAGAGGAGAGACCGGATGACGGAATTGTGGGTGGAGCGCACCGGGGTGCGCAGGTACACCGGCCGCAGCTCGCGCGGCGCTGAGGTGCTGGTCGGGTCGGAGGACGTCGAGGGCGTGTTCACGCCCGGCGAGCTGCTGAAGATCGCGTTGGCCGCGTGCAGCGCGATGAGCAGCGACCATCCGCTGGCCCGTCGCCTCGGCGACGACTACGCCGCTACCGTCCGGGTATCGGGGGAGGCCGATCGCGAGAACGAGATGTACCCGCTGCTCGAGGAATCCCTCGAGGTGGACATGTCCGGTTTGACTGAGGACGAGGTGGCCCGGCTGGTCACGGTCGTCAGCAGGGCGGTCGATCAGGTCTGCACGGTGGGCAGGACGCTGAAGTCCGGCACCACGGTCAATTTCCAGGTGGCCAATTTCGAGGTGGGCGATGAGCCGGTTGCGCGAACAAAGAAGGGCTGAGTCGTTGGGCAATGACGGCGACGTCCAGCTGACCGCCTGGGTGCACGGCTACGTGCAGGGCGTCGGCTTCCGGTGGTGGACCAGGGCCCGGGCGTTGGAGCTGGGATTGGCCGGATACGCGTCGAACCGGCCGGACGGCCGGGTGCAGGTGGTGGTGCAGGGCCCCCGGGATGCGTGCCAGGAACTGCTCGACCTCCTGCAGAGCGGCAGGACGCCGGGCAGCGTCGACAGCGTCGTCGCGGACTGGTCTGAGCCGACAGTGGCCATGCGCGGCTTCTCCGAGCGCTAGTCTGGCACCTCGTGCACCTCAAGAGTCTGACGCTGAAGGGCTTCAAGTCCTTCGCATCGCCGACGACTCTGCGCTTCGAGCCGGGCATCACCTGTGTCGTCGGCCCCAACGGGTCCGGCAAGAGCAACGTCGTGGACGCGTTGTCATGGGTGATGGGCGAGCAGGGCGCAAAGACACTGCGCGGCGGCAAGATGGAGGATGTCATCTTCGCCGGAACATCGTCGCGGGCACCGCTGGGCCGCGCCGAGGTGACGGTTACGATCGACAACACCGACAATGCGCTGCCGATCGAATACTCCGAGGTGTCGATCACGCGGCGGATGTTTCGCGACGGCGCCTCCGAGTACGAAATCAACGGCAGCCCTTGCCGATTGATGGACGTCCAGGAGTTGCTTTCCGATTCGGGCATCGGCCGCGAGATGCACGTCATCGTCGGCCAGGGCAAGCTGTCGGAGATCCTGGAGTCCCGGCCGGAGGACCGCCGGGCGTTCATCGAAGAAGCCGCAGGCGTGCTCAAGCACCGCAAGCGCAAAGAAAAGGCAGTCCGCAAGCTCGAGGCGATGTCTGCCAACCTGGCGCGGCTGGTGGATCTCACCACCGAGCTACGGCGCCAACTCAAACCGCTCGGGCGGCAGGCCGAGGTCGCCCGGCGTGCGCAGACGATTCAGGCCGACCTGCGTGACGCCCGGTTGCGGCTGGCGGCCGATGATCTGGTGGCCCGGCGGAACGAATTCGCGGGTGTCGGCGATGCGGAGGCCGCGCTCCGTCGGGAGCATGACGAGGCCTCCGCCCGACTGGAGGCCGCTTCGGCCGAGTTGTCCGGACATGAACAGGCGGTGGCGAGCCTGACCGAGCGCGCCGAAAGCGCGCAGCAGACGTGGTTCCGGTTGTCGGCGCTGGCCGAAAGGGTCAGCGCGACCGTACGGATTGCAACGGAACGCGGGCAGCACCTCGACATCGAGCCGCCCCCGACCGCGGGCGTCGACCCGGACATGCTGGACTCCGAGGCCGACGAGGTGGCTGCCACGGAGACCCGGTTGGTCGCGGATCTGAACGGCGCGCGTGCGCGTCTGGACGTAGCCCGCACCGAGATGGCCGCGGCGGAGCAAGTCGCGGCCGAGGCCGAGCGGGCACATTTGGCTGCGGTGCGTGCGGAGGCGGACCGCCGTGAGGGCCTCGCGCGGCTCGCGGGCCGGGTGGACACGATGCGCACCCGCGTCGAGTCGATCGACGAGGCGGTGGCCCGGCTCACCGATGCGATCGACGAGGCCGCCTCCCGTTCGCAGCAGGCGCAGGCGAACTTCGAGACCGTACAGGCCCGTGTCGGTGAGCTCGACGAAGGGGAGACCGGCCTCGACGAGCACCACGACCGCTCGGTGGCCGGGTTACGGGCGGCCGACGAACGTGTCGGCGAACTGCAGACGGCCGAACGCGGCGCCGAACGCCGGGTGGCGTCGCTGCGCGCCCGCATCGAGGCGCTGTCCGTGGGACTCGATCGCAAGGACGGCGTCGCCTGGATCACTCAAAATCTCAGCAATGCAGGTCTTTTCGGCTCGCTGGCCAAGCTCGTGAAAGTTCGTCCCGGCTTTGAGGCGGCGGTCGCGACCGTCCTCGGCGCCGCGGCGGATGCGATCGCTGCGGAAGACGCCAAGGCGGCTCGCTCCGCGGTGGCCGCGCTCAAGAAGTCCGACGGCGGCCGAGCCGCCATCGTGCTCAGTGACTGGCCGGCACCCGCGAACCCGCGTCCCGTCGCGCTGCCACCCGACGCGCAGTGGGCGGTCGACCTGGTGGAGGCGCCCGAACGGCTGCGCGGCGCGGTCACCGCGATGTTGTCCGGGGTCGCTTTGGTGGGCACCCTGGAGGCCGCGCTCGACCTGGTGACTTCGCATCCGCAGCTGCGGGCGGTCACCCGCGACGGCGATCTGGTGGGCGCCGGATGGATCAGCGGCGGCTCAGACCGGCGGCCGAGCACGCTGGAGATCACGTCCGAGATCCAGAACGCCCGTGGCGAACTCGCCGCCGCCGAGACGCAGGCGCATGAGCTGGCCGCCGCGCTGGCCGGCGCGCTGGCCGAGCAGGCCGCCCGACAGGATGCCGCCGAGCAGGCGCTGGCGGCGCTCAACGAATCGGACGCGACCATCGCATCCGCGTACGAGCACCTCGGCCGGCTCGGGCAGGACGCCCGCACCGCGGAGGAGGAGTGGCGGCGCCTGACCGAGCAGCGCGCCGACCTCGAGGCGACCCGCGTTCGGACGGTAAGTGAGCTCACCGAACTCGAGCAACGGCTGACCAACGCCGAGCAGACCCGGGAGTCCGTCGCCGACGACTCCTCCGAGCGCCAGGTGACCCTGGCCGCAGCCGAGGCGGCCCGCGGAACCGAGATCGAGGCGCGGCTCGCGGTGCGCACCGCCGAGGAACGGGTGAACGCCGTTCGGGGACGAGCGGATTCGCTGCGCCGGGCCGCCGCCGCCGAGCGAGAAGCTCGCGTGCGGGCGCAGCGCGCGCGGGAGGCCAGACGCCACGCGGCGACGGTCGCCGACGCGGTCGCCGAATCAGGTCAGCTGGTGGCGCTGCGGCTCGCCGAGGCCGTCAGCGCCGCGTCGCGAACCCGCGACGCGCTGGCCGCCGAACGTGCCCAGCGGACCACCGGGATGTCGGAGGTGCGCGCGACGGTGTCCGGGCTGACGGCCACGATCGGCACGCTCACCGAGGCGCTGCACCGCGACGAGGTGGTCAAGGCGCAGGCGGCGCTGCGGATCGAGCAACTCGAAGAGCACATCCTGGAGCAATACGGAATGGCCTCGGCCGACCTGATCGCCGAATACGGACCGGACGTGGCGATGCCGCCATCCGACCTGGAGATCGCCGAATACGAGCAGGCCCGCGACCGCGGCGAGCAGGTGACTGCGCCTGCCCCGATGCCGTTCGACCGGCCCACGCAGGAGCGTCGCGCCAAGAAGGCGGACCGCGAACTCGCAGAGTTGGGCCGGGTCAACCCGCTCGCGCTCGAGGAGTTCGCCGCGCTGGAGGAGCGCTACAACTTCCTGTCCACCCAACTCGAAGACGTCAAGGGAGCACGAAAGGACCTGCTCGACGTGGTGGCCGACGTCGATACGCGGATCGTGGCCCTGTTCGGTGAGGCCTACGCCGACGTCGAGCGCGAATTCCGGGCGGTGTTCGAAGCGCTCTTCCCGGGCGGCGAGGGCCGGCTGCTGCTGACCGATCCCGACAACATGCTGACCACCGGCATCGAGCTCGAGGCGCGGCCGCCGGGAAAGAAGATCAAGAGACTCTCGCTGCTTTCCGGCGGCGAGAAGGCGCTCGCCGCAATAGCGATGCTGGTGGCGATCTTCCGGGCCCGCCCGTCGCCGTTCTACGTGATGGACGAGGTCGAGGCCGCACTCGACGACGTGAACCTGCGCCGGCTGCTCGGGCTGTTCGACCAGTTGCGGGTGCACTCGCAACTGGTCGTGATCACCCACCAGAAGCCGACGATGGAGGTGGCCGACGCGCTGTACGGCATGAGCATGCGCGATGACGGCATCACGACGGTGATCTCCCAACGCATACGGGGCCAGGAGGTCCCGGCCTGATTCGCTAGGCGATCTCGGTCAATCCGACGCGCCGCAGCGCCTGGAGATCCCCGGCTCCGCAGCCGTGCAGACAAATCCGGAGCTCGTCGATGAACCGCTGCAGCCACTCGAGGGCGGCCGACGCCGACACGATGGCCGGCGCGAGCAGCGGCCAGGCCACCGCCACGACGTCAGCACCCAATGCGATCGCCTTCGCCGCGTCCATTCCGGTCCGGATGCCGCCCGACGCCACCAGCGGAACGTCCGGCAGCGCCCGGCGCACCTCGATGATCGCCTGCGCGGTCGGCACACCCCAGTCGGCCAGCTCGGGGTGACGCAGCTCGCCGTAGCGGACGTACTGCTCGACCCGCGACCACGACGTGCCGCCCGCACCGGCCACATCGAGCGCGGCGACGGGCAGCTCGCCTGCGACCCGCAGCAGCTCCGCGACTGCCGCCGCGCCCAGCCCGTGGCCCACCTCTTTCAGCAGGATCGGATACCCGAGCGCTTCGGAAACATCTCGAAGCCGGGTGACGGACCCCGAGAAATCGGTGTCGCCGCCGCTCTGGATCGCCTCCTGCAGCGGGTTGGTATGCACCGCCAGCGCGTCGGCGCCCACTCGATCGAGGGCTTTGACCAGGGCGGGCAGCGTCGACTTGGTCAGCTGCGACAACCCGATGTTGCCGATCAGCAGGACGTCGGGAGCAATGTCGCGGACCGCGAAGCTGCCAGCCGCGTCGGCACCGCGAGCGCTGTCGAGCATGATCCGCTGCGATCCGAGCATCATCCCGATGCCCAGCTCCTGGGCTGCCGCGGCCAGGTTCCGGTTGATCGTGCCGGACAGCTCTGCCCCTCCTGTCATCGCGCCGACCAGGACGGGCGCGGACAGTCCACTGCGGAGGAAATCGGTGGCCAGCCTGATCTCGCCGAGGCTGGTCTGGGTCAGCGCGTTGTAGGGCAGCCGATAGCGCTCGAGACCCGTGGTCACCCTCCCGTGCTGGACGTCCTCGGTCAGGCACACGTCAATGTGCCTGCGCTTGCGGCGGGCCAACTCCGAAGGCCGGATCGTCATCGCCGGGCCCCCTTGGGAGAATGGCCGCGTGGCAGAAGGTCTGTGGATCGCACTCGCTGTCGTTGCCGTTCTGGTTGTCGTCGCGCTCGTGGTCGGCGTGGTGCTGTACCGGCGGCGACGTATCACTCTGTCACGATCAGACACTGCCACACCTGTCGACCGGTCCGGAGGCTATGCCGCGTCGTCGGGCATCACGTTCACAGAATCCTCAGCACCTCCCGTTGAGGTAATCGACACCACCGGCCTGCCCGGAGTCGGTGACGACGCCGCGATCCCTCGCGACTCCGTCAGGCGACCGATCGCCGACGTCCATCTGCCGGAGCCCGGCGTCGATGGGGCCGGCGCCGAATCTGTGGATGTCGGCGCCATTGCGCCTCCAGAGGGTCGTCTTGAGCGGTTGCGAGATCGATTATCCAAGTCCCAGAACGCAATTGGCCGCAGCGTGCTCGGTCTGCTGGGCGGCGGAGATCTCGACGAAGAATCCTGGCAGGACGTCGAGGACACCCTGCTGGTCGCCGACCTCGGGCCGACCGTCACCGATTCGGTGGTCTCGGCGTTGCGATCGCGGCTGGCCGGCAGCACGGTTCGCACCGAAGCCGATGCACGAGCGGTGTTGCGCGATGTCTTGATTGCCGAACTGCAGCCCGGGCTGGACCGCTCGATCAAGGCGCTACCGCACGGCGGCCGCCCGTCGGTGTTGCTGGTGGTCGGGGTCAACGGCACGGGAAAGACCACCACGGTCGGCAAGTTGGCCAGGGTCTTGGTGGCCGACGGCAGGCGCGTCGTGCTTGGCGCGGCGGACACGTTCCGGGCAGCCGCGGCCGACCAGCTGCAAACATGGGCGGCCCGGGTCGGTGCGGAGGTCATTCGCGGTGCGGACGGCGCCGACCCGGCGTCGGTGGCTTTCGATGCCGTTGACGCGGGGATCAAGGACGGCGCCGATGTCGTCGTCATCGACACCGCGGGGCGGCTGCACACCAAGACCGGGCTGATGGACGAACTGGGCAAGGTCAAGCGCGTCGTCGGCCGGCGTGCCGCGGTGGACGAGGTGCTGCTGGTGCTTGACGCGACGATCGGTCAGAACGGCCTGGCGCAGGCCCGCGTCTTCGCCGACGTCGTTGACATCACCGGCGTCGTGCTGACGAAACTGGACGGCACCGCCAAGGGCGGCATCGTTTTTCGGGTTCAGCAGGAGCTGGGCGTGCCGGTGAAGCTCGTCGGGCTCGGTGAGGGCCCCGACGATCTGGCGCCGTTCGAGCCCGCCGCATTCGTCGATGCACTGCTGGGCTGACAGCAGATTCGAAGCCACGTAACACCACCGAAACTCTGGCTCGTTATCCGTTCACACGAGCGAAACACCGCAGCGTCTTAGCCGAAACAACCACTCAGCATTGTCTTGGACCAGGTCATCGGTTGATCTCCCGACGGCCGTGGCACTGCTGAAGGAGGAACCGCACACCGGATGACGAAGAATTGGGCATTGACGAGCCCGAACGCGCCGAATCCGCTTACGATTTCGCTAGTGTCGGATCGGGCTCTGCACTGAGCATGGCCGGCGCCGCCAAGGAGGCATGAGAATGAAGCTGATCACCGCGATCGTCAAGCCGTTCACCCTCGAAGACGTGAAGACCGCCCTGGAACAAACAGGAGTCCTCGGCATGACGGTCAGCGAGGTGCAGGGCTACGGGCGACAAAAGGGCCACACCGAGGTCTACCGCGGCGCCGAGTATTCGGTCGACTTCGTGCCGAAGGTGCGGGTCGAGGTCCTCGTTGACGACTCCGCCATCGAGAAGGTGGTGGACGTCATCGTCCAGGCCGCACGCACCGGCAAGATCGGTGACGGCAAGGTATGGGTCAGCCCCGTCGAAGCCGTCGTGCGGGTGCGCACAGGGGAGCGGGGCGCCGACGCGCTGTGAGTGAATGACCCAGCAGACACCCGATCCCGCTGCCGAGGCCGCCAGTGCGCTAGCTCCGGCAGCGGGATCGCCTCGTCCTGCAACGGATTTGGTTGCAGCCACCGAGCAGTTGCTGGCGGGCGGATCGCGTCACCTCGACTCGGCGGCAGTGCGTGACGCGCTGCTCGACCTGCACGAGTTCTGGCTGACCAGCAAGGCCACCGAGATCGGCATCACCGATACGAGCGGGTTCGCGATCGTCGCCACAGGCGGCCTCGGCCGCGGGGAACTGCTTCCGTACTCCGATCTCGACCTGACGATTTTGCACGACAACATGCCTGCGAAGGTGGTCAGCAACACGGCTGACCAGCTGTGGTATCCGTTGTGGGACGCCAATATTCCGCTTGACCACAGCGTCCGCACGGTATCCCAGGCCCTGCAGGTAGCCGGAGACGATGTGTCCGCAGGGCTGGCGATGCTGGAGGCGCGTCACATCGCAGGCAACGCCGAATTGTCGGCGGAGCTGATCGACGGGGCGCGCAGCCAGTGGCGCACCGGGATCCGTTCGCGGTTCGAGGAACTCGTCGAACACGCGCGAGCACGCTGGCAGCGCAGCGGGCAGATCGCCCACCGCGCCGAGCCCGACCTCAAGAGTGGACGTGGGGGACTGCGCGATGTGCAGCTGCTCAACGCGCTGGCGATCGCGCAGCTGGCCGACCATTACTCGAGCCGCAACCTGGACAGCCCCAACGGATCCCTGGCCGGTTCGCATCGGGCTCTTCTCGACGTTCGCACCGAACTGCACCGGATATCCGGACGTGGCCGGGAGTTGTTGCAGGCCCAGTACGCCGACGAGATCGGTGCCGCCCTTCGCATCGGCGACCGATTCGACTTGGCGCGCATGCTCAGCGACTCGGCGCGCACCATCAGCTACTATGTCGACGCCGGCTTGCGGACGGCGGCAAACGCGTTGCCGCGCAGGGGATTCGCGGCGTTACGACGGCCTGTGCGGCGGCCGTTGGATGAGGGGGTGGTCGAGTTCGCTGGCGAAGTCGTGCTGGCCAGAGACGCTCGTCCTGAGCGCGACCCCGGACTGATCCTGCGCGTCGCGGCCGCGGGGGCGACAACCGGGCTGCCGCTGTCGGCGTCCACGCTCGCCCGACTCGCGGAATCGGCGCCGGAACTGCGCACGCCGTGGCCGCGACAGGCGCTCAAAGACCTGCTGGTGTTGCTGTCCGCCGGACCGACGTCTGTGACGACGATCGAGGCGCTGGACCGAACCGGACTCTGGGGCAGGTTGTTCCCGGAGTGGGGTCCGGTGCGTGACCTGCCTCCCCGCGACATCGTCCACATCTGGACCGTGGACCGGCATATCACCGAAACAGTCTCGCAGGCAAGCGCATTCACCACCAGAGTGGCGCGGCCCGATCTGCTTGTGCTGGGCGCTCTGTTGCACGACATCGGGAAGGGCCGGGGCGACGACCACAGCGTGATCGGCGCCGAACTTGCGACGCAGGTCGGTACCCGACTGGGCCTGGCGCCGCCCGACGTGGAGATCCTGTCGGCCATCGTGCGCCACCACTTGCTGCTGCCGAGCACGGCCACCCGCCGAGATCTGCAAGATCCCGACACGATCGCGATGGTCGTCGACGCGCTGGACGGCGATCCACTGCTGCTCGAGTTGTTACACGCGCTGGCCGAGGCGGATTCGTTGGCGACCGGTCCCGGAGTGTGGGGCGATTGGAAGGCGATGCTGATCGGCGATCTCGTCCGCCGGTGCCGGATGATCATGGCGGGCGAGCCGTTGCCGCAGGCGGATCCGATTGATCCGCGATACCTTGCCCTCGCCCGAAGCCACGACGTCCACGTCGAGCTGACGCCCGGCGACGGTGCGCACATCTTTCGCGTGACGATGGTCGGGCCGGACCGTCGGGGCATGCTGTCCAAGGCCGCAGGCGTGCTGGCGCTGAACTCGCTGCGTGTGCATTCGGCGTCGGTGAACAGCCACGAGGGCTCGGCGATCAACACTTTCGTCGTCTCTCCGCATTTCGGGACGCCACCGGCCGCAGAACTGCTTCGCCAGCAATTGATCCAGGCGCTCGACGACGATCTCGACGTGATCAGCATCCTGGAACAGCGCAATCGCGAGGCCGCGCAGTACGGCTCCGGCCGCGTGGGAGAGGTACTCGCCGCGGTGCCGGCGAACCACGTGTATGCACCGCCACAGATTCTGTGGCACGACGGGAGTGCCCCCGGTCAGTTGCTGGTGGAAATCCGCTCGACCGACAGGACTGGGCTGCTGGCGGTGCTGACCCGGGTGTTCGAGAAGGCGAACGTCGACATCGCCTGGGCGAAGGTCACCACGCTGGGTTCCTCGGTGGACGATGTGTTCTGCGTCGTGGCACCGTTGTTCGGTAACGGCGAGATCGAACGGCTGCGATCGGTACTCGAACACGACCTGCTGTCGGTGCTGCCGGCGCCGCCGCCCAAAGCACCCGCTGAGCACGCCAGCTGAACTTTCCCGCCGATTAGCGCACTGACGTGGCGCCGATGGGTGATGATTGCGCGCATGGCGTATCCGCAGCCGCCGCCCGGCAACGACTGGTGGGGTCAACCTCCGCAGCCAGCGCCGGGGTTCTATCCGCCGGCGTATCCGCCGCCCCGGCAGACCAACTCAATGGCTGTCGTGGCGCTGGTATGCGCCTTCGTATTCGCTCCGTTGGGAATTGTGTTCGGGCATATCGCGCTGTCGCAGATCCGGCGCGGCGGTGAAGACGGTAAGGGACTGGCGATCGCCGGCCTGGTGATCGGCTACATCTTCACCGGGGTGTTCTTGCTGGCGATCGTGTTCTGGCTGATCTTGTTCGTCGTGCTGGCCAACCAGATCGACAAGCTGCCCAGGACGCCTACCACGTATGGCACCTACTCGATGCAATCCACGGCGTGGAGCGAGAGCACCGGCCCGCGCTTCGCAGTGTTGCACCTGGTCAACGACTAACCGCCGGCATATCCTGCCGCAAGCTTGCAAGCCGCTAGGCTTGCCAACGTGTTCGAAACCCTGTCAGACCGGTTGACCGGCGCGCTGCAGAACCTGCGCGGAAAGGGCCGGTTATCCGACGCCGACATCGACGCCACCACGCGCGAAATCCGGCTGGCGCTGCTGGAGGCCGACGTCTCGCTGCCGGTCGCCCGCGCGTTCGTCGCGCGCATCAAGGAGCGGGCAAAAGGCGCCGAGGTGTCCGGCGCCCTCAACCCTGCCCAGCAAGTCGTCAAGATCGTCGACGAGGAACTGATCGGCATCCTCGGCGGGCAGACTCGCCGGCTGGCCTTCGCGAAGGTGCCCCCGACCGTCGTGATGCTGGCCGGCCTGCAGGGCTCGGGCAAGACGACACTGGCGGGCAAGCTCGCGAAATGGCTTAAAGGACAAGGCCATACCCCCCTGCTGGTAGCGGCCGACCTGCAACGGCCGGGCGCGGTCAACCAGCTGCAGATCGTTGGCGAACGGGCCGGTGTGCAGGTTTTCGCGCCGCACCCCGGGGCGTCTGCCGAAGGCTCAGCCGACACCGGCCCGGGCGATCCCGTTGCGGTGGCGGCGTCGGGTCTGGCCGAGGCCAAGGCCAAGCACTTCGACATCGTCATCGTCGACACCGCCGGCCGGCTCGGAATCGACGAGGAGCTGATGACTCAGGCTGCCGCGATCCGTGACGCCGTCGATCCCGACGAGGTGCTGTTCGTCCTGGACGCGATGGTCGGCCAGGACGCGGTCGCCACCGCCGACGCGTTCCGCCAGGGCGTCGGTTTCAGCGGCGTCGTGCTCACGAAACTCGACGGCGACGCGCGTGGCGGCGCGGCGTTGTCGGTCCGTGAGGTCACCGGCGTGCCGATCCTGTTCGCGTCGGCCGGCGAGAAACTCGAAGACTTCGACATCTTCCATCCCGATCGGATGGCAAGCCGGATCCTGGGCATGGGTGACGTGCTCACCCTGATCGAACAGGCCGAGCAGGTCTTCGACGCCCAACAGGCGGAGGAGGCCGCGGCCAAGATCGGCACCGGCGAGTTGACGCTCGAGGACTTCCTCGAGCAGATGCTGGCGATCCGCAAAATGGGCCCGATCGGCAACCTGCTCGGCATGCTGCCCGGCGCAGGCCAGATGAAAGAAGCGCTGGCCGCGGTCGACGACAAGCAGCTGGACCGCGTGCAGGCGATCATCCGCGGCATGACCCCCGCCGAACGTGCCGACCCGAAGATCATCAACGCATCGCGCCGGTTGCGGATCGCCAACGGCTCGGGCGTGGCGGTGTCGGAGGTCAACCAGCTGGTCGACCGGTTCTTCGAGGCCCGCAAGATGATGTCGCATATGGCCGGCCAGATGGGGATGCCCTTCGCACGCAAGAGCTCGCGAAAAGCCAAGGGCGGCAAGGGAAAAAAGGGGAAGAAGGGTGCGCGGGGGCCGACACCGCCGAAGGTACGGGGTCTGGGCGCGGGGATGCCCGCCGGCCTGCCTGATTTGTCCGAGATGCCGCCCGGGCTGGACGAGTTGCCGCCTGCCCTGGTGGATTTCGATCTCTCGAAGCTGAACTTCCCCGGCAAGAAATAGCAGGCGATGAGCGCTTGCGCGAAGAGTGTCTAGCGTGAGCCTGCATGTGCGCGGCCGCGGGTTGCCCGACGAGCAGCCCGTTGAGTGGTGGATCGTCGATGAGTCTTCGCGCGGGTATGGCGGCACGCTGTCGGCCGAGGCGGTGCCCGGCGCCGAGACGGTGTTCGACGGCGGCTGGATTCTGCCCGGACTCGTCGACGCGCACTGCCACGTCGGGCTCGGCGCCGACGGTCCCGTTGACCTCGACGAAGCGATCACCCAGGCCGCGACCGAACGTGACGTCGGTGCCCTGCTGCTCCGCGACTGTGGATCGCCGGTCGACACCCGCAGCCTTGACCACCACGATCACCTGGCCCGCATCATCCGGGCCGGGCGTCACCTGGCCAGACCCAGGAGGTACAGCCCCAGACTCGCCATCGAACTCGAGCGCGAGTCCGGGCTGCCGGACGCCGTCGAGGCACAGGCCCGCCGAGGCGACGGCTGGGTCAAGCTGGTCGGCGACTGGATCGACCGCGACATCGGCGACTTGGCGCCGTTGTGGTCCGACGACGTGCTCACCGCAGCGATAGACGCCGCCCACGCCCTCGGTGCACGGGTGACCGCCCATGTGTTCGGCGAAGATGCCCTGCCCGGCCTGGTGCAGGCCGGCATCGACTGCATCGAACACGGCACCGGGATCACCGACGACGTGATCGACATGATGGTCGATCACGGCACCGCGCTGGTTCCGACGCTGATCAATATCGAGAACTTTCCCGGCATCGCCGACGCCGCGGTGAGATATCCGGTCTACGCCGCGCACATGCGTGACCTGTACGTCGCAAGCCGACCGCGGGTCGCCGCGGCGAGGGAGGCCGGAATACCGATCTATGCAGGCACCGACGCGGGCTCGATGGTCGTGCACGGCCGGATCGCCGACGAGGTCGACGCTCTCAAGGAAATCGGCATGACCGCGACCGACGCTCTCGGAGCGGCGTGCTGGGACGCGCGGCGGTGGCTGGGCCGGCCCGCCCTGGAACACGGTGCATCAGCGGACCTGATCTGCTTCGCGGACGATCCGCGGGCCGGTACCGGGGTTCTGAGCCGGCCGGATGTCGTGATTCTTCGCGGCCGTGTGTTCGCCGGTTAGAGCGCGCCGACGCTGGCTTGCGGGCTCTGGGCGAAACCCCAGTCCAGTAGCGCAGCGGCCTGGTCCCAGTACGTGGGGCCGCCCTCCACGACCAGCCCATACATCATCGAGATCACCAGGCGCCGGCCGTCGCGTTGGGCCGCGGCCACGTACGTCTTCCGGGCGGCGTCGGTGAAGCCGGTCTTGCCGCCGAGTGTCCCCGGGTAGCGCTGCAACAGCTGGTTCTCGTTGACGATCGGGATAGGGCCGTTGTCGCCGGGGAACATCGCCGACGGCTGCGAGGTGATCTGCGCGAACACCGGGTTGGCCATCGCCGCGCGGAAGATGATCGCGAGGTCGCGCGGTGTGGTCCAGCCGGTGCCGGCCGGTCCGTCCAGCCCTGACGGCGTCGCCGCGTGGGTGTCGGGTGCGCCCAGCGAGGCGGCCTTGGCGTTCATCTTGGCCACCGCGGCGTCGAATCCGCCGACCATGTCGGCCAGCGTGTTGGCCGCGTCGTTGCCGGACGCCAGCAGCACCGCATCGAGCAACTCGCGCGCGGTGTAGCTGCGGCCCGGCTTGATACCGACGCAGTTGCACTCGACCTGGGTGTCGCCCGGATTCGCCACGACCGACGAGTCCGGGCTGACCTCATCGAGGGCGACCAGCGCCAGCAGCACCTTGATCGTGCTGGCCGGTGGGTGGCGCACGTCGGCGTCGCGACCGGCCAGTACCTGACCGGTGTCCATGTCGGCGACGATCCACGCGGGCGCGGGACCGGCCGGGATCACCGCGCTGCCCGGCGGCTGGAGTTCCGAGTCGGCGTGTGCTGCGGGCATGCTGAAAGTCGCGGCGAGCAGGACTGTCATCGATGCGAGAAGGTTACGCAGCAGCAGCGATGAGCGGTTGAGCGAAGAGCCGAAAGCCGATGAGCGGTTGAGCGAAGAGCCGAAAGCCGATGAGCGGTTGAGCGAAGAGCCGAAAGCCGATGAGGGGTTGAGGGAAGAGCGAAAAGCCATGGGCGGTGAGCCTAGCCGGGGCCGCCGATCGTGTTCAATCGAGCCATGTTGAGCTTGCAAGAAATCTCGGACCGGTTGGAAATCCAGCAGCTGCTGATCGACTACTCGACGGCGATCGATCAGCGCCGCTTCGATGACCTCGACCGCGTGTTCACGCCCGACGCCTATATCGACTACACCGCGATGGGTGGCGTCGAGGGCCAGTACCCGCAGGTCAAGGCCTGGCTGGCCGAGGTGTTGCCGAACTTCCCGGCGTACTCGCACATGCTGGGCAATTTCGACCTCCACATCGACGGCGACACCGCATCGTCGCGGACCATCTGCTTCAACCCGATGGTCCTGGGCGGCGAGAAAAAACAGGTGCTGTTCTGCGGGATCTGGTATGTCGACGAGTTCGTGCGCACGCCCGAAGGCTGGCGGATGACGCGCCGGGTGGAGGAGAAGTGTTTCGACAGGATCGTCTGACGGCGGATTTCCTCCGCTGACCGGCGTTCTGGCAGAATGGTCGGCTGTCTGTGTGGCGACGCCGAAGCGGGTCGCTTGGCGACATCCACAAGGGCTCCGCCGCACGGTCATACACACGCGAGGCAAAACCGGATCCGGGCAACCGCCCGGCTCGCTGAATTGCCGCGTGACACCTAGAGGAGAAGTTGTCCGACCATGGCTGTGAAGATCAAGCTCACCCGGCTTGGCAAGATCCGCAATCCCCAATACCGCATCGCCGTCGCCGACTCCCGGACCCGTCGTGACGGGCGCGCCATCGAGGTCATCGGCCGATACCACCCCAAGGAAGAGCCGAGCCTGATCGAAGTCGACTCCGAGCGCGCGCAGTACTGGCTCGGCGTGGGCGCTCAGCCCACTGGACCGGTGCTGAAGCTGCTCAAGATCACCGGCGACTGGCAGAAGTTCAAGGGTCTGCCCGGTACCGAAGGCACGCTGAGGGTGGCCGCGCCGAAACCCACCAAGCTGGAGCTGTTCAACGTCGCGCTGGCCGAAGCCGAAGGTGGCTCGGCCGCCGAGGCCACCACACCGAAGAAGAAAGCTCCCGCCAAGAAGGCGGCGAAGAAGGCCGCCGAGGCGCCCGCGGGGGCTGAGGTCGAGGCGCCGGCGGTGGCTGAGCCCGTCGCGGAAACCGAAAGCTGATCACCTCATGAGCTCTGTCGTCGTCGACGCGGTCGACCATCTGGTCCGCGGAATCGTGGACAACCCCGACGATGTCCGGGTCGACATGGTGACCAACCGCCGCGGGCGGACGGTCGAGGTGCATGTCCACCCCGACGATCTCGGCAAGGTCATCGGACGCGGCGGCCGCACCGCGACCGCGCTGCGCACACTCGTCGCCGGCATCGGCGGG
Organism: uncultured Actinomycetota bacterium; assembly: GCA_963759655.1. Lineage (GTDB taxonomy): Bacteria > Actinomycetota > Actinomycetes > Mycobacteriales > Mycobacteriaceae > Mycobacterium. The sequence continues at coordinate 80,728 of CAVXAG010000031.1, read as the reverse complement.
CGGGGCATCCGCGTCGATGTGGTGGACACCGACCAGTAGCACCTCGTCATGGACCTGGTCGTCGGGCGGGTGGTCAAGGCGCACGGCGTGGGCGGTGAGCTCCTCGTCGAGGTTCGCACAGACGACCCGGACAGCCGATTCGCCGCGGGTTCAACTCTGAGGGGAAAACCCACCCGCGGGGGACCCGCGGGCGAGTACACCGTCGAGTCGGTTCGCGAGCACGGCGGCCGCTTGTTGGTGCGGCTGGCCGGGGTCGCCGGCCGTGATGCGGCCGACGCGATGCGCGGAGTGGTGTTCCTGATCGACTCCGGCGAGCTGCCACCCATCGACGATCCCGACGAGTTCTACGACCACCAACTTGAGGGCCTTCGCGTGCGCACCGCTGACGGGCGCGACCTGGGCACCGTCGCCGAGGTGCTGCACACCGCCGCAGGGGAACTGCTCGCGATCCGACGTGAGGACGGCACAGGTGAAGTGCTGGTGCCGTTCGTGACCGCGATCGTCACGTCGGTGTCATTGACCGACAACGTGATTGAGATCGACCCGCCCGATGGTTTGTTGGAGATTAACTGACGTGGGCAGCCGGATGCGGATAGATGTCATCACAATCTTTCCGGAGTACTTGGAGCCGTTGCGTCAGTCGTTGCCAGGCAAGGCAATCGACACCGGCATCGTCGAATTACGCGTGCATGATCTTCGGCGATGGACACATGACCTGCACCGGTCCGTTGATGACACGCCCTACGGCGGGGGACCGGGGATGGTGATGACGGCCCCGGTGTGGGGTGAGGCGCTCGACGAAATCTGTTCGTCGGAATCACTTCTCGTGGTTCCGACGCCTGCGGGTGTGCCTTTCAAACAGCCGGTCGCCGAGCGGTGGAGCGAGGAAGCCCACCTGGTTTTCGCGTGCGGCCGGTATGAGGGGATTGACCAACGGGTCATCGAGGACGCCAGTCGGCGCATGCGCGTGGAGGAGGTGTCGATCGGCGATTACGTGTTGCCCGGGGGGGAGTCCGCGGCACTGGTGATGATCGAGGCGGTGGTGCGGCTGCTGCCTCGGGTGCTCGGCAACCCGCAATCACACCAAGAAGATTCGTACTCCGACGGTCTGCTCGAAGGACCCAGCTATACCCGCCCGCCGAATTGGCGCGGCCTCGACGTGCCGGACGTACTGCTATCGGGCGATCACGCGCGGATAGCGGCCTGGCGTCGCGAAATGTCGCTTCGCCGAACGGCCGAACGTCGCCCGGACCTGCTCGATTAGCACGCGGCGTCAGATGCGGCCGGTCGGGAACATCGTCTTCACAGCACCCGTGATGGTATTGCGCGCGGTGCGATCATCGCTGTTCTGCAGCGACGCGATCACCATCACGTAGCGGCGGTCGGCTCCGATCACGCCGGTGGACAGATGCATCCAGTCGTTGCCAATGCAGCACATCCAGCCCTGCTTCACCGCGACAGGCTCGGCGTACAAACCCTCCGGAATGCCGAACCGCTGGGGATAGCCGTCCACACCTTGCGGAGCGGATTGCGACAAGTCGTCGATGATGATCTGGGCCTGGTCGAGCGTCAACCCACCCGCGCCGTCGAGCAGCATGTCGTAATACCGAGCGAGGTCGCCGGCGGTGGTCGTCGTGTTCCACCAACGGCCGTCGCTGCCCGGACCCGTCGAACGCAGGCCGTACCTCGACGCGACCCTTGTCACGATCTCGTCGCCGCCGCCACGGCCCCAGAAAACTTCTCCCGCGTCGTCGTCGGACGCCTGCAGCATCATATCGAGCGACTTACGGTCGTCCGGCGACAACTGACGCTGTCCCGTGGCGGCCTGGAACAACAGGTCGTCGGCGATGAACAACTTGGCCACCGACGCCGTCGCGAACGCTGAGTTGTTTCCGTTCGACACAATCCGGCCGGTGACCCGGTCGAGCACCAGCACCGAGATTCCCGCCCCGCTATCGGCGGCCTGCTGAGTGGCCTCCTGGATGCGGACGTCAAGCCCGTCCAAGCTGGCCTCGGCGGCGTCCTGCGGGGCGTTGGGAGCCGCCACCGCAGTGCCCATCGTCGCGATCCTGCTGCGGTGGCGCGGGGCTCCGGTCGCCTCGTGCACTTTGGCGACACACACACCGACGAGAGCAGCCATTATGAGCACAGAGACCACTGTCCTCGGTGCAGACCGCGGCCGATGCATGTCTCTCCTCGATCAATGATTGGGGCAATTAAGCGCTCGACCGCACCGCCGCCCGCTAACTCGAGAGCCTAACTTGCTTGGCAGACGCCCGCGGGGTTAGCGGCTTGCGCGGCCGTGGCGTGTCGCGTTGCGGTTTGGTCGCGATTTCCCTGGCTGCGGGTGATCTGGCACAATTGACCAGTTGTCTGCGTGGGCTGGGAACTGGTTCCCGCGACGCAGCGATCAAGACGTCAGAAGCCGATGGTTTCGGGCTGCGTTGCAACTGGACGCGATGGGCCCGTGCCGCGACCGCGAGGAAAGTATTTCGCTATGAACACGCTGGACTTCGTCGACCAGACATCGCTGCGTGACGGCATCCCGGCATTCAACCCCGGCGACACGGTGAACGTGCACGTCAAGGTCATCGAGGGTTCCAAGGAACGCATTCAGGTGTTCAAGGGCGTCGTGATTCGCCGGCAGGGGGGCGGGATCCGGGAAACATTCACGGTCCGCAAGGAGAGCTACGGCGTCGGTGTCGAGCGCACCTTCCCCGTGCACTCGCCCAACATCGACCACATCGAGGTGGTCACGCGTGGCGACGTCCGCCGAGCCAAGCTGTACTACCTTCGCGAATTGCGGGGCAAGAAGGCCAAGATCAAGGAGCGGCGCTGAGCGGCGTGGCTACGCTGATCCCGTGACCCACCGCATGGGATCGGCAGATACGCCGAAGGAGCCCTTGGCCAAGGATTCTCCGCAGGACGACACCGCCGAGGATTCAAAGGCTGACTCGAAGGACGACACCGAGGACGATAAGCCCAAGTCAAAGCGGGAGAAGTCGACGCTGAGAGAGGCCGCGATCCTGATCGTGGTCGCGGTCATCCTCTACTACCTGATGCTCACGTTCGTCGCGCGTCCGTACCTGATTCCGTCGGAGTCGATGGAGCCGACCCTGCACGGATGCACGGGATGCACCGGCGACCGCATCATGGTGGACAAGGTGACCTACGACTTCACAACTCCGAAGCCCGGCGACGTCATCGTCTTCAAAGGCCCGCCTGTTTGGAACATCGGCTACAAGTCGATTCGCTCGACCAACACGCCGGTGCGGTGGGTGCAGAACGTGCTTTCGTTCGTCGGCTTCGTTCCCCCCGACGAGAACGATCTGGTGAAGCGGGTGATCGCCGTCGGCGGTCAGACGGTCGAGTGTCGCGTCACCACCGGCCTGACAGTCAACGGCAAGCCGCTCAACCAGCCCTTCCTCGATCCCAAGACGCTTGGCGTCGACCCGTCGCTGTATCCGTGTCTGGGCCCGGAGTTCGGTCCCGTCACAGTTCCGCAGAATCGATTGTGGGTGATGGGAGACAACCGGACACACTCGGCGGACTCGCGTGCGCATTGCACGAGCCTTGCCGCCGACCTGCAGCGCGGCATCCTGTGTACCGGCGATCCGGCGTCGGGCACGATTCCGGTCGACAATGTCATCGGCAAGGCGAGGTTCATCGCCTGGCCGCCGGGGCGATGGGGTGGGGTCAGTTCGGTGGATATTCAGCAAGGGCAGTAGTCCACTACCGATGAGGGCTTGCACGAAGAGCGAGGGCCACGGGAACCCGTGGCCTCCGCGGGCCGTGATCCGAAAGGCGTCAGGGCTACGCACACTCGAGTCGGCGTTGCACAACAGTGGCCTTGGGCCGGTGGCCGGCGTCGACGAGGTCGGCCGCGGCGCCTGTGCCGGACCGCTGGTGATCGCCGCGTGCGTGCTCGGGCCGAACCGGCTCAAGAGCCTGGCCGATCTCGACGATTCAAAGAAGCTGACCGAAAAATCGCGTGAGGCGCTGTTCCCGCTGATCCGCCGGTACGCGCTCGCGTATCACGTCGTGTTCGTGCCGCCGGGCGAGGTCGACGGGCGCGGCGTGCACGTGGCCAACATCGAGGGCATGCGCCGTGCGGTCGCGGGGCTTGCGATCAGGCCCGGGTACGTGCTGTCCGACGGCTTCCGGGTACCGGGGCTGCCGATGGCGTCGCTGCCGGTGATCGGCGGGGACGCAGCGGCGGCGTGCATCGCTGCGGCCAGCGTATTGGCGAAGGTCAGCCGGGACCGGTTGATGGTGGCGATGGACGCCGAGTATCCGGGGTACGGGTTCGCCGAGCACAAGGGCTATTGCACGGCCGGTCATGCCGCCGCGTTGGCAGAGCTCGGACCGTCCGAGGTGCACAGGTACTCGTTCATCAACGTGCGCCGCTCGGTGGTCGAGTTCGTGATGCCGGAGGAGCGACTGGAGCACGGGTGAGAGAAGATACCCAGATAGCAACCACGAGCCGCTTACGAAGCACGAAAAGGACAGTTGCGTAGATGAGTGCCGAAGATCTCGAGAAGTACGAAACCGAGATGGAGCTCTCGCTCTACCGCGAATACAAGGACATCGTCGGCCAGTTCAGCTACGTCGTGGAGACCGAACGCCGGTTCTACCTGGCCAATAGTGTCGAGCTGATCCCCCGCAACGCCGACGGCGAGGTCTACTTCGAGCTGCGCCTCGCCGACGCGTGGGTGTGGGACATGTACCGGCCGGCCCGGTTCGTCAAGCAGGTCCGGGTGATCACGTTCAAAGACGTCAACATCGAAGAGGTGGAGAAGCCAGAGCTTCGGCTACCCGACTGAGGTGCGTCGCGTCCGTTGCCCCATCTTCCCACGGATCACACATCAAAGGCGACGCTCGTCAGCGATCCAGGCCGCGCTGCGCCAGCCACGCCGCACCACGACGTGCTGACGCACGCGACAGCCAGGCGTCTTGGATCAGTTCGGCGAGTTCATCGCGTCGAATGCGGTGCAACTCCGACTCGCGCACCAGCACCGACAGATGGCCGTCGAAGTGGGGGGTCGTGAAAAAGGGACTGCGCGGGTCGTGGACGAGCGCTGTCTTCTCGGCGTGGGAGTCGACCCAGATGACGATCACGTCCGGGTACGGCTCACCGCTGAGCGGGTCACGGGCGTCGGACCGAGGGGTTCGGAAGAACACGAACGACTTGCCGCCGACCTGATAGATCGCGTTTCCGTTGGGGCCTTCGATACGGGTGGTGTGCGGCATCCCGGCTGCGATCTCGTGGACGTCGCCGGCGCTCGCCGGTCGCTCAGCCATTCCCGAAGATTACGGGGCTAGTCTGCCGTCGTGACTCACGTGCAGACTCTGCGCGGCGCCGTCGCCGCCGACGAACTCGGTGCCACGCTGATGCACGAACACGTCTTCGTGGTGAACCCCGAAATCATCGAGAACGTCGCGACCGACTGGGATGAGGAGACGGCACTTGCCGCCGCGGCCCGTCGGCTCGACGAGCTGTATGCCGCGGGCATCCATACGATCGTCGACCTCACCGTGATCGGGATCGGCCGGTCCATCCGCCGGCTGCAGCGGGTTCCGGTGACAAGTGGAATCAATATCGTTGTAGCGACAGGCATTTACGATTTTTTCGACATCCCGTCTTATTTCAAGTACCGGAAATCCGAGGTGCTTGTCGACTACTTTGTCCGTGAAATCGAGGAAGGCATCGGCGACACCGGCGTGCGCGCGGGGATCCTGAAGTGTGCCACTGACCAGGCGGGCGTGACACCAGGGGGCGAGAAGATCCTCCGTGCGGTGGCGCAGGCTCACGTGCGCACCGGCGCACCGATCTCAACCCACACTCACGCGGCGACCCGCCGAGGGTTCGACCAGCTCAAGATCTTCACCGCGGAAGGCGTGGACCCGACCCGCGTCGTGATCGGCCACAGCGGCGACTCCACCGATATCGACTACCTGCTCGCGATCGCCGACTCCGGTGCATACGTCGGCATGGACCGTTTCGGCATCGACACCTTCCTCGGGTTCGACGATCGCGTCGCCACCGTCGCGCGATTGTGTGCCCTGGGCAGGACCGACCGCATCGTCCTGAGTCACGACGCATCGTGCTACAACATCGATTATTCTCCCGGCGGAAGTCCGCCGAAAGCGCTGCCCAACTGGCACTACCTGCACATCACCCGCGACGTTGTGCCCGCGCTCACATCCCGGGGCGTGACCGACGATCAGATCACTCAGATGCTCGTCGTCAACCCTCGTGACGTGCTGTGTCGCGCGGGATCGCAGTAACGCCGAGCGGTTTCAACGACCGTTGTGGACCCGCTCCTTCCTGCCCATATTGTGTTTGTGTGCGAAGGTGAGGGCAGCGTCCGACCCGGAATCAAAAGGAACACAGGTTATGAAATCTACAGCTTCAACCGTGCGCCGGCGCCTGCTTGAGGTATGTGCCGCGAGCGCGCTTGGCGCCGCCGGGGTCGCTGCCATCGCGGTGCCCGTGGCCAGTGCGGCCCCGGCGCCGTGCACCGCGGCGGGGCTCGCTACCACCGTAAGCACAGTCACCGCAGCGGCGGGGCAGTACCTCGACGCGCATCCGGACGTCAACGACGCGTTGACGCAGGCTGGTTCGCAAGCTCCCGACGATGCCAAGGCCTCGATTCGCGCTTACTTCATCGGCCACTTCGACGAGTACTCCGCCCTGCAGAACATCGCTCGGCCGCTGACCGATCTCAGGTCGCAGTGCAACTCCAACGTCGGGGCCGGGCAGATTTCCGCCCTGCTGCAGGCATTCGGCGACTGAGCATCAGCGACCAACCTGAGAGGTACCAGGCACACGCCTTTGTTTCGGCTTGACATCTGGCTGTGAAGTAGGGCGCACCTGTGGATAACCACCCGGTGCGCCGCCATTCTTGTCGGTGATTGTCGGTGCCGGCCAGCAACCTGGCGCCATGACATCGTTGACCCGCGCCGAACTCGGCGCACTAGGTGAGCAACTCGCCGCCGACCATCTCCGGGAGTGTGGTCTTGTTGTGCTGGAACGGAATTGGCGGTGCCAATACGGCGAGTTGGATGTGGTCGCCGCAGACATCTCCTCTCGCACCGTGGTGTTCGTTGAAGTCAAGACCCGCACGTCGGAGCGGTTCGGCGGGCTGGCGCAGGCTGTCACCGCAGAAAAGGTGCGCCGATTGCGTCGGCTGGCGGGGTTGTGGCTGGCTCGACAGGACGATCGCTGGGCGGCTATCCGCATAGATGTGATCGGCGTGCGGATCGGCCGTCGCAGAACGCCGGAGATCACGCACCTGGAAGCCGTCGGCTGATGGCACTGGGCCGGGCTTTCTCGGTGGCTGTGCAGGGTGTCGCCGGGGAGATCGTCGAAATCGAGGCGGACATCACGTCCGGGCTGCCCGGGGTGCACCTGGTCGGATTACCGGACGCCGCGCTTCAGGAATCTCGGGACCGGGTGCGCGCGGCAATCATGAATTGCGGAAATCGCTGGCCGATGTCGAGACTGACGTTGGCGTTGTCTCCGGCGACGTTGCCGAAGATGGGCTCCGTCTACGACGTCGCACTGGCCGCGGCTGTGTTGTCGGCGGACCGCAAGGTGCCGTCCGGGCGGTTGGAGAAGACGGTGCTGCTGGGGGAGCTGGCGCTTGACGGACGCGTCCGCCCCGTCCGTGGGGTGCTGCCCGCCGTGATCGCGGCCAAGCGCGAGGGCTGGCCGACCGTGGTCGTGCCGGCAGACAACCTCGCGGAGGCCGTCCTGGTGGACGGCATCGAGATACGCGGAGCGACAACGTTGCGCCAGGTGCAGTCCTGGCTCAACGGCGCGGGCGATTTGAATCAGAGCACTCGCACGGACCCGTGCGACACCGATGGCGGGCCGGATCTCGCCGACGTGGTGGGGCAACCACAGGCCCGTTTCGCTGTCGAGGTAGCCGCTGCGGGCGCGCACCATCTGATGCTGACGGGACCGCCGGGCATCGGCAAAACGATGTTGGCTCAACGTCTTCCGGGACTACTACCTCCGCTAACCGAGGAAGAGTCGCTGGAGGTGACCGCCATTCACTCGGTCGCCGGGTTGCTGACGGCCGCGACGCCTTTGATCAGGCGGCCGCCGCTGGTCGCGCCGCATCACACCGCCAGCGTGGCGGCACTGGTCGGCGGCGGGAGTGGGACGGCCCGGCCGGGTGCGGTCAGTCGCGCTCACCGCGGTGTGCTGTTCCTGGACGAGTGTGCCGAGATCGGAGCGCAGGCGTTGGAGGCGTTGCGTACTCCGTTGGAGGAAGGTCAAGTTCGGCTCGCCCGCCGGGATGGCGTTGCCGTCTACCCCGCGCGCTTTCAGTTGGTGCTCGCTGCGAACCCGTGTCCCTGCGCGCCCGCCGATCCGCGAGACTGCATCTGCGCGGGGGCGGTCAAGCGTCGCTACCTGGGCAAGCTGTCGGGTCCGCTGCTGGACCGGGTCGACCTTCGGGTGCAGATGTTTCCGGTGCGACCCGGTGCATTGGTCGCCGACGTCGGCGAGTCGACCCGTGCCGTGCGTGCGCGGGTGGTCCAAGCGCGTGCAATGGCGGCCGAGCGCTGGCGGGGGTACGGCGTACGGACCAACGCCGAAATTTCAGGCCCGCTGCTGCGCCAGCGATTCCGGCTTCGCCAAGACGCGATGGAACCGCTGCGGCACGCGCTGGACAAAGGGCTGCTGAGCATCAGGGGAGTGGACCGAGCGATGAGGGTCGCCTGGACCGTCGCCGACCTCGCGGGCCGCGACCGTCCCAGCCCCGAGGACGTGACAACCGCGATGGGATTCCGTCGGATGGGGGCCGAACGATGACAGGGGAGCGCCGGGCGTGGGCATACCTGTCCCGGGTGGCCGAGCCGCCTTGCCGCGATCTTGCTGTGCTGGCAGCCCGAGTCGGCCCGGTGGAGGCGGCGGAGCGGGTGCGGCGAAAGGCGGTGCCTGCTCAGCTGGCCCGTTACACCGAGGCACGTCGCGATATCGACTGTGCTGCTGAAGATCTCGAGCGACTCGATCGGCTCGGCGGCCGATTGCTCACCCCCGACCAGCAAGAGTGGCCCACGCTGGCGTTCACCGCGTTCAACGGCGTCGATCTGCGCCGCCATCCCAATGGCGTCGCGCCGCTGGCGTTGTGGGCGGTCGGCGTGGCGCCAGCGGATGAGGTGGCGTTTCGCGGCGCGGCAATCGTCGGAACCCGCGCGGCCACCGCGTACGGCGAGCACGTCGCGACCGATCTGTCAGAAGGGCTGTGCGACCGCGACATCGCGGTGGTGTCCGGTGGCGCATACGGAATCGACGGCGCCGCGCATCGCGCGGCGCTGGCCGCGGATGGCTGCACGGTCGCGGTGCTCGCGGGCGGACCAGATGTGCTGTATCCGGCCGGTCACTCGGCGCTTTTGCATCGCATCCGGGCAGTGGGGCTGGTGGTGAGCGAGTATCCGCCCGGTATTCGGCCGGCGCGCCACCGTTTCCTGGTGCGCAACCGCCTGGTCGCCGCACTGTCGGGGGGCACAGTGGTGGTGGAGGCGGGATTGCGCAGCGGAGCGGCGAACACCGCGGCATGGGCGCGCGCATTAGGTCGTGTGGTGTGCGCGGTGCCGGGACCGGTCACCTCGTCGGCGTCGGCCGGCTGCCACGCTCTGATCCGTGGCGGTGCCGAGTTGGTGACGCGCGCTGAAGACATCATCGAGATTGTCGGGCGGGCAGGGGAATTGGCAGACGAGCAGGAGCGCCCGTCATCGGCGCTGGACGAGATGACCGACATCGGAAAGCGTGTGTACGAAGCGCTGCCCGCGCGCGGCGTGCGGTCCGCCGACGAATTGTCCATCGAGGCAGGGCTTCCGGTGGCGCAGTTGCAGGGCCAGTTGACGCTGCTCGAACTCGCCGGCCTCGCCGTCCGCGACGACGGTCGTTGGCGGCTGCGAAGACGATCGAAATAGCCGCGCGCAGCCGGGCACCACCAGCTCGAGCCTGACGGAGGGTCGCGGTGTCGGCGGCGTAGCGTCGTCCAGACGCAAACCGCCGAAGGAGCCAGATGGACCTGCATTTGTCAGGAAAGACCGCCGTCGTCACAGGAGCCAGCAAGGGCATCGGGCTTGCGATCACCAACGCATTCGTCGATGCCGGTGCGCACGTCGTGGCCGGCGCGCGTACGCGCGGACCCGGCTTGCATGCGCTGGAGGACAGCGGCCAGGTGTCGTTCGTTCCCGTCGATCTTGCAAAACCCGACACGGCCGAGGAATTGGTCGCGGCCGCCGCGCATCGGGGCGGGATCGATGTGCTGGTGAACAACGTGGGCGCGGTGACAGTTCGCCCGGGCGGCCTGGCCGGCATCGCCGACGAGGAGTGGCAGGCGGCATGGGAGCTCAACGTGATGGGGACCATTCGGCCCACGCGGGCGGCGCTGCCGGAGATCCTGCGGCGGGGCGGCGGCTCGATCGTGATCGTGGGGTCAGTGAACGCCTACTATCCCGACCCGGCGATATACGACTACTGCGCCAGCAAGGCCGCCGTCACAAACTTCGCGAAGGCGTTGTCGAAGGAGTTGGCGCCCAAGAATATTCGCGTCAATTCCGTCAGCCCGGGACCTGTGTCCACCGGTCTGTGGATGGAGGAAGGCGGCGTCGCGGACGGCTTCGCCAGCGCGACCGGGCAGACGGCCGACGAGGTCAAGGCGATGATCAAAGACGTCACGCCGACAGGACGTTTCACGACGGCCGAGGAGGTCGCAGACCTCGTGGTTTTCTTGGCCAGCGACCGCTCCGGCAACACCACGGGTTCTGACTACCGGATCGACGGCGGCTTCGTGACCACCTAATGAAGCCAACCCACGTTCGTCGCCGGCCCGTATAGTCAAGGTCAGCTGATCAAGATCGGAGGCGATGTGTCAGGGCGGCCCGTACACAGCTTCGAGGTGGCGCGCACCGAGCAGGTATCTCCGCACATCGTGCGAGTCGTGCTCGGCGGCAACGGGTTCGACACATTCGTGCCCAACCAGTTTACCGATGCCTATTGCAAGGTCCTGTTCCTGCGCGACGACGTCGATGTCGCGGGCCTTCCGGCGCCGCTTACTTTGGACAGCTTTCAGGTGCTGGCTTCCGAACATCGGCCCTTGATACGCACCTTGACGGTGAGGTGGACCGATCCTGGCAATAGGGAGATCGCGATCGACTTCGTGGTACACGGCGACCATGGGGTGGCCGGACCGTGGGCGGCGACGGCCCAACCCGGCCAGCCCGCGTACCTGATGGGTCCAAGCGGGGCTTACGCGCCCGATCCCAGCGCCGACTGGCACCTGCTGGCCGGAGACGAATCGGCTCTGCCCGCTATCGCCGCCGCGCTCGAGGGTCTTCCCCCTGACGCGGTGGCGCAGGTATTCGTCGAGGTCGCCGGCCCAGACGACGAAATCGAGCTGCGCTCGCCTGCGGAGGTGGACGTCACGTGGGTCCACCGCGGCGGCCGCGCCGACCTGGTCGCCCAAAACCGCGCCGGCGACCAGGCACCGCTGATCGAGGCGGTCAGGCAGGCCCGCTGGCTGCCCGGGCAGGCGCAGGTGTTTATCCACGGGGAAGCCCAGGCGGTCATGCACAATCTGCGGCCGTATGTCCGCAAGGAGCGGGGCGTGGACGCCAAGTGGGCGTCGATCTCGGGTTATTGGCGCCGCGGGCGCACCGAGGAGTCATTCCGGCAGTGGAAGGCCGAGCTGGCGGCGGCGGAGGCCGCTGAAGCCAACTAGACACGCGGCCCGGTTGGCGGATTCGCGGGGGCGGGTCTGACACGGTGGGTTGGTGACGTGCCCGGCTGCGTTCGCCCCGATCCTCGACGAGTTCGCCGAATACTTGATGCTGGAACGTGGACGTTCTGCCCACACCCGACGCGCGTATCTCGGCGACATCGGCTCGCTGCTGGACTTCCTCGCGACGACCAAGCCGGAGCCGGCGCCGGCCGACCTGACTCTGCCGGTTCTGCGCTCGTGGCTGGCGGCACAAGCCGCTCACGGCGCGGCCCGAACCACGCTGGCCCGTCGCACCTCGGCGGCTAAGACGTTCACGGCCTGGGCGATGCGACGGGATCTGCTGTCGTCCGATCCTGCCACCCGGCTGCAGGTGCCCAGGGCCCGTCGTACGCTGCCGGCGGTGCTGCGCCAAGACCAAGCACTTGACGCCATGAGTGCTGCTCAATCCGGTGCCGCTGAGGGTGATCCGCTGGCGCTGCGGGATCTGCTGATCGTCGAACTGCTCTACGCGACCGGCATCCGGGTGAGCGAATTGTGCGGACTGGACATCGACGATGTCGACACCGGACACCGTGTCCTGCGTGTCCTGGGTAAGGGCAACAAGCAGCGGACCGTGCCGTTCGGCGAACCGGCCGAGCTGGCGCTGACACGGTGGCTGACCGACGGCCGTCCGGCGTTGGCGACAGCCGCCTCCGGTCCGGCGCTGTTACTGGGTGCCCGCGGCCGCCGCCTCGATCAACGCCAGGCCCGCACCGTGGTGCATCAGACGATCGCTGCCGTCGACGGGGCGCCGGATATCGGTCCACACGGCCTGCGGCACAGCGCAGCGACGCATCTGCTCGAGGGCGGTGCCGATCTGCGGGTCGTCCAGGAGCTGCTGGGACACTCGACCCTGGCCACCACGCAGCTCTATACGCATGTCTCGGTCGCTCGGCTGCGGGCTGTGCACGACCAGGCGCATCCGCGCGCCTGAGCTGCTCCGCAGCGGCACAATTGCCGCATGAGGCGGGGCGTCGTGTCGGCGCTGATTCTGGTCGCGAGCATCGTGGGATGCGCCGGCATCGTGGGATGTGCGCGAACGGTCGCCGGGGACCCGCGCATCGCGGGCGCTTCCGGCGCCACTGGAGCCATCAGCCCGGAACTGAGCTTCACTCAGCCCGAGCTGGACCGAATGCTGCTCGACGACGCCCACATCAACACGATCATGAACGCCACGTCACTGAGGACGTACCGGGTCTACACCGGGATTCCCGTGCAGCCGGGGGAGGTCTACTCCGACCCGCAGTGCGCGGTCGCGCTCTTCAACACCACGGTGCCGGCGTACAGCGCCAGCGGATACGTCGCCGCTCGCGGAAAAAAGATCGCCGAGAACCTGAACAGCATGGCTCACGAAGTCGACGAGGCGGTCGTCGCCTTCCAAAGCCCCAGTGAAGCAAGCAAATTCGTCGGCTCGGCGAGAGCTGCGTGGAAGGGCTGCGGCGAGGGGAGGGTGACCTACACGGGGACGGACCGGGTGGTGCAACCGTGGACTTTCGGGATGCCGAGAACCGGCGGCGAGATCATCGCGATCAACAACGAAACCATCGACAGTTGGGGATGCGGACACGCGATGGCATCGAAATCCAACGTCGTCGTCGACGTCGACGCGTGCGGCTACCACATCGCAGACGAGGCCACCGCGATCGTGAACGCCATGACCACGGTGTCGCCGTGAATCAGCGGCGACCTGTGGACGGCGGCGTGACTGTGGGGCAAAGCACCTGCTGGGGCCGTGTAAACTTGCACGCGCAGCCCGCACGAGCGGGCTGACTTCGCGCGCCTGCATTCTCAACATAGGAGGGGATACGCCGGGCGGTCCCATCTCACGATGGGTCCGGTGTTCCGCAGGTGCCAGGGCTCGGCATCACCCGATGCAGGGCGGCAACCGACAACATAAGGACATGGCCGACTATGGCTGTTGTAACCATGAAACAGCTGCTTGACAGCGGCACCCACTTCGGGCATCAGACCCGTCGCTGGAACCCCAAGATGAAGCGGTTCATCTTCACCGACCGCAACGGCATCTACATCATCGACCTGCAGCAGACGCTGACCTACATCGACAAGGCGTACGAGTTCGTCAAGGAGACGGTCGCGCACGGCGGGACGATCCTGTTCGTCGGCACCAAGAGGCAGGCGCAGGAGTCCATCGCAGCCGAGGCCATCCGCGTCGGCATGCCCTACGTCAACCAGCGATGGCTGGGCGGCATGCTGACCAACTTCTCGACCGTGCACAAGCGGCTGCAGCGGCTCAAGGAACTCGAGGCGATGGAGCAGACCGGTGGCTTCGAGGGCCGAACCAAGAAAGAAATCCTGGGCCTGACCCGCGAGAAAAACAAGCTGGAACGCAGCCTCGGCGGGATCCGCGACATGAACAGGGTGCCGTCGGCGATCTGGGTCGTCGACACCAACAAAGAGCACATCGCAGTGGGCGAGGCCCGCAAGCTGGGGATCCCGGTGATCGCGATCCTCGACACCAACTGCGACCCCGACCTCGTCGACTACCCGATCCCGGGCAACGACGACGCGATCCGCTCGGCCGCGCTGCTCACGAAGGTGGTCGCCGCGGGAATCGCCGAGGGTCTGCAGGCTCGCGCCGGATTGGGCAACGGCGACAAGCCCGATGCCGAAGGGGCCGAGCCGCTGGCCGAGTGGGAGCAGGAGCTACTGGCGAGCGCGACCGCGGAGGCCGCCGCCAAGGCTCCCGCCGACGGTCTGGCCGAGGGTGCCGCCGACGGTCCCGCCGATACCGAAACCGACACCACGGAAGGCTGAGATGGCGAACTTCACCGCTGCCGACGTCAAGCGACTGCGGGAGATGACCGGCGCCGGCATGCTGGACTGCAAGAACGCGCTGGCCGAAAGCGACGGCGACTTCGATAAGGCCGTCGAGTTGCTGCGCATCAAAGGCGCGAAGGACGTCGGAAAGCGCGCCGAGCGTGCCACCGCTGAGGGTCTGGTCGCGGCCAAGGACAGCGCGTTGATCGAGCTGAACTGCGAGACCGATTTCGTCGCGAAGAACGACCAGTTCCAGCGGCTGGCTAACGACATCGTGGATGCCGCCGTAGCCTCACACGCCGCCGACGTGGACGCGCTGAAGGCGGCGTCGATGGGCGACAAGACCGTCGAGCAGGCGATCGCCGACATGTCGGCGAAGATCGGCGAGAAGTTGGAGCTGCGCAGGGTCGCGGTGTTCGACGGCACAGTCGAGACGTACCTGCACAAGCGGTCCGCCGACCTGCCGCCCGCCGTTGGCGTGCTGGTGGAATACCGCGGTTCCGATAAGGAGGCCGCCCACGCGGTCGCGCTGCAGATCGCTGCGCTGAAGGCGAGGTACCTGACGCGCGAGGATGTGCCCGAGGACGTCGTGGCCAACGAGCGCCGCATCGCGGAGGAAACCGCGCGCAATGAGGGCAAGCCGGAGCAGGCACTTCCCAAGATCGTCGACGGCCGCCTGAACGGCTTCTTCAAAGATGTTGTGCTGCTCGATCAACCGTCGGTATCGGACAACAAGAAGTCCGTCAAGGCGCTGCTCGATGAGGCGGGTGTCACCGTGACCCGGTTTGCCCGGTTCGAGGTCGGCCAGGCATAGTCGTGTCGTACGTCCACGCCTTTCGCGACGACGCGCTGGGGGACGACGACGCCGTTCGGCTCGTCGAGCGGATCCGCTCCGGTGACGTGTCTGCGACGGAGTTGGTCGAGGCTGCTGTCTCGCGCACGGAGGCGGTGAACCCGTCGCTCAATGGGCTTGCCTACGAGGCATTCGACGATGCCCGACGGCAGGCCTCTGAACGGCCGTCGGCCTATTTCGCAGGTGTCCCGACCTTCGTCAAGGACAACGTCGATGTCGCGGGAATGCCGACCATGCAGGGCACCGATGCGTGGGCGCCACGGCCGGCTCGCGCGCACGGCGACTGGGCGCGCACGTTTTTAGCCACCGGTCTCATCGCGCTGGGCAAGACGCAGCTGTCCGAGTTCGGTTTCAGTGCAGCGGCCGAGCACCCGCGGATCGGGCCAGTGCGTAACCCCTGGAACCTGAATCACACCGCCGGAGCGTCGTCGTCGGGATCGGCCGCGTTCGTCGCCGCCGGAGTAGTACCGATAGCGCATGCCAACGACGGCGGCGGGTCGATCCGTATTCCGGCGTCGTGCAACGGGTTAGTGGGGCTGAAGCCGACGCGGGGCAGACTTCCGCTCGACCACCAGATGCGGCAGATGCCGCTGCGTGTCGTCCACAACGGCGTGGTCACCCGCTCAGTACGAGACACCGCAGCGTTTTATCGTGTGGTCGAACAGGTTTACCGCAATCGCAAGCTTCCGCCAATCGGTGACGTCACTCATCCGGGCGCCGAACGGCTTTCCATCGCTGTCATCACCCGGTCGATATTCCGCGAATCCGGACCCGAGATCCGCGAGCAGACGCTGAAGACGGCGACGCTGCTGGAGGAACTCGGGCACCGGGTCCAGCATCTCGACAGCGCCCCGGTGCCAGCGCATTTCGCCGACGACTTCGTGCTGTACTACGGACTGTTGAGTCTCGCGTTGCTTCGCAACGGGCGCCGGACCTTCGGCGAGAGCTTCGACCGAACCAAGTTGGACAATTTGACGCTGGGTTTCGAACGCCATGCCGCCCGCAACCTGCCCCGGGTACCACTGGCCATCGTGCGGCTGCGGGCGATGCGACGGCGAACGGCGAGGCTCTTCGGCACCTACGATGTGGTGTTGACCCCCACGCTCGCCGACCCGCCACCGGTCATCGGGCACTTCGATCCGACGGCTGACTATCAGCAGATCATCAACCGGCTCGTCGACTGGGTCGCGTTCACGCCGCTGCAGAACGCCACCGGCGATCCCGCGATTTCGCTGCCGCTTGCAGAATCGGGGGCCGGGCTGCCGATCGGCATGATGCTCAGCGCGGCGCCCGGCCAGGAGCGCAGGTTGCTCGAGATTGCGTACGAACTCGAGGAGGCGCGGCCGTGGCGGCGCCTGCAGGACAAGGCGGCGAGTTCTTAGGCGTCGAGAATCTGCTTGGCCAGCGAGCGTGGGGCCTTGCGCAGCCACGCCTCAGTCAACAACTCTTGGAGCAAGATCGCCGGTGCCGGACGCAGGGTCACACCGACACATGCCAGCCTTCTGCCCCAGTAAAATTCGTGGCATACATCGGGATTCTCGGCCGCGGCTGCACGGATCTCCGTTTCGTCCACCATCACCCTGATGTGGTCGGCGTCGGGCACGGTGGCGAAAATCTTGCCACCGACTCGAAACGAGGGGATGCCCTGGTGATCCTGTTCTGTCACGCCCGGCAGCGCCAAAGCGAATGACCTAGCCTGCCGCAGGGTGGACACGACACCTCCAACTCGTTCCACAGTCTCCCAAAACGCTTCCAAAACGTCGAACAGCGTGTCGTCCATCGGCAGCGCCCTAGCCACGGTGCCGGGCTGAGTCTTGGCTACCACCTCGAAAAGCACCTGCGAGAACACCTGCGAGAAGAAGCCCTCGACGGCGATGGCCGACCGGTCTGACGCTTTGGCCCACCCGCGGTAGCCGATGAGGCAGGATAGGGGTGCCGTCGGGGGCGAGAGCCTTCGATGGCGCTCTCATGCCAGGAGGGTGAAGGAGGCTGATGGCGGAGTTCAACGGCGCATCATCGTCGTCGGCGCCGGTGCGCCCGCAGTACGGGCGGGTGTTGCTCAAGCTGGGTGGCGAGATGTTCGGCGGCGGACAGGTGGGTCTTGACCCCGACGTCGTTCACCTGGTGGCGCGCCAGATCGCCGAGGTCGTCCGCAGCGGCGTCCAAGTCGCCGTCGTGATCGGCGGCGGCAACTTCTTCCGCGGCGCGCAGCTACAGCAGCGAGGGATGGAACGCACACGCTCCGACTACATGGGCATGCTCGGCACTGTGATGAACAGCCTTGCACTTCAAGACTTTCTGGAGAAAGAGGGCATCGTCACGCGCGTTCAGACGGCGATCGCGATGGGTCAGGTCGCCGAACCGTACATCCCGCTGCGTGCCCGTCGTCACCTCGAGAAGGGCCGGGTAGTGATTTTCGGCGCCGGCATGGGCCTGCCGTATTTCTCCACCGACACCACCGCTGCGCAGCGTGCACTGGAGATCGGCGCCGACGTGGTGCTGATGGCCAAGGCCGTCGACGGCGTGTTCACCGACGACCCGCGGCACAACCCGGACGCCGAGCTGCTGAGCGAAATCACCCACCGTGAGGTCATCGACCGCGGCCTGCGGGTGGCCGACGCGACCGCGTTCAGCCTGTGCATGGACAACGGGATGCCGATCCTGGTCTTCAACCTGCTCGTCGACGGCAATATCGCCAGGGCCATCGCAGGTGAGAAGATCGGAACACTGGTAACCACGTGAGGCCGTGGACGCAAGGAGTGAGACGGAGGATCACGCCGTGATCGACGAAACCCTCTTCGATGCCGAAGAGAAGATGGAGAAGGCCGTTACCGTGGCCCGCGACGATTTGGCGTCTATTCGCACCGGCCGCGCGAACCCAGGCATGTTCACCCGGATCAACGTCGACTACTACGGCGCGATGACCCCGATCACGCAGCTGTCGGGTATCAACGTGCCCGAAGCGCGGCTCGTCGTGATCAAGCCGTACGAGCAGTCGCAGCTGGCCGCGATCGAGAAGGCGATCCGGGACTCCGACCTCGGTCTCAACCCGACCAACGACGGCAACGTGATCCGGGTGGCGATCCCGCAGCTGACCGAGGAGCGGCGCCGCGACCTTGTCAAACAGGCCAAGTCCAAGGGCGAGGATGCCCGGGTATCGGTGCGCAACATCCGGCGGAGGGCGATGGAAGAACTCCACCGCATCAAAAAGGACGGCGAGGCCGGAGAGGACGAGGTCAAACACGCGGAAAAGGAACTCGACAAGACCACCCAACAATATGTCGGGCAGATCGACGAGCTCGTCAAGCACAAAGAAGGCGAGCTGCTCGAGGTCTGAACGGACCGAGCGGCGACCGAATTCCGTGGCAGCACCCGAGACACCCAAGAAATCGCGGGCCGGACGCAATCTGCCCGCGGCCATCGCGGTGGGCGCCACCCTCGGCCTGGGTGCGATTGCGATCCTGCTGTTCGCGCCCAAGTGGTGGCTGGTTGTGTTGGCGCTGGCCATCCCGATCGCCACCCACGAGGTGATTCGACGCCTCCGTGAGGCGGGCTATGCGCTGCCTGCGGTGGCCTTGCTGGTCGGTGGCCAAGCCATCCTGTGGCTGACGTGGCCGTACGGTGTCGCCGGAGCCCTCGGTGGTTACGGCGGGACGATCGTGGTCTGCATGGTCTGGCGACTCGTCGGGCACGGGCTGTCGCAGCAGCCGGTGAACTACCTCCGAGATATCTCGGCCACCGTGTTGTTGGCAACGTGGGTGCCGCTGTTCGCCACGTTCAGCGCGCTGTTGGTCTTCCAAGGCCACGGTGGCGGACGGGTGCTCGCGGTTATTGCGACCGTCGTTTTCGCCGACATCGGTGGGTATGTGGCCGGCGTGCTGTTCGGCAAGCACCCGCTGGCCCCGGCGATCAGTCCGAAGAAATCCTGGGAGGGGCTGGGCGGCTCGCTGGTGTTCGGTATCACCGCCGCGGTGTTCTCGGTGACCTTTCTTCTCGGTAAGGACTGGTGGGTTGGGTTGCTGCTGGGCTTGCTGCTCGTGGTCACAGGCGTGCTCGGAGACCTCATCGAGTCGCAGGTGAAGCGTGATCTCGGGATCAAGGACATGGGAACCTTGCTACCCGGCCACGGCGGCATGATGGATCGCATCGACGGCATGCTCCCGTCCGCCGTCGCGGGTTGGATCGTGCTCACGCTGCTGGCGTGACGACCGGGCGTTGAGCCAGCACGCCAATGCACCAAGCGCGAGGCCGACCGCGATGCCGGCGTCGGGGCGTTGACTCAGGATCATCCACGCCAACAGGCCGGCAACAGCCGGGATGACGCAAAACAGCATCGACACCGTCGCAGCGCCGTGGAGATTGATCGCCCGCACGTACATCGTCATGCACAGCGTCGCGTTGAGCAGTACGACCGCAGTCACCGCGGCGACCGCTTGCAACGCGTGGTGGACGGTCAGCGGCGACAACGACGCCAGCAGCACAACCGGGCCGACGCACACGGCGTTCTGCAGCGTCGCTGTCACTCGGAAGTCCACGCCGGAGCAGAACCGCTGCTGATACACGCCACCGGCGGCGATGCCCACCAGCGCAGCGACGAGCAACCACATCGCAGCGTCTACGCCACCGACAGCGATCAACCGACCGGCGCACGCGGCCAGCACCGCTGCCACCCCGAGCACGAGTGCGACCACCCGCACCCCGCTCAGTGACTCACCGAGAAACATGGCAGCCAGCAGCGCGGTCAGCACCGGATTCATCGACACCACGACGGCTCCCAGCACCGCGGGCGCGCCATGCTGCAGTGCGAGGTAGAGGCAGACGAACAGCACCCCCTGGGCCAGCAAGCCGCTGAGCAGGACGTGTATCAGCACCACGCCTGTGGGCCAGCTCACACGCGCGAGCAGCGCCCACGAGCCGAGAATCGCAGCGGCCAGACCGAATCGAAAAGTCAGCACAGCCATGGGTGAGAGCGCGGAAACAGCAAGCGCGCCAATGGGATAGCCGAGCGCATAGAGGAACGTCAGCGCCGACGCGGAGCGAAAGGGCATCGGGGACACATACGCCATGCTGGCGACGGACGCGTCATTCGTCCAACGAATTTCGGCCATCTTTCGATGAGATACTGACAATGTCATGTCCGAGTCAGGTCCGATGCCTCTTCCGCTCGTCTTCGCGGCCCCGCGCCGCGCAATGCCGCCGTTGCATCTGGCCGATCTCGACGAGTCCGGCCGCATCGACGCCGTCAGCGAGGTTGGGCTGCCTGCGTTTCGGGCCAAGCAACTGGCGCACCAGTACTACGCCCGGCTGATCGCCGACCCGAGGCAGATGACCGACCTGCCAGCGGCGGTGCGCGACACCGTGGCCGAAGCGCTGTTCCCGCCGTTGCTCACGCCGGTGCGCGAAATCGAGTGCGATGCCGGCGAGACGCGAAAGACATTGTGGCGCGCGGTCGATGGGACCGCGTTCGAGTCGGTACTTATGCGGTATCCGCAGCGGAACACGGTGTGCATCTCGTCACAGGCGGGGTGCGGCATGGCGTGCCCGTTCTGCGCCACCGGGCAGGGCGGATTGACCCGCAACCTCTCGACGGCCGAAATCGTGGAGCAGGTGCGATCCGCGGCGGCGCAGCTGCGGGACATCGGATCCCGGCTGTCCAACGTCGTGTTCATGGGGATGGGTGAACCGCTGGCCAACTACAACCGAGTGTTGGCCGCAGTGCGGCGCATCATCGATCCACACCCCAACGGCTTCGGCATCTCTGCGCGAGCGGTCACCGTGTCCACCGTCGGACTCGTTCCCGCCATTCGCAAGCTTGCCGACGAGCACCTGGGCGTGACGCTGGCGCTGTCGCTGCACGCGCCCGACGACGAGCTGCGCCACACGCTGGTGCCGGTGAATACCAGGTGGAACGTCGCCGAGGCGCTGGAGGCCGCGCGGTACTACGCCGACGCGACCGGCCGACGGGTATCGATCGAATACGCGCTGATCCGCGACATCAACGACCAGCCGTGGCGGGCGGATCTGCTCGGACAGCGATTGCACGGCGCGCTCGGCCCGTTGGTACACGTGAATCTGATCCCGCTGAATCCGACGCCCGGAAGCCGCTGGGACGCCAGCCCTAAACCCATTGAGCGGGAGTTCGTCCGCCGCATCCGAGCCCAGGGGGTGTCCTGCACCGTGCGCGACACCCGCGGGCGCGAGATCGCTGCCGCGTGCGGACAGTTGGCGGCAGAAAACTAGCGGGTCAGCCCACGACGACGCAGGTACCAGTCCCGGCCGACGAAGCCCAGCACCGCTATGGCGAACGCGATCAGAAAGCAGTCTTCAACGTGGCCGACGTGATTGCCACGCAGCATTGCCAGCAAGAACAGGGCGAGAAAGATGCCGACGGCGTGCCACAGCCGCGGGGCGTCGCCACTCCAACCCCAGTCTTTGGACGGCACATCCTCGACGTCAACCCCTGTCTGTCGTTCGACCTCGGTGCTGGCCACGGTGCTCCTGATTGACTCGAACGGGCATCTGCCGCAAATTCTTGCACATCGCTTCCGGCTGAGCTGCCCACAGCGCCTTAGCTTTCGCGCCGTTGCGGCGGGACTTTGAATTTGCTGAACTCGTTCGCGCGGTCCTGCGTATCACTAGTGTGAATCCTGGGGGATCGTTTTGACCCGAAGGGGAATGCCATGACCAGTCGCTTATCGCGATTTCCGACAACGGTTGCCACGGCGTTGGCCGTGGCCGTCCTGGTGTTCGGTCTCAGCGTTTCGCCAAAAGCGGCGGCCGATGACCGGTTGAATTTCACCGGCACGACGCTGTCCGGCGCGCCGTTCAACGGGGCGTCGCTGCAGGGCAAGCCAGCCGTGCTGTGGTTCTGGACGCCGTGGTGTCCGTTCTGCAACGCCGAGGCGCCAGGCGTCAGCCAGGTCGCAGCGTCGAATCCGAAAGTGACATTCCTCGGTATCGCCGGACGGTCTGACGACGGCCAGATGGAGAACTTCGTGTCTAAGTACTCACTGAACTTCACCAACCTCAATGACGCCGATGGTTCGCTGTGGGCGCGCTACAACGTGCCGTGGCAACCGGCTTACGTGTTCTACAAAGCGGACGGATCGTCGACGTTCATCAACAACCCCGTCGCAGCCATGCCGCAACAAGAACTCTCCGACCGCGTCGCGGCGCTGAGGTAGACCGCGGACCACGTGAACCAAGAACTGACGGGCCTGGCGTTCGGCGCCGGATTGGTAGCAGCGCTGAATCCCTGTGGATTCGCGATGTTGCCTGCCTATTTGGCCTTGGTTGTGCGCGGTGAAGACTCCGAACCGGTCCCCGACGATGCGGGCCTGTCGACATCGCTGTACGCGCTGGGCCGCGCGTTGGCGGCCACCGCGGCGATGGCCACCGGCTTCGTCGTGGCATTCGGCATTTTCGGGGTGCTGACGGTCTCGGTCGCTTCTACGGTGCAGAGCTACCTGCCCTTTGTCACCGTGTTGATCGGCATTGCGCTTGTCGCTCTTGGCGTTTGGCTCCTGACGGGCCGCGAGCTGGTGATGCCCGCCTGGTTCCGGCGCGGCGCGCGATGGGCGCCGAGCGCCGCGCTCGGCTCCATGTTCGGATACGGGGTCAGTTTCGCGATCGCGTCACTGTCGTGCACCGTCGGCCCGTTTCTCGCAGTCACCGGTGCGAGCCTGCGGGGAGGGACCTTCCTCGGCGGGGTGGCAATCTATCTCGCGTACGCGGCAGGGCTCACGCTGGTGGTCGGCGCGCTGGCCGTCGGGGCGGCGTTCGCGAATTCGGCGGTGATCGAATGGATGCGCTGGGTGCTGCCGGTCGTCAACCGCCTCAGCGGGGCGCTGTTGATCATCGTCGGGCTGTACGTCGGCTACTACGGCGCGTATGAGGTCCGACTGTTCCACGCCAACGGAAACCCGGCGGACCCGTTGGTGAATGCGGCCGGCCACGTGCAAGGCGCTCTCGAGGTTTGGGTGCACACGCACGGAGCATGGCCGTGGGTGGTGGGAATCATCGCGCTCCTGCTCGGGGGTTTGGCGTTGACGTGGCGTGGCGGCCGCAATGCCCGAAGCCGGCGCCGCAATGCCCAAAGCAAGCAACTCGTGGAATTGACGGAACCGTAGATCTCAGTCGTTTCGCGGCCGCATGAGAGCTACAATCCGGCCATGTCCACGGCCCACGCGTCGGCCGATTCGGCACGGCTTTCGCCGCGCTTCCCCAAGCCGGAACAAGGTCGCGGACCGTCGGGGCGTCAGCAAATCTCGCGAAAATCAACGCCCTGAAGAAATGCCCTCTGCGGGGTAAGTCGTGTGGTCCACCTAAGCGACCGAGGGGAGTGGGGAAATGAGCGCATTGGGAAAGAAAGCGGCGACCGCCGCTGTCGCACTGGTCAGTGCCGGCACGATCGCAGTCGCGCCGAGCGTGACGGCGCCCCCGCCGCCTGCGCCGGAGATTCAAGCCACCGCGCAAGTGCGACTGACGGCCACGTCATTCGACCCGTTCTCGATAGCGGACTGGTTGGGACGCATCGTGATCCCGCCCAGCCTGGGCGCGCCGTTCCCGACGCCGCAATTCCTGCCGCAAGTCGCGCCGACCTCTCTGGGCAGCTTCATCATCAATGGCTACAACGCGATTGAGCCGTGGGTGCGGTACGGGTTCGAGGTGGCCGCATACGCGGTCGGCTTTATTCCCTACGTTGGCTGGCTGGCACCACAGATCACGATCTTCTACAACCTGGTGGAACGCATCACCCGAAGCATCGCCTACAACCTCGGGAACTTTCTCAACGGGCAGATCAGTTTCGGTCAGGGCCTGACCAACGTCGCGATCGACACGATCAACTCGTTCATCTTCTTCGCAAACGACCAAATAGCGTTCTGGCTGCCGCCGCTCCCGCCGCTCCCGCCGCTCCCCGGGGGGTCGAGCACGTTCGCGATTCCTAACACACCGTCGCTTGCCCAACCGTTTCAGACGGTCGCGAAGCAGACGACTGCGCCGGTAGTGGGCAAGGGAGTGACCGATCTCAATCCCTCAGGCGTGCTGCCCGGGGTCAGGTCGAACCTGGTTCCGAAGTTCGATCCCTTCAGAATCACGACGAGCGCGTCGGGTAAGACACCCGAGTCGACGACCACATCCGTCAACTGGAAGCCGTTGGCCGATACGTTGAATCCGCCGGCGGGTAACCCGGACAAGGGAGGCCTGATCGGCGCTATCAAGCACGTGACGGATTCGCTCACAGGCGGCGTCAGCGGCGCCAAGCGTGCGACGCAGTAGTCCGCTACGGCGCCTGCCCGGCCGTCCGGGGCACAATGGGCAGGTGAGCGGCCTCACCCGTGTACTCATCCTGGGCAGCACCGGATCGATCGGCACCCAGGCGCTAGAGGTCATCGCCGCGAACCCGGACCGTTTCGAGGTCGTCGGCCTGGCGGCGGGTGGCGGCAATGCGCGGCTGCTCGCCGAGCAGCGCGACAGGACCGGCGTCACGAACGTTGCCGTCGCCGACGCGAGGGCAGCCGATGTCGTCGGGAATGTCACGTACGGCGGTCCCGATGCGGTGACCGACCTGGTGCGCAACACCGAGGCCGACGTTGTACTCAATGCCCTTGTCGGTGCGCTTGGGCTGCAGCCCACGCTGGCCGCCCTCGAGAGCGGCGCCCGGCTGGCGCTGGCGAACAAGGAATCGCTGGTCGCCGGGGGACCGCTGGTGCTCAAGGCCGCGCGTCCCGGTCAGATCGTCCCCGTCGACTCCGAACACTCCGCGCTCGCGCAATGCCTGCGGGCCGGGCGCGCCGGCGAGGTCGCCAAGCTGGTGCTCACCGCGTCCGGCGGACCCTTCCGAGGCTGGGCGGCGGCCGACCTCGAAAACGTCACGCCCGAGCAGGCCGGCGCGCACCCGACGTGGTCGATGGGCCCGATGAACACATTGAACTCGGCGTCGTTGGTGAACAAGGGTCTCGAGGTCATCGAGACGCACCTGCTGTTCGGGGTGCCGTACGACGACATCGAGGTCGTCGTGCATCCGCAGTCGATCGTGCACTCGATGGTCACGTTCACCGACGGATCGACGATCGCCCAAGCCAGCCCGCCGGACATGAAGCTGCCGATCGCCCTGGCGCTGGGCTGGCCTGACCGGGTGCCGCGCGTTGCCGCGCCCTGCGACTTCACCGTCGCGGGGAGCTGGGAGTTCGAGCCGCTGGACTCCGCCGTCTACCCCGCGGTCGACCTGGCCCGACAGGCCGGACGGCTCGGCGGCTGCATGACCGCGGTGTACAACGCGGCCAACGAGGAAGCAGCCGCCGCGTTCCTGGCCGGACGCATCAGGTTCCCGGCCATCGTGCGGACGATCGCCGAGGTGCTTGCCGACGCGGGTCAGTGGGCCGCGGAACCGGCTACCGTGGAGGAGATACTTGACGCGCAGCGCTGGGCGCGCGCCCGTGCCAGCCGCGCAGTCTCACAGGAGGTCATACCCGCCCGATGATTTACGCGATCGGCATCGTGCTGTTTTCACTGTTCATCCTCGTCTCCGTTGCGCTGCACGAGTGCGGTCACATGTGGGTGGCCCGGGCAACCGGCATGAAGGTGCGACGGTACTTCGTCGGCTTCGGTCCGACGCTGTGGTCGACGCGTCGGCCGAACAAGCTGGGTTCCACTGAATACGGAGTCAAGGCGATTCCGCTCGGCGGGTTCTGCGACATCGCAGGGATGACGTCGGTCGAGGAGCTGGCGCCCGACGAGGTCGAGTACGCGATGTACAAGCAGAAGGTCTGGAAGCGGGCGGCGGTGTTGTTCGCCGGCCCCGCCGCGAACTTCGTCATCGGCCTGGTCCTGATCTACGCCATGGCCATCGTCTGGGGCCTGCCCAGCCTGCACCAGGACACCCGCGCCGTCGTCGGCCACACCGCTTGTGTCGCACCGGAAATCGCCAAGGGTCAGTTGGCTCAGTGCACGGGTCCCGGGCCGGCCGCGTTGGCCGGCATCAAACCGGGTGACGTCGTCGTCAAGGTCGGCGACACCGACGTCTCGAACTTCGAAGACATGGCCGCGGCCATCCGCAAACACAACGGGCCGACGACGGTCGTCGTCGAACGCGACCGCGAGCGGATCCCGCTGACGGTGGACGTGACGTCGACACAGCGCTACACGTCCCACGGCGCCGGTTCCACCTCCACGGTCGGTGCGATCGGTGTCAGCGCCACCGACCCGCTGCCGTTGAGGCACTACAACCCGGTGTCGGCGGTGCCCGCGACGTTCTCGTTCACCGGTGACCTTGCCGTCGAGCTGGGCAAGTCGCTGGCGAAAATACCGACCAAGGTGGGCGCGCTGGTGCACGCGATCGAAGGCGGCCAACGCGATCTCGACACCCCCATCAGCGTCGTCGGGGCGTCGAGGATCGGTGGCGAGACGGTCGACCACGGGCTGTGGATGGCGTTCTGGTTCTTCCTCGCCCAGCTGAACTTCGTGCTCGGCGCGGTGAACCTGATCCCGCTGCTGCCCTTCGACGGCGGCCACATCGCGATTGCGGTCTTCGAGAAGATCCGCAACATGATCCGCTCACTACGCGGCTTGGCCGCGGCGGGACCGGTCAACTACTTGAAGTTAATGCCTGCGACATACGTAGTCTTGATTGTGGTGGTCGGCTACATGTTGCTGACCGTCACCGCTGACCTGGTCAACCCGATAAAACTCTTCCAGTAGGAGACTGTCATGACCGTCGGCTTAGGGCTGCCGACACCGCCCGCACCGACGTTGGCCCCGCGACGGAGAACCCGTCAGCTGATGGTCGGCGACGTCGGGATCGGCAGCGATCACCCGATCGCAGTGCAGTCGATGACCACGACGAAAACCCATGACGTCAATGCCACGCTGCAACAGATCGCCGAGTTGACCGCCACTGGCTGCGACATCGTGCGGGTGGCCTGCCCGCGTCAGGAAGACGCCGACGCGCTCGCCGAAATCGCGCAGCACAGCCAGATTCCGGTGATTGCCGACATCCACTTCCAGCCGAAATACATCTTCGCCGCGATCGATGCCGGATGTGCCGCGGTGCGGGTGAACCCGGGCAACATCAAGGAATTCGACGGCCGGGTCGCCGAGGTCGCCAAGGCCGCGGGTGACGCGGGCATCCCCATCCGCATCGGCGTCAACGCCGGGTCGCTGGACAAGCGCTTCATGGAGAAGTACGGCAAGGCCACTCCCCAGGCGCTGGTGGAGTCCGCGCTCTGGGAGGCGTCGCTGTTCGAAGAGCACGGTTTCGGCGACATCAAGATCAGCGTCAAGCACAACGATCCGGTGATCATGGTCGCCGCCTACGAACTGCTCGCGTCGCAGTGCGACTACCCGCTGCACCTCGGCGTCACAGAGGCGGGCCCCGCATTCCAGGGCACCGTCAAATCGGCGGTTGCGTTCGGCGCGCTGCTGAGCAAAGGCATCGGCGACACCATCCGGGTGTCGTTGTCCGCACCGCCGGTGGAGGAGATCAAGGTCGGCAACCAGATCCTGGAATCACTGAACCTGCGGCCGAGGTCGCTGGAGATCGTGTCCTGCCCGTCGTGCGGGCGCGCCCAGGTCGACGTATACACGCTGGCGAACGAGGTGACGGCGGGCCTCGAAGGGATGGAGGTCCCGCTGCGGGTTGCGGTGATGGGCTGTGTCGTCAACGGTCCCGGCGAGGCGCGCGAGGCCGATCTCGGCGTGGCGTCAGGCAACGGCAAGGGCCAGATCTTCGTCAAGGGCGAGGTGATCAAGACCGTGCCCGAGTCGCAGATCGTCGAGACGCTGATCGAAGAGGCGATGCGGATCGCGGAAGAACGCAGTTCCGATGATGCCAGCGGCTCGCCCGTGGTAACCGTAAGCTGATGGGGTAATCCCCGGCTCGTCACCGCGGAAAGCGCTGCAGAAAGAGCGTCAATGTCGGCCCCACCGATCTATCGCCTGGTCGATGAGCGGCGTGTGTCGGTCGTGCACGACACCGCGGCGGTGCGCCGGGTGCTGGACGGCGACCCGGTCGGATGCTGCATGGTCGCCGCCAGGGTCGCCGAACACGGCATTGAACCCACCGCGATCGGCGGCGAGTTGTGGACACGCCGCGGTGCCGATGAATCCCTTTGTTACGCGGGAGCCAACCTGATTCCGCTGCGGGGCACGCCGACGGATATGCGTGCTTTCGCGGACAAGGCCATGGGAGCTGCGCGTCGGTGCTCCTCGGTGGTCGGCCGGGCCGAATTCGTGCTGCCGATGTGGCGGCGGCTCGAACACACGTGGGGACCGGCCCGGGACGTGCGAGAGCACCAGCCGCTGATGGCGATGGCGGCACGGCCGACGTGTGTGATCGACGCCTGTGTGCGGCGTGTGCGCGTCGACGAGCTCGAGCCGTATCTGATCGCCGCGATCGATATGTTCATCGGCGAGGTCGGCATCGATCCCCGGCTGGGCGACGGTGGGCGCGGGTACCGCCGGCGGGTGGCGGGGCTGATCGCCGCCGGCCGCGCGTGGGCGCGGTTCGAGCACGGGAGGGTGATCTTCAAGGCGGAGGTCGGTTCGCAGTCGCCGGCCGTCGGTCAGATTCAAGGCGTCTGGGTGCATCCCGAATACCGGGGGCGGGGGCTGGGAACAACGGGGACCGCTTCTGTGGTCGCGTCCGTCGTCGACAGCGGCCGGATGGCCAGCCTGTACGTGAACGACTTCAACACCGTGGCGCGTGCGGCGTACGCGCGTGTCGGCTTCGCGGAGGTCGGCAGCTTCGCGACCGTGCTGCTCGATTAATCCAGGCTGATCACGCTTCGGTGCGCCTCCACCGGTCGAGCGAGACCACTTCGTAACATCAGCCACAATGGCAACTCAGACATCACTAGTCATACGATCGGTTTCCGTGCTTGCAGTGGCGGCACTTGTCGCGGCCGGCCTTCTGGCGGGCTGCACGCCGCGCCCCGACGGTCCGTCGCCCGTCGCTGAGCAGTTCTTCGCGGCGTTTGCGGCGGGCAACACCACCGCGGCCGCCGCGCTGTCCGACCGCCCCGACGAGTCGCGGGCGGCGCTCAACGCGGCCTGGGCCGGCCTGCAGGCCGACCACCTGGACGCTCAGATCCTTGGGTCAAGCTTCCAGGAGGACACGGGCGGCGTCGATTACCGCTACACCTGGCATCTGCCCAAGAACCGCACCTGGACCTACGACGGCCAGCTGTCCATGATCCGCGAAGAGGGTCGCTGGGAGGTCAGGTGGACCCCCGCGGGGCTGCACCCCAAGCTCGGCCAGCACCAGACGTTCGCGTTGCGCGCCGACCCGCCGCAGCGCGCATCGGTCAACGAGGTCGGCGGAACCGATGTGCTCAAGCCCGGATACCTGTACCACTACGAGCTCGACGCGACAAAGGCCGGCCCGCAACTGATGTCGACAGTGCGCGCTGTCGTGGACGCGTTGGGGCCGTTCGACAACACGCTCAACCCGCAGCAGCTCGCCGAGCAGTCCAGCTCGTCAACCACGCCGGTGGACCTCATCACGCTGCGACCCGACGACAACAACCGGGTGGCACCGGCGATCAGCCAGCTACCAGGCGTTGTGGTCACACCGCAGGCCGATCTGCTACCCACCGACGACGGGTTCGCGCCGACCCTGGTCGAACAGGTCAAGAAGACGGTGATCGATCAACTCGACGGCCAGGCAGGCTGGCGCATCGTCAGCGTCAACCAAAACGGAGTCGACGTCGGCATCCTCAACGAGGTGCCGGGCACGCCCGCCGCGTCGGTGTCGTTGACCCTGGACCGGTCGATCCAGAACGCCGCGCAGCGCGCGGTGGCCGCCGTCGGCAGGCAGGCGATGATCGTCGTGATCAGGCCGTCCACCGGGGCGATCCTGGCGATCGCGCAGAACGCCGCGGCTGATGCGCAGGGACCGCTGGCGACCACCGGCCTGTTCCCGCCGGGATCGACGTTCAAGATGATCACCGCGGGCGCGGCGATCCAGCGGGACATTGCCACCCCCAACACGCTGCTGGACTGCCCCGGCACGATCGACATCGGCCAGCGGACGATCCCCAACTACGGCGACTTCTCCCTCGGGGTGGTGCCGATGTCGCGGGCGTTCGCGAATTCGTGCAACACGACTTTTGCCGCGCTGGCGAGCAGAATGCCGCCGACGGCGTTGACGGTCGCGGCGGCCCAGTACGGCATCGGGCCTGACTATGACGTCACAGGCCTGTCGACGGTGACTGGGTCGGTGCCGCCGACGGTCAACCTGGCGGAGCGCACCGAGGACGGCTTCGGGCAGGGCAAGGTGCTCGTCAGCCCGTTCGGCATGGCGTTGGCCGCCGCGACCGTCGCGGCTGGGAAAACGCCTGTGCCGCAACTGATTGTCGGCCGCCCGACCGAGATCACCGGTGATCGCACCGATATCACCCCGCTGATGCTCGACGGCCTGCGCCCCATGATGCGACTGGTGGTCACCAGCGGTACCGCGAAGGACATCGCCGACTCCGGCGATGTGCACGGCAAGACGGGGGAGGCCGAGTTCGTCGGGGGCTCGCACTCGTGGTTCGCGGGCTACCGCGGGGACATGGCGTTCGCGGCGCTGATCGTCGGGGGCGGCAGTTCGGAGTACGCCGTGCGAATGGTGAAGGGAATGCTCGGCGGTCTGCCGCCGGACTATCTCGCCTGAGCAGACGCCCGGCGCACGGTAAGTTAGACAGCCCATGACGAGTATTGGTGAGCAGCAGGTCGAGCTGCGGGTGTCAGACGCCGATCGCAACGGCACGCGGCGCCGGCTGCACAACGCCGTCGCGCTGGGTCTGATCGACATCGACGAATTCGAGGATCGCTCGATGCGGGTATCGCATGCCCGCACGCACGGCGAGTTGGACGTCCTGGTCGGCGACCTGCCGGGTCCCGGCGCGATCGTCACGTCCGCGGCCGACAGGGTCGAATTGCGGGGCTGGCTGGGCTCGCTGAAGCGGCGCGGCCAGTGGATCGTGCCGACGCGGCTGGCGCTGGTGCGGCGTGTCGGCTCGGTGCAGCTCGACCTCACCAACGCGCGCTTCGCCGGGCCCGTCGTCGTGATCGAGATCGACATGATCCGCGGGTCGCTGGAGCTGCGACTGCCGGATGGGGCCAGCGCGTCGATCGACGACGTGACGGTTTACGGCGGCAGTGCCCGCGATCTGCGCAAGAGCGCGCGTGCCGAGGGCACGCCCCACGTGGTGCTCACCGGCCGGATGGTGATGGGTTCGGTGAAGATCCGCGGGCCGCGACGGCAGAAGCTGCGGAGGTTCCGTAAGCGCTGACCGTGGGTTCTGCCTAGGCTGGTGGGATGACCGTTCGTTCTGCGCTGCGCTCGGGTGTGCTTTCGCCGACCCGCGCAGTGCCGCCATCGATCCCACGGCCCGAGTACGTCGGCAAGCAGACCGCGGCCGAGGGTAGCGAGCCGTGGGTGCAGACCCCCGAGGTGATCGAGAACATGCGCATCGCGAGCCGCATCGCGGCAGGTGCGCTGGAAGAGGCCGGTAAGGCCGTTGCCCCAGGCGTCACCACCGACGAGCTGGACCGCATCGCGCATGAGTTCATGGTCGATCATGGGGCTTACCCGTCGACGTTGGGGTACAAGGGTTTTCCGAAGTCGTGCTGCACGTCGCTCAATGAGATCATCTGCCACGGCATCCCCGACTCGACCGTGATCGAGGACGGCGACATCGTGAACATCGATGTAACCGCCTACATCGACGGCGTGCATGGGGACACGAACGCCACGTTCCTGGCCGGCGACGTCACCGAGGAGCACCGGCTGCTCGTCGAGCGCACCCGTGAGGCGATGATGCGCGCGATCAAGGCCGTCAAGCCGGGCAGGTCGCTGTCGGTGGTCGGCCGGGTTATCGAATCGTACGCAAACCGCTTCGGTTACAACGTCGTTCGCGACTTCACCGGCCACGGCATCGGCACCACATTCCACAATGGGCTGGTGGTGCTGCACTACGACCAACCGTCCGTCACCACCGTGCTGGAGCCGGGCATGACGTTCACCATCGAGCCGATGATCAACCTGGGCACGCTCGATTACGAAATCTGGGACGACGGCTGGACGGTCGCGACCGGGGACCGCAAGTGGACGGCACAGTTCGAGCACACGCTGGTGGTCACCGACGACGGGGCCGAGATCCTCACGGTCGTGTGAGGAGGCTCTCCGCGACAGTGAAACCAGCGACGCGACACGCCGTGGCAGTGTCGTCAGATTCACACTCGGCGATGTCGTGACGGGGGCGCTGCTGGTCGCCGGCACCAGCTCCGACGCAGGCAAGTCGACGGTCGTCGCCGGGCTGTGCCGGCTGCTGGCCCGCAAAGGCGTGCGGGTGGCGCCGTTCAAGGCGCAGAACATGTCCAACAACTCCGCGGTGACCGTCGAGGGCGGGGAGATCGGCCGCGCACAGGCCATGCAGGCCCGGGCGGCGGGGCTGGCGCCGAGCGTCCGGTTCAACCCGGTGTTGCTGAAACCCGGCGGTGACCGCACATCGCAACTCGTGGTGCGGGGTCAGGTGGCCGGCTCGGTGCATGCCGGCGAGTACATCGAGCATCGGAATCGGCTCGCCGCGGTGGTGGCTGCCGACCTGGAGTCGCTGAGGGCCGAGTTCGATGCCGTCATCTGCGAGGGCGCCGGATCGCCGGCTGAAATCAATTTGCGGGCAACCGATCTGGCGAACATGGGGTTGGCTCGCGCGGCGGGTCTTCCTGTCGTGCTGGTCGGCGACATCGATCGCGGCGGGGTGCTGGCGCACCTGTTCGGCACCCTCGCCGTGCTCGAACCGGCCGACCAGGCGCTGATCGCCGGTTTCGTGATCAACAAGTTCCGCGGCGATCCGGCGCTGCTGGAACCGGGGCTGCGCCGGCTGCTCGAGCTCACCGGCCGACCCAGCTACGGAGTGCTGCCCCATTCCGACGAGCTGTGGCTGGACACGGAGGACTCGCTGTCGGTGCTGGCCGCGCGCGTGGTGGGTACGCCGCAGCCTCCGCGAGGTGAAAGCTGGCTGCGGGTGACCGCGGTCCGGCTGCCGCGGATGTCGAACTCCACCGATGTCGAGGCGCTGGCGTGCGAGCCCGGAGTGCTGGTCCGGTGGACGACCGATCCGGCCGACGTGGTCGATGCCGATGTGGTGCTGATTCCTGGCACCAAGGCCACCGTTGCCGATTTGGCCTGGCTGCGTGATCGCGGCCTGGCCGACGCCGTTGCCGCCCACGCGGGTGCGGGCAAACCGGTGCTCGGGATCTGCGGGGGGTTTCAGATGCTGTGCCGGCGGATCGACGATCGCGTCGAGTCAGGGGCCGGCCTCATCGACGGGCTTGCGCTGCTGGACGCCGACGTGGAGTTCTGCCCGGTCAAGACTTTGCGGCGCTGCGACGGGCCGCTGTCCGGCTACGAGATTCACCACGGGCAGATCAGCAGGTGCGGCGAGGCTGAGTGGTCGCACGTCGGCATCCGTCGCGGTGCGGTGTACGGAACGCACTGGCACGGCCTCTTCGACAACGACGCGTTTCGACGGGAGTGGCTGACCGCGGCGGCGCTGGCGGGCGGGCGGGACGGTTTCGTCGCCGCGGACGACGTCGATGTGTCCGCTCGGCGCGACGCGCAGCTGGACACCGTCGCCGATCTGCTCACTGCACACCTCGACGTCGATGCCGTCTGCGAGCTGTTGGAAACCGGCCCGCCGCCGCGGCCGACGGTGGTCGCCGGCCTGCATCAGTAACCTGGCAGTATGGCGAGATCTTCCGCGCTGATCTGGGTGGCGGCCGCGCTGGTCGCGGCGGGGTGCGCGGCGCCAATCAGCGGAACCCCGACCTGGCCGGGGGCGAGGCTCAACAAGGTCCTGCTGACGGAGCGCGACTTTCCGCCGGGCGCCGGCTACGGCCGAATCGTGGACCAACCCGGCCAGCCGGACAACTCGGGCGGCCCGCCGTCGATGATGTCGTTGCCGCAGGGTTGTTCGAACGGGCTCACCGACGTGATCGCCGCACATGCCGAGCGTGGTCCCGGTAGTGCCGCGAAGTACAGCGTGATCTACAGCGGCGCCCGGATCGTGCTGACCGTGCTCACGTCGCAACTCAGTATCGACGAACTCGCCGCCGAGGCGAACCGCTGCCAAGCCTTCAACGCCTACTTCGACCGCAATTCGCCGCCGATTCCGATCACCACCACCAAGCTGCCGTCGTCACGGCCCGGGCAATTGGTGTATCAGCAAACG
Organism: uncultured Actinomycetota bacterium; assembly: GCA_963759655.1. Classification (GTDB taxonomy): domain Bacteria; phylum Actinomycetota; class Actinomycetes; order Mycobacteriales; family Mycobacteriaceae; genus Mycobacterium. The sequence goes on along the minus strand of CAVXAG010000031.1, from coordinate 46,094 downwards.
ATTCAGTTACAAGGAATTAACAACAGCGTCTACATGTCATTCGAGAACATCGGCCGGATGGCGGTGTTCGGAATCGCTTTTCCGACAATGCAACTGAGTGACGGAAATCCGCCGCCGCCGAAAGCATCGCTGCCACAGACGTTCACTGAGATCGCCGATCGCCAAGCCCAACGAATACACGACGCTGAAACCTGACCATCTCCTACCAGAGCGTCAAAAACCCCGCGGCGGCACGGCCCAAGCCTGTACCGTGCGACGCGTGCCCTCGACGATGGTAACCGTCGACGGATTCCCGGTAGCGGTCAGTGTGACAGGACCCGAGAAGGGCCCTGTCGTCGTCATGCTCGGTGCCGCGCATCATGCGCCCGGTGCGTACGACGCGGTGTGTCAGCGCCTGCACACGGCGTCTCTTCGCACCGTCGTCATCGCGCCGGACCGGCGGCTCACGCCGAAGTCGGTGCTGGGCGTCCTTGATTCGCTGGGCGTGAAGTGGGCATTGCTGGTCGGTGATCGCGTGGGCGGCGAAATAGCTTGGGAATTGGCGGCGAGTCGCCTGGACCGGTTCATCGGCCTGGTGGTCATCGACCGCGGCCACCCCAAGGTCGCCGACATGACCGGAGTAGTGCGCGACGAGCTCTGCCCACCTGTGGAGATCAACACCACCGCGCTGGTCAGCACGCCGGCCGCCCGCGCGGTCGCCAAGGCAAGCCAGCGGTACGTCTACGGCGATTTCCGGCTGGTCGAACTGCTCGGCAGGCGCAACGCGCAGGAGTCGACTGCGCAGCTCGCGGCTGAAATCGTGCTGCGCACGAGCACCTGGTGACGGCTACGGCTACGGCTACGGCTACGGCTACGGCTACGGCTGTTGCTGCGGCTGGGGCTGGGGTGATTCGGGGGTCCAGGCCTGCGGCAGGCGCGGATGACCGGGGAACAGAAAGTCGATGAACGCGCTGGCGGTCGGCTGCGGTTCGTGGTTGGCCAGCCCTGGGCGTTCGTTGGCCTCGATGAAGACGTAGTCGTCGCCGGCCACGTCGGGGACGAGCAAGTCGATGCCCGTCACCGGGATGCCGATCGCCTCGGCCATTCGCACCGCCACCGCGCAGAGTTCCGGGTTGACCTTCGCGGTGACGTCATGGATCGTTCCGCCCTGGTGCAGGTTCGCGGTGCGACGCACCCGTAGCCGGGTCCCTTCCGGCAGCACATCGTCGTATGACCAGCCGGCCTCGCGCACGGTGGCATCGGTGACGTCGTCGAGTGCGATCCGTGACTCGCCGCCGGTGGCGGCCGAGCGGCGTCGGCTTTCGGCCTCGATCAGGTCGCGCAGCGTGTGCCGCCCGGTCCCGATAATCTGGGCGGGCATCCGGATGGCCGCGGCGATGACCCGGCCGTCGATCACGACCAGGCGCAGGTCGTCGCCGTGCGCTCGCTGCTCGATCAGCACCTCGGGGCAGTGCTCACGGGCGCGCCCGAGCGCGGCGTTGAGCTCGTCGGGTCCGTCGACACCGACCGTGATCCCTTTGCCCTGCTCGCCGCGGGTGGGTTTGACCACGACGTCGCCGACCTCGGAGAGGAACGCATGATCCTGCTCGTCGAAGGTGGCCAGCCGGCCGCGGGGCACCGTGACGCCGGCCTCGCCCGCGATGCGCCGGGTACGCCGTTTGTCGTCGCAGCGGCTCATCGCGACCGCCGAGGTGAACTCCGACAGCGACTCGCGGGTGATCACGCTGCGCCCGCCGAGGGTGAGGCGTAATTCGCCGGTCTCGGCGTCGAGCACCTCCACCTGGATCCCGCGTCGCAGCGCCTCGTCGGCAATGATCCGGGCGTAGGGGTTCAGGTCGTCGACGGTCTCCGGCGCTGACGCCGTGAACAGCGGCTCGTTGATGGCGTTTTTGCGCTTGATGCAGAGCACCGGGACGCGCTGGAAGCCGAGCTTCTCGTACAGCGCGATCGCCGCGGTGTTGTCGTGTACTACGGACAGGTCCAGGTACGCACGCCCGGCGGTGCGGTAGTGCTCGGCCAGCGCACGGGTCAGCACTTCGCCTACGCCCGGCAGCCCCGCCGCGGGGTCGACTGCCAGCGACCACAGGCTGGAACCGCGTTCGGGGTCATCGAACAGCCGCTGGTGATCGACCCCGGTAACGGTGCCGACCACGGCTCCGTCGGTGTCACGCACGCCGACCAAATACGTCACCGCGTCGTTGTCGACGTGGTTGGTCCAGATCTGCTCCACCCGGGCGGGCACCATCCCGCAGCGCACGTAGACGCGGTTCATCTCCTCCGCGTCTTGCGGCGACTCCAGCATGCGGACGGTGATTCCGGTCGGCGACCCGGCCAGGGGTTCATCGGAGAAGCGCAACCGGTAGGTGTGGCTCGGATCGATGAACAGCTCGTGAGGCGAGCGGGCGACGACCACGTGCGCCTCTCTGGCGTACATGCAGACGTCGCGGCGGCCCGGCCCTTCGCGTCGGAGCACCTCGGCGAGGCGGTCGGGGTCGGAGAACGTCTGCCCGAAGACCAACGTGCCCCAGCCGAGGTCGAGCACCACGTTGTCCGGCATCGCGTCGACCAGGTGGGCCGGCGGCGCGTCGTGCAGTCCGAGCGTGATCGCCTCGGGGTTGTCCTCGCCGGATTTCGGCGCTGCGCCCATCCGATCGACAGTACCGTTGGCACCGCTCCCGGAAGGCGGGACACTGATCTAGTGAGCCAACCGGTGTCGCCGCTGTCCGAGCGGTTCGGCGAGCTGTTGCGCGCGCGGGGGCTGAGGCGGACTGCGCCGCGCATCGCGGTGCTGGCGACCCTGCAGCCGGTTCACGGGCATCTGTCGGTGGCGGAGATCCACCGGCGGCTGCTCGACACCCAGGGCGGCGAAGGCCCGCCGCCGGACGTGGCAACGGTCTACCGCACGGTGACCACGCTGGTCGAGGCCGGCGTGCTGCACGCATTGACGGTCGAGGGCGGTGTCGCCACGTACGGGGTGGCGGAGGATCCGCACCATCACGCCGTGTGCACGCGCTGCGGGACGATCATCGAGGTGCCCGCCCAGCGGCTGACATCAGCGCTGGAGCACGCGATCGAGGGCAGCTCGTTCACGCTGTCCGACCGGGCGGGGATGACGCTGCACGGCCTGTGCCCGACGTGCCAGGCGTCAAAGGTCTGAGGTCCTACCTTTGGCAATGAGAGCTCGGTTACATCGAGCTGCGACGGGCCGTCCAATGGTTGACTTTCCGTCATGTTGACGTTGACACAGCTCGATGAGCTGATCGCGACGGGCGAGGTCGACACGGTGATCGTCGCGTTCGCCGACATGCAGGGCCGGCTGACCGGCAAACGCGTGGCGGCGCGGCTGTTCATCGAGGAGGTCGCCAAGCACGGTGTGGAGTGCTGCAACTACCTGCTCGCGGTCGACGTCGAGATGAACACCGTCGACGGTTACGCGATGAGCAGCTGGGACACCGGCTACGGCGACATGGTGATGACACCCGACTTCACCACGTTGCGGCGCATCCCGTGGCTGCCCGGCACGGCGCTGGTGATGGCGGATCTGTCGTGCGGGGACGGCCGCCCTGTCAGCGCGGCGCCGCGCAGCATCCTGGCCCGCCAGATCCTCCGGCTCGCCGAGCGCGCCCTGGTGCCGTACGTGGGCACCGAGCTCGAGTTCATGGTGTTCGACAACACCTATCGGGAGGCGTGGTCGCTGGGCTACCGCGGGCTCACGCCGGCCACCGACTACAACGTGGACTACGCGATGCTTGCCACCACCCGGCTCGAGCCGCTGCTGCGCGACATCCGGCTCGGCATGATCGGCGCGGGGATGTACTGCGAGGGCGTCAAGGGCGAGTGCAACCTGGGTCAGCAGGAAATCGCGTTCCGTTACGACCGGGCGCTGGTCACCTGCGACAACCACACGATCTACAAGAACGGCGCCAAGGAGATCGCCGACCAGCACGGCAAGAGCCTGACGTTCATGGCGAAGTTCGACGACCGCGAGGGCAACAGCTGCCACATCCACATCTCGCTGCGCGGCGCGGACGGCAGCGCGGTGTTCGCCGACCAGGGCGCCGAGCACGGAATGTCGGAGATGTTCCGCAGTTTCATCGCCGGGCAGCTGGCCACGCTACGCGAGCTGACGCTGTTCTACGCGCCGAACATCAACTCCTACAAGCGTTTCGTCGACGGCAGCTTTGCGCCGACGGCGGTGGCGTGGGGCTTGGACAACAGGACGTGTGCGCTGCGGGTGGTGGGCCATGGGTCCGGGATGCGGATGGAGTGCCGGGCGCCGGGCGGCGACGTGAACCAGTATCTCGCGGTGGCCGCCCTGATCGCCGGCGGCCTGCACGGCATCGAACAGAGACTGGAACTGCCAGAGCCGTTGTCCGGCAACGCCTATGACAGCGGCCGGGAACGGCTGCCGACGACGCTGGCCGAGGCCGCGGACCTGTTCTCCGCGTCGAAGGTCGCTCGTGACGCGTTCGGCGACGATGTCGTCGAGCACTACCTGAACAACGCGCGGGTTGAAATCGCCGCATACAACTCCGCCGTCACCGATTGGGAGAGGGTGCGTGGCTTTGAGCGGCTCTGACGATATTCGCCCCGTGGTGGGCATGACCACCTACCTCGAGCAGGCGCAGACGGGGATTTGGGATGTGCGGGCAAGCTTCTTGCCGCACATTTACTTCGAGGGCGTGACGCTGGCAGGCGGGATCGCGGTGCTGTTGCCGCCGCAGCCCGTCGACGACCACATCGCGAACCGGGTGCTCGACGGGCTGGACGGCCTGGTGATCACCGGCGGCAAGGACCTCGACCCGGCGCGCTACGACCAGCCGCCGCACCCCAAAACCGACGAACCCCGCCACGACCGCGACGACTGGGAATTCGCGCTGCTGGCGGGGGCGCTGAAACGTGGACTGCCGGTGCTCGGCATCTGCCGTGGCGCACAGGTTCTCAACGTCGCGCTGGGCGGCACGTTGCACCAGCACCTGCCCGACGTGGTCGGACACAGCAGACACCAGGCCGGTAATGCCGTGTTTTCCACGTCGCGCATGCACATCGAGCCGGGGACCCGGCTGGCCACGCTGGTCGGGGAGCATTCCGATGGGCAGTGCTACCACCACCAGGCCATCGCCGAGTTGGGCAAGGGCCTGATCGTCAGCGCGCGCGACCCGGATGGCGTGATCGAGGCGGTCGAATCGCCCGGCGACACTTTCGTTCTGGCGGTGCAGTGGCATCCCGAAGAGCGCCTGTCCGACCTGCGTCTGTTCGCGGCCGTCGTCGAGGCGGCGAAGGCATTCGCGACGGAACGGATCCCGAGATGACGACATCCGACGTCATCAACCCGGCGACCGAAGAGCTGCTGCGGACGGTCGAACGTGTCGACGCCGCCGGGGTCGACGACGCGGTGGGCCGGGCGCGAACTGCGCAACGGCACTGGGCCGCACTGGCGCCCGCGGACCGCGCTGCCGGTCTGCGGGCGTTCGCCGCGGTGGTGGACGAGCACGTGAGCGAGTTGGCCGCGCTGGAAGTCGCCAACTCCGGGCATCCGATCTCCTCGGCCGAGTGGGAGGCCGGCCACGTGAGGGATGTGCTCGAGTACTACGCGGCCAGCCCGGAGCGGCTGTCCGGCAGGCAGATTCCGGTCGCGGCCGGCATCGATGTCACGTTCAACGAGCCGCTCGGCGTGGTCGGCGTGATCACGCCGTGGAACTTCCCGATGCCGATCGCGTCGTGGGGTTTTGCCCCCGCGCTGGCTGCCGGCAACGCGGTGCTGGTGAAGCCGGCCGAATGGACCCCGCTGACCACGATCCGGCTGGGCGAACTGGCAATCGAGGCCGGGCTGCCCGCCGGCCTGTTCCAGGTGCTGCCGGGTAAGGGGTCGGTGGTGGGTGAGCGGTTCGTCACCCACCCCCAGGTGCGCAAGATCGTGTTCACCGGGTCGACCGAAGTCGGCACCAGAGTGATGGCCGGTGCGGCCGCGCAGGTGAAGCGAGTCACGCTCGAACTGGGCGGCAAGAGCGCCAACATCGTGTTCGACGATTGCGATCTGGAGCGCGCGGCCGCGACCGCACCCTACGGGGTGTTCGACAACGCGGGTCAGGACTGCTGTGCACGCAGCCGGATCCTGGTGCAGCACAATGTCTATGACCGTTTCATGGAACTACTTGAGCCCGCGGTCAAGGGCGTGGTCGTCGGCGACCCGACACGGCGCGACACCGAGATGGGACCGCTCGTGTCGCGAGCGCACTGGCAGACCGTGGCTTCCTACGTGCCCGACGACGCGCCGGTGGCGTTCCGCGGCGACGCGCCGACAGGACCCGGGTTCTGGTTCCCGCCCACCGTGCTGACTCCGCAACGCCGCGATCGCACCGTCAGGGAAGAGATCTTCGGGCCGGTGGTTGCGGTGCTGCCGTTCGACGACGAGGCCGATGCGATCGCGCTGGCCAACGATACGGCATATGGACTGTCGGGATCGATCTGGACCGACAACCTGTCGCGTGCGATGCGCGTGGTCAGGGCGGTGGAATCCGGTAATCTGTCGGTCAATTCGCACTCCTCGGTGCGCTACAACACGCCGTTCGGTGGCTTCAAGCAGTCGGGGCTGGGCCGTGAACTCGGGCCGGACGCACCGTTGTCCTTCACCGAAATCAAGAACGTCTTCTTCGCGATCGAAACGACCTAGAAAGATAAGGCGCCGGAGATCCTGATGACACAAATCGACCTGACCCAGCGACTGGCGGGCAGAGTGGCGGTGATCACCGGCGGCGCGAGCGGGATCGGGCTGGCGACCGCGCGCCGGATGCGCGCCGAGGGCGCGACCATCGTCGTCGGTGACATCGATCGCGCGGCAGGAGAATCTGTGGCCGAGGAAGTCGGCGGGCTATTCGTCCGGGTGGATGTGACCGACGAGTCCGCAGTCAACGCGTTGTTCGACAGCGCGGCACAAAGCTGCGGGTCGGTCGACATCGCGTTCAACAACGCCGGTATCTCACCGCCAGACGACGATCTGATCGAGACCACCGAACTGCAGGCGTGGCAGAGGGTGCAGGACGTCAATCTCACGTCGGTGTATCTGTGTTGCCGTGCTGCGTTGCGCCACATGAGTGCCGCCCGCAGCGGGTCGATCATCAACGTCGCCTCGTTTGTGGCCGTGATGGGATCGGCGACGTCGCAGATCTCCTACACGGCGTCCAAGGGCGGGGTGCTGGCGATGTCGCGCGAACTGGGTGTGCAGTTTGCGCGCAGCGGAATCCGCGTCAACGCGCTGTGCCCGGGCCCGGTTAATACCCCGCTGCTCAAGGAGTTGTTCGCCAAGGATCCGGAACGCGCGGCTCGCCGGCTGGTTCATGTGCCGGTTGGCCGGTTCGCGGAACCCGAGGAGATCGCCGCCGCGGTGGCGTTCCTGGCCAGCGACGACGCATCGTTCATCACGGCGTCGACCTTCCTCGTCGACGGCGGCATAAGTTCGGCCTACGTCACGCCGCTATGAGCGCCCAACCGGTCAGTGATGCGTTGCTGCACGGCTTCCTGGACTGACAAAACCTCAATGTCGCCGAGACGGTGGCCACGGCGCTTCGCCGCACAGCGCCAGCAGCGCGTTCTCGATCACCTCCGGCAGCGCCGGGTGAATCCAGTACTGGCCCCGGGCCATGTCCTGCGCATCGAGTCCGAAGCTCATCGCCTGCACGATCGGCTGGATCAGCGAGGATGCCTGGTGGCCCATCAGGTGGGCGCCGAGAATCAGGCCAGTGTCGTCGTCGACGATCACCTTCGCGATGCCGGTGGTGTCCTCCATCGCCCAGCCATAGGCGACGTCGCCGTAGTCCTGAATCTTGACCCGGATGTGGTAACCCTTTGCCCGGGCCTGGTTCTCGGTCAGCCCGACGCTGGCGATCTGCGGGTCGGTGAACACGGCCGAGGGGACAAACCGGTGATCGGAGGCGACGAGCGAGTCGATGTCATCCCAGTCCTGCAGGAGGTTGTGACGCACCACCCGCGCCTCGTGATTGGCCACGTGCTTTAGCAGATACTCCGAGCTCACGTCGCCCAACGCGAAAATGCCACGGGCCGAGGTGCGTTGGTACTCGTCGACGACTACACGCCCATCGCGGGTCACGTCGACCCCCGCCAACTTCGCATCCAGCAGGTCACCGTTGGGCGTGCGGCCGGTGGCGACCAGCACCGTGTCGCCCCGCACGGCCGACCCGTCCTCGCAGATCAGCTCGACCTCGGGGCCGTCCATCCGGGCGTCGACGATGACGTGGTGGGCATGGATCTCCCACTTCTTCGCGGCGATATCGGTGAAGCGGATCATGATCGTGTCGTCGTGGCCGCGCAGCAGCGTGCTGCCGCGGATCACCAACGAGACGTGACTGCCCAGTGCCGAGAAGATGTGGGCGAACTCCGCCGCGACGTATCCACCGCCGACGATGACGAGATGGCGTGGCAGCTCGGCGATGCGCATGATCGTGTCGCTGGTGTGATACGGAACCCCTGATTCGGCGATCGCTTTCGGCACCAGCGCACGCGAGCCGGCGGCGATGACCACCTTGTCGGCGGTGAACTCGTCGCCACCGTCGACCCGTAACGTATGGCGCCCATCGCGACCCGGGCCGAACCAGGTGTGCCGGTCGTACATCGTGACGTTGGGCGTCGACTTTCGATAGTTCTCGCCGCCGAGCGCGATCGGGTCGATGCGGCCGAAGATCCGGGAGACAATGTCGGGCCACCGCACGCCGTTGACGTGGGCATCGACCCCGAATCGTGTTGATTCGGTGGCGCTTTCAGCCACTTCAGCGGCGTAGACGAACATCTTCGTCGGGATGCAGCCGACGTTCAGGCAGGTGCCGCCGAAGACACCCTGCTCGCAGATCGCCACACTCATGTCGCGGTAGCGCTCGTCGAGAATCGAGTTCCCCGAACCTGTTCCGATGACGGCCAGGTCGTAGTGGGTCATGACGTCTGCCGCTGACCGGTGCTGTCCGTGGACTCCGCGGACGCCGTGTACCAGTCCAGCCACGCCGACAGTTCCCGGTATGCCGCCTGCCGTGGTTCGGCCAGCGACAGGAACACGTCGTGCTTGGCGTCGGCGACGGGTACGACCGACGTGCGATTGCCGACGCAGCCCGCCCAACGCGCGATCTGTGCGACGTCGAGCACCGCGTCGCCGCGCTGCATCCGGGCCGGGTCCTTGGTCTCGGGAATGCTGTGATCCGAACGCAGGATCAGGTTCGGCACGCCGACATCGAGGCCGCGATGCAGCTGGCCCTGGCCCCGGCGGACGGCATGAAGCCAGCCGGCCGTGACGGGGAACCCGCCCAGTGGTTTCCACTCCAGGTTGTAGTCGAAGTCGCCGCCGTAGTCGCGGTGCAGGCTGGTCCCGTACCCGCCGTCGGTGGCTCCGCGCAGAACGCGCTTGCTCCTGCCCAGCCGCGACACCGCACCTATCGCCGCCGACGTCACCGTGGCGCGCAGAATCGCCGGACCGTGAAGGTCGAAGAACGGGCTGTTGAGCACCAGGCCGGTGATGGGAGGCCTGGACATCGCGCCGCGGCGCCGAAGCCGGTCCAGCCACAGCGTGACGATCAGCCCGCCGGCGGAATGGCCGTAAACGAGGATCTGTGCGCCTGCAGTTTCCCCTGCAATGAGTGCCGCCGCCTGCTCCAGTTCGGCGTCGTAGCGGGACAGGTCGGTGGTGAAGTGCGGGGTCTGCCGCTGGCGCCAGGACCGCCCGCATTTTCGCAGGTCGAGCGCGTAGAACGCGAACCCGCGAGCGGTGAACGGCGCCGCGAGTTCGGTGTTGAAGAAGTAGTCGGTATAGCCGTGCACCGCGAGGACGGCGTGGTGCACGGGCGCGGTGTCGGCCGCTTCACCTTTCCGGATCAGCGTGGCGACGATCTCGCCCTCACCATCGGGATCGAGGCCCAGCGGGAGCGTGCACCGCCAGTACCCATCGAGGACGTCGGGCTCCCACGCTGCCGTCTGCTCTTCGCGCGAGCCGCTCATCGCTGCTGTCTGCTCTTCGCGGGCCGCCGTCACAGGGATCACCTTAACGAGCGCCATCACCGCCGGGCCCGCCATCTCGCCGGGGGGCGTCCGGCCCTGCCGGGATAACCTGAGGTCAGTGTCAGACCGAAAGGCAGTCGACAAGGCCGACGTCGTGCTTGTGGGCGCCGGGATCATGAGCGCCACACTGGGGGCGTTGCTGCAACTTCTGGAACCGGATTGGTCGATCATTCTCATCGAACGCCTGGACGGCGCTGCCGCCGAAAGCAGCGGTCCGTGGAACAACGCGGGTACCGGGCACTCGGCTCTGTGCGAGCTCAACTACACCCCGGAATTGCCCGATGGCTCGATCGACGTCACGAAGGCCGTCAAAGTCAACGAGGAGTTCCAGGTCACCCGCCAGTTCTGGGCCCATGCGGTGGAGACCGGAGTGCTCACAAACGTGCGCAGCTTCCTCAACCCGGTCCCGCACGTCAGCTTCGCGCACGGTGCCGAGCAGGTCGACTACCTGCGCCGGCACCGCGATGCGCTGGCGGGCAACCCACTGTTCGCGGCCACCGAGTTCATCGACGACCCAGACGAATTCGCCCGCCGGCTGCCGTTGATGGCCGCCAACCGCGACTTCTCCGAACCCGTCGGCCTGAACTGGGCCGAGGACGGCACCGACGTGGATTTCGGGTCGCTGTCCAAGCAGCTGATCGGCTACGCGGTAAAGAACGGCACCGCCACGATGTTCGGCCAGGAGGTCCGCGATCTCATCCGGGAACCTGACGGCACCTGGACGGTGAAAGTACGCAACAACCGCACCCGCGCCAAGCGCGCCATCAACGCGAAGTTCGTGTTCGTGGGCGCCGGCGGCTACGCGCTGAGGCTGCTGCAGAAGTCGGGCATCGCTGAGGCAAAAGGCTACGGCGGCTTCCCGATTGGCGGAAAATTCCTTCGTTCGTCGAATCCCGAGTTGATCGCCGCCCACCGCGCGAAGGTTTACGGCTTCCCGGCGCACGGCGTGCCGCGGATGTCCGCTCCGCATCTGGACATCCGTATCGTGAACGGGAAGCAGTGGCTGATGTTCGGCGCGTTCGTCGGGTGGACACCGAAGTCGTTGAAGCAGGGGCGATTCACGGACTTGCTCGAGTCAGTGACGCCCGGCAACGCGCCTTCGATGGTCGGCGTGGGCCTGACGGAGATGAGCCTGGTGAACTACCTGGTTGGCCAGCTGCTGCTGACCGGGCCGGGTCGAGTGAAGGCGCTGCGCGAATTCGCGCCGTCGGCAACGGATTCCGACTGGCGCACGATCAACGCGGGCCAGCGTGTTCAGGTGATCCGGCCAGTCAAGGGCAAGGGCGGAGTCCTGGAATTCGGCACCACCGTGCTGGCCGCCGCGGACGGCAGCATCGCCGGTCTGCTCGGCGCATCGCCGGGAGCGTCGACGGCCGTCTCGGCCATGGTCGGCGTGCTCGAGCGGTGCTTCGGTGACCGCTACCAGTCGTGGCGGCCGAAGTTGAAGGAGATGGTGCCGTCGCTTGGCACGAGGTTGTCCGACGAGCCGCGGCTCTTCCGGGAAGTGTGGGACTGGGGCTCGAACGTGTTGGGACTTGACGGCGCGGTCGACGCGGCGGCGGTGCTGTCATGACACTTCCTGTGTCAACCTCAGGCCGCGAGTGGCGGTGGTGGTCGGTGTTGGATGGCGCTGGCGGCGCCGTGTTGGGCGGGGTCATAGGTGACGCCGTTGAGCCAACAGCGCCAGATCACGCGAATCCAGGCGCGGGCGAGGATCCGGATCGCGTGCGGGTGGTCCTTGCCGCTGGCTCGGGCATGCTTGTAGATGTTTGCGGCCCAAGGACTTTCGTGTCGACTGTTGTCGGCGAAGGTGGTGAGGGCGGCGCGGAATCGTTTGTTGCATGCCCAGCGGAAGTGCACGGCCTTGTGTTTGCCGGAGGCTTTGGTGACCGGAGTGCATCCAGCAAGCGCAGCGACCGCGTCGGGTCCGTCGTAGGCTTGGCGGCAGTCGCCCCACTCGGCGAGCATCTGGGCGGCGTTGATCCGACCCGACCTTGGCAGCGACGTGAAGATCTTCCCGTCCGGGTGCTCTTCGAGTTGGGCGGCCACCGACCGATCCAGTGCCTTGATCGCGGTATTGAGCGCGATCAACATGCCCACCATGGCCGCGACGGCGTCGGCCAGGGCCGCGGTGAGGGCGGTACGCATGGTGCCGGACGGTGCCTGACGGAGCCGCTGCAGCAGCACCGTGGGGTGGCGACGCCCGGAGTAACCGTGCTGGCCCAGGAACGCGGCCAGGCGCTTCTCGCCCAGACGAGCCGCCGAGGCAGGTGTCGGGTAGCGGGTCAAAAACGCCAGACTGATCGGCGATTCGACGTCGGCGAAGATGGCTTTGGCACCCGGCCAGTAGGAGTCCAGCAGCGCCGACAGCTGGTTGGTGGCCGCGACTCGTTGGGCCACCAGATCCCCGCGGGTGCGTACCACGGTGCACATCGCGATCGTGGCATCGCTGTAGGGGGCTGCCGTGGACAGCTTGTGGCTGCGCAGCCGCAGGTATTCGGCGATGACCTCGGCGTCGCCGGCGTCGGACTTCGCGCCGGACAGCACCTCGCTTTCGCGCCAGGTCTTGATCGCGTTCGGGCTGACCGGTACCACCGGATGTCCGGCCTCGAGCAGCAAGTCGACCAGCCGCCCGTCGGGGCGTTCGATGGCGATCGGCATTTCAGCGGGACCGCCGTGGCGGGTCAGACGCTGGAGCAGCTGTTCGATTCCGGCTGCGGTATGCGACACCGTGAACCGGGCCAGTACCGTACCGCCGGTATTCATCACACATACAGCGTGAGTTTCTGCGGCCCAATCGATTCCGACGAAACAACGTACGCCGGTTCTAACAACAGACAAGGTAATTCCTTCCAGTGGCAGCGACGACTCGGCGACGAGGCCGGTCCCTGGGTGGTCACTAACCGGCGCTCTGCGGCGCTTCTCCCTGTTGCCGGTCCACGGCCCCGGGGAAGCCGGGGGCGGCGGTGTCATGCTGGCCCTCCACGAGCGACCGAACAAGGCCGTCACCCCAGCCTCCGCCGAGTCCCATCCACGAACCCCAACTACAGGCCCGCACAAAGGATGGTGCCCTAGTGACCGTGGCAGTGCACCGGTCCTGGGCCAAGGACCTGGACACCGGAACGCTCTACGAGCTGCTGAAGCTGCGCGTCGAGGTGTTCGTCGTCGAACAGGCCTGTCCCTACCCGGAACTCGACGGTCGCGACCTACTGCCGGAAACTCGCCACTTCTGGCTCGAAGGCCCGCGGGGCGAGGTGATCTGCACCCTGCGCCTGATGGAGGAACACTCCGGGGGGCAGAAGGCGTTCCGGCTCGGCCGGCTGTGCACCAGGCGGGAAGCCCGCGGGCACGGTCACACCACACGGCTGCTGCAAGCCGCCCTGGCCGATGTCGGGGACTACCCGTGCCGCATCGACGCGCAGACCTACCTCGAGGAGATGTACGCCCGGCACGGGTTCGTCCGCGCCGGCGACGAGTTCCTCGACAACGGCGTCCCGCATGTGCCGATGGTGCGGGCGGGCACGTCGCACGGCGAGGCGCCGTGATCCCCGGCTATCCGTTCAGCGCGATCGTCGGACACGAGATGCTCCGGCTCGCGTTGGTGCTGTGCGCGGTGCGCCCGGAGATCGGTGGTGTGTTGATCCGTGGCGAGAAGGGCACGGCGAAGTCGACTGCGGTGCGCGGGCTGGCAGCGGTGCTGGCCGAGGCGGGCTTCAGCCGGCTGGTGGAGCTGCCGATCGGCGCCACCGAGGATCGGGTGATCGGGTCCTTGGACCTGCAACGCGTGCTGCGCGACGGGGAGCATGCGTTCACGCCGGGGCTGCTGGCAGAGGCGCACGGCGGGGTGCTCTACGTCGACGAGGTGAACCTGCTGGCCGACCACCTGGTGGACGTGCTGCTCGATGCCGCCGCGATGGGACGCGTGCACATTGAGCGCGAAGGCGTGTCGCACAGCCACGAGGCCCGGTTCGTCCTCGTCGGCACGATGAATCCCGAGGAGGGCGAACTGCGGCCGCAGCTGCTGGACCGGTTCGGGCTGACCGTCGACGTGCGGGCGTCCCGTGACGTCGACGAGCGCGCGGAGGTGATCCGGCGGCGGATGGCGTTCGAGGACGATCCCGGAAAGTTCGCGCAAAGCTACGCCGAGCAGGACTCGGCCCTGGCGCGGCGGATCGCCGTTGCCCGCACAGCCGTCGGCGACGTGGTGTTGCCCGACCGCGAGCTGCGGCGAATCGCGTCTTTGGGTGCGGCATTTGAGGTCGACGGGATGCGGGCCGACCTGGTGGTGGCCCGTGCCGCGGTCGCGCACGCCGCCTGGCGGGGCGCGGATACCGTCGGTGAAGAGGACATCCGGGTCGCGGCACAGCTGGCGCTGCCGCACCGCCGCCGTCGTGACCCGTTCGACGAACCCGGCCTGGACCCGCAGTTGCTCGACCAGGCGCTCGCGCAGGCAGACGACGACCCGGAACCCGAGCCCGATCCCGGCGGCGGTGGCGCATCGAATCCCGAAGACCCGCAAAATGAATCGAGCGAGGCAGCACCGGGTCCGTCGGCTCCGCGGCCGAGCGCTGCGCCGGCGCCGCCGTTCCGCACCCGGCTGCTCACGGTGCCGGGAGTGGGTGACGGCGCGCCGGGCCGCCGCTCGCGTGCCCGCAACCGGTACGGCGCCGTAGTTCGTGCACACACCACCGAGGGCTTCGGTATCCACCTGTTCGGCACGGTGCTTGCCGCCGCCCGCCGGGTCGACACGCCGGGACCGCCGCGCGTTGAATCCGACGACCTCCGCCACGCCATCCGGGAAGGACGTGAGGCGAACCTGGTGATCTTCGTCGTCGACGCGTCGGGTTCGATGGCCGCCCGTGACCGGATGTCCGCGGTGAGCGGTGCAACCCTGTCGTTGTTGCGTGACGCGTACCAGCGCCGAGACAAGGTCGCCGTGATCACCTTCCGCGGTGCCGGCGCGGCGATCCTGCTGCCGCCGACGTCCTCGGTGCATGTTGCGTCGCGCCGGCTGGCGCGTTTCGACACCGGCGGTAAAACTCCGCTGGCGCAAGGACTTCTGGCCGCCCGCGACATGGTCGCAAGGGAACGCGTGCGTGAGCCTGCCCGGCGCAGCCTGGCGGTGGTGCTCACCGACGGCCGGGCCACCGGTGGCCCAGACCCGGTGGGCAGGGCAGGCGCCGCAGCGGCGCTGCTGGCGGCCGAGGGCGCGGCCGCTGTCGTCGTCGACTGCGAAACATCCTGGGTACGACTGGAGTTGGCGGAGCAACTGGCCGGCCTGCTGGGAGCGCCGACGGTTCGGTTGGCACAGCTGAGGGCCGACGGCCTCACCGAGGTCGTGCGCGGCGCCGCCTGAGAGGGAGGACCACCATGCCGCAGGGCCGGCCGATCGCGTTACCCGACGACGGGCTGACCACCCGGGCGCGCCGGCAGGCCCCGCTGCTCGCGGTGCACACCGGCACCGGCAAGGGCAAGTCCACTGCGGCATTCGGGATGGCACTGCGGGCGTGGAACGCCGGACTGGATATCGCGGTCTTCCAGTTCGTCAAGAGCGCGAAGTGGAAGGTGGGGGAGGAGACCGCCTTCCGCGAACTCGACCGGCTGCATGACGAGCACGGCATCGGCGGCAGCGTCGAGTGGCAGAAGATGGGCGCCGGCTGGTCGTGGTCGCGAAAGGCCGGCACCGCAGACGATCACGCCGCCGCGGCCGCCGACGGCTGGGCCGAGATTGCGCGCCGGCTGGCGCAGCAGCGGCACGGCTTTTATCTGCTGGACGAGTTCACGTATCCGCTGAAGTGGGGCTGGGTGGACGTTGACGAGGTGGTCGCGACGCTCGCCGACCGGCCCGGTGCGCAGCATGTCGTGATCACCGGCCGCGATGCCCCACAGCAGCTGCTTGATGCGGCCGACCTGGTCACCGAGATGACCAAGGTCAAGCACCCGATGGACGCCGGCCGCAAGGGACAGAAAGGCATCGAGTGGTAGCGACTGCTCGCGCCGTTGTGATCGCCGCGCCTGCGTCGGGCAGCGGAAAGACCACCGTGGCAACGGGTTTGATGGGGGCGCTGCGCCGCGCCGGGCACGCCGTCGCGGCGTTCAAGGTCGGGCCCGACTATATCGACCCGGGTTACCACACAGTGGCGATCGGACGTCCTGGTCGCAATCTCGATCCTGTGCTGGTCGGCGATGAGCTCATCGGCCCGTTGTACCGACACGGCTGCTGCGGCGCCGACATCGCCGTGGTGGAAGGCGTGATGGGGCTGTTCGACGGGCGAATCGGCGAGGACAGCGCCGGGGCCGCGCGCGGCTCGACCGCGCATGTCGCCGGCTTGCTCGGCGCGCCGGTGGTTATGGTCGTCGATGCGCAGGGCCTGAGCCAGAGCATCGGCGCGCTGCTGCACGGCTTCTCGACGTTCGACCCTTCGATCCGGCTGGCCGGGGTCATCCTGAATCGCGTTGGCTCCGCCCGTCACGAAGCGGTGCTCCGCCAGGCCTGTGCGCAGGCCGGTGTGACGGTGTTCGGCGCGATCGGCCGGCATCCGGAGTTGGTGGTGCCGTCACGGCATCTGGGGCTGGTCACCGCCGCCGAGCACGGCGCGCTGGCTGTCGAGGCGGTCGAGGCGATGACCGAGCTCGTCGCCGCGCACGTCGACCTGGCCGGCGTGGCGTCCGTCGCCGCGAGCACGGTGACGGATGCGCCGTGGGACCCGGCTGCCGGCCTCGATGGTCCCGCGACCGGGCGGGTCACCGTAGCGATGGCGGCGGGCAAGGCGTTCACGTTCGGCTATGCCGAACATGTCGAGATGCTGCAGGCGGCGGGCGCGGAGGTGGTCGGCTTCGATCCACTCACCGAGGCGTTGCCGCCCGGTACCGACGCGCTCGTCCTACCTGGTGGATTCCCGGAGCAGTTCACGGCCGAGCTTTCCGCCAATGATACTGCGCGACAACAGGTCCGGGCGCTGGCCGCGGGTGGAGCGCCTGTGCACGCCGAATGCGCCGGCCTGACCTACCTGGTGGCCGAGCTCGACGGGTATCCGATGTGCGGAGTGCTGGCCGGGTCGGCCCGGTTCACTGACCGCCTCACGCTCGGCTACCGCGACGCCGTGGCGGTCACCGACTCGTCGGTGCGCGCGACCGGCGAACGCACCGCTGGCCACGAATTCCACCGCACCACAGTTGAATTCGCTGACAGCTATCCGCCGGCCTGGGTTTACTCGGGCCGACAGGTCGCGGCGGTGCGGGACGGCGCTGTGCACGCGGGCGTACACGCGTCCTATCTGCACACTCATCCTGCCGCGTCGCCGGGCGCGGTGGCGCGCTTCGTCGCATGCGCCGCGGGCCCTAGGCTCGCCGGGTGAGCGACAACGCATATCTGGCCGGACTTCGGCTGGACGGCAGGAAGGTTGTCGTGGTGGGCGGCGGCAGCGTCGCTCAGCGCCGACTGCCGTTGCTGATCGCCAGCGGCGCCGACGTACTGATCATCACCAGGTCCGCAACTCCGGCCGTCGAGGCATTGACCCAGCAGAGACCCGGAATCTCGTTGGAACTCAGGGAATATCGCGATGGCGATTTGGACGACGCCTGGTACGCGATCGCCGCGACCGACGACCCAGACGTCAACGCCGCGATCGTCGCCGAGGCGGAAGCGCGCCGGATATTCTGTGTCCGCGCCGACATCGCCCGCGACGGAACCGCGGTCACCCCGGCGTCATTCGAGTATGAAGGCCTTGCGGTCGGAGTGCTTGCGGGGGGCGAGCACCGACGCTCCGCCGCCATCCGATCGGCGATTCACGAAGCGTTGCAACAGGGCATCATCACCGCCGAAACGCCCGACGTCCGGCACGGCGGCGTCGCGCTCGTCGGCGGCGGACCAGGCGACCCCGAGCTGATCACCGTGCGGGGGCGGCGGCTGCTCGCGCAAGCCGACGTCGTCGTCGCGGACCGCTTGGCGCCCGCCGAGCTGCTGGCCGAGCTGGCGCCGCACGTCGAGGTCATCGATGCCGCCAAGATTCCGTACGGCCGCGCGATGGCTCAGGACGCCATCAACGCGGTACTCATCGAGCGTGCGAAAGCGGGCAAGTTCGTGGTGCGCCTCAAGGGCGGTGACCCCTTCGTCTTCGCCCGCGGCTACGAAGAGGTGCTGGCCTGCGTCGACGCCGGCATCCCGGTGACCGTCGTGCCGGGTGTGACGAGCGCCATAGCGGTGCCTGCGCTGGCCGGCGTTCCGGTCACGCACCGCTCGGTGACGCACGAGTTTGTCGTGGTCAGCGGCCATCTCGCGCCTGGGGACCCGGAATCGTTAGTCAATTGGAATGCGCTGGCCGCGATGTCGGGAACGATTGTGCTGATGATGGCGGTCGAGCGCATCGAGCTGTTTGCCGATGTGCTGCTGGCAGGAGGCCGACCTGCGGAAACGCCCGTCCTGGTGGTGCAGCAGGGCACCACATCCGCCGAACGTACCGTGCGCACCACGCTTGCTGACGCGCCGAAACGCATTCGCGAGGAAGGGGTGCGACCTCCCGCGATCGTCGTGATCGGAGTCGTCGCGGGATTCGCGGAATTAAAGAAACGCTAAGAGTTGTGTAAGGTAACGCCCCATGACGGCTCTCAATGACGCGGAGCGGAAGGCCCTGGGGAGTCCCCCGGAACGGCCAGCTCTCGTTCGCGCCAACCAGGCCGCCCTTGACGCTTCAAAACGGACCACCTCGTCGCGTCCTGCCTGGCTGCCGTCGCGACCGTTCATCGCCGCGGTGGTCGCCATCGGCGGCATGCAGCTGCTGGCCACGATGGACAGCACGGTCGCGATCGTCGCGCTCCCGAAGATCCAGAACGAGCTGAACCTGTCCGATGCCGGCCGCAGCTGGGTGATCACCGCCTATGTGCTGACCTTCGGTGGCCTGATGCTGCTCGGCGGCCGGCTCGGCGACACCATCGGCCGCAAGCGCACATTCATCGCCGGTGTCGCGCTGTTCACCATCGCGTCGATTCTGTGCGGGCTGGCATGGGACGAGTCGACGCTGGTCACCGCTCGGCTTCTGCAGGGAGTCGGAGCGGCCATTGCGTCGCCGACCGCGTTGGCGCTGATCGCGACCACATTCCCCAAGGGCCCGGCCCGCAACACCGCGACGGCGATCTTCGCCGCGATGACCGGAATCGGGTCTGTGATGGGACTCATCGTGGGCGGCGCGCTGACCGAGGTGTCCTGGCGGTTGGCGTTCCTGGTCAACGTGCCTATCGGCCTGCTGATGCTGTATCTGGCTCACAACACCCTGACCGAGACGCACCGTGAGCCGATGAAACTCGACGCCACCGGCGCGATCCTGGCCACCATGGGCTGCACCGCGGCCGTGTTCGGCTTCTCGATGGGCCCGGAGCAAGGTTGGCTGTCGCCGGTGACGGTTGGCTCGGGCATTGCTGCGCTGGTGTTCCTCGGCGCGTTCGCGCTGGCTGAGCGCACGGCCGAGAACCCGCTCGTGCCGTTCGACCTGTTCCGCGACCGCAACCGGCTGGCGACGTTCACGGCGGTCTTCCTCGCGGGCGGGGTGATGTTCACGCTGACCGTGCTGATCGCCCTGTACGTGCAGGACATCCTGGGCTACAGCGCGCTGCGCGCCGGTATCGGCTTCATCCCGTTCGTGATCGCGCTCGGCATCGGGCTGGGCGTTTCGTCGCATCTGGTGTCGCTGTTCCCGCCACGGGTTCTGGTGATCGGCGGCGGCGTGCTCGTGCTGGCCGCGATGATCTACGGGTCGACGCTGCACCGCGGCATCCAGTACTTCCCCGACCTCGTGGTGCCGATCGTGGTCGGCGGCCTCGGCATCGGCATGATCGTCGTCCCGCTGATGGTGTCGGCGATCGCGGGCGTCGGCTTCGACCGGATCGGCCCGGTGTCTGCGATCGCGCTGATGGCGCAAAGCCTCGGCGGCCCAGTGATTCTGGCGATCATCCAGGCCGTCATCACGTCGCGCACCCTGTACCTGGGCGGCACGACCGGGCCGGTGAAGAGCATGAACGCCGCGCAGTTGCACGCGCTCGATCACGGCTACACGTACGGGTTGCTGTGGGTGGCCGGCGTCGCGGTGATCGTCGGTGGGGCGGCGCTGTTGATCGGCTACACCTCGGAAGAGGTCGCGCACGCGCAGGAAGTCAAGGACGCGCTGGACGCTGGAGAGCTCTAGCTATTTCGTCGAATCCTGCTCCCTAAGCCCACCTTCAGGGGCTCAATAGAGCCATGACCGAAACCACCGCGCGGCAGTCCACCATCGAGGTCCACAACCCGGCCGACGGCCGGCTGGTCGGCGAAGTGCCCGTCGAAACAGCGGAATCCGTCGCGGCGAAGGTCCGTGAACTGCGCCTATTCCAGCCGGAGTGGGCGGCGCTGGGCCCGCGGGGCCGCAAGGAATGGCTGCTCAAATTCGGGGACTGGATTCTCGACAACGCCGAGCACATCACCGACGTGCTGCAGTCCGAGACCGGTAAGACCCGCGCGGACGCCAGCATCGAGGCGCCCGGCGCGGTCGACATGATCGGCTACTGGGCGCGCAATGCGGAGGGCTTCCTCGGTGACACCCGGGCGAAGCCGCACAGCCCGCTCACCGCGATGAAGAAACTGACCGTCGTCCACCGGCCATACCCGGTGGTCGGTGTGATCACGCCATGGAACTTCCCGTTCGGAATGCCCAACATGGACGTCCCGCCGGCGCTGGCCGCCGGCGCCGCGGTGCTGCTCAAACCCTCTGAGGTGACGCCGCTGTCCGCGGTCGAATTCGTCCGGGGGTGGACGGAAATCGGTGCGCCACCGGTGCTGGCGCTGGCCACCGGCTACGGCGAGACCGGTGCGGCCGTCGTCGCGAACGTCGACTTCGTCCAATTCACCGGTTCCACGGCGACCGGCCGGCTCATCGCTCGGCAGTGCGCCGAGCGGCTGATTCCCTACAGCCTCGAGCTCGGTGGCAAGGATCCGGCACTGGTGCTGGCCGACGCCGACCTCGACCGGGCCGCCAACGGCATCGTGTGGGGCGGCATGTTCAATTCCGGGCAGGTCTGCGTGTCGGTGGAGCGGGTGTACGTGGAGGCGCCGGTCTACGACGAGTTCGTCGCCAAGCTCACCGACAACGTCCGGCAACTGCGGCAAGGCCAGGATGGCGAGAGAAACAAGGACGGTTATCGGTACGACGTCGGCGCGATGGCCACCGCTGCGCAGCGCGACATCGTCGAGCGCCATGTCGATGACGCGGTGTCCAAGGGCGCCAAGGCGCTGACGGGGGGCAAGCCCAGCGGCGTCGGCACTTTCTTCGAACCGACTGTGCTCGCTGACGTCGACCAGTCCATGGCCTGCATGCAGGAAGAGACTTTCGGCCCCACGCTGCCGGTGGTCAAGGTCGCCGACGAGGAAGAGGCCATCCGGCTCGCGAACGACTCGCGCTACGGGCTGTCGGCCACGGTGTGGACGGCCGACAAGGACCGCGGCGAACGAGTAGCGCGCCGACTCGATGTGGGTGCGGTGAACGTCAACGACGCGATGTCCAACATCTTCAGCCTCGCCCTGCCGATGGGCGGCTGGAAGAACTCGGGCGTGGGCAGCCGTTATGGCGGTGCCAGCGGGGTGCTGAAGTACTGCCGCGAACAGGCCATCACGACTCCGCGGATGCCCACCCAGACCAAAGAGCTGATTTGGTATCCGGTTTCCCGGCGCCGAATCAAGATTGCATTCGGCATGATGCGGGTGGTCGCCGGTCGAGGGGTACGGCGATTCGGCCTGAGACCGCGACCGCATAGCCACTAAACGCCTATCCGGCGGCGCACACCGAGGGGTACGAATCGGTAGGGTGGGCAGCCATGTTCGCGGCGTGGCGCACCCAACGGTCGGCGCGCCCGCTGGCCTCCAGCGTGGTCGGGATCGCGATCGTTGCGATCACCGGCATGCAGTTGATGTCAACGCTCGACGGAACCATCGTCGTGGTCGCGCTCCCGCGGATACAGGCCGAACTGGGCCTATCCGACGCCGCGAAGAGCTGGGTGATCACCGCGTACGTGCTGACATTCGGCGGGCTGCTGCTGCTCGGCGGGCGGGTCGGCGACGCGATCGGGCACAAGCGCGCGTTCATCGGCGGGGTCAGCGTATTCACCGCGGCGTCGCTGATTTGCGGGGTGGCGTTCGATCCGGCGATGCTGATCGTGGCCAGGGCCGTGCAGGGCATCGGCGCGGCGGTTGCCGCACCCACCGGCTTGGCGCTGATCGCGTCGACCTACGCCGTCGGGCAGGCCCGCAACCGGGCGATGGCGGTGTCGGCCGCGATGCAGGGTGTCGGTTCGGTGCTCGGGTTGGTGCTCGGCGGCGCCTTCACGGTGATCTCGTGGCGGCTGGCGTTTCTGATCAATGTGCCGATCGGCATCGTGATCATCGCGATCGCGTACACCCAGCTGCGGGAGACCCACCGCGAACGGCTGCGGCTGGATGCCACCGGCGCGGTACTGGCGACGCTGGCCTGCACCACAGCGGTGCTGGTGTTCACGCAGGGGCCGCCGCTGGGCTGGGTCAACCCGTGGGTGATCGGCGCCGGGGTGGCGACGGTGCTGCTGCTCGCCGGGTTCCTCGTGGTGGAGCGCACGGCGGAGCACCCGCTTGTGCCGCTGTCACTGTTCACTCACCGCAACCGGGTGATGACGTTCGTATCGCTGTTTCTGGCAGGCGGCGTGCTGCTGACGCTGACCGTGATGATCGGCCTGTACGTGCAGCTCGTGCTCGGTTACTCGGCGCTGAAAGCCGGCATTTGCTTCATCCCGTTCGCGATCGCGCTGGGCCTGGGCAATGTGTCGGCGGCCCGGATGGCGCCGCTGATCGCACCGCGCTGGTTGATCATCGGCGGCGGGATGTTCGTGCTGGGCGCGATGCTGTACGGCTCGACGCTGGACCGCACGATCCCGTATTTCCCGGACCTGTTCGTGCCGATCATCGTCGGCGGGTTCGGGATCGGCGTGATCTCCGTGGTGTTGCCGCTGTGCGCGGTTGCCGACGTCGGGCCGCGCGAGATCGGCCCGGTGTCGGCGATCACGTTGATGGTGCAGAATTTGGGCGGCCCGCTGGTGCTCGTCGTCATTCAGGCCGTGCAGACATCGCGCACCCTGTATCTCGGTAAAACCACCCCGCCCGCGTATGCGCTCGACCACGGCTACACGTACTCGCTGCTGTGGATTGCCGCGATCGCGGTGCTGGTGGGCATCAGCGCGTTCTGGATCGGCTTCTCCGCCCGCGAGATCGCGGCCGCGCAGTACACCCGCGAGGCGGTGGAGGCCGGCGAGCTGTAGGCCGGCGATAAGGTTGGCGGCTGTGATCACCCGGATGTCCGAGCTGTTCCTACGCACGCTGCGAGACGACCCCGCTGACGCCGAGGTGCCCAGCCACAAGCTGTTGATCCGCGCAGGCTACATCCGGCCGATCGGTCCGGGTCTTTACTCGTGGCTGCCGCTGGGTCTGCGGGTGTTGCGCAAGATCGAGCGCATCATCCGCGACGAGATGAACGCCATTGGCGGACAGGAGATTCTGTTCCCCGCGTTGTTGCCTCGTGCGCCGTACGAGACGACGAACCGCTGGACGGAGTACGGCGACGGGGTGTTCCGGCTCAAGGATCGCCGCGGCGGTGACTATCTGCTCGGCCCCACGCACGAAGAGCTGTTCACGCTGGCGGTGAAGGGGGAGTACAGCTCCTACAAGGACTTTCCGCTGCTGTTGTTTCAGATCCAGACGAAGTACCGCGACGAGGCACGGCCGCGGGCCGGCATCCTGCGTGGGCGCGAATTCTTGATGAAGGACTCGTACTCGTTCGACGTCGACGATGCCGGCCTGGAGGCGCAGTACCGTGCGCACCGCAAGGCCTACCAACAGATCTTCGATCGGATGCGGGTGCGGTACGTGATCGTGTCCGCGGTATCTGGTGCGATGGGAGGCAGCGCTTCCGAAGAATTCCTGGCCGAAAGTCCATTCGGGGAAGACACTTTCGTGCGCTGCCTGGAATCGGGCTATGCCGCGAACGTGGAGGCCGTGATCACCGCGCGGGCAGATCCGCAGCCGTTCGACGGGCTGCCGGAGGCCGTGGTGCACGACACCGGCGAGACGCCCACGATCAGCACACTGGTCGAGTGGGCGAACTCGGCCGACCTGGGCCGCACGGTGACCGCCTCCGACACGTTGAAGAACGTGCTGCTGCAGGTCCGTTCGCCGGGCGGGGAGTGGGAGCTGCTCGCGGTCGGGATTCCCGGCGATCGCGAGGTCGACGACAAGCGGCTCGGCGCCGCGCTCGATCCTGCCGAATATGTGCTGCTCGGCGACGACGACTTCACCAAGTACCCGTTCCTCGTGAAGGGATATATCGGTCCAAAAGCATTGGCCAAGAATGGTGTCCGTTACCTCGTCGATCCCCGCGTCGTCGATGGCACGAGCTGGATCACCGGTGCAGACGCCCCCGGCAAGCACGTCGTCGGACTGGTCGCCGGTCGCGACTTCGACCCGGACGGGACGATCGAAGCGGCCGTGGTGCGGGATGGCGACATGTCGCCGGACGGCGCCGGCCCACTGGTGTCGGCGCGGGGCATCGAGGTCGGCCACATCTTCCAGCTCGGCCGCAAGTACACCGATGCGTTCTCCGTCGACGTGCTCGGTGAAGACGGCAAGCCGGTGCGGCTCACGATGGGCTCCTACGGGATTGGGGTGTCGCGGCTGGTGGCGGTCATCGCCGAGCAGCATCACGACGAGATCGGGCTGCGGTGGCCGTCGTCGGTGTCGCCGTTCGATGTCCATCTGGTGATCGCGAACAAGGACACCGCCGCGCGCGACGGCGCGACCGGACTGGCCGGCGATTTGGCCGGCCTGGGCGTAGATGTGTTACTCGACGACCGGCAGGCGTCGCCGGGCGTGAAGTTCAAAGACGCAGAGCTATTGGGGGTGCCCTGGATCGTGGTGGTCGGCCGTGGCTGGGGCGAGGGAGTTGTGGAGTTGCGCAACCGATTCGGCGGCGAGACGCGCGAGGTTCCGGTCGGTGCCGCCGCAGGGGAGATCGTGGCGGCTATCTCCGGGTGAGGCTCATTCGCTGCCGCCGGGAAACGGCACCGTCAACGGCCACGTGTTCAGCACTTCGCGCCACCGTGCCGCGCGCACCGCGCACTCGGTCAAGGCGGTCACGGCGAAGGACCGGTCCTGGGTGGATTTCGCCTGTTCCAACACCGCACGCCAGGCCACCGCGTCGTCGCTCTCCATTCTCACGGCGAGCGTCGCTGCGTCGGTTTCACCCTTGACCGCAATCGGAAGCTGGTAGCCGACCGCGGCGACGGGTGGGATCACCGAGCGGGAGTCGAGCATTGAGTTCGCAGCATCGCGCCTGGCCCGATGTTCGGCGAGGGAATCGGTCACCAGATCGTTGACGTCGGGCGTCGTGTGCGCCGACACGAAGCCGTAGCCGTAGATCGTGGCGTGCTCGGATGCGATCGCGCTGGCCCATGCCTTTTCGTCGGGCGAGTCGGGCTGCTTGGTCGGGGTCGGCGGGGGCGACGTCATCGAGTCGGCTCCTTCATCGCCAGCGGGACGGTCACCGATGCGATGCAGGATGCGGCGATGGAGCCCAGCAGGCCGGCCCGATAGCCGGACAGATTTGCGGCCAGTTTCGCGGCAGCGTCTGCCGATTCGCGTAGTGCTGCCATGACGTCTGTTCGCGACGGTGGCGCTGCTGCGGAGCCGGATGTGGTCGGGGCGGCGGCGTGCGAGGACATCGCGGTCTCGCCGGCCGCGCGGACGATCTCCTGCGAAAGCGCCTTCGCATGGGCGGCGCGTTCGTCGGCGACGACGCTGAGCAGGGGAGCGTAAAAGGGCCCGGCCGCCGTTGCTGCGGCGGTGGCCATCTGGCTGTCGCGCCGCGCGAGGTCGAGTTGGGGTGCCAGTTCTTCGGGCTGCGGCGGCGCGGGTGGGCCGCAGGCGGACGCGGTTGCGCCGATCGCGGACAGAGCCGCTGCGGCGATGATTACGCGGCGCCGGCTGATCGGACGGGCGGCGCCGGGCATGGCGACATCCTGCCATCCGTCGTGCCGGCGTGTCCGTGTGCGAATTTCTTGCCTTCGCGGCACCGAAGGTACCGTCCGCGCCCAGCCGACTCGGGTACTGGAACTTCGGTCCGCAGCCGACCCTTACGCCGGCTTCAAAGACGAACGTGCCACCCGATCGTTGATGTCAACTTGCCTGGTCAATCGGCACGGCAAGCACCTGTTCTGGCGTATCGTTATGGCTGGTTCCGCGTTTGCGGAGCCTGGCCGGACAACTCAAGATGAGGAGCTCGCCGTGGCCACGGGGCTGCCGTCGCAGGAACAGGTGATCGAGCTACTCGATAACGAGTTCGCGCGCGCCGGCTATGAGATCGAGACCGTGGTCGTCGACGCCAGGGCCCGTCCGCCGCGAATCACCGTGATCGCCGACGGCGATGATCCGCTGGACCTGGACACCATCGCTTCGCTGTCACGGCGCGCGTCGGCATTGCTCGACGACCTGGACGACGCGGCCACCGGCCCGTCCGGTTACGTGCTCGAGGTCAGCTCACCCGGAGTTGACCGGCCATTGACCACCGAGAAGCATTTCCGGCGCGCCGGCGGCCGGAAGGCCGAGCTGACGCTCTCCGATGGGTCGGTTGTCACCGGGCGCCTCGGCAATACCGATAACGGGCTGCTCTGCCTGGTGGTTCGGTCCAACGGTCGCGGCTGGACAGTCCGCGAGATAGCACTCGATGACATCGTCAAAGCGGTCGTCCAGGTGGAGTTTGCACCCCCAAACCCACAGGAGCTCGAACTCGGCGGGCTCGGCTCTGCGGAGACCGGCCCATGAACATCGACATGGCGGCGCTGCACGCGATCGAGGTCGACAGGGGAATGTCCGTCGGCGAGTTGCTCGAGACGATCAAGTCAGCCCTGCTGACCGCGTACCGGCACACGCAAGGGCACCAGCCCGACGCCCGCATCGAGATCGACCGCAAGACCGGTGAGGTCACGGTCATCGCCCGGGAGACCGACGAGGACGGCAACGTCCTCAGCGAGTGGGACGACACTCCCGAAGGATTCGGCCGGGTGGCTGCTACCACCGCACGCCAGGTGATGCTGCAGCGGCTTCGCGACGCCGAGAACGAGAAGACGTACGGGGAGTTCTCGGCCCGCGAAGGCGACATCGTCGCCGGAGTCATCCAGCGCGACGCCCGCGCCAACGCCCGCGGGCTGGTCGTCGTCCGGCTGGGCAGCGAAATCAAGGGCTCCGAGGGCGTGATCCCGGCCGCCGAGCAGGTGCCGGGCGAACGCTACGAGCACGGCGACCGGCTCCGTTGCTACGTGGTTGGTGTCAGTCGGGGCTCCCGCGAGCCGCTGATCACGCTGTCGCGGACCCATCCCAACCTGGTGCGCAAGCTGTTCTCCCTTGAGGTTCCCGAGATCGCCGACGGCTCCGTCGAGATCGTCGCGGTCGCCCGCGAGGCCGGGCATCGCTCCAAGATCGCGGTGCGGTCGCGGGTTCCCGGCCTCAACGCGAAGGGCGCATGCATCGGCCCGATGGGTCAGCGAGTGCGCAACGTGATGAGCGAGCTCTCCGGCGAGAAGATCGACATCATCGACTACGACGAGGATCCGGCGCGGTTCGTGGCCAACGCGCTTTCGCCCGCGAAGGTCGTGTCAGTGACCGTGGTCGACCCCAACGCGCGCGCCGCACGCGTGGTCGTCCCGGATTTCCAGCTGTCGCTCGCGATCGGCAAAGAGGGGCAAAACGCCAGGCTGGCGGCCCGCCTGACGGGCTGGCGCATCGACATACGCAGCGACAACGAGGCACCGCAGAGTCAGCCAACGCCCTAGCCGTGGCCGATCGGCCGCTGTGCGCGTCGAGCAGCAGACACTCTGGTTCGACCGTCGAATTGATGACGGTAGACTGTGCCGTGATCCAGCGCGAGACTTCGACCTCCGATGCAGGACCCGTGCGGACATGCATCGGATGCCGTAGACGAGAGCTGGCCGTCGAACTGCTTCGCGTGGTTGCTGTGTCGACTGGGAACGGTGAGTGTGCCGTGACCGTTGATACTGCAGGTAGTCTGCCGGGGCGGGGTGCCTGGCTGCATCCCAGCCGGGAGTGCCTACGCGCAGCGATCCGGCGGCGAGCTTTCGGCCGAGCGTTGCGCATCACCGGTACGCCGGATACATCCGCGGCCGTCGAGCACCTCAACACGCTCGATGCCCTCGGCAACAGAAAAGGTAGCGAAGAACATGAGCACACCGTGAAGTCCCGATGACCATGTGTCATAGCTAAACCCCGGGCGCCGGCCTACCGCAGCTGTCGCCTCGAGAGATGGAGACGTAGTGGCAGGTAAGGCCCGTGTGCACGAGTTAGCGAAGGAACTCGGTGTCACCAGCAAAGAAGTTCTCGCTCGGCTGAGCGACCAAGGCGAATTCGTCAAATCGGCCTCGTCGACCGTGGAGGCGCCGGTCGCACGGCGGCTGCGTGAGTCATTTGGTGGCGGTAAGGCAGCGCAAACCGGCAACGGCGTGGCTGCCAAGAAGTCCGTCGCCAGCGCACCCGCAAAGGCCACAACGGCACAAGCCGCTACCGTCGCGGCGACCCCGCCGCCTGCGGCTCCGGTCGCGCCGGCAGCGCCCATCCCGGAGCCGGCGCCCCCGGCACCCACTGCGCCGGCACCCAGCCCGGCGGCACCGCCCGGACCCACGGGCAGCCCACGTCCGGGCCCCGCTCCCAAGCCCGCTCCGCGGATGCCGCGGGTGGGCAACAACCCGTTCTCCTCCGCGCAGCCGGTCGACCGGCCGATCCCGCGTCCGCAGGCCCCGCGACCCGGTGCGCCACGTCCCGGCGGTACGCGCCCGGGCGTGTCGCCCGGCAACATGCCGCCTCGACCCGGTGGCGGCATGCCGGCCCGGACCCAGCGGCCCGGCGCGGCCCGTCCCGGCCAGGGTGGCCGGGGCCCCGGCGCCCCCTCGGGCGGCGGACGTCCCGGCGGCAGCGGCGGCGGCGGCAACTACCGCGGCGGCGGTCCGGGCGGCGGTCCCGGCGGCGGTCCCGGTGGCGCGCCTGCCAGCACCGGCTTCCGCGGTCGTCCCGGTGGCGGCGGCCGGCCAGGCCAGCGCGGCGGAGCCGCCGGCGCGTTCGGACGTCCCGGCGGTGCGCCCAAACGTGGCCGCAAGTCGAAGCGCCAGAAGCGGCAGGAATACGACTCGATGCAGGCGCCGGTTGTCGGTGGCGTGCGGTTGCCGCATGGCAACGGCGAAACCATCCGGCTGGCCCGCGGCGCGTCGCTGTCCGACTTCGCGGAGAAGATCGACGCGAACCCGGCAGCCCTGGTGCAGGCACTTTTCAACCTCGGCGAGATGGTCACCGCGACCCAGTCCGTGGGCGACGAGACGCTCGAGCTGCTCGGCGGCGAGATGAACTACAACGTTCAGGTCGTCAGCCCCGAGGACGAGGACCGCGAGCTGCTCGAGTCCTTCGACCTGACCTACGGCGAAGACGAGGGCGACGAGTCGGATCTGCAGACACGGCCGCCGGTGGTCACCGTGATGGGTCACGTTGACCACGGCAAGACGCGACTTCTGGACACCATCCGGCAGGCCAACGTCCGCGAGGCCGAGGCCGGCGGCATCACCCAGCACATCGGCGCCTATCAGGTCCAGGTCGACCTGGACGGGACCGTGCGTCCGATCACGTTCATCGACACCCCGGGCCACGAAGCGTTCACCGCGATGCGTGCCCGCGGCGCGAAAGCCACCGACATCGCGATCCTCGTGGTGGCCGCCGATGACGGTGTGATGCCGCAGACAGTGGAAGCCCTCAACCACGCCCAGGCGGCGGACGTGCCGATCGTGGTGGCGGTCAATAAGATTGACAAGGAGGGCGCCGACCCTGCGAAGATCCGCGGTCAGCTGACCGAATATGGCTTGGTCGCAGAGGAATTCGGCGGCGACAGCATGTTCGTGGACATCTCGGCCAAGCAGGGCACCAACATCGAGCAGCTGCTCGAAGCGGTGCTGCTGACCGCCGATGCTGCACTGGACCTGCGGGCCAACCCCGACATGGAGGCACAGGGTGTGGCGATCGAGGCGCACCTGGACCGCGGCCGCGGACCTGTGGCCACCGTGCTGGTCCAGCGCGGCACGCTGCACGTCGGCGACTCGGTGGTGGCCGGCGACGCCTATGGCCGCGTTCGCCGGATGGTCGACGAGCACGGCGAGGACGTCGAGGAGGCGCTGCCGTCACGGCCGGTGCAAGTCATCGGCTTCACGTCGGTGCCCGGCGCGGGCGACAACTTGCTGGTCGTCGACGAGGACCGCATCGCCCGCCAGATCGCCGACCGGCGCAGCGCGCGCAAGCGCAACGCGATGGCGGCCCGGGCCCGCAAGCGGATCAGCCTGGAAGACCTGGATTCGGCACTGAAGGAAACCAGCCAGCTGAACCTGATCCTCAAGGGCGACAACGCCGGCACCGTCGAGGCACTGGAAGAGGCCTTGCTCGGCATCCAGATCGACGACGAGGTGGAGCTGCGGGTGATCGACCGTGGGGTCGGCGGCATCACCGAGACCAACGTCAACCTGGCGTCGGCCTCGGACGCGATCATCATCGGGTTCAACGTGCGTGCCGAGGGCAAGGCCACCGAGCTGGCTAACCGCGAGGGCGTGGAGATCCGCTACTACTCGGTGATCTACCAGGCGATCGACGACATCGAGAACGCGCTCAAGGGCATGCTCAAGCCGATCTACGAGGAGCGCGAGCTGGGCCGTGCCGAGGTGCGGGCGCTGTTCCGCTCGTCGAAGGTCGGCCTCATCGCCGGCTGCCTCGTCACGTCGGGCGTGATCCGTCGCAACGCCAAGGCCAGGCTGCTGCGCGACAGCGTCGTGGTGACCGAAAACGTGACCGTGCAGTCGCTGCGGCGGGAGAAGGACGACGTCACCGAGGTCCGCGACGGCTACGAATGCGGTCTCACGCTGAGCTACTCCGACATCAAGGAAGGCGACGTGATCGAGACGTACGAGCTGGTGGAGAAGGAGCGAGTGTGATGAGCCGCTTGGCCGAAGAACAGAATGGCTGATCGCGCTCGGGCACGCAGGCTGGCCAAGCGCATCTCGGCGATCGTCGCGTCGGCAATCGAGTACGAGATCAAGGATCCCCGGCTGGCGGGCGTGACGATCACCGATGCCAAAGTGACCGGTGACCTGCACGATGCGACGCTGTACTACACGGTTCTGGGCCGCACCCTTGACGAGGAGCCGGACCATACCGGTGCTGCGATGGCGCTTGAGCGGGCCAACGGTGTGCTTCGCACAAAGGTCGGCGCGGGCACCGGTGTCCGGTTCACGCCGACGTTGACGTTCGTTCTGGACACCGTGCCCGATGTGGCGCACCGGATGGAGGAATTGCTCGAACGGGCCCGGCAAGCGGACGCCGATCTGGCGAGGGTCAGGCAGGGCGCGAAACCTGCGGGCGACGCGCAGCCGTACCGTGTGGTAGGAGATAACGGAGACACATCAGTCAGCCACGAGCTGGGCGCCCCCGATACCGACGAGCAGGACAGCGGTGACCGCAATAGAGACGACTGAGGCCGGCACTCGCGTTGATGCGCGAGGAGCGATGGCGGCCCTGGCCGATGCTCGGACGGTCAGCATCATCTGCCACGTTCACCCCGACGCCGACAGTGTTGGCGCCGGCCTGGCCCTGGCACTGGTGCTGGATCGAGATGGTGCCGACGTCCAGGTTAGCTTCGCCGCGCCGTCGAGCCTGCCCGAATCGCTGCGGACGCTGCCTGGTGCCGGTTTGATGGTCCCGCCCGCGAACATGCGCCGGGACGCCGATCTGGTGATCACCGTGGACGCGCCCAGCGAGAAACGGCTCGGAGCACTTGCGAGCCTGGCCGCACCGGGCAACGCCGTGCTGGTGATCGACCACCACAAGTCGAATCGTCTATTCGGCAGCCTGAATTTCGTTGACGTATCGGCCGATTCGACGACGGTGCTGGTCGCTGAGCTGCTCGACGCCTGGGGCAAGACGATTGACGGCGATGTGGCGACCTGTCTCTATGCGGGATTGACCACCGACACCGGCTCGTTTCGGTGGGCCACCCCGCGGGCGCTGCGACTGGCGGCGCGGCTGGTCGAAGCGGGCGCCGACAATGCTGCGATCTCCCGCGAGCTGCTTGACACGCACCCGTTCGCGTGGCTGCCGATGCTGTCACGGGTGCTGGAGAGCGCGCGGCTGGTGCCGGATGCCGTCGGCGGGCGGGGACTCGTCTACGTTGTCGTCGGCCACAGCGAATGCGTGACCAGTCGGTCCGAAGAGGTCGAAAGCATCGTTGACATCATCCGCACCACGCGGCAGGCCGAAGTCGCCGTCGTGTTCAAGGAGATGGAACCGCAGCACTGGTCGGTCTCCATGCGGGCCAAGTCATTCGATCTCGCCTCTGTCGCAATGCAATTGGGTGGTGGTGGTCATGAGCTCGCCGCCGGCTATTCGGCGTCCGGGCCGATCGACGACGTGGTTGCAGCGCTGCAGCACGCGCTTGGCTGACTCCGTTCTCCGGTCAGTGAATCTGAGCCCGTCCCCGCTTGATCACCGCATCGCGATTGGCGGCGATGTCGGCGCTGCTGGCGTTGGAACGTATCCACTCCGCCGCCGACAGCTGCTCGATCCGGAAGCTCGCATGGGTCTGCGCGTCGTCGATGCGGTGATACGACGCGAGCAGGGCGCGCACCGCCGCGCGGTTGTTGCCGACGATCGACGCCGCGACGGCTCTGGCCGTGTCGAGCAGCTCGTCGTGGCGCACCACCTCGGTGACCAGCCCGGCCCGCAGCGCGTCGTGGGCGCCGAGGTAGTCGCCGGTGAGGCTCATCCGGTATGCCAGCCCGCGCCCGACGGCCTGCGGCAGCCGCACGGACATGCCCCAGCTCGGCAGCAACCCGACGCGGGCGTGCGTGTCGGCGAAGCGGGCGTTCTCCGATGCGATCAGGATGTCGCAGCACAGCGCAATCTCGAATCCGCCAGTCACGGCGACCCCGTTGACCGCCCCGATCACCGGCTTGGTCATCGGCGGCCACGCCGGCGACAGGTCGGGGATACCCGCAGCGCCCTGAAGACCGCCGGCGATTTCCGTGAGGTCGATGCCTGCGCAGAACGCCGGATCGGTCCCGGTCAGGATCACCACCTCGACGTCGTCGTCGGCGTCGGCGTCGCGCAACGCGGGGAACAACCGGTCTCGTAACTGGGTAGACAGCGCGTTGCGCACCTGCGGGCGGTTGAGTGTGAGAGTCCGGATCCGGTCGGCGGTTTCGATCAGCAGCACGTCGGCGTCAGGCACGGGTTGAGCCTATTGCCGAAGTAGGCATGTAAGAAAACTTCCCCCGTGACAGCGACGGCTTACACGGCAGGGACCGTCATAGCGGTCCAAGGGAACGGGGCGCGGGTCTTCCTCCCTTTTCTGACCCGCCTCGTTCCCCCTAAACCTCGCCGGGGAGTTATCCGTAGTAGGTGGTTAGACCCGGCGACCGGCGGCGGTTTCTCCAGCGCCCCGGTCACCTAGGCCGCTCCCCGAAGCCGGGGACGTGGGTGTTAAACCCGCGCCCCCGTTCAGGTCCCATCATCAGATGTGCTGCGGTGATTCACACAGGTTGCACGGTGCGCGGCCTGGGCTAGTGGATGTTGTTGTGCACCGTCTGGCCCGTCGCGTTGACCAAACCAGCGACATTGAAGGGGCCTGGGATTGCGTACACCTGGTTGTTGGTGCCCCCGACGTTAAACGCCGTGCTCAGCGTCGACGAATTCACGCCATCGCCCGCGAGAACAACGTTACCGGCGCCACCAAGGTTGCTCGCGACGTTGCCCTTGCCAACCGCCTCTACGAGGGCTGTCTGGGCAGCGCTGCTGGTGCCCCCAAGATTGAACGCGGCGTTGCCCGTACCACTCGTAAAGACCTCGTTGTTGATGGGGTTTCCTGTCGGTTCGTTGGCGATGTTGACCGCGGCATTGCCAAGGTCAGAAGACTTGGTGCCACCGACTGCAGACACACCGCTACCCTGCGCGACGGCGAGACCGAGGGTGCCGGCCGTGACCGCTTCCGTATTTGGGCCGCCCGCGTAGGCGAAGTCGAAGGGGCCGCCCAACGCATCGGCCTGGGTGCCCTGGGTCGCGCTGTTCCCGATGCCGTTGGCGACGGCCCCGCTGAACGGCGCGGTGGCGCTCGCGTTCGTGTTGGGACCCAGTCCGACCGCAAAACTGCCCACAGTGCTGGTGCAGCCGTTACCGTTGCCGATGCCGCTGATCGAGGCGCACGTCGCGCTGGCCGTGCCCGCTCCGCTCAGTGCTGCGGCGGCCAATGCGCCTGACGCCACCGCACCTAGCAGCAGCCCGTCCGTGAGCCTGTCCCGTGAGACCGCCCTGTGCCGACCCATCGAGGGTGCTCCTTTGACTGGATGTGATGAAAGACGCCCACAGACTAACCGCCCCGGGTCACTCTTCGCTTCATAAGCGGAATCGTGTCAGGGTTATTCATATGCTGCGACGCAATAACGCGCTGTGATCGGCCTTAAGGGAGCGTTTCCAGTTCGTCGGCAGCGGCTGATTTGCTGAACTAGAGATACCAAGGCCCACAGCGTTGGCCAATGACCTCGTTTTTGCAGGTCAGGCACAACATTGGGCAGCGGGCTATCGTCGGGGTATGTGCCGAAACATCACTGAGCTTCGCGGCCTCGAGCCCGCTGCCACCGACGACGAGGTCGAGGGGGCCGCACGTCAGTACATCCGCAAAGTCAGCGGTATCACGAGGCCGTCGGCAGCCAACGTCGACGCGTTCGAGGCCGCCGTCGCCGAGGTCACCGCAACCACCACGCGCCTGCTGTCCGTGTTGCCGCCGCGCAAGCAGCCGCCGAAGACGTTGCCGCCGTTGCGTCGTCCGGAAGTGCAGGCCCGGTTGCAGGCATGACCACCGCCACGCGCAGCCAGCCCGCGCTGAAGGAGTGGAGCGCGGCGGTGCACGCGATGCTTGATGGCAGGCAGACGGTACTGCTGCGCAAGGGCGGCATCCGGGAGAAGCGCTTCGAGGTCGCCGCCGACCGGTTCCTGTTGTTTCCGACTGTGGCGCACAGCCACGCCGACCGGGTGCGGCCCGAGCACCAGGACCTGCTGGCGCCCGCGGCGGCGGACAGCGACACCGATCATGTGGTGCTGCGCGCCGGGGCGAACGTTGTTGCCGCCATTGCTGTCTCACATCCGGACGGACTGGCCGACATCGAGCCGCTGCACATCTGGACGGGGAAGTCGGTGCGCGAGGACCGGCTGGACTTTCGTCCCCGGCACCGGCTGACCGTGCTCGTCGTTGCGGCCTGCCCGCTGGTCGAGCCGGTGCGCCTCACTCGGTCGCCGGATCACGCCGGATGCACCAGTTGGGTGGACTTGCCGGTGCTGCCGGAATGGGCCGCGCCGGTCCATGACGCCGCGGCGCTACAGCGGATCGCCGACCGGGTGCGCCGCGCGGTCGGCTGACGGTCTACCAGGGGTCGTCGGCAGCACCAACCGCGACGGTCCGTAATGCACGGTGTGGGTGGCGGCGACCAGTCGCCGCCCGGTGATCGGCGCCTCTTCGGTGCCGAGATTTCGGCTGAAGCGCGGATGGGCGCCGCCGGCGATGAGCAACCGAATCCTGGACCCGGCGCGGAATCGGTGTGCGATTGCGTCGAGTTCGACGCGGACAGCACCAGGCTCCGGTGTGGCGGTCAGGCGTCGGTATCCGTCGCTTACATTGTGCGACCGGCCACGCGGATCGACCTCGCTGAGCCGCACGAACAAGTCGACGTGCGGGATGTCCGCGGCGTGCGAAAGCTCGACCACCGGGTTGCCGACGGCGTACAGATCCGAGGCCAGGGTCTCGCCGGTGAAGCTGAGCACATCCGGTCGACGGGCCAGTCTGCTGTCGTCGCGGTATCCGCCCTCCGGGCCCAGCAGGGCTCCACCGACGATCGGCGTCGGCCTCGCCGGGTCATAGGTGAATCTCGACGGGCGTGCCTCGCCGGACTTGGCAGCGTCCGTCAAGACCCCGCCCGGCTGCAGGTGAACTACCCGTGGAGACGTTGACGGTGGCCAGTCGGGCAGGCCGACCCAACCGTCGCCGGTGACAAAGACGTGCACCGGATCTCGCGCGGGCCCACCGCCCGCGCCCGCCAGGTTGCGGTCGAGCCATTCCAGCGACTCGCGGGTCACGTGCCCCGCGCCCGCGGAGGTGACCTGCATGTGCGTCCACTTGCCCACGGTCAGCGCGACGTCGACCCCGCGGCCACGCAGGTGGCGGTACTGCGCGAGGGTCTGCTCGAGGAACAGGTCCTGCCAGCCGCTGATCAACAGCACGGGAACGCTCGCCCGGTCCAGCGCCGCGCCGAGACGGGACGGCTCCCAGAACGGGTCGCCGGGATCGTGATGCTCGAGCCACGACTCGTACCACTGCGCGCCGGTGCCCAGCAGCGAGCGAGCCGACTCACCCAACGGCAATCCCAGCGTGGCACGCGCCAGCCGCCGACGTGCCCCCGCTGCCCACCGCATTGTGCCGAGTCGACCCTGTTCCTGGTTGGCCACCAGGTCCGCCCAGCCGAGGGAGTCGGTCAGCTTGAACGCGCCGGTGCCCCAGATCGAGGCGCTGAAGTCGTGTGGCCCCACCGCGATGACGGCTGCGGCCAGTTCCGGGGGCGGGTCCATCAGCAGCGCCCACTGCGTGAAGCCCAGATAGGACGGACCGATCGTCGCGAAGCGCCCGGTGAACCACGATTGCCTGCGCAGCCACTCGACGGTGTCGGCGCCGTCGGCGACTTCACGGGTCATCGGCTCGAACACACCGCCGGAGCCGAAGGTGCCGCGGACGCTCTGAACGACGACGTGGTAGCCGCGCGCGGCGTACGGCCGCGCGTAGAGCGTGGAGAACGGAAAGCCCCGGCCGTACGGCCCACGGATCAGCAGCGTGCCGGCGGCATCGGCGGCGCCGTCCGCGGGCACTGGCGCGTAATGGTCGGCCACCAGATCGACGCCATCGCGCATCGGAACCCGCAGACCCCGGTCGACGGTGTATTCGGTGGTGGGCGCGGGCAGGCCGAGCAGACGGGCGAGGGCCCGGTCGCGGGACTGTCGCGCCGCGATCTGAATTCGCGACCCGGAGGGCCGCTCAGAAGTCGTGGTCACTGGTCAGTGTTTGTATGGTCAGTATTTGTAGTAGGGGGCCAGTTGTTGGGCCCGCATCATGTTCTCAGCCGGGCAGTCTACGTCGGGATCCGAGTAGACCGGTGAGAAGAACAGCGACTGCTGGATCACGCCGTAGCTGGTCTTGAACATCACCATGCAAGAGAACCACCACTTGTTGTCCCAATCGGTCGGCTTCATCACCCAGAACCACGCCGCGCGGTGGCCGCCGATCGTGGTCTCGACCGAGTCGGGTGAAAGGCTTTGCTCGTAGGTGCGCCAGACGATCGGCTCGATCGCCATCTGATAGTTGGCGGCGTCGTAGTGGCAGCGCAGACCGTCCTCGTGTTCGGGTGGGGTGAACGCCAGCCCGAACTGCCGGATCACGTCGATGGGGATGTCCTGGCACGGGTCGAACGGGCTGGGGTCGGTGAGGGCGATCACCGGCGACTTGATCGTCGTGCTCGGCTCGTCCAGCGGCGCAAACGTCGACCGCAGTTGCACGCTCTTCGTCACGCTGAGACTGGCCGGTGAGGACTGCAACACCATGACCACGGCGGTGACCACGGCGCACAGCCCGGCGAACAGCCGCATCCTGGTGGCCATCACACCCCTCTGCTCAGCACCCCTGCGGGAAGTGTAACGGTGCACCCCCGCCCGGACGACGAGAAACAAGAACCTGTTCTAGTTCGCTGCGCGAGGTTCGACGGCGTCTTCAGTAATCTGGTCGGTTGTGGCGACACTCTGGGCGATCAGCGACCTGCATACGGGTCACGCAGGCAACAAGCCGGTCACCGAGGCGCTGCATCCCGCGTCGCCGGACGACTGGTTGATCGTGGCCGGCGACGTCGCGGAGCGCACCGACGACATCCGGTGGTCGCTGGACCTGCTGCGGCAGCGGTTCGCAAAGGTGATCTGGGTCCCCGGCAACCACGAACTGTGGACCACCGGCAAGGATCCCGTGCAGGTATTCGGCAGGGCCCGCTACGACTATCTCGTTGAGATGTGCGACGAGATGGGGGTGCTGACGCCGGAGCATCCGTATCCGGTGTGGACCGACCAGGGCGGCCCCGCGACCATCGTGCCGATGTTCCTGCTGTACG
Organism: uncultured Actinomycetota bacterium; assembly: GCA_963759655.1. Lineage (GTDB taxonomy): Bacteria > Actinomycetota > Actinomycetes > Mycobacteriales > Mycobacteriaceae > Mycobacterium. The sequence continues at coordinate 7,718 of CAVXAG010000031.1, read as the reverse complement.
ACTACACGTTTCTGCCAGACGGCGCGACGACGAAAGCCGAGGGCCTGGCGAACGCCCGGGATCGCAATGTGGTGGCCACCGACGAATTCGTGTTGTCCCACGAGCCGTACGCCAGCAAGGAGGCCTGGTGCCGGGAACGCCTGGCCTACACGCGTGGCCGGCTCGACCAGCTGGACTGGATGACGCCGACCGTGCTGGTGAACCATTTCCCGCTGGTTCGCGAACCGTGCGAGGCGCTGTTCTATCCGGAGTTCTCGCTATGGTGCGGCACCACCGCCACCGCCGACTGGCACACCCGCTACAACGCGATCTGCTCGGTGTACGGACACCTGCACATTCCGCGCACCACGTGGTACGACGACGTGCGCTTCGAGGAGGTGTCGGTCGGTTATCCGCGAGAGTGGCGGCGCCGCAAGCCTTATCGATGGCTGCGCCAAGTGTTGCCCGACCCGCAGTACGCTCCGGGCTATCTCAACGAATTCGGCGGCCACTTCGAGATCACGGATGAGATGCGGGCCAATGCGGACCGGATGCGCGCACGGATCGCACAGCGATCGCAGCCGCGATGAACACGCTGATCGCGACGGTGGTGCCCGACACTGTCGCCGTCGCCGAGGTCTACACCGATCCACCGGATCTCAAACCGTTGCCCGACGAGGAGCCCTTGATCGCGCGGTCAGTCGCCAAGCGGCGCAACGAGTTCACCACCGTGCGGCACTGCGCGCGGGTCGCTCTGGGTCAGCTCGGTGTCGCTCCGGCCCCGATCCTGAAGGGGGAGCAGGGCGAACCGTGCTGGCCCGACGGAGTGGTCGGCAGCCTGACGCACTGCGACGGCTACCGCGGCGCGGCGGTCGGCCTTATCGGGCAGGTGCGGTCGGTGGGCATCGACGCCGAGCCGCACGGCGTGCTTCCCAACGGGGTGCTGGATGCGGTGAGCCTGCCTGCGGAGCGGCGTGAACTGGAAGCGATGCCCGAACGACTGCATTGGGATCGAATCCTGTTCTGCGCCAAGGAGGCGACGTACAAGGCGTGGTATCCGCTGACGCGGCGCTGGCTCGGGTTCGAGGACGCTCATATCGTCTTCGACGTCGACCCTGCCGGCACCACGGGAGAATTCGTCTCCCAGATTCTGATCGACCCGGCCGCCGTGTCGGGGCCGCCGTTGACGGCGTTGCGGGGCCGCTGGTCGGTGCGCGATGGGCTGGTAGTGACAGCGATCGTGTTGTGACGGCGATCGTGTTGTGACGCCGCCGGGTCTGGTGATCGTCGACAAACCGTCGGGCATGACAAGCCACGACGTGGTGAGCGCCTGCCGGCGGATCTTCGCCACCCGCAAGGCCGGCCATGCCGGCACGCTGGACCCGATGGCCACGGGCGTACTGGTGATCGGCATCGAGCGCGCGACGAAAATCCTCGGGCTGCTGATCGCGGCGACGAAGTCGTACTCCGCGACGATCCGGCTCGGGCAGACCACCACGACCGACGACGCCGACGGCGATCCCGTCATCAGCACGCCAGCAGACGCACTGACCAACGGTCAGGTCGAGGACGCAATCGCTGCGCTGCGCGGCGAGATCCGGCAGGTCCCGTCGGCGGTGAGCGCGGTGAAAGTTGGTGGCAAACGCGCTTACCGGCTCGCCCGCGAGGGTCACCCGGTGGAGTTGGTCGCCCGCACCGTGCGGATCGACCGTTTCGACGTACTGGGGGTCCGGCGGGAACGCGGTGTGGTCGATGTGGACGTCGAGGTGGACTGCTCGTCGGGTACGTACATTCGGGCGCTGGCCCGCGACGCCGGCGCGGCGCTGGGTGTGGGTGGCCACCTGACCGCGTTGCGGCGCACCCGCGTCGGCGGCTTCGGTCTCGAGCAGGCGCGCACGCTGGACGAGTTGGCGGCCGACCCGCAGCTCAGCTATTCGGTGGACGCGGCGTGCCTGCTCATCTTCCCGCGCCGTGATCTCGACGCCGACGAAGCGGTTGCGGCGTCGCACGGCCGCGCGTTGGAGGCGGCCGGAATCGACGGGCTGTTTGCGGCGACGGACCCCGATGGCCGCGTCATCGCGTTGTTGCGGGATGAGGGCGAGCGCACCAAGTCCGAAGTGGTGCTGCGACCCGCGACCCTCTGATCTGGTTGTCCACAGGTGCTTTTTCATCCACAGATGTCTCGATGGTGGGGCATATTCGTACGTATGTTCGATAGAATGGGGTCATGTTGCGTCCTGAAAGTTGGACTGGACTAGCGGGTGGAAGTCCCGTCCCGGTAGGTACCGGAGCGCCGGGTAGCAGGCCCCGGTCCGTCGTGGAGACGCGGTGGGCTGAGCGGGGTGTCGAGAGCCTCTTCGGAGGGAGCAAGTGTGCGGGCCGTAGCGTCAAGCGAACTCTGCAGCCTCGTCAAATTCACAACGGAGGAGCCGAGCCGCTGATGTCACGGCGAAGGCCATGTCCGGCGGGCCCTGGTCCGGGGTCAGTTCGTCGGGTCCTTCCGGGGTACGGGAGGCGGCACGTGCACACAGTCTGGTTCGGAACAGGAGAGACCCGTCTGCCTGGCCTTCGTCGGGCAAAGACCAAGGGTATAAGCCGATGGTGAAAGCTCTTGGAGGGCAGCGGGAGTCCGATGGGGTCGTAGTACCGCTGATCGGCGTGCAACATAACGCGCCGGGAGGAAAGGGCCCCAACTTTGATCACGCGGGCGACGTGGGTAAGTGCGAGGGCATGATCGGGATCATCCGGTCCAACCACCCCGGCAGGCCAGTGCTTGCCGTAGCCGACGATGAGCCGTTGGGTGCATCGCCGGTGAAAGTACGAGAACTTCAACGCACGCTATGGGCTGCGGCCAAGCAGTCTGAGGGTCGGCGTTTCCACGCCCTTTTTGACCGTATCCACAGGGGTGACGTCTTGTGGGAGGCGTGGGAGCGGGTGCGTAAGAACAGGGGTGCGGCCGGGGTGGATCGGATCACCCTGGTCGCGGTGGAGGACTACGGCGTGGACCGCATGTTGCGTGAGTTGCGTGGTGACCTTCGCCGAGGTGTGTACCGCCCGGCGCCGGCGCGTCGGGTGGAGATCCCGAAACCACGAGGTGGTAAGCGGCCGTTGGGGATTCCGACGGTGCGGGACAGGGTGGCCCAGGCGGCGGCCAAGATCGTGCTGGAACCGATTTTCGAGGCGGACTTCATGTCGTGCTCGTATGGGTTTCGGCCGAAACGGTCGGCCACACAGGCGATGGAGCGGTTGCGTACCGGATTCATCGCGGGTCACACGTTTGTGGTGGAGTTTGACATCGCCAATTTCTTCGGCGAGATCGACCACGAACGGCTGCTCACGGAGGTGAGTCGGCGGGTCTCGGATCGGCGGGTGCTCAAACTGCTGCGGTTGTGGCTGCAAGCAGGGGTGATGGTCGACGGGGTGGTGACGCGGACGGTCGCGGGCACCCCGCAGGGCGGGGTGATCTCGCCGTTGTTGGCCAACATCTACCTGCACGTGCTCGACACCGAGCTGACCCGACGCGATGTGGGTGAGTTGGTGCGCTACGCCGATGATGGTGTGGTGTTGTGCCGCTCGGCGGCACAAGCAGAGCACGCTTTGGCGGCAGTGGGAGAAATCCTGGCGTCGTTGGGGTTGCGGCTGCATCCGGATAAGACGAAGGTGCTCGACCTGCGGGACGGTCGCGACGGCCTGGATTTCCTGGGCTGTCATTTCCGGGCCCGTATGTCGGGGCGGCTGTGGGAGCAGAAGCGGATCGTGCGCTACTACCTGCATCGCTGGCCCAGCCAGGCGGCGGTGAAACGGTTACGGGACAAGGTCCGTGACCGCACCGGCCGCAACCGTGTCGGAACGGATATCCGTGAGGTGATCGCGGAGCTCAATCCGGTCCTGCGCGGCTGGGGTAACTACTTTCGCACCGGCAACGCTGCCGACAAGTTCCGCCAGATCGACTGGTACGTGACGTGGCGGCTGTTCCGCTTGATGGTCAAAAAGCGGGGCCGCAACCTACGTGCCGGGCAAACCGATCAGTGGACCGAGGCGTGGTTCAACGGGCACGGCCTGCACCGGCTTCGCGGCACCATCTGCTACCCGAAGGCTGCGTAACCATGCACAGAAGATCATCGGTAAGCCGTGTGCGGGAAAACCGCACGCACGGATTGAAAGGGGGATGGGGAAACGGACCCGCACTGCGGACACCGCGCCCCTGACTACCAATGGCACTGTGCATCACTGCCGAGGCGGCGCGGGAACGGATGCGCGCCGGGTTGGAGTTGATCGACAGCGGTCTGGCCATGCTGCGCGACACGGCCTCCGATGCTGTGGGCAACAAGTTTCGGGTGGAGGTCGCTGAGCGGTTGGAGGGTCAGCGGCGCGCGATTGGCGGTTTGTCGTATCGGATGTTCGGTGAGTTGTTCGAGCCGCCCGACGGTGCGGATCCGACGATGGTGGGGGACGTGTCGCTGCGCGATGTGCTGTGGGCGCGGCTGCGGATCACGCCGGGCGAGATTCGGCGGCGGGCCCGGGTGGCCGCCCGGATTGCCCCGCGCCGCTCGCTGACCGGCCCGCTGCTGGCGCCCGAGCTGCCCGAGCTGGCCGCCGCGGTCGAACAGGGCCTGGTCGGGGAGGGCCATATTCGTGAGGTGTGCCGGGCGCTGGATGTGCTGCCCGCGGCGGTGAGCCCGGCCGATCGGGCCGACGCCGAGCGCACGCTGGTCGGCCATGCCGCCAGGCATGACCCGAACTTCGTTGCGACGGTCGGGGCACGGCTGGCCGACGTGCTGAACCCCGACGGGTTGTTCGATGACCGGGACCGGGCGCGTCGTCGCGGCCTGGTGCTGGGCAACCAGGGACCCGACGGGATGAGCCGGTTGTCGGGCTGGCTGGATCCCGAAGCCCGCGCCTACGTCGAAGCGGTCCAAGCCGCCGTGCGCCCGGGCCGCCACCAGCCCGACAATGCCCAGCCCGACAGCCGTGACGAGCGGTCGTCACCGCAGCGCCTGCACGACGCGATCAAGGTGGGTCTGAAAGCCGGCGTCGCATCGGGTCGGCTCGGCCAGCACCGCGGCACCCCGGTGACCGTCATCGTCACCACCACGCTGGCCGAGCTCAACCAGGCAGCCGACGCGATCAACGACCCCACGGTGTCGATGCCGGCCCCGGCGCGCACCGGCGGCGGCTCACGACTTCCGATGCGTGACCTGATCCGGATGGCCGCCGACGCGATCCCGTATCTGGCCGTGTTTGAGGACCACACCCAACGGCCGCTGTATCTGGGCCGCGGCAAGCGCGTCGCGTCGGCTGATCAGCGGCTGATTTGCTACGCCCGTGACCGCGGGTGCACCCACCCCGACTGCACCGAGCCCGGCTACCACTGCGAGGTGCACCACGCCCAAGAGTGGTCCGACGGTGGCCGAACCGACGCCGACAACCTGTTCTTCGCCTGCGGACCCCACCACAGCCTGATCGGCCAACGCCGACGACGAACACAGCCCAAACGCGGGCGCCTGGCCTGGAGCGATGGCACCGGACCACCACAAGTCAACCGGATCCACCATCCGGACGAATTACTTCACCCCGAGGACCGTGGGGGTGACGACTAGCAGGTGACGACCCAAATCGATTCGGCTGCAGGGCTTCCCAACTCGACCGTGTGTTCCGCTGCGGTTGCGCCGCCGTGGCCGTGGCCGTGGCCGTCGCCGATCGACACCGACACCGTGCCTGCGAAATCACGCCGGGTCAGCACGGTCAGATGAGAATCCAGGGCGATCCCGACGGAGTCGAAGTAGCGCAGCATCTCGGGATCGGCGTCGGAGATCCGTGCCACCGACCCGTGCTCGCCGTCGGCACACGTGGACAGCTGACGGGCCGGCGGTGTCGGCACGCGGCCGTCGAGAGACGGGATCGGGTCGCCGTGCGGGTCGCGCTGCGGGTGCCCGAGCTTGGCGTCGATCCGCGACAGCATCAGATCGCTGACCGCGTGCTCGAGTACCTCGGCTTCGTCGTGTACCTCGTCCCAGCGGTAGCCGAGCACCTGCACCAGAAAGGTCTCGAGCAGCCGGTGACGGCGGACCACCGACACCGCTGCGCGGCGGCCGCGGTCGGTGAGCGTCACCGCCCCGTACTTCTCGTGCTCGACGAGGCCCTGGTCGGCCAGTTTGCGGATCGACTCCGACGCGGTGCTCGCCGACACCCCGATCCGCTCGGCGAGCATCTTGGTGCTGACTTTCTCCCCGGACCACTCCTGGACGTTGAAGATCACCTTCAGATAGTCCTGGGCGACCGACGTCAATCCACGAGCGTCGTCGGCCGAAGCAGTCACATCGGAAAGTCTATGCACTCCGTGTTCAGATCGGGGATCTCGCGCGCCGGTACCGGTGGGCCGTAGGCTGGCCGCGTGCAGCGGTGGCGCGGCCAGGACGAAATCCCCACCGACTGGGGCAGATGCGTCCTAACGATCGGTGTGTTCGATGGCGTGCATCGGGGACATCAGGAGTTGATCGCGACGGCCGTCAAGGCCGGGCGCGAGCGGAATGTGCCGACGGTGCTGATGACGTTCGACCCGCACCCGATGGAAGTGGTGCACCCAGGCAGCCACCCGGCGCAGCTGACCACGTTGACCCGGCGTGCGGAACTCGTCGAGGAACTCGGGGTGGACGTGTTCCTGGTGGTGCCTTTCACACCGGAATTCATGAAGCTCACCCCGGACCGCTTCATCCATGAGCTGCTGGTCGAGCACCTGCATGTCGTCGAGGTCGTGGTCGGCGAGAATTTCACGTTCGGCAAGAAGGCCGCGGGCAACGTGGACATGCTTCGCCACGCGGGCGAACGGTTCGGATTCGCGTTGCAGGCAATGTCGCTCGTTGCCGAACACCACAGGAACGAGACGGTGACGTTCTCGTCCACTTACATCCGGTCGTGTGTCGACGCCGGCGACGTGGTGGCCGCCGAGGAGGCGCTGGGGCGGCCGCACCGCGTCGAGGGCGTGGTGGTGCGCGGCGACGGCCGCGGCCGGGTGCTGGGTTTCCCCACCGCCAATGTCGCACCGCCGATGTATTCGGCGATCCCCGCCGACGGCGTGTACGCGGCCTGGTTCACGGTGCTGGGCCACGGTCCCGTCGGCGGCACCGTGGTGCCCGGCGAGCGGTATCAGGCCGCCGTGTCGGTAGGCACCAACCCGACGTTCTCCGGCCGCACGCGCACCGTCGAGGCGTATGTGCTCGACACGGCAGCCGACCTTTACGGCCAGCACGTGGCGGTCGACTTCGTTGCCCGCATCCGTGGGCAGCGCAGGTTCGCCGAGGTCGACGACCTGATCGCGGAGATGGAGACTGACACCGAGCGGGCCCGCACGATTCTGCTCGCCCGGTGATCCCCTGATAGACTCGCCGCCGACAAGGCGACGTGCTGCTGTCCGCGGCGGCCGCGCTTAAATCCCCTGATCGCGGACCGAAGCATGGAGTTAATTCGTGGCGCTCACTGCCGAACAAAAGAAGGAAATCCTGGCGCAGTACGGCCTGCACGAGACCGACACCGGTTCGCCGGAGGCGCAGATCGCGCTGCTGACCAAGCGCATCAACGACCTCACCGAGCATCTGAAGATGCACAAGCACGATCACCATTCGCGCCGTGGCCTGCTGCTGCTGGTCGGCCGGCGGCGTCGTCTCGGCAAGTACCTGTCGGAGGTCGACGTGGAGCGGTACCGCTCGCTGATCGACCGCCTCGGCATGCGCCGCTGACGC
>CAVXAG010000030.1:0-82482 GCA_963759655.1 uncultured Actinomycetota bacterium | reverse complement strand
GCCACGACATCGGCGACGGGCGGGTCGGCGCCCGGTTCCCACTGCAACGGCCGCGACGGCTCGGCGGCGACACGGGCGAGCGTGTCGTCGTCCACTAGTCCGGCCAGCGACTCTGACGAGGTCGGGATGCCGTTGACGGTGCGTTCCGGCATCGGGTGCAACGTGCCGTCGGCATAGATCAGCGGCCGTACCCCGGTCGTGTCGACCTCGCGGCCGGTCATTCCCAGCTCGGCCAACACAGCGGGCACCTCCGGCCGGCGGGCGACGAACGCCTCGGCGCCGACGTCCACCGGGTGACCGGCGACCGACACCGTGCGCACCATCCGCCCAGGTGCTCGAGCCGGGTCGAACACAGTGATCAGCGCGTCGTCGCCGGCCGCGCGACGCAGCTTGTAGGCCACGGTGAGGCCCTGAAATACCGCCCCCCACAACGGCATACGAGGGACGGTTCACAGCGAGTGCACCAGCGCCACCAGCTCGGTCATGATCTGGCGGATCGGGCGCCGGCAGCACGCCGTGGCCGAGGTTGAAGACGTAACCCGCCGCGCCTGCATCTACTGCTCGCCGGCCGTCGTCGACGACCCGCCGGGCCGCCGCCTCGACCACCGGCCAGCCGGCCAGCAGAACCACGGGATCGAGGTTGCCCTGCAGCGCTGTCCCCGGTTGGACTCGGGCCGCGGCGTCGGTCAGCGAGGTGTGCCAGTCGACGCCGACCACGGTCGCGCCGTCCTCGGTCATCGCCGCGCCGAGCAACTCCGCCGTTCCGACGCCGAAGTGCGTCATCGGAACGCCCGCCGCCGCGAGTGCGCCGAAAACCTTTGCGCTGTGTGGTAACACGTATTCCGTGTAGTCGGCGAGCGACAGCGCGCCTGCCCACGAGTCGAACACCTGGATCGCGTCGACGCCGGCGTCGATCTGAACCTGCAGGAACCCGATCGTGACCGCGGTCAGCGCCGACATCAGCGCATGCCACGTCTGCGGTTCGCCGAGCATCATCGCCTTTGTGCGTTCGTGGTGACGGCTGGGCCGCCCTCGACGAGGTAGGTCGCCACGTGAACGGCGCGCCGGCGAACCCGATCAGCGGAACCTCACCGAGCGCGTTGACCAGCTGTCCGACGGCGTCGGCGACCGGCGAGACGTTGTCGGGGTCGAGCGGCTTCAGTCCGTTCACATCAGCCGTGGTGCGAATCGGGTGCTCGATGACGGGCCCGACATCCGGGACGATGTCCAACGCGATGCCTGCCGCACGCAACGGCACCACGATGTCGGAGAACAGGATCGCGGCGTCGACACCGTGCCGGCGCACGGGTTGCAGTGTGACCTCGCAGACCAGGTCGGGCTCGAAGCAGGCGGCCAGCATGCTGTGCTGGGCACGCAGCGCGCGGTATTCCGGCAACGAGCGACCGGCCTGGCGCATGAACCACACCGGGATGCGGCTCGGCTTGCGGCCGGTTACCGCCGCCAGGTACGGGGCATTGGGCAGGTCACGACGGGTGCTCATGTCGCCCCCTATGCTGCCACGGCGGTCCGGCGCGCCTGCCCCCACGCGGCGGTCGATGGACTAGCGTCAAAGTCCATGACCTCCGCCGAACCAGCTCAGTTCCAGGCGGCTGTGGCGGCAATGAACGCCGTCGAGGTGCGCCCGGAGATCGAGCTCGGACCGATCCGGCCGCCGCAGCGGCTAGCGCCGTTCAGCTATGCGCTGGGCGCCGAGGTGCGACATCCCGAAACGGCGATCGTGCCGGAGCGGTCAGAAGGCGACGCGTTCGGGCGGCTGATTCTGCTGCACGATCCCGACGGCGCCGAGGCCTGGGACGGGACGATGCGGTTAGTGGCATACATCCAGGCCGATCTGGACTCCACCGAGGCGGTCGACCCACTACTGCCCGAAGTCGCCTGGAGTTGGCTCATCGACGCGCTCGACGCGCGTGCCGGGCAGGCGACCGCCGTGGGCGGCACGGTCACCGCCACCACGTCGGTGCGCTACGGCGACATCTCCGGTCCACCGCGGGCACATCAGCTCGAGCTGCGGGCGTCCTGGACCGCGACCACTCCTGAACTCGGCTCGCACGTGCACGCGTTCTGCGAGGTACTCGAATTTGCAGCGGGGCTGCCGCCGGTCGGGGTCACCGACCTGGGGTCGCGTTCGCGGGCCTGAGCGTGCCAGACGAGACACCCGACTCGGACGCCGCCGAGCCCGAACCGACGCCACTGCTGCAGCCCGCCGACGGCGTGCCGGAACTGACCACCAGTGGCGACGAAATCGCCTCTGCCGCCGAGCTGTTGACATCTGGTCGCGGACCTTTCGCGGTCGACGCGGAACGGGCGTCGGGATTTCGCTACAGCAACCGCGCGTATCTGATCCAGGTCCGCCGGGCCGGCGCCGGCACCGTGCTCCTGGACCCCGTCGGCGGCGACGGCGATCCCGTCGAGACGCTGCGGCCGATCGCCGATGTGCTCAGCACCGACATGTGGATCCTGCACGCCGCCGATCAGGACCTGCCGTGTCTGGCCGAGGTCGGTATGCACCCGCCCGCGTTGTACGACACCGAGCTGGCGGGCCGGCTGGCCGGGTACGACCGGGTGAACCTCGCCGCGATGGTGGCCCGACTGCTGGGGCTCGGCCTGGCCAAGGGCCACGGCGCCGCGGACTGGTCCAAGCGGCCGCTGCCACCGGCGTGGCTCAACTACGGGGCGCTCGATGTCGAGGTGCTGCTCGACCTGCACACCGCGATCGCGCAGGTGCTGGCGGATCAGCACAAAACCGAGTGGGCGGCCCAGGAGTTCGAGTACCTGCGGACCGCCGCTCCGGCGCCGCCGCGAAGGGACAGGTGGCGGCGGACGTCGGGCATCCACAAGGTGCGCGACCCGCGCGCGCTTGCCGCCGTGCGCGAGATGTGGACCGTCCGCGACGAGATCGCCCGTCGCCGCGACATCGCTCCCGGCCGGATCCTGCCCGACTCGTCGATCATCGCGGCCGCCGTGGCAGACCCGAAGACGGTCGACGACCTGACCGCGCTGCCGGTCTTCGGCGGTCCGCGGCAACGCCGCAGTGCGCACACCTGGCTGGCCGCGTTGACCCGGGCCCGCGACAACCCCGAGCCGCCGTCTTCCCCCGAGCCGCCGAACGGGCCTCCGCCGGTGTCACGCTGGCATCGCCGCAAGCCCGAGGCGGCGACCCGGCTGAAGGCCGCCCGCGACGGCCTCGCCGAGCTGTCGGAGCGCGTGGGTGTGCCGACCGAGAACCTGGTGTCGCCGGAGTTGGTGCGGCGGCTGTGCTGGGACTGGCAGGGTGGCGACATCGACGCGTTCCTGCGCGAAGGCGGCGCCCGGCAGTGGCAGCTCGAGTTGGTGGTGCCGGTGCTGGCGGAAGCGTTGACGCCGGCCGCTTCGACCCAGCACGCTGACTAGGTGGGCACTCCCTGCACGGCGCGCTGAAGGAACGCCACCTGATCCGCCTTGACCTGTGGATCGTGATAGATGTCGAAATGGCCGTACGGGTAGTGGCGGAGTTGGCCGCGCGGCGCCCGTTCGGCGGCCTTGATGGCGGGTGCCACCGGTGTCGTCGCGTCGGTGTCGCACACGCACATCAGCAGCGGCATCGTCAGCCGCTTCGTTTTGAGGCCCGGCCGGTAGAAACCGAACGTCAACATGAGTCGACCGGCAAACTCGTTGCGCCACTTGGAGTCCGGACCCACCAGAGCCGCGAAGCCGGGCTTGGCCTCCGGTGCTGTCATGGCAGCAAAGGTGCCGGGGTCGCCGACAGCCGGTACCAGGCGCGGCGGCCGGCCCAGCCACGCTCCGAGCTGATCACGCAGAGCCGCGGCGAGAAGGCGGGCGATGTTCCTGGGCGGCACCAACATCAGCGTCGGGACGCTGTCGGTGTGCGGCGCTTGTGAGATCACCGCCGCGATGCGCGGATCGGCGGCCGCGATCGCGAGGACGTGCCCGCCGCTGAACGACGAACCCCACACCACGATGCGTTCGGGGTCGACCCCGTCGAGGCCGCGCGCCCACCCGATGACGGCGCGGTAGTCGTCGAGCTGGCGGGCGATGTCGAGCAGTTGACGCGGCTCGCCGGTGGAGGCGCCGAAATGGCGGTAGTCGAACAGCACCACGACGAAACCCGCATCGCGGAATGCCTCCGCGTACCCGGGCAGCGCGTCGTCCCGCGTCGCCGAGAAGCCGTGCGCCATGACCACGCATGGCGCGTCGGCTGCCGTCGTATCGGGCCGGTACACGTAGGCGGCGAGCTGCTCGCCGTGGCAGGGAATCCGGATATCGTCACGCACGGCATCAATCTTGCGCCGAAACTGCAACCAAGAAGGTCACTACTCGAACTTTTGCCGCGTGGATTCAGTCTCGGTGTAAACGTTCTCCGTGGACCCCAACGCGGCCACCCAGCCGGTGATCTGGCGCGCCACGTCCTGATCGGTGAGGCCGACGTCCGCGAGCACCTCCCCGCGCGACCCGTGAGCCAGGAATCGTTGCGGCACCCCGATGTCGCGGCACGGCACGTCGATCTCGGCGCGCCGCAGCGCCGCCGACACCGCCGAGCCGATCCCGCCGGCCACGCCGTGATCCTCCAGGGTGACGACGAGTTTGTGACGACTCGCCAGGTCGTGCACGGCGTCGGGGACGGGCAGCACCCACCGCGGGTCGACGACCGTCACGCCGATTCCCTGGTTGCGCAGCCGCTCCGCGACGGCCAGTGCCATCGCGGCGAACGCGCCGACGGACACCAGCAGCACCTCGTCCGACAACCCGGCCGCGGGCTCGGCGAGCACGTCGACTGGCCCGGTCCGCAGCAGTGCCGGAATGTCGTCGCCCACGTCGCCTTTAGGAAAGCGCAGAACCGTCGGGCCATCGTCGATGTCGAGGGCCTCGCCGAGTTCCTCGCGCAGCCGGGTGGCATCGCGCGGGGCAGCGACGCGAACCCCCGGGACGATGCCGAGCATCGACAGGTCCCAGGTGCCGTTGTGGCTCGGGCCGTCGTTGCCGGTGATGCCGGCCCGGTCGAGCACCATCGTCACCGGCAGCCTGTGCAGCGCGACGTCCATCATGATCTGGTCGAACGCGCGGTTCAGGAACGTGGAGTAAATCGCCACCACGGGGTGCATGCCACCCATCGCCAGACCCGCCGCCGACGTCAACGCATGCTGCTCGGCGATCCCGACGTCGAACAGCCGGTCGCCGAACCGCTCGCCGAACTTGGACAGGCCCGTCGGGCCCGGCATCGCGGCGGTGATCGCGACGACATCGCGGCGCTTCGCCCCATACGTCAACAGTGCCTCGGCGAACTCCGAGGTCCAACTCGGCCCGGCCACCTTTGTTGCGATGCCCGTCAGGGGGTCGATCACCCCCGTGGAGTGCATCAGCTCGGCCTCGTCGTTCTCGGCCGGTGGATAACCCATGCCCTTTTGGGTGACGACGTGCACGATCACCGGTCCGCCGAAGCCGCGGGCGCTGCGCAGGGCACCCTCTACCGCGTGCTCGTCGTGGCCGTCGACCGGCCCGACGTACTTGAGCCCCAGGTCCGTGAACATCACCTGTGGGGCCAGCGCGTCCTTGATGCCGGCCTTGATGCTGTGCATGGCCTGATAGCACAGCTCGCCGAACACCGGCATGCCGCGGATGGCCCGGCGACCGCCCTCGAGCATCCGCTCATACCCGGGCTGCAGCCGCAGCCCGGCCAGGTGCGCGGCCACGCCGCCGATCGTCGGCGCGTAGCTGCGGCCGTTGTCGTTGACGACGATGACGATCGGGCGCCCGGTCGCGGCGATGTTGTTCAGCGCCTCCCAGCACATGCCACCGGTGAGCGCGCCGTCGCCGACCACGGCGACGACGTGCCGGTTGCGCTGGCCGGTCAGCTCGAACGCCTTGGCGAGGCCGTCGGCGTACGACAGCGCCGCGGAGGCGTGGCTCGATTCGACCCAGTCATGATCGCTTTCGGCCCGCGAGGGATAGCCCGACAGCCCGTCCTTCTTGCGCAGCGTGTCGAAGTCATGCCAGCGGCCGGTCAGCATCTTGTGCACGTACGCCTGATGGCCGGTGTCGAAGATGATCGGGTCGTGCGGCGAATCGAATACGCGATGAAGCGCGAGCGTGAGCTCGACCACGCCGAGGTTGGGGCCCAGATGCCCGCCGGTGGCAGCCACCTTGTGGATCAGGAACTGCCGGATTTCGTGGGCGAGGTCGGTGAGCTGGTGTTGAGAAAGGCGTTGCAGATCTGCGGGACCGCGGATCTGTTCAAGCATCCAGTCAGTGTACGCACCGGGCGTGTGTTCAGTCCTGCCGTGACGCCCCGCCGGCAAGGACCGCGACACACTCGACGTGGTGGGTCAGCGGGAACGCATCGAACACTCGCAGCTCCTGTACAGCAAACCCATGTTGGCGGTACAGGCCCACGTCTCGGGCAAACGAGGCGACCTCGCAACCGATGTGGATCACCCGCGGCGCCCCGGCGTCAGCCAGCAGCTTGATCACCTCTTTTCCGGCCCCGGAGCGCGGCGGGTCGAGGAGGGCGACGTCGGGCCTTTCGCGCAGCCCGGTCAACACCTGCCGCACCGAGCCGTTCGCCACAGTTACCTGCGGCAGGTCGGACAACGCCTTTGAGGCGGCCGCAGACGCGCCGCGCGACATGTCGACGGTCAGCACCTGGCCGATCTCGCCGACGCCCTCGGCCAGCACCGCGGCGAATACCCCTGCGCCGCCGTACAGGTCCCACGCCGTCATGCCCGGTGCAAGGTCGGCCAACGAGCCGACAAGGTCGCTGTAGACCCGCGCCGCATCGTGGTGCGACTGCCAGAACCCGGTCACCGGAATGTGCCAGGTCCGGTCTCCGACCCGGTGCACCGATTCGCGGCGGCCCTCGACGACCCGCAGACCCCGTCGTCCCCGGATTCCGAGACCCATCCCCGCCATCACGACATGGCGGTGCCCGTCGTCGTCGACGACTACGTGCACCTCGGCACCAAACGGCCACCGCTCCTGCAGCCCGTGCAGCAGTCCGGGCACCAGCTGACCGCACTGCTCGGCCGCGACGAGGTCGTCGCTGTGATAGCGGTGAAAACCGGCCGAGCCGCCGGGGCCCACGCCCATCCGCACCCGGGTGCGCCAACCCGTCGCATCGCCGCTGCCCATCGGCTCCACCGCCAGATCGGGCTGAGGCTGATAACCGGCGATCCGGTCCAGCTGGTTGAGCACGACCTGACCCTTGATGACGCGGGCCGCTTCCGGATCCACGTACGCAAGGTCGCAACACCCCGCGCCACCCGGGCCCGCGATCGGGCACAGCGACGCAATGCGATTCGGTGACGGCTCGATGATCTCGACCGCCTCGGCATGCCAGTACGCATCCTTCTCCGCGACGATGCGCGCTCGCACGGTCTCGCCGGGCAGTGCGTACCTGACGAACACCACCCGGCCGTCGTGGCGCGCCACACAGCTGCCACCGTTGGCCGGCGGCCCGACGGAGAGCGTGAGTTCGGTCAACGCAAAAACCCGCGCCCCAGCTGTTCCGGCGAACGCTGCCGTTCCGACGAACTCAGTTGCCACGGAACCGACGTCACCATCACCGACACGAGGACCAACCCTATGCCCGGTGGGGGCATGGCTGTAGCGTTGTGCGGACAGTTCCCCCGGGTTGCTGCGGCCTTACACCGGAAAGGACCGACGTTGCGTGTCGTGGTGATGGGATGCGGACGGGTGGGCGCTTCCCTGTCCGACGCTCTGGCGCGAATCGGCCACGATGTGGCGGTCATCGACCGCGACGCCACCGCCTTCAATCGGTTGTCCCCCGAGTTTACCGGCGAGCGAGTGCTCGGCATGGGTTTCGACCGTGACGTGCTGCTGCGCTCCGGGATCGAGGAAGCCGGCGCCTTTGCCGCGGTGTCATCCGGGGACAACTCCAACATCATCTCGGCGCGGGTGGCGCGTGAGATGTTCGGTGTGCAACGCGTGGTGGCACGCATCTACGACGCGAAGCGCGCGGCCGTGTACGAGCGGCTCGGCATCCCCACGGTGGCGACCGTGCCGTGGACCACAGATCGCCTACTCAATGTCTTGACCCGCGAGGCCGAAACCACGAAATGGCGCGACCCGTCCGGCAACGTCGGCGTGGCCGAGGTCCCGCTGCACGAGGACTGGGTGGGTCACCGCGCCACCGAATTGGAGAGCGCAACCGGTGCGCGGGTGGCGTTCATGATCCGGTTCGGCAACGGCCTTCTGCCCGAGCCCAAGACCGTGATCCAGGCAAGCGACCAGGTGTACATCGCGGCCGTCTCCGGTCGGATCGCCGAAGCGCTGGCCATTGCCGCGTTGCCGCCCAGTGAGGATATGGGCGGGTGAGAAGGGGCGGGAAAGGTATGGGCGCGTGAAAGTTGTGATCGCCGGGGCGGGCGCGGTTGGGCGCTCGATTGCGCGCGAACTCGTCGAAAACGGACACGACATCATGCTGCTGGAACGCAACCCGGACCATGTCGACGTCGATGCGATCCCGGCCGCCGGCTGGCACCTCGGCGACGCGTGCGAGCTTTCGCTGCTCGAGTCGGTGCACCTCGAGGAGTGCGACGTCGTCGTCGCCGCCACCGGTGACGACAAAGCCAACGTCGTGGTGAGCCTGCTCGCCAAGACGGAGTTCGCGGTGCCGCGGGTGGTGGCCCGCGTCAACGATCCGCGCAATGAGTGGCTGTTCGACGACGCGTGGGGTGTCGATGTCGCCGTGTCCACGCCGCGGATGCTGGCCTCACTCGTCGAGGAGGCGGTCGCCGTCGGAGACCTGGTGCGGCTCATACAGTTTCAACAAGGCGATGCGAATCTCGTCGAGATCACCCTGCCCGACGACACGCCATGGGGAGGCAGGCCCGTGCGAAAGCTGGAGCTACCGCGCGACGCCGCATTGGTGACGATTCTGCGCGGCTCACGGGTGATCGTGCCCCAGGCCGACGAACCGCTGGAGGGCGGCGACGAGCTGCTGTTCGTGGCGACTACCGAGGTCGAGGACGAGCTGCGCCGGCTCCTGCTGCCGAAAACCTAGGCTTCGGCGCTCGGCGCGCGATCCGCTTCGACGGCCTCGTCGCTGTCGGCCTCGTCGCTGTCGGCCTCGTGGACGGCGCGTTGGGCCACCCGGATCGGGAAGTACATCGACAGCGCAGCCAGCACAGTCAGCGGCCAGCCCATCGCGATGCGGGCGAACCCGAGCCAGCCGGTTTTGTCCATGTCGTACAGGTAGTGCTGGACGACGAACCTCGACAGGAATACCACCACCCAGATCAGGGTCGCAATATCGTAGGCCCACAACGCTTTTCGCACTTGTCGCCAATTGGCGTCGTGCTCCTTCACCCAGCTCCAGATGTAGCCGACGATCGGCCGGCGGATCAGCACCGAACCGGCGAACACCGCTGCGTACAACAGCGAACCCCAGATGCCAAGCAGGAAATAGCCTTTGCTCTGCCCCACCACGTACGCGATCGCGACCGAAATGCCCACGCCGATGAACCCGGACACGGCGGGCTGCACCGTGTCGCGCCGCCACAGGCGCCACACCAGGATGAGCGTCGCGACCGACAGCGCCGCGATGATCGCCCCCTTCAGCCCGTACAGCGTGGAAACCGGGACGAACACGACCACGGGCAGCGATGAGTAGATCAGCCCGCTGATACCGCCCACCTGGTCGAGCAGCTCGCGCGGGACGATGCGTTTATCGGTCACACGTCTCCGGCGGTTAGAGGCTCAACGTTGGATTTCGTAGTGCGGGTTGTAGATCGCCTTCGACCCGTTCTCGAGCTTGCCGAGGCGACCCCGCACCCGCAGCGTCCGGCCGGGTTCGATGCCCGCAATGCGGCGCTGGCCCAGCCAGACGAGCGCGACCGCGTCGGTGCCGTCGAACAGTTCGGCCTTGACCCCGCCGGCGCATCCCTTGGCGTTGGCCTCGACGCTGCGCAGGGTGCCGACCATCGTGACGTCCTGGCCACGGTGACAGTCGATGGCTCGCTGCGCGCCGGTGCTCGCGGCTGCGTCGGTTGCCTCTTCTGCCTCTTGTTGCTCAGGGTCTTCTGTCAACCGGCGGGTGAGCCGGCGCAGAATTCCATCGGCCGCAGCCATGACCCGCTCCTGACACGTCTTCGTGTGTGCACTTTGCCTCCGCAACGGTAGACCTGTTGCCACCGTTATGCCATGAGACATGCGGGTCATGTCCGAAGGCGGGCAGGATCATGTGATGGCCGTCGACCTGGGTGGAGTCTGCACAGTGTTGCTCCCCGGTACGGGCTTCGACGACGACTACATCTACCGGGCGTTTTCCGGTGCGCTGCATGATGCCGGGGCCTCAGTGGTGGCCGCCCCGCCGCGACCCGATGGGCTGATCGCGGGCTATCTCGCCGAACTGGACAACGCCGCCGCCGAGGCGCCGATCGCGGTGGGCGGTATGTCGATCGGCGCCGCGGTCGCGGTGGCCTGGGCCCTGGCGCACCCCGGCCGCGCGGTGGCGGTGCTGGCCGCAGTGCCGGCGTGGACCGGGTCGTCCGAAGGCGCCCCGGCGGCCCTGGCCGCCCGGCAGTCTGCGCTGGCGCTGCGCCGCGACGGGTTGGTGGCCGCGATCGCCCAGATGCGCGCGTCCAGTCCGCCGTGGCTTGCCGATGAGCTCACCCGGTCCTGGCTGGGCCAGTGGCCCGCACTTCCCGACGCGATGGAGGAGGCCGCCGATTACGTGGCGCCCACCTGCCCGGAGCTGGAACGGCTCGCCGTTCCGATGGGTATCGCGGCAGCCGTCGACGATCCGGTACACCCCGTGGAGGTCGCTGTGGAGTGGATGACAGCGGCGCCCCGTGCTGCGCTGCGAACGGTGACACTCGACGAGATCAGCGCCGACGCGGCGGTTCTCGGAGCGGCGTGCGTCGCCGCACTCGACGAGGCTTAACCCGCTATGCGCCGCCCATCGTCGTGCGCAGCTGCTGCATCGCAGAGCCGGGCGCGGCGCGGCGCGCGACGGGCTGCGGCGGCCCGCTCTGCTGACTTTCGGCAACGGCCGCCTGCTGAGCGGCGGCCTCGCGCAGCTGCGCAGCCATCGCCTCGGGCAACTCCACCGGAAGCGGTGTGCGCACCGGCAGCGGCGTTTCGCCACGCTTTACCACGGTGTCGGCCAGCGCTTCTCGCGCTTCCGTGGCTACCGCATCGATCGTGTCGTCCGCTCCATTGACCACACATCGGATCATCCACCGATACCCGTCGACCCCGATGAATCGAACGGTGCCATTTCCGCCGGCGCCGACCACTTCGCGCCCCCACGGCCCCATCTCGACGGAGACCGTCAAGGTGTCCTTGCGCAGCGCATCGGCCAGCTCTGCGGCGACGTCACGCCACAGCCCGGAGGTCTTCGGCGCGGCGTACGCCGCGATCGTGAACCTGCCGTTGCGCGTGACCACCCACACCGCGCTCGGCACGCCCGTCTCGGTGAGTTCGACCTGGAGCTGGCCGGTTTCGGGTACCGGGATCAGCACCGACCCGAGGTTGAGCCGCGCGACCTCGGCTTGCTTGGGGTCGTCGAAATCGTCGATGTCGAACGGCCCGTCGACGTCGGGGTCGATGATGTGCCGGATGTGGCCGGCCTCCGCGTGTCTGCCTTTTTGATCTGCCATTACAAGCTCGCATGCCCTCCGGATGAGCCGTGCCCGCCCTCACCGCGCGACGTGTTCGCCAGCCCGGCTTCGTCGAACGACGACACCTCGATCAACTCCGGCAGCTCCACCCGTTGCACCAGCAGTTGTGCGATCCGGTCACCGCGGTGTACGGCGATCGGCGTCCGTGGGTCGAGGTTGATCAGCGCCACCTTGATCTCCCCACGGTAACCGGCATCGATGGTGCCGGGACTGTTGACAATCGAAAGTCCAGCGCGCGCAGCCAATCCCGACCGAGGGTGTACCAACCCGACCATCCCGTACGGGATCGCCACGGCGATGCCGGTCTGCACGAGCGCCCGCTCGCCGGGAGCAAGCTCGACGTCTTGCGCGCTGTACAGGTCGACGCCCGCGTCGCCGTCGTGGGCTCGGCTGGGCATCGGCAGGTCGCGGTCCAGTCGCAGGACCGCCAGGGGGGTGGACACGACCTCAAAGACTACCCTTGGCCGCGTGTCGGAAACCCCAACGACGTCGCGATCCGCGCGCTACCGCGAACGGTTGACGGTGCCGTGGTGGTGGTGGCCGCCCGCGTTCCTGCTGGCCGTGCTCGTCGCGTTGGAGGTAAACCGCGCGGCCCGGGACCTTCCCGGTTGGATCTCGTTCGCGGTGTTGTGTGCGATCGCCTCGGGCGTGTTGATCTGGCTCGGCCGCGCTGAGGTTCGAGTCGTCGACAGTGCGGACGGCGCGCCGGTGCTGTGGGCGGGTCCCGCACACCTGCCCGCGGGTGTGATCGGACGTTCCGCCGAGATTCCCGCGTCGGCGAAGTCGGCGGCGCTGGGACGCCAACTCGACCCGGCCGCGTTCGTCCTGCATCGACCGTGGATCGGCCCGATGGTGCTGGTGGTTCTCGACGATGCAGACGACCCGACGCCGTACTGGCTGGTGAGCAGCCGCCACCCCGAGCGGGTGCTCAGTGCGCTGCGGGCCGCCGGCTAGGCGGCGCAGTCTGTGCAGATCATCCGGCCGTCTCTCTCACTGGCCAGACGGCTGCGATGGTGCACGAGGAAGCAGCTGGAACACGTGAACTCGTCGGCTTGCTTCGGGATGACGCGCACCGACAGCTCTTCACCGGACAGATCCGCACCGGGCAGCTCGAAGTTTTCCGCCGACTCGGACTCGTCGACGTCGACCACGGCCGACTGCGCCTCGTTGCGCCGGGCCTTCAGCTCCTCAAGCGAGTCCTCGGACACATCGTCGGTCTCTGTACGCCGTGGGGCGTCGTAGTCGGTAGCCATCGTTTGCCCCCTTACTAACTACTGCAGCAGAGCTTTGTACCAGCGTCGAACGCATTCACCAAACGATTCGTGCCCGGAAAGCGGAGTGTTCAACTGTGATTTACGTCACATATTGCTCGCCGGGCTGTTCGAGGCTGCCAGCGCCTCCGTTTACAGTGCAGGGATGGTCGCGCAAATCACCGAGGGAACCGCTTATGACCGGCGGGGACGGCCGTTCCGGCGGCGCAACAACAGGCCCGCCATCATTGCCGGGGTGGCTCTTTTCGGGGCGACCGCCATCATCTGGGGAATTGCTCTCACGCGTCCCTCCGGCGAACATGAGGCCGTCGCCTGCAATCCGCCACCGGGCCGAAGCGATCCGTCCCAACCGACGCTCGGCGAGCAGGTGTCCCGAACCAACATGACCCCCGTCGCGCCGGCGAAGCTGGCCGACACCAAGATCCGGGTGCTTAACGCCAGCGGTCAGGGAGGCCAGGCGGCCACCGTGGCGGGCGCGTTGCACGACCTCGGGTTCGGCCAGCCGACCGCGGCGAACGACCCCGTGTACGCCAACACCAAGCTGGTGTGCCAGGGCCAGATCAGATTCGGCAAAGCGGGACAGTCCGCCGCAGCGTCCGTGTGGTTGGTGGCACCGTGTGTCGAGCTGTACCAGGACCAGCGTCTCGATGACAGCGTGGACCTGGTGCTGGGCGCCGAGTTCAACGCGCTCAGCCACAGCGACAGCATTGACGCGATGCTGGCCAGTCTCCGGCCGGAGGCAACGGCCCCGCCCGACCTGTCGCTGCTGCCGAAGATCCACAACAACGCCTGCTGACGACGTCAGCCCTCCGGCAGCTCACCGTCTGCGCCAAGGCCCTCGAGTAGGTCCCGAAGGTTGCTGGCTACCCCCGGCGCGGCCGCGATCGTGAGCGCGGGGCCATCCGACCGCGGCAACTGCACCTGCGCGCCGGCCTCGGCCGCGATCAACGCACCGGCCGCCCAGTCCCAGACGTGCAGGCCGTGCTCGTAGTGGGCGTCCAGCCGGCCCGCGGCCACCATGCACAGATCCAGCGAAGCCGAACCGATCCTGCGGATGTCGCGCACATGCGGCAGCACGCTCGCCAGCAGTGCAGCCTGGGCTGCTCGGCGGCGCGGCGAATACCCGAAGCCGGTACCGACAAGCGCCATCGACAAGTCGTCAATGGTGTTGCAGTGCAGTGCGTCCCGCCCACCTGCCGCGTCAATGACGTGCGCGCCCATCCCGAGGCCGGCTGAGTACACCCGCGCAGCGGTCACGTCCGCCACCGCTCCGGCCACCGACGCACCGTCGACCTGGGCGGCCACCGACACCGCGTACGCCGGAATCGCGTACACGAAGTTGACCGTGCCGTCGATCGGATCCAGCACCCACGTGACCGACCGCCCGTCCGGGTCGTCTGCCCGTCCGCCGCCTTCCTCCCCGAGCACGGACTCCCCCGGCCGCAGCCGCGCCAACCGGCTGCGCAGCAATTGCTCTGTCTCCGTGTCCACCACGGTCACCGGGTCGGTACGGGTGCTCTTCGACCGGATCGCCTGCACCGCCGCGTCCCCGGGATCCGGTCGGCCGGCGCCGAACACCTCAGAGCGGCGCAGGCGAACGAACTCGGCCGCCTCCACCGCGAGTTGTTCGGCCACCGAGCGCAGTTCGGCCGCGTCGATGTCGCGTACGGTCACCGCAACATCGCAGCACGCGAATCGCCACTCGCGCCACCATGGGCCCCACCAGCCAGTAGGGTTGGGTCGCGTCAACAGCTGCCCGCCTCGCCGAGGAGTGCCCATGACTGCACCCGTCACCGAAACCGACCGCACCGCCGGGTCGGATCGTCGCGGATTCGGCATCGACGTCGGAGGCAGCGGCGTCAAGGGCGGGATCGTCGACCTGGACACCGGCTATCTGATCGGCGACCGCTACAAGCTGCCCACGCCGCAACCCGCCACGCCGGAAGAGGTGGCAAAGACCATCGCCGCCGTGGTCAAGGAATTCGGCTGGACGAAGCCGCTCGGTGTCACGTACCCGGGCGTGGTGACCAACGGCGTTGTCCGCACCGCAGCGAACGTCGACAAGTCGTGGATCGGAATCGAGGCCACCCAGGTGTTCAGCGCGGCGCTCGACGGCCAGTCGGTGACGGTGCTCAACGATGCCGACGCCGCAGGGCTGGCCGAGGTCAGGTTCGGCGCCGGCAAGGACAAGGGCGGCGTCATCGTGCTGCTGACGTTCGGCACGGGCATCGGGTCGGCGCTGATTCACAACGGGGTTCTGCTGCCCAACACCGAATTCGGCCATCTCGAGGTCGGCGGGAAGGAAGCCGAGCACCGCGCCGCCTCGTCGGTGAAGGAGAACAACGATTGGAGCTACGCACGCTGGGCGCCAGAGGTGACCAAGGTTCTGGTCGCCATCGAGAACGCGCTGTGGCCCGATCTCTTCATCGCGGGCGGTGGCATCAGCCGCAAGGCCGACAAGTGGCTGCCGCTGCTGAAGTGCCGGACGCCGGTCGTGGCAGCGGCGTTGCAGAACACGGCGGGGATCGTCGGCGCAGCCGTCGCAGCGCAGGTCGACCCAACCAGGACAATCAACCCGCTGAGCGGGGTTTGAGCGGGCACTGTCGTTACAATGGTCAGCGGCGGCCGCAAATCGAAGACAGCGGCGAATATCCGAGACTGATAACACGCCGACATTCGACATAGCGCGAGGCAGCCGGCCACTGGTTGTGTCGTGCGCAAGCGGCTCCCGCCGCAGCGAGGTCGGCAGGGCGAAAGGGAGTTCGTGGCAGCGACGAAGGCAAGCCTGGCAACCAAAGAGCCGGTGAAGCGCACCGCTACCAAAACCCCCGCCAAGCGGACACCCGCGAAGGCGACGAAGGCCGTGAAGACCGCGAAGGCCTCCGCGCCGGCCAAGCGCGCGGTTAAGACGGCCGGCGCGGTTAAGACGGCCAACGGGGTTAAGACGGCCAAGGTGACGAAGACGACCACCGCGAAGCCGCCCGCCAAAGCGCCGGCCAAAGCCGCGAGCAAGCCTCGCGCCTCACGCGCGAAGGCCGCGACGGCGGAGCCGGTCGCTCCGCCAACTCCCAGCCGTGCGAAGAAGGCCGCCCCGCCGGAGAAGAAGACGCCCGCAAAGAAGGCGGACGCGAAAGCCGATCCGAAGGCCGCACCTGCCGACATCGACGAACTCCACGACGACATCGAACTCGAAGACGTCGAACCCGGTGACGACCTCGAGGTCGAGGTTGCCGATCTCGAACTTGATCCCCTCGAGGAGGTCATCGAAGACGACGTAGTCGTCGCTATCGAAGCCGGGGAGGACGCCGAGCCGGCGGCCAAGGTGACAGCCGAGACAGCCGAAGCGGTACCGGCCGTCGAAGACGACGAGATTATCGAGCCGACCGAGAAGGACAAGGCATCCGGCGACTTCGTCTGGGACGAGGAGGAATCCGAGGCGCTGCGCCAGGCCCGCAAGGACGCCGAACTCACCGCATCGGCCGACTCGGTGCGCGCGTACCTGAAGCAGATCGGCAAGGTGGCACTGCTGAATGCCGAGGAGGAAGTGGAGCTGGCCAAGCGGATCGAGGCCGGCCTCTACGCCACTCAGCTGATGGGCGAGGTGGCTGACCGCGGCGAAAAACTGCCCGCGGCACAACGCCGCGACATGGCGTGGATCTGCCGCGACGGCGATCGGGCCAAGAACCATCTGCTCGAGGCGAACCTGCGGCTGGTGGTGTCGCTGGCCAAGCGCTACACCGGGCGCGGCATGGCGTTCCTCGACTTGATCCAGGAGGGCAACCTCGGCCTGATCCGCGCCGTCGAAAAGTTCGACTACACAAAGGGTTACAAGTTCTCGACGTATGCCACCTGGTGGATCCGCCAGGCGATTACCCGGGCGATGGCCGACCAGGCCCGCACCATCCGCATTCCCGTGCACATGGTCGAGGTGATAAACAAGCTTGGCAGGATCCAGCGGGAGTTGCTCCAGGACCTGGGCCGCGAGCCATCGCCGGAAGAGCTCGCCAAGGAGATGGACATCACGCCCGAAAAGGTGCTTGAGATCCAGCAATACGCGCGTGAGCCGATCTCGCTGGACCAGACCATCGGCGACGAGGGTGATTCCCAGCTCGGCGACTTCATCGAGGACTCCGAGGCGGTGGTGGCCGTCGACGCGGTGTCGTTCACGCTTCTGCAGGATCAGCTTCAGTCGGTGCTGGAGACGCTCTCCGAGCGCGAAGCAGGCGTGGTGCGGCTGCGGTTTGGCTTGACCGACGGGCAGCCCCGGACACTCGACGAGATCGGCCAGGTTTATGGCGTCACCCGCGAGCGGATCCGCCAGATCGAGTCGAAGACGATGTCAAAGCTGCGGCACCCCAGCCGTTCTCAGGTTCTGCGCGATTACCTCGATTGAGTCCCCCGCGCTCTTGCGCTCTGACCAGTGGTATCTCACCAAACATCGCGAATCGTTGAGGCGCGTCGTCGGGCCGGTGCCGAGACCGTGCAGCAAGCAGGGGTTTCTGTGTGGCCTGCAGCTGCTTGCAGATGAGACGTTTGACCAGCGTGACGTATCACCGGCCAACCATGACTCCGTTGGGTCAGTAGAGCTCGACGGGCTGCAGGGGGAACGAGGCGCTCCACCCAGACGCGAAGTGATTTACGAAGCTTGCGACTTCGGGCCACGACTGGTCCATTATCGCCCCGTGTTCGATCGCCCCCTCGTTGCCTACAGGTGATCGATCGGGACCGGTGCACACACTCTGAGGGCAGGCGTACATGAGGAACGTCGGCGAGGTCCATGGCCCCCCTTTGCCAGTGTCGGGTAACAGCTGCCCCAGCTTCCAGGCCCCGCAATGCGAGCCGGTTTTGTCGAGGTAGCAAGGGTTTGGCCACGGGGCGCACTCTTTCGGCGGCGCGACATATGTTCCTGGCGGCGAGGTCTCCGGATAGAGAAAGTAATTGGAGCTACCAGGACCGAGCGCAGCCGCAAGCTCACAGCCGAATGCGGGTAGGACTAGGCCATCTCCTTCGGCTTGAATCCGGAGGAACTTCGCGGTCGCAAGGTTGGTCGGCGTGTTGCCCGACCAGGCCGATGATCGTCCCGTTATTTGGTCCGTATCCGTTGTCCCGCAGCTATTGCACCACGGCAGGCCCCCTGGCTTGCCCGGCATTTGCCCAGGACCTGGTGCCCCGTTGATCACCCCGTCCGTCCATACTGTCTTTGCTTCATCGGGTGTGCAGCCACCGTTGCAGCCAAAATCGGTCGGGCCGTCCAGTGACACGGCGATCTGAGGAGCCGCCCCGCGCTCCACGGCCAGCTCCGTAATACACGACCCGTGGGAATGACCCCACATGACCACTTGATTCCCATTAGCCTGTGGTAGCTGTTTCACAGCGGCGAGAAGATTGAGCGAGTCATCAACCTCCCCGCCGCAGAATTCAAATTGACCTTGCGATTGCCTTGTGAACGTGCCGTCGGGAGGGAACACCCCCGGGGGCGCTGTCCCAAACATCGCCCAACCCCGGTAGGTCGACGTCGCGACGAACCACCCCGCGGCGGCCATCTGGGTGCACCCGTTAAACGACGCGGTGTCCATGCCCAACGCGCCTTCAAAGAGAACCCCGTGGTTGATGATGAGTATTGGGTGGGGACCCGGTGAAACTGGGTAGCAGACAAGCCCGTAGATCTGAAGTCCGTCGGAGATGTAGTTTCCGACCTCATAATGCACAGTCCCCGAATTCCATAACCCCTGCGGAAGGGGTCCGTTGGAGTCCGCCGTGTTCCACTGTGCATATGTAACCGGATGTGGAACGTTTTTTGGTGGTGGTAGCTTCCGGTACTCCCTTGGCGGCGAAACGTATTCGGGCGGGGGGACGTCTGTGACTACTGCGCTCAGGTCGGCGCACTGACCACTTTGAACGTATCGAGCGTCCGCATCTGCACACACGTCTGCCCGGCCGAGCGCCACTACCGTACTCGTGACGACGGACCCTAGCGCCGCCCCAAACACGACGATGACGACTGCTAATGCCCTCCGGGACCGCGCCCACCAAATCATGTTCGTAATCTCCAGACAGCGATCTTCGATCACATCGTCTCAGGACTTTTCCAGAGGATTTGCCGTTTGGCGCATTTGATCGAACTTGGCGGACCCTCGCGGCAAGGCACCAATGCCCAACAAGGGTCACGTGCCGTCTCGAATTTCGACCGGCCACGACGGTGTCAATGACAACCCTCAGCGATTGCGGCCGC
Organism: uncultured Actinomycetota bacterium; assembly: GCA_963759655.1. Lineage (GTDB taxonomy): Bacteria > Actinomycetota > Actinomycetes > Mycobacteriales > Mycobacteriaceae > Mycobacterium. The sequence goes on along the minus strand of CAVXAG010000030.1, from coordinate 63,322 downwards.
CCCGCTGCGTGAGCCAGAGGCTTAACGCGACGGCGGCGAGCACGACCACGACGAGCACGATGTGGTTGTCAGTGTCATCGCCCAATTTATCGGTATGCGCCGTCGTGTGACCGCGGTGAGGCTCGTGTCAGTCAAAGATATTAGGGTCTGTACCGCTTCACGACGAGCAGCGTTGATCCAGGTGAAGCACAGCGTAAATCCGTCCCTAGTGCGCGACTACCTGGACTGAGCGACACTCCGATTTTCACCGGCTATTTAGCGCAGCCCCGGGCCCCTTCAATGTCGCCGGTCAGATCAACCACACCGGGGCGCCCGCGCGCTCAGCCGGGCCCGAGTCGCTCCAGCGCCCCGCTCGGGTCGTAGTACAGCTCTTGCCGCGCGATCCGGCCGTCCCGATAGCGGTACATCACCACGTACGTCGAACGCAGGCGGTCCGCACCCCGGGTCCAGTCGAACCGCACGCGCACGAACGCCGCGTCCGCGCTGGGCGTAATGGCGTGCTCCACCGCCTCGTAGCGGATGGCCACGCAGGAGCGGATAGTCAGTGCGATGAACTCGAGCGTGCGCTCGATGCCGTCGATCCGGACCGGCCAATCGAAGAGACGCACCGTCGGGCTCACGTACACCACGTCGGGCTGATAGAGGTCCCGTGCGACCGCCGGATCGCCGGCCGCGAATGCCCGGGCGAAGCACGCCTCCTGCGCAATCAGCGCGTCCTCCGAGATGCCGCTCGCGGTCACCGGCGCTCCTTATGCTGGACGACCCCGGTGCTGCCGAAGCGTGGCCGGACCCCGACGACCCGTACGACACGGACGAGATCGCGAGGCCCGGCCACTGCGGTCCACCACCGACCTAAGCGACCTAAGCAACGAACGGCGGCAGATGCCTGGATTGATACCCAAGGTCTTGTTCGAGCAAACCTGCTCACGGCCCGTCGCCGGCCAGAGGGTGTCCTGGCTCTGGTGGACTGAGGCGCGCGGGCAGCGGCGGTCAGTGGCCCCGCTCGCGGACCTTGTAGCTCGACGGCCACGACTCCCGGGTCTCATCTCCCACCAGCGGGACTCCCTTGCTCCCGATCCTGATGTCGTAGGCTTCCTTGCCGGGCCCGCTTTCGCGGTTGGCGTGCTCGGTGGCCAGGTAGATCAACTGGTCGATCTCGGCTTCTGCGAACGCGACGAACGTGGTCTTACGGACGATGTCCTCGGGCGCCGGGGTCATCCGGTCCGGGAGGATTTTCGACGCGAGCGTCGCCAGGCCCAACAGCGAGAACGGAATCACCCAGTAGCAGACGAACGACAGCGGCGTCTTCGTGTCGAGGATCGTGGCCTTGCCGTACACGATCGGCGGAATCGACGACGACACCGTCATGCCCGCGAACGCGGCGACCCAAATCCATGTCAGCAGCGCCGTGATCCGGCCGAATACCTCGCTGTTGACTACCTCGGGTGGCTGGCCCACTTCGGCGAACTCACGCACAAACGGCTTACCGATCAGCACACCGGTTAGCGCCACCAGGAAGATGCCGGCGTTGCTCAGCGGCTGTATCCATCGCTCCATGAACGACTGGCTTAGCGTGAACGTCAGAACTGTCAGCACCAAAAACGTTCCGATAGCACCGATTTCGAGCGTGCGCCCCGGGGTTCGCCTGATGCGCCCTATCACGAATGACAGCACGGCGATCGCAAGCGCCACCAGCACGGCGGTGCTGAACGGGACGTTACCGACAAGCACCCAGTAGACGATCCACGGTGCGAAGCCGAACAGAATTCCCACGATGGGTCAGTGTAAGGAGTCGAGCCCTCGCAAAGTGGACTGGTGGCCGACGCCCCCGACGACTACGCCCCCGACGACTACGCCCCCGGCGACTGAACCCGCGCGAACCGTCCGTCCTCGCCGGGCCGATATTCGGTGACCGCGATGACTGCTGACACCGGTAGCGGGCCGTACAGATGCGGGAACAACATCGATGCCGGGTCGGTTGCATCGCCATGTTCCCAGCGCACCGGCGCCTCGAGGCGCGAGGTGTCGAGGTGCAGAAGCAGAAGGTCGGTTCGGCCGGCGTAGAGACGGTTGGCCGGCAGGTGCGCCTGCTGAGGTGTCGACAGGTGCACGAACCCCAGATCGTGCAATGAATCGGGTCGGTGCTCGCCGTGGCGCTGTGCGTTCACCCAGTCCGCTTCCGCACAGATATGTAACAACACGGACACACGAGTAACCATGCGCCGACCTCGGGCGATGCAAAACGTGAGACACGACACACCTGCGGGGGCGTTTGGAACAAGGCCGATCCCAATTACGTCTGTCAAAGTAGAGACACGCGAGACCGGGCGTATCAGCCGTAATCGCGAGAACGGAGAACGCGATGAACGCAACGCTTGCCAGTCCGGAACTGACCATGGCTGACCGCTGCGATCGCTGCGGTGCCGCTGCTCGCGTACGGGCCAAGCTGCCGTCCGGGGGTGAGTTGCTGTTCTGCCAGCACCACGCCAATGAGCACGAGACGAAGCTGGTGGAGCTGGCTGCGGTTCTGCAAGTCAGCACACCTGTGGCCCACTGACCCGCGGATCAATCCGCCCCGGTAGCTGGGCAGGACCGCCGTAGTTCGGCAATGCTTGGTGGGTCATGACTGAGCAGTTACCGGCAAAACCGTCGAAGCACGAGATCCGGCGCGTCATCGTGCGGACGCTGTCGAAGGCCTGGGACGATTCGATTTTCTCGAAGTCCGCCCAGGCCGCGTTTTGGCAGGTGCTGTCGCTGCCCCCGCTTCTGCTCGGCCTCCTCGGCAGCCTCTCCTACATCGCGCCGGTTTTCGGCCCTGGCACGCTGCCGGCCATCGAGAAGGAGATCGTCGGGTTGGCCAACAGATTCTTCTCTCCGAGCGTGGTCAACGAGATCATCGCGCCGACGATCACCGACATGGTGGCCGGTGCCCGCGGCGAGGTGGTGTCATTCGGATTCGTGATGTCGCTATGGGCCGGCTCGTCAGCCATCTCCGCGTTCGTCGACTCCGTCGTCGAAGCGCACGACCAGACCCCGCTCCGCCACCCCGTGCGACAACGCTTCTTCGCGCTCGGCATCTACGTGGTGATGCTGATCATCGCGATCTTGGCCTTGCCGCTCGTCGCACTTGGCCCACAAAAGATCGCCCAGTGGCTTCCCGACAGCTGGGACAACGTCCTGCAGTACGGCTACTACCCCGTGCTGGGTCTCGGGCTGGTGCTGATCGTCACAGTGCTTTACCGGGTCTCGCTGCCGAAGCCGATTCCCACGCATCGGCTCGTAATCGGCGCCGTGCTCGCCACGCTTTTCTTCGTGCTGGCCAGTTACTTGCTGAAGCAATATCTGCGATGGATCACCAGCACCGGCTACACCTACGGCGCGCTGGCCACCCCGATCGCATTTCTGCTGTTCGCGTTCTTCATGGGGTTCGCGGTGGTGATCGGGGCCGAGCTGAACAACGCAATCCAAGAGGAATGGCCCGTGTCGGAGACGCACGCGCGCCGGCTCAAGTGGTGGCTGAAGGCCCGCGTCGATGAGATCGTAGGCGACGAACCATCGGCCGCCGGAAAAGGCGAGCCTGCCGAGGCCGAGCGGGTCAGCCCGTCTTGAGCTTCTCGTAGATCCGCTTGCAGTCCGGGCAGACCGGTGACCCGGGCTTGGCCGACCGCGTCACCGGGAACACCTCGCCGCAGAGCGCGACCACGTGCGTGCCCATCACGGCACTCTCGGCGATCTTGTCCTTCTTCACGTAATGGAAGAACTTCGGAGTATCGCTATCGGTCCCGTCATCGACGCGTTCATCGGTCTTGGTGCGTTCGATCGTCTGCGTCTGCATGGACGCCATTGTGCCCGGTAAGACCGTTGTAAGAAACCGGCTCCGCCGCTTGGGTCAGGTTGTGACAGGGTGGAGTCATGAAACACGGCCACGAGCTGGGTTTCGACGACGACGGTCGGCCGGTCCTGATCACCGCCGCCGCACTCCCCTACGAGGAAGAACACCGCCAGCGGGTGCGGAAGTACCTGACCTTGATGACGATTCGCATCCCCGCGCTGATCTTTGCCGCCGTCGCCTACGGCGCTTGGCACAACGGACTCATCTCCCTGCTCATCGTTGCGGCGTCGGTTCCGTTGCCGTGGATCGCGGTGCTGATCGCCAACGACCGTCCGCCGCGCCGGGCCGAGGAGCCCCGCCGCTACGACAAGCAGACGCGCCGCACGCCCTTGTTCCCGACAGCGAATCGGCCACAACTCGAACGCGGTACGCAGCCCGCGCCGCAATCCGAGCGTCCGAATCAAGCTGAGTCCGAGACGAATTAGGACACTCTGGCCCTATTCTCAGTACATTCTCAGGTCGCCGGCGCATAACTGCAGTTCAAAGGGGTTACCCGGTCAGTCGTGCGGGAACTTCCTCGGTATCCCACGCGTTGCACTCCATGACAGTTCGAGGTGATCAGGAGGGCGCAATGGCTAACGCCACCACCAGCCGAGTTGAACGCGACCTGGACGCGCAGAGTCCGGCCGCCGACCTTGTGCGGGTGTACTTGAACGGCATCGGTAAGACAGCGTTGCTCAACGCGGCCGACGAGGTCGAGTTGGCCAAGCGGATCGAGACCGGGCTCTACGCTGAGCACCTGCTCGAGACGCGCAAGCGCCTCGGCGAAACCCGCAAGCGGGAGCTCGCGATGGTCGTTCGCGATGGCGACGCCGCGCGCCGGCATCTCCTCGAAGCGAACCTTCGGCTCGTCGTGTCCCTGGCCAAGCGGTACACCGGACGCGGCATGCCGCTGCTCGACCTGATCCAGGAAGGCAACCTCGGCCTGATCCGCGCGATGGAGAAGTTCGACTACGCAAAGGGCTTCAAGTTCTCGACCTACGCCACGTGGTGGATCCGCCAGGCGATCACCCGGGGCATGGCCGATCAGAGCCGCACCATCCGGCTGCCAGTTCACCTGGTCGAGCAGGTGAACAAGTTGGCTCGGATCAAGCGCGAATTGCATCAGAACCTCGGCCGCGAAGCCACCGATGAGGAACTGGCCGCCGAGTCCGGCATTCCCGTGGAGAAAATCACCGATCTGCTCGAGCACAGCCGCGATCCGGTGAGCCTGGACATGCCGGTCGGCAGCGACGAGGAGGCACCGCTCGGCGACTTCATCGAGGATGCCGAAGCCATGTCCGCCGAGAACGCGGTGATCACCGAGCTGCTGCACACCGACATCCGCAGTGTGCTGGCCACGCTCGACGAGCGTGAGCACCAGGTGATCCGGCTGCGGTTCGGCCTCGACGACGGACAGCCCCGCACTCTTGATCAGATCGGCAAGCTCTTCGGGCTTTCCCGCGAGCGGGTCCGTCAGATCGAGCGCGAGGTCATGACCAAGCTGCGTCACGGCGAGCGCGCCGATCGACTGCGCTCCTACGCCAGCTGAACTCCCTTCCCCCGTGTGGCCCGCCTCCCCAGGCGGGCCACACGCCTTTCTCGCGGCGGTTCTACGCCTCCGTATTGCCAGCTAGGCCGGTAGACTCTGCTCGACGGAGGGTGCACATGAACGATCTGATCGATACCACCGAGATGTACCTGCGGACCATCTATGACCTCGAAGAAGAGGGCGTGGTTCCGCTGCGCGCCCGCATCGCCGAACGCCTCGAACAAAGCGGTCCCACCGTCAGCCAAACCGTGTCGAGGATGGAGCGCGATGAGTTGCTCCATGTCGCCGGCGACCGTCATCTTGAGCTCACCGAGAAAGGCCGCAACCTGGCGATCGCCGTGATGCGCAAGCACCGCCTCGCAGAGCGGCTCTTGGTCGACATCATCGGGCTGCCGTGGGAAGACGTCCATGCCGAGGCGTGCCGGTGGGAGCACGTCATGAGCGAGGACGTCGAGCGGCGGCTGGTCCAGGTCCTCGATGATCCGACCACATCGCCCTTCGGCAACCCGATTCCGGGCCTCGCCGAACTCGGTGTCGACCCGACCTCCGCGCCCACCCGGGGCGAGCTGGTGCGCCTGACTGAATTGCCCTCCGGCGCGCCGGTCGCCGTGGTGGTTCGGCAACTCACCGAGCACGTGCAGGGCGACGTCGACCTGATCACCCGGCTCAAGGACGCCGGCGTCGTACCAAACGCCCGGGTCACGGTAGTCAACAGTCCCGCCGGCGGCGTCACGATCGTGATTCCCGGACACGAGGATGTAGAACTCCCCCACCAGATGGCTCATGCCGTGAAGGTCGAAAAGGTCTAACCCGCGCGCCGGCCGAACATTCGTCGCGGCGGCAGGTTGACCCCCAACTGATCCGCCAGCCGGTAGCCCGTCACCGCCAGATCTCGGATCCGTTCCGGCCGCAGTCCCGACTGCAGTGCAGTGTCCAGCATCGACGCCATCCGGTGTTCGCCATTGCACCGTAGCGCCGCGTCCAGCGCAACTCCGGCAAGCGGTCCGTCACCGCGCGCATAAGCCGAAAATGCCAGCAGCACAAGTGCCTCGACCCGCCATGGCGTAGGAAGTGCCCGCGACAGCATCGCCCACAGCGTCTCGGCCTCGGCGGCTTTGTCGCTAACAGCCAACGCGTACAACGTGTCCCGCACGAGAATGTCGGTCAATCCGCACGCGATCTCGGCCGCCAGGGCATCGGGCAGCTCCGTGCCATCGCACGCTCGGCTGGCCGCATCGATCACGCATTCGATGTCGCGTCGCGCGGAGTCGTCATCGTGGTCTCCACGCACCCTGAGCTGCTTGCGAATCCGGCGCGCGACTCGCTGAACGCGGGTGGTGTCCTTGACGTCGATGACCTGCTGCAGCTCCTCGCGCCGCCCATAGAGGCGACGGCCGTCAAGCACCGCGGCCATCGCCAACGGGGACGACGACGGGTCATCCACGGTGCCGCGCTCCCCGCACCCGTCGGGGCAATGCCAACGGCCGCCAGCCGCGATCCGGTCGACCACATGCACCGCCAACAGCGTGATCTTTTGCAGGGCAAGAACATCCGACAGCACCTGCGCCAGTTCGCCGTAATCCTGCGCGCACACCGGGCACAACGCACCTTCGGCGTCCACAATCACGGCGATCGCTGTGTCCGGCCTGGCCGCGGCCGCCACCTCGGCGATCCGGTCGATGGTGTCGGCGAGGCGTGGCGAGAGGTCGACCCGCATGACCGCGCCCATTTCGCCGCGATCAACCGTGACGAGCACGAGTGATTTCTCCGGAACGAAACCAAGGACGGCAGGCAGGGCCGCGATCAGTGCACCGGGCCGATTGAGCATGAAGTCAGGCTGTGATGTGGTCATGCCCAGACCGTGCCCGCCAACACCGTCGACAACGACGCCGCGACGGCCGCAACGCCGGCCCCCTGTGGACAACGGCGCAATTGGGGACGAACCCCCCTGACCTACTCGGCCCTATGCGGTGCGTCACACAGCTGGCCAATGCGACAGGGTCGCTACAGTTTGTTCACGGGGTATTGACGTCGTCAACGTGCGAGATTCGGCAAATCGGCGTAGACCTCTTCTCATGGCTATGGAGTACGACCTCGTCGTCATCGGTTCGGGCCCAGGGGGGCAGAAGGCCGGGATCGCCGCGGCAAAGCTCGGCAAGTCGGTTGCAATCGTGGAGCGCGGCCAGATGCTGGGCGGCGTGTGCGTCAACACCGGGACGATCCCGTCGAAGACGTTGCGCGAGGCCGTCGTCTATCTCACCGGAATGAGTCAGCGCGAGCTCTACGGCGCGAGCTATCGCGTCAAGGACAAGATCACCCCCGCCGACCTGTTGGCCCGCACCCAACACGTCATCGGCAAGGAACAAGACGTCGTCCGTTCGCAGCTGATGCGCAACGGCGTTGAGCTGCACACCGGCCACGCCCGCTTCATCGATGAGCACACCGTGGAGGTCGAAGACCCGAACCGCGGCGACCATTGCAATGTCCGCGGCTCCTACATCGTGATCGCCACCGGCACCAAGCCTGCACGGCCACCCGGCGTCGAGTTCGACGAAAACCGGGTCCTCGACTCCGACGGCATCCTCGACCTGAAGGCGCTCCCTGCATCGATGGTCGTTGTCGGCGCGGGCGTGATCGGCATCGAATACGCGTCGATGTTCGCCGCACTCGGCACCAAGGTGACTGTCGTCGAGAAGCGCGACTCGATGCTGGACTTCTGCGACCCCGAGATCGTCGAGGCGCTGCGGTTCCACCTGCGTGATCTCGCCGTCACGTTCCGGTTCGGCGAGGAGGTGACGGCGGTCGATGTCGGTGCTTCGGGCACCGTGACCACGCTTGCCAGTGGCAAGCAGATACCGGCCGACACGGTGATGTACTCCGCCGGGCGGCAGGGCCAGACCGATCATCTTGACCTGGCCAACGCGGGCCTGGAGGCCGACAGCCGCGGTCGCATCTTCGTCGACGACCAATTCCGGACCAAGGTGGACCACATCTACGCGGTCGGCGACGTGATCGGCTTTCCCGCGCTGGCCGCCACGTCGATGGACCAGGGCCGGCTGGCCGCCTACCACGCGTTCGGCGAGCCTGCGTCCGGGATGCCGGAGCTGCAGCCGATCGGGATCTACTCCATCCCCGAGGTCTCCTACGTCGGCGCCTCCGAGGTGGATCTGACCAAGGACTCGATTCCCTACGAGGTGGGCATATCGCGCTACCGCGAGCTGGCGCGCGGCCAGATCGCCGGCGACTCCTACGGCATGCTCAAGCTGCTCGTCTCCACTGAGGACCTGAAGGTGCTCGGCGTGCACATCTTCGGGACGAACGCCACCGAGCTCGTGCACATCGGTCAGGCCGTGATGGGCTGCGGCGGAACCATCGAATACCTCGTCGACGCGGTTTACAACTACCCGACGTTCTCGGAAGCGTACAAGGTCGCGGCGCTCGATGTGATGAACAAGATGCGGGCGCTCAACCAGTTCCGCACGTAGTGTCAGCAGCCGTTCGCGGACACCTCTGGAGCGGTATCCCCGGGGCCGCCGGCCTCGGCCCGGCGCAGCAGGTCGGCGACGCGGCCGTCGAACGGCGGTGAGTACGAGATCTTTTCGTCACACCCGCCGCCGTCGAGCCCTCCGACCAGGCCGACCACCGCGGAGTTGGTCCGCCATGGCGCGCCACTCGTTCCGTCGACCAACCCGACACAGTGCAGCGACGGGAAGCCGCCGGGTGCGGTCGCCGTGCCGACACGGCAGCCGATAGGCGCGCCGCCCACGCTCAGCGGGTAGCCGGTGACCGCGACGAGGGTCCCGGCGGCGGGCGCGCTGCCCAGCGTCAAGCCCTTCCCCACCACCGACTCGACCGAGCGGCCGTCCGGCCGACTGACCCGCACGATGGCGAAGTCCGCGAGGGGATCCTGCCTGGCCACCCAGCGCGGGTCGAGGTAGATCGTGTCAACGGTCCACCTCCCTGCACTGTTTGCCCCCCCGGTGAATCCCGGAGCGAAGGTCGTCGGAACGGTCGACGAGAGGCAATGAGCCGCGGTCAGGATCAGGTTCTTGCTGCTCGAGTCCAGCACGGACCCGGTGCAGGTATGCAGATCGGCCGAGCCGACAAAAACGGCGCCCACCAGCGGATCGGCGCCGACCGGCCTGGCGGTGGCCGACGCCGCCGGCGGGCGAGAGGCTGCTCCCGGCGGCTGCGCCCGGCCGCAGCCCAGAGGCCAGAAAGCCGTGCTGAGCAGGAGGATCACCAACGCCGACCGGGCATGCATCACGATCGATCATGCCCGAGCCGACCGATTGTGGCTGGCCGTGCCGCGGTGGGCGGAACACGGCGGCCCTTGTTTCACGTTCCTGAAGTAGGCGCTACCTGCGCTCGCAAATCGCCGTTCGGTAGCGGCTATCGCGTTAGACGGCGACACTGGACGTCACCGGCAGACCGTCGATGACCGCCGATAAGGAGGTGAGAACGATGGCTGAAGACCGCGACGAATACCGGCCCGACCATAGCGGCATGTATGAGCTGGAGTTTCCCGCGCCACAACTGTCCACAGCCGACGGCCGTGGTCCGGTGATGATCCATGCCCTGGAAGGCTTCTCCGACGCCGGCCACGCGATCCGGCTGTCGGCCCAACACCTCAGGGAATCGCTTGACACCGAGCTCGTGGCGTCGTTCGCGATCGACGAGCTGCTGGACTACCGGTCCCGGCGTCCACTGATGACTTTCAAGACCGACCACTTCACCAAATACGACGACCCGGAGCTTGGCCTGTACGCGCTACACGACAGCATCGGAACACCGTTTCTGCTGCTGGCGGGGATGGAGCCGGACCTGAAGTGGGAGCGCTTCGTCACCGCCGTCCGGCTGCTGGCCGAGCGCCTCGGGGTACGCCAAACCATCGGCTTGGGCACCATCCCTATGGCCGTGCCGCACACCCGGCCAATGACGATGACCGCGCACGCCAACAACAGGGAGCTGATCGCCGAGCATCAGCCGTGGGTCGGCGAGGTCCAGGTCCCGGGAAGCGCATCAAACCTGTTGGAATACCGCCTGGCTCAGCACGGCCACGAGGTCGTCGGTTTCACTGTGCACGTCCCGCATTACCTGGCACAAACCGACTATCCCGAGGCCGCGGAGGCGCTGCTCGCCGAGGTCAGCAGGGTCGCCTCACTGCAGATACCGCTCGCCGCGCTCGGTGAGGCCGCAGCCGAGATCCGGTCGAAGATCAACGAGCAGGTGGAGTCGAGTCCCGAGGTGGCCCAGGTGGTGGCGGCGCTGGAACGACAGTACGACGCGTACGTCTCGGCACAAGAGAACCGGTCGCTATTGGCCCACGAGGAAAATCTGCCCAGCGGCGAGGAACTCGCCGGAGAGTTCGAGCGCTTTCTGGCGCAGCAGGGCGGAGACGTCTCGGACGGGTTCCGGGACGACGACGAGAAGAACTAGCCGAGCCGGGCCACCGGCCCGAGGTGGAGGTGGTTCATATGAGCGGTCGCAAAGCCACTCTGCGGCCGGTGCGGGAAGTGCAGTCGACGCTGCAATTTCGCACCATCCATGGATACCGACGCGCGTTTCGGGTCGCCGGCGAAGGTCCGGCAATCCTGCTGATCCACGGCATCGGCGACAACTCGTCGACCTGGGAGACGGTGCAGACCAAGCTGGCGCAGCGGTTCACGGTGATCGCACCGGACCTGCTCGGCCACGGCAGGTCCGACAAGCCTCGCGCCGACTACTCGGTGGCGGCCTACGCCAACGGCATGCGGGACCTGCTCGCGGTGCTGGATATCGAACACGTGACCGTCGTGGGCCATTCCCTCGGTGGCGGCGTCACGATGCAATTCGCTTACCAGTACCCGCAATTGGTGGAGCGGATCGTGCTGGTCGGCACCGGTGGGGTCACGAAGGACGTGAACTTCGCGCTGCGCTTCGCGTCGATGCCGCTGGGCAGCGAGGCACTGGCGCTGCTGCGGATGCCGGGCGCGGTGCCCGCGCTGCAAATCTTCGGGCGCCTTGTCGGCGCGGCGCTCGGCTCGACAGGGTTCGGGCGCGACTTGCCCGACATGCTGCGGGTGCTGGCCGAGTTGCCAGAACCGACGGCATCTGCGGCGTTCTCGCGAACTTTGCGCGCGGTGGTGGACTGGCGGGGCCAAGTGGTGACAATGCTGGACCGATGTTATCTCACGCAATCCGTTCCAGTGCAATTGATTTGGGGCGAGGACGACTCGGTGATCCCGGTCAGCCACGCCCGGCTTGCCCACTCGGCGATGCCCGGCTCGCGTCTGGAGATCTTCCCCAAGTCGGGCCACTTTCCGTTCCACGATGACCCGGACCGCTTCGTCGAGGTCCTCGAGCGGTTCATCGATTCCACCGAGCCCGCCGAATACGACCAGGACGTGCTTCGCGCGCTGTTGCGGAGCGGAATCAACGAGAACGCCCTTTCCGGTTCTGTCGACACGCGCGTCGCCGTGCTCGATGCGATGAGTTCCGACGAGCGCAGCGCCACCTGACCGGCGCATGGGTACCGACGTGTCTGTGGTGCGCGTGTTCACCGATTCGGAAGGAAGCTTCGGCAATCCGCTCGGCGTAGTCGACGCGCGCACGGTCGCGCCTACCAACCGGCAGGCTTTCGCCACCCAATTGGGTTACAGCGAAACCATTTTCGTCGATATCCCCGCGCCCGGAACGACCACGGCCCAAGCGCGCATCTTCACGCCGGCGACGGAATTGCCGTTCGCCGGTCATCCCACGGTCGGGCTGTCGTGGTGGTTGAAGGACCGCGGCTTGCCGATCCGCACGCTGCGGGTGCCGGCAGGGATTATCGCCGTCGGCTACGGGCGCGATGTGATAACGGTGCGCGCCCGAGCCGACTGGGCGCCTGAGTTCGAATTCCATCAGCTCCTCTCACCTGAGCAGGTGACGGGCGCCGACCCGGATGACTACTCCGACGACTTCGCGCACTACATCTGGGCGTGGACCGACGAGCAGCGAGGGCATCTGCGGTCGCGAATGTTCGCCGCGCAGTTGGGTGTTACGGAAGACGAGGCGACGGGCTCCGCGGCAGTGCGAATCACCGACATCCTCAGCCGCGATCTCACCATCACACAAGGCAAAGGTTCCGTCATCCACACGTGGTGGAGCCCGGACGGCTGGGTGAAGGTGGGCGGCCGCGTGGTCGACGACGGAAGCGTCAGCGCCGACTGAGCGTTTACTTCGACGCGCTCACATCGCGGTGAGCACGCAACACCTCGATCTCGCGCTCGAAGTCATCGGCCGACGAAAACGACCGGTATACCGACGCGAACCGCAGGTAGGCGACCTCGTCAAGCTCACGCAGAGGCCCGAGGATCGCCAACCCCACCTCGTGGCTGGGTACCTCGGGCGAACCGGTTGCGCGAACGGTGTCCTCGACCTGCTGGGCCAGCAGATTCAGTGCGTCCTCGGCGACATCGCGGCCCTGGCACGCGCGACGGACTCCGCGGATGACCTTTTCCCGGCTGAACGGCTCGGTCACGCCGCTGCGTTTGACCACCGCCAGCACCGCCGTTTCGACCGTGGTGAACCTGCGCCCGCATTCGGGACACGAGCGCCGGCGCCGGATTGCTTGCCCTTCATCGGTTTCGCGGGAGTCGACAACCCGGGAGTCTGGGTGGCGGCAGAACGGACAGTGCATGACTGCTCCTTCGCCGCGAGGACACTCGGTCGGGTCGAACATCTCCGAGATTACCTGCGGACGCCACGCGACGGCCATCGCGGACGTATCAGCCGACGGGCGCGATCAAGGTCTGCCCCGCGTCCAGCGCCGCAGAGTCGAGCTCGTTGAGCTGCCTGATCCGCTCGACGACACTCCCGACGGGCGAGTCGGGTGCGACGCGGGCGGCCAGTCGCTGCAGGTTCTCGCCTGGCTGCACCTGCACGACCGCGACCTGTTCGGGCGCCGACGTCCCCGACGGGGCCGCACTGCGCGACTGGGCCACCGCCACCAGCCATACCGCGATGAGCGCCGCACCGACGGCCAGGATGACCGTCATCGTGACGCTGACCTGCCGCGGCCGATGCGGCGCGCGTGACATCCGAACCCCGGTGCCGCGATAGACCGTCGCGCCGGCGGCGGGTCCCGACTGTGCCGTCCGCCGTGGCCGGAGAACAATCTCACCGTTGCCGCGATACGTCGGCGCGCGGACCGCTCGTCGTGCGGTGTCGATCACTGTCATGTGCGCCCCTTCCATGGTCATATTCGCTCCTGTGTTCGAATATACTCGATCATGCGTTCGATGTCCGAACATTTGATCGATGTCTACCAAAGACCACCCGCGTTGAATCGCCTTTTATGCGCGCGAAGTGGGTATTCGTTGCCTCATTCAAAATGCGCGCGTGCGGCGTGCCTACCTGAGGGATCATCGCTGGTCTCGGTAGGCCCAGACGATGGGGTTGACGTTGGCCGAGCGCAGAGCTGTGACCGAGATGACCGCGATCCGCTACGTGGTGGCCGATAGGCCAGCCAAAAGCAGGATTCTGGACGAGTTGTGCGCCAACACCGGTTGGCACCGTAACCATGCCCGCAAGGCGCTCAGGGCGGCGCTGCAACCCAAGGTGGTGGCACCGAGGCGAAGTCCGCGGCCACCCATATACGGGCCGAATGTCATTGCTGCACTGACGGCGTGCTGGCTGGTGCTGGGGATGCCGGCCGGCAAGAGGCTGGCGCCGATGTTGACCGAACTCGTGGCCGTGTTGCGGCAGTTCGGGGAGCTGGCCATCGACGATGACACCGCAGCACTCTTAGTGTCGATGTCGGCGGCCACCATTGATCGTCGCCTAGCAGGTGAACGGGCCAATCGCCAGCTCAAAGGGCGTCGCGCCACCAAGCCGGGGTCGCTGCTGAGAAGTCAGATCCCGGTCCGCACCTGGGCGGACTGGGACGACGCGAAGCCGGGTTTTGTTGAGATCGACTTGGTCTCCCACGACGGCGGAAACACCATCGGGCCGTTCGCATTCACCCTCACGGTCACCGATATCGCCACGGGGTGGACCGAGAACCGCTCCGTGCCTACCAAGGAGGCCAAGTGCGTCCTGGCTGCCCTAGAGAGCATCGCCAACAAGATGCCGTTCCCGATCCTGGGGGTGGACTCTGACAACGGAGCCGAGTTCATCAACGTCTATCTGTTCCTGTGGTGCAGGAACCGTAAGATCACCTTCACCCGCGCGCGGCCGACCAACAAGAACGACGGCTGCCACGTCGAGCAGAAAAACTGGGCAGTGGTCCGCACCCTGGTCGGCTACCACCGCTACGACACCGCCCCAGAAATGTTGCTACTCAACGAAATCTGGCAGCTGCAGTCCCAGTTGACCAACTACTTCTACCCGCAGCAGAAACTGATATTCAAAGTCCGTGACGGCGCCAAGGTGACCAAGAAATACGACACTGCGACCACCCCATTCCGCCGCGCAATCGATCACCCCGACATCACCGCTGACCGCATAGCGTCCATGGCCCGAACCCACGCTTTGATCAACCCCGCCGCCACTCAGCGTCAGATCCAGGCCCTGACCGCACAGCTCCTCAAGATGACCACCAGCAAGTCCGGAGCCACCACCAGGGCCCGCATCCCTAAGCGCGCACAATCACATGAGGCAACGAACCCACCCTCGCGCGCATCTTGACGTGAGGCAACACGCACCGACAAGTTGGTCACGAAGGTCGCGAACGCGACACGCCTCGAACACATGTTTGAATATGTCAGTGACGGCGGTTACATTTGCTCCATGAGCGACAGCAGCGACAGACCGCACCCCGCCCCCGAGGCGGGGCTCACCCACCGTCAACGCACCATTTTGGACGTCATCCGCGCCTCGGTGACCACGAGGGGCTACCCGCCCAGCATTCGTGAGATTGGCGACGCCGTCGGCCTCACCTCGACCTCATCGGTCGCCCACCAACTGCGCACGTTGGAGCGGAAGGGCTACCTGCGGCGCGATCCGAACCGGCCTCGCGCGGTCGACGTGCGCACCGCCGGCGAGGCCGCCGCCTCGGCGGTCATCACCGATGTCGCCGGATCCGACGCGCTGCCCGAGCCGACGTACGTGCCGGTGCTTGGGCGCATCGCCGCCGGCGGGCCGATTCTCGCGGAGGAGGCCGTCGAAGACGTCTTTCCACTCCCCCGCGAACTGGTCGGAGAAGGGTCGCTGTTCTTGCTCAAGGTGGTCGGCGAGTCGATGGTCGACGCCGCGATCTGCAACGGCGACTGGGTGGTGGTGCGCCAACAGAACACCGCTGACAACGGAGACATCGTCGCGGCGATGATCGACGGCGAAGCCACCGTCAAGACGTTCAAACGCACCGGGGACCAGGTCTGGCTGATGCCACACAATCCGACGTTCGACGCGATTCCGGGCAACGAGGCGGCCATTCTCGGTCGAGTCGTGACGGTGATCCGCAAGATCTAGCCTGAGCGGCTACACACCCAGGCTGCGGCCGATGATTTCCTTCATGATCTCGGTCGTGCCGCCATAGATTGTCTGCACGCGAGAGTCCATGAACGCCTTGGCAATCGGGTATTCGCGCATGTATCCATACCCGCCATGCAGCTGCAGGCAACGATCCACCAATCGCACCTGTACCTCGGTCGAATACCACTTGGCCATCGCCGCCTGCTCCGCCGTGAGCTTCTCGTCGAGGTGCAAACGAATGAACTCGTCGACCATGATCCGCACCAGCGTGGCCTCGGTCGACAGCTCGGCAAGCACGAAGCGGCTGTTCTGGAAGCTTCCAATCGGCTTGCCGAAAGCCTTGCGTTCCTTGGTGTATTGCAGCGTGGACTCCAGCACCTCTTCCATCGCGGTGGCCGCCATGATCGCGATCGACAGCCGCTCCTGAGGCAGGTTCTGCATCAGGTATACGAAGCCCTTGCCTTCCTCTCCGAGGAGGTTCTCGGCCGGCACCCGGACGTTGTCGAAGGACAGTTCGGCGGTGTCCTGCGCGTCCAGTCCGATCTTGTCGAGCTTGCGGCCGCGTTCGAAGCCCTCCATCCCCCTCTCCACCACCAGCAGCGAAAACCCTTGCGCGCCTTTATCCGCGTCGGTCTGCGCGACGACGATGACAAGGTCCGAGTTGATGCCGTTGGTGATGAAAGTCTTCGCGCCGTTGACCACCCACCCGTCGCCGTCTTTGACCGCACGGGTCTTGATGCCCTGCAGGTCGCTGCCGGTGCCGGGTTCAGTCATCGCGATCGCGGTGATCAGCTCGCCGCTGCAGAAGCCGGACAGCCAGCGCTGCTTCTGCTCTTCGGTTGCCAACCGCAGCAGATAGGGCGCCACCACGTCGTTGTGCAAGCCGAACCCGATGCCGCTGAATCGGCCCGCCGTGACCTCCTCGGTGATGATCGTGTTGTACCGGAAGTCCGCATTGCCGCCGCCGCCGTACTCCTCCGGCACCGCCATGCCAAGGAAGCCCTGCTTGCCGGCCTCCAGCCACACGCCGCGGTCGACGATCTTGTCCCGTTCCCACTGCTCGTGGTGGGGCGCCACATGGCGGTCCAGGAACGACCGGAACGACTCGCGGAATAGATCGTGCTCGGGTTCGAACAGTGTGCGCTGGTAGTTGACGGCACTAACCATTGGTGCTCCTCGCGTGCGCGCCCCCATGGGCGGACCTCCGGTATCGGGAACTTGCGCCCAAAAATATACCAACCGGATGGTTGGTTTGCCGGGGGCGGCCGGTTGCCTAGAGTCTGCGTCATGGCCGAAGTCATCCGGGTTGCCGAGCGCGGCCGGATCATCGAGTTCTCGTTCGACGATCTGATGCGCTACCACGGCCCCGGATCCCCGGGCGGGGTCGCCAACGCGTTCAAAGTCATGCAGCGCGCGTTCGCGGTGCTGTCCCCGGACGAACCGCCACAACGACGGTCCGTGGTGGTCCGCACCGCGTTCCGCGGCCCCGGTGCACGCGACGGTGTCGAGGCGGTCACGCGGGCCGTCACCGACGGCCGCTATATCGTCGACCTCGCGCTGGCCCGTCCCGACCTCGGCCGGCTACGTGAAAGCTTCGTGTTCGAACTCAGCATCGGCGAGCGGTCGGCGACACTGATCATCCGCGACGGGTTCGTCACCGAGGAGTTCATCGACCTCGCCCAGAAAGACGTTCGCACAGACGAAGAGGAATCGCGCCTCGACGACCTGAAAGCCCAACTTGCTCAACGTGTTATGACCGCCGACGCGGCGGACGTCTACGACGTCACCGGCTAAGTCGACGTGAACTCGCGCAGCCGCGCGGCCAGCGCGACCGGAACGCGTGCACGGATCCGGGTGCCCTCGGCATGGTGCTCGGACTCCTGCACCCGGCCGTCGGCGTGTACTCGTGCGACCAGATCGCCCCGTTCATAAGGGATCACGACGTCGACAGCCGTGTCGGTGGGGACGGCAAGTTCGGCCATCCGCCGCTGCAGCACGTCCAGGCCCTCGCCGGTTCGCGCGGAGATGAATACCGCTCCCGGCAGCGCACGTCGAAGTTTGGCCATCGCCAGATCGCTTGTTGCGTCGACCTTGTTGACGACGAGCAACTCTGGGATTGGATTAAGGTCATGAGCTGTGCCTGATGTCGCCGCCCCAGCGGCTCCGTCCATCACGTCGCGGATCACCGCGCGCACCGCGTTGATCTGCGCCAGCGGGTTGACATCCGAGCCGTCGACCACATGCAGGAGCAGGACGGCATCGACGACCTCCTCGAGCGTCGAGCGGAAAGCCTCGATGAGCTGAGTCGGCAGGTGCCGGACGAATCCGACCGTGTCGGTGAGTACGAACGCCCGCCCGTCATCGAAATGCCCGCGACGCGTGGTGGGTTCGAGGGTGGCGAACAATGCATCCTGCACCAGCACACCCGCGCCGGTGAGCGCGTTGAGCAGACTCGACTTCCCGGCGTTGGTGTACCCGACGATCGCGATCGACGGCACGTCGCTGCTCAGCCTACGGTCGCGCCGGGTGTCGCGAGCCTGCTTCATTCCCTTGATGTCACGGCGCAGCTTGGTCATTCGCTCACGGATGCGCCGGCGGTCGGTCTCGATCTTGGTCTCACCGGGACCGCGCAGACCCACGCCGCCGGTGCTACCACCGGCACGGCCGCCGGCCTGACGCGACATCGACTCGCCCCAACCACGCAGCCGGGGAAGCATGTACTCCATCTGGGCCAGCGAGACCTGCGCCTTGCCCTCCCGGGTGTGGGCGTGCTGGGCGAAGATGTCAAGGATCAGCGCGGTGCGGTCGATCACCTTGACCTTCACGGCTTTTTCGAGCGCGGTCAGCTGGGCGGGGCTGAGCTCACCGTCGCAGATCACGGTGTCGGCACCGGTGGCCACGACGACCTCGCGCAATTCCTTGGCCTTACCCGAGCCGATGTACGTCGACGCGTCGGGCTTGTCGCGGCGCTGAATCAGGCCCTCGAGCACCTGCGATCCGGCGGTCTCGGCCAGTGCCGCCAGCTCGGCGAGGCTGGCCTTCGCGTCGGCCGCGCTGCCCTCGGTCCAGACACCCACCAGGACCACACGTTCGAGCCGCAGCTGTCGGTACTCGACCTCCGAGACGTCGGCGAGCTCGGTCGACAGGCCGGCCACGCGGCGCAGTGCGGAACGGTCGTCGAGAGCCAGCTCACCGGTGCTGGGGATGTCCTCGGGGAGAAGGTCGGGAAACTCTGGATGAGTCATAGGCGATTACAGATGATGCACGCCCAAACGCGGTCGCGCACCTGAATTAACGCTGCTGGGCCTGCCACCATTCCTCCGATAACTCCCCGCGGGCCACCAAGACCGACGGCCCGCGCAGGTAGCTCGTCGCAGCTGTGACGGTGACGGCGACCTCGCCGCCCGGGATGTGGACTGTCAGCGAGCCCGTCGACGCGCCGTTGTGGGCCAGCGCCGCTACTGCCGCCGCGACGGTTCCCGTTCCGCACGAACGTGTTTCGCCAGTACCCCGCTCGTGTACCCGCATCGACACCGCGTTGTCGACCGGAGCAGTCAGCACTTCGACGTTGACGCCGTCCGGAAACTGGCCGCCGTCGAACGCCACCGGTGCGGCAACGTCGAGTGCGGCGAGCGCGTCGGGGGTCAGGTCAGGGTCGACACACGCCAAATGGGGATTGCCGACATCGATGGCCATACCGCGGAATGACCGGCCCCCGACGACCGCTTCGCCGGTGCCGAGCTGGTTGGTCTTGCCCATCTCGACGGTCACGTCGGCGAACGTGTCATCGACGCGGTGCAGTTGCACGGGCCGCGGCCCGGCCAGCGATCCTACGACGAACTCGTCGCGCGATTCGAGGCCGCTGGCCCGCAGATAGTGCGCGAACACCCGCACCCCGTTGCCGCACATCTCGGCGATCGAGCCGTCGGCGTTGCGGTAGTCCATGTACCAGTCACGGGGGCTCAGCCCCTCGGGCAGGCGGGTGAGAACACCGGCGGCCACGGCAGCTTCGGCCGTGGTCACTCGCAGCACCCCGTCGGCGCCCAGGCCGCGGCGGCGGTCGCAGAGCGCGGCGACGCCCGCCGGTACCAGCGAAAGCTTCGCATCGACGTCGACCAACAGCACGAAGTCGTTCTGGGTGCCATGGCCCTTGGCGAAGATCACCTGCTCAGGATACGTGCCGCCAGGCCCGCACCGTGGCGGCTACGGTCCCCGCGTCGGCCCCGTCCAGCCAGCAGATGCGGTGATCCCGCCGGAACCACGACCGTTGCCGGCGCGTGTAACGCCGGGTCGCGACGAACGTCTGTTCACGCGCGCGGGTCAGCGCTACCTCGCGGTCGGGGTCCTCCAGCGCGGCGATCACTTGGGCGTAGCCCAGTGCCCGCGACGCCGTCACGCCGTGCCGCAGGCCGCGATCCAGCAGGGCGGTCACCTCGTCGACCAGTCCCGCGTCGAACATGTGCTCGGTGCGCGTCGCCAGCCTTGCATCGAGTTGATCCGTCTCCCAATCCAACCCGACGATCACAGTGTCCCAGCGTGGCGTCCCGATGGTCGGTGCGGACGCCGCAAACGGGCGACCGGTCAGCTCGACGACCTCCAGGGCCCGCACGATCCGGCGCCCGTCGGAGGGCAGGATCGATTCCGCCGCCGCGGCGTCCACCCGCGCCAGCTCGCGGTGCAACTGTTCTGCGCCGACTTGTGCGAGCCGTTGTTCCCAGCGCGCGCGCACGGCGGGGTCCGTCGCGGGAAAAGCCCAGTCGTCGAGCAGCGACTGGATGTAGAGCATGGATCCGCCGACGATGACGGGCAACGCGCCGCGCCCGAGTATCGCGTCGACGTCCGCGGCGGCGCCGCGCTGGTAGTTCGCGACGGTCGCGATCTCGGTCACGTCGAGCACGTCGAGCTGATGATGTGCGATGCCGCGCCGCTGCTCGGCGGGCAGCTTCGCGGTCCCGATGTTCATGCCGCGGTAGAGCTGCATGGCGTCGGCATTCACGATCTCGCCGCCCACACGTTCGGCGACCGCGAGCGCCAGCTGCGACTTGCCCGTGCCCGTCGGCCCGACGATCGCGACCGGTCGGGTCATGGCTGCCAGACACCCGCGAAGTACCCGACGCCGAACGGCGCACCCCGGTACAGCTCTTTCGCCGAGCGCGGTGCCGCACCGACCAACCCGGCCATCACCTGCCACGCGACCCGGCCGGTGATCGACGTCGGGAGTCGGGTCAGCGCAGCCACGTCGCCCGCGGCAAGCGCGTCGTCGAGCGCGGACTGCACCGCGACGGACGCCGGATCGTGGCCACCGGGGGCGGCCTGCGTGAGTGTGTTGGCACCGTCCGCGACAACCAGCACGCCGACGGGTTCGTCGGCCGGGTCGATGAGCGACCGCAGTTGTGCCCCGCGCCGCATCGCGTCCCGGCCGCTGTGGCCACCGGTGAACACCCGGACTTCGGCACGTGCGCCGGGGTTGACCTCGGCACGCACCCATCCGGTGATCAGCGCGCTCAACGGCAGGTCGCGCACATCATTGGCGTCAGGCGACAATCCGACCCTGATATCGACGCCGTACCCGGCGAACGTGCTGGCCGCCGTCGGCGCGACAACCTCGTCGGTAGGCCCGACGCCGATGGCCAGCCACCGCTGCGGCAGTGCGCTAGCGGCCGTGAACACCGCCTGTCGCAGGTCAGACAGCTCAGCAGCCGCGGCACCCACCAGCTGCGGCACCAGTACGGGCGCCGACGGGATAAGCGCGATCGCCGTTAACACGTCTTCACGCTAATGACCCCACCGTCCCCGTTGGCCACCAACGCCTTCTCTCCGGTCGCAGAACCTGGGGCATGCAACTCGACGACCTGCTTCAATAGCGAGGTCGGGACGGTTGCCGTTTCGACCATAGCTATCGGGCGCCGCGTTGCGCGGCAGGTGGGGCACCGCGCCCCTGGAGGTGCACGAGATGACGGAAAGCGAAACCACACCACCTGAGGCGGAGGGCCGCCGACATCCACCACCCAGGCCGGTGCCCAAACCCGGACCGGCACGCCCCGCGGCACGCCCGGGGCATTCCGCGCCGGCGGGCAGTGATCCTCATCGGTTCGGGCGGGTGGACCCCGACGGCACCGTCTGGCTCATCACCTCCGCCGGTGAACGGACCATCGGATCCTGGCAGGCGGGCGACACCGAGGCGGCGTACGCGCATTTCGGCCGCCGCTACGAGGATCTGTGCACCGAGGTGGATCTGCTGGAGCGGCGGCTCGAGTCGGGCACCGGTGACGCCCGCAAGATTCGCTCTTCTGCGGGCATCCTGGAAGAGGGGCTGGCCACCGCGACCGTTCTGGGTGACGTCGACGCTCTCGCCGCGCGGCTCAGCACCATTCGCGAGCACGCCGACCAGACCGCGCAGGCGGAGAAGACCCGCCGCGATGAACACCGTGCCGAGCAGATCGCCCGCAAGGAAGCGCTTGCGGCGGAGGCTGAAGAGCTGGCAACGAATTCGACGCAGTGGAAGGCTGCCGGCGACCGGCTCCGGGCGATTCTCGACGAGTGGCGGACGATCACCGGCCTCGACCGCAAGACCGACGACGCGCTGTGGAAGCGGTACTCGGTGGCACGGGAGACATTCAATCGCCGACGTGGCTCGCATTTCGCCGACCTCGACCGCGAACGGGTCGGTGTCCGCCAGGCCAAGGAGAGCCTGTGCGAACGCGCGGAGGGGCTCGCCGATTCAACCGACTGGGTCGCGACGGCTGCGGCATTTCGGCAGTTGCTCACCGAGTGGAAAGCAGCGGGCCGGGCCGCCCGGGACGTCGACGACGCGCTGTGGCAACGGTTCAAGGCCGCGCAGGACACCTTCTTCTCCGCGCGCAACGCTGTGACCGCCGAGCGGGACGCAGAACTGCACGCCAACGCCGCCGCTAAAGAAGTCCTGGTGGTGCGCGCCGAGAAGCTCGACGCCAACGATCTCGACGCGGCCCGGGCCGAGCTGCGGTCCATCTCCGCGAAATTCGACGCCATCGGCAAGGTGCCGCGCGAGCAGGCCGGCGAGCTGGAGCGGCGGCTGCGGGCCGTGGAGAAGCGGGTGCGCGATGCCCCCAGCTCAGACTGGGCCGGCCCCCAGGCCCAAGCCCGTGCCGAGCAATTCCGTTCTCGTGCTGAGCAATTCGAACAGCAGGCGCAGAAGGCGATCGCCGCGGGCCGCACCGCCGAGGCGGAGGAGGCGCGTGCCAACGCCCAACAATGGCGCGAGTGGGCAGAAGCCGCAGCGGGTGCGCTGGAACGCAAGCGCCAGCCGCGCTAGCTCTCGTCCTTCTTGCGCTCCTCGTCATCGAGGGTCTCCAGAAGCGTCTTTGACTGGTGCTCGGCCGCCGTGCGCCGGCGGGCCTCCTCGGCGGCCAGTTGCACAGCGGTGCGGCTCCAGACCACCCGGGCCCAATGAAACGTCAGCAGAATCACCGCGATCCACGCGACGACGAGGCCGATGCCGGGCCCGGGATGGCCGGGGCCCGCGGTCTGGCGCGACCACACCGCGAGCATGCCGATCACGCTGGCGACCGCCGAACCCGCGAGCGCGATCCAGGCCAGCGCCCAGCGCCGCGTCAACAGCGCGAGCATGGAGAACCCGACGCCGAACACCAGTGCCAGCCAGCTGAACACACGCGACGGCAGCGCGATCGCGGCCTTGGCCGCGACCGGCCCGCCCAACAGCGCGTCGAACCCGCGAGCGCCGCCCGCATGCGGCAACAGGAACGACGCGAACAGAACGAACACCAAGATTGCGACAACCAAAGCCCGCGTGCCTGGCTGGATTTCACCGGCCACCCGTCGCTCGGCCGCGTCGATGTCCTTCTTGAACGCCTCGAATTCAGGGGGCCCTTCGTCGGGACTGCTCACCGCGAACATCCCGTGGACACCGGTGCCGGTGCGCCCAGCGCGGGCAGGCCGAGCCCCACCGAACGCGGCCGTCGCCCAGACTCGTGCGCGTCGCCCGCTCGGGTCCGCCGGTGCGTCAGCACGGGTCCATCTGCGATCAGGTAATGCGGCGCCGCTTCCGTGACGGCGGTGCTGACCACGTCGCCCGGACGGATCGGCCCGTCACCGCGTCCGCCGGGAGCGAAGTGCACCAGCCGACCGTCACGAGCCCGGCCGCTCATCCGGGAGGTCCGGTCATCCTTGCGGCCCTCCCCCGCGGCGACGAGCACCTCAACGGTGGTGTCGACCCGGGCACGGTTCTGCTCGAGCGAGATCCGCTCCTGGACGGCCAGCAGCCGCTCATAGCGCTCCTGCACAACGTCTCTGGGCAGTTGCCCGGGTAACTCGGCGGCCGGGGTGCCCGGGCGCTTCGAATACTGGAACGTGAACGCGCTGCAGAATCGGGCCCGTTCGACCACGTCGAGGGTGGCCGCGAAGTCGTCCTCGGTTTCGCCGGGGAACCCGACAATCAGGTCGGTGGTGATCGCGGCGTGCGGCATCGCGGCGCGCACACGGTCGATGATCCCGAGGTAGCTCTCGGCCCGGTACGACCTACGCATGGCGCGCAGTACCCGGTCGGAGCCGGACTGCAGCGGCATGTGCAGAGCGGGGCACACGTTCGGCGTCTCAGCCATCGCCTCGATGACGTCGTCGGTGAACTCCGCTGGGTGAGGCGACGTGAACCGAACGCGCTCCAAGCCGTCGATGCGTCCACAGGCCCGCAGCAGGGACGCGAAGGCCCCGCGGTCGCGTGGCAGTTGCGGGTCGGCGAACGACACCCCGTAGGCGTTGACGTTCTGCCCTAGCAGCGTCACCTCCAGCACGCCCTGGTCGACCAGCGACGAGACCTCCGCGTGAATGTCATCGGGGCTGCGGTCGACTTCCTTGCCGCGCAGTGACGGCACGATGCAGAACGTACAGCTGTTGTTGCAGCCGACCGAGATGGAAACCCACGCGGCGTATGCGGATTCGCGGGCAGCAGGCAACGCCGACGGGAATTCCCGCAGCGCCTCCGCAATCTCGATCTGTGCGGTCTTGTTGTGCCGGGCACGCTCGAGTAGCACGGGCAGGGAACCGATGTTGTGCGTGCCGAATACGACGTCGACCCACGGCGCCCGCCGCAGTACCGCGTCGCGGTCCTTCTGCGCCAGGCAGCCGCCGACGGCGATCTGCATGTCTGGATCGTTGTGCTTTCGCGGCGCGAGGTGGCTGAGGTTCCCGTAGAGCTTGTTGTCGGCGTTCTCCCGCACGGCGCAGGTGTTGAACACCACCACGTCGGCGTCGGTACCCTCAGGGGCCTTGACGTACCCGGCCGCTTCCAGCAGTCCGGCGAGACGCTCGGAGTCGTGCACGTTCATCTGGCAGCCGTATGTGCGGACCTGGTAGGTCCGGCTTGCCATCGACGTCCGAGTCACGTGCCCATGGTACGGAGGGGCTGATGACCCGAAATCACTGGGGAAATTCGATCACCGCCGCCACGTCTCGGCGCTAGGCTGCGAGTTCGATGTCAAGGTTAGGGGTCAAGACGATGATTCGCGGCGGCTCCTCAGCTCAGCCCGGCTCCTCAGCTCAGCCCATTGTTGAACCCGGGCTTGGATTAGCTAAACCCGGGCTTGGATTCTTCGTCGCCGTGGTGGTGGGCCTACTCGCCGCTTCGGCGGGCTGCTCGACGAGCACCAACTCGACGAGCACCGCTACGCCCAGCCCTGTCAGCACAGCCACAGTCCAGGAAACCGCGTCCCCCCAGAGCACCACCGCCGCTTCGAGCGCAAACCCGGCAGCAGCGACGGCCAACCCCGTCTTCGTGGGCCACTGGCATGTTCACGACGCGACGATGGACATCAGCCCCGCGACGGCCACAATTGTTGCCAACAGCGGCCCCTGCGGCCCTGGGGCGCAAGGCATGTGCCACGAAACCGACACGTTGACGGTCGCCTCGGGCGATACCACACGACTGACACTGAAGGTCACCGCCGTCGCTTTCGCAGACAGCACCGGGGCCAGCGCTCCCAACCCATCGCCGGGACCGCAGACAACCGTCGGCGACACTCTGCAACTCGCACCTCAAGCGCCCGGACTGCTGAAAGCGACCATCCTGCAAGGCTTCCCAGCATGGGTCGGGGGCAACCCCTACTGGTGCGGCCAGGGCGTCAGCCCGTCTGATGCACAGCAGTGCGGCGCCTAGCCTCGCCTCGCCTCGCCTTTACGTGTTACGTCCGGCGACGCTCCAGTTCGAGCGCCAGCTCAGTCTTCACGACGTCGAAGCAAATGGTTTCGCTGTATCCCCGCCGCGCCAGCATGCCGGCCAGCCGACGAGCCACCTTGGCCTGGTCGCCGTCGAGGTTCTCCCGGCGCAGCCGCGTCTGCACCAGCTTGACCGCGCGGTCATGCTCGGCCGATGCGTCGAGGCCGTCCAGCGCCACGGCGATCGCGTCGTCGTCGAGCCCCTTCGTACGCAACTCAGCAGCCAACGCACGCTTGCCTTTTCCGGCGTTGGCCCGCCGCAACTGCACCCACTGCTGGGCGAAGTCGGCGTCGTCGACCAGACCGACCTCGGCAAGACGGTCGAGAACCTTGGCACTGACGTCGTCTGGATAGCCGCGTGTCTTCAGCTGCCCGGCGAGTTCCGCCCGCGTGCGTGCGCGAGCGGTGAGCAGGCGCAAGCACAAGGCCCGCGCCTGCTCCTCGCGCTTGTCAGAAGTCGACCGGGACGGGCAGGACGTCATCGGTCAAGTTATCGGTCACCACGGCGCCAATGCCGAGTTTCTCCTTGATCATCTTCTCGATCTCATTGGAAATGTCGGCGTTCTCCTGCAGGAAGGTGCGGGCGTTCTCCTTGCCCTGCCCAAGCTGCTCGCCCTCATAGGTGAACCACGAGCCGGACTTGCGGATGAAGCCCTGCTCGACACCCATGTCGATCAGCGAGCCTTCCCTGCTGATGCCCTTGCCGTAGAGGATGTCGAACTCCGCCTGCTTGAACGGCGGCGACACCTTGTTCTTGACGACCTTGACCCGGGTGCGGTTGCCGACCGCGTCGGTGCCGTCCTTCAGCGTCTCGATCCGCCTGACGTCCAGGCGAACTGACGCATAGAACTTCAAAGCCTTTCCGCCAGTGGTCGTTTCTGGACTGCCGAACATCACGCCGATCTTCTCCCGCAGCTGGTTGATGAAGATCGCGGTGGTGCCCGAATTGCTCAGCGCACCGGTTATTTTCCGCAACGCCTGGCTCATCAGCCGGGCCTGCAGGCCGACGTGGCTGTCCCCCATCTCGCCCTCGATCTCCGCCCGCGGCACCAGCGCGGCCACCGAGTCGATCACGATGACGTCCAGCGCCCCAGACCGGATCAGCATGTCGGCGATCTCCAGCGCTTGCTCACCGGTGTCGGGCTGAGACACCAGCAGCGAGTCGGTGTCCACACCCAGCTTCTTGGCGTAATCCGGGTCCAGCGCGTGCTCAGCGTCGATGAACGCCGCGATGCCGCCGGCGGCCTGCGCGTTGGCCACCGCGTGCAGCGCCACGGTGGTCTTACCCGAGGACTCCGGGCCGTAGATCTCGACGATCCGGCCACGCGGCAGGCCGCCGATGCCCAGCGCCACGTCCAGCGCAATCGAGCCGGTGGGGATGACGGAGATGGGCTGGCGCACCTCGTCCCCGAGGCGCATCACCGACCCTTTGCCGAAGTTCTTCTCGATCTGGCCCATCGCCAGCTCGAGGGCCTTTTCGCGGTCCGGGGCCTGCGTCATGAGTGATGCCTCTCTAAGTAGTCGGTTCGGTTGATCGAGGTTTCGATCAGTTGGCCGTGACGCTAGAGGCACACTCCGACAAGTCGGCCTGACCAGCATCTCGCCGCCGCACACCGACCACAGTAGACGAACACGTGTTCGATTCAAGCTGACACGCCGCGCCGCGCGGATCCAGGCCAGGTTCGCCCGCGAATCGCGCTAGCCGGGATTCGGCGTCGTACGTTCGGAGCTAATGCCCGGGACCGTGCCCGACCTTGCCGAATTCGGAGGCAATGCCGGCCAGTCCGGACTCACTGTCCGTTGACCCCGTCGTACTATCCGCCGGACTCCCAATGCCGGCCAGTCCGAACGCACCGTCCGTTGACCCCGTCGTACTATCCGCCGGACTCCCAATGCCGGCCAGTCCGAACGCACCGTCCGTTGACCCCGTCGTACTATCCGCCGGACTCCCAATGCCGGCCAGTCCGAACGCACCGTCCGTTGGCCCTGTCGTACTGCCCGGCAGCCCTGTCGCAATACCCGCCGGTCCGAACGCACGGCCCGCCGGTCCCGATGTTCTGGTGCCGGGCCCTGCTGCGCTTCTGGACCCGATGTTGAAAGCGCTGACGGGGCCTAGCGAGCTGCTGCTCGTTCCGGTTCCACTGCCGCTGTATGTCGTCCTGCCGTACTGGCTGGTCGTTGTCGAGTGGCGCGTTATCATCGTCGCCGAGAACTGCATTGAGCCGACCCCGAACGGGATGGTCGGTGTAGAGAAAGGATTGCCCGGCGCACCGGCGCCGTGGTGAGTCTTGGCTTCCGCGGTTCCTGCCGCCGCCAAGGCCATCCACATCGTTGCCGCCGTGATAGCCCCCGTCATAGCCATGGTGCGGGTCCACGTTCGCTGCCGCTGGATGCTGTGCTTACCCACGATGTCGCCTCTCTGCAACAATCCCTGCAACAACCTCTGCAACAATCTCTGCAACGAAATATCTGAAGACGCTGCACAGTTTCTCGAGCGATTATCCACCACAGTCCTGCAATCCACTATAAAGATGTGGTCACAACAGCAAATTGCTCACCATCGGTCGCGCGGAATATCGAAGTCGACGCACAGCGCCCGCCACACATCACGCGGATCGACGCCGTCCTCGATGGCCTGCGCGGCCGTACGTCCCCCGAAGTTGCTGAGCACATGGTCGACCAGCACCGACGCCCCGTATACGGCCCCGAACTGCTGAGTGACGAGCTCGCTGAATTCAGTCAGGCGCACCGACCCCAACCTACTTGACCCCAAGCTACGCCAGCGCGTCCTGACACACCCGTACCGGATCGGCAACGTCGGCGACGCCGGCGCTCGCCCTCCGCGCAGCGTCCCGGTAGCGCGGCGACGCGAGAACCTCCGCGACCTCGGTGGCCAACACTTCCGGGGTGAGCGGCCGGATCAGCCGCGCACTGCCTTGGCGCGCAACACGATTTGCGATCTCCCACTGATCGCCGCCGCCAGGTACCACCACCATCGGCACGCCCGCCAGCAGCGTCTTGGTCACCATTCCGTGGCCGCCCCCGCAGACGACGACGTCTGCACATGACAGCAACCGGTCCTGCCGCCCCAGCCCGATGACCGCCCACGGCGGAGCCGGTATTGCGCCGCCCGCAAGTCGCGACACCACCAGTCGGGCACCCGCGGGCAATGCCCTTCCCGGGACCAGGCAGTCCAGCGCCATCTCGGCCAGTCCCTGCGTGCCCGTCGTTGCCGTCGACGGCGCCACGACGACCACCGGCCCATTACCGGGCGGCAACGCCAGCTCGGCGTTGGTCGGCTCGAAGTGCAACGGCCCCACGACAACGGCTTCGACGGGCCAGTCCGGTCGCGGCACCTCGAGCGCCGGCAGCGTCGCTATCAGTCGCCGCAACGGCTCGACCCCTGTCGGGGGCAGCCCGACCCCGGCCCGGGCCGCCGCCCGCTGCCGCAGGCCCTCCCGCAGCGAGCGCGCGGTCAACCGACGCATCACGGTGTCCCGAAATCTGCCACCCAGCCCCACCCCCGGCGCGAATCCACTTCCTATCGGCGGCAATCCTTTTGACGGCAGATACAGCGGATGCGGATTCAGTTCGACCCACGGCAGTCCGACGATCTCCGCGGCAAGTGCGCCGCATGCGGTGATCACGTCGGACACCACCAGGTCGGGGGCCAGCTCCGTCAGCTGCGGCGCGTTCAGCACCGCCATCCGTGCGGCCCGCTGGTGGATCTTGGCGCCGGCGTCGCGGTCGTCGTCAACAGCGGTGGGATCGAGCCCGAGCAGTTCAATCGCGTCGACGCCGGCAGCGCGCGCGGTGTCCAGCCATTGCACGCCCGTCAGCAGCGTTGGCGCGTCGCCGGCAGCCAACAGCTTGAGGCACAGCGCGATCGCCGGAAATGAGTGCCCCGGATCCGGCCCGGCGACCACGGCCACGCGCACCGGCCTACCCTGCCACAGGCCGGCACCTCTACGCTGGGGGGCATGACCGACCAGCTGCCCGAGCACTCCGTGACAACCGACGTGACAACCGACCCGGCCCGTATCGTCGAAGGCTTCCTGTACGCGATGCGTGACAAAGATTTCGACGCAATGGATGCGGCGCTCGACGACGATGTCGTCTACCAGAACGTCGGCCTCCCGATCATCCGGGGCCGACGGCGCACGGTGACATTCCTGCAGCGCGGCTTGAGCCGCCCGAGCGCCGGCTTCGACGTGAAGATCCACCGGATCGCCACCGAAGGCTCAGCGGTGCTCACGGAACGCACTGACGTCATCATTTTCGGCCCGTTCCAGCCCCAGTTCTGGGTGTGCGGCGTGTTCGAGGTCCGCGACGGCCGAATCACGTTGTGGCGGGACTACTTCGATTTCCTCGACATCCTCAAGGGCAGCATCCGCGCACTGGCCGCGATCGCGATCCCGTCCCTGCGGCAAAGCCCCTAGCCGGCGCACGTGCCGCAGGACGCTAACCGATCAGCCGCCGGGGCCCGTTGAGCTCGTCGAACGCCTGCGCCCAGCCGAGCAGACGGTCGGTGGCGCCGACCAGCTCGTCGCGGTAACGCTGCCGCGACATCGGCGAACTTGACGTCGACACCAGTTGCGCTGCCGCGTTGACCATTTCGTTGTACTGCCGCCCGCCGTGATCCAGCTGTACCGCGAATGCGTTGATCGTCGGGGTCAGCGAAGGCCGTGCCGACGGGGTGGACCGCACCGCCTTCTCCATGGCCACGATGTCGCTGGCCGTCGCCGACATCGTGGCCGCCACCTCGTTGGCAGCTCGGGTGACCTCCCGAAGCTCAGTCACGGGCAACAACTCCGCGCGCTCCATCACACCCAGAAGCGAGAACATCCCCCGTTCCGCTGCGGCCAGCGCCACCATCGGCGCGCGGGCGGCCGACCCGTACGGGGGCAAGCGGCGTACCACGCCCCGCGGCGGGGGCAGTGGCTCCCGACGTAACCGGAAGTAGCGCAGCAGCCACAGCGTGGCCGGCGCTGCCGCACCGGCCGCGAACGCGCCGGGGATGATCAGCGCCCACGCCGGGGTGCTCCACGACGCCAGCAGTGCGGTCACCAGCGCCCAGAACACGCAGGTGACAACCGAGAACAGGCCCAACCGTAGCGCCCAGCGTCGCTTGCGCAAGGACCGGGCACGCGGGTCGGCCGCCCGCCTGACCTTGTCGGCAACGGTGTCGGCGTATTCGCTGGCAGTGTCGATGCCCCGTTGCAACAGCGAGCGATATCCGCCTCTGCTTTCTGGTGTCACCGCCATCGTCGATGCGTCCTACGGCTGACTGACGGGATTCTGCGGCGCCGGGTCGGCAGCCGGGACGGCGGGCGTGGGAGTCGACGCCGTCGAACCACCGGCTGGCAGCGCCTCGCCACGCATCGACGCCCGGATCTGCTCGAGCCGGGAGTGCCCGGCCATCTCGACGCTGGCCTGCTGCACCTCGAGCATGCGGCCCTGCACTGAGCCCTGTGCCAGCTCGGCCGCGCCCATGGCGTTGGCGTAGCGGCGTTCGATCTTCTCCCGTACCTGATCGAGGCTCGGCGTGTTGCCGGGGGCCGCGATCTCGCTCATCGACCGCAGCGACGCGCTGACCTGTTCCTGCATCTTTGCCTGCTCCAGCTGGCTGAGCAGTTTGGTCTGCTCGGCAATCTTCTGCTGCAGCACCATCGCGTTCTGCTCCACGGCCTTCTTGGCCTGGCCGGCGGCCTGCAGTGCCTGGTCGTGCAGACCCTTGAGGTCCTCCACGCTCTGCTCGGCGGTGACCAGCTGAGCGGCGAACGCCTCGGCGGCGTTGTTGTACTCGGTGGCCTTCGCCGCGTCGCCGGACGCGGTGGCCTGGTCGGCCAACGTCAGCGCCTGGCGGACGTTGACCTGCAACTTCTCGATGTCAGCGAGCTGACGGTTGAGGCGCATCTCGAGCTGGCGCTGATTGCCGATCACGTGGGCCGCCTGCTGTGTCAGGGCCTGGTGCTGGCGCTGGGCCTCCCCGATGGCCTGCTGAATCTGCACCTTTGGATCGGCGTATTCGTCGACCTTCGAGCTGAACAGCGCCATCAGGTACTTCCACGTCTTAACGAACGGGTTGGCCATGTGTTGCTTCCGCCTTCGTGTCGATTGTTGTGCGCTGTGCCCAATTTATCCGTTCAGGGCGGTCTGCCGCACGGATCAGGCGACCGCCATCGACACGACGGGCGGGATGACCACCTTGGTGCTGGCGTCGATGTTGGTCGCGCTGGCGGCCACGTCCGCGCGCTCTTTGCGCTCCATCCGCTTGCCGGCATCGGTCAGCACCTCGGACAGCGGAACATCCAGCGCACCGCAGATGGCCGTCAGCAGCTCGCTCGACGCCTCTTTGCGGCCGCGCTCAACCTCGGACAGATATCCAAGGCTCACCCGCGCAGAGTCGGAAACCTCGCGCAGGGTCCGCCCCTGTGACGTGCGGGCACGGCGAAGCACGTCGCCGATCACCTCGCGCAGCAACGCGGCCATGGTGCACTCCTTCGCGTGGGCAGAGCGTGCAAAGCACGCAATACGCCAATGTCTACCCTCTGGGAACGTCGGCCGCCGCTCGGATGGTTCCCGTCACTGACCAGCCGATCGCGCACGAGTGTTCTTGATCGCCTCCACCACGTAGTCGATACCGGTGAGGACCGTCAGCACGATCGCGATCGCCATGATCACGACCGCCACGGTGTGCCATACCCCCGGCATCGGCAGGATGAACAGCCCGATCGCGATCGACTGAATCAGCGTCTTGAGTTTGCCGCCGCGGCTTGCCGGGATCACGCCACGCCGCAGCACCGCGAACCGCAGCGCCGTTACCCCGATTTCGCGTACCAGGATCACCACGGTCACCCACCACGGCAGGTCCCCCAGCAGCGACAGTCCGATCAACGCGGCGCCGATCAACGCCTTGTCGGCGATGGGGTCGGCCAGTTTGCCGAACTCGGTCTCCATCCCGTAGCTGCGCGCCAGCGCCCCATCGAACCGGTCGGTCACCACCGCGACGGCAAAGATGACGAAAGCGGCTATCCGCCAACGCGTTTCGTGTCCGCCACCGGCGAACAGCGCGAACAGGAGGACCGGCACAAGCACCAGCCGCACTGTCGTCAACAGGTTCGCCACGTTGATCAGCCGCGCCGTCGGGGCCGTCATCGTCGGCCTGGGATCGGTGAGCAGCACGCGGGCACCGCATCAGCCTATCGGTTGCCGGGTCGTGCGCCCGAAACCGATACTGTGCAGGTTGTGAGCCGTGCGACCGATGCTTCGTGGCCGGAGGGCTCATCGCTGCGCGGCGGACCGGACAACGGGCTCGCGATCCGGCGGGCCCGAACGTCCGACGTCCCGACGATCAAGGGTCTGGTCGACTGCTACGCAGGCAGAATCCTGCTGGAGAAGAACCTGGTGACGCTCTACGAGGCGGTCCAGGAGTTCTGGGTCGCGGAGCGCAACGACGAGGTGATCGGCTGTGGCGCTTTGCATGTAATGTGGTCGGATCTCGGCGAGGTCCGCACCGTCGCGGTGCATCCCAACGTGAAGGGCCACGGCGTCGGGCACGCGATCGTCGACCGGCTGCTTCAGGTGGCGCGCGAGCTACAGCTTCAACGCGTGTTCGTGCTGACCTTCGAGACCGAATTCTTCAGCCGGCACGGCTTCGTCGAGATCGAGGGCACCCCGGTCACCGCAGAGGTCTACGACGAGATGTGCCGTTCCTACGACACCGGCGTGGCCGAGTTTCTCGATCTGAGCTACGTCAAGCCCAACATCCTCGGAAATTCGCGGATGCTGTTGACGCTTTAGCACCCAGCACCCCGCTAGTCGTCGCCACCGTCGTCAACGCCGCGGATCGACGCCAGCGTCGCCGCCAGCTCATCGGCCTTGACCAGCACGTCGCGCGCTTTCGAACCTTCGCTTGGCCCGACGATCCCGCGGGTCTCCATCAGGTCCATCAGCCGGCCCGCCTTGGCGAACCCCACCCGCAGCTTGCGCTGCAGCATCGATGTCGAGCCGAACTGGCTGGACACCACCAACTCGACGGCTTGCAGCAAGACGTCCATGTCGTCGCCGATGTCCGGGTCGACGTCGGTGCGCTCGGAGGTCGGCTTGGTGGCCGTCACCCCCTCGGTGTACAGCGGCTCGGCCTGTTCCTTGCATGCGGTCACGACGGCGTGGATCTCGTCGTCGGTGATGTAAGCGCCCTGCAATCGGATCGGCTTGTTCGCGCCCATCGGCAGGAACAAGCCGTCGCCCATCCCGATCAGCTTCTCAGCGCCCTGCTGGTCGAGGATCACGCGGCTGTCGGTCAGCGACGACGTGGCGAACGCCAGCCGCGACGGCACGTTTGACTTGATCAGGCCGGTCACCACGTCGACCGACGGCCGCTGGGTGGCCAGCACCAGGTGAATGCCTGCGGCCCTGGCCTTCTGCGTGATCCGCACGACCGCGTCCTCGACATCGCGCGGCGCAGTCATCATCAGGTCGGCGAGCTCGTCGACGATCGCAACCACATACGGGTACGGCTGGTACTCACGCTGACTGCCCAGCGGCGTGGTGATCTCCCCTGCCCTGAGTTTGGCGTTGAAGTCGTCGATGTGGCGCACCCGCGACGCCTGCATGTCCTGGTAGCGCTGCTCCATCTCCTCCACCAGCCACGCGAGCGCCGCCGCCGCCTTCTTCGGCTGGGTGACGATCGGCGTGATCAGGTGCGGAATGCCTTCGTACGGAGTGAGTTCCACCATCTTCGGGTCGATCAGGATCATCCTGACCTCTTCCGGGGTGGCGCGGGCCAACAGTGAAACCAGCATTGAGTTGATGAAGCTCGACTTGCCCGAGCCGGTGGAGCCTGCAACGAGCAGGTGCGGCATCTTCGCGAGATTCCACGAGATGAAATCACCCTCGATGTCCTTGCCCAGCCCGACCACCAACGGATGGTGGTCACGGCGGGTGGACGGGTCGGTCAAAACGTCGGCCAGCCGCACCATCTCCCGGTCGACATTGGGCACCTCGATGCCCACCGCCGACTTCCCGGGGATCGGCGCGAGCATGCGGACGCTTTCGGTGGCCACCGCGTAGGCGATGTTCTTCGTCAGCTGCGTGATCTTTTCCACCTTCACGCCCGGTCCGAGCTCCACCTCGTAGCGGGTGACGGTCGGGCCGCGGGTGCAGCCGGTCACCGCGGCATCGACCTTGAACTGGCCCAGCACCGACGAGATCGCGTCGACCATATGGTCGTTGGCGCTGCTGCGCCGCTTGGGCGGATCGCCCGCAATCAGCAGGTCCAGCGACGGCAACGTGTAGGGGCCCTCCACGACCCGGTCCAAGGCGGCGAAGTCCCGCGTGGATTTGCGTCCACGGCGCCGGGCGGCCTTGATGTCGAACGCCCGTTCGCCCATCGCGGCAGGCTCGGGGGTGGTGGGCGTTTCGTCCTCAATCGGTTCATCCGCGATCGGACCGTCCAGACCGTCGTACGGGGCCGGGTCCCACGCCTGCGCCTCGTCGTCATAGGTTCCGTCGTACCCGTCGTCGATCCGCTGCGCGGGCAGCCCACGCACGCCGAACATCGCGCGCAGCGCCGACGGGACATCGCGCACTGTCGTGCCGGACAGCAGCAGAACCCCGAACAGCACGCCGATGAACAGCAACGGCGCGGCGATCCACACCGTCACACCGTCCGACAGCGGCCCTCCGATCGCGAAACCGACGAACCCGGCAGCATGTTGGCGGCCGGCGGGTGTTTGCGGCGAGCCGGACCACAGGTGCCACAGGCCCAGCGCCGGGAACGCGATCATCACCGAGCCGAGCACCAGCCGTGGCCGGGCCTCCGGGTCCGGTTCCGACCTCATCAACGCCACCGCGACAATCACCGCGACGATCGGCAGCAGCACGACGGACGAGCCGATCAGCGTACGCAGCACGATGTCCACCCACTGCCCCACCGGGCGGGCGGCGTTGAACCAGCTACTGGCCACGATCACGACGGCGATGCCGAGCAGCGTCAACGCGATCCCGTCGCGGCGATGGCGGGGTTCGATATCGTGGGCGCGGCCCACCGAGCGCGCGGCACCGCCGGCCCCTCTGGCCACCATCAGCCAGGCGGTCTGCACTCCGCGGCCGACCGCGAGCGCACCGCCGGTGAGCGGCCCAAGGCTCCTCGACTTGCGCCGTTTGGCCGGTTTTCTGCGCGGCGCCGGCCGTGAGCCGCTTCGCGAACTGGCCTTTGACCTGCTCGTTCGGCTCCCAGAGCGGGCAGCGGTCTTGCTAGGCATGAATGCAAGCCTAGTCGCATGCACACCATTCGCACCATTCGCCACACTGGCCACTGCCGGGATACGGCGGATGCCAGCAGGCCGCTGCCGGTTACGGTGGGGGTCCCCACACCACCGAAGGAGCTGAGCCGGATGCCCGCTGCCGTCACGCCCGTTGTCGTCGTCGCCACCATGACCGCCAAGCCCGATTCCGTTGACGCGGTACGCGCGGCATGCACGCGAGCCATCGAAGCGGTCCACAAGGAACCGGGTTGTGAGCTCTACGCGCTGCACGAAAGCAACGGCACCTTCGTGTTCGTAGAGCAGTGGGCCGACCCCGGGGCGCTGAAGACGCACAGCACCGCGCCCGCGGTCGGGGCACTGTTCACCGAGGTCGGACCTCTTCTGGACGGGGCGCCGGACATCAAGATGCTGCAGCCGGTGGTCGCCGGGGATTCCGCCAAGGGCCAGCTGCGTCCCTGATGAGCTCGCTCGAGGGCAAGGTCGCGTTCATCACGGGTGCCGCCCGCGGGCAGGGTCGGGCTCATGCGGTGAAGCTGGCCTCCGAGGGGGCCGACATCATCGCGGTCGATCTATGCGACCAGATCGCATCGGTCCCCTACCCGATGGCCACCGCCGACGACCTGGCGGCGACGGTCAAGCTCGTGCAGGACACCGGCGCGCGCATCGTCGCCAGCCAGGGTGACGTGCGCGATCTCGCACCGTTGAGAACCGCACTGCAGGCGGGCCTCGACGAATTCGGTGGTCTGGACATCGTGATAGCCAACGCAGGGATCGCGCCGATGCAGGCCGGCGACGACGGTTGGCGCGATGTGATCGACGTCAACCTCACCGGCGTTCACCACACCGTCGAGGCCGCGATACCGACGATGGTCGAGCAGGGCCGCGGCGGCTCGATCGTGCTGATCAGTTCCGCTGCCGGGCTGGCCGGTATCGGCAGCGCCGACGCCGGCTCGATCGGCTACACCGCCGCCAAGCACGGCATGGTGGGGTTGATGCGGGTTTACGCCAATCTGCTCGCGCCGCACAGTATCCGCGTGAACTCCGTTCACCCCGCCGGGGTCGACACCCCGATGATCAACAACGAGTTCATCCGGCGATGGCTCGCTCAGATGTATGAATCCGGTGCGCCGCAGGACCTCGGCAATGCGTTACCGGTGCAGGTGTTGGAGCCCGAGGACATCGCCAACGCGGTGGCCTGGCTGGTCTCCGACGCCGCCCGTTATGTGACCGGCGTGACGTTGCCGGTCGACGCGGGCTACATCAACAAGCGCTGAAAACAAGCGCTCAGATCTCGATGACCGTCGGCACGATCATCGGCTGTCGGCGGTAGGTATCACCGACCCACTTCCCGATGGTGCGACGCACCGCCTGTGCAATCCGTGTCGGATCGGTAACCCGCTGCCCCGCAAGCAGTTCCAGTTCCTCATCGACCTTGCGGGCGGCCGGCTCCAGCGCTTTGGGGTCTTCGGAGAAGCCACGCGAGTGCAGGTGCACCGGCGCCGCCGGGCGACCCGTGCCACGCCGCACCACCACCGTCACCGCGACGAAGCCGGACGACAAAATCAGCCGCTCGCCGAGCGTCGCATCCCCGACGTCCCCAAGCACCAGGCCGTCGACGAACATCTTCCCGACCGGAACTGCACCCGAGATGCGGGCGCTACCCCCAACGAGATCGACGCTGACCCCGTTCTCCGCCAATAGGATTGACTCCTTTGGTACACCACTCTGCGCCGCGAGTGCCGCGTTGGCGCGAAGATGTCGCCATGTGCCGTGCACCGGCATCACATTGCGGGGGCGCACACCGTTGTACAGGAACAGCAACTCCCCTGCGTGGGCATGCCCCGAAACGTGCACCCGCACCTGGTTGTTGGTGACCACCTTCGCGCCGATTTTCGACAGCGCGTCGATGACGCCGTATACCGCTTCCTCGTTTCCAGGGATCAGCGATGACGACAACACGATCAGGTCGCCTGCGGTCAGCGTGATGCTGCGGTGTTCGCCGCGCGACATCCGCGACAGCGCCGACATCGGCTCGCCCTGGGTGCCGGTGGTGATCAGCAGCACCCGCTCGGGCGGCATGAGTTCCGCGGCGCCGATATCGAGTACATCGTCGTCGGCGACCTGCAGGAAGCCCAGCTCGCGTGCGATGCCCATATTGCGGATCATCGACCGGCCGACGAACGAGACCTTGCGGCCGAGCAGCACCGCGGCATCGATGATCTGTTGCACCCGAGCCACATTCGACGCGAAGCAGGCGACGATCACCCGTCCGTCCGCCGAGCGGATCAGCCGGTGCAGCGTCGGGCCGATCTCGCTCTCCGACGGCCCCACGCCAGGAAGTTCAGCGTTGGTGGAGTCGACGAGGAGCAGGTCGACGCCACTGTCGCCCAGCCTCGACATGCCGGGCAGGTCGGTCGGACGGCGGTCCAGCGGCAGTTGATCGAACTTGATGTCGCCGGTGTGCAGAACGGTACCGGCGCCGGTGCGGATCGCGATCGCCAGCGCATCCGGCACCGAGTGGTTGACGGCGAAGAACTCGCACTCGAACTTGCCGTGGGTGGTGCGGCTGCCGGCGGCGACCTCGACGAACGTCGGCTTGATCCGGTGCTCGCGGCACTTCTCCGCCACCAGCGCCAGGGTGAACTTCGACCCGACGACCGGGATGTCCCGACGCAGCTTCAGCAGGTACGGAATCGCCCCGATGTGATCCTCGTGCGCATGCGTGAGCAGCAGCGCCTCCACGTCCTCGAGCCGGTTCTCGATGTGGCGCAGGTCGGGCAGGATCAGGTCGACCGCCGGCTCGTCGTGACCGGGGAACAGCACGCCGCAGTCGACGATCAGCAGTCGGCCGAGATGCTCGAAAACCGTGAGGTTGCGGCCGATCTCGCTGACCCCGCCCAGCGCGGTCACCCGCAGCCCGCCGGGCGGCAGCGGGCCCGGCGGCTTCATCTCCTGATCAATCAACGAAGCACCGCGGCGGCGCGCATCTCGACAGCCAGCGCTTCGAGCTGTTCCGCGGTGGCGGGCACCTGCGGCAGCCGGGGATCACCGACGTCGATGCCTTGCAGGCGCAGGCCGGCCTTGGCCATCGTCACCCCACCCAGCCGCTTCATCGCCGCGATCAGCGGAGCCACCGACGCGTTGACCTTGCGGGCAGTCGCGATGTCCCCGGACTGGAATGCGGACAACAAGTCCCGCAGCTGCCCCGGCGCCAGATGCGAGATCACGCTGATGAAGCCCGTCGCGCCCATCGCCAGCCAGGGCAGGTTGAGCGGGTCGTCGCCGGAGTAGTACGCCAGCCCCGTGGACGAGATGATCTCCGCCCCGCCGTGCAGATCGCCCTTGGCGTCCTTGACCCCGACGATGTTCGGGTGCTCGGCCAGCTTGCGGATCGTGTCGAACTCGATCGGCACGACGGATCGCGGCGGGATGTCGTAGAGCAGCACAGGGAGCGACACCGCGTCGGCGATCGCGGTGAAGTGGGCGAGCAGCCCGGCCTGCGGTGGCCGCGAGTAATACGGCGTGACCAGCAGAAGACCGTGCGCACCTGCGGCCTCGCAGGCCTCGGCCAACATGATGCTGTGGGCGGTGTCGTAGGTTCCGGCGCCGGCGATCACCCGGGCCCGGTCGCCAACGGCGTCCAGCACGGCGCGTAGCAGCGCCAGCTTCTCGTCGTCGGAGGTGGTCGGCGCTTCGCCGGTGGTGCCGGACAGCACCAGGCCGTCGCAGCCGGAGTCGACCAGGTGGGTGGCCAGCCGGGTCGCGGTGTCCAGGTCGAGAGCGCCGTTTTCCTTGAAGGGGGTCACCATCGCGGTCAGCAGTGTGCCAAGTCGCGCTCCGACGTCCATCCCGCTGGTGCTCACGGGCTCCAAGGTTACCCGGCTCGCCTTACGCCTCGGTTGCGAACGGGGACGTGGCGACCTCGCTGCCGTCGGCGAGCGTGCTGATCTCGAAGTCCTCGAACACGGCCGGGGCCAGGTCGGCGAGCTGGCGCAGGCAGGCGATCGCCAGTCGCCGGATCTCGACGTCGGCGTGCTCGCTGGCCCGCATCGCGATGAAGTGCCGCCACGCCCGGTAGTTGCCGGTGACGACGATGCGGGTTTCCGTCGCGTTCGGCAGCACCGCCCGGGCGGCCTGGCGCGCCTGCTTGCGCCGCAGCACGGCGTTCGGTTCGTCCGCGAATTTCGCCTCGAGCTTGGCCAGCAGTGTTGCGTAGGCATCCCGGCTGGCGTCGGCGGCCGCGAGGAACAGCTGCTGCAACTCGGGGTCGTCTTCGATGCCCGGCGGCAGCACCACACGGGAGTCGCGTTCGGGCACGAACCGTTGCGACAGCTGCGAGTACGAGAAGTGCCGATGCCGGATCAGCTCATGCGTGCAGGACCGGGAAAGCCCGGTGATGTAGAAGGACACCGATGCGTGTTCGAGCACCGAGAAGTGCCCCACGTCGATGATGTGACGCAGGTACGCGGCGT
The DNA here is from genome assembly GCA_963759655.1 of uncultured Actinomycetota bacterium. Taxonomy (GTDB): domain Bacteria; phylum Actinomycetota; class Actinomycetes; order Mycobacteriales; family Mycobacteriaceae; genus Mycobacterium. The sequence goes on along the minus strand of CAVXAG010000030.1, from coordinate 22,510 downwards.
TGGTCGCGGTTTTCGGATTCGGCTTGGACCAACTCTGATAGCAGGCGCGGCCCGCGAACTCGGTCAGCGCCTGGCCGCCCGCGGCATCGGTGCTCCACGGGACGTCCGGCGGCGCGACGAACTCGGTCGTCGCGATCAGTTGCACCCGCAGCGGCGCGGTCTCGGCCACGGTCAGAACCCTAGCGTCCCGGGCCCGGGTTAGGATCGACCATCGCAGCCGACACCCTTACTACTCGATCGCCGACCTGGTCGACTCCGAGCCGGAACCGGAGTGCACCCGGTTGCGGGCGCAGCAGCAGCGGATCCGCGACCGCTACGACCAGCTCTCGCAGCAGTATCAGAACTCCAAGAGCGACAACAACATTCCGCTGCGTTGAGCCCGCGACCGCTGATCGCCCCTCAGAGCAGCTTTTCGAGCGTGATCGGCAGATCGGTGACCCGTTTGCCGGTGGCGTTGAACACCGCGTTGGCGATCGCGGCGGGCACGGCGACGATGACGAGTTCGCCGAGGCCCTTCACACCGATGGGGTCGGCAATCTTGTCCTCGGCAGGCAAAAACACCGCATCAACGGCAGGGACGTCGGCGTTGACGGGGACCAGGTAATCCGACATGGTCGCATTGACGATTCGCCCGTCGCGGTGATCAAGGTTGGTGCTCTCCAGCAGTGCCATCCCGATACCGCCGACCATGCCGCCGATGGCCTGGCTGTGCGCAAGTTTGGGGTTGATCACCCTGCCGGCGTCGTAGCAGGCATATAGTCGGCGGATCCGCACCGCACCGAGCATCTCGTCCACGGCGACCTCGGCGAAAACCCCGCCGTAGGCGTACATCGAATATCGCTTGTCGGCATCCCCGGGCACCCAGGTCTGTTCCGAGTCGAGGCTGGGCCACCCGCGGCGCCGCAACAGATCTTGGTATGACTCTGCCCTGTCCGGCTGGCCTGTTTCGAACATCCGGCCGTCGGCGACGGCGACGTCCTCGGGTCGCAAACCGGATAATGGCGAGCCGGGATCCACCACGGCGGTTCGGATGAACCGGTCGCGCAACATGTTCGCGGCGGTGAACACGCCGGAGCCGACACTGGCCATGGTCCGCGACCCCGAATGCGACGGCGCCGCCGGAAAATTGCTGTCCCCCAGCGCGAATCGGACCCTGCCGATCGGCAATCCCAGCGCGTCGGCGGCTACCTGCGTCATCGAGGTGTACGTGCCCGGACCCATGTCGCTGGTTCCACTTTGCACGTCGGCCGTGCCGTCGGCGTTCACTCGCGCCAGTACGGCACACTGGCTGCGGGTGGTGTGATAGGCCGCCGCAGCCATGCCGATCCCGATGAGCTGACCGCCGTCGCGCGTGACCCGTGGTGTCGGATTACGCCGCTCCCAGCCGAATGTGCTGCCGCCCTGCTTGAGACACTCCACGAGCCGTCGTGTCGAGAACGGCATGCCGTCTGTCTGATCACGATCCGGCTCGTTGCGCAGTCGCAGCTCGATCGGGTCCAACCCGAGCCGATGGGCAAGGTCGTCCATCCCGGACTCGAGCGCGAAGGTGCCTGTGACGGCGCCGGGGCCGCGCATGTACGTCGGAAGGTTGACATCAAGCGGGACAACGCGATATGTCGAACGCATATCCGGTACGCGGTAGAGGAATCGCGGATTGCCGGTCAGGCCGTCCTCGTAGAGATCGTATTTGGCTGTCTCGGTGCGCCCTTCGTGAATCATCGCGCTGATGGTTCCGGACTGATCGGCACCGATGGCCATGCGCTGCCTGCTGGTGGGCCGGTAACCGATCCCGCTGTACATCTGCTTGCGGGTCAGCACCAACTTGACCGGACGTCGCATCTGCCGAGCGGCGAACGCCGCGAGGAGTTGATGCGGCCACGTACGCCCCGCGCTGCCGAAAGCGCCGCCGACGAACGGTGAGATCACCCGGACGTGGTCCTCTGGTACGCCGTTGGCCTGGGCGTAGGCCTGCTGCGCCGAACTGATGCCCTGCACCTTGTCCCACACGGTGAGTCGGTCGCCGTCCCAGCTGGCGATGGTCGCGGGCAGCTCCATCGGGTTGTGGTTGTTGCGTGCGATCGAGTAGGTGAGGTCGGTTACCACCGCGGCGCTGCGTATCGACTCGTCCGCGTTGCCGCGAGCGTAGTCGTGTTGTGACTTCCCTGGTTGCGGGACCGCCTGCGGCGCATCGATATCCGTTATCTGCGGTTGATCTGCGTAGCGGACTTCCACCAGCGATGCACCATGTATCGCCGCCTCCACCGTTGCGCCTACCACGACCGCGACCGGCTGTCCGAAGTACGCCACCTGGCGAGGGTCGAACGGCATTTTCACGCCCGTGAAGTCGGTCAACACCCGCAGCACGTCGTGATGGCGCAGTGCCGCGGCGGTGTCCAGCCGGCCGACGCTGCCGCGGGCCACCGTGCTGGTCACCAACGCGGCGTATACAAGGTTGGGGAGCGGGTAGTCGGCCGCATACCGGGCCTTCCCCGTGACCTTCAGCTGGCCGTCCACCCGGGTGACCGGCTGTCCACTCACAAACTGCGCGGCAGGAAGCGGGCGGGTCATGGCATGGCCGCCACGGTCGCCAGTAGGTTCTCGACGGTCCGTTTGACCAGGTCCACCTTGAACCCGTTCTCCGACAACGGCTTGGCGCCATCGGCCGAGAGGGCGGCTGCCACCCGAAATACCTCGGCGCTCGGTGCGCGACCTCGCAGCGCGCCTTCCACGGCTGGCAGGCGCCACGGCACGGTGCCCACACCGCCGGCCGCGACCCGGGCGCTGCGGATGACGCCGCCACCGATTTCAAGCGCCACGGCGGCCGATGTCAAAGCGAAATCAAACGACTCGCGGTCGCGCACCTTCAGGTATCCGGATCGCCGGGCCTCCGGTCCGAGGGGTACGTCAACAGCCACCATGAGCTCCCCCGGCCGCAGATCGTGCTCGTCCTGCGGCGTGCTGCCCGGCTGTCGGAAAAAGTCCGACAACCGAATTCGCCTTTCCCCTCCGCCGTCCCGGACGACGACGGCGGCGTCCAGAGCCACCAGGGCTACCGCGAGGTCCGACGGGTGGGTGGCGATGCACTGTTCGCTGGTGCCGAGAATCGCGTGTGTGCGGTTGCGGCCCCCGATCGCCGCGCACCCCGTTCCGGGGGTTCGCCGGTTGCACGCCGCCGAGACGTCACGGAAGTACAAGCACCTCGGACGCTGCAGCAGGTTGCCGCCGATCGACGCCATGTTGCGCAGTTGAGCCGACGCGCTGAGCTCCAGCGCCTGAGCGATCACCGGAACTTGTTGCCTCACGCCGGGATGAGCCGCCAGCTCCGACATCCGCACCAGTGAGCCAACCCGCAGGTTCGCCGGTGTGAGGTCGATCGACGTGTAGGGCAGTGCATTGATGTCGACGACGGCGTCCGGCCGCTCCACCGTCTCGCGCATCAAGTCGACCAGTGTCGTGCCGCCGGCGATGTAGCGGGCTCCGGATGCCGCGGCCGCCAGCGCCGACTGCTCGTCGGTGGCCTTGGTGTACCGGAATGGAAACACGTGTCCTAGCGGGCTCTGGCGGCGCTCGCGACCGCGTTGACGATGTTGGTGTAGGCACCGCAGCGGCAGATGTTGCCGCTCATCCATTCCCGGATCTCGGCAGGCGATCCCGCGTGGCGTTCAGCGATGCACGCGACGCCGGACATGATCTGACCGGATGTGCAGTAGCCGCACTGAAACGCATCCTCGTCGATAAAGGCCTGCTGAAGCGGATGAAGCCGGTCGCCTTGGGCCAATCCCTCGATGGTGGTGATCGCGGCACCCTCGTGCATGACCGCGAGCGTCAGGCAGGAGTTGATGCGCCGACCGTCCACCAGGACAGTGCACGCGCCGCATGCGCCTTGGTCGCAGCCCTTCTTGGTCCCGGGAAGACCGGCCCGCTCTCGGAGCATGTCCAGCAACGAGGTGCGGTTGTCGACGCTGATCTCGCGTTCTTCACCGTTTATCCGCAGACTCACGACTGACGTCTGGCCGTCGTCGTGGTCGTGGTCGCTGTCGCAGCCCGCGATCACCGGGCCGGCCGCGGCCGCACCACCGAGGGCGATGGAGGCGCCGACGAATGTTCTGCGGTTCAGTTGCATTCTGGGACGGTCGTCCACTGGGCCGAGTGTATCGACGAACTCTGGGGGCCGGCTGAAACGTTGCGAACGCTACGAACGTTACGAACGTTGCGTCAGAATCCGGCGCTGGCGTTGAGCGCGTCGACGGCGGCTTCGATGTTCGGAACGATCGTGGCGCCGTATCTGGCCGCGATCTGACCCAAGGCCCGGGCGATGTGCGGGCCGACACCGCCGGCGGGCAGGACCTCCTCGGCGATGACGATGCCACCCACCACATGGGCGGCGGACAGCCGGCCGTCGCCGGCGACCTCGTAGCGCCAGTCACCGATCTGGATGCGCTCGGGCTGTGACCGGAACATGCCCCGTCGCGCCGGGGTCCGGACCACCCCGGGCAAGCCGGCGAACACGCGGACCACCAACGCGACTCCTCCTGGCCCGCCGAGTGCGCCCGCAACCGCCTGGCTCACCCGCGCCGGATCGAAGCCCTCCATCATCCGCTCATGGGAAGGACGAACGACGGCTCGATGGTGGAGGCCGAGCCGCTCGGCCGCACTGCCGTGCCTGCCGCGTAAAACTCAACGGTGTGATGACCCCACGCGTAGTTCGAGATCTCGAAATGCACTCCGGCGATGCCGGTTCCGCCGTCGCGCTCGGCCTCGCTCTGCATGCGCGACATCGCCAGCTCACGTGATTCGTAGCTGCCCTGCGTCCACTGCGGCATCTCGGCATTTTGCCCTACCTGGCGCAGTGTCTGCATGAACCCCTGCACCGCGACGTGGAACACGCAGTTGCCCATCACGAACGCGACGGGGACAAACCCTGATCGCAGCAGCGTCGTCATGTCCTGGCCGGTGAGGTGACTCGTAAAGGCCTGCCCGTTCGGACGCTTGAAAGCACCGGGTTTCGTGGTGTATCGCACTGCCGTTCCGACCGCGATGAACTCGAGGTGCTCCCCCTCGCCCACCGTGCGCCACGACAGCCGAACACCGACTATCCCGTCAGCGTTGAGCGCATCGGCTTCGGCCTGCATGCGGTACATCGCATTGAAACGCGCGCGGTAGGTCGCCTCGGTGAGCACCGGCAGTTCTGATTGCTGCTTGATGCCGGCGAACTGATAACCGACGTGATACACGGAGACGCCCATCACCAGTTCGATCGGTTCGAACCCGGCGCCGTGCAGCAGCGCGAACTCGTTGATCGACAAGTCGGACGTCCATACCTTCCCCGCGTGAGACAGCCGCTCGCCGGCAACCGGGTCAAGAGCGCTACCTTCCACCATCGCCAATTTCCTTCCGTGTATTGCGCACAGAGTACGACGCAGCGCCAGCCAATGCCCCCGCCAGGTCGCCGCGCTCACCCACGCTCAATTTCGCCAGGTCGAGCCACGACGCCATCGCCTCCAACTCGGTAGCGAGCGCAGCTGCGACCCGGCCCGGTCGCTGACCGGGTTCCACGAACGCGCCGACGACCTGCAGCGCGTCGCTGGCACGGTCGGCCTTCAGGTCGACCCGCCCGACCAGGCGGCCGTCAAGCAGGAACGGCCAGACGTAGTAACCGTATTGGCGCTTGGGTGCTGGGGTGTAGATCTCAATGCGGTAATGGAAGCCGAACAGCCGCTGCACCCGCGGCCGGAAGAACATCAGCGGATCGAACGGACACAGCAGCGCGGTGCCCCGGTCCGAGCGCGGCACGGTCTGGCCGGCCCTCAGGTACGCCGGTGCCGTCCATCCATCTACTTCGACGCGCTCGAGCTCGCCCGAAGCGACCAGGTCGGCGACCGCGGGCTTGATCTGTTTCGGGGATAGCCGGAAATAGTCGCGGATGTCGGCCTCGGTGCCGACGCCCAGCGCCGTCGCCGCGCGTAGCGTGAGTTCGCGGACGGCCTCGTCGTCGGGAATGTGGCGCGCCAGCACCTCGGGCGGCAGCACTCGCTCGGTCAGGTCGTAGTGGCGTGCGAAGCCGACCCGCGTGGCGGTGGTGAGCACTCCGGACGCGAACAGGGCCTCGGCGACCCACTTGGTGTCGCTGCGACCCCACCACGGACCCTTCGCGCCACGCGGCTCGGCGGCCAGGTGCGCCTCGATCTGCCCCGCCGTGGCCGGCCCGATTTCGGCGACGGCGGCGACGACGTCGTCGGCGAGCTGCGGATTGTTCTTGACGACGTCGGTGTTCCACCGGCCGTGCATGTACCCGCGCATCCGCCACCGCAGCAGCGGCCAGTCGTCTACCGACATCAGCGCGGCCTCGTGCGCCCAGTATTCGACAAGAAGCCGCGGGGACCGGGCGCTGTGACGCCACGCCGCCCCGTCCAGGATGTCGCGGTTGTATGCACCGAGCCGGCTGAACACCGGGGCGTAGTGCGCACGCACCGCCACTGACACCGAATCCAACTGCAGCACTTGGATTCTCGAAATCAGTCGCTTGACATGGGCCCTGGTGACCGCGCCGCGCGGTTTCGCCTCGGCGAAGCCCTGGGCCGCGACGGCGACCCTTCGCGCCTGAGCCGCGGTCAGGACGGCCATATCCGCTGGTAGCTGCTGAACCGGTAGCGCAGACCGCGGTCGCTGACCCGCCACTCGCCGTCCTCGGCCACCCATCCTTCGTCGAGCACGGGCGCCATCGCGTCGTCGTCCTGCCGCGGCAGACGCAGGTCCACCTCGGTGACCTCGCAGCGTGCAGCGTGTGGCAGTGCCAGCACGTAGATCTCGGCGCCGCCGATCACCCACACGTCGTCGCCGGACAGCGCGTCGCCGACTGAGCACTTCACGTCGGCGCCGTCTGCCATGTAGCCAGCTTGCCGGGTGAGCACGACATTTCGTCGGCCGGGCAACGGCCGGACCCCCGCCGGCAGCGACTCCCACGTCCGACGGCCCATCACCACGGTGTGGCCCAGCGTGAGGTTCTTGAAGCGGGCGAGGTCCTCGGGCAGCCGCCACGGAATCGCGCCGGCGCGGCCGATCACCCCCGAGGCCGACTGAGCCCAGATCAGGCCCACCGTCCCGGTCAACGTTCGGCCCTGCGAACAGGCCTCATACGGCCACAGGTGCCTTGATCGCCGGGTGTGGGTCGTAGTTCTTGATGGTGATGTCGTCGTACGTGTAGTCGAACAGCGAATCACGATGGGCGAGAAGAAGTTCCGGATACGGCCGTGGCTCGCGGCCGAGCTGCTGTCTGACCTGGTCGATGTGGTTGTCGTAGATGTGGCAGTCGCCGCCCGTCCAGATGAACTCGCCGACGCCGAGGTCGGCCTGCGCGGCCATCATGTGCGTCAGCAGCGCGTAGCTGGCGATGTTGAACGGTACGCCGAGGAACAGGTCGGCACTGCGCTGGTACAGCTGGCAGCTCAGCCGTCCGTCGGCGACGTAGAACTGGAAGAACGCATGGCACGGCGGCAACGCCATCTGCGGGATCTGCGCGACGTTCCATGCCGACACGATGATCCGCCGCGAATCCGGGTCGGTGCGCAGCAGCTCCAGCGCCGCACTGATCTGGTCGATATGCTCACCCGAGGGTGTCGGCCACGATCGCCACTGCACGCCGTAGATCGGGCCGAGATCCCCTGCCTCGGAGGCCCATTCGTCCCAGATGGTGACCCCGTGCTCCTGCAGCCAGCCGACGTTGGAGTCACCGCGAAGGAACCACAGCAGCTCGTACGCGATCGATTTGATGTGCACCCTCTTGGTGGTGATCAGCGGGAACCCGGCAGACAGGTCGTAGCGGAGTTGCTGGCCGAACAGGCTTCGCGTTCCCGTGCCCGTTCGGTCGGATTTCGGCGTACCACGGTCCATCACGACGCGCAGCAGATCCTCGTACGGCGTGGCGATCGGCACGCCGGTCAGCTTACTGGCAGAGCCGCAGGGTAAAACGGAACCATGCCGAGCATCTCCGCTTCCGTCACGACACCCGATGGCACCTGTCCCGTCAGCTTGCACACCCCGAATGGCAGCGGTCCGTGGCCAGGGGTGGTCATGTACCCCGATGCGGGCGGCGTGCGGCCGACGTTCGACGGGATGGCCGATACGCTGGCCGGCTTCGGGTACGCCGTGCTGCTGCCCGATGTGTACTACCGCCAGGGTGACTGGCAACCGTTCTCGATGGCGACCGCGTTCACCGATCCCGAGGAGCGCACCCGGCTGTTCGCGATGATCGGCAGCCTGACGCAGGACATGACGACCGCCGACGCCGGCGCGTTCTTCGATTTTCTCGCTCAGCGCCCGGAGGTGGCCGGTGATCGGTTCGGTGTCTGCGGCTACTGCATGGGCGGACGAGCCTCGGTGGTCGTCGCGGGCCGCCAGGCCGAGCGCGTTGCCGCCGCCGGCTCGATCCACGGTGGCGGGCTGGTGACGGACGCCCCGGACAGCCCCCACCTGCTGGCGGACCGCATGACCGCGACCGTCTACGTCGGTGCCGCCGAGAACGACGGGTCGTTCACGCCGGAACAGGCCGAGACCCTCGAGAAGGCGCTGGAAGCAGCAGGCGTCCCGCACACCATCGAGACGTATCACGCCGCCCACGGATTCGCGGTGCCGGACAATCCGCCGTACGACGTCGAGGCCGCTGACCGGCACTGGCTCGCCCTGCGGCGGCTCTTCGAGGCCGCGCTGCCCGGCTGACCGAGCGCCGAGCCTAGTCCGACTTGCGGCGAATCGAGACCCGCAGGACTTGTCTGAGCCCGCGAAATGCGTACAGCGCGGCCACTACCGACATGATGATCATCACGACGAACAGGAACATCCAGTTCGTTCGGCTGTGCGGCACGTTCCACCAGACGATCGTGAACAGCACGGCGCACAACACCAGCACGATGTCGCGCCAGTTGCCTTGATACGAGCTGGCGGCCGCCCGCAGCTCTCTGCTGCGCTCATTCGCTAGCAGCAGGTCGTCGATCCGCTGATTGATCGCGTGCCGCAGCGCCGCGCGCCGACCGGACTCGTCCTCGGGGATTCGGTCGAGCAGATCCAGATCCGCTTTGATCGACCCGCGGAAGTCCGGTCCTCTGATTTGGCCGGCCGCGGCACCGAGGAGCGCCCCGCCGAAGATGGGAGCAGCACCCAATGCGAGTTGCGCAATTCCAGACATACCTGCTTGCCTATCACTCCATCAGCAGTGCGGCTAGCGTGCCACCCAGTTCATAGGCCTGTTCACGCATTGCCGAAGTCACCGCGCCGGTGACCTCGAGCGTCGCGGCCCCTTTCGTCAGTTCCAGCCCGGTGGCCAGCTTGTCGACAGCCGACGCCGCGCCGACGGTGTCGTTGTTGCCGTGCACCCACCATCCGTACGGCCGCCCGGCTACGTGATCCAGGCTCGGGTAGTACATGGTGTCGAAGAAGTGCTTCATGGCACCGCTGAGGTACCCGAGGTTGGCCGGGGTGCCCAGCAGGTAGCCGTCAGCCTCCAGCATCTCACCGCGAACGGCCCTAAACGCTATAAGTCTGGGTCGGACACCATTCCGAGACAGTGCAATCGGTCATTTTGCCTCCTAGTTGGTTACCCTCAGCACGATTGAGGGTTGTCCTCGGCCTCGGCCACCTTGTCCAGTGCCTCGGCGAGCATCTGGCGTCCGACGATCTCGTCGCCGTAGACGGTGCGGCTGTCATGACGTTGACGCAGTGTCTCGGCGAGTTGGCGCTCGGCCTCCGCTCGACCGGCTGCGCCGCCGGGGTAGCGAATCGGCTGAGATCGCTCGGAAGCCCGCGCGATTGCCTCGTCCTGCTGTCGGCGCAGTTCGTCGTCCATCAAAGTTCCTTCCGTAGTTTCCCGCTATGACGCTCGACGACACCATGCAGCGGTCCAGGCGGATGACCACGCGCAACACGCCAGCGTCATTCGCCGCCGTCGTGGTGGAAGGCCGCGCAAAACAGAGATCGCCCGCGACTACGACGTCTCCCGCCAATTGGTACACCAGCTGGTCGCCGCTACCAGACCCGAGGGTGCCGCCGCATTTGAGCCGCGGTCGCGCCGACCACACCACAACCCCCGCGCCATCACCGATGAGCTCGAAGAACGCATCGTACGGCTGCGCAAAACCCTCGCCAAAGCCTGCCTACTTTTCAACCGTCGCCGCTGGCCTAACTTTGGTCCGTCGTCAACAGGCCAGGCCGCACTAAGCGTCTAGAGGCCACTGCCCGCCCTACTGCCGAGCGCTGCAGGCGTGCCGTCTTGGGCAGTGGTGGCGGCGGCGAACAACGCGCGCAGGGTTGTGTGGATCTGTTGGACGGCCTCGTCGATGGTGTTGCCCATGGGTTGGTGCAGATGGCTGAATGTCAAGCGGACGTCGACTTCGACAATCGAGTCCAGTTGCCGGTCGATCGGATCGGGAAGATCGTGAAACTCACGCACAGCCGCCGCGATCGCGTCCATCGCACCGCGCCAGATCGGTGTCGGTCCCACGGTCAGTAGCGGGGTCAGGCCGACCTCCGCATCGCGTGCACGGGCCATACTCGCTTCGACCAGGGGGTCGTGCGCACCGGCGCGCAAGGTGAAGGCTGCGCCGGCCGCAAGACCGGCCGCCACGTCGTCGGGGTGGGCGCGCATAGCCGAGGTGACCCCGGCGATGAATCGGTCGGTTTCCCGTTGGACCAGGGCCTGGCCCAGTGCCTGCTTGGCGCCGATCTCCTTGTAGAGCACTTGTCGACTGATGCCGACCATGGCGGCGATTTGCGACATATTTACCGCACCCCAGCCCTCCGCGCACACGAGCGTGTACGCCGCATCCAAGACACGGTCACGCAGCAACTGGCGGACCTCGGCTTGAAAGTTCGACGGCTCCGACACATCCCTAAGCATATACACAGTATAGCCACACTTGTCGTGGTTGACACAACTGTCGCTATATTGTATGAAATAGGTACAGTGATAGGGAAGTTGTAATTCAGGAGTCGGTCTCGAGAGTCAATCGAGATGTTGCTGTCGTCAAGCAGCGGCTGCGCTGCTAGCGAGAACGAACCATGTGGGGCGTCGTCGCCGGTCGGGCTAACGACGACGGCGTTCATCGGTGCGGTATGGCGCGCTCCGGCTCACGAATTCGAAGGCCGGCGTGGCCGGCGGGTTATCGCTGCCTCGTGGACCGCGGTGACTGATCCCGCTCTTGGATCGTGTCAACGATAGGAGGATCGGTAATGGCGCAGCCGGACATCGTGGCGGTGCGCGCGCTCTACGACGAGCACGCGGCAGCGTTATGGCGCTATGCGCTGCGGCTGAGCGGTGATCGGGCCCGCGCCGAGGACGTCGTGCAGGAAACGCTGCTCCGCGCGTGGCAGCACCCAGAGGTTACCGACGACAGCGAGCGGTCGGCACGGGCCTGGCTGTTCACCGTCGCGCGCAACATGATTATCGACGAGCGCCGCAGCTCACGGTTCCGCAACGAAGTCAGGTCGTTGGACGCCGCCGCTCCACCCGAGCAGGCCGGCCCCGATGAAGTGAACTCGGCGCTGGACCGGATGCTGATCGGCGACGCGATGGCACAGCTGTCTGCCGAGCACCGCGCCGTGGTTCGGCGCTCGTACTACCTAGGGTGGACGACGGCACAGATCGCCGAAGACCTGCAGATTGCTGAAGGCACCGTGAAGTCGAGGCTGCACTACGCCCTGAGAGCATTGCGGCTCGCACTGCACGAAAAGGGGGTGACACGGTGACGCACTTCGACGGGCAAGGTGATGCACAGCTGGGCGACGCCGACCCGTTTGCGGTGTGGGACGCGGCCTATCTGCTGGGTTCCCTGTCCAATGACGAGCGCCGGGGAAGCATGAAACGGCTACCAGCAAATTTAATCCTCACACCGCTCTAGGTCCGTAACCACTCTTGTCAGGCGACGGTTTGGTGGGGCTTGTCGATGATCGAGTATTCGGAGGCGTCGCCGCAGATGATGCGGCTGCATTCACCGGTGACACTGACGGGGACATCGCCGGCCAAGGTGATTCGGTGCATCCGCCGGCGTTGGGTTCCGTAGTCGGCGACGGCGTAGTGCTGGGTGGTCCTGTTGTCCCAGATCGCGAGGTCTCCGGGCTGCCAGTTCCATCGGGTTGTGTTTTCCGGCCTGGTGATCCGGTCCTGGAAGAGTCGATACAGTTGCTGCGATTCGCTGTCGTTCACGCCGAGGAGCCGCTGCACGAAGCCGCCGAGAAGCAAGGCGTGTTCCCCGGTTTCCGGGTGTACGCGCACCACGGGATGCTGCGTCCGGAACTGGGCGGACTGAAAAGCCCCGACGTACTTCTGGAGTTGGTCGAAGTCACCCGCACCGACATTACTCACCTGTGCCACCACGTCTTGGATGTCGAACTGCGCGTAATCGAACGAATTGGTGTGCACCGCCCACAGTTCGTCGGCCAGCCGGCCCAGTGCGTCGGGAAGCTGTTGGTAGGCGGCGACTGTGGAGGCCCACAGCGTGGTGCCGCCGTAAGCCGGCAGGTCGACCGCGCGCAAGATCGACGCCTTGGGGACCCGGTCGACGAATGTGACATCGGTGTGCCAGCTGTTCGCTTTGACCCCGCCTTCGGAATCAATGGGAAGAACGTTGGTGCTGTGACCCTTCAGCAGCGGATGTGCTGTCGTCGGGGTGCCGAGAAGCCCTGCGAACGCGTACTGTGCGTCATCGTCCAGATGGTGCTGGTCACGAAAAAAGATGACCTTGTGCGTGATCAGCGCCTGGTTGATCGCGGTGACGGTGCCGGCCTCGAGGTCGCCGTCCAGCCGGACGCCGTCGACCCGGGCGCCGATATGTTCACCCAGTTTCACAACCGTCACGTCGGAATCGGCGAAAGACGAACTGCCGGGCATGGGTTTCTCCTTGATTGGTGTGGATCAGGCCGGTTGATCGGACAATTGGTTGTCCGCCGGTCGAGACGATGGCGCTAACAACGCGGCGGTCGTGGTGTCGACCAGGTCGACGACGAGTGCAGCCGGATCGGCGAAGAGCTCGGGAGACGCTTCCCAATGAGCCAAGGTGGTTATCGTCGCGATGAAAACACCGAGGATGCGCGACGACTCGAGATCGGCTGGGATACTGGCACTTCCGACGAGCCGATTCAGCGCCTCGCGAGCGCTGCCGGCGCGGATATGCCCGGTGATCATCGAGGACAACTGCGGATCGAACGCGGCTTGCGCGAGAAACCGGGCATAGCGGCTGCCCGGATGGCTGAACACTGCGTGCGCAAGCGGAGAAATCAGCGCCTCGACGAGCTGTCGAGGGGAGGCGGCGTCGAGTTCGGCGAGCATCCGCCAACGCCGGTCGTTGATCGGTGCCATCCGCGCCTCCACCACCGCGGCGATCAGCCCCTCGCGGTTGCCGAAGTGATACTGCGCGGCGTTCTTGTTCAATTGGCCGGCCCGAGCCTGGACCTCGCGCAACGACATCGCCGCGAGCCCACGCTCGGCGACGATGGCCTCGGCGGCGTCGATCATCGCGGTTCGCGCATCAGCCCGCTTCATGACCGAAGTGTAAGGCGCTCGCCTTAAAAATGCAAGGCGGGTGCCTTAATAGTTCGCGCCGCTTGAGGCCGCTGGCGATGACGAGTCGCGCGACCAGGAGGAGCGAAACCGGTTCAAGCAGGTTGCCCTGTGGCTACCCGGGGCGGCGTGGCAAATCGCCATCGGCGCGCTCGGTGGAGCAGGCGGCAACCTGTTGACCGGCTAGGCTCCGGGCGCACTGAATGAACAGGGACGCGTCGACATCCTCCGGCAGGCACGCCCACACGCCGACGTAGCCGGTTGGCTTTGATATGCAGATGTCGTCGGCGCGACTCACTCCATCAACTGAGCGGCGACTGTCGCGCCGAGATTCCAGCACGCCTCGACGTCGGCCTTGCTCGGCTTGCCCATCGCCACAACCGTTTCGGCAACCTGCACCCAGCCGAGCCCGGTCGTGATGGCCGCGAGACCCCGCTCGGCTCCCTCGGTGCCCTCGTTGCCGTGTAGGTACACGCCGAACGGACGCCCACGGGTGGTGTCGAGAAGCTGGTAGTAGGCACAGTCGAACGCGTGCTTAAGAGCACCTGAAATGTAGCCGAGGTTCGCTGGGGTGCCCAGCAGATAGCCGTCGGCCTCCAGCATGTCGACCGGCGACACGGTGAGTGCCGGTCGCCGCACGACCTCCACGCCCTCGATCTCGGGATCGGTTGCCCCGGCCAGCACCGCCTCGAACATCTCGGCGCAGTGGGGCGACGGCGTGTGGTGGACGATCAGCAGTTGCGGCACTAGCCGGCCCTCTGCCTATAAGCGGGGTATTCGCGCAAATGGTGCTTGAGCGCGCCCGACATGTACCCGGAATTCGCTGTGGTGCCGAACAGATAGCCGTCGGCGCCCAGCATGTCGGTCAGCACGGCTGCCAATGCCGGCCGGACCACCACCTCAACGCCCTGAATATCCGGATCGCGAGTGCCGGACAGCACCGCTTCGAGCAACTCCCGGGTCGACGGCGACGGTGTGTGGTGCACCACGAGCAGCGTTTTGCTCATCGCGACCCCTCCTGTTCCTGCATCTGCACCGCCTTGCTCATCGCCTCACGCGCCCTGGCCCGGTCTCCCGAATAGTCGTAAGCGCGGGCCAGCCGGTACCAGCGCCGCCAGTTTTCGGGCTCGCGCTCGACTTCTTCGCGCACGGATTTAAACAGCGAGTCGGCGGCCTCGCGGCGGATTCGGCCGGACGGCATCCGGGGCAACGCGCTGACGTCCAGTTCCAAGCCCTCATCGTGGATGATCCGCGCCAGCCGCTGATGGGCGAGTCCGGCGCGCACCGTGCTGACCATCACCCATACGCCGATCAGCGGCAGGATCATCAGCGCCAGGCCGAGCCCGATCGCGGCGAGTCGACCGGAGACGATGAACGCCGTCGCGATCCTGCCCAGCAACACGAAGTACACCACCAGCGCGACGCACAAGAACGCGATCAGCAGCTGAACGCGAAGAACTCGCATCACAAGTCGAGAAGTGGCTCAAGCCCAACGGTCAGACCTGGCCTCTCCCGCACCCGACGCACGGCGAGTAGAACTCCGGGGACGAACGACGTGCGGTCGATGCTGTCGTGGCGGATGGTGAGCGTCTCACCTTGGGTGCCGAACAACACCTCCTGATGCGCGACCAGGCCGGCCAGCCGGATGGAGTGGACCGGGATTCCATCAACGTCCGCGCCGCGCGCGCCGGGAAGGGAGGTCGACGTGGCATCGGGGTTGGGTGGCAGGTCTTTTCGCGCCTCAGCGATGAGCTTGGCAGTGCGGGCCGCGGTGCCCGATGGTGCGTCGGCCTTGTTCGGGTGGTGCAGCTCGATGACTTCGACGGATTCGAAGTACCGGGCGGCTTCCTGCGCGAACCTCATCGACAGCACCGCGCCGATCGCGAAGTTCGGTGCGATCAGCACTGCGGTGCCGGGCGAGCCGGCCAGCCAGGAATCGACTTGCGACAACTTTTCGTCGGTGAAGCCGGTGGTGCCCACCACAGCGTGGATCCCGTTGTTTATCAAGAACTTCAGGTTGTCCATGACGACGTCGGGATGGGTGAAGTCGATGACGACGTCGGTGCCGCTGTCGACGAACAGGGACAGCGGGTCGCCCGCGTCGACCTCGGCCGACAGCGTCAGGTCATCGGCCTTCTCGACGGCCGCGGCCATCGTCATGCCGACCTTGCCCTTGGCGCCCAGCACCCCGACTCGCATGGCTTGCAGCGTACTGCGACCGCCGTGCCCGGCGTCTTCACGCGCCGTTACAGCGGCGAACCGCCGCGCAGATGCTCGAAGATCAGCGATGTCTGCGTTCCTGCGACATCCGGGTCGGCGTTGAGGTTCTCCACGACGAACGCCCGCAGATCGTCGGTATCGCGGGCGGCGACATGAAGGATGAAGTCGTCGGCGCCGGCCAGGAAGTAGACGTCGATCACCGGGGGCAGCCTGCGGATCTCGGAGATGAAGTGCCGAATCTTCCCACGTGCGTTCGACTGCAGATTCACCGAGATCATCGCCTGCAACGGTCGGCCGATCGCGGCCGGGTCGACGTCGGTGTAGAAGCCGCGGATCACGCCGATGTCCTGAAGCCGGCGCAACCGGCCGTGGCACGTCGACGGCGCGATCCCGACCATGTCCGCCAGCACGCTGTTGGGCACCCGTGCGTCGTCGTGCAGGGCGTTGAGAATGCGGCGGTCGACCTCGTCGATGACCGGGGCCCGAACATTCTTCGTCGGTCGCGGCGCGTCTATCACGGTTTCCGACGATCGTTCTACCATTTGGCAAGCATACCGAATGACCACCGTCTGTATTGCAGTTAGTCCGAACTTTCTTCAGACTAGAGGCATGCGAATCGGCGTCCCGACCGAGATCAAGAACAACGAGTACCGCGTCGCGCTCACGCCGGCCGGCGTCGCCGAGCTCACCCGGCGTGGGCACGACGTGGTCATCCAGGCCGGCGCCGGCGAGGGATCAGCGATCTCCGACAACGACTTCAAGTCGGCGGGCGCCGAGGTCATCTCGGGTCCCGAACACGTCTGGGAGCAGGCCGACTTACTGCTGAAGGTCAAGGAACCCGTCGAGCCCGAGTACGCGCTGATGCGCCCGGCTCAGACACTTTTCACGTACCTGCACCTTGCAGCTTCGCAGCCGTGCACCGACGCGCTGATCCGTTCGGGTGCCACGTCGATCGCGTACGAAACGGTGCAGACGGCCGACGGCGCGTTGCCGCTGCTGGCGCCGATGAGCGAGGTCGCCGGCCGGCTCGCCGCACAGGTCGGCGCGTATCACCTGATGAAACTCGCGGGCGGCCGCGGCGTTCTGATGGGCGGCGTCCCGGGAGTGGGACCGGCCGACGTCGTCGTGATCGGCGGCGGCACGGCCGGCTACAACGCCGCTCGAGTGGCAAGCGGCATGGGCGCTCACGTCACGGTGCTCGACATCAACATCGGCAAGCTCCGCGAATTGGACGCCGAGTTCGGCGGCCACATCCGTACCCGCTACTCGTCGGCATTGGACCTCGAGGGTGCCGTCAAGCGCGCCGATCTGGTGATCGGCGCGGTGCTCGTCCCGGGGGCGAAGGCGCCCAAGCTGGTGTCGAATTCTCTGGTCTCACATATGAAGCCCGGCGCGGTGCTGGTGGACATCGCGATCGACCAGGGCGGCTGCTTCGAGGACTCGCGGCCCACCACACACGACGAGCCGACCTTCAATGTGCACGGAACGGTGTTCTACTGCGTTGCGAACATGCCGGGCGCGGTCCCTCGGACGTCGACGTTCGCGCTCACCAACGCCACGATGCCGTACGTCATCGCGCTTGCCGACCGCGGCTGGCGCGATGCGTGCCGTTACGATCCCGCCCTGGCGAAAGGGCTTTCGACGCACGACGGCGCGCTGCTCAACGACCAGGTCGCGCGGGACCTCGGCATGCCCTTCACGGACCCGCTGGCGCTGCTGGTCTAACCCGTGGGCCCCTGAACCGCCGCCACCCTCGCCTCGACGGCGTCGAGAACATCGATGTATTCGGGTGGTACCCCGATCTGCATCACGACGTCGGCCGCGCGCGACATGAATTCGAACGAGAAGAACGAGCAGCATGCGCTCTCCCGGTCGGCCAGGCTGCGTCCGGCCTGTTCGGCGTCGCGTGGAATCACCAGATCGAGCCGGGTCCGTTTCGGTCGGCTCAGGCCGCAAACACGGGAGAAGAAGTCATCGAACTCCGCCTGCCGCAACGGACGCTCCGAGGTAGGCAGCGTGCACGCCGCCGGCGCCCAATCGTGACTCGCCACATCCTCAACGATAGCCCTTGTCGCCGTACTCAGTTCGGCGAGATCAGCCGATGCCTGTAGCGGCGCATTCCGGCGATCCAGCCGTCGTAGTCCGCGCCCTTCAGGCGGTACATGTCGAGCACCTGCGGGTGCGGCGTCACCATAAAGCTGTTCTCCCGCATCGCGTTCAGGGTCAACTCGGCCACCGCGTCGGGCTCCAGCACCTCGCCCGCCGCGACGACAGAATTCGCCGCCAGCCGACCGTCCGGCTCGGGCGATTCGCGCAGTTCGGTCAGCAGCGCAGTGTCCACACCCATCGGGCACACACAGCTCACCCCGATCCCGGCGTCGCCGTAGGTGATTGCAAGCCATTCGGCGAACCCGACAGCTGCGTGCTTGCTGACCGCGTATCCCGCGGCGCCGAGCTGGGTCAGCAGCCCGGCCGCCGATGCCACCGAGACGAAGTATCCGCCGCCGCGCTCGAGCCACTCCGGGACCAATTGCGTCGCCGCCCGGATGTGTGCGCGCAGGTTCACATCGAGTACGTGGTCCCAGTCCCGCTCGGAAACGCCAAGGCCCGGCGCTCCGCCCACGCCCGCGTTCGCGATGTAGATGTCCACCGGCCCGAATTCTGTTGCAGCCAGCGCAATCAACGCTTCGATGTCGGCTACGGCGCTCGCGTCGGCCTGATGCGCGACCGTGTGGTGACCGAGGGCCGAAATGCTGCCGGCGGTCTGCTCTGCCCCCACCCGATCGATGTCGCCGACGACGACACGCGCACCGGCCGTGGCGAGCGCAGTGGCCAGCGCGCGCCCAATCCCGGACCCTCCGCCGGTGACGACCGCCACCTTGCCTTCGATCTCCATGTTTGGCTCAGAGCTTCCGAAGCCGCTGCGGCAGCTCACGTTTCGTCTGATACGGGCCCAGCACCGCCGCGCCGTACGGCCCGGTCAGCAATCGGCGGGCCACGGCATTCACTTCGTCGAGCATGACGCTGTCGATTTCGGCGAGCGTGTGCCCGATGCTGCGGTGCTCGCCGTAATTGAGCTCGCTGCGGCCGATCCGGTTCATCCGGGACCCGGAATCCTCCAGACCCAGAACCAAACCCCCGCGCAGCGAACCCTTGGCAATGCGGCATTCGTCGGCGGTGATGCCATCTCGCGCAACTGTCCGAAGCACTTCGGTGGTCACGTCCACGACATCACCGAACCGCTCCGGCTGGCATGACGTGTACACCGACAGCGCGGAGGTGTCGGCGAACGTGTCGACGGCGGAGTACACCGTGTACGCCAGCCCGCGCTCCTCGCGGATCTGCTGGAACAGCCGCGAGCTGAGGCCGCCCCCGATAGCGGTGTTCAGCACCGACAGTGCCCAGCGGTGTTTCCAGTGCCGCCCCGGAGCGCGGACGCCGAGGGTCATGTGGGTCTGCTCGGCGTCCCTGCTGCCCAGCCTCAGCGCCGGTCGTCCGGCCACGCGGCCTGCGCCCTTGCGCGGAGCCACCGGCGTGCGCGTGCGCTGCAACCGCGCGGAGAAATAGTGCCGAACCAGCGACACCACCTCGTCGTGGTCGACGTTGCCGGCAACCGCGACGATCATCCGCTCCGGGGTGTAGCGGCGAACGTGAAACGAGTGCAGTTGAGCCCGCGTCATCGACGACACCGATTCCACCGTCCCGACCACCGGGCGGCCCACCGGATGTCCGCCGAAGAGTGCCGCCAGGAACACGTCACCGATCGCGTCCTCGGGATCGTCGTCGCGCAGTGCGATCTCTTCCAGCACCACGTGGCGTTCCAATTCGACGTCGTCCGGCGCGCACACCCCGTTGAGCACCACGTCGGCCACCAGGTCGACCGCCAGCTCGAGGTCCGTGTCGATGACGTGGGCGTAGTAGCAGGTCTGTTCCTTGGCGGTGAACGCGTTCAACTCACCACCGACGGCATCCACGGCCTGCGCGATCTGCACGGCCGTGCGCGTCGGGGTGGCCTTGAACAACAGGTGCTCGAGGAAGTGCGCGGCCCCCGCGACACTCGGTCCTTCGTCTCGGGAGCCCACGCCGACCCAGACACCCACCGACGCCGAATGCACTCCGGGGACACGTTCGGTGACGACTCGCAGTCCACCCGGCAGCGTGGTGCGTCGCAGTGCCGTGGTGTCCTGGCCGTCGCCGGACCCGCGGCGAAGCTCAGCTGGTTTGCGCGGCATCCGCTGTTGCGGCAGCTGGTGCGACAGAAGATTCGACGGGTTCGGCGGGCTCGGCTGCGTCGTCTTCGGCGACCAGGATCAGCGAGATCTTGCCGCGGTTGTCGATGTCGGCGATCTCCACACGAAGTTTGTCGCCCACCTTCACGACGTCCTCGACGCGCGCAATGCGCTTGCCCCTGCCCAGCTTGGAGATGTGCACCAACCCGTCGCGTCCGGGCAGCAGCGACACGAACGCGCCGAAGTCAGTCGTCTTCACCACAGTGCCGAGGAACCGCTCGCCCGACTTCGGCATCTGCGGGTTGGCGATGGCGTTGATGCGGTCGATCGCAGCCTGCGCGGACGCGCCGTCGGTGGCACCGACGAACACGGTGCCGTCGTCCTCGATCGAGATCTGGGCACCGGTCTCCTCGGTGATCGAGTTGATCATCTTGCCCTTCGGCCCGATCACCTCGCCGATCTTGTCCACCGGCACCTTGATCGTGGTGACCCGCGGCGCGTACGGGCTCATTTCGTCGGGCGATTCGATGGCCTCGGCCATCACCTCGAGAATGGTCAGCCGCGCGTCCTTCGCCTGCGACAACGCGCCGGCAAGCACCTTCGACGGGATTCCGTCGAGCTTTGTGTCCAGTTGCAGTGCGGTGACGAAGTCCTTGGTGCCTGCCACCTTGAAGTCCATGTCACCGAACGCGTCCTCGGCCCCCAGGATGTCGGTCAGCGCGACGAACCGGCGCTCGGTACCGCCGTCCTCCAGCTCGACGTCGTCGGAGACCAGGCCCATCGCGATGCCCGCCACCGGTGCCTTGAGCGGCACCCCGGCATTCAGCAGCGCAAGCGTCGACGCACACACCGATCCCATCGACGTCGACCCGTTGGAGCCGAGCGCCTCCGACACCTGCCGGATCGCATATGGGAACTCATCTACGCTCGGCAGCACCGGCACCAGCGCCCGCTCGGCCAGCGCGCCATGGCCGATCTCGCGCCGCTTGGGCGAGCCGACCCGGCCCGTCTCACCGGTGGAGAACGGCGGGAAGTTGTAGTGGTGCATGTAGCGCTTGGTGGTCTCGGGTCCCAGCGAGTCGATCTGCTGGGCCATCTTGACCATATCCAGCGTCGTGACCCCGAGAATCTGGGTCTCACCGCGCTCGAACAGCGCGCTGCCGTGTGCGCGCGGCACCACGGACACCTCCGCCGAGAGTGCGCGGATATCGGTGATACCGCGGCCGTCGATGCGGAAGTGGTCGGTCAGAATACGTTGCCGAACAAGCTTTTTGGTGAGCGACCGGAACGCCGCGGAGATCTCCTTCTCACGCCCGGCGTACGTCTCGGCCAGTCGCGCGAGCACGTCGGCCTTGACTTCGTCGGTGCGTTCGTTGCGCTCTGCCTTGCCGGCGATCGTTAGCGCTTTGGTCAGCTCGTCGGTGGCCACCGACGCGACCGCGTAGTACACGTCTTCCTCGTACTCCGGGAAGACCGGGTAATCGGCGGTCTCCTTGGCGGCCCGCTCTGCCAGCTCCTGCTGCGCGACGCACAGTGTCCTGATGAACGGCTTTGCGGCCTCGAGGCCTTCTGCCACAACGGCTTCGGTGGGCGCCTGCGAGCCGCCAGCGACGAGCTCGACGACGTTCTCGGTGGCCTCCGCCTCGACCATCATGATCGCGACATCATCACCGACGATGCGGCCCGCGACCACCATGTCGAACACCGCGCGCTCCAGCTGCGTCACCGTCGGGAACGCCACCCAGGTCCCGTCGATCAGAGCTACCCGCGCCGCGCCTACCGGGCCGGAGAACGGCAGGCCGGCCAACTGGGTGGAGGCCGACGCCGCGTTGATCGCCAGCACGTCGTAGAGCTCGTCGGGGTCAAGGGACAGGATCGTCACGACGACTTGGATCTCGTTGCGCAGGCCGTCGACGAATGACGGGCGCAGCGGGCGGTCGATGAGACGGCAGGTCAGGATCGCATCCGTGGACGGCCGCCCCTCGCGACGGAAGAACGAGCCGGGGATACGACCGGCGGCGTACATGCGCTCTTCGACATCAACGGTCAGTGGGAAGAAGTCGAGTTGCTCCTTCGGGTGCTTGCTCGCGGTCGTCGCCGAAAGCAGCATGGTCTCCTCGTCGAGGTACGCGACCACAGAGCCGGCCGCCTGCTGGGCCAGCCTGCCGGCTTCAAAACGGATGGTGCGGGTGCCGAAGCTCCCGTTGTCGATGGTGGCGGTTGATTCGTAAACGCCCTCGTCGATTTCAGCTACAGACATAACAGTCCGCGGGCCTTCCTTCGTTCGGTTGTCGTCGCAATGACTAGCAGTGGCGAACAACCTGAACGGCATAGGCCTGAATGCGGCTACGGCCATCGATCGAAGCAGCCGGAAGCTCCGGCCGCCACTACCGAAGACCGCCCGATTGCAGGCTGGCCACTGCCTTGACATGCGAATCCGAGCCGGTTGGCTCGGAACGCTATTACTCTACACCGGCCCTGCTCGCAAGCCTTTTTCGCGCCCGCGTCGCAGCCG
>CAVXAG010000029.1:0-231755 GCA_963759655.1 uncultured Actinomycetota bacterium | reverse complement strand
ACAAAGGCATGGCCCCAACACTATGCGGTCGTCCCGGCAATGAAGCTCCTCAACCCGTTTTTCGGTTATCCGAAATCACGACCGTGGCGTATCCTGAACTTATGACCACGGCTGGGCACATCCGCTCGATCGCCTCTGCGAAGTCCCCTGAGGTGACGATCGCCGGTGTGCCGTGGCCGCTGTACAAGGTCGTCGCACTGGTCATCGGGTTGATCGTGGCGCTTGTCGTCGGCATTGTCAGCATGAATGCCGCCCCTGCGGTGCTCGCGGGAGCAGCAGCCGGCACGCTGATCTGGCTGGTCCTGGGCAGCGTTCAGCACTACTTCGGTTCGTAGACCGCCTGCCCCACGGCGGGCGCGTACAGCTCCTCGATCTCGGCGGCGTATTTCTCGTTGATCGGCTTGCGCTTGAGCTTCATCGTCAGCGTGATCTCGTCGCCGCCGGGTTCCCAGAAGGTCGGCAGCACCCGGAATCGTTTGATCTGCTCGACCCGCGACAGCTTCGCGTTTCCCTCGGCTACCCCGGCAGCGATCTCGCTGATCAGTTCAGGGCGTTCGGCCAGCGTCTCCGCCGAGGCGTCGGTCAGCCCGCGCTGTGCGGCGTACGGTCCGGCGGACTCGGCGTCGAGCACGATCAGCGCCGTGTTGTACGGGCGGGAGTCGCCGAGGGCGATGATGACGCCGATCAGCGGGCAGGCGGCCTTGATCGTGTTCTCGATGTTGGACGGCGACATGTTCTTGCCGCCCGCGTTGATGATCAGCTCCTTCTTGCGATCGACGATGCGCAGATAGCCTTCCTCGTCGATGTCGAGGATGTCGCCGGTGTGCAGCCAGCCGTCGGAGTCGACGGCCTCCGCGGTCTTCTTCGGCTCTTTGCGGTAGCCCTTCATCACCAGCGGTCCACGCACCAGGAACTCGCCGTCGTCGGCGATCTTGCCTTCCAGACCGGGCAGCAGCTTTCCGACCGTGCCCAGCCGGGCGTCGCGTGGGTGACTCACCGAGGCCACGCAACTCAGCTCCGACATTCCCCAGACCTCGGCGATCGGAATGCCGAGGCCGGAGAAGAAAGCCAACGTCTCCTTCGGAATCGGCGCAGCCCCCGACACCGACCACCGCAGCTGCTCCAGCCCGAGCTTTTCCCGCAGTTTCGACAGCACGAGTTCGTCGGCCTGCGCCCATTCGGCTGCGACGTCGTCGGCAACGGGCTCGCCCGCGACCAGCGCAGCCGCCTTCTTGGCTGCCACCGCCAGGCCCCACTGCAGACCTTGCCGCTTCGTCTCGTCCGCTTCATTCGCGGCCGCGAATTCTATTGCGGCCTTGAGCTTTTCCCATATCCGTGGGACCGCTCCCCAAATAGTCGGCCGGACGTCGGGCAGCGCTGCGGCGATGGCCCGCGCGTCAGGCACCACGGTGAGCTGTGTGCCGAACACCTCCTGGCTGTACAGGCCGCCCCACCGATCGGCGATGTGCGCGGAGGGAAGGTAGGACGTCATCCGGTCGCCGAAACGGAAATCGATTACCTCTGCGACAGCGGTCGACTCGAACATCAGGTTGGTGTGCGTCATCTCCACGCCCTTGGGGTTTCCCGTCGTGCCGGACGTGTAGATGAGGGTGGCGATGTCGTCGGGCTGCACCGCACGCCAAGTGGATTCGAAGTCGAAGTCGGCGGCCCCGCCGGCCAACATGTCCTCGAGCGGCACTGTGCCGTCCGGGCAGCCGTCGATGCAGACGATGTGATCGATGGCCGCACCGCTGGCCCGGATCCGGGCGACATACTGCGCCTCGCAGATCACCACCTTGGTCTCGGCATTGGCGAACACGTAGGTCAGCTGTTCTGCGGCCAGGGTGTTGTAGACCGAGAAACACGTGGCGCCCAGATGCTGTGCCCCGATGTCGAGCGGGTAGAACTCGATGCGGTTCCCCATCATCAGCGAGACCGTGTCGCCGCGCCGCACCCCTAGGGCGGCCAACCCGGCCGTGACGTGACGCACCTGCTCGGCGAGCTCGCGCCACGTCATCGTCTGGGTGTCACCAACTGTTCTCAGCGCCACCGCGTCGGGGTCGACTGCAGCTGTTCGCTGGAACGCCTCGCACAGGGTGGCCGGTTGATCGGTCATGACGGGTAGCGTACGGCGAAGACCATGGATGACAGCAAGGAACAACCCGAAGCCCGCCAAGACGTCGTGCACCGGGCCCAGCATCTGGCGAAACAGACCGAGCAGATGCTGCCGGCCTGGCTACAGCCGGGCAATCCGGAGAGCCGCTGGCCGGTGCTGGTGGCCTTGATCTCCGCCATCGTCATGCAAGGCGCGATTCCCAAGCGCTACACCGTGGTGCCGCGCTGGCCGCTGCTCACGATGGAGGTCGCGCTGGTCGTCGTCCTGCTGATCATCAACCCGGTTCGCCTCACCCGCGTGACGAGGCTGGGCAAGGCCGCGAGCCTGCTATTGCTGGCCGCAATCACCCTCGATAACACCGCGTCCGCGGTGGTGCTCGACTACCATATCCTGGCCGGGACGGTGAGCAACGACGCGGCCCTCCTGCTGGGCAGCGGCGCCGCCGTGTTCGTCACGAACATCATCGTGTACGGCATCTGGTACTGGGAGATCGACCTGGGCGGCCCGTTCGCGCGCGCCGGCCTGACCGAGCGATCCCCGGAGCGCCAGTACCCCGACTTCCTGTTCCCGCAGATGGACGTGCGCAGGGTGGCACCCAAGAACTGGGAGCCGCGGTTTTTGGACTACCTCTACGTCAGCCTGACCAACGTGATGGCGTTCTCCCCCACCGACACGATGCCGTTGACGCGTCGGGCCAAGGGAATGATGTCGTTGCAGGCGCTGGTGGCCGTCTCGACGCTTGTGCTGGTCATCGCGCGCGCGGTCAACGTGCTGAAATGATCAGCCGCCCAGGCAACCGGGGCCCAGCAGCGCCTTCAAGTCCCCCATCAGCGCAGGCGACGGCGTCACCCGCAGCGACTGGTCGAGTTCGAGCGTGGTGACACGATCATCGCTGACCAGCCGCAGGCGGACCAGCGACGTACCCGGGTGACGGGCGAGCACCTGCTTGAGCGCGGTGACCTTGTCGAGCGTGCACTGCCGGGTCGGGATGCTCACCGCCAACGGCCGGTTCACCGTCGCCTTCGAAAAGTCCGGCACCACAAGGTCGCTGCCTATCAGGCAGATCCGGTCGTCTTGAATCCTCACCCGTGCACTGACCACTACCACCGCGTCATCGACGATCTCGGCGCCGAACGTCGAGTAGTTGTGCGGGAAGAACATCACCTCGATGCCACCCGTCAGATCCTCCAACTGCGCTGACGCCCAGGGCAATCCGTTCTTGTTGACACGCCGGTTCACCGCCGCCAGAATGCCGCCGACCCGCACCTGGGCATCGTTGGGAACATCACCGTCGAGGATCGCCGGGATCGGCGTGTCAACCTGGCCGGCCAGCAGGTGCGCGACACCGTCGAGCGGATGCCCGGACACGTATAACCCCAGCATCTCTTTCTCGAGCGCGAGCTTGTGCTTGTCGTCCCACTCGTCGTCGGGCACCTTGATCGAGAACACCGCGTCCGTGCTTCTGTCCCCACTGTCGGCATCGACGCCGAATAGGTCGAACTGGCCCATCGCCTCGGCCTTCTTCGTGCCCAGCACCGAGTCGACGGCGTCGGTGTGTACCAGGAAGAGACCCTTGCGCGGATGATCGAGCGAGTCGAACGCGCCCGCCTTGATAAGCGACTCGGTGACCTTCTTGTTGCAGGGCCCGATGTCGATCTTGTTGAGGTAGTCGGAGAAGTCGGTGAATTTGCCTTTGTCGCCGCGGGTTCGGATGATGGAGCCCACCACGTTCGCGCCCACGTTGCGCACAGCGCCGAGCCCGTAGCGAATGTCGGTGCCCACCGACGCGAAGTTCAGCCCGGATTCGTTCACGTCCGGCGGCAGCACGGTGATGCCCAGCTTGCGGCAGTCGGCCAGGTACACGGCGGCCTTGTCCTTGTCGTCGCCCACCGACGTCAACAGGCCCGCCATGTATTCGGCCGGGTAGTTGGCCTTGAGGTAGGCGGTCCAGTAGGACACCATTGCGTAGCCCGCGGCGTGTGATTTGTTGAATGCGTAATCCGCGAAGGGCTGCACGGTTTCCCAGAGCGCCTTGATGGCACGATCCGAAAAGCCGTTGGTGCGCATGCCTTCTGCGAAGCCCTCATACTCCTTCTCGAGGACTTCCCGCTTCTTCTTGCCCATGGCTTTCCGCAGAATGTCGGCTCGTGCCAGCGAGTAGCCGGCGACCTTCTGCGCAATGCGCATGATCTGTTCTTGGTAGACGATCAAGCCGTACGTCTCGGCAAGGATGTCGTGTAGCGGCTCGGCGAGCTCGGGATGGATCGGCTTGACGGCCTGCCTGTCGTTCTTGCGGTCGGCGTAGTCGTTGTGCGCGTTCTGGCCCATCGGGCCGGGTCGATACAACGCGATGACCGCGATGATGTCCGCGAAGCCGGTGGGCTGCATGCGGCGCAGCAGGTCGCGCATCGGACCGCCGTCGAGCTGGAACACACCCAATGTGTCGCCCCGGCCCAGCAGCTCGTAGGTCGCCCCGTCGTCCAGCGGCAGCGACTCCGGGTCGACGTCGATTCCCCTGTTGGCTTTCACGTTGTCGATCGCGTCGCCGATGATCGTCAAGTTGCGCAGCCCGAGGAAGTCCATCTTCAGCAGGCCGATTTGCTCGCACCGCTCGTAATCCCAGCCGGTGATCACCGCGCCGTCCTGGGCACGCCGCCACATCGGAATCACGTCGACCAGCGGTTCGGAGCTCATGATCACGGCACAGGCGTGGACTCCGGCGTTGCGGATCAGCCCCTCCAGGCCCCGCGCGGTCTCGTAGATGGTCCGTATCTCGGGGTCGGTGTCGATCAGGCCGCGGACCTCGGCCGCCTCCTTGTACCGCTCATGGCTCGTGTCGGTGATGCCCGACAACGAGATGTCCTTGGCCATGATCGGCGGCGGTAGCGCCTTCGTGATCTTGTCGGCGATGGAGAAACCGGGCTGGCCGAAGTGGATACGCGCCGAATCCTTCAGCGCTGCTTTAGTTTTGATGGTGCCGAACGTGATCACCTGGGCGACGCGGTCGTGCCCGTATCTCTCGGTGGCATAGCGCAGCATCTCGCCGCGGCGGCGGTCGTCGAAGTCGATGTCGATGTCGGGCATCGAGGTGCGCTCGGGGTTGAGGAAGCGCTCGAACAGCAGGCCGTGCGGGATCGGGTCGATGTCGGTGATGCCCAGTGCGTAGGCCACCAGCGATCCCGCGGCGGACCCCCGTCCCGGCCCGACCCGGATGGCCACCGAGCGCGCGTAGCCGACCAGGTCGGCGACGATCAGGAAGTACGACGGAAAGCCCTTGTCGCAGATCACCTGGATCTCGTATGCGGCCCGGTCGGCGTAGCCGTCGGGCAGCCCGTCGGCGAATCGCCGTTGAAGTCCGGCGTCGACCTCACGGCGCAGCCACGACGCCTCGTCATGGCCGTCGGGAACCCGGAAGATCGGCATCCGGTTGCGCGGCTGCCACACCTCGTCGTAGGGCGCCACTCGCTCGGCGATCAGCAGCGTGGAGTCGCACGCGCCGGGCACCTGCTCGTCCCACAGCTGGCGCATCTCCGCGGCAGACTTCAGGTAGTAGCCGTCGCCCTCGAATTTGAAGCGGTTCGGATCAGACAGGGTCTTGCCGGTTTGCACGCACAGCAGCGCCTCGTGGTTGTGCGCGGCGTCGCGGGTGACGTAGTGACAGTCGTTGGTGGCCAGCGGCGCAATGCGCAGCGTACGGCCGATCTCGAGCAACCCGTCCCGGACGCGGCGTTCGATGGTCAGCCCGTGGTCCATCAGCTCCAGGAAGTAGTTGTCGGGGCCGAAGATCTCCCGCCACCTGCCCGCTGCTTCCAGGGCCTCGCGATGCTGCCCGAGACGCAGCCGAACCTGCACCTCGCCCGACGGGCAGCCGGTGGTGGCGATGATGCCCCCGGCATGTTCGGCGATGAGTTCGGCGTCCATCCGCGCCCACTTGCCGAGCTGTCCCTCGAACGATGCCAGCGACGACAGCTTGAACAGGTTCCGCAATCCTGCGGCGTTCTCGGCGACCATCGTCAGGTGGGTGTAGGACCCGCTGCCGGAGACGTCGTCGTCCTTTTGGCTGGGGTCGCCCCAGGTCACCCTGCGGGTGTCGAACCGCGAACCCGGCGCGACGTAGGCCTCGATGCCGATGATCGGTTTGATGCCCACGGCCGTCGTCTCGGTGTAGAACTCGCTGGCGCCGAACATGTTTCCGTGGTCGGTCATACCGATGGCCGACATTTCCAGCCGCTGTGCCTCGGCCAGCATCGGCGCGATCTTCGCGGCACCGTCCAGCATCGAATACTCGGTGTGGTTGTGCAGGTGCACGAAGGAGCGGTCCATAGGGACGCCAGTCTATGGCCGGCGACCGACAGTCCCCCGGCGTGTCGTGTCGTGTGTTGCGACCGGCCGGCGGCGGGTGCTGGTCAGGCCGTCCACCGTGAGCACCACGAGCGCGGTCCAGATCAGCGCGAACCCCACCCATCGGGCCGCGGGCATGGCCTCGTGGTCGATCAGCACGCCCCACGCCATCTGCAGCCAGGGGTTCAGGTACTGCAGTAACCCGAGTGTGATCAACGGCAGCCGCTGCGCCGCCGCGGCGAACATCAGCAACGGGATCGCGGTCACCGGGCCGGAAAGCACCATCAGCGCGGTGTGTCCGGCGCCGAGTCCGACGAAGTGCGCGCCGCCGCGGATCTGCAGCGCGATCAGGTAACCTCCGGCCAGCGGCAGCGCCAGCAGCGACTCGACCGCGACGCTGACCCGCGGATCGGCGGTGACCACCTTCTTCACCAGCCCGTACAGCGCGAACGACGTGGCCAGCGCGAGAGCGATCACCGGTAGCCCGCCGACCTGGGTCGTCAGCAAGGCAACCGCTCCGACGGCGATCCCCAGCGCCAGCAACTGCAGCCGTCTGACGCGCTCCCGGAGAATCACCACGCCCAGCGCCACCGAGATCAGCGGGTTGATGAAATAGCCGAGCGCGGCGTCGACGACATGGCCATTCGACACCGCGTAAATGTATGTGCCCCAGTTGATTCCGATCAGTGCCGAAGCGGCTGCCAGCAACAGCCAGGTGCGCCGGGTGAGCAGGCGAATGTCACCGAGCCTGCGCGCCACGATCAGCATGACGACCAGGAACAGCGCCGTCCAGACGTATCGGTGCGCGAGCACCTCCAGCGCGCCCGCGGGCAACAGCAGCGGGAAGAACCCGGGGAACAGCCCCCACCACACGTACGCGCCGACGCCGAAGGCCAGCCCGGACCTGTGGTTCTCGGTCACGCGATGTGGCCACCGCGCAGCACGTCGAGCGCATGCTCCAGGTCGGGCGGGTAGGGGGCGGTGATCTCGACGCGGCGACCGTCCGCCGGGTGCGTAAACGCCAGCGAGCGCGCGTGAAGCCACTGATGATCCAGCCCAAGCCTTTTCGCCAGGGTCGGGTCGGCGCCGTATGTCAGATCGCCGACGCAGGGATGGTGCAGCGCGGCGAAGTGCACACGGATTTGGTGTGTGCGACCGGTTTCCAGGTGGATGTCGAGCAGGCTGGCCGCGGGGAACGCCTCCACGGTGTCGTAGTGCGTGATGCTGTGCCTGCCGTCTTCGGTCACCGCGAACTTCCACTCCGGGCTGCGGTGCCGGCCGATCGGTGCGTCGATGGTCCCGCTCGACGGGTCCGGATGACCTTGTACGAGTGCCTGATAGCGCTTGTCGACGGTGCGCTGTTTGAATGCCCGTTTCAGAAGCGTGTAGGCGCGCTCCGACAGCGCGACCACCATCACGCCCGACGTGCCGACGTCGAGGCGGTGCACGATGCCCTGCCGCTCATGAATGCCCGACGTGCTGATCCGGAAACCGGCTGCGGCCAGACCCCCCAGCACGGTCGGCCCGGTCCAGCCGACGGAGGCGTGCGCAGCCACGCCCGCGGGTTTGTCGACGGCGACGAGGTCGTCGTCGGAGTACAGCACGGTCATGCCGGCGACTTCTTCGACGCGGTTCTCGGGCGGCGACGGCCGCTCCGGAAGCCGCACTTCCAGCCACGCACCGGGGGTCAGCCGGTCGGACTTTCCGGCCCGGGCACCGTCGATGTCCACCGCCCCGTCCTCGGCCAGCGCGGCGGCGGCGGTGCGGGACAGCCCTAGGAGGCGGGCGAGGCCGGCGTCGACGCGCATTCCGGCCAGTCCCTCCGGGACAGGCATCGACCTGTCAGCCATCGGGGCTTTCGCTCGGCTTGCGCCGGTCCGCGGTATCGAAGTCGTAGCCGAACAGCGACAGGCACACGAGCAGCACGGCGCCGCTGACCACTGATGCGTCGGCGACGTTGAACACCGGCCACCAGCCGATCGAAAGAAAGTCCACCACATGCCCGCGCAGCGGCCCGGGCCACCGGAGGAATCGGTCGACGAGGTTGCCCAGCGCCCCGCCCAGGATCATGCCCAGGCCGAGCGCCCACCACGCTGACACCAGTCTGCGGCCCATCCAGACGATGCCGATCACGACGGCCGTCGCGATCAGCGTGAGGATCCAGGTGTAGCCGGTCGCCATCGAGAACGCGGCCCCCGAATTGCGGACCAGCGTCCAGGTGACGGTCTCGTCGATGATCGACACCGGTTGGCCAGGTGTGAGCAGTCGCACCGCGAGAACCTTGGTCACGATGTCGACGGCAAGAATCACGGCCGCAACCGTGACAAGCAGCCGGACCCGGCGGTGCGGCCGAAGGCCGGTGGCATCGTCGGCGGCGGTTGCCGGTTGCGTGCTGGATTCGTCGCTCACCACCCCATCATCGCAAAGGGCGGATATCGCCTGACGCCGCCGTGATGCATGATTCGCCCATGAGCCGCGTCGTCGTCGTCACCACGGGCGGAACGATCGCGTCAATCGCCGACGACAACGGCGTGTTGCGGCCCGCGCGCACCGGCGCCGAGCTGCTGGGCGACACCTACCGCAACGACGTCGAGGTGGTCGACGTGACGGCGAAAGACAGCTCGCAGCTGACCGTCGGGGACTGGGACGCGATCACGGCGGCGATCACAGCGGCGGTCGCGCGCGACGCCGACGGTGTCGTCGTCACCCACGGGACCGACACGTTGGAGGAGACCGCGCTGTGGCTGGACCTGACGTATGACGGCGCGGCGCCCGTGGTGCTGACCGGCGCGGCGAAAAGCGCGGACGCACCTGATGCGGACGGGCCGGCGAATCTGCGTGACGCGATCGCACTGGCCGGCCGGGCCGACGCCCGGGGACTCGGCGTGCTGATCAGTTTCGGTGGCGCCGTGCTGGCACCACTGGGCACGCAGAAAATCGCGGGCGGCTTCGACGGTCCGCCTGTCACAGACCGCAGGGAACGCCCGTTTCTCGGGGCGGTCTCGGCGGCGTCGGCGCCGCGGGTCGACGTGGTGGCGTGTTACGTCGGGGCCGACGCGACCGCGTTTGACGCCTGCATGGCGGCCGGGGCGCGCGGGGTGGTGCTCGAGGCGCTGGGCTCGGGTAACGCTCCGGCTGCCGTAATCGACGCGGTGCGCCGCCACTGCGCCGCAGGCGTAACGGTGGCGGTGTCCACCCGTGTCCCGGGCGGTCGCGTCGCCGCGCATTACGGCCCGGGCAAAGAGTTGGCGGACGCCGGCGCGGTGCTGGTGCAGCGGCTGCGGCCACCGCAGGCCCGGGTGTTGATGATGGCCGCGTTGGCCACCGGCTCACCGGTCGGCGAGGTCTTCGCCCGCTGGGGTTGACTCCTCGACCAAGCCGGTGACGTACTCCGGCCAGTCCAGGCTGTCGACCGGGTTGGCCCGCGTCACGACGGGGTCATCGGCGGACAGCGTGCGCGCCGGGCCCGGGCCGTTGGCGCGGGTCTCGAACCGCACCGTCATCACTCCGTGGCCGGCGCCCTGCACCCAGCCGTGGCCCCACTGGTCGTGGTTCACGTCATCACCGATGCGCCAACTGGTGACGGCGGCTGTCGGTGTGGGCGCCGACAGAGTGTCGGTCGGCTGATCCCAGCTGTCCAGGTCGGAGAACAGCGGCTCCTGCCGAACCTCGCTCAACCCCGAAAACCCCACGCCGACAAGGCGGATCGGGCCGACCTCCAGCGGGTCGAGAAGCAGCCGTCGAGCGGCCGCGATCAACGTCGCGGGATCGGCGGTGGCGTACGGGAGCGTCAGTGACCGGGTCAGAGTGCTCATGTCTGAGCGCTTCAACTTGACCGTCACCGTGCGCGCACCGCGGCCGTCCTTCATCAGCCGTTGATGCGCATGCTCGCCGATCGGGCCCGCCGCCTGCTGCAGCTGCTCCATGGTCGTCAGGTCGGCCGCGAACGTTGACTCGGCGCTGATCTGCTTGGCCTCGGCACGCTCTGCCACCGGCCGATCGTCGACGCCTCGCGCGAGCCGGTGCAGCGCGGGCCCGACCGTCGCGCCGAGGATGTCTGCGGCCTCCGCGTCGGTCAGTTCGGCGAGCTGGCCGATGCTCTGGATGCCGAGCCGGTGCAGCTTGTCCTCGGCGACCGGGCCGATGCCCCACAGCCGGCGCACCGGCAGCCCCGCCAGCAGTGCCTGTTCCTCGTCGCGGCCGATGACCCTGATGCCGTCGGGCTTGGCCAGCTCGGAGCCGATCTTGGCGATCTGCTTGCCCGAGCCCGCGCCGACCGAGGCGACCAGGCCGGTGGCGTCGCGCACACAGCCCCTCAACTCTTCACAGAACCGCTCGACGTCGGCTGCTGACGCATCCGCGAGCTCGGCCGGCTCGCCGAACGCCTCGTCGTACGAAAGTTGTTCCAGCACCGGCATCCTCGCGCGGACAGTGTCGAACACACGGCGGCTGGCCACCCCGTAGACGACGCCGCGCGGCGGAAGCACGACCGCGTGGATGCCGACCCGGCGACGGGCCTGGTGCATCGGCATCGCCGATCGGGCCCCGAATACGCGGGCCTCATAGCTCGCGCCGGCGACCACCCCGCGGCCGCCCAGGCCCCCGACCAGCACCGGTCGCCCGCGCAGTGTGGGCCGGGTGAGCTGCTCGACAGACGCGAAAAACGCGTCCATGTCGATATGTAGCACCCACCTGCCCATGCCGCTGGTCATTCTTCTGACATATTTAAAACTGGTCCGAGGTCATCACCGCTGATTCTGCTCCGACGCGCTGCGGACGGGTGCAGGATGCCCCCATGCCCGCCGCCGGTTCCTGCTGCATCTATCTTCCGCCGGTGCAAAGTCAAATCCGTGCAGGGCCCGCCGGAAAGGCGAACAATGGCCGTACGGAGCAGTAATGGCCGCTTTCGCGTTGGGAGCCCTGAGTGTCGCCAGCCTTGGTCGGGCGGACGGGGACCTGGACGACGACGCGTCGATCTAGCGAAGCGCCCGGCCACGCCTCGATCGCCACCACAGAGCGGTACCTCGCCGTTGACGATTCCGAGATTAGGGCCGCGATGGTCGCGGCGATCGGGGACTAGCGTCGAGGCCGTGTCTAACTCAGACGATCCAATGGCCGCAGTGCTGCAATATGTCGACGCCTTCAACAACGCGGACCCGGCTGGCATGGCAGCTGCATGCGCTGACCCCATGCAGATTCTCGACGGAATGTCACCCCACGTCTGGCAAGGGCCGACAGCGGCCGAAGACTGGTGGACAGATGTGCTAGCCGAGGGCGAGCACTTGGGGCTTTCGGGCCTTCGCATCGCGCTCGGCGAGCCACGGCATGTCGATGTCACCGGCGACTACGCCTATGTCGTTGCCCCCGCGACCATGACGTTCGACCTACGCGGTCAGCAAGTCACCCAAACCGGCGCGGTGTACACGGTCGCGCTTAGGAAAGTCGGCGCGGCCTGGCGCCTGTCGGCCTGGGCTTGGGCAAAGGGCGCTTGACGATTCGGAGATCCGGGCGGCGATGATGGCAGCGGCCGGCGACTGAATCACCCAGCGTCGGCCCGCCGAGTCAACTGCTCACCCGCGGTCGTCAACTCCGCCGGCCACACACCCCAGCCGCGCTAGCTGTCGGCAGGGACTCCCCCAGGGGTGTTCTTTAAGTCCAACTCTCGTACCCCACGCAGATACAGGCGTGATTGCCGAACGACATCTGATCGCAGGCGGGTTCGCAAGAACCAAGCTTGTTCTTACCCGGTTCTGGATGAACATCCAGGTCGTGGTGCTCTTTTAGGTGTCCACAAATACGGCAGTATGTCGCCGTGACCTCACTCGTGGTCATGGTCGTACCTTCTCTCGCCCTCGGTGGCTTGCCATCAGAATGCGCTCCGCCCACGGGCCTTCATAGGGCCGATAGTCACCGCTCCGTTCAGATCAACGCAGAGCCACGATCACGGCCGGCCCGGTGTGACCAGATGGCCGCCCATCCTGGCGTTTCACCCGGCGTCGGGGCCGCCCCGCTCGGTCATCTTCTGCACCGCGGCCAGCCGGCCCTGCCTCGTATCAGCACCCCGATGCAACTCCTCCAAGCATCGCTGCAACGCCCGCCCCGCCGACGCGTGCTGCCCGAACGCCTGAGCATTGTCCAACAGCCGGCCCATCGACACCGCGACCTCCGACAAACCCGGCCGCCACACGCGGGCACCGATCAGCTCGAGCTCGGCCTCGACAGCGGCCACCACACGGCCAGGCGTCCCATCTGGGACATCAGCGACAGGTTCTCTCTGGTCAGATTGAGTGGGTGTCCCATCCGGGACAGGTGGTGACATTGACACCACCTTCGGCCGCGCCACCCGCACCTTCGGCGCCACCGCCGTCACCACCGGCATGGCCGCCGCCACCCGCAATACGAATATGCATGCCGATCAAGCTATGGAGGTGTGGTGACGATGAACCTCCTTCACCGCGTATGGTGCAGCTCGAATTCCTGGGCGCGCAGCGTCGAACAGAAGTTGTTGCCGTGGGCGCTGCACGATGTGGACCTGGGCGACAACACGCTGGAGATCGGTCCCGGCTACGGCGCCAACCTTCGGGTGCTCGTCGACAAGACCCCTGCGCTGACGACCGTGGAGATCGACGGGCCGATGGCCGACCGGTTGATCAAAAGGTACGGCGACCGGGCCCGGATCATCCACGGCGACGGAACGGACCTCCAGCTACCGGACGCGGAATTCAGCTCGGTGGTGTGTTTCACGATGCTGCACCATGTGCCGACGCCGGAACTGCAGGATCGGATGTTCACCGAGGCATTCCGGGTGTTGGCACCCGGCGGGGTGTTCGCCGGAAGCGATGGGGTGCCCTCGACGGCTTTCCGCATCGCTCACTTCCGCGATACCTGCAACCCGGTGCCCCCCGACGAGTTTCCGGATCGGTTGCGCCGTGCAGGGTTCGCCGACGTGGATGTCGACGTCAAGGGCGGCGAGCAACGCTGGCGGGCGGTCAGGCCTTCGCGATAGCCGCCCGCACCCCGTCGCCGATCTCGGTTCCGCCCGAAGCGTCGCCGAATTCGAAACTGGTGGCCAGGATCTCGCGCGCGATCAGGTCGCGGTGAGCCTGGGCCCAGTCGGCACGCTCCAGCGGCACCGCCATCACGACGCTGATCCGGTCGGACACCTCGAGTCCGGTTGACTTGCGCAGCTCCTGCAATTCCCGGATGCGGTCCTTCGCCCAGCCCTCCGCTTCCAGCTCGGGAGTGACGGCGCCGTCGAGCACGACCAGCCCGGCGCCGTCGGGCAGTGCCGCGGTGAACTCCGGGTCGGCGGCCACCAGCTTCGACGAGTACTCGTCGGGTTGTAGCACGGCGGGCCCCGCGGTCAGCGTGCCATCGGAGTGCACGACCGCATCGCCCGCCTTCACCGCCTTGATCGCGGCCTGCACATCCTTGCCGAGCCGCGGCCCGGCGACACGCGCGTTGACGGCGAGCTCGAACCGGCCGTATGCGGCGATGTCATCGGTGAGCTCGACGGCCTTGACGTTGAGCTCGTCGGCGATCAGCCCGGTGTACGGCGCCAGGCGCTCCGGATTGTCGACGGCCACCGTCAGTTTCGGTAGCGGCAACCGAACCCGCAGCTTCTTGGCTTTGCGCAGCGACGACGCGGCCGAGGCGACCTCACGAACCAGGTCCATGTCGGCGACCAACTGCGGATCGGCGGGCACCACCCCTGGCTGCGGCCAGTCGGTCAGGTGCACGGATCGTTCGCCGGTGACGCCACGCCAGATCACCTCGGTCGTCAGCGGCAGCAACGGAGCGGCCAGCCGGGCCGTCACCTCCAGCACGGTGTGCAGCGTGTCGATGGCGTCCGGGTCCTCGTCCCAGAACCGTTGCCGGGACCGTCGGACATACCAATTCGTCAGCGCCTCGGTGAACTGCCTCAGCTCTTCACACGCTCCGGAGATGTCACAGACATCGAGCGCGTCGGTGAGCACGTCGCGCAACCGCGCCAGCTTCGCCAGGATGTAGCGATCCAGCAGGTGCGGGGAATCTGTGCGCCACTCACCGACTTTCGGCGCGTACAGCGCCAGGAAGCTGTACGCGTTCCACAGCGGCAACAGCACCTGGCGCACACCGTCGCGGATGCCCTGCTCCGTCACGATCAGGTTGCCGCCGCGCAGAATCGGCGACGCCATCAAGAACCACCGCATCGCATCGGAGCCGTCGCGGTCGAAGACCTCGGTCACGTCGGGATAGTTGCGCAGCGACTTGCTCATCTTCTGCCCGTCGTTGCCGAGCACGACGCCATGCGCCACACAGGTGGTGAACGCCGGCTTGTCGAACAACGCGGTGGCGAGCACGTGCAGCGTGTAGAACCAGCCGCGGGTTTGGCCGATGTACTCGACGATGAAGTCACCAGGGAAATGGGTCTGAAACCACTCCGCGTTCTCGAACGGAAAGTGCACCTGCCCGTAGGGCATCGAGCCCGAGTCGAACCAGACGTCGAAGATATCGGGGATCCGCCGCATCGTCGCGCGCCCGGTCGGATCGTCGGGGTTGGGGCGCGTCAACTCGTCGATATAGGGCCGGTGCAGGTTCTCCGGCCGGACGCCGAAGTCGCGTTCCAGCTCGTCAAGGCTGCCGTAGACGTCGATGCGCGGACAGCTCGGGTCGTCGGAAACCCACACCGGAATCGGCGTGCCCCAGTAGCGGTTTCGTGAGATCGACCAGTCCCGCGCGCCCTCCAGCCACTTGCCGAACTGGCCGTCCTTCACGTGCTCGGGATACCAGGTGATCTGCTGGTTCAACTCGACCATCCGGTCGCGGAACTCACTCACCTTGATGAACCAGGACGTCACCGCGCGGTAGATAAGCGGATTGCGGCATCGCCAGCAATGCGGGTACGAGTGTTCGTAGGTTTCGTGCCGGAGCAGCACGGCGCCGTTGACCGCCGCGGCGCCGGCGGAGTTCTTCAGGTCGCGAATGATCTGCGGGTTGGCGTCGAAGACATGCTGATTCGCGTAGTCGGGAACGGTCGCGTCGAACCGGCCCTTGGAGTCGACCGGGGTGACCGGCACGATGCCCACCTTGGCGGTCGTCGCCATGTCGTCTTCGCCGTACGCCGGCGACATGTGCACGATGCCGGTGCCGTCCTGAATGCTGACGTAGTCCGCGGGCAGCACCTGAAAGCTGTTCGCGGCGTCCATGAAGTACGGGAACGGCGGCAGATAGCGCACACCCACCAGGTCCGCGCCGCGATAGGTCGCAAGGATCTCTGGCTCTTCACCGAGCTCGCGGGCGTACGCCGCGACGCGCCCCGCTGCCAGCAGATAGCGGCGCTCATCGCCCGACCGCACCAGCACGTACTCGACATCCGGGTTGACCGCGACCGCCTGGTTGGACGGCAACGTCCACGGTGTGGTGGTCCAGATCAGGAGGAACGCGCCGGCAAGTTCTTGGTGGCCGCCGCCGCCGGCGATCGGGAATCCGACGGTGATCGCCGGGTCCTGCCGACTCTGGTAGACGTCGTCGTCCATCCGCAACTCCTGGTTGGACAGCGGCGTCTCGTCACGCCAGCAGTACGGGAGCACGCGGTAGCCCTCGTACGCCAGCCCCTTGTCCCACAACTGCTTGAAAGCCCAGATCACCGATTCCATGAAGCTCGGGTCGAGGGTTTTGTAGTCGTTGTCGAAGTCGACCCAGCGGGCCTGGCGGGTGACGTACGCGCGCCACTCGTCGGTGTACCGCAGCACCGACTCCCGGCACGCCTCGTTGAACTCCGCGATGCCCATCGCATCGATCTGCGACTTGTCGGTGATGCCGAGCTGCCTCTCGACCTCGAGTTCGGCGGGCAATCCGTGGGTGTCCCAACCGAACCGGCGCTCCACCTTGTAGCCGCGCATCGTGCGGTAGCGCGGCACGATGTCTTTGACATAACCGGTGAGCAGGTGGCCGTAGTGCGGAAGTCCGTTGGCGAACGGCGGACCGTCGTAGAACACGTACTCCGGGGCGTCGTCGCGCCTGGCAATGCTGGCACGAAAGGTGTCATCGGCCGCCCAGTAGACGAGGACCTGTCGCTCGAGCGCCGGGAAATCTGGCGAACCCCCGCGCACGTCGGTGCCCAGGTCGGTGCGCGGATAGCCGGATTGGCTCACGGGTGTGTCTCTCCTGTGCCCGGCGAGGCACGGGGACGACGACGCGCGGGTGCGCGAGCGCCGCGGTACCACCCCGCTTGCCACGCTTACGCGTGGCCGCTCGTTGTGGCTGTGACGGGCCTACCCGTTCGGTTCTACTGGGCGCTGGCGGCTGTTCTTCCGAAGGCTCCCCGGTGATGGCCGGATCGGTGCCGTTACCCCTAGTCTAACCGGCATGGAGCAGCGCATTCTCGAGGCGGTCATCTACGAGCGGGAACCGCCGATCGCGCGGATCATCCTCAACCG
Source organism: uncultured Actinomycetota bacterium (assembly GCA_963759655.1). Taxonomy (GTDB): domain Bacteria; phylum Actinomycetota; class Actinomycetes; order Mycobacteriales; family Mycobacteriaceae; genus Mycobacterium. Next base: position 214,877 of record CAVXAG010000029.1, on the reverse strand, counting down.
GCCGGACAAGGCCAACACCAAGGATGCTCAGCTGGTCCAGGAAGTCGACGCGTGTCTTCGCGAGGCCGACCGGGACGGCGAGATCAAGGTCGTGATCATCAAGGCCAACGGCAAGGGCTTCTGCGGCGGACACGTGGCGCGCTGGGGCCCTGACGAGAATCCTTATCCCGATTTCGGCAACACCTTCGAGTCGCTGTACAAAGGCACCGCCGACCTGTTTTTGTGGCCGACGCTCTATCTGTGGGAGTTTCCCAAGCCGACCATCTCCCAGATCCACGGCTATTGCATGGGCGGCGGGATCTATCTGGGCCTGCTGACCGACTTCTGCGTGGCCTCGGAGGATGCGTACTTCCAGATGCCTCTCGCCCAGAGTCTCGGTGAGCCCGGCGGGCACACGATGATCGAGCCGTGGTTGCTGATGAACTGGCATCGCACCATGGACTGGCTTCTGCTGGCCCCGACGCTGAATGCTGCCGAAGCACTTGATTGGGGTCTCCTCAACAAGGTCGTGCCGCGCGACGACCTGGAGGAGACCGTCGAGGAGATGGCCCGCAAGATCAGTCAGATCCCGCTGACCACGTTGATGGCGGTGAAGAACAACGTGAAGCGGGCCTGGGAGTTGATGGGCATGCGGGTGCACCTGCAGGTGAGCCATATCTTGACCAACATGGTCGGGGCGGCGTCAGACGTACAGGCCCGTCGAGCCGAGCTCATCGAGTCTGGTTTGAAGCCACGGGATTTCGTCCACCGTGACGACACCGAGGCGAACGACGGGTAGTCAGCGGCGCTTCTCACCGGCCACCCGCCGACCCGCGGCGTGCCGCGCGGCGACGTAGCCGAACACCATCGTGCTGGCGATGCTGCCGCCTGCGCCCAGATAGTTTCGGCCCATCACCGCGGCGGTGATGTTGCCGGTCGCATACAGACCGTCAATCACCCGGTCGTGTTCGTCGAGAACCTGTGCGTGCTCGTCGGTGATCACTCCCCCGCATGTCCCGACGTCGGCCGGTAAGACCCTGGTGGCGTAGTACGGCGCTTGGTCGAGTGGGCCGACCGCGGCGTTCGGGCGATACCCGGGGTCACCGAGACAGTCGTTGTACGCCGATTGTCCGCGCCCGAAGTCGGGGTCGAGGCCCTTGGCCGCGAAATCGTTGAAGCGCCGGATGGTGTGCTCCAGTTCGTCGGCGGGAACGTCGAGCTGGCGTGCGAGGTCGCCGACGGTCTCGGCACGCATGACGGCACCGCGCTCAATCAGCTTTTCGGGCACGCGGCGTTTCTTCAGCGGGTTGGCGCCGGACACGTACCTGCCCACGTAACCCTCGTCGAAGATCATCCAGCACGGCACCGCCTTGTTGGCGTACATCGCCTTGCCGACCTCCACGTACGAGTTCGACTCGTTGCAGAATCGCCGGCCGGTCGAGTCGACGTAGATGGCACCGGGTCGCTGCCGCCCCGAGCCGAGTGACCGGGCGGCGGTGCCGCCGTCGGCGATGAAAACCGATGGCAGCCACCAGGCCTCGTCGAGCAGGTCGGTTTTCGCGCCCAGGTCCATCGCAGTCTGCAACACCTCGCCGGTATCGCCGGCGTTCGCGAGTGACCACTGTGCCTCGTTGGGCTGATCGCCGCCGTACTTGCGGCGCATCTCGGCATTGTGGCCGAATCCGCCCGCCGCGAGCAGGACTCCCATGCGTGCCTCGATGGAAAGCGTTGAGCCGTTGTGTTTGACGCGCGCGCCGACGACCCGGCCATCCTCGACGATGAGGTCCTCCATGGTGGCGCTCGTCCAGACCGGCGGCTCGCTCCCGCCGAGGTCGATCAGCGCCTTGAGTATCTGACCGACGAGTGACGCGCCGTTCGTGAGGACCTCGCGTCGCCGGATCCGGGCGGCCGCGGTCCGCAGGAACACCCGCATGGCGACGGCGAACGCGCGCGGCGCGCGGTTGAAGTACTGCACCGAACGCAGCTCGTTCGTCAGCACCACGAACCCGAAATTCTTGGCCATTGCGGGCTGTATTCTGTCGCTCCAGTTTCCGAGCTCGGCAGCGTCGAACGGGATTCCCTCGACGGCACGGCCCGCGGCGTTGCCGCCCTTGTGATTCGGGTAGTAGTCGCTCCAGCCGGGACACCGGACCAGGCGAATACCCTTACGCAGCAAGAAGTTGATCATCTCGTAGCCCGCGGTAAGGAACATCTCCCGGCGCGCCGTTGACGACGCCGCACCGATGTCGCCGACGACGTCGGCAAAGTAGGCAAGACCGTCCTCGTGAGAGTCCGCGATGCCGCCGGCCCGCATCAACGGATTGTTGGGTAGCCACACCATGCCACCTGACATCCCCGTCGACCCGCCGACGAGGGCCTGCTTCTCGACGATCAGCGGCACGATCCCCGAGTCGAGCGCCGCCAGCGCCGCGACCAGCCCGCCCCCGCCGCTTCCCGCGATGAGCAGGTCGACCGATGTGTCCCAGGCAGTCACGCCGCATCCTTCCGCGTCATCGGGCATCCGACATCAGCCGCTCGGTCAGTCCCAGGTCGGCGATCGGCACGTCAATGGTGGAGTTGGTTTTCTGAATCGCACCTACCAGCCTGTCGTGTGGCAGGCCGGCGAGGAAGCCGTCGACGACACGTTCGAAGTTCGAGATCAGTCCCTCGATCTCGCCTGACAGCCGCATGTATTCAAAACCCCTGGCGTGCAGACCTTTCTGTTGTCTGGGCAGGTTGGAGAAATCCTGGGCGGGAATGGTCGGCCAGCTCGGGTCATCCGGTGCCACCGGTTCCGGCGGGGTCGGCTTACCCGGCGAGCGATCGGCGGGGAAACGGGTGAGCGACCACACCTCGAAGAGTGTCTCCTCGGGGCCCAGCGGACGGATCCGGTACGACGAGGCGCTGCTGTAGGTGGGCAGGATGAAGTAGTGCGGGAAACAGAACCCGATCGGGTCTGTCACCCCCCGGCGATCCAGATCGTTCAGATCCGGGAAGTCGCAGCCGCGGGCCCGGTGCCACCTGGTGACCGCGTCGTTGACCGCGCTGCGCCACGCCGCCATCGCGTCGGTCGGGTTATCTGGAAGTGAGATGTTCTGCAAACCCTCGGCGATCCGCACGTCGTTCTCGTGGGTCATCCCTGCCATGCCGGACCCGAGCGTCCGCATGAAGTGCAGGCTCGTCTGCACGATCGGGTGCACCGCCGACGATTCCGGGGCGTGCGAGTTCGGCAGCAGCTGAGGATGGGTCTGCGGAACGTGGTAGCCCTCCATGAAGGCTGCCGTCGCGAGCTTCCAGTTCACCGGGAGCAGGCACGCCTTCCACCACTCGGTTCGCAGCGACTCGACTTTCCATTCGTCGTGGATTGACGCGAACGGTTCGATGCACTCACGTAGCGGCGGCGCCCCGTCGTCGAGGTTGATCCACGCGCAACCACCCCACAATTCGCATTTGACCGAAACAAGGCTGAGATCGTCGGCGCAGAGGTTGCTTTCGTCGAAAACCTCGGGCCGCAACACGAAGGTGTTCTTGCCATCCAGGCCCCAGCACCATCCGTGGAACGGGCAGACCAGGTTCCGCCGGGACCCGTGTCCCTCGACGAGCTTCATGCCGCGGTGGCGGCAGGAGTTGTGATAAGCGCGAACGTGAGCGGCATCGACGCGGACGACGATGACCGACTGGTCGAGGATCTCGTACTCGACGAAGTCGCCGGGCTTGGGGATCTCCTCCAGCCGGCACGCCATCTGCCACACCCGCGGCCAGAACAGCTCGGTCTCCAGCGCGTAGAACTCGCGGTCGAAGTAGCGCTGCTTCGGGATCCGGTCAGGTGTCTGAACTGCCCACGGCACTGGCAGGGGCGTCCAGTTCGCCTGTTCGCTTCTGCTGGTCATGTGGTCACCTCTCTGCTAAGTCTGCACCCTTGCCGCCGTCATACGATCCGTGACGTCCTTCCCTGCCAGTAGCGGTCGCGGATGCGCCTCTTGTAGAGCTTGCCGTTCGGGTCGCGGGGCAGATCGTCGTCGAACTCGACCGTGCGCGGGCACTTGTAGGTCGCGAGGTGAGCGCGGCAGTACACGATGAGTTCGGCCTCGAGTTCTGGCCCGGCTGCCACGCCGCTGACCGGCTGCACGACGGCCTTGACCTCTTCACCGAACTCCTCGTTCGGCACCCCGAACACCGCCGCATCGACGAGCTTAGGGTGCATGACCAGCAGGTTCTCCGCCTCTTGCGGGTAGATGTTGACCCCGCCCGAGACGATCATGAACGTCGACCGGTCGGTCAGGTACAGGTAGCCGTCCTCGTCGACATACCCCATGTCGCCCAGCGATCGCCAACCGTGTTCGTTGCAGACCGACGCGGTCTTCTCGGGATCTTTGAAGTACTCGAAGACCGGCCCGCCCTCGAAGAACAGCTCACCCGAGTCACCGACGGGCAGTTCCACCCCGTCGTCGGATACCACGTGCACCGGGCTGAACGGCTTGCCAACCGAACCGGGATGGGCCAGCCACTCCTGCGGGTCGATCGTCGTGCCCGCGAATCCCTCTGTCCCCCCGTAATACTCGTGAATGATTGGCCCGAACCACGTCATCATCTGATGCTTCACATCCACCGGGCACGGGGCGGCCGCGTGGATCACGCATCGAAGGCTCGAGACGTCGTATTTGCGGCGGACGGCGTCGGGCAGCTTGAGCATCCGCACGAACATGGTCGGCACGAATTGGGCGTGCGTGACGCGGTGAATCTCGATCAGGCGCAAAACCGCCTCGGCATCGAACTTGCGCATCAGGATCGCGGCAGCACCGACCCGTTGAACCGCCATGGTGTAGTTGACGCCCGCCGCGTGGTACAGCGGCGCCGGAGAGAGATACACGCTCGCGGCCGTCATACCGTAGCGCTGGCTGAGCGCGTACTCCAGCACGTTCTGCGCCCACGACCCGTTGCCGTCTTCCGGGAGGGCCCGGCGGACGGCCTTGGGCCGGCCAGTGGTGCCGGACGAGTAGAGCATTTCGGAACCGTCGGACCACGGCGGCGCGTCACCGGCCGACCCAAGACCCTCGTCGTACCGGCGCCAGCCGGGCAGCCCGCCCCCGACACTGATGTGCACGTCGACCCCGGCGTTCGCATCCAGAATTCGCGCCGCAAGCTCGGTCATCGACACGTCGACGAACACCGCCCGCGCGTCTGAGTCGTCGATGACGTACCCGACCTCGTCGGGAGTGAAGTGGGTGTTCACCGCGGTGTAGTAGAGCCCCGAAAGCTGGCAGCCCCAAGTGATTTCGAGGAATTCGGAGCGGTTGGGCAGAATCAGGGCCACGCCGTCGCCGCGACGCAGGCCATGCTCGTGCAGCAGGGCTGCGACCCGCTGGCTCCTCTGGTACAGCTCGCCGTACGAGATGGTGTCCCAGTCGGCGACGATCAGTGCCGGCGATTGGGGATCCCCGGTCGCATGGTCGGCGATGTTCACCGGCTGACCTACGTGGCTGCCGAACCGTCGGTCGATGCGGCCGCCGCGGCCTGGCGCTCGGCCATCTCGGACGGCAGCACCTTGTCTTTGAACACCCGCTGGATCAGGGCCTGCACGTCGGAGCTTATCGAGGCCAGCGCAACGAGGTCGTTGGAGCTCTGCCAGTGCACCCGCATGCCCATCAGCTCCCAGGCCCGCTTGAGGTTCGCCTTGGTTGCCAACAGTGTCGTCATCGGGGCCTGGGCGATGTGGCGGGCGATGGCCTCGACCCGCGCGTCGAGGTCCTCACGCGGAACGACCTCGTTGACCAGACCGACCTCCAGCGCTTTCTTGGCGTCGATGACCTCGGCGAGGTACAGGTAATAGGCGGCGCGGCGCCAGTTCATGAACACCCACGGCTCGATCGAGCACTCGCCGGACGGCATGCCGAACCCCTGCAGTGGCGGGTACGAGAAGTAGGCGTCCTCGGAGGCGATCACGATGTCGGTGATCAGCCCGTAATGGGTGCCACCACCCACGCAGTAGCCGTGGACCTGCGCGATCGTCGGCTTGGAGAACTCCCACAGGTTCATGGTCGGCTTGACGAACAGATCAGTCTGGGGCTTCCAGGGAGTACCCATCCGCTTCGCGCCCTCGACGAACGCCGGATAGTCGACGGCGTTGTTGCCGATGGCGTGTCCCGAGCAGAAGCCTTTGCCGTTGGCCTTCAGGACCAGAACCTTGATGTCGTAATCGCGGTCCGCGTCCAGTAGTGCCGCGTCGACCTCTTCGGCGAGCTTCTGGTCCTGGGCGTTCGCCTTCTCGGGCCAGTTGAGCGTGATGCGCGCGATCGGGCCCTCTTTTTCGTAGATGATCCGCTCGCGAGTCTCGTTGAGATCCATGGCTGTCCTTCCTGGTATTTCGTTATGACGTGATGACGCCGATTTCGGCGCCGATGTCGTAGGTGGTGCCGACCTTCCCTGTCCACTGCACGGTGCCCGACGCACCCGCTTCGATCTCCTGTTCGACCTTCTCGGTGGCGATGACATAGATCGGTGTGCCCTCCGCGACGTGCTGGCCACCCTCGACGAGCAGATCGACGAGCTCGGCTTCGGACACCGCGACCGAGACTCGGGGGATGCGAATGACGAAGTCACCCATGCGCACCCGCCGCGGAACCTTCCAGGGTTCGCTGCGCGGCCTCAACGATGCGCGCGGGCGACGGATAGATCTGCGCCTCCAGGGCGGCCGCGGCCGGGGCCGGGACGAACCGCGTTCCCACCCGTTCGATCGGTGCGGCGAGCTCGCCGAAGCACTCCGACTGCAGCGTCGCGGCGATCTCGGCGCCGGGACCTGCGAATCGGACCGCATCGTGCACGACGACGGCCCGTCGGGTGCGGCGCACCGACTCCGCCATGGTCTCGACATCCAGCGGCACCAACGTGCGCAGATCAACGACCTCGGCGCTCACCCCCTGCTCCTGAAGCGTCGTCGCTGCGGCCAGGGAGTCGTGCACGCTGCGCCCGTAGCTGATGAGCGTGACGTCGGTGCCCGCCCGCTTGATATCGGCACGACCGAGAGGAATCGAGAATCCGGGATCGTTTGGGACCGGGCCCTTTTGGCCTTGCAGGCGGATCGTTTCGATGAATAGGCAGGGGTCATCGTCGAAGATCGCGGAGGTCAGCAAGCCTTTGCCGTCACGGGGGGTCGACGGGATGATGACTTTCATCCCGGGGATGTGCATGAACCAGGCCTCAAGCGTCTGCGAGTGCGTCGCACCGGTGCCCAGTCCGGCGTACACCTGGGTGCGGACTGTGATGGGCGCGGTCGTTCGGCCTGCGGTCATGAAACGGAGCTTGGCCGCGTTGTTGATGATCTGGTCCGCGGCGATGCCGATGAAGTCCATGATCATGATCTCGGCAACCGGAAGCAGGCCGTCGATCGCCGCTCCGATCGCGGCGCCCACGATCGCGGCCTCCGAGATCGGGGTGTCCAGCACCCGGTCGGTGCCGTACTTGGTCGACAGCCCCGCGGTCGGGCCGGACGCGCCGGGGTCGGCGATGTCCTCACCGAGCAGGAACACCCGTTCGTCGGATTCCAGCGCCTGGTCGAGCGCGAGGTTCAGCGCCTCGCGCATTGTCATCACTTTCTCGTCCATGCGGGATTCCCTCAGACCGGGTAGCGGATCGGGGTCGCGTACACGTCTCGGTCGAGCTCGTCGGCCGACGGGACGTCAGCGCTCATGACCGTCTTCAGGGCCGTCTCGACCTCGATGAGCGCACCTTCGTCGATGCGGTTCAGCTCGTCATCTGTCCAGAGGCCGGCGTCGATGAGGTGCCTGCGGAACCGGGGAACGGGGTCGGCCGCCAACGCCGCGCTGAGCTGGTCCTTGGGGATGTACGGTGTCCGGTCGCCGAAGTAGTGGCCCCGGAACCGGAACGTCACGCACTCGATGAAGGTGGGACCGTCACCGCGGCGCGCCCGGGCCAGCGCCTCGTCCAGCGCTGCCGCGACAACCAGGGGGTCATTGCCGTCGACGCGAACGCCCGGCATCCCGTATCCGGCGGCCCGGTCGGCGACGTGCTCGAGCTTCATCGTGTCCCGGGTCGGCGTCATCTCGGCGTACTGATTGTTCTGGCATAGCAGCACCATCGGCAGGTCCCAGAGCGCGGCCATGTTCGCGGCCTCGTGGAAGGACCCGGTGTTCGTGGCACCGTCGCCGAAGCTGACCACCGTGACACGGTCGAGACCCTTGCGCTTGGCTGCCATCGCAAGGCCGACCGCGACCGGCGGCCCCGCACCAACGATCCCGGTGGAGAGCATCACCCCCTTCTCCGGGTTGGCGATGTGCATGGTGCCGCCCTTGCCGCGACTCGCACCGACGGTGCGCCCCATCATCTCGCCGTAGATCTCCTCCAGCGGAACACCTTTGCCGATGAGGTCGTGCAGGCCGCGATACGTGGTCACCAATTGGTCGTCGTGCCTCAGCGAGACGCCCATCGCCGCCGCGATCGCCTCCTGGCCTCGCGAGGGCCAGTACACGCACATGAACTCGCCGGTGCCGATGCCCTTGGACAGTCGGTCGTCGGCAGCCTTCATCAGCACCATCAGCGCGTAGATGCGCCGCTGGACTTGTGGGGCAACGGTCATCGTTCGTACGACCCGATCTCCCGGTAGACGTGCGGGATCGGGGGTGGCGCGTCCATGCTGAGAAACTGCAGCGACGACATCTTGCCGCTCGCCCCGAGCTCCCCCATCCGCTGGACCACCGCGTCCAGGTCGTCGCAGTCAAGCTCGTAGATCGCGACGAAGGGACCGTTCCCGTCGGTCGGCGCGAAGCGGCGCGCGGACACGACACCGTCGACCGAGACGATCTCCGCAAGATGCGTGTCGTTGTACCACTTGTGGTAGTCGGCCTCCCGGTCCGGTGACACCGGCATTGTCTCCAGGTAGATGATTCCTCTGGGCATGCTCGCTTCTCCCTTCTTTGTCCCTAGCCCCCCGACCACGGCTTCACCTTGAGGAAGCCGCCGGCGTCGACGCGCAACTGCTGGCCGGTGATGTAGCGGGCCGCGTCGCTTGCCAGGAACACCACGGCCTCGCTGATGTCCTCGGGTTCGACGTAGGGAACTGGCATCGCCTGCACGACAGGGAAAACCGGCTCGGCGTCCTCGCGGGTCGGGTTCTGCAGGTCGGGCCGGAAGGCACGGTACATCGGCGCGCTGTGCAACATGTCGGTGTTGACGTTGGTGGGGTGGACCGCGTTCATCCGGATGAAAAATGGAGCAAGCGCCAGAGCGAAGTCGTTGACGTAGTGTGCGCCGGCCAGTTTCGCGAACGCGTAGCCGGCTCCGCCGGGACCGCCGTCGATGCCGGTGGTGTTCATCGACGACATGAACGCCGCGTTGGATCCCGTCACGATGATCGACGCCCCGGCCTGAAGGTGTTTGAGGCTCGCGTGCACGAGGTTCAGCACGCCGACCAGGTCCACGTCCACGGCGTCCGCGAACGCCCGCGGCGGCAGGCCGGCGGTCAGGGGACAGATGCCCGCGTTGGCGACCACGATGTCGAGATGCCCGAGCTCGGCGACGCCGCGGTCAATCGCGGCAGACAGCGCCGCGCGGTCGCGGACATCGGTGATGGCCGTGATCGCGCGCTGCCCTTCCTTCTCGACCAGCCTGGCGGTCTCGTCAAGATCTTCGGGCCGCGCGAGCTGGTACTCGTTGGTCTCGATGTCCTCGCAGATGTCCACCGCGATGATGTCGGCGCCCTCAGCGGCCAGCATCCGCGCATGTGAACGGCCTTGCCCGCGCGCGGCTCCGCTGATCAGCGCTACCTTGCCCGTCACCCTGCCCATCGCCAGTCCTTTCTCCCGGTGCGCTCTCAGATTGCCAATACACACGAGCCGGTTTGCGGCCTACGCCTGCCGCACACTTGCGCGGTAACTAAAATACCTAAAATAGAAAAGACACCGACACCGGGTCTCCGGCGTTCCCGCGGTTGATCAAATATCTGTTCCGCCGTAGAGTCCCGCGTGGCCGCAGCCGATGGCAGCAGTTGACAAGGGGAACGTGGATTTCTCATACCCGGCCGAGGTGGAATCGTTCCGCGGCGCGCTGCGCGCGTGGCTGGCCGCCAACCTGACCGATGATGTCGTGGCCGCAGGCCGGGGTCGCGGCCGCGGTGACGCCACGTTCGAGACGCTTCGCGCGTGGGACGCCAAAACAGCGGACGCAGGTTGGGCTGCGGTATCCTGGCCGAAAGAGTTCGGCGGCCGCGGAGCGACGGTGCTCGAGCAGCTCGCATACGCCGAGGAGACCACCCGCGCACGAGCTCCATTGCCGCTCAACGTCATCGGTATGAACAACATCGCGCCGGCGATCATGCAATACGGGTCGGAAGCCCAGAATCGCACCCTTCTCCCCCGCATGATGCGCGCCGACGATATCTGGTGCCAGGGAATGTCGGAACCCGAAGCGGGCTCCGACCTTGCTTCACTGCGCACCCGCGCGGTCAGCGACGGCGATGACTTCGTGGTCAACGGACAAAAGATCTGGACCTCGCTCGGGCAGCGCGCCGACTGGTGTCAGTTGTATGTGCGCACGGACCCCGACGTGCCCAAGCACAAGGGCATCTCCTGCCTGATCGTCGACATGACCTTGCCGGGCATCGAGGTCCGCCCTATCCGAACTCTCACCGGAGACTCCGAATTCGCTGAGTTGTTCTTCAACGACGTGCGGGTGCCGGCCAGCGCCCTGCTCGGTCCACTCAACGGTGGCTGGCAGGTTGCCACCACCACGCTGAGCCACGAACGCGCCGGGGCGGCAAGGCTTTACGCCGAGATGCAGTTGCGGCTGCAGGATCTCGCAGCCGACCTGGCCGACAGCAATGTCGACGGCCGGCCGGCACTCGAGGACACCGCGACGCTGCGCCGCCTCGGCGGGATCGCTGTGCGCATCAAGTACCTCGAGCTGCTGTGTCTGCGATCGATCTCGGCAACGCTGCACGGCGGTGACGCGTTCGGATCGGCGAGCCTGGCGAAGACCGTCTGGGGCGAAGTGGGTCAAGAGCTGGCCGCCTTGGGTTTTGACGTCTTCGGCCCGACAGGGGCCGACGGTCGGTGGGCGCACCATCGCCTGTCGTCTCGCGCACTGACGATTGCCGGCGGCACCACCCAGATCAACAAGAACATCACCGCTCAGCGAGTCCTCGGATTGCCGCGCCAATGAACCTGGAGCTGACCGACGAACAGAGCACGCTGCGTGACACCGTGCGGCAGTTCCTCGCCCAGAGGGCGAGCGTGGCAGCACACGTGCGGCCGATGCTCGAGGATCCAACCGGTACAACCGATGACGTGTGGCGAGGACTCGCCGAACTGGGCACCACTGGCCTGCTGGTGCCACCGGAATATGACGGCGCGGGCATGACGATGGTTGAAGCCGGAATCGTCGCCGAGGAGCTGGGCGCCGCTCTTCACCCCGGACCATGGCTGTCCTGCGCAGTCGCGGCACCGCGCGCCCTGCAGCGGATGGGCGCCGACGGCACGGCCGCCTCCCTGCTGGCCGGAATCGCCGACGGTTCCATGATCGTCACTGTCGGCCCGTTGGCCGGCCCCCGGCCCACGGCTGTAGAGCGCGGTCCGGACGTTGCGCTGACAGGCACCGTCGCGTGGGTGCCGGACGTGGCGGCCGCTGATGTGTTGCTCGTACTGGCTGACGACAGCGACGGCACAGCACTTTTCGCTGTGCAGACATCGTCGGTGGGCGTAGCGGCAACGCCGGAGGTCGGTGTCGACCCAACACGCAAGCAATTCCGGGTGACACTCGAGGACGCGCCGGCGCAACGCCTCGCGTCCGCCTCAGCGGAAGCAGTCGAGACTCTCGTCGACGATGTCCTCGCCGCCTACGCTGCTGACGCCCTCGGCGCCGCGCAGGCGGTGATGAACCAGGCCGTCGAGTACGCGAAGGTGCGGCGGCAGTTCGGCCAGCCGATCGGCAGCTTTCAGGCGGTGCAACACCTGTGCGTCGACATGTACGAGACGGTGCAGCTCGCCCGCGGCGGCGTCCTGCACGCGCTCTGGGCCGCCGACGCGGCAGAGCCCGCGGAGCGGCACCTCGCGGCCGTGCGGGCAAAAGCGTTCGCGGCGCAGCTGGCGACCGTCGGCGACACCGCGATCCAGGTTCTTGGCGGCGTGGGCTACACCTGGGAGCACAACGCACACCTCTACCTCAAGCGCCTGCTGAGCTGGAGCGCTTTCCTTGGTGGACCCGATCAGTACGTCACCGAGGTCGGCTCTCACCTGGCGCAGCTCGGGCGCTGATGATGGCCGACCACGTGATATAGGCCAGGTGACCTAAGCCATCGCGAGGTTGCGCGGTTCCCGGATTGGCGGGACGGCGTCAGACGTCAGGTCGATCAGCGCGAGCGGGAACTGCTCCGTCATCTCTTCGACGGTGTAGCGGTCGAGCCGGCGAGTGTCGTACCACCAATCCATGTGCACATGACCGTCAGCGGTGCGGTACACCCGGACCTCGAGGGCATGACCGGAGCTGGGCAGCGTCTCATGTGGCGGCACCGCGTCATGAGAGACCGGCCCGGGCAAGATGCGGCGGTGGTAGAAAAAGACATCGGATGATGGCACCGGCGGTGCCGCGGTGTGGTGATGCGCGAAAGCAAGCGAGCGGTGGACCGCGCGCAAGACCTCAGTCGCGCTTGCGTTTCGAGCGCTCATGCAGGGCACGACGACTGTGCATTCGCCGCCCGCATCCACGTCGACGGCCAGGTCGGTGTCACCTATCGTGCGGGCAATCGTGCGGCTGATTGCAGCAAGAAGGATTTCTTCTGCGGGCACGTCGAGATAGCTCTGAGCCCCGTCAAGCTCCGCCGTCAACGTGCTCGTCAGTGGGGCCGCCACCTGCCCCAGATCGTCCGGGCGCGGCGGTCCGGCGGCCTGGTGGTCAACTAGTCGCAGATTTTCGATCGCTGAGTTCGCCATGCAGCTAACAGTACACCGCTGTCCCAGTAATGGGAAAGATGTGCCAAAAGTGTGACGCCTGTGTCAATAAAGGAGGACCGTCCAACGTTTGCCAAGGGTTGCCCAATCGCGGCAGAGCCATCTATGGTATGGGTGTGCCACGAACAGACGAGAACAGCAGACAGCTAAAAGCCCTGCTCGGCTACCTTCTCGATGGGGAAGTTGATGCCAAGGAGATCTACGACGCCCTCGGAGTCTCCAGCAGCACCTACTACCGTCGAATCAAGGAGGGCGACTATCCGAACGCCGAGGAGCTGCGACTGGTCGCCGACAGGTTCGGCCTCAGCTATCCCGACCTTCAAGTCCGTTTCGGGTTGATGAGTCACCACGAGGTGAGAAGCTATATGGAATCCGGCCCGTTAGCGGTGGCCACCGTCAACGAGGCAACCATGACCCGCACACGCGCCAAGCGGCTGGAGGAATTGCAGCCACGCTCCGACGCTCCACCGCTATAGTTCATGGCAGTCCTAGAATTTTGCTGACACAAGGTACGCACGAAGGCATAGCCCGATGACTCTGACAACACTCATCACGATCACCCTCGCGGCTATCGCGTGGAGCCTGTGGATCCGGCGTGTCACCTGGTCATGCCGGTGGGAGGTTGCTGCCACCCTCAACATCGCGCTGCAGGGGGCAGCGGTGGTGCTGATGTCGCCGTGGGCCGGGGAGACCCTTGGAGTGGCGCTGCATTCGCTGACCGGGATGTGGAATCTCCAGGCCTACCTCGGCCACGACTGTTACATCGTCGCCGCGTCTGCGCTCGTCTACAACGTGCTGGGCCGGCTCGAGGACGACCACGAGATGCAGAAGTCGTTCAAGCAGTACATCGAGCGTCCCGCCACGCTGTGCATCCCGCTGCTGCTTGCGACCTTCTCGCTCGGCAACGGTGCAAAGATATACCGCGCGGACTTCTTCCAGGTGCCCACCGACTTGTGGCTGAACATGTACTGGCTAGTACTCTGCGGCACCCTAACCTACCTGCTGGTGTATGGCTCGCGGGCATTGCTGGTGCTGCGCAAAGACCCGCGGTCCCGGGATGTCGCGAACATCTATCTGCTCGCGTCGGTGAGCGGCATACTCGCCTGCGTCGCGCGGCTCGCCACCGCCGTCGTGCTGCCGATCCAGTCGCTGCCGGGCGGGACCCTGGTGATTTGGTTCTTCGCCTGCATGTGCGGCGCCGGCTTCGCGGTCGCTTCGGCGCACTCCTGGCGGATCAAGACGAAATGGTTCACGAAGGTCGCACCCTGAGGCCCTGACCGGATGGCCCGCGCCGGTTAGCCGGCAACCTCCCCGGGCGGCTCGGGGTACGGCGCTCCGAACCGCGGCACCGCCTGCGGACCGCGCTTGCGCGCTGCCTCAGCGCCGCGGCGCAGCAGGTTGCCCAGTCCGACGAACGCCGCCTGGTCGAAGACCATCCGGGTGAGCAATCGGTTGTGCACGAAACCGATCGACATCCCGGTACTTGGGTCGGCCCAGCCGATCGAGCCGCCGAGTCCGGCATGACCGAACCCGGGCAGCACGCCGGGGACCGGCACCGAGTGGTAACCAAGGTGCCAGGCGAGCGGCACCACGATGTTGAGGTCAGGCCGCAGGCTCGGCCTGCCGATCAGCCCGCGCACCAGCTCCGCCGACAGGAACCGGGTTCCGTCGATGCTTCCGCAGTTGGCGATCGCGCCATACATCTTCGCCAGTGCCCGGGCAGTGAACACGCCGTTGACCGAAGGGATCTCACTGTCGAGGAACGGAATATCACCTTGCACATACGATTTCGCACCGGGGAAGTACATTGAACCGAAGGCGCCCGAGAACCACAGCGCGGCATATTTCGGCGCGACGAAATTGAACAGGGAGTTCCCGCGAGAGCTTTGCGGGGCCAGGATCTGCGCCGCCTGCGTCGGTGCGTCCGCTGGCGGACGGCCAAGATACATGCCGTCGGTATTGAGCGGGCGCGCTACTTCGGCGCGGATCAGTTCGCGCATACCCAGGCCGGTGACTGCGCGAGCCAGCCCGGAGACCAGCCAGCCATAGGTCACCGCGTGATAGGCGGGGTGGCCCCTCAGCCGAGTCAACGGAGCGGCCGCCATCCGCTGCTCCATCAACCGGTGATCGAGCAGGTCGGTCTTGTTGACACCGTTGAGGTGTGACAGGCCCGCGCGGTGCCGCATCAAGTCGCGGACGGTGATGGCGGACTTGCCATTTGTACCGAACTCCGGCCAGAAATCGGCAACCGGTGCGTCATAGTTCAGCAGCCCGCGGTCGACCAGCCGGTGAATGACAGTCGCGGCCACGCCTTTCGTCGCCGAAAACACCATGGCGCCGGTGTCGGCCGACCACGGCACCTCGCCACGCCGGTCGGACCACCCGGTCCAGACGTCGACCACCGGTTGGCCGTCGAGGTATACCGCCAACGCACCGCCACCGAACCGGCGTCCGGGAAACATGTTCGAGAACAACCGGATCGCGCACCCGAAGTGCGGATCGGCTGCGCCCTGAACCCCATTGGGCAGGCCGCCGTCGACGAGTTGAAGCTTCGCGCGCGTCACAAAGCAATGATGACCGGTGAGCTTCCCAAATCAATCAATTGTTACCGTTCTGTTAACTTCTCTGCGACGGTGTCAGAGAGCGTTGTGCGCCCAGCGCTGAGAGTGGCCGACACGAATAGCGTGATGCCCTGAGAATTCGGTTGCGTTACCGACAATCTCAGCAAACAACGGGTTCAGCGGTGGCTTGCGGCTCAGCCACCCTCAGCGATCTACGCGCTGCCGGCACCGATCATCGCGGTTCAGCGGCATCCAGGATTTGTTGCGCTCCCAGGGCGGCCGTCAGTTTGCCGTCGCGGACCTGTCGTTCCACCCCCGCCCGAATGTCTTTCACCCCGGGGTCCGACAGCACCCGGTCGAGCACCGTGTCGCGGACCATCGACCACATCCAGTCCACCTGCTGCTGGCGGCGTTTCGCCTCGAACTCGCCCGACTCGGTCAGCACATCACGGTGGCGTAGCACGGTGTCCCACAGTTCCTGCAGTCCAGTACCTTCCACGGCGCTCATGGTGAGAACCGGGGGGCGCCACAGCGTGTCGCGCGGATAGATCAGCCGCAGGGCCATGGTCAGCTCCCGCGCCGCGGCCTTGGCCTCGGTGACGTGTTCTCCGTCGGCCTTGTTCACCGCGACGATGTCGGCGAGTTCGAGGACACCTTTCTTGATGCCCTGTAACTGGTCTCCGGCACGCGCCAGGGTCAGAAACACGAAGCAGTCCACCATGTTGGCCACCGCTACCTCGGACTGGCCCACCCCCACGGTCTCCACCAGGATCACATCGAAGCCCGCGGCCTCAAGCAGCACGATCGTCTCGCGGGTGGCCTTGGCGACCCCACCCAGGGTTCCCGACGTCGGCGACGGGCGAACGTAGGCATCGGGATGCACTGCCAGCCGGGCCATTCGGGTCTTGTCGCCGAGAATGGAACCACCGGTTCGTGTCGACGACGGATCGACCGCAAGCACCGCGACGCGATGACCCTGCCCGGTAAGCATCGTGCCGAGCACCTCGATGGTCGTCGACTTGCCTACGCCCGGAACGCCGGTGATTCCCACGTGCAGGGCGCGCCCGGCGTCGGGCAGCAGCCGAAGCAGCAACTGCTGGGCTTGTTCACGGTGATCGGGGCGGGCCGACTCGACCAGCGTGATGGCACGCGACAGTTCCGTGCGGTCGCCGCTGCGGACAGCCTCGGCGAGCGCCTCGGTGCCTGATGTCGCCGGTCCTGCGGCTCCTGCGGACTCGGTCATCAGCCCAGCGCATACCCCAGCCGCTCGGCGAGCTTGTGCAACAGGCCGATAGCGGCGTCGGCGATGACGGTGCCGGGCGGGAAGATCGCGGTCGCGCCGGCGGCGTACAGCTCATCGAAATCGCCGGGCGGAATGACCCCGCCGACCACAATCATGATGTCCGGCCTGCCGACTTCCTTCAACGCGTCCCGCAGAGCCGGGACCAGCGTCAGGTGTCCGGCCGCGAGCGACGAAACGCCGATCACATGCACGTCGTTGTCGGCGGCTTGGCGCGCCACCTCCTCCGGAGTGGAGAACAGCGATCCGACGTCAACGTCAAACCCGATGTCCGCGAAAGCGGTTGCGATGACCTTCTGGCCGCGGTCGTGGCCGTCCTGGCCCATCTTTGCGACGAGGATGCGGGGCCGCCGGCCGTCGGCCTCGGCGAATTTCTCGACGAGCTCGGTAGCTTCGGAAAACGGCGTGATCTTTCCTTTCCCTCCGACTTCGTCGCGGTAGACGCCGGAAATGGTACGGATTTCGGCCCGATGACGCCCGTATACCTTCTCTAGCGCGTCGGAGATCTCTCCGACGGTGGCCTTGACCCGCGCGGCGTCGATTGCCAGCGCGAGCAGATTGTTTCCCAGTCCCCCGTCACCCGCTGCACCGTCCGCGGCTGCCGCCCTGGTGAGTTCGGCGAGCGCGGCGTCGACCTGCGACTGGTCGCGGGTGGCCCGCAGCTGGCCCAGCTTAGCCAGTTGCTCGGCACGCACCCGGCTGTTCTCGACCTTCAGCACCTCGATCGCGTGGTCCTCGACGACCTGGTACTTGTTCACGCCGACCACCGGTTGCTGACCGGAGTCGATTCGGGCTTGCGTGCGGGCGGCGGCCTCCTCGATGCGCAACTTCGGGATGCCGTCGCTGATTGCCTGGGCCATCCCGCCGTGTTCTTCCACCTCGCGAATGTGCGCGCGGGCACGTTCGGCCAGTTGATGGGTGAGCCATTCGACGTAAAAGGAGCCGCCCCATGGATCGATCGGCCGCGTGGTGCCGGACTCCTGCTGAAGCAACAGCTGCGTGTTGCGGGCGATGCGTGCCGAAAAGTCGGTGGGCAGCGCGAGCGCTTCGTCGAGCGCGTTGGTGTGCAACGACTGGGTGTGGCCCTGGGTGGCGGCCATCGCCTCGATGCAAGTCCGGGCGACGTTGTTGAACGGATCCTGAGCAGTCAGCGACCAGCCGGACGTCTGCGAATGTGTGCGCAGTGAAAGCGATTTCGAATCCTTAGGCTCGAACTGGGCCACCAGCTCACTCCACAGCAGCCGGCCTGCGCGAAGCTTTGCCACTTCCATGAAGAAATTCATCCCGATGCCCCAGAAGAACGACAGCCGCGGCGCGAACTGGTCGATGTCCAGGCCGCCGTCCAATCCCGCCCTGATGTACTCGACGCCGTCGGCGAGGGTGTAGGCCAATTCGAGATCCGCTGTCGCACCGGCTTCTTGGATGTGATAGCCCGATATCGAGATCGAGTTGAACTTCGGCATCTTGGCACTGGTGTAGGTGAAGATGTCGGAGATGATCCGCATCGAGGACTTCGGCGGGTAGATGTAGGTGTTGCGGACCATGAACTCCTTGAGGATGTCGTTCTGAATGGTCCCGGCCAGCTTCTCCGGCGGCACGCCCTGTTCCTCGGCGGCCTCGACGTAGAGGGCGAGGATCGGCAACACCGCCCCGTTCATCGTCATCGACACCGAAACCGTCGAAAGGTCGATGCCGTCGAACAGCTGCCGCATATCCAGAATGGAATCGATTGCCACCCCGGCCATTCCGACGTCGCCCTGCACCCGCGGATGGTCGGAGTCATATCCGCGGTGGGTGGCCAGGTCGAACGCGACGGACAACCCCTTCTGGCCGCCGGCCAGGTTGCGCCGATAGAACGCATTCGAGTCCGCGGCAGTGGAGAAACCCGCGTATTGGCGAATCGTCCATGGCTGATTCACGTACATCGTCGGGTACGGCCCGCGAAGGTAGGGTGGCTCACCCGGGAGACTGTTGAGGGGATATCCCTCCACGACCGTCGTCGCGCGGTCCGCGGCGGTGAAGACCGGTTTGACCACGATGCCCTCGGGTGTGTGCCAGTCCAGTTGCTCAGGGGTGTAGCCGTACGCGGCAGCGGCCGCGGCGACGTACGCGGTGACGTCGGCTTCGCTGGGTGCGCCGGCGACCTGGTCGCCGTGCAGGCCGACGTCGGCAAAGCTGCCGATCCGGACATCTGATGCGGTCATCGGTTCACGCCCCCAATCTGCCCAGCAGCTTCGACAGCGCGTGCACGGCGTCGATCGTGGCGGTCAGGTAGTCGTCTGGCAGGTGCGATTCGTCCAGATCGACGACGGCTGTCTGCGGCCCCGCCAGATAGATCGTGCTGATGCCGGCCGCGTGCGCCGCCTCCACCACACCCGCGACCTCGGTGCCGTACCGGGCGTCGGTGCCGCAGATGACCGCGGCGTCCGGGCCGCCGGCCTGCTCAACCGCCGCGCGAATCGCCGCCTCGTCGACCGGTCCGGGGTTGATCGCCTCGACACCGCCCGACGCCAACAGGTTCGCCGCGAACGTGACGCGGACGTTATGCTCGGCAATCGGGCCCAGCGGCAGCAACAGCACCCGTGGCCGGGCACCGGTGCGGTGCAGATAAACATCCGAGCGGTCGCGCAGCTCTTCGAAGTCGGCCGCGTATCTGCGGATGCCCGTCCCGTTACCCGTCTGAGCGTCACCCGGCTGCGGGAGCGCCGGCTCGGCGAGGTTGGGGTACTCGTTGACGCCGGTGATCTTCGTGCGCCGATGGTCGATGTCGTCGATCCGCTTGTCGCGCATCGCCGCTAGCTCCGCGGCGATGAAGTCCTGAGCGGCGACGAATCCGCCGCGGGTCTCGATCGCCTGGAAGTGACGCCAGGCCCGCTGCGCCAGCGCCTCGGTCAGGTCCTCCACGTACCAGGAGCCGCCCGCCGGATCGAGGACCCGACCGATGTTGGACTCTTCGAGCAGCAGTAGCTGGATGTTGCGGGCGATCCGGTGCGAAAAGCCGGGGCTCGCCTCGGGCGCGCCGCCGGGGATCGCGACGTCGAAGGGCTCGACCAAAACCGTGTCGGCACCGCCGATCCCGGCACTGAATGCGGCGACCGTGGTGCGCAACATGTTCACCCACGGGTCGCGCTGCGTCATCATCGGCAGTGAGGTGACGGCGTGCAAGGTCGCCGCCCCACTGCCGGGTGCACCGGCCACCTCGGCCACCCGGGCCCAAAGCTGACGTGCCGCGCGGAATTTCGCGATCGTCATGAATTGGTCGTCGTCCGCGGCGAAGCGAAAACTGATCTGCCGCAGCGCGTGCGCCGCAGTGAGCGCTCCAAGCGATCGCAGGTAGGCAACCCCCGCCGCGACCCCGGCAGCCAGTTCCCATGACGCGTTCGCGCCGCTGTTGTGGAAAGCGGGCCCGTCCACGGTGATTGCCCGCACCCCGCCCCGGTAGCTGCCCGCGCGTGACGCGGTGGCGATGACGTCCTCGAGGCTCGGCGCAGCGCGGCCGCTCAGCGGCGCGGTCAGCGGGTCGGCGCCAAGATCGATCGCCAGCATCGACTGCTTGTCCTCGTCCACCCGGGCCGCCAGCGCCAGCAGGACATCGGCGGCCGCCACGAAATCGGCGCCCGCATCGACGAGGACGGGTACCAGCTCCAGGAACACGCCGTCGAGCAGCCGGTCAAAATCGCCGGGCGCGACACCTGCCTCACCCACCCGAAGCACCAGCGCGCTGACACCCTCGGTCAACGCCAGCAGTACCGCGCCGTTCAATTCGCCGACACTGCGTTCGCCGGCGGCTGCCGGGAACGCCTCGGTCACCTTCCAACCGGTGTTGACGTCGCGCAGTGCGTCACCGCCGCGAACGAACGGCCACCGCCCCGGCAACGGGTCTTCGGGCCGGCCGTCCAGTGCGGTGTACAGCGGCCGGATGGGGAAACCCTCGTACGTCGGTGTGTCGAGCAGGCGTTCCGGTTCGACCGGAAGGTCGGCCAGATCACGACGCGTGCTCTTGGCCAGCACCGCAGCTACTTGCGACCGCCACCGGCCCAGTGCCCGCTCCACGTCGGCGGGGTCGACACCGGCACCTACTGACACGCCATTTGACACGCCATCAGGCTAAATGATGCGCACCGGCCCAACGCCGTAGGGTGAATAGCCGTGATGACAGCGAAGGTGCGCGACGCGCTGCGTGGCCTGCGGATTGCGACCGTCGCGAGTGCACGCCAGCTGTCGCGATGGCGCATCTTCGCCACGCTGGTCGCAGTTGTGATCTTGGTCGCATTCGCGGTCTACGCGCCGATGCCGACCGCGTTGCAGCTTCGCGACTGGGCGACGTCGGTCGGGCCGTGGTTCCCGCTCGCGTTCCTGGCCGCCCACGTGGTCGTCACAGTGTTCCCGTTTCCTCGCACGGCGTTCACGCTGGCCGCCGGCCTGTTGTTCGGCCCCGCGCTCGGCGTCGGGCTGGCCGTGCTGGCCAGCACGGCCAGCGCGTTGATCGCGTTCTGGCTGGTGCGCGCGGTCGGCTGGCAACTCGACCGTCTGGTCAGCCATCCCGCGATCGAGACGGTCGACGTCCGGCTCCGCAGCCGCGGCTGGCCGGTCGTCGCATCCCTGCGACTGATCCCGGCCGTGCCGTTCTCGGCGATCAACTACGCAGCCGGCGCATCGGCGGTGCGCACGGTGCCCTATACGCTGGCCACCTTCGTCGGCCTGATCCCCGGCACCCTGGCCGTCGTACTGCTCGGCGACGCGCTGACCGGACACATCAGCCCCCTGCTGGTTGTGGTCTCGCTGTGCACTGGCAGCATTGGCATCGTCGGGCTGGTGTTGGAGTTCCGCGCGCACCGCCGCGAACATGCAGCCCGCGACGAACGCGCAGAACCGGTGTCGGTCTAGCGGCGCTGCTCCCCTGGCCCGCTGGCCGTCATCACCGCGAACGTAACCAAGAAAGACGCCGCCGGGATGGCATTCACGATTCGATCGCGTGCGCGGATGTGCGCCCCCACGGCGAGCACGAAATACACCGTCAGCATGGCCGTGGTCAGCCTCGCCAGACCGGGAAACCGCACCACCGACAACAACCCGACTGCCGCGGCGGCCTTCGCGACCGGAATGACCCAACGAACGCCGGCCGGAACGCCCAGATCGTCGAGAATCTTCGCGATGATCGGCAGCGGGATCGCGCACGCCACCGCATCGGCCGCCTGCAAGGCGCCCAGCGCGACGTACGTCTTCGGCGAGGTCAGCACGCGTTGGCTCAATGATTCAGCGAGTCGCCTTGCGGCGGGCCCTGCGGTTGTTGGTACTGCGCTGGCTGCTGCTCCTGCTGCGACAACGGTGGGTATTGCATCTGCGTGTGGCCCGACGGAACTGCCGGGATGGCGCTGATCTCTGACGATCGCGCATCTGCCACGGCGGCGGCGACCGCTTGAGCTATCTCGGGGTCGGTTTGGGTGTTGAACCAGTCGGCCACCTCTGCCGAGTCGTCCTCTGGCTTCGACAGGTTCTCCTCGACCGGGGACGGCTGATACCGGAACACCCCGTCGTCACCGGGCGCACCGAGCAGCTTCGTGAATCCCTGCAGCGCCGAGCCGAAGTCGCTCGGCACCACCCACACCTTGTTCGCCTCCCCCCTGGCCATCAGCGGCAGGGTCTGCAGGTACTGGTAGGCGAGCAACTCCGGGGTCGGCCGTCCGGCCTTGATCGCCGCGAACGTCTTCTCGATGGCCTTGGCCTGGCCCTGTGCCTGCAGGTATTGCGCCGCACGCTCACCCTGGGCCCGCAGCATCCGGGATTGCCGGTCCGCCTCGGCCGCCAGGATCGCGGCCTGTTTGGCACCTTCGGCCGCCAGGATCTGTGCCTGCTTCTGGCCCTCGGCCTGCTTGATCGACGCCTCCCGCACACCTTCGGCATTGAGGATCATCGCCCGCTTTTCCCGGTCGGCCCTCATCTGCTTTTCCATCGAGTCCTGGATCGACGGCGGGGGATCGATGCTGCGCAGCTCCACGCGCGCCACCCGCAGGCCCCACCGGCCGGTGGCCTCGTCCAGCACACCGCGCAGCTGGCCATTGATCTGGTCGCGCGAGGTCAACGCCTGCTCCAGTGTCATGCCGCCGACCACGTTGCGCAGCGTGGTGGTGGTCAACTGCTCGACCCCGACGATGTAGTTGCTGATCTGGTACACCGCCGCCTGCGGGTTGGTGACCTGGAAGTAGACGACGGTGTCGATGTTGACGGTCAGGTTGTCCTCGGTGATCACCGGCTGCGGCGGGAAGGACACCACCCGCTCACGCAGGTCGACACGCGCCCGGATCCTGTCGATGAACGGCAGCAGCAGCGTGAGCTGGCCGGACACCGTCTTGCTGTAGCGCCCTAGCCGCTCGATCACGGCGGCCTCGGCCTGCGGGATCAGTGCCACTGACTTGGCGACCACGATGACCGCGAAGATGACCAGCGCGATCAGAACCACAAGCGCCGCGACAGCACCACCATTCATGACGTTCCTTCCGTTGTGTCGCCCAGGCTTCTCTAGACGATCTTGGAGACGACCGCCGTTGCGCCGTCGATGTGCATCACGGTGACATGGTCGCCGGGTTGGTAGATATCGTCGTCGTTGTACGGCCGCGCCGTCCACACCTGACCGTCGAGCTTCACCTGGCCTTCATGTCGTGCCACCCGGTCGAGCACCAGCGCAGTCTTGCCCTCCAGCGCCTTCATCGGTTCCGGCAGCCCTTTGCCTGCAGCCATTCTCCTGCGCAGCGCGGGGCGAACGCCCACCAGCAACAACACCGACACGATCAGGAAAACCAGCCCGTCGGCCCAGATCGGCAAGCCGAAAAGCCAGCTGGTTCCGGCCGCGGCCAGCGCGCCGCCGCCGAGCATCAACAGGGACAGGTCGCCGGTGAGCATCTCCGCGCCCGCCAAGAACAGCGCGGCGATCAGCCAGATCAGGGCCACAGGCATGCTGCCACCCTAGCGCCTAACCAGCCGGGCAAGCGGCGAACTATTACACTCTGCGATCATGTGGTGCCCGAGCGTGTCGTTGTCGGTGTGGGCCAATGCCTGGCTCGCCGGATCGGCTGCGCCTGACGACGTTCTCGACGCGTTATCGCTTTGGGCGCCAAAGCATTTCGTAACCGCCTACGATTCCGTGACGGCCGGCCACACCGGGCTGCCGTGGGATCTCGACGAGGCATCCGCGGTGACACTGCTCCAGACGTTGCGGACGACCGCGGGCCGGACGCGCGCCGCCGAGCCCGCGATGAGCATCGTGCTGCCGGTTCCGGGCGACGTGCGCGGGCTGGTAGCGGGCACTCCGTTCGAGGGCGACGCATTGGCCGCCGGCGAGGCGGTGGTGGTGGCAGGTGAGGCCGGATCGGCCATCGGTCTGGTGCCCGAATTCGACTACGGAGATGGTGAATCCGACAACGACGAACCTGAGACATCACCGTGCGCACTGGTGTGGACGGTCTACTCGCTGCCCGGCGCGCCGCTGCCTGATCACCCCGACCTGGGCGAGGCCGAGTACACGTTGCGGTCCGCGGTGCGCACGGCTGCCGACGCGTTGAGTGCCATCCGGCCCGGATTCGATGTCACCGACCCGCGCGGCATGGTGGAACAGTTGTTGGAGTGCGCGCGTGCCCATCGCGCTCCCGACGGCGCGCCCTCGCGGGCGCTGCGGGTACTGGAGAACGCGGCCCACGTCGACGCGATCCTGCGGGTCACTTCGGGTCTGATGCCGATCGGCACCCAGATGTCGGAGGCACAGATCGCAAGCGATGCGCTCAAACCTCTGGCCGCGGTGGTCCGCTCCGCCCGGATGGCCGCGGTCAGCGCCATCCTTCACGCGGCCTGGCGACGCTAGCCCACCACGCACTCGGGCGAACACGGCGCGCCGTTGATACTGCAGCCGTACCCCGGAACAGGGTCCGGTCCAACCACTCGCGCGGGCGGCGCACCGGTTGCCAACTCGTCGACGAGGTCGGCGGCCAGCCGCGCGAAACGCCGGTCGGCGTTGGGGGTCGCGGCGCGCGCGAACGCGATGCCGGCGGCCTCTGCCTGCCGGCGCAGCTCGTTGTCGAGGTCCCACACCACCTCGATGTGGTCGGCGACAAAGCCGATCGGGCAGACGATGACCGCCGCGATGCCGTCGGCGGCAAGCGCGGTCAGATGATCGGAAACGTCGGGTTCCAGCCACCTGATACGCGGCGGTCCCGACCGCGATTGCCACACCTGGTCGAACTGCGGGTAACCGGCCGCCGCGGCCACCAGCCCGGCGGCATACGCTACCTGACGGCTGTACAGCTCATGCCCGCAACGTGAATGCGCCTGAACCGGAATGGAATGCGCGGTAAACACAAGCCGGGCCCCGTCCCGGACGGCGCCCGGCAGCGCCGCCGCCGCCGCGCGGATCCCGTCGGCGAACATCTCCACCAGCAGCGGATGGTCGAAGTAATGCCGCAGCTTCACGAGCTCCGGCGCGTCATCGCCGGCAGCGCGCCGGGCCCGCACGATGTCCTCGAGATACTGCGTGCAGCTGGAGTACCCGCCCCACGCGGACGTCGTGAACACCGCCGCCCTGCGAATCCCGTCGTCTCGCATCGTGGCGACGGTGTCCTCGATGTACGGCTGCCAGTTGCGGTTGCCGAAGTACACCGGCAGCTTCCTACCGCGGTCGGCGAGCTCGGCCCGGATCTGCTCGATCAACTCACGGTTGATCGCGTTGATCGGCGACACGCCGCCGAAATGCAGGTAATGCTGCGCTACGTCGTCCAGCCGTTCCGGCGGTATCCCGCGGCCGCGGGTGACGTTCGCCAGGAACGGCCGAACCTGCTCGGGCCCCTCGGGTCCGCCGAAGGACAGCAACAGGACGGCGTCGAACTTCACAGCAATTGGGTGCTGGCGCCGCCGTCGGCGTAGATGACCGTCCCGGTGGTAGCGGGCAGCCAGTCGGACATCAAGGCACACACCGTCTTCGCCACCGGTGTCGCGTCCTTCATGTTCCAGCCCAGTGGCGCCCGCTGGTCCCAGCCCTCTTCCAGCAGCTGTATCTGACCACTGGCCTCCTCACCAAGCGCGCCGCCGACGATCGCACTCATGGCCAGTGTCCGAATAGGGCCCGCCGCGACGAGATTCGACCGCACTCCGAATTGACCTGCTTCCCGCGCCACGAACCGGTTCACCGACTCCAGCGCGCTTTTCGCCACGGTCATCCAGTTGTAGGCCGGCATCGCCCGGGTCGGGTCGAAATCCATTCCGACAATCCCGCCGCCGCTGTTCATGATCGGCAGTACCGCCTTGGCCAGCGATGCGTACGAGTACGCCGAGATGTGGATGCCCTTGGCGATGTCCTCGAAAGGCGCTTCGAAGAACGGGTTTACGCCCATCCCGGTGGGCGGCATGTACCCGATCGAATGCACAACACCGTCGAGCTTGTTGCCTTCGCCGATCACCTCGGTCACCCGGGCGGCCAGCGACGCCAGGTGTTCGTCGTTCTGCACGTCGAGTTCCAGCAGCGGCGCAGGCTTGGGCAGCCGGTCGGCGATCCGCTGGATCAGCCGCATCCGGTCGAAGCCGGTCAGCACCAGCTCAGCACCGGCCTCCTGCGCGACCCGGGCGATGTGGAAGGCGATCGACGAGTCGGTGATGATCCCGGTGACCAGGATCCGCTTGCCTTCGAGAAACCCTGCCATGTCAGTCCATATCTCCTAGTGGCCCATGCCCAGGCCGCCGTCAACCGGTATCACCGCACCGGAGATGTAGCCGGCGTCCTCGGAGGCCAGGAAGCTGATCACACCCGCGACCTCCTCGACGTAGCCGATCCGCTGCAGCGGGATGGCCTGCAGCGCGATGTCCTGCTGCTTCTGGTCGAGCGCGCGGGTCATGTCGGTGTCGATGAAGCCCGGAGCGACGACATTGGCGGTGATCGACCGGGATCCCAGCTCACGGGTCAGCGAGCGTGCCATGCCGACAAGACCGGCCTTGGACGCCGAGTAGTTCGCCTGCCCCGGCAGGCCGGTGAGCCCGGCCACCGAGCCCATGAAGATCATCCGGCCGAACCGCTTCTTGATCATGTTGCGCGACGCCCGCCTGGCGACCCGGAACACGCCGGTCAGGTTCGCGTCGATGACCTTTTCGAAGCTCTGGTCGCTCATCCGCATGATGAGCATGTCGGCGGTGACCCCGGCGTTGGCCACCAGCACCTCGACCGGACCTTGGTGCTCCTCCACCTGGGTGAAGGCCGCGTCGACGGCGGCGGTGTCGGTGACGTCGCACTCGACAGCGAACAGATCGTCGTCCGGCGCGCCGGAACCGCGGTGGGTCACGGCGACCTTGTGTCCGTCGGCGGCCAGCCGGCGCGCGATGGCCAGCCCGATGCCGCGGTTTCCGCCGGTCACCAACACCGAACGAGAGACAAAGGCCGGTCGGCCCGCGGCGGCCTGACCCGCGGTGTCGGCGGGATTGTCCGTCACAGTCATGCCCGCCAACTTAACGTGCGGCCTGCGTGAGGCCGAAATCGGCGCTGCCCCGCTAGACCGTATGGGGGGCTGGGGCCCCACTCACATGTGAACGTGGGTTGCCGTCAGGAAGTGGTCCTGGCCGGTAGAGCCACAAGATGTGGGAGGCCCCAGTGGAAATTCATCGTACGAGTGTCGGCTTGGATGTGCACGCACGATCGGTGGTGGCGTGTGGGTTGGATCGATCGACCGGGGAACTGTTCGAGCGCCGGTTGACCCCGAATCATCAAGAGATCCTGGAATGGATCGGGTCGCTGCCGGCACCGCCGGCGGCGGTTTATGAGGCCGGTCCGACGGGGTTCGGTTTGGCCCGGTTCCTGGCGGCGGCAGGGATCGAGTGTTCGGTAGCGGCGCCGTCGAAGCTGCAACGCCCGGCAGGTGATCGGGTCAAGACAGATGCGCGTGATGCTCGACATCTGGCGCGGTTGCTGCATTTGGGCCAGATCGTGGAAGTGGCGATTCCCAGTGTCGAGCAGGAGGCGGCGCGGGATCTGGTGCGGGCCCGTGAGGACTGCCGTGGAGACTTGATGACGGCGCGGCACCGGTTGTCGAAATTACTTCTGCGGCAGGGGATCGTCTATTACGGCGGGAACGCGTGGACCGGCAAGCATGAGTTGTGGTTGCGAACGCACCGATTCGAGGTGCCAGGTTTGCAGGTGGCCTATGACGCGGCTTTCGATGCGATGCTGGCCACCCTGGACCGCCGGGGTCGTCTTGACCAAGCGATCACGGAGATGGCCGAAGATTCGGTGTTCACCCCGGTGGTGAGTCGGCTGGGCTGCCTGCGCGGGGTCTCGACGCTGACGGCGTTCGGGCTGGCTGCCGAGATCGGGGATTGGCAGCGATTGAGCGGCCGGTCGATCGGCGCCTATCTGGGCTTAGTGCCCACCGAGTACTCCTCGGGGTCGACCCGCTCCCTGGGCGGGGTCACCAAGACCGGCAACGGCCATGCCCGCCGGCTGCTAATCGAAGCAGCCTGGCATCATCGAGCGCCGTATCGGCCGGGACGTGATCTCCGGCGGCGCTGGGAGGCAGCGTCACCGGCAGCCCGGGCGCGCGGACAGGCCGCGAATAGGCGCTTGCACGCCCGATGGGCGCGGTTCGATAAGCGCAAGAAACGCTCCGTTGTCGCCAACGCGGCGATCGCCCGTGAACTCGCCGGCTGGTGCTGGTCGCTGGCTGTCCTCGACGACTGACCCCCACAAATGTCCGGCTGAAAAACCCGGTGATGTCGGCAAGCGTCTGGGAGTGACCCGCGAGGATGTCTATGAGCAAACAGGTTGCGGTGCAATGTGTTCACGCTCGATCTCTAGACCTGCGATCCACTCCGACTCGAAAGTCCCGTCCTGCGGTAACCAACCCGCGCATATCAGACTTGACACGCGTCGATACGACACGCTCGACACCACCAAGAACTCATCCGGTCAACGAAGCGGCGGCCTCAACGACGGTTGGGGCCGCCGCTTCACCCTGCTCACTTGACAAAACGCGTCCCATATCAGACATCCCAGGGTCGTAAGGTGTCAGGCTGCGGCTGGCATGCGATGGGCCCAGGCGGTGTGTTCGTTGTAGGGATTGTGGTGACGTTGCGGTACGTTCATCCGGATCCGAATCGTGTCATTACACGGGCGTAACTAGGCCATGTCATTTCAGTTGTGTCATTTCACTAACGTCCGGCGAGAGCTCCCCGACGTCGGTTGCTGACGAACCGCACCACGTCGGCGATCCAGTCGCGGTCGGTGCGCAGCGATAGCAGCGGTGCGCCACACCGGCGCAGGGTGCGCTCCACCTCGGTCCGGTGTACCGCCGCGGCCTTCTCGAAGTCGTTGCGCAGCTTCGCGTCGATGGTGAATTCCCTGGTGACCCCGGTCTCGGCGTCCTGCAGGATCACATCACCGATGTCGGGCAGCTCGACGTCGCGGGGATCGAGGACCTCGATGCCCAGCACCTCGTGACGGTTCCCGATAGCGCGTAGCGGCCGCATCCAGTTGATCGGCCCGAGGAAGTCGCTGATGATCACCGCCATCCCACGACGGCGTTCCGGGCGGCGCAAATCCTCGATCGCCGCGGCCAGGTCGCCGCGCACACCCACCGGTGCCCGCGGTGAGGTCGCGATCGCCCGCAGCAGCGTGTGCTCGTGCATCCGGCCGGACAACGCCGGCACCCGAATGATGTCCTGACCGTTGGCAATCAGCGCGCCCAGCCGGTTTCCGCCGCCACTGTTGAGGAACGCGATCGCCGCCGCAGCGGCCACGGCCAGGTCGCGCTTCTCGCATCCGGTGGTGCCGAAATCCAGGCTCGCCGACATGTCGACCACCAGCCACGTCTCCAGCTCGCGGTCGGCGATCATCTCCCTGACATGTGGCGAGGTGGTTCGTGCCGTCACCGACCAGTCCATCCGGCGCACGTCATCGCCAGGCTGGTAGAGCCTCGACTCCCCGGCTTCGCTGCCCGGGCCGGGTATCAGGCCGAGGTGGTCGCCGTGCAGGACGCCGTCGAGCTTGCGCCTGATCGTCAGCTCCAGTTTCCGCAACGCGGCCGACAGCTCCGGATCACGGATCTCGCCACGCTCCAGCGACGGTAGGTCGACTGTCCGACCAGCGGAAGGACTCACCGCCCGCTAGCCGCGGCCGCCGCTGCCGGCACCACCGGGTGCAATGAATGGCCTTGCTGCGGAACGGCATTCACCTGCGGCATGGCCACCGTTTGCAGAATCCGGGTGATCACCGTCTCCGGCGAGATCTCGTCGGCGAGCGCGTCGTAGGTGAGCACCAGCCGGTGGCGCAGCACATCCGGAATGACCTCGAGGACGTCCTGCGGGATCGCGTAGTCGCGGCCGCGGACCAGTGCTAGCGCCCGAGCGGCGGCGACGATGCCCAGCGATGCACGCGGGGATGCGCCGTAGGCGACCCACGCCTTGGCGTCGGGCATGCCGAACTGGTCGGGGCGGCGGGTGGCCGTGACGACGCGGACCACATAGTCGACGAGAGCGTGGTGGACGAACGTGTTGGCGGCGACGTCCTGCAGTCGGAGCAGGTCACCCGGTTCCAGAATCTGCTTCGGCTGCGGGGGCGTCACACCCATCCGGTAGATGATCTCCCGCTCCTCTTCCGGCGACGGGTAGTCGATGTTGATCTTGAACAGGAAGCGGTCGCGCTGCGCTTCGGGCAGCGCGTAGACGCCCTCTTGCTCGATCGGGTTCTGAGTCGCCATCACCAGGAACGGCTTCGGCATTGCGAAAGTCTTACCGCCGATCGACACGTGCCGTTCGGCCATCACCTCCAGCAGCGCGGACTGCACCTTGGCGGGCGCGCGGTTGATCTCGTCGGCGAGGATGAAGTTGGCGACCACCGGGCCGAGTTCGATGTCGAACTCCTCCTTGCCCTGGCGGTAGATCCGGGTACCGACGATGTCGGTGGGCACCAGGTCGGGCGTGAACTGGATGCGGGCGAACGAGCCGCCGACCACCCTTGCGAAGGTCTCGACCGCAAGCGTCTTGGCCACCCCGGGCACGCCTTCCAGCAGGAGGTGGCCCTTGGCGAGCAGGCCCACCAGCATCCGCTCGACGAGCTGGTCCTGGCCGACGATGATCCGCTTGACCTCGTAGACGGCCCGCTCCAGGGTGTGCACGTCGGATGCGAGCCCGCCGTTGTGATCAGGCGGTGGACTGCCGGCCTGGGTGGTCTGTCCACCCGGGTAGCCGGGTGCCCCGCCCGGGCCCGAAAAACCTCCGGGGCCCTGCGGCGGCCCACCTGGTGAACTCATGAATGGGTTCCTCCCACGTTGTCGATAGGGGTGTGTCGTCGTCAACTATTCCAGGCGTCTGGAATTCCGTCGACGTAGGTTCGCTGGCAACGGTCAGCGCGGCGCGTCAGCTCTCGATGATGCGGGTCAAGTAGGGCGTCATGCCCGGAGTGCGCACCGGGCTGATCGTGACCTTTCCGGCGAGCGACGACGCCTCGAGCATCTGGCCGTTGCCGAGGTACATCGTCACGTGCTGGCTGCCACCCGGCCCGTAGAAGATCAGATCGCCGCGTTTGGCCTGCGACGGCGGAATGTGCCGGCCCGCGTTGTATTGGTCCCCGGAAAAGCGCGGGATCAGCACTCCGGCACCGGCGAACGCGTAGCGCATCAGCCCCGAGCAGTCGAACCCCACGATGTCGGCGGCGTCGCCGACACCGGTACTTGGCCCGTTCAGGCTGCCGCCGCCCCATGAGTACGGCACGCCCATCTGCGATCCGGCGCGGTGGATCACGTACTCGATCGCCTGCGCCCCATAGACGCGTCCGGGCGCGGCGACCCCGTCGTTGGGGAAAAGGCCCAAACTGCCGAGGAACTTGCGCCCCAGGTCCATCGTCGTCTGCGCCGCGTTGGCGCTCGCCTGCAGCGACGCGTTGGCGATCGCGACCGGGTCGCCGGGCGCGCCGGCGCTGAGAATCTTCGGCAGTGTCGGGTCCCACTGCCCGTCGTCGGGGTCGGCCGCCGCCGGTGCGGCGAACGCGATCAGCAGCGGCGCGAGGATCATGCATACGATCTGGAGCAGTTGTGTTCGACGCAAGACCGATCACCCACCTGTTCAGTACTCGATGAAGCGCACGACGTAGGGCGTCATGCCGCTGGTGCGAACGTGAGAGATCTTGACCGGCACCCCGGTCTGCTGGGCCTCGAGCATCAGGCCGTCGCCGAGGTAGAGGGTCACGTGCTGGCTGCCGCCCGGCCCGTAGAAGATGACGTCGCCGCGGCGCGCCTCCGACGTCGGGATCTTGCGGCCGGCGTTGTATTGCGAGCCCGAGTAGTGCGGCAGCCTGATGCCCACACCGGCGAACGCGAAGAGGATGAGCCCGGAGCAGTCGAACCCCACGGTGTCGGCACCGTCGTCGATTCCTCGGCTTGGCCCCGCCGCGGTGCCGCCGCCCCACGAGTACGGCACGCCGATCTGGGATTCGGCGCGGCGGATCACGTATTCGGACGCCTGTTGCCCGTACACCCGCGGGATGCGTCCGTTGGTGATGCCGGAGTCGCTCGGGTCCACGATGCCGAGCTGGGTGAGGAACTGTCGGCCCAAATTCGCGGTTACCTGCGAGGAGGTCGCCGAAATGCCCAGCACCGAATTGATGATCGCGATCGGGTCGCCACTGACGAATGCGCTCGGTACCGCGGGCAGCGTCGGGTCCCACAGCGAGGCGTCCCAATTGCTGGTATTGCCTTGCGGCGCCGGCGGACCCGCTCCGGGAACGCTCCAACGATCCCCCGGCGTAGCCGCCGGCGCCGGTCCGGCGGCCGGTGCCGGCCACGTGGCACGGGCGGCGTCCAGCCGGCCCTTCGCGGCGTCGCGCTCGGCGGCCAACCGATCGACCTCTGTCTTCTCATCGCCGAACTGCCGCTGCGCATCGGTCAGCGCGGCGACCGCTTCATCCTGGCTGCGCTGAGCGTCGGCCGCCGCCTGGTCGGCGTTCTGCTGAGCGGCCCGGGCCGCCGATTCCCTGTTCACCTGGTCGGTCCGGGCCCGCTGAAGGTCGGCGAGTGTCTGTTTGGCGCTGATTGCCAGTGTCTCGTCCGCCGACGCGGTCTCGATGACGTCCTCCGGGCTCGTCGCCGAGACGTAGGAACTCGACGGCCCGTTGGTGTAAGACGCGGCGGCGAACGTGTCGAAGCGCTGCTGCGCGGCCGAGATCGCCGCACTGGCGTCGTCAACCGCGCGCTCGCTGGCCGCCAGCTCGGCCTTGGCCGCGTCGACCTGGTCACGCGCCGTCTGCACGTCGACGATCGCCTTGTTGACCGACTCCTGGCGGGATTGCACCGCCGCGCCCACGTCCTGCAGCTTCTGGTTCGCGTCAGCGACCGCGGCGATCAGCGTCGCCATCTCGTCCGGAGAGGCCGGGGTTGGTTGAGCGGCGCCGAGTCCGGGCGTCGATAACAGCAGCGCGACCGCCAGTGCGGCCGCGCATACCGAGTGGCGGGTGCGTGTCATTGACTCCCGTCTCCTCGGTAGGCGCCTCGTCGCGTTGGCACTGATCGGTGGCTGCATTCCCAGAGTTCACTGGTAACACATAGACCACACGAGTAGCCATACGCACCGTACGTCACATTTGACGCTTAAGACACTTACGTCACAAACTACAGCCCTGTAATTAAAGCGGTTGTGACCTATTAGTTATCCGGCGAATCAATGTCCGCCTGATGTCCGCCTGATATCCGCCTAGTGGAGCGCCTTCGGGCTAGCGCCGCCCGCGGACTTGAAGCACCCGCGCGAGCACAGTCGCGATCGCGACCACGACGAGGAGAACGATCGTCAACGCGGTCCAATCGAAACCCGGCGTCTGCAGTTGACTGACGAAATTCTTCGCCGATTGGACAGGGTTACCACCGGTTTTGGCGACGTCCTGTCCCGCTTCCAACGTCACGCGGTCGTAGTTCGGGCTGTACGTCCCGGCCCACATCGGGCTGATGACCAGCACGGTGGAACCCGGGTAGGCGTGGCCTACGTCAGAGGCAACGTCGCGAAGCGGCGTGTCGATCGGCGGATTCTCTGGCACCACCACGACTTTGAGGTCAATGCCCTTGTGCTGGGCGTCGGCGACCACCTGGCGCAAGCCCGCGATGTCCGCGTCCTTGGGTGCGCTCACCCCGTCGTCGGCGAGGTCGATGATGACCTTGTTCATGCACTGGTCGGGCGGCGTCGCCGGGGACGCTCCGACGGTCGCGCACACCTGATTAGGGATATACAGCGGGATCTGCGGCATCGTCACGGCCATGACCGTACCCCGGGGTGCGGACGGAGTCATTCAGAAAACGACCCCGGCCTAGTGAAACAGGACAAGCGTACTGTTAGAATCGGAGGTACCGGCGACACACCCCGCCGCCGATCGGCAACGTAACTGGGAGTGAATGTGAGCAGCGCACAATCGGTGAATTCGTTTTCAGCCCGCGACACCCTGAAGGTCGGCGATAAGAGCTATCAGATCTACCGCCTCGACGCCGTCGACGGTGCCGAGAAGCTCCCGTACAGCCTGAAAGTCTTGGCCGAGAACCTGCTTCGCACCGAGGACGGCTCCAACATCACCGCCGACCACATCCGCGCGATCGCGCAATGGGATCCGAAGGCCGACCCGAGCATCGAAATTCAGTTCACACCGGCGCGGGTGATCATGCAGGACTTCACCGGCGTGCCGTGCATCGTCGACCTCGCGACGATGCGCGAGGCCGTCGGCGATCTGGGCGGCGACCCCGACAAGGTGAATCCACTGGCGCCGGCCGACCTGGTGATCGACCACTCCGTCATCGCCGACCTCTTCGGCCGGGCCGACGCGTTCGAACGCAACGTCGAGTTCGAGTACCAACGCAACGGCGAGCGCTACCAGTTCTTGCGTTGGGGCCAGAGCGCCTTCGATGACTTCAAGGTCGTCCCGCCCGGCACCGGCATCGTGCACCAGGTGAACATCGAGTATCTGGCGTCCGTTGTGATGGACCGCGACGGCGTGGCCTACCCGGACACGTGTGTGGGCACCGACTCACACACCACGATGGTCAACGGCCTCGGCGTGCTCGGCTGGGGCGTGGGCGGCATCGAGGCCGAGGCAGCGATGCTGGGCCAGCCGGTGTCGATGCTCATCCCCCGGGTGGTCGGCTTCAAGCTGACCGGCGAGATCCAGCCCGGCGTCACGGCCACCGACGTGGTGCTCACCGTCACCGAGAAGCTGCGCAAGCACGGCGTGGTAGGCAAGTTCGTCGAGTTCTACGGCGAGGGTGTGCCAGAGGTGCCGTTGGCCAACCGTGCGACGCTCGGCAACATGAGCCCCGAATTCGGCTCCACCGCCGCGATTTTCCCGATCGACCAGGTCACCATCGACTACCTGAAGATGACGGGCCGCAGCGACGAGCAGTGTGCGCTCGTCGAGGCCTACGCCAAGGCACAGGGCATGTGGCACGACGCGAAGCACGAGCCACAGTTCTCCGAGTACCTCGAGCTCAACTTGGCCGACGTGGTGCCCTCGATCGCCGGCCCGAAGCGCCCGCAGGACCGCATCGCACTGTCCGACGCAAAGTCCGCATTCCGCAAGGACATCCACAACTACGTAGACAACTCGGCGGACAATCCCGTTCCGCACACCAAGCTCGACGAAGCCGTCGAGGAGACCTTCCCGGCCAGCGACCCGGCGGTCCTGTCGTTCGCCGACAACGACGCGGACATGCCGTCGGCGGCCAACGGCGCCGAGGGCCGGCCGACCAGCCCGGTGGGCGTGAAATCCGACGAGCGCGGAGAATTCGTGCTCGACCACGGCGCAGTGGTCATCGCCGCGATCACCTCGTGCACCAACACGTCCAATCCCCAGGTGATGCTCGGGGCGGCGCTATTGGCCAAGAAGGCCGTGGAGAAGGGGCTGACGTCCAAGCCGTGGGTGAAGACGTCGATGGCGCCGGGCTCGCAGGTGGTCAGCGACTACTACGACAAGGCCGGCCTGTGGCCCTACCTGGAGAAGTTGGGCTTCTACCTTGTCGGCTACGGCTGCACCACGTGCATCGGTAACTCGGGCCCGCTGCCCGACGAGGTCAGCAAGGCGGTCAACGACAGCGACCTCTCGGTCACCGCGGTGCTGTCGGGCAACCGCAACTTCGAGGGCCGGATCAACCCGGACGTGAAGATGAACTACCTGGCCTCTCCCCCGCTGGTGATCGCTTACGCGCTCGCCGGAACCATGGATTTCGACTTCGAGAACGACGCGCTCGGCATCGACTCGGACGGTACCGAGGTGTTCCTCCGCGATATCTGGCCGTCCCAGAAGGACATCACCGACACCATCGCGTCCTCGATCAATCGGGAGATGTTCGTCAAGAACTACGCGGACGTGTTCAAGGGCGACGATCGTTGGCGCAATCTGCCCACCCCCACCGGCAACACTTTCGATTGGGACCCGAAGTCGACGTATGTCCGCAAGCCTCCGTACTTTGACGGAATGCCGGCGGAGCCCGAGCCGGTCACCGACGTCAGCGGTGCGCGCGTGCTTGCGCTGCTCGGTGATTCGGTGACCACGGACCACATCTCGCCGGCCGGCAGCATCAAGCCGGGCACGCCCGCCGCGACCTACCTCGACGAGCACGGGGTCGCGAAGAAGGACTACAACTCCTACGGCTCCCGGCGCGGCAACCACGAGGTGATGATCCGCGGCACGTTCGCGAACATCCGGCTGCGCAATCAACTGCTCGACGACGTGTCGGGTGGCTACACCCGCGACTTCACCCAGCCCGGCGGGCCGCAGGCGTTCATCTACGACGCGGCCCAAAACTATGCCGCACAGAACATCCCACTCGTGGTGCTCGGCGGTAAGGAGTACGGTTCCGGGTCGTCGCGGGACTGGGCGGCCAAGGGCACCGGGCTATTGGGGGTGCGTGCGGTGATCGCCGAGTCCTTCGAGCGCATCCACCGCTCGAACCTGATCGGCATGGGTGTGATTCCACTGCAGTTCCCGGAGGGCGAGTCGGCGTCATCGCTGAAGCTGGACGGCTCCGAGGTCTACGACATCACCGGCATCGAGGAACTCAACGGTGGCTCGACACCGCGCACCGTGCACGTCAAGGCGACCACATCGGACGGCAGCGCGGTCGAATTCGACGCGGTGGTCCGCATCGACACCCCTGGCGAGGCCGACTATTACCGCAACGGCGGCATCCTGCAGTACGTGCTGCGCGGCATGCTGAGGTCCTGACCGGCCGACGACGATGCCCCGAGTCAGCGAGGAGCACCTGGCCGCTCGTCGCCGTCAGATATTGGACGGTGCTCGACGTTGTTTTGCACAGTACGGCTACGACCGAGCCACGGTGCGTCGGCTCGAGCAGACGATCGGGCTGTCGCGCGGCGCGATCTTCCACCACTTCCGCGACAAGGACGCGCTGTTCTTCGAGCTGGCCCGGGAAGACGCAGAGCGGATGGCCGACGTCGCGTCCCGCCAGGGACTGATCCAGGTGATGCGTGAGATGCTCGCCACCCCGGATCAATTCGACTGGCTGGCAACTCGATTGGAGATCGCCCGCAAACTGCGCAACGACCCGGTCTTTCACCGCGGCTGGTCCGAGCGGTCCGCGGAACTGGCCGCGGCCACCTCCGAGCGGTTGCGACGGCAGAAGAAGGCCGGGCGGCTGCGCGACGATGTGCCCGGCGACGTGCTGCAGTGCTATCTCGATCTGGTGCTCGACGGGCTGGTGGCAAGGCTGGCGTCGGGAGATGATCCGGCGCGGCTGTCAGCGGTCCTCGACCTGGTCGAGGAATCGGTGCGCACTCGATAGTCGGCGATCAGCCGATTCGTCTGCCGGTATGGTTCGGGCCACCGCGGCTGCGCATCGTCGTGCCCGACTCGCGAAGCATGCTGTGAATCGACCCGTACGAGCGACCGGTCGCC
Organism: uncultured Actinomycetota bacterium; assembly: GCA_963759655.1. GTDB lineage: Bacteria > Actinomycetota > Actinomycetes > Mycobacteriales > Mycobacteriaceae > Mycobacterium. Next base: position 177,179 of record CAVXAG010000029.1, on the reverse strand, counting down.
GCGACCAATGATCTGATGCTCGCGCCGTGCTCGTATCGTTGTCGCAGCTCGTGAAGCAGCTCGTCGCGAACCTTGTCCGGCTTTCTCATCGCCATCTCCCCGCTCTGAAGGCACTCCCGCAACCAGAGAGTAGGGAAACCGACACCGCGATGGGGGCGATTGGCCGAAAACGCTTGGGGCAGCGATCAGGCCAACTCGATCAGGTCCCGGTAGTCCTCAGACCAGTAATCTTCGGTGCCGTCGGGCAGCAACACCACCCGTTGCGGGGCGAGCGCTTCGGCGGCGCCCGGGTCGTGCGTCACCAGGACCACCGCGCCGAGGTAGCTGCGCAGCGCGTCCAGTACCTGCTCCCGCGATGCCGGATCGAGGTTGTTGGTGGGCTCGTCGAGCAGCAGAACGTTTGCAGTCGACGCCACCAACCCGGCCAGCGCCAGACGCGTCTTCTCGCCACCGGACAGTGTTCCGGCCAGTTGGTCGAGTTGCGGCCCACTGAACATGAATCTGCCGAGCAGCCCGCGCAGATCCTGCTCGCCGCTGTCCGGGGCCGCGTGCCGGATGTTCTCCCACACCGTGGCCGCGTCGTCGAGCGTGTCGTGCTCCTGGGCGAAATAGCCGACCTTGCAGCCGTGTCCGGGCTCGAGCACGCCGATGTCGGCAGCCTCAACACCGGCCAACAGCCGCAGCAGCGTTGTCTTGCCTGCGCCGTTGAGACCCAGCACCACGACCCTCGACCCGCGGTCGATCGCCAGGTCGACACCGCTGAACACCTCGAGGGAGCCGTAGGTCTTGGTCAGCCCCTTCGCCACCAACGGCGTGCGCCCGCACGGGGCCGGAGTCGGAAACTTGATCCGGGCCACCTTGTCGGCCACCCGCTCCTCGTCCAGGCTCGCGATCATGCGATCAGCGCGCCGCAGCATATTCTGTGCGGCAACGGCTTTGGTGGCCTTGGCACCCAGCTTGGCAGCCTGCGCTCGCAGCGCGCCCGCCTTCCGTTCCGCGTTGACGCGTTCGCGCCGTCGGCGCTGCTCGTCGGTGGCCCGCGCGTCGAGATACTTGCGCCACGTCATGTTGTAGATGTCGACCTCACCGCGCACCGCGTCCAGGAACCACACCCGGTTCACGATGTCGGCGAGAAGATCGACGTTGTGGCTGATCACCACGAGGCCGCCGGTGTGTGCCTGCAAGAAATCACGCAGCCAACCGAGCGAATCCGCGTCGAGGTGGTTGGTCGGCTCGTCGAGCAGGAGCGTGACAGCCGAATCGGCACCCGCACCGCCACCCTCGGCGGCCGCGAACAGGATGCGCGCCAGTTCGACGCGTCGTCGCTGCCCGCCCGACAACGTGCCAAGCTGCTGCGTCAGGACACGGTCCGGCAGGCCCAGGCTCGAACAGATGCGGGCGGCCTCACTTTCGGCGACGTATCCGCCGAGAGCGGCGAACCGCTCCTCCAGTTGGCCGTAGCGGCGCACCGCGCGGTCGCGCTCGGCGTCGTCGACGACCTCGGCCATCACCGCCTGCTGCTTCTCCAGCTCCGCCAACAGCGTGTCCAGCCCGCGCGCCGACAACACCCTGTCGCGCGCCAGCACGGCCAGGTTGCCCTCCTTGGGGTCCTGTGGGAGGTAACCGATGTCGCCCTTGCGCGCCACAGCGCCCGCATACGGCTCGGACTCACCCGCGAGGATCCGCATCGTGGTGGTCTTTCCGGCGCCGTTGCGGCCCACCAGGCCGATCCGGTCACCCGGCTGCACGCGGAGCGCCGATCCCGCCGCGGACAGCAGGATCCGCGCGCCGGCGCGGACCTCCAGGTCCGTTGCGGTGATCACGGAAACGCTCCTCTAGCTATTCGCGATCGTCGGTGAACACCGGGGATCGCTTTTCGGCACGCGCGGCGACAGCCTCTTCGAAGTTTGCGGTGAGCAGGCGCACGAAGAGCTGCCCGAGGCCTTCGGCCTGCATGTGTCCCTCCAGAGTACCGGCGTCCAGGCCCGTCCACAGTGTGCGCTTGGTCAACTCGACACCGGGGCGCGAGAATGCGGCGATTTGCTCGGCGACCTGATAGCAGGTCTCCAGCAGCAGATCGCCGGGCACTTTCCGGGAGACCAACCCGATCCGCTCGGCCTCGTCGGCGTCGACGTCGCGGCCGGTGAGCATGATCTCGAAGGCCCGCGACGCCCCGATCGCGCGCGGCAGCAGATAGCTGAGCCCGAGTTCGCTTCCGGTCAGGCCGTTGTTGATGCCGGCGGCGCGGAAATACGCCCCGGTCGATGCGATGCGGATGTCGGCCGCGAGCGCCAGACATAGGCCGCCGCCTATCGCCGGCCCGTTGACCGCTGCGATCACCGGCTGGTGCATGCGCCGGAGCCCCATGATCACGCCGTCGAGCACCTCCATCGACCGCAACGCGAACGTGGGCCGGGTCAGCCCGTCGATGTTCGGCACGGCCCCGGCGGACTTGTGGTCGGCACCCGAGGAGAACCCGTGCCCGGCGCCGGTGAGCACGACGACGCGCACGTCGTTGTCGTATGTGATCTCTTCGATCACCCCCTTGAGCGGGACCATGACGTCGAACGCCATCGAGTTCATCCGCTCGGGGCGGTTCAGCGTGATCAGCGCGATGTTGGGGCGGGGGCGGTCGACGAGAACGAAGCTGTTGTTCACGCGTTGCACGCTATCGCGTGCAGGCCCTACGCCTGTTCGCCGTTGTTATGCGCCGCGAGCGCGGCCTCGACGTCGAGTGCCTCGACCTGTTGCACCAGATCCTCCAGCGCGGCGGGCGGCAGCGCCCCGGCCTGGTTGAACACCAGCGTGCCCTTCTTGAAGGCCATCAGCGTCGGAATGGCACGGACCTGCGCACGGGCGGCCAACTCCTGCTCGGCCTCGGTATCGACCTTTGCGTGCACCACGTTGGGGTGCTTTTCGGACGACGCCTCGAATGTCGGCGCGAACTGCTTACAGGGGCCGCACCATGACGCCCAGAAGTCCACCAGCACGATCTCGTTGGTGCTGATGGTCTCGTTGAACGTTTCGGTGGTGATGTCCTGTGTTGTCACGTGACCTTCAACGTGGTCGGGGCCGGCCTTGTTCCAGCTCCGTAATCCTATCCACAGCACTTTCCCACCGCCATCAGAGAACGTCGCCAGTTCCGGTCAGCAACGTGAATGCATGAGATATGCCATTCTTGCCGTCACGGCCGCTGCGGCCCTTTCCGTCGCGGCCTGCGGGTCGTCCGGCAACCCGGCCCCGGCCGCGTCACAGAGCCCGCCCGCTTCGGCCGCCAGTTCAGCACCCGGTTCCAGCTCCGCGCCCACGCCCGCAGGTCAAGCCCCCCCTGGAAATCATGGAAAGGATCGGGTCGGCGGGCTCATCGCGTCGGTATCCGGCAACACGATCCAGGTGAACCAGCGAAACGGCACCGCGACCGTCGACGTCACGCCGTCGACCACGGTTGCGGAGCTCACCCCCGCGCAGCTCACCGACGTCACGGCCGGCAGCTGCGTGGCCGTGCGCCCGGCGCACGACAACGGGTCAGGCGGTGCGCAAGTCACCGCGCGCAACGTGGTGATCGGCACGGCCCCGAACGGCACTTGCACCGCACCGCAACACGCGCGGGCCGGCGCCCTGCGCGGCACGGTCGCCTCGGTCAACGGCAGCACTGTGGTGATCAACGTCACGGATCAGAGCGGCAGCACCTCGCAGGCCAGCGTTGGCATCGACAACACCACGACGTATGAGAAGCGTGCGGTGGCCACGCCGGCGGCGATCACGCAGGGCAAGTGCCTGGCCGCGCGCGGCACCAATGACAGCAGCGGCAACCTGCAGGCGACGATGGTCAGCGTCGCTCCCGCCAACAACGGGACCTGCGGCTGGCGCTAGACGGTGAACCCCAGCGCGCGCAGTTGCTCGCGGCCGTCCTCGGTGATCTTGTCCGGACCCCACGGTGGGTTCCACACCCAGTTGATCTTCAAGTCGGTCACGAGTCCGGCGCCGACAAGCGCGGTGCGGGACTGATCCTCGATCACATCGGTCAGCGGGCACGCCGCCGACGTCAGCGTCATGTCGATCACCGCGACGGCGCCCGCCTCGCCGGGTTCGATGTCCAGACCGTAGACGAGGCCCAGATCGACGACATTGATCCCGAGCTCGGGGTCAACGACGTCGCGCATCGCCTCCTCGAGGTCGGCCAGCAGTTCGTCGTTCATCGTGCACCTCCGTTGAGATCTCCACTGTGGGATGCCTGCACTACCGCATCCTTGAACGCCATCCAGCCCAGCAGTGCGCATTTCACCCGCGCCGGGTACTTCGAGACACCGGCGAACGCGACGCCGTCGCCGATGACGTCCTCGTCCCCGTCGATTGTGCCGCGCGACGAGACCATCTCGGTGAACGCCGCGACGGTCTTCAGCGCGTCGCCCACAGTCTGACCGATCACCTGGTCGGTCAGCACCGAGGTGGCCGCCTGGCTGATCGAGCAGCCCTGACCGTCGTAGGAGACGTCGTTCACCCGCTCCCCGTCGTCGCTCAGCGCAACCCGCAGCGTCACCTCGTCGCCGCATATCGGGTTGACGTGATACACCTGGGCGCCGTACGGATCGCGCAGCCCGCGATGGTGGGGGTGCTTGTAGTGATCGAGGATCACTTCCTGGTAGATCTGCTCCAGCCGCATCGGCGCCTCACGCCCTGCCGAAGAAATCGACCGCCCGACGGACACCGGCCACCAGCCGGTCTACTTCGTCCAACGTGTTGTAGAGCGCGAACGACGCCCGCGCCGTCGCGGCGATGCCGAGCCGACGGTGCACAGGGATTGCGCAGTGATGCCCGACGCGCACCGCCACGCCGTCGTCGTCGAGCACCTGGCCCACGTCGTGCGCGTGGATGCCGTCGACGACGAACGACACCGGCGAACCCCGGTCGGCCAACGATGTCGGGCCGATGATCCGAACACCGTCGATGCCCGACAGCCCATCGATCGCAGCAGCGACCAGGTCACGCTCGTGCGCCTCGACCTTGTCCATGCCGATCGCCCCGAGATACCTCGTCGCGGCGGCCAACCCGACGACCTGTGATGTCATCGGCGTGCCGGCCTCGAAGCGCTGCGGCGCCGCCGCGTACGTGGTGGCCTCCATCGTGACGGTTTCGATCATCGAGCCGCCGGTGATGAACGGCGGCATGTCGCTGAGCAGCTCGTGACGGCCGTACAGCACGCCGATCCCGGTGGGGCCCAGCATCTTGTGGCCGGAGAAGGCGGCATAGTCGACGTCGAGCGCATGGAAGTCCACCGGCTGATGCGGGACCGACTGGCACGCGTCGAGCACCGTCAACGCCCCGACCGCCCGTGCCATCGACACCAGCTCGCTCACCGGCGCCAATGCACCGGTGACGTTCGAATGGTGGCTGAACGCTACGACTTTCACCCGCTCGTCGAGTTGCAGCGAATCCAGGTCGATGCGCCCGTCCTCGGTGACCCCGTACCAGCGCAACGTCGCGCCGGTGCGCCGCGCCAACTCCTGCCACGGGATCAGGTTCGCATGGTGCTCGAGTTCGGTGGTGACGATCACGTCGCCGGGGCCGACCGCATGGCTTTCAAACCGGGTGTCGCCGAGCACATACGAGACGAGATTCAACGCCTCGGTGGCGTTCTTGGTGAACACCAGCTCGTCCGCGTCGGCGCCGACGAACTCGGCGATGTCGGCGCGGCCCTGCTCGTAGGCGTCGGTGGACTCCTCCATCAGCTGATGGGCGCCGCGGTGCACGGCGCCGTTCGACGCGGTCAGGAAGTCCCGCTCGGCGTCGAGTACCTGTACCGGCCGCTGTGACGTCGCACCGGAATCCAGGTACGCCAACTGGCTTCCGCCCCGCATCACCCGCTTGAGGATGGGGAAGTCCGCCCTGATCGCCGCGATGTCCAGTGGGGTGACCGACGCCGTCATCGCTACGCCTCCGCGGCCGCCGCTTGGCTGAAGCGGTCGTACCCGTTGGCGTCAAGCTCATCCGCCAGCTCGGGACCGCCAGATTCGACGATGCGGCCGCCGACGAACACGTGCACGAACTGCGCCTGGATGTAGCGCAGGATGCGGGTGTAGTGGGTGATCAGCAGGATGCCGCCGTGGGTCTCCTCGGCGTACCGGTTGACTCCCTCGCTGACCACCCGCAGTGCGTCGACGTCAAGCCCGGAGTCGGTCTCGTCGAGGATCGCGATCTTCGGCTTGAGCACATCGAGTTGCAGGATCTCGTGGCGCTTCTTCTCGCCACCGGAAAATCCTTCGTTGACACCGCGTTCGGAGAACGCCTGGTCGATGTCGAGGTCGGCCATCGCGGACTTGACCTCTTTGATCCAGTGCCGCAGTTTCGGCGCTTCCCCACGCACCGCGGTGGCGGCGGTGCGCAGAAAATTCGACATCGACACACCGGGCACCTCGACCGGATACTGCATCGCGAGGAAAAGCCCCGCGCGGGCGCGCTCGTCGACGCTCATCGCCAGCACGTCCTCGCCGTCCAGCGTGATCGAGCCCGACGTCACCTTGTACTTCGGGTGGCCGGCGATCGCGTACGAAAGCGTGGACTTCCCGGAGCCGTTCGGCCCCATCAGCGCATGCGTTTCGCCGGACTTCACGGTGAGGTCGACACCCTTGAGGATTCCGATCTCCTCGCCCTCGGTGGGTGTCACGCTGACATGCAGGTCTTTGATTTCCAGTGTGGTCATGTGGGATCCGTCGTTGCTTCCTGAATAGATTGAGTGAGCGCAAGCTCATGTTCGATGGCGTCGGTGAGGCGGTCGCGGATCGCCGGCACGGAGATCTTGCTGATGATCTCGCCGAAGAAGCCGCGCACGATCAGCCGGCGGGCCTGGACCTCGGGGATGCCGCGGGACCGCAGGTAGAAAACATGCTCGTCGTCGAAACGTCCGGTGGCGCTGGCATGTCCGGCGCCGATGATCTCGCCGGTCTCGATCTCGAGGTTGGGCACCGAATCCGCGCGCGCCGCGTCGGTGAGCACCAGGTTGCGGTTGGTCTCGAAGGTGTCGGTGCCGGTGGCGTTCGCGCGGATCAGCACGTCGCCCACCCAGACCGTGTGCGCATCGGGCCGCGACGAGTCCGGATCCCCCTGCAGCGCGCCCTTGTACACCACATGCGACCGGCAGTTCGGCTCGGCGTGGTCGATCAGCAGTCGTGATTCGAAGTGCTGACCGTCATCGGCGAAGTACAGCCCCAGCAGTTCGGCGTCGCCGCCGGGAGCGCAGAACTTCACCCGCCCGGTCAGCCTCACCACATCGCCGCCGAGGGTGACCGCGACATGGCGCAGCACCGCGTCCTTGCCGAGCGCGGCGTGGTGAGTGGTGACGTAAACGGCGTCGTCGGCCCAATCGGCGATCGAAACGACCGTGAGCCGGCCCGCGTCGCCGACGACGAATTCGATGTTGTCGGCGTAGGTTCCGCTGCCGCGCTGGTCGATCACCACGACCGACTCGGCGAGCTCGCCGACGCGGATCTGCAGGTGGCCGTACGCGGTGGCGCCTTCTCCGGGGCCGGTGACCGCGATCTCGATCGGGTCACCGGGCTGGGCGCCATCCTCGACGGTGACGATCGTCGCACGGTTGAACGACGAAAAGGCCTGCGCGGCAATGCGGTCAGCAGGCACTCCGGCCTCGCCGAGCCGCTCGTCGCCCCGGCGCACTGTTTCCACGGTCACGCCCGGCCGCTCGGCGACCGTGATTGTTGCCGAACCGGTGGCCGGCGCGGATCCGTCGTGCAGGCCATGCAGCCGCTTCAGCGGCGTGAACCGCCAGATTTCATCGCGGCCGCCCGGCACCTCGTACGCGTTGACGTCGAACGAGGTGAAGATCTCGCCCTTGTTAGCGCCGGCCAACGAGCGAGGTGTGCCAGCGGATAGGGCCGAACCCTCAACCGCTTCTGTCAAATTCGCCACTAGCCGACTGAGCCTTCCATCTGCAACTCGATCAGGCGGTTGAGCTCCAGCGCGTACTCCATCGGCAGTTCCTTGGCGATCGGCTCGACGAATCCGCGCACCACCATCGCCATCGCCTCGTCCTCGGTGAGGCCGCGGCTCATCAGGTAGAACAGCTGATCGGCGCTGACCTTGGACACGGTGGCCTCGTGACCCATCGTGACGTCGTCCTCGCGGATGTCGACGTACGGGTAGGTGTCACTTCGGCTGATCGTGTCCACCAGCAGCGCATCGCATTTCACGCTGGAGCGCGAGCCGTGCGCGCCCTTGTTGATCTGAACCAGGCCACGATACGAGGCCCGTCCGCCGCCGCGTGCGACCGACTTGGACACGATGTTGCTCGACGTGTTCGGTGCCAGGTGAAGCATTTTCGCGCCGGTGTCCTGGTGCTGGCCCTCACCGGCGAACGCCACCGAGAGCACCTCGCCCTTGGCATGCTCGCCGGTCATCCACACGGCCGGGTACTTCATGGTCACCTTCGACCCGATGTTGCCGTCGATCCACTCCATCGTGGCGCCGGCTTCCGCGCGGGCCCGCTTGGTCACCAGGTTGTAGACGTTGTTCGACCAGTTCTGGATCGTGGTGTAACGGCAACGGCCACCGGGCTTTACGATGATTTCCACCACCGCGGAGTGCAGCGAGTCCGACTTGTAAACGGGAGCGGTGCAGCCCTCCACGTAGTGCACGTAAGCACCCTCATCGACGATGATCAGCGTCCGCTCGAACTGACCCATGTTCTCGGTATTGATCCGGAAGTAAGCCTGCAGGGGGATGTCGACATGCACGCCAGGCGGCACGTAGATGAACGAGCCGCCCGACCACACCGCAGTGTTCAGCGCCGAGAACTTGTTGTCCCCGGCCGGAATCACGGTGCCGAAGTACTGCTTGAAGACATCCGGGTGTTCGCGCAGCGCCGTGTCGGTGTCCAGGAAGATGACGCCCAGAGCCTCCAGATCCTCACGAATCTGGTGGTAAACCACCTCTGAGTTGTGCACCACCAGGCCCTCGGCGATGAAGTTGTGCGGTCCGTCGACCTCGATGTCATACACCGGCTCGACCGCGTACGGCTCAACCGACTTCACTCGCTCGAAGCCGAGCCAGTCGTTGCAGTGCGTTCGGATGGTGGTGCCGTGCGCGCCGTTCGGAGACTGGAAGTAGCCGGACAGCTCAGCCAGCTCACGACCCTGGTTCAGCAGAGGCTCGTTCGCACTTGTCAGCACAACCGAACCGCTCTTGTCGGGCCCCACATACCCATCGGCGTCAACCCATCCGCCAAGGAAGGCCAGCCGCTCATCGACGGGCAGCGAGTAGACCCAATCGGGAACCCGTTTCGTCAACGACTTTCCCGTGAAGCCCAATTCGACAATCCACTCGGTCAGCGCTTTGGAGTTCACCACCACGCGATATTCGTCGGCTTCGATGCACCGTAACCCGAACAATTCGTCGACCACACGCGTCACCTCTGCCCGTAGCTCGACATCGGTGGCCGGAATCGCGAGCTGAACACGATACGTCCTCGTCGACAGATGAAGGTTCCCGTCGCCGATGTACAAGCCCAATAGCCACATCAGATCGACAGAGCTGCGCGATGGCGTCGTCAAACCCGCAACAGTTGGAAGCTCCGCGGTGACACCGAACGCGGGGATTTGCCTCGGCACGGCGATGAAGTCGCCCGGCTTGATCTCCCCGACCGTCACCCAACGACGGTAGAAACGCGCACGCTGACGGCCCGGCCTGCGCTCGTCACGCAGCACCAGCATGGGGTGGTTGTCCGTGGCGCGGATGCTGCGCCGCGTCGTATTGACTTCATAGGTCTGCCGGGTGTCGGTCTGCGCCGACGCCGTCACGGGAGCTACGACGAACCGTTCCGCCACCTCGTCGTACGCGAAAACCGTATCCCCGTAGGCGACTTCCTTGATCGGAATCTGGCCACGATTCGCTGTCCACACCAATGACTCGCCGGCCAGACATTCGTACTGAGCCGCCACACCCGACACCAACCGCTGCTTCTCCGCCTCGGGGATGCCGAGCCTGTCGTATGTGTTCTTGATGTCGTCGGGCAAATCGTCCCAGGACGCTGCTTGCTTCTCGGTGGACCGCACGAAGTACTTGATGTTGTCGAAGTCGATCCCTTCGAGGTTGGAGCCCCAATTCGGCATCGGCTTGCGGCCGAAGATGCGCAGCGCCTTCAGCCTGGTCTGCAGCATCCACTCGGGCTCGTTCTTCTTGGCCGAGATGTCGCGCACGACATCCTCGGACAGCCCGCGCTTTGCGCTGGCGCCCGCGACATCGGAATCGGACCAGCCGTAGCCATACCGCCCCAACGACGCGATCGCCTCTTCCTGGGACAGCGGGGGGTCCAGCTTGTGGGTCGACGTGTCCGGCGTGGCGGTCATATCGAGGCTCCTTCGAGAGTGCTCTTGAGGGTGAGCGGTACGTGCGTGGTGCAGGCACAGTCACCGTTGACGATGGTCGCCAGCCGCTGCACGTGCGTGCCGAGGACCTCCGCGAAGGCGTCCCTCTCCGTCTGACAGAGCTCAGGGAACTCCTCGGCGACGTGCGACACCGGGCAGTGATGCTGACAGATCTGAATGCCCTCGACCGGGCCGTTCACCCGGTCGGTGGTGGTCGCGTAGCCGGCCTTCGTCAGCGCCTCGGCAACGCGGTCCGACGTTGATTCAACGTCGCCAGGTCCTTCGCTGACTCCCGACAGGATCGCGTCGATGCGGCGCCGCGCGAACGTGCGGACCGCCTCGTCGCCTCCGATTTCGCGGAGTTGGCGCATCGCCGCGGCGGCGAGGTCGTCGTATGTGTGGCCGAGCTTGGCCCGCCCGGCCGCCGTCAGGCGGTACCGCTTCGCGGGCCTGCCGCGGCCATGCTGCTGCCATGAGGCGGCGGGGCTGGCCTGCGCCTCCCCGGCGGCCAGCAGAGCCTCCAGGTGCCTGCGCACGCCGGCGGCGGAGATGCCGAGCCGGTCTCCGATCTCGCCCGCGGTAATCGGCCCGGCCTCCAGCAACAGCCGGACGATCTCGCCACGGGTATGGCGCTCATTTTCCGGACCGATTTTCACAACACCATTGTGACGGAATTCGCCAAGGCAGTCTAGGAAGGGCACCCTATCCCCGCGGTGAGATCGACCACCATTCGTGGGCCGTTACGCTGCTCGAATGGCAGCTCGCCGCCATGGCTCCCTCAGCTCGTCGATAGCCCGATGGCACGCCGATGAACGGGCTGTCGGCTCGCCGCTGAACGCCGCCGAGGTGGTGGCGCTGCGGCATACCCGCCTGTTCGGCGCCACCGGCACCATTCTGATGGCGATCGGCTCGCTGGGAGCCGGCGCCCGGCCCGTCGTGCAGGACCCGACGTTCGGGGTCCGGCTGCTGAACCTGCCCTCGCGCATCCAGACGGTGTCGCTGACGATGACCACCACCGGCGCCGTGATGATGGCACTGGCGTGGCTGATGCTGGGCCGCTTCGCGCTCGGCGACCGCCGGATGTCACGCGGCCAGCTGGACCGCACGCTGCTGCTGTGGATCCTGCCGCTACTGATCGCACCGCCGATGTACAGCAAGGACGTCTATTCCTATCTGGCGCAGAGCCAGATAGCGGCACTGGGGCTCGACCCGTACAAAGTCGGCCCGGGCCCGGGGTTGGGCCTCGACCATGTATTCACGGTCTCGGTGCCGAGCCTGTGGCGCGACACGCCGGCGCCCTACGGCCCGCTGTTCCTGTGGATAGGGCGCAGTATCTCCGCGCTCACCGGCGAGAACATCGTCGCGGCCGTGCTGTGTCACCGCGTAGTGGTGCTGATCGGTGTCGGGCTGATCGTGTGGGCAACGCCGCGCCTGGCCCGCCGCTGCGGGGTCGCGGAGGTCAGCGCGCTGTGGCTGGGGGCAACGAATCCGCTGCTGATCATGCACTTGGTGGCCGGCATTCATAACGAGGCGCTGATGCTCGGCCTGATGCTGACCGGCACCGAGTTCGCGCTGCGAGGCATCAATTCGCCACAGCGGCTGGTGCCCCACCCGCTGCAATGGCCTCGACATCGCAGCGACTGGGCGGGCTGGTCACCGCTGGCCATGGTGCTGCTGGGTGCGGTACTGATCACCATGTCGTCACAGGTCAAGCTGCCGTCGCTGCTGGCCCTTGGTTTCGTCGCGATGGCGCTGGCCGCCAGATGGGGCGGCAACCTCAGGGCGGTGGTCGCGGCAGCAGGGCTTCTCGGAACCCTGTCGTTGGCGGTGATGGCGGCGATCGGATGGGCCAGCGGCCTCGGATTCGGCTGGGTGAACACCCTCGGGACTGCCAACGTCGTGCGGAGCTGGATGTCACCGCCGACGTTGTTGGCGCTCGGCACCGGCCAGGTGGGGATTCTGCTCGGCCTGGGCGATCACACCACCGCTGTGCTGGCCCTCACCCGTGCCATCGGCGTGGCGATCATCGCGGTCGTGGTGTCCTGGCTGCTGATAGCCGTGCTGCGGGGCCGACTGCACCCGGTCGGCGGCCTCGGTGTCGCGCTCGGCGCGACGGTTCTGCTCTTTCCCGTGGTGCAGCCGTGGTATCTGCTGTGGGCGATCATCCCGCTGGCGGCGTGGGCCACCCGGCCCCGGTTCCGCACCGCGACGATCGTCGTCACCCTGGTGGTCGGCATTTTCGGACCGACCGCCAACGGCGATCGGTTCGCGTTGTTCCAGATCGTGGACGCGACCGCGGCCAGCGCGATCACCGTGCTGATTCTCATCGCGCTCACGTCCTCGATGCTGCCGTGGCGCACCGTCCCGCATCCCGTCACGAGCGGTGAAGAGGCGGCAGCGCCGGAGCCGGTCCGCCCCGAACCTGACACCAACGGGCGTCCGCCGAGAACCGGGCCCACCCCGAGCGCCGCGCCCGGCGCATACGCTGAGTCTCCGTGAACTCGACGCCGCCGACCCCGGTGCGCCTGCGCGGGGTCTGCAAACGCTATGGCTCCACGACCGCGGTGTCCCGCCTCGACCTCGACGTCGAACGCGCCCAGGTGTTCGCCTTGCTGGGGCCCAACGGCGCAGGCAAGACCACCACGGTGGAGATGTGCGAAGGGTTCGTCAGGCCCGACGAGGGCACCATCGAGGTACTCGGCATGAACCCCGTGACCGACAACACCCGCGTTCGGGAACGCATCGGCGTGATGCTGCAGGGCGGCGGCGGCTACCCCGCCGCGCGGGCCGGCGAAATGCTCAATCTGGTTGCGGCGTACGCCGCGAACCCGCTCGATCCGGCATGGCTGATGGACACGCTCGGGCTGACCGATGTCGCTCGCACCACCTATCGCCGGCTGTCCGGCGGTCAGCAGCAGCGCCTTGCGTTGGCATGCGCGCTGGTCGGCCGTCCGGAGTTGGTGTTCCTCGACGAGCCGACCGCTGGCATGGACGCCCACGCCCGGTTGGTGGTGTGGGAGCTGATCGACGCTCTCCGCCGGGACGGTGTCACCGTCGTGTTGACGACACATCAGCTCACCGAGGCGCAAGAGCTGGCCGACCGGCTGGTGATCATCGACCACGGCGTCGCAGTGGCCGCAGGCACGCCAACCGAGATCATGCGCAACGGCGCGGAGAACCAGCTGCGCTTCAGCGCTCCCCGGATGCTCGACCTATCGCTGTTGGCCGCGGCGCTGCCCGAGGGATATCAGGCCACCGAGGTGTCGGGCGGCCAGTATCTCGTCGAGGGATTGATCAATCCGCAAGTGCTCGCCACGGTGACGGCATGGTGCGCACGGCTGGACGTGCTGGCCACCGACATGCGCGTCGAGCAGCGCAGCCTCGAGGACGTATTCCTGGAGCTCACAGGCAGGGACATAAAGTGACCGAAAGCCGTTTCGCTCCGGGCACATTCGCGCCAGACCCGCGCCCGAACACCATCGCTGGGATGCTCGCAGCGCAGTACAACCTGGAACTCAAGCTGTTGCTACGCAACGGAGAGCAGTTGCTGCTCACGCTGTTCATCCCCGTCACGCTGCTGGTGGGGCTCACGCTGCTGCCGCTGGGCTCGTTCGGCGAAAACCGCGCGGCTACGTTCGTGCCCGCAATCATGGCGCTGGCCGTGATCTCGACGGCGTTCACCGGTCAGGCGATCGCCGTGGCGTTCGACCGCCGCTACGGTGCCCTGAAACGGCTGGGAGCCACGCCGCTTCCGGTGTGGGGCATCATCGCTGGCAAGTCGCTCGCGGTTGTCACGGTGGTGTTCTTGCAGGCAATCATCCTGGGCGGCATCGGATTTGGACTCGGCTGGCGACCTGCACCGGCGGGTCTCTTGCTCGGGGCGGCCGTGATCGCGCTCGGCACCGCGGGTTTTGCGGCACTCGGCCTGCTGCTGGGCGGAACACTCAAGGCCGAAATCGTGCTGGCGATTGCCAACCTGATGTGGTTCGTCTTCGCCGGCCTCGGTGCGCTCATGTTGGGCGGCGGGTTGGTTCCGCGCCGCGTCGAATGGGTGGCGCGGCTGACGCCGTCGGGAGCGCTCACCGAGGCGCTGACGCGCGCGCTGGCGCTGTCGGTGGACTGGCTCGGACTTGTCGTGCTCACGGTCTGGGGCGTGGTCGCGGCGGTCGCGGCCCTGCGCCTGTTCCGGTTCACCTGATCGCGGTGCCGTCCGTGAACCTGCTCGGCCCGCCCAGCGTTCGCACCCAGCGCCTGATCGCCGCATTCGTGGTCCTCACGCAGGGCGGCATCGCGGTGACCGGCGCGATCGTCCGGGTCACCGCGTCCGGATTGGGCTGTCCGACCTGGCCGCAGTGCTTCCCCGGCAGCTTCACGCCGGTCGCGGTCTCGGAGGTGCCGCGCATCCACCAGGCGGTCGAGTTCGGCAACCGGATGATCACGTTCGGCGTCGTGTTGACCGCGATCTTGGCGGTGTATGCAGTTACCCGGGCCCGTCGGCGCGCAGAGGTGCGGGTGTATGCATGGTTGATGCCGGCGTCGACCGTCGTGCAGGCCATCATCGGCGGCGTCACCGTGCGGACCGGCCTGCTGTGGTGGACGGTGGCCCTGCATCTGCTCGCTTCGATGACGATGGTGTGGCTGGCGGTCCTGCTGTACGTGAGGATCGGCGAACCCGACGACGGCGTGCCACGCCTGGAGGTACCAAAGCCGTTGCGCTGGTTGACGGTTCTGAGCGCAGTCGCGCTGGCTGCCGTACTGGTCGCCGGCACGCTGGTGACGGCCGCCGGGCCGCACGCAGGCGACACGAGTCCCACTCGCACGGTCCCACGGCTGCAGGTCGGGATCACCACGCTGGTGCACGCGCACTCGTCGCTGTTGATCGGCTACCTCGCGCTACTGGTCGGCCTCGGCTTCGGATTGCTGGCGACCTCTGCCCCCAGGCCGGTGTTGCTGCGGCTCGGCGTGCTGATCGTGCTGGTATGCGCGCAGGCCCTGGTGGGGACGGTGCAGTACTTCACCGGGGTGCCCGCCACCCTCGTCGCGGTCCACGTGGCCGGCGCCGCCGCCGTCACCGCCGCCACCGCGGCGCTATGGGCGTCGATGCGACAGCGGACCAAGCCCGAGCCGCTCCAGCGCTGACGCCAGGCACCGCGCGAACTCCCGCTGCTGCAGCTCGCGCGTCGGCTCGTCGAGCCGGGTCCACCCCAGCGACGGCTCGATGAGTTCCAGCTCGAGCAGCCGCGGATCATCGATGTCGCCGACGACGTCGACGCGCGCGTACAGGAAGTCGCTGGCCGCCACATTCAGTTGGACGGCGGTCGCGTCAAGGGCCGCGAACCCGACGTCCCACACTTCGAAGTCCGGTTCGGCCGGCGTGAGCGACTCGACCGGATGGCTGGCGGCCTTGGTGAACGCGTGCGACGGCTTGCCGCCGAGGAACAGCAGCGCCGTCTCGACCCGGTCGTCGTACGGCTGCACCAGCACCCCGCGGCCCTGTGCCTGCAATGCCGCGGCATGCGCCATCGCCGCGGTGCGGCCGTTATATCGTTGCGCGCCGGCCGAACCCGCACCCGAACCCGCACCTGTTGACGGCTTCACCACCACCTGCGCGGCTGTCGGCAGTCGAACCGGTTCGTCCGGTGCGAAAACCGCGCTCGGCACCACGGGCACTCCGCGAACGGCCAGGTCGAGCAGGTAACGCTTGTCGGCGTTCCACGCGACGACCGCGGGGGCGTTCAGCAGGTGGGGCACGGTCGTGGTCCACGCCAGAAACTCTTCGAGCCGCTCGGCGTAGTCCCACGTCGCCCGCAGGATCACCAGGTCGGCGCGGACGGTGTCCGGGTCGTCCCACGACAGCCATTTCGCGTGCAGCCCGCGTCCACGCAGGGCCGACACCAGGCCGGCGTCGTCTCCGTCACCCGACACCGACCGGGCGCAGCCGGCCAGCACGATGCGCGGATGGAAGACGTCTGGCCGCGCGAGCTTCATCACCGGGGATGATAGTCAGATGCACGCAATCGAAGTCACCGAACACGGCGGTCCGGAAGTCCTTAGCTACGTCGACAAACCCGAGCCCTCCCCCGGGCCGGGCGAGGTGCTGATCAAGGCCGAAGCGATCGGCGTGAACTACATCGACACCTACTTCCGGTCCGGCGGATATCCACGCGAGACGCCGTTCATCCTGGGCACCGAGGTCTGCGGCACCGTTGCCGCGGTCGGTGAGGGCGTCGCGGCGCTGTGCGTCGGCGACCGGGTGGTGACCGCAAATGCCGCAGGCGCATACGCCGAATACTGCACGGCACCTGCAGATTTCGTCGCCTTCGTGCCGGACGGTCTGCAGCCTGACCTGGTGGCGTCCGCGCTTCTCAAGGGCATGACGGCGCACTACCTGCTCAAGTCGGTGTACCCGGTGCAACAGGGCGACACCGTGCTGGTACACGCGGGCGCGGGCGGGGTGGGGCTCATCCTCACTCAGTGGGCCACCAGCATGGCAGTGGCGGTGATCACCACGGTATCGACACCCGACAAGGCCGCAGTGTCCCGTGCCGCCGGCGCGGTCGAGGTGCTCGATTACCCCGACACCCCCGAGAAGTTCGGTGCCAGGATCCGGGAGCTGACCGACGGCAACGGTGTGGCCGCGGTCTACGACGGGGTGGGTAAGACGACGTTCGACGCCAGCTTGGCCAGCCTCGCGGTGCACGGGACGCTGGCGCTGTTCGGCGCGGCCAGCGGGCCGGTGCCGCCGGTGGACCCGCAGCGGCTGAACGCCGCAGGCTCGGTGTACCTGATCCGGCCCAGCCTCGTACATTTCACCCGCACCGGCGACGAGTTCTCTTGGCGCGCGGGCGAACTGCTTGATGCGATCGCGGCGGGCTCGATCACGGTGACCGTCAGCGAGCGCTACCCGTTGGCCGAAGCGGCGCGAGCGCACGAAGACCTGCAGGGCCGCAAGACGACGGGCTCGATCGTGCTAGTGCCCTAACAGCATTAGTGCCCTAACAGCGTTAGTGCCCGAACAGCGTTGGCAGCGCCAACGCTGAGTCCACCGCCAGTGCACAGAAGACGACGGCCAGATAGTTGTTGGACTGCAGGAAAAGTCGCAGCGGTTTCACCGGATCGCCCCGGCGTACCCCCGCGTACAGCTGATGCGCCATCGCCAAAAACCAGACGCCGGCCAGCACGGCGACCGACGCGTACAGCCAGCCCGCGGCAAGGGCCAGAACCAGGGTCGCGGCGATGGTGAGCCACGTGTACACCAAGATCCGTTTGGCCACTTGGCGTTCGGTCGCCACCGCAGGCAGCATCGGCACGCCCGCTGCCTGGTAGTCCTCCTTGTAGCGCATCGCCAGCGCCCAGGTGTGCGGCGGCGTCCAGAAGAAGATGATCGCGAACATCGCCAGCGCCGGCCAGCCGATGGTCCCGGTGACCGCCGACCAACCGATCATCACCGGCATACACCCGGCCGCCCCGCCCCAGACCACGTTCTGTGATGTCCGGCGCTTCAGCAGCAGCGTGTAGACGAAGACGTAGAACGCGATCGTGGCGACCGCGAGCAGGCCGGACAACAGGTTCGTCGTCCACCACAGCCAGAAGAACGAGGCCACCGAAAGCACAACGCCGAACACCAGTGCATGGCGCGTCGGCACGGCGGCCCGCGGCAGCGGCCGGCGCGCGGTGCGCTCCATCAGCTTGTCGATGTCGGCGTCGGCGACGCAGTTCAGCGTGTTCGCGCCCGCGGCCGCGAGCATGCCGCCGATCAGCGTGTTCAGGATCAACAGCGGGGCCACCGTGCCGCGGTGCGCCAGCAGCATCGCCGGGATCGCGGTGACAAGCAGCAACTCGATGACCCGTGGCTTGGTCAACCCGAGATAGCCGAGCAGGGCGGTTCGGGTGCGGTTGGGCCACGACACCCATGCCCGCTCGCGAATGCTCACGCAGATACTCCTCAGCGCTGTTGTCGGCTGTTCGCGCGAGCCGCTCAGCTTCTACTACAGGCTTCTACTACAGGCGATGGTAGACCGCGCGCGGCCCGAGCCGACACTTCAGGGTCCTTTCCTGTTGACAACCTGTTGGCAAGGAGGTCCCGCCCGAACCAACACGCCATCTAATCCTTATCGACCGTTAACCACAGCGATCGACCATCCCGCCCGCCCGCACTAGGGTTGAACTCGGGCCAGCCACCGATGTGAGGAGCAGGTTTGTGACCACGCTTGAGCAGATCTCCGCCCTTACTCGCCCGGACCATCCGGACGATTGGACGGATCTGGATTCCGAGGCAGTCGACACCGTTCGCGTGCTGGCCGCGGACGCGGTCCAGAAGGTGGGCAACGGTCATCCCGGTACGGCCATGAGCCTGGCTCCGCTGGCCTACACGCTGTTTCAGCGGACCATGCGTCACGACCCCGCCGACACGCACTGGCTCGGCAGGGACAGGTTCGTGCTGTCCGCAGGGCACAGCAGCCTGACGCTGTACCTGCAGCTGTACCTGGGCGGGTTCGGGCTCGAGCTGTCCGACATCGAGTCGCTGCGCACCTGGGGCTCCAAGACCCCCGGTCACCCCGAGTTCAAGCACACCCGGGGCGTCGAGATCACCACCGGCCCGCTCGGTCAGGGCCTGGCCTCCGCCGTCGGCATGGCGATGGCGTCGCGCTACGAGCGCGGCTTGTTCGACCCTGACGCCGCGCCGGGAACCAGCCCGTTCGACCACTACATCTACGTGATTGCGTCCGACGGCGACATCGAGGAAGGCATCACGTCGGAGGCGTCCTCGCTGGCGGGCACCCAGCAGCTTGGCAATTTGATCGTCTTCTACGACCACAACCACATTTCGATCGAGGATGACACCAAAATCGCGCTGTCGGAGGACACCGCGGCCCGTTACGCGGCCTACGGCTGGCACGTCCAGACCGTCGAGGGCGGCGAGAACGTCGTCGGCATCCAGGATGCGATCGCGGCGGCCCAGGCCGTCACCGACAAGCCGTCGTTCATCGCGATACGCACCATCATCGGCTATCCGGCACCGCACTTGATGAACACCGGTAAGGCGCACGGCGCAGCACTCGGTGACGAGGAAGTCGCGGCGGTCAAGAAGATCCTCGGCTTCGACCCGGACAAGAACTTCGAGGTGCGTGACGCAGTGATTGCGCACACCCGCAAGCTGATCGACCGCGGCCGGGAGGCCCACCAGAAATGGCAGCCCGAGTTCGACGCGTGGTCACAGCGCGAGCCGGACCGCAAGGCGCTGTTGGACCGCCTGCTCGCGCAGAAATTGCCTGACGGCTGGGACGCAGACCTGCCCTTCTGGGAGCCGGGCAGCAAGCCGGTGGCCACCCGCGCCGCATCGGGTCAGGTGCTGGCTGCGCTCGGACCGACGCTGCCCGAGCTGTGGGGCGGTTCGGCGGACCTGGCCGGCAGCAACGACACCACGATCAAGGGCGCCGACTCCTTTGGGCCAACATCGATTTCGACCAAGGAGTACACAGCCCACCCCTATGGCCGCACGTTGCATTTCGGTATCCGCGAGCACGCGATGGGCGCGATCCTGTCGGGCATCGTGTTGCACGGGCCGACGAGGGCATACGGCGGAACGTTCCTCCAGTTCTCCGATTACATGCGTGGGGCTGTGCGGCTCGCGTCGCTGATGAACATCGACACCATCTACGTGTGGACGCACGACTCGATCGGGCTGGGTGAAGACGGCCCGACCCACCAGCCGATCGAGCATCTCGCGGCGCTGCGCGCGATTCCGAACCTGTCGGTGGTGCGGCCCGGTGACGCGAACGAGACCGCGTACGCATGGCACACGATCATGTCTCGCGGCGCGAGCAGCGGCCCGGTCGGGTTGATCCTGACCCGTCAGGGCATTCCGGTTCTGGAGGGCACCAGCAGCGAAGGCGTTGCCAAAGGCGGTTACGTGCTGGGCGGGCATCCCGCCGAGGAGCCCGACGTGATCCTGATCGGCACCGGTTCAGAGCTGCAACTGGCCGTCGACGCCCAGAAGATATTGGCGGACAAGGGCATCCACGCCAGCGTGGTGTCGATGCCGTGCGTGGAGTGGTTCGAATCCCAGCCGGTCGAATACCGCGATTCCGTGCTGCCGCCGACGGTGTCGGCACGAGTCGCGGTCGAGGCGGCGGTCGCCCAGAGTTGGTACAAGCTCGTCGGCGACACCGGTGAGATCGTGTCGATCGAGCACTACGGCGAGTCCGCCGACGCAAAAACGTTGTTCCGCGAATTCGGGTTCACTCCGGAAGCCGTCGTCGTCGCCGCGGAACGATCACTGGACAACTAGGAAAGGGCTGCTACGAAATGACTCAGAATCCGAACCTCGCGGCGTTGTCTGCCGCGGGTGTGTCCGTCTGGCTCGACGATCTGTCCCGCGACCGGCTGCGGACGGGCAATCTGCAGGAACTGATCGACACCAAGTGCATCGTCGGGGTGACCACGAACCCGACGATCTTCCAGCACGCGCTGTCGGCAGGCAACGCCTACGACGAGCAGGTGGCCGAGCTGGCCGAGCGCGGCGCCGACGTGGACGCCACGATCCGCACGGTCACCACCGACGACGTGCGGGAAGGGTGCGACGTGCTGCGGCCGCAGTGGGAGGCCTCCGACGGCGTCGACGGCCGGGTGTCCATCGAGGTGGATCCCCGGCTCGCACAGGACACCGACAAGACCGCCCTGCAAGCCATCGAGCTGTGGAAGATCGTCGACCGGCCCAACCTGTTGATCAAGATCCCCGCTACCAAGGCGGGGCTGCCGGCCATCACTTCGACACTCGCCGAAGGCATCTCGGTCAACGTCACGCTGATCTTCTCGGTCGAGCGGCACCGTGAGGTGATGGACGCATACCTGGCTGGGATCGAAGCGGCCAAGAAGGCCGGCCACGACGTTTCGAAGATCCACTCGGTTGCGTCGTTCTTCGTATCACGCGTCGACACCGAGATCGACGATCGGCTGGAGAAGATCGGCACAGACGAGGCGCTCGCGCTGCGCGGCGAGGCCGGTGTGGCGAACGCCCGCCTCGCCTATGCGGCCTACCAGGAGGTTTTTGTCGGCGGACAGCGGTACGGGGCCCTCAAGGTCGACGGGGCCCGCGTCCAGCGGCCGCTGTGGGCGTCTACCGGGGTCAAGAACCCCGCGTACTCCGACACCCTGTACGTCACCGAATTGGTCGCTCCCAACACCGTTAACACGATGCCGGAGAAGACCATCGACGCGGTCGCGGACCACGGCGTGATCACCGGCGACACCATCAGCGGCCGCGCCGGCGAGGCGCAGGCCGTGTTCGACAAGCTCGAGGCGGTCGGCGTCGACCTCGCCGACGTGTTCGTGGTTTTGGAGGACGAAGGCGTCGAGAAGTTCGAAAAATCGTGGCAGGAGCTGCTGGCGGCTACCCAGGAACAGCTCGACGCCGCAAAGAAATGACCGCCGTGGGCACTGACTCCGCCGCGGCAGCCGTCGGGTGGCAGAACCCGCTGCGCGACAAGCGCGATCAACGCGTGCCCCGCATCGCGGGCCCGTGCGCCGTGGTGATCTTCGGGGTCACCGGCGACCTCGCCCGCAAGAAGCTGATGCCGGCGATCTACGACCTCGCCAACCGTGGGCTGCTGCCTCCGAGCTTTGCACTCGTCGGGTTCGCCAGGCGGGACTGGACTCACGACGATTTCGCCAAGGTTGTCTACGACGCGGTCAAGGACCACGCGCGTACCCCCTTCCGCAAGGAGGTGTGGGACCGGCTGGCCGAGGGTCTCCGGATCGTGAAGGGCGCATTCGACGACGAAGCGGGGTTCAGCCGCCTCGGCGAGACGCTGGACAAGCTGGACGCCGAACGCGGAACGGGTGGGAATCACGCCTTCTACCTGGCGATTCCGCCGGGCGACTTCCCGGTTGTCTGCGAGCAGCTGTCGAAATCGGGGCTCGCTGAGCAGCAGGAGGGCCGATGGAGTCGGGTGGTGATCGAGAAACCGTTCGGTCACGACCTTCAAAGCGCGCGCGACCTCAATGCCGTGGTCAACAGCGTGTTCCCCGAGGAGACGGTGTTTCGCATCGACCACTACCTGGGCAAGGAAACCGTTCAGAACATCCTGGCGCTGCGATTCGCGAACGAGCTGTTCGAACCGGTGTGGAACGCCCACTACGTCGACCACGTGCAGATCACGATGGCCGAGGACATTGGGCTGGGTGGCCGCGCCGGCTACTACGACGGCATCGGCGCCGCCCGCGACGTGATCCAGAACCACCTGATGCAGCTGTTGGCGCTCACTGCGCTCGAGGAGCCGATCAATTTTCATCCGCATGAGCTGAAAGACGAGAAGGTCAAGGTTCTTTCGGCGGTCCGGCTTGCCCAGCCCCTGTCCGAGACCACCTCGCGCGGGCAGTACGCGGCGGGCTGGCAGGGTGGCGAGGAGGTCGTCGGACTCCTCGACGAGCAGGGGTTCTCGAAGGACTCCACGACCGAGACCTTCGCCGCGATCACGCTGGAGATCGACACCCGGCGTTGGGCCGGGGTGCCGTTCTTCTTGCGAACGGGAAAACGGTTGGGCCGCCGGGTAACCGAGATCGCGCTGGTGTTCAAACGCGCACCCCACCTGCCGTTCGACCAGACGATGACCGAAGAACTCGGTCAGAACGCCATGGTCATCCGGGTCCAGCCGGACGAAGGCATCACCTTGCGGTTCGGCTCCAAGGTGCCCGGCACGGCGATGGAAGTCCGCGACGTCAACATGGACTTCTCCTACGGCGCGGCGTTCGCCGAGGACTCGCCCGAGGCGTACGAACGACTGATCCTCGACGTACTGCTCGGCGAGCCCTCACTGTTCCCCGTCAATCAAGAGGTCGAATTGTCCTGGGAGGTGCTCGATCCGGTACTCGACTACTGGGCGACGCACGGCCGGCCCGATCCATATGAGGCCGGCACCTGGGGGCCTGAATCGTCGTTCGAGATGCTGCGGCGCAGCGGCAGGGAATGGCGGCGACCATGATTGTCGAGCTGCCCGACACGACCACCGACGAGATCAACAAGAACATCACCGCGCTGCGCGAGGAGGAGGGCGCGATCACGCTCGGCCGCGTGCTGACGCTCGTGATCGTCGCGGAATCGGAGGATCTCGCCAAGGACGCCATCGACGCGTCCGTTTGGGCCAGCCACGAGCACCCGTGCCGGATCATCGCGGTGTTGCCGGTCGACCGGCTCGCAGACAGCTCGCGACTGGACGGGCAGCTGAGGGTCGGAACTGACGCCGGTGGCGGCGAGGTGGTTGTGCTGCGCGTCGCGGGTCCGCTGGCCTCGCACGTGAACAGCGTCGTGCTCCCGTTCCTGCTGCCCGACACCCCGGTGGTGGCGTGGTGGCCGGGAGTGGCGCCTGCGGTGCCGGCACAGGATCCGGTGGGCCAGTTGGCGAATCGCAGGCTCACCGATGCCACGGACACCGAGGATCCGCTGACATCGATCAAGAGCCGGCTGCAGGGCTATTCGCCCGGCGACACCGACCTGTCGTGGAGCCGCATCACCCACTGGCGCGCGCTGCTGACGTCGGCGCTCGACCAGGCGCCCCATGAGCCCGTGAAATCCGTACTGGTGTCGGGCCTCAAGACCGAGCCCGCGCTCGACATCATGGCGGGCTGGCTGGCCAGCCGGATCGACGGCCCGGTGCAGCGCGCGGTCGGCGACCTGAAGGTCGAGTTGGTGCGCGCCAGCGAGACCGTGACACTGAGCCGCCCCCAGACCGGCTCCATTGCGACGCTGAGCCGCACGGGCCGGCCGGACGCGCTGGTCCCGTTGTCGCGCAGAGACACCTGCGAATGCCTCGCTGAGGACATGCGCCGGCTGAACGCCGACGAGATCTACGAGGAAGCGCTCCGGGGCATCGACAAGGTGCAGTACATATGAGCAAGCTGATCGTCGAAACATTTTCTGACACAGCGGCTTTGGTCGCAGCAGCCGGTGACCGCCTCGCCGATGCGACCGTCTCAGCGGTCGACGCGCGCGGGCGGGCGATGATTGTGCTCACCGGCGGCGGCACCGGCATCGGGCTGTTGTCGCACGTCGGTGAACACGACGAGCACATCGACTGGTCCAAGGTCCATGTGTTCTGGGGCGATGACCGCTTCGTCCCGTCCGACGACGACGAGCGCAACGAGAAGCAGGCCAGGGCCGCACTGCTTGACCGCATCGACATCCCGGCCGACAACGTGCATCCGATGGCGGCCAGCGACGGCGAGTTCGGAGCCGACATCCAGGCGGCGGCCGCCGCGTACCAGCGCGAGTTGGCAACGCTTGCCCTGCCCGGCGAACCCGCTCCCGATTTCGATGTACATCTATTGGGCATGGGCCCGGAAGGTCACATCAACTCGCTGTTCCCCGACACCGACGCGGTCCGGGAGAAAAGTCGGCTGGTGGTTGCCGTCGAGAACTCGCCCAAGCCCCCGCCCCGACGAATCACATTGACGCTTCCCGCGATTCAGAGGTCGCGGGAGGTGTGGCTGGTCGTATCGGGGTCAGGCAAGGCCGACGCCGTCGCCGCCGCGATCAACGGAGCCGACCCGGTCGACGTACCCGCCGCCGGTGCCGTCGGCACCGATGCCACCGTCTGGCTGCTCGACGAAGCTGCCGCGGCGAAGCTCGCCGACGGGTAATAATGACCGGATGGCAGACAGGGGCACGCCGCGCAGGGGTCGGGAACGAATCAAGACGCTGGCCAACGCGGCGCTGAACGCCGACCTCACCGTCGAACAACTCGAGACCGTGTTGAACACGTTGACCACGTCACTTGCTGCTCTGGACAATTCCATCGAGGGCCTGGACAAGTCGCTTGTCACTTTCAACGGCAGCCTGGCGCACCTGAACGAGACACTCACCCGCCTCGAGCGCATCGTCAGTCTGGCGGAACCGGTGGTCGGCCTCGTCGATCGGGTGGACAACATCGTTGGTATCGGAGAGACCGCGATGGCCCCACTCGCGGCGACCGAGAACGCGGTTCGCCAGGTGGTCAAGTCGATTCGCGACCGCACACACCTGTAGTCGTGCTCCCCAGCCATCCGGCCGCGGCTCCGCTCGCTGAGGGCACCGGGCTCCCGTGGGATGTCGCAGTGGACGACGCCGTCGCGGCGATCGCCGAGGCGCGCGCCCGGCTTGGCGACACGTTTGTCGTGACCAGCGGTGCCGACCATTACCTGTTCACCTTCTCCCCCACCGGCGTCGAGTCGTTCTACGCGCTGCCCGAGGAGAAAGCGAGTAAAGGGGTCGCCGACTACCTGATGCTTCGCCGCAAGCTGCCCGAGGAGATCTTCGACGGGCGGCGCATTCTTCCGGGCGCGTTGTTCCGCCGCGACGATGTCGCGTCCTATCTCGCCAATCTGGACCTGGCCCTCGAGCAGACCGCGGCGGAATTGGGTTCACAGGGTCGCCTGGATGTGTTTGACCTGTCCCGCCGGGTCGCACACCGGATGGGGCTCGCGTCGTGGGCGGGTCCTGGATCCGCCGACGGCGATGCGTTCGACCGCCTGGTGCGGGCGTTCGACACGCTCGACGGCGCCGAGGCGTTCGTCCACCCGGATGCGATGGCAGCGGTTGCCGCATCTGGCAAGCGAGCCGAGCGAGCGGCGCTGGACGAGGTCGCCGCGGTGGTGGGCACGGCCGTGGTGGGCACCGCGGCCGGCCGGGCCGCCGAGCAAAACTCACTGTTCGGCAGGATTGTCGCCGCGTGGTCCTCGGAGCCGGCCGACGTCCGGGTTCGGGGCATCGCGCTCGACGTGGCGCTGATCCATGTTGCGTCAATGTCCAATCTGGCCGCCGCGCTCGGCTGGGCGCTCGTCGACCTCCTGGAGCACCCCGCATATCTGTCGCGGGTTCGCGCCGGCCAGGGCCGCGACAACGACAACGGCAACGACCTGGCCCGCCGGTGTGCGCTGGAGTCCACCCGCCTGGCCCAGCGTTCGATCATGACCCGCGCCGTGCTGACCGCGGTCTGCGTGGACACCGGCGACAACACGTACGAGGTGCCGCCGGGCTGGATGATTGCCACCCTGCTTCCGCTGCTGAACACGACGGCTGCGCCCGACCTGGCGCGGTGGGATCCCGATCGATGGACCGGCCACCGGCTGCGGGACACCGCCGCGTTGACGTCGCCGATCCTCGTCACCGCGTTCGGGCACGGCAGGCACTCATGCCCGGCGCAGCCGTTCTCGCTCGCCGCGATGACCACCGCAGTGACGTACTTGCTCGGCCGTTACCGGATGACACCGCGTTGGACCGAGCATCCTCGTCCGGTCCCGGCGCAGATCGGTGGTGTCGCGCGCGCCGCCGGGCCGTGCCTGCTCGACTACGCCACCCTCGACGCCACCCTTGACTAACCGCTGTTGCGCAGCGCCGACGCGAGGCCGTTCATGGTCAGCAGGATGCCGCGCTGCACCAGCTCGTCGTCGTCGCCGCAGCGGTACCGGCGCAGCAGCTCCACCTGCAGGTGGTTCAGCGGCTCCAGGTACGGAAACCGGTTGAACACCGAGCGCGCCAGCGCCGGATTGTCGGCGAGCAGGTCGTCTTGCCCGGTGATCAATCCGTGCATTCTGATCGTGCGCTCG
Organism: uncultured Actinomycetota bacterium; assembly: GCA_963759655.1. Lineage (GTDB taxonomy): Bacteria > Actinomycetota > Actinomycetes > Mycobacteriales > Mycobacteriaceae > Mycobacterium. The sequence goes on along the minus strand of CAVXAG010000029.1, from coordinate 150,222 downwards.
TGTTCGGCGACGAGCCTGTCGAACACCCGGCGGCGCAGCGTCTCGTCGGCAACCAGCTCCGCATAGCGAGCGGCCACCCCCATGTCCGACTTGGCCAGCACCTGAGCCATGTTCGACAGGACAGTGCGGAAGAACGGCCAGCGCCGGTACAGGTCCTGCAGCACCTCGAGGCGACCCTCACCCTCGGAGACCCACTGCTCGAACGCGGACCCCGTCCCGTACCAGCCCGGCAGCATCACCCGGGACTGGCTCCACGCCAGCACCCACGGAATCGCGCGAAGGTCGGAGATGGACGCGGTTTGCTTGCGCGAGGCGGGACGGCTGCCGATGTTGAGCGCGCCGATCTCGCTGACAGGAGTCGACGCCGTGAAGTACTCGACGAATCCCGGTGTTTCGTGGACTAATTCGGCGTACGCGCGCTGTGCCAGCGCCGCGAGCTCGTCGAGCACCTGGTACGCAGGCCCCGCGGCGTCGCCGAGCCCCTCCACGTCCAGCAGCGTGGCCTCGAGCGTGGCGGCGACGAGAGACTCGAGGTTGCGCCGCGCGATCCGCGGCTCGGCGTACTTGGCGGCAATGATTTCACCCTGCTCCGTGAGCCGCAGCGATCCGGACACCGCGCCGGGCGGCTGCGCCAGAATCGCGTCATAGCTGGGTCCGCCGCCGCGGCCAACGGTCCCGCCGCGACCGTGGAACAGCCGCAACCGGATGCCGGTCTTGCGAGCGGTTTCGACAAGGTCGAGCTCGGCGCGGTACAGCGCCCAGTTCGCGGCCAGATAGCCACCGTCCTTGTTGGAATCCGAGTAGCCCAGCATCACCTCTTGGCCGTCGCCGTGGCTGCGGACCAGCGCCCGATATACCGGAAGATCCAGTGCCGCTTCGAGTATCGACGCTCCCCGTTGCAGATCGTCGATCGTCTCGAAGAGCGGCACGATGCCCACCGGAGAACTCGCCTCGTCGCCCGAATCCAGCAGCCCGACTTCCTTCAGCAGGATCGCGGCCTCGAGCATGTCCGAGACCGACTGGCACATCGAGATGATGTAGTTCGGCACCGCCAGCGGCCCGAACACGTCAACGGCCCTCGCGGCGGCGGCGATGATGCCGAGTTCCTTGCGCGCCAGCTCGGACAACCCGGCGCCTTCAGTTGTCAGCGGGCGCCGGGTGGCCAGCTCGCCGGCCAGCAGCTCGACGCGTTCGGGCTCGGGCAGCGAAGCGTAGTCCGAGTGCACGCCGGCCCACGCCAACAGCTCGGCGACCACCTCCTCGTGCACATCGGAGTTTTGCCGCAGGTCGAGGCCGGACAGGTGAAAACCGAAGACCCGGACAGACTCTCGCAACCGTGCCAACCGGTCGCCGGCGAGCAGCGCGCTGCCGTGGACACGCAGCGACGTGTCGATGACGTCCAGGTCGGCCAGGAACTCGGCAGGCGTCGGATACCGCTCCAATCCCATGTCGAGTTGGGTTGCCACGTGGCGATCCAGGATGTCCTGCCCGGTCGCGGTGAGCCGACCGTGAATGACCCGCAGCGCGCGACGGTACGGCTCGTCGAGCCGAGCCTGCTCATCGCAGCTGTCGGCAAGCGCGGCCAGTTCGTCGGTGACCTGCACCAGCCGCGCTGACATGGACAGCTCGTCCTGCAGCGCCGTCAGTTCTGCGAAGTAGTGGCCGAACGCCGTGTATGCCGCGCTGCCGGTGGCCTGCGCGACCACGTCGGCGGTCACGTTCGGATTGCCGTCGCGGTCACCGCCGATCCATGAACCCGGCCGCAGAATTGGCTTCTCCAGCAGCCCGGCACCCGGCCAGCGGGCCTGCAGCGCATCGCGGATCTCGGCGTTGACCTGGGGTATTACCTCAAAGAACGCGGCGTGGTAGTACCGCAGGCCGACTTCGATTTCGTCCTGAATCTTCAACCGCTGCAACCGAATCAGCGCCGTCTGCCACAGCATGAGGATCTGCAGCCGCAACTCGGTTTCGATGTCGCGGCCGTCGGGCGTCTCGGTCTGTCCATGCAGCCGCAGCCGCATCAACTCGGTGATCCGGTGCTGCGTGTCGAACACCGTGCGCCGTCGGGTCTCGGTGGGATGCGCAGTGATCACCGGTGACACCAGCGCGTCTCTGAGGGCTTCGGCGACTGTCACCGAATCAAGTTGCGCCGCGTCGAGCTTGCGGTGGGTGGCGGCCAAGCTACTGTCCGGCGCTGGCTGGCCGGCCTCGACGTGAATCGCGCGACGCCGTTCCCGGTGGATGTCCTCGGCCACGTTGGCCAACAGCGCGAAGTGCGTGAACGCGCGGATCACCGGTATCGCCTGGTGGATGTCGATGCCGTCGAACATCCGGGCGAGTTCGGCCCGGTCGATCTCCGATCGCCGCACCCGAAACGACTCGACCCGCGCGCGCTCGACGAGGTCGAACACCTCCTCGCCGTTCTGTTCGCGCACGGTGTCGCCGAGGATGGCGCCGAGCAGCCGGATGTCCTCGCGCATCGGCTCGGTGGCCTCGCGTCCGACGCGGGTGCGCTGTACCGCCCCGATCGGTGCCAGCGCGTCGTGGCCGTCAGCCATGGGTCAAGTATCGGTGCAGGCCGCAGCTATCGCATGGCGGAGAGGTCTGAAGGGTCAGGCGTACTTGATCATCAGCCCGACGCCGATGATCGACACCACCCAGATCGCGGTCACAAACAGTGTCACCCGGTCGAGGTTCTTCTCGACCACGGTCGAGCCGGCCAGGCTGGACTGGACCCCGCCGCCGAACAGCGTGGACAGGCCACCGCCCTTGGCGCGATGCAGCAGCACCAGCAGCACCACCAGCAGGCTGGTGACCACAAGCAGGATCTGCAGGGCCAACTTCATGGCCGCCACGATACCCGGTGATCAGCCGCGATTAGGGCAGGGGGCCGCCCGCGGAGATCGCGCAGATCGCCGAGAACTGCTCGCCGTCCAGCGACGCGCCCCCGACCAGCGCGCCGTCGACGTCGTCCTGCGCAACGATATCGCCGATGTTCTTGGCGTTCACCGAACCACCGTAGAGCACCCGGACCCCGTCCGCGACCTGCGGCGACGTCATCTTGCCCAGCTCTTCGCGGATGGCTTTGCACACCTCCTGGGCATCGCCGGAGCTGGCCACCCGGCCGGTGCCGATCGCCCACACCGGCTCGTAGGCGATCACCACCTTGGCGAGTTGATCGGGCGTCAGCCCGGCGAGCGAGCCGCGCAGCTGCTCGGTGCAGTGCGCGAGGTGGTCACCGGCCTCACGAACGTCCAGGTGCTCACCGACGCACACGATCGGGATCAGGCCGTGCCTGAGCGCCATCGCTGCCTTCGCGGCGACCAGCGCGTCGTCCTCGTGGTGGTATGTCCGCCGCTCGGAATGCCCGACGACGGCGTACGTGCAGCCCAGCTTGGTCAGGAACGCAGCGCTGATGTCGCCGGTGTAGGCGCCGTTCTCGTGCTGCGAGAGATCCTGACTTCCGTACGTCAGCAGCAGCTTGTCCCCGTCCACCAGCGTCTGCACCGAGCGCAGGTCCGTGAAGGGCGGCAGCACCGTCACGTCGACCTTGTCGTAGTACTTCTCCGGCAACGAGAATGCGATCTTCTGCACCAGCGCGATCGCTTCGAAGTGGTTGAGGTTCATCTTCCAGTTGCCGGCGATCAGCGGCTTACGGCTCACGTTTCTCCCTCGCCTGAAGGTTCGACACTGCTCAGAATTTCCAGGCCCGGCAGTGTCTTGCCCTCAAGGTATTCCAGCGACGCGCCGCCACCGGTGGAAATGTGCGAGAAACCGGACTCGGACAGGCCCAGCACACGCACCGCGGCGGCCGAGTCGCCACCGCCGACCACGCTGAACGCGCCCTTCGCAGTTGCGCCGATGATCGCCTCCGCAACCCCTTTGGTGCCCGCCGCGAACGCCGGGAACTCGAACACCCCCATCGGCCCGTTCCAGAAGACCGTCCTCGCGTTGGAAAGCAGTGCGGTGAACCGTTTCACCGACTCCGGACCGATGTCCAGTCCCATCTTGTCGTCGGGAATCCGGTCGGCGGCCACAGTTTCGGCGGGCGAGTCGGCTTTGAACTCGTCGGCGACAACGATGTCGACGGGCACGTGGATCACGTCCGCGTACGTCTCCAGCAGCTCCTTGCACTTGTCGATCATCTCGGGCTGGACCAGCGACTTCCCCACCGAAAGACCATGGGCGGCAAGAAATGTGAAGCACATCCCGCCGCCGATCACCAGGCTGTCGGCCTTGGTGGCCAGTTGTTCGATCACCGCGAGTTTGTCGGAGATCTTGGACCCGCCCAGAACCACCGCGTACGGTCGCTCGGTCGAGGCTGTGAGCTGCTGCAGCACTTCCACTTCAGCGGCCACAAGCCTTCCGGCGTAGTGCGGCAGCAGCATCGCGACGTCGTACACCGAGGCCTGCTTGCGATGCACAACACCGAAGCCATCCGAAACGAATGCGCCATCGTCGCCGACCAATTCGGCCAGCTGCCGCGCGAGAGCCAACCTTTCGGTGTCGTCTTTACTGGTTTCGCGCGGATCGAACCTCACGTTCTCCAGAAGCAGCACATCGCCCTCGGTCAGACCCTCCGCCCGTGCCAGCGCATCAGGCCCGACGACGTCGGCCGCCAGTTGCACGTGCCTGCCGAGTTCCTCGCCGAGGGCGGCGGCGACCGGCTTGAGCGAGTATTTGGGATCCGGTGCTCCGTCGGGGCGGCCGAGATGGGCGGCGACAATGACCTTGGCGCCGGCCTCTGCAAGGGCGCTGAGCGTGGGCACCGACGCGGTGATGCGGCCGGGGTCGGTGATGTTGCCCTGCTCGTCCAGTGGCACGTTGAGGTCGGAACGCACGAGAACCCCTCGTCCCGAAACCCCTTTCGCGAGAAGATCGTCGAGGGTGGGCACCGAAATCTCGGCCATCGCTACAGCGACTTGCCGACCAACGCGACGAGGTCGACGAGCCGGTTCGAGTAGCCCCATTCGTTGTCGTACCAGGACACCACCTTGGTCTGGTTGTCGATGACCTTGGTGAGCCCTGCGTCGAAGATCGACGAGTGCGGGTCGGTGACGATGTCGCTGGACACGATCGGCACGTCGTAGTACTTCAGGATCCCCTTCATCGGGCCGTCAGCGGCGGCCTTGAACGCGGCGTTGATTTCCTCGACACTGGCCGACTTCGAGATCTCTGCGGTCAGGTCGACGACGGAGCCCGTCGGGATCGGCACCCGCAACGCGTAACCGTCGAGCTTTCCCTTCAGTTCCGGAAGCACGAGACCGATGGCCTTGGCGGCGCCGGTCGACGTGGGCACGATGTTCAGCGCGGCGGCACGGGCGCGGCGCAGATCCTTGTGCGGACCGTCCTGCAGATTCTGGTCCTGCGTGTACGCGTGGACGGTGGTCATCAGGCCCCTGACGATGCCGAATTCGTCGTTGAGGACTTTGGCCAGCGGCCCAAGGCAGTTCGTGGTGCACGATGCGTTGCTGATGATGTTCTGGCTGCCGTCGTACTTGTCGTCGTTGACGCCGAGGACGATCGTGATGTCCTCATCGGTGGCCGGCGCGGAGATGATGACCTTCTTCGCGCCCGCGTCGAGATGGCCCTTGGCCTTGTCGGCCTTGGTGAAGATGCCGGTGGACTCGACGACGACGTCCACCCCGAGGTCACCCCACGGCAGCGCGGACGGCCCCTCCGTGACCTCGAGCGCCTTGATTTTGTTGTTGCCGACAACGATCGTGTCCTCGCCCTCCAGGCTGATGTCCTTCGGGAACCGGCCGAGGATGGAGTCGAATTTCAGCAGATGCGCCAGCGTGGCATTGTCGGTGAGGTCGTTGACGGCCACCACCTCGATGTCGGTGCTGCTGCCCTGTGCCTGCTGCGCCTCGAGCGCCCGGTAGAAGTTACGTCCGATACGGCCGAAGCCGTTGATGCCCACCCGGACCGTCACGTCCATCTCCTTGATTGCCGATGATCTCTACCGGCCAGCCTAGTGCGGCGCTGCCCATGTTGCGCGGGCGGTGCAGGTTCTAGATCGGGTGTGCTGCGAACCACTCCAGCAGCAGGTCGGCCGCCGTGTCGGGGCGCTCATCGGGTATCCAATGTGACGCGTCTCGCAGAATCTCGAATCGGTAGTCGCCGGTGACGTAGCGCGCGGTGTCGCGCGCCGGTTTTTCAGCCAGCGCGACGTCCTTGTCGGTCCACACGTACATCGTGGGCACGGAGATCTTTTCCGCTGTTCGCCGCGGATCAGTCAGTGGGAGCGCGCGATACCAGTTCAGGGCGGCGGTGAGTACGCCGGGAGCGGCCATCGCCTTGGCGTCACGGTCGGCGGCTTCCGGCGACTGACCGGCCGACTGCAGCGACCTGGACATCCGGATGGCTGAACCGTTGCCGCCGAGCAGATAGCGTTCCGGCACCCACGGCAACTGGAAGACGTACATGTACCACGACATCAGGCCTTGCCGACTCGTCACCAGCCCCTTGATGAATGCGCCCGGGTGCGGCACCGAAAACGACGTCAGCGTCGCCAGCCGGTCGGGGAGTTCCGCGCCTGCGGCCCACGCGGCGGCGGCACCCCAGTCGTGCCCAACGAGGTGCACCCGCTCGGCGCCGGACGCGTCGATCAGCGCGCGGATGTCCTCAACGATCTCGGGGATGCGGTAATCGCGCCGCCGTGGCGGCCGGGCACCGGGTGAATATCCCCGCTGGTTCGGAGCCAGACACCGGTATCCCTGGCCGGTCAGCCGGTCGATCACCGCGTTCCAGCTGGTGTTGAACTGAGGGAACCCGTGCAGCAGCACGACGACCGGTCCGTCGGCCGGACCGGCGTCGATCACGTCGAAAGTCAGCTCGCCCCGGTGGTATTGCTCCACGTTTACGCATCCTCCATTAGGTCCGGAGTCACTGCCGACTCCGTGTCGGGTATGCCCTCCTGCTTGGCCTTGCGGTCAGCCATCGACAACAACCGCCGAATCCGGCCTGCCACCGCATCTTTCGTCATCGGCGGATCGGCAAGTCGCCCCAGCTCTTCCAACGACGCCTGACGGTGTTCGACGCGCAGCTTGCCCGCCGCGGAGAGGTGATTCGGCACCGTGTCGCCGAGGATCTCCAGCGCACGCTCCACCCTCGCCGCTGCCGCCACCGCCGCCCGCGCCGACCGGCGCAGGTTCGCGTCGTCGAAGTTCGCCAGCCGGTTCGCGGTCGCGCGCACCTCGCGCCGCAGCCGCCGCTCCTCCCATGTCAACCGGGTGTCCTGTGCCCCCATCCGGGTCAGCAGCGCGCCGATGGCCTCTCCGTCGCGAACCACGACACGGTCGGCGCCCCGCACCTCGCGGGCCTTGGCGCTGATGCCCAGCCGCCGCGCGGCGCCGACCAGCGCCAGCGCCGCCTCGGGCCCCGGGCAGCTGACTTCGAGCGCGGATGACCGCCCCGGCTCGGTCAGCGACCCGTGCGCCAGGAACGCACCGCGCCAGGCCGCCTCCGCGTCGGCAACACTCCCCCCGACCACATGGGCCGGCAGGCCGCGCACCGGCCGGCCCCGCAGGTCCAGCAGCCCGGTTTGGCGCGCGAGTGCCTCGCCGTCCTTGGCCACCCGAACCACATAACGCGTGTTCCTGCGAATCCCGCTGGCAGACAACACATGCACGACAGCGTTGTACCCGTACAGGTCGAAGATGTCCTTGCGCAGGCGACGCGCGATGATGCCGAGCTCCACCTCGGCTTCAACGATGACCCGGCCAGACACGATGTGCAGGCCGCCGGCGAAGCGCAGCAACGCGGCAACTTCCGCTTTACGCGCGCTCACCGAGTTGACGATCAACCTGCTCAACTCGTCCTTGACCTCGGCGGTCATCGCCACGGGTCGTCACCTCCCGGTCCATTCAGACTCGGTTCGTCAGACGGCGCGATCGGCGTCACCGATGCGCGGGCCCGCACACTGTCCAAAACCGCGGCCAACTTCGCCGGGTCATGTAGAGATGTACCAGGCCGGGCCACATCGGCAAACCTCACCTCGGCGTTGAGAAGGCTCGCGGTGCGTTGCAACTGCTCGCGCTCGCGCTCGCCCCGCACCCGGTCGGCGTCGACGACGATCTCGTGCACGCCGAACCCGGGGGCATGCTGCGACAGCACATGAAGATAGCGCTCCGCGGAGAACCCGGCGGTCTCCCCCGGCTCCGCTGCCAGGTTGAGGACCAGCGCGCGCCGCGCGGACGTCGCCTGCAACGCCGCCGCCAGCCCCGGCACCAGCACATGCGGGATGACGCTCGTGAACCATGAACCCGGGCCGAGCACAACGAGATCCGCGTCCAGGATCGCATCGACAGCCTGGCGGGTCGCCGGTGGATCGCCCGGCAGCAGCCGAACACGCCGCACCTTTCCCGGCGTCGTCGCGACGGCCACCTGCCCGCGGATGACCCGGCTCATCCGCGGGTCGGATTCCAGCCCCGCGACGTCGGCCTCGATCTGCAGTGCGATCGGGCACATCGGCAACACCCTGCCCTTGACCCCGAGGATCCGGCCGAGCTCGTCGAGCGCGGCCACCGGGTCGGCCAGCACCTCGTTGAGCCCGGCGAGCAACAAGTTGCCGATCGGATGGCCGGCGAGCGCTCCGGTCCCGCCGAACCGGTGCTGAAAGATGGTCGCCCACAGCCGCCCGTAACGACTGTCAGATGCCAACGCGGTCAACGCCATTCGCAAGTCGCCTGGCGGCACGATATCGAGCTCGCTGCGCAGCCGTCCCGACGAACCCCCGTCGTCGGCAACTGTCACCACCGCGGTGACATGCGGGGTGATCCGACGGGCAGCGGACAGCGTGGCATACAGCCCGTGCCCGCCGCCGAGGGCGACGATCCGGTAGCTCATTCGCGACCCAGATCCCGGTGCAGTACCCGCACCGACAGTTCGTCGTTCGGTCGCAGGCGTTCGGCCAACGCCTCCGCCATCGCGACACTACGGTGTTTGCCGCCTGTGCAGCCGATGGCGACCGTCATGTAGTGCTTCCCCTCCCGTCGGTATCCCTCGACAACAAGGGATAGCAGTCGATGGTAGGTGTCCAGGAATTCTTCGGCACCGGGTTGCGCCAACACGTATTCCCGCACCGCCGGGGACTGCCCGGTCTGCGGCCGTAATTCGTCGACCCAGTGCGGATTGGGCAGGAATCGGACGTCCGTCACCATGTCCGCGTCCATCGGGAGCCCGTATTTGAACCCGAACGATTCCACCGTGACGCTGGTGAGCGCTGCGGCCTCCCCGCCGAACGCTCGCTCGATGCTTTCGCGCAGACCCCGCACGGACAGAGTCGAGGTGTCGATGATCAGATCGGCGCCCTCCCGCAGCGGGGCCAGCATGGTGCGCTCTGCGGCGATGCCCTCCGCCAGCGTTTGATCGCCTTGCAGCGGATGGCTGCGCCGCACCTGCTCATAGCGCCGCACCAGGATATCGTCGGACGCCTCGAGGAACAGCACTCGCGGGAAGATCGCCCGTGTCGCCAAATCCGTACGCACCCAATCCAAGTCGCCGGTGAAGCCGCGCGACCGCACGTCGAGGACCACCGCCAGCTGGGTGATCCGCGAACCCGCGGCCAATCCGAGGTCCACCATTTGGGCGATCAGCTCTGGCGGCAGGTTGTCGGCGACATACCAGCCCAGGTCCTCCAGCACCTTTGCGGCGGTGCCGCGCCCGGCCCCGGACAGCCCAGTGACCAGGACGACGTCGATGCCGGATTTCGCTGCCGCCGCCTCGTCCCGGGGGCCGCCCCGCAGCTCCTCGCCTGTGCCCTGCTCTGTCATCCGGATGCCCTGGTTCGATCATCACCCATCTTTACGCCATCCGCGTTGGTTCCCGCGGAATCAGCCACCCCCAGCGCCTCCAGCACCGCGCGGGCCGTCGCCACCCCGATGCCCGGCACCGCGGTGATCTCCTCAATCGACGCGTGCTTCAACCTGGCCACCGATCCGAAGTGCGCGACCAGCGCCTTGCGCCGCGTCTCGCCCAGCCCCCGCACCGCGTCCAGCGCCGACGCGGTCATCCGCTTCGACCGCTTGCTGCGGTGATACCCGATCGCGAACCGGTGCGCCTCGTCGCGGACCCGCTGCAACAGGTACAGGCCCTCGCTGTTGCGCGGCATGATCACCGGGTCGGGCTCCGCCGGCACCCACACCTCTTCCAGCCGCTTCGCCAGACCGATCACGGCGACGTCGGTGATCCCGAGTTCGTCGAGCACCGCCTGCGCGGCGTTCACCTGAGGTGCACCGCCGTCGACCACGTAAAGGTTTGGCGGATAGGCGAATCTGCGCACCCGCGCCTCACCCTCACCCTCACCCTTATGCTTATGCGCGGTGTCTGACAGATGCCGCAAAAACCGGCGCCGCGTGACTTCGGCGATCGACGCGACGTCGTCGGACCGTCCGCCACCGGCCGCTTCGCGGATCGCGAAATGCCGGTAGTCCGATCGCTTGGGCAACGCGTCCTCGAACACCACCAGCGACGCGACCACATCGGTGCCTTGCACGTGGCTGACGTCCACGCACTCGATACGAAGCGGTGCGTCGGCAAGTCCGAGCGCATCTTGAATGCTCTGCAACGCTTCCGATCTCGCGTTGAAGTCACCGGCCCGCTTGAGCTTGTGCTGGGCCAGCGCCTCGGCCGCATTGCGCTGCACCGTCTCGGCCAGTGCGCGTTTGTCGCCACGCTGGGCCACTCTCACCCGCACGCGTGAACCGCGCAGCCCCGACAGCCACTCGGCCAGCTCGGCGGTGTTCGGCGGCAGCACGGGCACCAGTACCTGGCGCGGCACCGGGTTGGTGTACTCGTCAGCGGCGCCGTCTAATTCGGCCTGCTCGCCGTAGAACTGAGTGAGGAACTGTTCCACCAGGACCTCGTCGCCGGATTCACCCGGCCCACCGGACTTCTCGACGATCCATCCACGCTGGCCCCGCACCCGTCCGCCGCGAACATGGAACACCTGGACCGCAGCTTCGAGTTCGTCGTCGGCGAACGCGACGACATCGGCATCGGTGCCGTCGCCGAACACCACGGTCTGCTTCTCCAGCGCGCGCTTGAGCGCGGAGATGTTGTCGCGCAACCGCGCGGCTTTCTCGAAATCGAGCGCGGCAGCAGCCAAGTTCATCTGCTGCTCCATGTCGCGGATCAGCCGATCGGTCTTGCCCGACAGAAAGTCGCAGAAGTCCAGAACAATCTTGCGATGCTCGTCGGCGCTGACTCGGCCGACGCACGGCGCCGAGCACTTGTCGATGTACCCGAGTAGACACGGTCGATCAATTTGGCTGTGACGCTTGAACACTCCCGCCGAACAGGTACGCGCCGGGAACACCCGCGTCAGCAGGTCCAGCGTCTCGCGGATCGCCCAGGCGTGCGAGTATGGGCCGAAGTAGCGGACGCCCTTGCGGCGCGGCCCCCGGTACACCATCAGCCGCGGGTATTCCTCGTTGAGCGTCACAGCGAGCACCGGGTACGACTTGTCGTCGCGGTAGCGCACGTTGAACCGCGGGTCGAACTCCTTGATCCAGTTGTACTCGAGTTGCAGCGCCTCGACCTCGGTGCTGACCACAGTCCACTCGACGCTGCCCGCCGTGGTCACCATCTGCCGGGTCCTCGGCAGCAGGCTGGAGACGTCGGCAAAGTAGGACGTCAACCTGCTGCGCAGGCTCTTAGCCTTCCCGACGTAAATCACCCGCCCGTGCGGATCACGGAAGCGGTAGACGCCCGGCTCGACGGGAATCGACCCAGGGGCAGGCCGGTACGTCGCTGGATCGGGCACCTTCCCAGGTTAGTACCGGGGCCCGACGGGGCGGCTAGGCCGCGTGCCGGTACCGGGACAGCAGCTCGCGGACGCTGTCCATCGCGGCCACCGCCCGCTCCTTGTCGACCGACTGAATCGCCATCAGCGGGACGTACTCGTCGTCATGCAGGTCGACGCGTGCCCACCGGGCGCCCGTCGGAAACGAGACGTCGACCACGTCGGGCCATGCGATCAGCTTTTCGCCCAGCATGTTTCGCACCGCCAGACCGTTCTTGCCGACCCGTAGCCGCGGGCGCGCGAACAGCAGCACCGCTCCGGCGATCACCACGCCCAGACCGGCCATCGCGAACTGATCGGCGGTCTGGAACACCACTCCGGTGGAGCGGGCCTTCAACAGCACGCCGACCACGACGTGCGTCGCCAGGATCAGGATCGCTGCACCGTATGCGAAGTATGGCGTCAGGTGCGGACGCACCTGCAAGTCCCACGTCTCAGTCATGACCGCAGTTGGCGCAGCGTCAGCGCCGTGGACAGCGCCGCGGCCGTGGCCTGCGCACCCTTGTCCTCGGCCGACGATGGCAGCCCGGCGCGGTCTAGCGCCTGCTCCTCGTTGTCGGTGGTGAGCACGCCATTGGCGACCGGCTTGCCGGAGTCCAGAGACACCCGGGTCAGGCCCTGGGTGACCGCATCGCAGACGTAATCGAAATGCGGTGTCTGCCCGCGGATGACGACGCCGAGAGCCACGACCGCGTCGTGGTTACGCGCCAATTCCTGTGCGATGACCGGAATTTCGATGGCCCCGAGCACCCTCACCACCGTCGGCTTCCTGGCGCCGGCGTCGGCGGCGCACATTTTCGCGCTGTCGAGCAACGCATCACAGATCGTCTGGTGCCAGGTGCTGGCGACAATGGCCAGCCGCAACCCTGACGCGTCGAGCACCGGCATGTCCGGCACCCCGCGGGCAGGGCTCAAAGTGCGCCGCCGAATTCGCCCGGCAGGTGGGTATCGAAGTCGTCGAGTCCGGACAAGTCGTGGCCCATCCGATCACGCTTGGCGATCAGGTACCGGATGTTCTCCGCGTTCGCCCGCACCGGCAGCGGCACCCGCTCGATGATGTGCAGCCCGTACCCGTCCAGGCCGACGCGCTTGGCCGGGTTGTTTGTCAGCAACCGCATCGAACGCACTCCCAGGTCGAACAAGATCTGCGCGCCCAGTCCGTAGTCGCGAGCGTCGGCGGGCAGGCCCAGCTCGAGGTTCGCGTCCACGGTGTCGGCGCCGGCGTCCTGGAGCTGGTAGGCCTGCAGCTTGTGCATCAGCCCGATGCCGCGGCCCTCGTGGCCGCGCATGTAGAGCACCACGCCGCGGCCTTCCCTGGCCACCATCGCCAACGCCGCGTCCAGTTGCGGGCCGCAGTCGCAGCGGCGCGAGCCGAACACGTCGCCCGTGAGGCACTCGGAGTGCACGCGGACCAGCACGTCGTCGCCGTCGCCGATGTCGCCGCGTACCAGGGCGACGTGCTCGACGTCGTCGTAGATGCTGGTGTATCCAACGGCGTGGAACTCGCCGTGCCGGGTGGGGATCCGCGCCTCGGCGATGAGTTCCACGTGCTTCTCGTGCTTGCGCCGCCACTCGATCAAGTCGGCGATCGAGATCAGCGCCAGCCCGTGCTCGTCGGCGAAGACCCGTAGCTCCTCGGTCTGCGCCATCGCGCCCTCGTCCTTCTGGCTGACGATCTCGCAGATCGCGCCCGCGGGCTGCAGCCCGGCCAGCTTCGCGAGATCGACGGCGGCCTCGGTGTGGCCTGGCCGGCGCAACACCCCACCTTCCTTCGCCCGCAACGGCACCACGTGGCCCGGACGCGTGAAATCGTTTGCAGCGCTTGCCGGATCGGCGAGCAACCGCATCGTCGTCGATCGATCAGAAGCCGAAATACCTGTTCCTACACCATTTTTCGCATCAACCGTGACGGTATAGGCGGTCCCGTGCTTGTCCTGGTTGACCGCGTACATCGGTAACAGGCCCAGCCGGTCGCAGATCTCGCCGGCCAACGGCACGCACAGGTAGCCGGACGTGTAGCGCACCATGAATGCGACCAGCTCGGGCGTGGCCTTCTCGGCCGCGAAGATCAGGTCGCCTTCGTTCTCGCGGTCCTCGTCGTCGACGACGATCACCGCCTTGCCCGCCGCGATGTCGGCGACAGCGCGCTCGACACTGTCCAACCTGGTCATTGGCCGGCTACTCCTTCACGGCGGCGCCGCGCCCACGCAAGCGCCGCTCCTACACCAGTCTAATAACCGGTGCTGCATCAGCTTTTCGAGGCATCTAGCGGGAGGTTGTGAGTGACGGAGATCACATGGCCATCGGCCCGGCAGCTACTCGGCATCTGGGCGTCCTGAGGGGCGCGCTTCAGCCCTGCCAACCGGGCCTGATTTGGGGCTGAAGTCAGTTACCGGGAAGGTAGCGACTCGACATGTTGCGCGAGCGGCTGGTCTACTTCTTCACAGGACACTGGCGGCGCCAATCGGCAGCTCACCTGCGATAAGAGCGGAGAACAACGATATGCATACACCGCCCAGATATGTGTTGCTGTTGCTGAGATATATGCGGTTCTTGGCGCTCGGCGCACTCGCGTTGTCGATCGTCGGCTTCATTGGCTCGCTGGTGCTGATGCTGGCGCCGAGCCACTCGTCCAGCGATTACAAGGCCTACGGTGAAGTGCCGATCCCGGGATCGCGGACATTGCACCTGGCCGCCGGGCAGGTGACCATCACCTTTCACGCCGAAACCGTCGGCATCGCGGATGTCGACCCCCTGCCGATTCCGCATCTGGGGCTGACCATCGTGCCACCCGACAGGGTCGCGGTACCGACAATCATCGAACAACCCGGGGCAACAACGAACCTCAACAACGACACCCGCCGGCAAGTGTGGGTCACACAGATTCCGCAGGATGGTGACTACCAGATCATCACCGGCGGGCAGGTCGAGCCGTTCATCAATCCCCGGCTGGCGTTCGGATTCGCGCACGCCAGCCCGGCCAGCGCGATCCGCTATCTGCCGCTGGTCTCCGGCATCGCGTTCGCGGCGGGGCTGCTGATCGGGATCGCCTCGTCGTGGGCGATCCGCAAGTGGGACCCGCGTGTGGGTCGGTGGCAGTCCGGGGCGGATTTACTTGTCTCCGGTCAGCGCGCATGGGGGGTGATCAACTCGTTTACCGACACCGGAAGGACACTGCGCAGCCGCGGCAGGACTCCCAGCAGACCCGAATTACGTGACGACGACCCGGTGTATGTCGTCGGCGTCGATCTGCAGCTTCCGGATCGGAGGGCGCCGGCTCACGCTATATATCGGCGGGGTCCGGTTCACGCTAAATCGAGCCAGGGAGTACCGCGCGCCCAGGTGCCCGACCTCGCTATCGGCCGCCGACTGCCGTGCCTCGTGGACCCCGCAAAACCCAAACACCGATTCGTCATCGACTGGGGTGACATCATCGCCTGCGGATCAGCTTCGAGTCACCTGGGGCCAGAAGAAGGACCCCCTAAGGTTGAAGCCGCGCGAGCCAACGATGCCTTGGGCCGAGACGACCGAGACGACGTTGTGCCCGATGAGCCCTACGGCTGGTAGCTGCATCGACAGCTCCCGGTTGCCGCTTGACGTATTTCGCGAGCGTGACTGTGCAAGTGGTTGTGTCGTCCAATATCCCAGGCCAGCAAAATTTGCACTAGAAGCAAGTCCGATAGGGTGGCCGCCCGTCCAGCACACTTCCGACATAGCAGCTCAGGGCCGCAGTCCTCTTCTGCGCTCAGCGCGGTGAGTCTGTGGATCTGCTGACAGCAGCGCCGTAACGTCCCCCGTTCGCGCCGCCTCCGCTACGTGTTTGTCATCGTCTGGCTACGTTGAATTCACCGGAATTGCCGTGCCGGGTCTGCCGGGGTCAGATACGGTTAGCCCGCAGATGGGGGCAGAACACCTCCGCAGAGCAAATCTTAGGAAGGGCGTGATCCGCGATGCGGCGTGCAAATGGCAAGAGGGTGGCAGCTGTGGCCGGGTTGGGAGCGGCGGCGGCCGCGGTGGTTGTCAGCGCCGGCATCGGCTCGGGGCCGGCCGACGCTTCGTGGTTCAAGCCGTCCCCCCATCCCACCACCACGGGTTCACATTATCCCTTTACTATCCCCTCGATCGTTACAGGGACCGTCACCGGACCGGGCATCAGCACCACCAAGATCACAAACACCACAGGTAGTACGACTCAAACTACTACTGAGACCGTTACGACCATCGCGCATCTTCCGAGCATCACGCTCTTTCCATGCTTTTTCGCGACCTGCTCGGTGTCGTGATTTGGGTTTCAGCGCGGAGCGCCAGTTTCCAGCTAGGAAGCAGACATACCCGATATCTTGAAACTGTAGCTGTGTAGCTAACGTGAATCCGGGGTTCGAGGCGTGTTTTCCCCGGTAGATGCCCTATCGGAACCGATAAGTCGCTCAACATATTTCGCAATCACGTCCACCTCGAGATTGACCTCGCCCCCGACGGGGACCTGCGACAACGTCGTGTCGGTGAGCGTTGTCGGGATCAGTGACACCTCGAACCAGTCCTGACCTGCATCGTTCCCGAGCCCCGACACAGTGAGGCTGACGCCGTCGACCGCGATCGAGCCCTTCTCGACCACGTAGCGGCCGAGATTGGCCGACAACGCGATCCGCACCGCCTCCCAGTGCGCCGAGGGCGTGCGGGAAACAACGCGCCCGGTCCCGTCGACGTGGCCCTGGACGATGTGGCCGCCGAGCCGGCGATCGATCGTGACCGCCCGCTCCAGGTTCACGTCCGGCCGATCGCCGACGTGCCGCAGCGTCGAGCGGTTCAACGTCTCGGCCATCACGTCGGTGGTGAACTCGCCCCCCGGGAGCACCTGCACCACCGTCAGGCACACACCGTTCACCGCGATCGAGTCGCCGGGCGACGCATCGCTGGTGACGACGGGACCACGGATCCTCAGCCGCACGGCGTCGGGCAGATCCGACTTTTCGACGACGCGGCCGACCTCTTCGACGATCCCGGTGAACACCAGCACAGGTTAGTGCGCGAACCGGGCTCGTCACCGTGACCCTCTACGATGCAAGCCATGCCTTTGCGCCGAAGTACCGCAGCCATCCTCGCCGCCGTCGCATTGTCCGCCGCAGTTGTCGCCGGGTGTTCGAAGTCCTCGTCCAACCAGCAGTCCGGCTCGACGTTACCGGACGCCGCGACGCTGCTGACGCAGTCCGCCCAGACCACCCGGGACCTCAAGAGCGCGCACCTGGAACTGACGGTCCAGGGCAAGGTCGAGGGGTTGCCCATCCAGACGCTGAGCGGGGACCTGACCAATACCCCCGCCGTCGCCGCGAAGGGCCATGCCCGTCTCATGCTGGGCGGCGACGCCGCCGAGGCCGATTTCGTCGTCCTCGACGGCACGCTGTACGGGTCGCTGGACCCGAACAGCTGGAACAGTTTCGGCCCGGCCTCCGACGTCTATGACGTGTCGGTGATCCTGAATCCCGACACCGGCCTCGCCAACATCCTGGCCAACTTCACCAGCCCGAAGGCAGACAGCCGGGAAACGATCAACGGGGTGCAGACGGTCAAGATCACCGGTCAGGTCGGTGCCGACGCCGTCAACAAGGTCGCCCCGAAGGTCGCCACCGGCGGAACCGTCCCCGCCACCGCCTGGATCCGTGAGGACGGCGGCCACGACCTCGTTCAGGTCATGCTGCAACCCAGCCCGGGCAACAGCATTCAGATGACGCTGTCCAAGTGGAACGAGCCGGTCACCGTCGAGAAGCCGCCCGGCGTCTGATGAACACCAACCGCAAAGTCGCGATCGCTGCGGGCAGCCTCGCGGTGCTGCTCGGCGCCCTCGACACCTACGTCGTGGTCACGATCATGCGCGACATCATGCGCGACGTCGGGATCGCGGTGAACCAGGTTCAGCGCATCACGCCGATCATCACCTGGTATCTGCTCGGCTACATCGCGGCCATGCCGCTGCTCGGCCGGGCCTCGGACCGGTTCGGCCGCAAGCTGATGCTGCAGCTCAGTCTTGTCGGTTTCGCGGCCGGATCCGTCGTGACCGCGCTGTCGAGCGATCTGACGATGCTGATCATCGGACGCTTCATCCAAGGCACCGCGAGCGGTGCGCTGTTGCCGGTCACGTTCGCGCTGGCGGCGGACCTGTGGTCGCAGCGCAGCCGCGCGGGGGTGCTCGGCGGCATCGGCGCGGCCCAGGAGCTGGGCAGCGTGCTTGGCCCGCTGTACGGCATCTTCATCGTGTGGCTGTTGAGCACCTGGCGAGACGTGTTCTGGATCAACGTGCCGCTGGCGGCGATCGCGATGGTGATGATCCACTTCAGCCTGCCCTCGCGAAATCCCGGCGACGGCCCGCCGGAACGGGTCGACGTGGTCGGCGGCCTATTGCTGGCCGTCGCGCTGGGCCTGGCCGTCTTGGGCCTGTACAACCCGCAGCCGGACGGCAGGCAGGTGCTGCCGAGTTGGGGCCTGCCGGTGCTGTGTGGCGCGCTCGCTGCCGCTGTCGTGTTCGCGATCTGGGAACGGTTCGCCCGCACCCGGCTGATCGAGCCCGCGGGGGTGCAGTTTGTGCCGTTCTTCTGCGCTCTGGGCGCATCGTTGTGCGCGGGCGGGGCGCTGATGGTGACGCTCGTCGACGTCGAGTTGTTCGGCCAGGGTGTGCTCAGCATGGACCAGAACCAGGCCGCCGCACTGTTGCTGAGGTTCCTGATCGCGCTGCCCATCGGCGCACTCATCGGCGGCTGGCTGGCCACCAGGGTGGGTGACCGGGGGGTCGCGTTCGCAGGCCTGCTGATCGCGGCAGGCGGATACTGGCTGATCTCGCATTGGGGCCTCGACGTGTTGACCAAGCGCCACGACCTGGTGGTGTTCTCGTTGCCGACCTTCGACACCGACCTGGTGCTGGCCGGCCTCGGGTTGGGCCTTGTCATCGGGCCGCTCACGTCCGCCGCGTTGCGGGCGGTTCCACCGGCCCAGCACGGTATCGCGTCGTCGGCGGTGGTGGTGGCACGGATGATCGGGATGCTGGTCGGTATCGCCTCGCTTTCCGCTTTTGGGCTCTACAAGTTTCAGCAGATCCTGCACAGCCTGCCGAAGGCAAGGGGCAATCCGCTCGACATCGCGGATCAGATCACCCGGAACTACCAGACCGCCTACACCAGGGAGTACGGATATATCTTCACCATCACGTGGATCGTGTGCGTCGTCGGCGCCCTGCTCGGGCTGCTCATCGGCAGCAGCGAGAAGCACCCGATCGAACCGGAACCCGGTGCCGAGGAACCGGTTTCCGCGCGGCAGTAGGTGATTGTCGGTAACGTCCCGCACATGCCGGGGACGACGACGTGTTGACCGCGGCGCTGCGCGACCTGCAGTGGCGCAAACGGCGATTCGTCATCGCCATCATCGGCACCGGGCTGGTGTTCGCGATGACACTTGTTCTGACCGGGCTGGCCAACGGATTTCGCGTGGAGGCGGACCGCACCGTCGATTCGCTGGGTCTGGACTCCTATCTGATCAAGTCGGGCGCGGCGGGGCCGTTTGTGGGATCGTCGCCGTTCGCGCCGACAGAACTGGCGAGTGTGGCCCGGACCCCGGGCGTCGCAGCCGCGGTACCGATGGTCTATGGCAGCGCGACGATCCCCGACCGCGGCTCGTCGGTCAACGTCAACGTGTTCGGGGCGCCCGAACACGGACCCGGGATGCCCGCGATGTCGGCCGGCCGCGTCCCGACCGACCCCGGCGAGATCGCGGTGTCGAGCACGATGCATCGAGGCGTCGGCCAGAACCTCCAAATCGGCCCGCGAACATTGCAAATCGTCGGGATCGTCGATGACTCCACCCTGCTCGCCCGCCAGTCCAACGTGTTCCTCACGATGGACGGCGCCCAGCAGCTGCTGTTCTCGGGGCAGCCGCTGATCTCGTCGATCGGCATCCGCGGCACTCTCGCCATCGCACCGGACGGCTATCGCGTTGTCGACCGCGCAGGGGCCGTCACGGATCTGGTGCGCCCGCTGAAAGGCGCCCGCACCTCGATCTCCATGATGGCGGGGCTGCTGTGGGTGGTCGCCGCGTCGATCGTCGGCTCGATGATCTACGTGTCGGCACTCGAACGCGTCCGGGACTTCGCGGTGTTCAAGGCGGTAGGGGTCGCGACTTTGTCGATCCTCGGTGGGCTCGCGCTGCAGGCGGTCATCGTCGCGGTGTTCGCTGCGCTGCTCGGCGGCGTGCTGTCCGTTCTGCTCGGTCCGTTCTTCCCGATGCGGGTGGACATTCCGACGCTGGCGTTCGTGCTGCTGCCGGTGATCGCGGTGGCGGTCGGACTGGTCGCCAGCGTCGCGGGCCTGCGCCGCGCGATCAGCGTCGACCCCGCGCTGGCATTCGGGGGCCCGTGAGCGTGGCCGATCTGCGCATCAAAGACCTCGTCGTCGAGTACTCCAGCGGCGGGTATGTCGTCCGTCCGATCGACGGCCTGAACCTCGACGTCAGCGCGGGCTCGCTGGCAATTCTGCTGGGGCCGAGCGGCTGCGGCAAGACGACGCTGCTGTCGTGCCTCGGCGGAATCCTCGAACCCGCCGAGGGCCGCATCGAGTTCGGCGACGTGGACCTCACCAAGCTCGATCGCCGGGCACTGGCGAAGTACCGGCGCAACACCGTGGGCATCGTCTTCCAGGCCTTCAATCTGGTATCGAGCCTGACCGCCATCGAGAACGTGATGGTGCCGATGCGGGCGGCCCACATGGCGCGGCGCGAGGCACGCGAGCGTGCCGAGGAGCTTCTCTCCCGCGTCGGCCTGACGGACCGGATGCGGCATCGGCCCGGCGATCTGTCCGGTGGACAGCAGCAACGGGTCGCGGTGGCGCGGGCGATCGCGTTGGACCCCCCGCTGTTGCTCGCCGACGAGCCCACCGCACACCTGGATTTCATCCAGGTGGAAGAGGTGCTGCGGCTGATCCGTGAACTCGCGTCCGGTGAGCGCGTCGTTGTGGTCGCCACCCACGACACCCGGATCCTGCCGCTGGCCGATCAAGTCGTCGAATTGATGCCGCACATCGCCGCCACCGAACACGAGCCGCAGACTGTGCATCTCGAGAAGGGCGAGGTGTTGTTCGAGCAGGGCACGATGGGCAACTGCATCTATGTTGTCAAGGAGGGGGAGGTTGACCTCGTCCGCGAATTAGCAAGCGGCGGTGAGGAATTACTGAAAACCGCAGCCGCGCGCGAATACTTCGGCGAGATGGCCCCGCTGTTCGGTCTGCCGCGGTCGGCGACAGCGCGTGCCCGCACCGCCGCGACCCTCATCGCTTATTCAGTTCAGCAATTCCGGGAACGGCTCGGCGCCACCGGAGTACGGGACATCATCGAGCACCGCGAGCTGGAGCACGACGAGTAGCCGCGCCGCTCACCCGGGAACCAGGCTCAGCAGCAGATCCGGGCCGATCTGTTCGACACCGTCGAACTTCCATCGCAACGCTTTGCCGATCGTCGACACGCCGACGTCGTCGAGGACGGTGATGGGCCCCCCGACGAGGATTGGCGCCACGTAGGCCAGGATCCGGTCGATGACATCCGCCCGCAGGAACGCCCCGGCCAGGGTCGGACCGCCTTCGAGCAGCACGTCGGCGCGGTCGGCGAGCGCCTTGATGACCTCGTTGGGATCGTGCGTGCGGATCAGCATGGTCCGCGAGTCGTCGTTGAGAACTTTGGCCTCCGAGGATATTTCGCGTTCACCCACGACTACTCGCAGCGGCTGGCGATCCGCCAGGCTCCCGTCGGGCAGCCGGGCCGTCAACGCCGGGTCGTCGGAGAACACTGTGCCGGTACCGACGATGATCGCGTCTGCTGCGGCTCGGCGGCGGTGCAGGTCGGCGCGGGCGGCCTCGCTGGTGATCCACTGACTGGTACCGTCGGCCGCCGCACTGCGCCCGTCGACACTGGCCGCGAATTTCCATGTCACATGCGGCAAGCCGGTGCGCTGCTTGTGCAGCCATTCCCTCAGCGTGCCGCGCTCGACGGTATCGGCCGACGTGCCGCTCACCACCTCGATTCCTGCCGCTGCCAGCCGTGCCGCTCCCCCGGCCGCCACCGGGTTCGGGTCGGCAACCGCGTAGACCACCCGCGAAACACCCGCTGCGACAAGCACATCCACACACGGCGGCGTCTTGCCGTGATGGTTGCACGGCTCCAGCGTCACCACCGCGGTTCCGCCCCTCGCCAGTTCACCGGCCCGCCGCAGCGCCACCACCTCAGCGTGCGGGCCACCCGCAGGCTCGGTGCCGCCGGCACCGACGACCTCGCCTGCGGCGTCGAGAATCACCGCGCCCACCGGCGGGTTCGGATAGCTGGCGCCCTTGACCGCCTCGGCGTGCTCGATCGCCAGCCGGATGGCTTCCTGGTCCGAACTCATAGCCGCAGATGCGGTGACGCCGCGGCAGCCTGCTGGCGTAACGACCGCACCGCAGCGGCGGGGTCCTCGGCGCCGTAGACCGCGGACCCTGCCACGAAGCAGTCCACGCCCGCTGCGGCGGCCTCCTCGATGGTGTCCTCGTTGACCCCGCCGTCGATCTCGACCAGGATCGTCAGCTCACCCGAGTCGACGAGACGACGCGCGATGCCGACCTTCACCAGCACCTCGGAGATGAACGTCTGTCCGCCGAATCCCGGTTCCACGGACATGATCAGCAGGGTGTCGAACTCGGGGAGGATCTCCAGGTACGGCTCCAGTGGCGTGCCGGGTTTTACCGACAGGCCGGCCTTGGCTCCGGCCGCGCGGATGTCGCGCGCCACCGCGACGGGGTTGTCCGTCGCCTCGGCGTGAAACGTCACGTTGTAGGCACCGGCCTCCGCGTACGGCGGTGCCCACCGGTCCGGGTTGTCGATCATCAGATGACAGTCCATCGGGATGTCGGTGACCGCGAGCAGGCTCTCGACGACCGGAAGCCCGATCGTCAGGTTCGGCACGAAGTGGTTGTCCATCACGTCGACGTGCAGCCAGTCGGCACCGTGCACGATCGCGGCCTCGTCGGCCAGCCGGGCGAAGTCGGCGGCCAGGATCGACGGCGCAATCAACGGAGACGACATGGGCTCACCCTAATTGGCCTTCCGCAGCGCAGCGGCGAACATCGCATCGGTGCCGTGCCGGTGCGGCCACAACTGCACGGCGGGACCATCGCCGAGTCGATCGACAGGTTCGAAGAACGGCCGGGTGTCCAGCGCCGTGACCGGATGTCGGCGCACCGCGTCGGCGACCACCCCGACGGTTTCGGCCAGGTGCGGCGAGCAGGTCGCATAGAGCACGACGCCGCCGGGCCGGGTCAGCTCGATCGCCGATGCCAGCAGCTCGCGCTGCAACTTCACCAGTGCCGGCACGTCACCCGGGCCGCGCCGCCAGCGGGCCTCCGGCCGGCGCCGCAGCGCACCCAGGCCGGTGCACGGCGTGTCGACGAGCACTCGATCGAACCCGGCTGGCAGGTGTGGATCGCGCCCGTCGACCCGCAGCACCTCGACGTCGAGACCGCGCGTGTTCTGTTCGACCAGATCCGCGCGGTGCGGCGTCGGTTCGACCGCGGTCACCCGGGCGTCGGACGCCGCGGCGAGCCCGGCCAGCAGCGCGGTCTTGCCGCCCGGACCCGCGCACAGGTCCAGCCATCGACCGCCGTCGTCCCCGTCGAGATCGGCGAGGACCAGCGCGCGGGCGACAAGTTGGCTGCCCTCGTCCTGGACCAGAGCCGTCCCGTCCCGCACCGGGCGCAGCCGGCCGGGATCACCGCCGGAAAGGTACACCGCGTAGGGCGAATACCGTCCGACGGTGCCGTCCG
The DNA here is from genome assembly GCA_963759655.1 of uncultured Actinomycetota bacterium. Lineage (GTDB taxonomy): Bacteria > Actinomycetota > Actinomycetes > Mycobacteriales > Mycobacteriaceae > Mycobacterium. The sequence continues at coordinate 126,594 of CAVXAG010000029.1, read as the reverse complement.
CCGCGGCCGCCAGCTCCTGGGCCGTCATGCTGCCCGGGCGCGCGGCCAACTGCACCGTTGGGCGAACGTTGTCGCTCGCCAGCACTGCGTCGAGCTCGCCGGCGTCGCTGCCCAGCGCGTCGGCGAACGACTGCGCGATCCAGCGCGGATGGGCATGCACGAAAGCCGCGTGCCCGACCGGGTCGGCAGCGCGGTCCGGCGCCAGCTCGGCCAGCCACGACTGCTCGTCGCGCGACGCGATGGCACGCATCACGGCGTTGACGAAACCGGCTCGCGCAGAATCGAATTCGAACCCGGCCTGCTCGACGGTGGTAGAGACCGCCGCATGGGTGTCGACGCGCGTGCGGAGAAGTTGGTACGCACCGAGCCGCAGCAGGTCGAGCAGCACGGGGTCGATTTCCTCGACTGGCCTGCCGGCGGCCGTCGCGATGATCGCATCGAGAAGCCCGCGGGTGCGCGATGTGCCGTATGCGAGCTCGGTAGCGAATGCCGCGTCACGACCGGTGATGCCGCGCTCGTTGAGCAGCGGCGGCAACGTGAGGTTGGCGTAGGCATCGCGCTCGGACACCGCCCTCAGCACGTCGAATGCCGCGCCGCGGGCCGGGTCGAACGGCTGGCGTCGCCTGCCGGTCACGACGCGTGCGCCGACTCGTCAAGACGCGCCCCCCGGGCCCAGTCGGCCGCTGCCATCATTTTCTTGCCGGGCGGCTGGAGCTGCCCGAGCAGCACGGGCTGCGAACCGGTGCCCACCCAAACCCCGTGCCGGTTCGCCCGCAGCCGGCCCGGCTGCAGCCGATCGGCGGAGTCGGCCTCCCCTCCCAGGGTGACCGGGCCGATCTTCACCCGAGCGCCGTCGATCATCGTCCACGCACCCGGGCTCGGTGTGACGGCGCGGATGCGGCGCTCGACGGCGTGGGCGGGCAGTTCCCAGGGCACACGCGCGTCATCGACGGTGATCTTGGGCGCGATGCTGATACCGTCCGCGGGTTGTGGCACCGCGACCAGCGAGCCATCGGCGATCCCGTCCATCGTCGACTCCAACAGCGCCGCGCCCGAGGACGAAAGCCGTTGCAGCAGTTCGCCGGCCGTGTCATCGGCCCGAATGGTCTCGGTGACCACCCCGTAGATCGGGCCGCTGTCCAGGTCACGTTCGATGCGGAACGTCGTCGCGCCCGTCACCGCGTCGCCGGCAGCGATCGCAGCCTGCACCGGTGCGGCCCCCCGCCAGGCCGGCAGCAACGAGAAGTGCAGGTTCACCCAGCCGTGCGCGGGCACCGCCAGCAGCGCGTCCCGCAGCAGCGCGCCGTAGGCCACCACGGCGCAACACTCCGGCGCAAGCGCGGTCAGTTGCTCGACGAATTCCGTGGAGTTCGGCCGATCCGGTGTCAGCACCGGGACGCCCTCGTCGGCGGCGAGCCGGGCCACCGGCGACGGGGTCGGTTTGCCGCGGCGGCCGGAAATCGCGTCGGGGCGCGTCAGGACCGCAATCACGTCGTGCCGCGGCGAGGCGATCAGGCGCCGCAGCGCAGGCAACGCGGGTTCTGGTGTGCCCGCGAACACGAGACGCACGGCTCCTCCTGCTAGTGCGGCCCGGCCATTACCCCGCCAGTCGGCCCCCGCCGATCACCCCCCGTCAATCAGCCTATGTGCAACGGGTCGATTTGGACGCGAACCGGCTCCTGATCATGGCGGGCGCTGGCCACTCCTATCGTCCGCCGAAGTGCCGCGGCCAGCGCCAACCCCTGATCGCGGGCGACCCGGACCAGCATCCGCGTCACCACGTCGTCCGCACCCGCGCCCGCGGGGCGGCGCGCGGCCACCGGTAACTCGACGGGGCCGAGCAGCTCGGCGCCCTCGGGGAGGTCGGTCCCCTCGAGCAGCGCGTGCACCGCCTGCGGCGGGCCGTCGAGCGCGGCGATGTGCACGCTCGGCGGCAGGCCCACCTCGGATCTGGCGTCGAGTTCGGCTTCGGCGTGCCCGACCGGATCCCAGCGGATGAGCGCCTGGACGGTCGGGATCACCGAGTCGGCGACGACCGCGACGACGCCGCCGTCACCGCGGCTTCGGACCATCGCGGCCGCCGCCATCCACCGCCGTAGCGCGTCCTCGCCGGCCCGCAGGTCCTGGCGGCCGAGCAGCGCCCAGCCGTCCAGCAGCAGCGCCGCGCCGTATCCGCCGCAGGCCTCGGGTTCGGCGCCCGGGGTGGCCACGACGAGCGCCGGGTGCCCGTCGACTTCGCGGACCACGTTGTCGCCCCCGGACGTGACGACCGTGGTGCCGGGAAACGCCCGGCCCAACTCCTCGGCGGTCCGCCGGGCGCCCACCACCACCGCGCGGACGGCATCGGCACCGCAGCGGGTACACCTCAGCGTCAGTTCGGCCCGCCCACACCACCGGCAGACCGCGCCGGCGTGATCCGCACCGGGAAGCGACAGCGGGCCGGTGCAGTGCCGGCAACGGGCGATCGTGCGGCAGCGCGAGCAGGCCAGCGCGGGCACATACCCGCGGCGCGGCACCTGAACCAGCACCGGCGATCCCGCGTCCAGCGCAGTCCGCGCCGCTCGCAATGCGATCGACGGCAGCCTGGCCGTGCGTGCCGCAGGGTCGCGCGCGTCGTCGTAGCCGCTGTCGTCGAGCGCGATCACCCGCGGTGCCCGCGCCCGCACGGCAGGCCGGGCGGCCACCAGGTCGTGCGCCCAGCCGCCGCGCACCAGCGCATGGGCCTCCGCGGTGCGCGCATACCCGCCGATCACTGCCGCGCACCGCAGCTGATGCGCCCGCAGCATCGCGACCTCGCGGGCGTGCGGGTACGGCGTGCGCGGTTCGGCGAGCGTGTCGTCGCCGTCGTCCCAGACGATGACGAGGCCGAGATCGGCGACCGGCGCGAACACGGCACTGCGGGTGCCGATCACCAGTCGCGCGGTGCCGCGCAGCGCGGCCAGCCAGCGGCGGTACCGTTCCGCGGGCCCGAGGCCCGCGGACAGCGCGACGACCGAGGCAGCGTCGATGAGCCGCACGCTGTGCCCGAGCAGGGTGTCGACGTCCCGCTGGTCGGGCACCACGGCGAGCACCCCGCGCCCGCTGCCGACGACGACTGCCGCGGCTTCGGCCAGCCGGGCGGCCCACTGCTCGCCCGGCACCGCCTGCCACACCGCGCGCGCGCCGCGGCCCTCGGCAAGTGCCGCCACGAATCGCTCGCCCCGCTGGTACACGCCCCAATTCGTGACGTCAACCGGCGCCACCGGACCCGGAATCTGGGCCGCCAGCACCTGGCGCTCGACCCGGGCGTGGCGCGGCGGCACCGCGAGCCGCAGCACGTCCGCGCGGGTGCCGGCGTATCGGGCCGCGACCGCGTCGACCAGGCGTGCTACCTCGGGCGTCAGCACCGGCTCGGGCGACACCACCCGGTCCAGCCGGCCCAGCTCGCCGACATGGTCGGTGTCAGACCGTCGTTCCAGCACGAACGCGTCGACCAGGCGGCCGTGGAAACGCACCCGTGCCCGGACGCCGGGCGCGGCGTCGTCGGACTGATCGGCCGCGACGAGGTAATCGAATTCCCGGTCCAGGTGAGGCACCGACAGCATCGGCAGCACACGAGCGATGGGCTCGTACTCGGCGGCCCGCCGGTTGGTGCTCACCCCTCGGGTGTATCAGCGGGGTCCGACGTGTCCGGCCGCCGTCCCTCTTCGGCGGTGCGGCTCGTCGGGATCTGCCTGCCGAAGAAGAACCCCGCGGTGATCAGCAGCTGAGACATCGCATAGACCCACCAGATCGGCACCGCCAGCACGTCGGACTGCAGGATGAACTGGTCGATGCCGATCATCGTGTCGGATGCCGCAAAACAGATGGCGCCCAGCGCAGTCCACGGGGTGGGCAACCGGGCGAGCAGCGCCGCGCACACCATCGCGCACAGCACGGCGATGTACACCGCGACCGGCGCGGTCAGCTTGTCGGCGCCCAGGTACGGCCAGAACCAGACCAGCAGTGCCACGCACAGCGCGCACATCGCGGCGACCGCGACGAGCCGCAGGCGGGACCGGGCGGCCAGCGGCGCCAACGCGCCCAGGTAGCACAGATGCGCCACCAGGAAGGCGCCCAGCCCGCCCACGAACGACAGCGCCCACCACGGGATGGCCAGCAGAAAGTCCCCGACCGCCGAGAACACCAACGCCAACATCAGCCAGCGGCGCTCCCGCACGACTGGATGCGCCACCGCCGCGAGCACCAGCAGCACCGCCGTCAGCGCCTTGAACGCCGGCTGCCCGACCCACCGGCCCGTCAACGGTTCGCCCGGGGCGGTGCGCAACGCGGCGTACGTCAAGAACACGCCGTAGGCCACGGCCGCCCACCCGGCCGCCACCCAGCCCCCGACCTGCAAGCGGGGGGCGTACGGCGCTTCCGCCCCGGGCGGGGAGCCCGCCAATCCCGCCCCGTTGGATGCCATCCTGCAGAAGCTACTCGACGGGTTACCGGTCAATCAGCGGTGCGCCGGATGGTTTAGTGGATCGGTGAGCGCATCAACGACCCCCGACTATGACACCGCGATCGTCGGAGCGGGATTCTCCGGCATCGGCGCAGCGGTCCAGCTCGACGAGGCCGGAATGCACAGCTACATCATCATCGAGGCGGCCGACGGAGCCGGCGGCACCTGGCACTGGAATCGGTATCCCGGTGTCGCCGTGGACATCCCGTCGTTTTCGTATCAGTTCTCCTTCGAGCAGCGGCCGGACTGGAGCCGGACCTACGCGCGCGGGCATGAGCTGAAGTCCTACGCGGAGCACTGCGCCGACAAGTACGGGATCACCCCGAAGATCCGGTTCAACACCAAGGTCGAGGCGGCCACGTTCGACGACGCACTGGATCTGTGGCGGCTGGATCTGGATTCCGGCGAACACGTCACGGCGCGGTTCCTCATCAACGCCGGCGGCGTGCTCACGACGCCCAAGCTTCCCGACATCGCCGGGGTCGACAGCTTCGACGGCGTCACCATCCACACCGCGCGCTGGGACCACAGCCAGGACCTGACCGGCAAGCGCGTCGCGATCATCGGCACCGGCGCGTCAGCCGTACAGGTCATTCCGGAGATCGCGCCGAAGGTCGAGCAGCTGACCGTGTACCAGCGCACACCGATCTGGTGCCTGCCCAAGTTCGACGTGCCGCTGCCGCGATGGGCCCGCTGGGTGATGCGGGTGCCCGGCGGGATGGCCGTTCAGCGGCTCGCGAGCCAGGCCTACGTCGAGTTGACGTTCCCGCTGTCGGCGCAGTACTTCACGGTGTTTCCCCTGGCCAAGCGCGGCGAGCAGATGGGGAAGGCGTTCCTGCGCCGCCAGGTTGACGACCCGGTGGTGCGGGAGAAGCTCACTCCGAAATACGCCGTCGGCTGCAAACGACCCGGCTTCCACAACACGTACCTGTCGACGTTCAACCGCGCCAACGTCGAGTTGGTCACCGACCCGATCGACAAGATCACTCCCGGCGGCGTGGCAACGGTCCAAGGCGACCTCCGTGAGGTCGACGTGCTGATCCTGGCGACCGGGTTCAAGGTGATGGATGTCGACAGCCTCACCTACGAGATCACCGGCTGCGGCGGCATGAGTTTGAGCCGGTTCTGGGAGGAGAACCGCATGCAGGCCTACGAGGGCGTCAGCCTCCCGGGCTTCCCGAATTTCTTCACGGTGTGCGGGCCGTACGGATTCGTGGGTTCGTCATTTTTTGCGCTCATCGAATCGCAGACCCATCACATCGTGCGATGCCTGAAACGTGCTGAGCGCCAACGCGCGACGCGGGTCGAGGTGACCGGCGAAGCCAACGACCGCTACTTCGCCGAGTGCATGCGCAAGCGTCACACGCAGATCTTCTGGCAGGACTCCTGCAAGCTGGCCAACAGTTACTACTTCGACTCGCACGGCGATGTCCCGTTGCGGCGGGCCTCCACGCTCGAGACGATCTGGCGCAGCCGCCGGTTCCCGCTCGACGACTACCGGTTCTCGGCCTGACTTAGACCGCGCCCTTCAGGTCGTCGACCTTGGTGAGCTGCTCCCACGGCAGCTCGATGTCGGTGCGGCCGAAGTGCCCGTAGGCGGCGGTCTGCGCGTAGATCGGCCGCAGCAGGTCGAGGTCGCGGATGATCGCGCCGGGTCGCAGGTCGAACACCGAGGTGATCGCCTTCTCGATCCTGGCGGGGTCGACGGTCTCGGTGCCGAACGTCTCGACGAACAGCCCGACCGGGGCGGCCTTGCCGATCGCGTACGCGACCTGTACCTCCACCCGGTCGGCCAGGCCCGCAGCAACCACGTTCTTTGCCACCCAGCGCATCGCATACGCGGCGGAACGGTCCACCTTGGACGGATCCTTGCCGGAGAACGCGCCGCCGCCGTGGCGGGCCCATCCGCCGTAGGTGTCAACGATGATCTTGCGGCCGGTCAGCCCGGCGTCGCCCATCGGGCCGCCGAGGACGAACTTGCCCGTCGGGTTGACCAGCAGCCTGAAGTCGGAGGTGTCCATCGTGTCGTGGTCCAGGTCGGCCAGCACGGTGTTGACGACCTTCTCGCGGATGTCCGGGGTGAGCGTCTTGTCGAGGTCGATGCCGTCGGCGTGCTGGGTCGACAGCACGACGGTGTCCAGCCGGACCGGGGTGGTGCCGTCGTATTGGACGGTGACCTGGGTCTTGCCGTCCGGGCGCAGGTAGTCCAACACGCCGTTCTTGCGGACCTCGGTCAGCCGGCGGGCCAGCCGGTGGGCCACCGCGATCGGCAGCGGCATCAGTTCGGGAGTGTCCCTGATCGCATAGCCGAACATCAGGCCCTGGTCGCCCGCGCCCTGTTTGTCCAGCGGGTCACCGGCGCCCTCGACCCGCGTCTCGTGGGCGGTGTCGACGCCCTGGGCGATGTCGGGCGACTGCTTGCCGATCGCGACGTTCACCCCGCACGAGTTGCCGTCGAAGCCCTTGTCGGACGAGTCGTAGCCGATCTCGAGGATGCGGTCGCGCACGATCGTCGGGATGTCGACGTTGGCCGAGGTGGTCACCTCGCCTGCGACGTGCACCTGTCCGGTGGTGACGAGCGTCTCCACGGCCACCCGTGAGCCCGGGTCCTGCTCGAGCAGCGCGTCGAGCACCGAGTCGCTGATCGCGTCGCAGATCTTGTCGGGATGCCCTTCGGTCACCGACTCACTGGTGAACAGCCGACCTGATTGGCTCACGGTTTCGTCCTCTCGATCCTCGATAATTAGTTAAGCAAATAATATCCTCGGCGCGAACGCCGCCTGCAGGCCGCACACCGGGCCGGCGTTACCCGGTGCGGCCGTGCAGGAAGGTCACGATCGCGTCCACGATACGGCTCGCCATCAGCGTCTTGCTGCCGTGCTCCAGCGCCGACTCGGTGCCGTCGGAGGCCAACAGCCAGCCGTCGTTGCTGTCCACCTCGAATGCACGGTTGTCGCCGACGGCATTGACGACGAGCAGGTCACAGCCCTTGCGGTGGAGTTTCGCGCGGGCGTGGAACAGGACATCGCCGTTCGCGTCCCCGGTTTCGGCGGCGAAGCCGACGATCGCGCGCATGTTGGGCAACTGGCCATCGGTGCGGGCCCGCACCGCACCGGCCAGCACGTCGTCGTTGCGGACCAGTTCGATGGTGGGCGCGTCCCACTTGGATTCCGGGCCGGCGTCCGGGCCCTTCTTGATCTTGCTCGCTGAGGGTTGCGCGGGCCGGAAGTCGGCGACCGCGGCGGCCATCACGAGCACGTGCGCGTCGGGCGTGTGCTTGGTGACCGCGTCGCCCAGCTGCTGCGCCGAGCTGACGTGCACGACGTGTACGCCGGCCGGGTCGGCCAGCCCGGCGGTGTGCGCGGCGATCAGCGTCACGTCGGCGCCGCGCTGGGCGGCGACGCGCGCCAACGCGTAGCCCTGCTTACCGGAGCTCCGGTTGCCGATGAACCGCACCGGGTCGACCGGCTCGCGGGTGCCGCCGGCCGTCACCAGCACCTTGCAACCGGCAAGGTCGTACGGCATCGCATCGCCGCGGGCCAGCAGCAGCTCGGCGAACGTGGTGATCTCCTCGGGTTCGGGCAGCCGGCCGGCGCCGGTGTCGGATCCGGTCAGCCGTCCCGACGCGGGTTCCAGCACGACGGCGCCGCGTCGGCGCAACGTCGCGACGTTCTCGACGGTGGCGGGGTGCAACCACATCTCGGTGTGCATCGCGGGGGCGAACAGCACCGGACATCGGGCGGTCAGCAGCGCGGCGGTCAGCAGGTCGTCCGCACGGCCGTGCGCGGCACGCGCCAGCACGTCGGCGGTGGCCGGCGCCACCACCACCAGGTCGGCCTGCTTGCCGATCTGCACATGCGGGACCTCGGGCACGTCCTCGAAGACGCCGGTGTGCACCGGTTCACCGGACAGCGCCTCGAACGTGGCGGCGCCGACGAAGCGCAGTGCGGACTCGGTGGGAATGACCCGGACGCCGTGGCCGGCCTCGACGAGCTGGCGGACGACCGAGCAGGCCTTGTAGGCGGCGATTCCACCGGAAACGCCGACGATGACCCGCTTGCGGTCCGTCCCCATCGCCCGGCGCGCCCTGCCCCTACTCGCCCTCGGTGTGCTCGAGCAGGTCGGCGCGGATCTCGCGCATTGCGATCGACAGCGGCTTCTCCTGCAGGCCGGGCTCGACCAGCGGCCCGACGTATTCGAGGATGCCCTCGCCGAGCTGGTTGTAGTAATCGTTGATCTGACGGGCGCGCTTGGCGGCATAGATGACCAGCGCGTACTTGCTCGACACCCGCGCCAGCAGCTCGTCGATGGGCGGATTGGTGATGCCCAGCGGCGTGTCGTACGGGCCGATCTCGGACGGCTGGTCAGGCACCGCGGCCAGCGCCGAGTCGTGTGAATTGCTCACGAAAGACTGTCTCCTGAGAGTGAAGAAGTGGGTTTTGCGGTCGATCACGCCGTGTCCGGCGCGGTTTCCCCAAGTAAGGCTACCAATTTTGTGCACGCCGACTCCAATTCGCTGTTCACGACGACCGCATCGAAGTCGGCCTGAGCCGCCAATTCCTCGCGTGCGGTGGCCAGCCGCCGCGCCATCACGTCCGCGCTTTCGGTGCCTCGGCCGGCCAGCCGTGCTTCCAGAGCGGCCCAGCTCGGCGGCGCGAGAAACACCGTGAACGCCTCGGGCATCACCTGCTTGATGGCCCGCGCGCCTGCGAGGTCGACCTCGATGAGCACGGGCCGGCCGCTGCGGGTGGCATCCCACACCGGCTGGGCCGGTGTTCCCGAGCGGTGCAAACCGCCGTGGATGTCGGCCCACTCCAACAGCGCGCCCCCGTCGATCAGGCGTTGGAACGCCTGCGGGGTGACGAAGTGGTAGTCGACACCGTCCACCTCGCCCGGCCGTGCTGCCCGCGTCGTCGCCGAGACGCTGAAGAACAGGTCAGGCACCCGGTCGCGCACGCAGCGCACGACCGTGGACTTCCCGACGGCCGAGGGACCGGACAACACCAGAACGCGCGCGCCCGATCCCTCGGCGTCCGTCAGGAGCTGAACTTTTCCAGCAGGGCCTTGCGCTGGCGGTCGCCCAGGCCGCGCAACCGGCGCGTCGGGGCGATCTCCAGCTCAGTCATGATTTCCTGCGCCTTGACCTTGCCGACCTTCGGCAACGCCTCGAGCAGCGCCGAAACCTTCATTTTGCCGATTATCTCGTTGGTCTCGGCATCCTTCAGCACCTGCGTGAGGTTGGTGCCGCCTCGCTTGAGCCGATCCTTGAGTTCGGCCCGCGCCCGGCGAGCGGCAGCAGCCTTCTCCAAGGCAGCGGCACGCTGCGCGTCGGTCAACTGGGGAAGGGCCACGATTCCTCCGTCTCATCCACCATCGATCATTTCCACTCGGCCGGAGTAATCCGGCCAGCGACGACGACCGTACCCACGCCGCCAGACGATTGCGAACCCCACCCCCTGGTTAGGGGGGCAAAATGCCAGCGTGTCGCCCCGACACGCGAGGTCTCCCGACCCGCCGGACGCTCGCATTCCGACCGTGCGGGCCACCGGTCGGGCGGGCGGAAATCCCAGCGTGAGAACGGTTTTCGCGCGAACGGGCGCCGTCGCGCACCGGCGCGGCCGGCCGGCGAACCTGGGCAGATCGCCAGCTAATAGAAAAACCGCAGGCAATTGATAGTTTTTTGAGGCCTCCCGGCGTGTCGTTCGACACGTTCGGCGGGTCGCCGACGGACTCTACCCATCTACTACGTATCGTAGTACAGTGGATTTCATGGCGCTGCGGCGGCTGTTTCAGGGCTTCCTCGTCCTGTTCGGGGTCATCGCGATCGGGATTTCGCTCGCGCATCTCGCTCTCGGGCCGGAGGCGATCATCGGCGGAACCGCGGTCAATCCCACATCCGACGGGGAGGACCGGTTCTACGGCGGATTGTTCGGTTGCTACGGCGTGGCGCTGCTCTGGTGCGCCCGCGGTGTCGAACACAAACAGGTATTTATCAACGTCCTCGCCGCGGCATTGTTCGTCGGTGGCATCGGACGACTGACGGCACTGGTCATCGTCGGCCCGCCGCACCCGTTTTTCGTCGCGATGCTGGTGCTGGAGCTGCTGCTGCCGCCGTTGATGGTGCTTGCCGCCAACCGCATCGCCCTGGCTCGTTATCCGGCCAGATAGCCGACCGCGTCGCGCAACCGTTCCGCGGCCGCCCGCAGCGCGGCGACGTCCGGGCCGGCCGCCAGCACCTCGCGCGAGACCGCAGGCAACAGCTGCCCGGGCCGCGCACCCCCGAGCCCTGCCAGGGCCTCGGGCCGGCCGCCCTGGGCCCCGATCCCCGGCACCAGCACCGGGCCGCCCAGCGACCCGAGATCCGGCACCCGCCGTGCCGTCGCCCCGACGACGACACCGACAGAGCCGGGTTCGGGGAGTGCGTCGCGGTTGACCGCGGCCGCCGCGTCGACGATCGACTGCGCCACCGTGCGTCCGTCCGCCCCCTGTCGCACCGCCTGCTGCACGTCGGCCCCCTCCGGGTTGGACGTGGCGGCCAGCACGAAGACCCCCCGGTGGTGGGCGGCGGCGACGTCCAGCAGCGGGCACAGCGACCCGAACCCCAGGTACGGCGACGCGGTGACGGCGTCGGCCGCCAGCGGGGAGTCGCCCGCCCACGCCGCGGCGTACGCGGCCATCGTTGAGCCGATGTCTCCGCGTTTGGCGTCGGCGAGCACCAGCACGCCGGCCTCCCGCAGCGCGGCGATCGTGCGTTCCAGCACGGCGTATCCGGCCGATCCGTACGCCTCGAAGAACGCCACCTGCGGCTTGACCACCGCGAAGCCGGTGAACGCTTCGACGCACGCGTCGGCGAACCTGGCCAGACCGTCCGGGTCCTGGGGCAGTCCCCATGACCGCAGCAGCTCGGGGTGCGGGTCGATCCCCAGACACATTGGGCCGCAACGACTTATGGCCTCCGCCAGCCTGGCGCCGAACCCGGGCAACGTTAATGCCCGCCGTTGCTCAGCGTGTTGTGCAGCTCCTGCAGCGACATCACGCCGATGTCGCCGCTTCTGCCGGCCTCGATGCCTTGCACCGCCGCCGACGCGCCCTGCACCGTCGTCACGCACGGAATGTTCATCGCAACGGCCGCGGACCGGATCTCGTAGCCGTCGATGCGTGGTCCCGAGTTGCCGTACGGCGTGTTGATCACCATCTGCACCTCGCCCGCCTTGATGGCGTCCACGGCCGAAAGGGCGGGCCGGTCGGGGCTGGGCTCTTCGAAATGCTTGCGAACCTCATCGCACGGAATTCCGTTACGCCGTAACATCTCCGCGGTGCCCGCAGTGGCCAGCACCCGGAAGCCGAGGTCGGCAAGCCGCTTCACGGGGAACACCAGCGATCGCTTGTCGCGGTTGGCCACCGACACGAACACCGTGCCCTGTGCAGGCAGTGAGCCGTACGCGGCCGTCTGGCTCTTGGCGAACGCGCTGCCGAAGTCGTGGTCGATGCCCATCACCTCGCCCGTCGACTTCATCTCCGGCCCCAGCAGCGAGTCGATGCCGGAGCCGTCGGCGCGGCGGAACCGGTTGAACGGCAGCACCGCCTCCTTGACGGCGATCGGAGCGTTCGGGGCGGCGTGAGCGCCGTCGCCGGTGCCGGCCAGCATCCCTTCGTCACGCAGTCGGGAGATGCTCGCGCCCAGCATGATCCGCGCACAAGCCTTGGCCAGCGGCACAGCGGTGGCCTTGGACACGAACGGCACCGTGCGGCTGGCCCGCGGGTTGGCCTCCAGCACGTAGAGGACGTCGTCCTTCAGCGCGTACTGCACATTGAGCAGCCCGACCACCCCGATCCCGTGCGCGATCGCCTCGGTCGCGTGGCGGACCTTCTCGATGTCACTGCGCCCCAACGTCACCGGCGGCAGCGCGCACGCCGAGTCGCCGGAGTGGATGCCGGCCTCCTCGATGTGCTCCATGATCCCGCCGATGTACACCTCGGTGCCGTCGCACAGCGCGTCGACGTCGATCTCGATGGCGTCCTCGAGGAATCGGTCCACCAGCACCGGGTGTTCGGGCGACAGCTCTGTGGCGCGGGTGATGTAGCCGCGCAGGGTCTGCTCGTCGTAGACGATCTCCATGCCCCGTCCGCCGAGCACATACGACGGCCGCACCAGCACGGGATATCCGATCTCGGCGGCGACCTTGCGGGCGTGCTCGAACGTCGTCGCGGTGCCGAACCGCGGCGCGGGCAGACCGGCGTCACTGAGCACCTCGCCGAACGCGCCGCGATCCTCGGCCAGGTTGATCGCTTTCGGGCTGGTGCCGACGATCGGCACGCCCGCATCGGCGAGCCGCTGGGCGAGGCCCAGCGGAGTCTGCCCCCCCATCTGCACGATCGCGCCGACCACCCCGGGACCGCCTGCACCCGAACCGGTTTCGGCGTAGAACACCTCGAGCACATCCTCGAACGTCAGCGGCTCGAAGTACAGTCGGTCGGCAGTGTCGTAGTCCGTTGAGACCGTCTCGGGGTTGCAGTTGATCATCACCGTCTCGAACCCCGCGTCGGACAGCGTCGTGGCCGCGTGCACGCAGCTGTAGTCGAACTCGATGCCCTGCCCGATCCGGTTGGGTCCCGATCCGAGGATGAGCACCTTGGGCCGGTCGGTCTGCGCTGCGACCTCGGTTTCGGCGGCGGGGTCCAGTTCGTAGCTGCTGTAGTGGTACGGAGTCTTGGCCTCGAACTCGGCGGCGCAGGTGTCGACGGTCTTGAACACCGGATGGATACCGAGACGCTGCCGCAGCGCGCGCACCCCGACCTCCCCCGCCAATTCCGGCCGGAGCGCGGCGATCTGGCGGTCCGACAGGCCACTGTGCTTGGCGCGCCGCAACAGGTCGGCGTCCAGCACCGGCGCATCGATCAACTCGGCGCGCAGTGCGACGACCCCGGCGATCTGCTCGACGAACCACGGGTCGACCGCGGAAACCTCCGACACCTGCTCCACCGGGGCACCCAGCCGCAGCGCCAGCTCGATGTCGTAGAGCCGGCCCTCGGCCGGGGTCTTCAGCCGGTCGAGCGCATCGTCGACGTCGCCCTCGGGGTCCGGCGCCGTCCAGAAGCCCGCCCGCGTCGTCTCGAGCGAGCGCATCACCTTGCCGAGTGCCTCGATGAAGTTACGGCCCAACGACATTGCCTCACCCACCGACTTCATCGTGGTGGTCAGCGTGGGATCGGCGCCGGGGAACTTCTCGAAGGCGAAACGCGGTGCCTTGACCACCACGTAGTCCAGCGTCGGCTCGAAGCAGGCCGGCGTTTCCTTGGTGATGTCGTTGAGGATCTCGTCGAGCGTGTAGCCGATCGCGAGCTTGGCCGCGATCTTCGCGATCGGAAAGCCGGTCGCCTTGGACGCCAGCGCGCTCGACCGCGACACCCGCGGATTCATTTCGATGACGATCAGCCTGCCGTCTTCGGGGTCGACCGCGAACTGGATGTTGCAGCCGCCGGTGTCGACGCCGACCTCCCGCAGGATCGCGATGCCCAGGTCGCGCATCCGCTGGTATTCGCGGTCGGTCAGCGTCATCGCGGGCGCGACGGTCACCGAGTCTCCGGTGTGCACACCCATCGGGTCGACGTTCTCGATCGAGCAGACGACAACCACGTTGTCGTGGCTGTCGCGCATCAGCTCGAGCTCGAATTCCTTCCAGCCGTAGACGGATTCCTCGATCAGCACATTGGCCGACGGTGACGCGGCCAGCCCGTCGCCGGCCATCCGCCGCACGTCGTCGATGCTGCGCGCCATGCCGGAGCCCAACCCGCCCATGGTGAACGACGGCCGGACGACGACCGGCAGCCCGAGCTCGTCGACCGCCTCTGTGACTTCCTCCATCGTGAAGCACACCCGGGAGCGCGCGGATTCACCACCGACCTTGGCGACGATGTCCTTGAACCGCTGCCGGTCCTCGCCCCGCTGGATCGCGTCGAAATCGGCGCCGATCAGCTCGACCCCGTACTTCTCGAGCACCCCGTTCTCGTACAGCGCGACCGCGGTGTTCAGCGCGGTCTGCCCACCCAGGGTCGCCAGCACCGCGTCGATCTTGTTGCCGCGCTGCGCTTGCTGCGCGATCACCCGCTCGACGAAAGCCGGCGTGATGGGTTCGACGTAGGTGTGGTCGGCGAACTCGGGGTCCGTCATGATCGTCGCCGGGTTCGAGTTGATCAGGCTGACCTGCAGGCCCTCGGCCCGCAGCACCCGGCACGCCTGGGTGCCGGAGTAGTCGAACTCGCAGGCCTGCCCGATGACGATCGGCCCGGAGCCGATCACCAGGACGTGGTTGAGGTCGGTACGGCGCGGCATCTACCCGCCCTGCCCAGACATCAGGTCGACGAACCGGTCGAACAGATACTCCGCGTCGTGCGGTCCGGCGGCCGCCTCCGGGTGGTACTGCACCGAAAAGGCGCGGCCGTCAACAAGTCTGATGCCCTCGACCACGCCGTCGTTGGCGCAGGTATGGCTGACCTCGGCCGTTCCGAACGCGGTGTCGAAGCGCTCCCTCGCCTCGCCCTCCAGCGCGAACCCGTGGTTCTGCGCGGTCACCGCGACCCGGCCGGTGGAGTGGTCGATCACCGGCACGTTGATGCCGCGGTGCCCGAACGTCATCTTGTAGGTGGACCGGCCCAGCGCCCTGCCCAGAATCTGGTTGCCGAAACAGATGCCGAATAGTGGAATCCCGGCGCCGATCACCTCACGGGTCACCGCGACGACGTGGTCGGCGGTCGCCGGATCACCGGGCCCGTTGGACAGGAACACACCGTCGGGTCGCAGGTCGGCGATCTGCTCGAACGTCACCGACGACGGCAGCACGTGGCTGCGGATGCCGCGGCGCGCGAAGTTGCGCGGCGTGTTGGTCTTGATACCCAGATCCAGCGCGGCAACGGTAAACCGATGTGGCACATCGGGTTCCACGATGTAGCCGCTGGTGGTGCTGACCTCGCCTGCCAGGTCAGCACCGAGCATCGGCGGCTGATCGCACACCCGCTGCAGCAGTGTCTCGGTGTCGGCGACCGCATCACCGGAGAAGATGCCGGCCTTCATCGAGCCGCGGGTGCGCAGGTGTCGGACCACCGCGCGGGTGTCGATGCCGGCAATCCCGACGATGCCCTGCCGGACCAGCTCGTCGTCGAGGGTGCCGGTGGCCCGCCAGTTCGACGCGCGCGGCGACGGGTCGCGCACCGCGTAGCCGGCCACCCAGATCTTGTCCCCGCGGCTCTCGGCGTCGTCGTGGTTCCAGCCGGTGTTGCCGATCTGCGGCGCGGTGGCGACGACGATCTGGCGGTGATAGCTCGGATCCGTCAGCGTCTCCTGGTAGCCCGACATCCCGGTGGAGAAGACCGCCTCGCCCAGCGTCTCGCCGACCGCACCGAACGACGCGCCGGTGAACACCCGACCGTCCTCCAGCACCAACATCGCTGCCTTCTGCTCTTCGCGGCGAGCGCTCATTGCGCGCCCTCTTTCAACCAGTCTGCGTACTTGCTCCGGTCGTCACCACGGAAGCCGGTGTCGATCTCCGTCCCCGACGGCAGTCGCCACCGAATCGCCAGGATCCCGTCAAAAGTCAGCGCCTTGCCGGCGATGCCTCTCTCCGTGCGGATCGCGGTGATCGACGGCTCGGGGATCCACAGCGGGGTGGCGCCACTGCGTTCCATCAGGATGCCCCGGGCGTGGCGGGTCAGCACAGCCTTCGCGGGGTAACCCAGGTCGCCGACCGCGATCGCGTCGTGCCAGCTCGGCGCCAACGTGCTGCCGACGTACAGGCCGTTGGCCGGCTCGATCATCACCGGCCCCGGATCGTCGGGCACATCCGGCAGCTCACCGATCAGTGCCGCCTGCCGCTCACCGCGTCTGAGCCGGCCGCGGATCGTCGCGCGGATCATCAACAACGACAACACCGCCAGCACGGCCGCCATCGCGAGCGATGCGATCAACGTCGGGGTGTTCATGCCGGGCACTTCCCGTCGCGCGCGGTCACCTTGCCGCGCAGCAGGGTCGCAGTGACGGTGGCCGGCAACGTCATCGTCTCGTACGGCGTGTTGTCCGACCGGCTGGCCAGGTCGGCGCCGCGGACCGTCCAGGTGGCGTCGGGATCGACGACGGTGAGGTTCGCGGGCTCGCCGATCTCGAGTGGACGGCCGTGATCGGGCAGCCCGGCGATGCGCGCGGGGTTCTCGCTCATCACCCGCGCCACGTCCCGCCAGCCGAACAGTCCCGGCTGCACCATCGTCGCCACCACCACCGACAGCGCGGTCTGAAGACCGAGCATTCCGGGCCGGGCGTTGGCGAACTCGCACACCTTCTCGTGCTCGGCGTGCGGCGCGTGGTCGGTGGCCACGCAGTCGATGACGCCCTCCACCAGGGCCGCCCGCAGGGCGTCGGCGTCGGTGGACTCGCGCAGCGGCGGGTTGACCCGGTTGCGGCCGTCGTAGGAAGACAGCCGCCTGTCGTCGAGCGCAAGGTGATGCGGCGTCACCTCGGCGGTGATCGAAATACCCTGCGACTTGGCCCATCTCAGGATCTCGACGGTTCCGGCGGTAGATGCGTGGCAGATGTGCACCCGCGCTCCGGCGTCGCGGGCCAGCAACGCATCGCGGGCGACGATCGACTCCTCGGCGGCCCGCGGCCAACCGGACAAGCCGAGCCGCGCGGCGTTGGCGCCCTCGTGCGCGACGGCGCCCACGGTCAATCGCGGCTCCTCGGCATGCTGCGCGATGAGCACGCCCAGGCCGGTCGCGTACTCCAGCGCGCGGCGCATCACCAGCGGATCGTGCACGCAGACGCCGTCGTCGGAGAAGATGCGGACCTGACCGGCCCCGGCGTTCATCAGCCCCATCTCGGTGAGCTGAGCACCCGCGAGCCCGACGGTCACGGCGCCGACCGGGTGCACGTCGACGAGCCCGACCTGCTGGCCGCGGTGCCACACATGATCGGTGACCACCGGGCTGTCGGCGACCGGGTTCGTGTTGGCCATCGCGAACACGGCCGTGTAGCCGCCCAGTGCCGCTGCAGCCGAACCGGTTTCGATGTCCTCCGCGTACTCGCGGCCGGGTTCGCGCAGATGGGTGTGCAGATCGACAAGGCCCGGCAGCAGCACCTGCCCGGTCGCGTCGATGACGTCGGCGTCCTCCGGAATGTCCAGGCGCGGGCCGATATCGGCGATCTGCCCGTCGTCCACGAGCACGTCGACCCTGTCGGCATCCCCGTACGGCCGCACGCCGCGAATCAGCACGCTCATCCGGTCACCGCCTGATCCGACCCGACGAGCAGATGGAACAGCACCGCCATCCGCACGTGCACCCCGTTGGAAACCTGCTGCAGCACAGCAGATTGCGAGGAGTCAGCCACCGAGAACGAGATCTCCATGCCGCGGACCATCGGACCGGGGTGCAGCACCACGGCGTGGTCGGGCAGCATCGCCTGTCGCCGCTCGGACAGCCCGTAGAGCACCGAGTACTCCCGTGCGGACGGGAAGAAACCGCCGGTCATCCGCTCGGCCTGAACCCTCAGCAACAGCACCGCGTCCGCCACGGGCAGTTCGGCGTCGAGGTCATGCGAGACGGTCACCGGCCAGCCGCTGACACCGGCCGGCAGCAGCGTGGGCGGGGCGACGAGCACGACCTCCGCGCCCAGTGTGTGCAGCAGCAGCACGTTGGACCGCGCGACCCTGCTGTGCAGCACATCGCCGACGATCACCACGCGCTTGCCCTCGATGCCACCGAGCCGCTGCCGGATCGTCAGCGCGTCCAGCAGCGCCTGCGTCGGGTGTTCATGGGTACCGTCACCGGCATTGATCACCGACGGGCCGCCGTCCGCCGTCGCGGTCCACTCCGCGAGCTGCTGGGCTGTCCCGGAAGCCGAGTGCCGGATGATCAACGCGTCGGCTCCCGCGGCTCGCAGCGTCAGCGCGGTGTCGCGCAGCGACTCGCCCTTGCCCACCGAGGATCCGGTCGCGCTGACGTTGATCACGTCGGCGCTCATCCACTTGCCGGCGACTTCGAACGACACGCGGGTGCGGGTGGAGTTCTCGTAGAACATCGTGATGATGGTTCGCCCGCGCAGCGTCGGCAGCTTCTTGACTTCGCGGCCCAGCAGCGCCTGCGCGAACCGGTCGGCGTCGTCGAGGATCGCGGTGGCGTCGTCGCGGCTCAGGTCGGCCGCCGAGAGCAGGTGGCGCGCCGTCCCCGTCTTCTGCTCTTCGCGCAAGCGGCTCATCGCGGTCCGTCCCTCGTGATCATCACGGCGTCGCGGCCGTCATCCTCGCTCAACAGCACGTGCACGCTCTCGGCGCGGGAAGTCGGCACGTTCTTGCCGACGTAGTCCGCCCGAAGCGGGAGCTCGCGATGGCCGCGATCGACGAGCACCGCCAACTCGACAGAACGCGGTCGGCCGAGGTCGCGCAGCGCATCGAGGGCGGATCGCACCGACCGGCCGGAGTACAGCACGTCGTCGACCAAGATCACCAGGGCGTCGTCGACGCCACCTTCGGGGATCGACGTATTCTCAAGCGGCCGTGGCGGTTTCATCATCAGATCGTCGCGGTACAACGTGATGTCGAGAGCACCGTGCGGGACCGTGACACCCGCGAAGTCGCTGATCCTGGCGGCCAGTCGCGCGGCGAGCGTGACACCGCGGGTCGGAATGCCCAGCAGTACCACGTGCGGGGGCCCGGCCGGGTCGTCCAGAGCGGTCTTTTCGATGATCTGGTGGGCGATGCGGGAAATGGTGCGGCCGACGTCCGCCGCGGACATCAATTCCCGGTCAGTGGCATTGCCCACCTGCGACCTGGACCTCCTTCTCCGCCTCGCGGGACGGATCGTTAAAGGATGTCGATCGCCGGCAAGGTTATCACTCGACGCACCGCTGCTGAGAACGACAAGCCCGGAACTGACGGCGGACGCTGACCCGGGGCCGCCCGCTAGTCCTTTTCATGCCTTTGCTGTGTCCAGAACTCGAGCCGATTCTGCACGCCGAAGAGACCAAGTCCGACTACCGGTATGGCTACTGCTAAGCAGGCGATCAGCAGCATGCTCATTTCGGCCTCTGATCGTGGCCTTTCTCACTACCGGCGGCGACGACCGTACGGTTCGTCAGCAAACTCTGCGCCGCCAGCAGCCGCAAAACCACGGTTTTGTATTGCTGCGGTGGCGGGCTTCGCACTCGTGAACCCGGTAGGTTCCGCCCGATGAGTTCCGCTCAGTACCCTTGAGCCTCGTGAACCTCGACGGCAATCAGGCGTCGATCCGTGAGGTCGTCGACGCCGGGTTGTTGTCAGGTGCGGTGACGATGGTCTGGCAGCGCGGAGAAGTGCTGCAGCTCAACGCGATCGGGTATCGCGACGTCGAGGCGCGGATTCCGATGCAGCGCGACACCATTTTCCGGATCGCCTCGATGAGTAAGCCGGTCACCACGGTTGCCGCGATGATGCTGGTCGACGAGGGAAAGATGGCCCTCGACGACCCGATCACGCGGTGGCTGCCGGAATTCGCCGACATGCGTGTTCTCGAGGACCCCGAGGGCCCGCTCGATTCGACCACGCCGGCCCGCCGCCTTATCACCGTCGACGACCTGCTGACGCACCGGAGCGGGCTGGTGTACGCATTCTCGGTCGTCGGGCCGCTGTCACGGGCGTACCTGGGGCTTCCGATCCGCCAGGATCCCGACACCTGGCTGGCCGAGTTGACGGCGCTTCCTCTCGTGCATCAGCCGGGCGAGCGGATGACCTACAGCCACGCAACGGACGTGATCGGGATCATCCTGTCGCGGATCGAGGGCAAGAAGCTGCACGAGGTCCTGGCCGATCGGATCTTCGAGCCGCTGGGCATGCCCGACACCGGGTTCTTCGTCACCGCCGAGGGCCGGCGCCGCGCGGCGACGATGTACACGCTCGACGACAACGGTCAGTTGTGTCACGACGTGATGGGTCCGCCCCCGATCGCACCGCCCACCTTCTGCCAAGGCGGCGGTGGGCTGTGGTCGACCGTCGACGACTACCTGCGGTTCGCCCGGATGCTGTTGGCCGGCGGCCAGGCCGACGGGACGCGGCTGCTCTCCACGGAGGCCGTGCGGCTGATGCGCACCAACCGCCTGACCGATGAGCAGCGGCAGCAACCGTTCCTCGGCGCGCCCTACTGGGTCGGTCGCGGTTTCGGGCTCGGTCTGTCGGTGGTGACAGATCCGGTGAAATCGCGGCCGTTGTTCGGCCCCGGCGGGTTGGGCACGTTCGGTTGGCCCGGCGCGTACGGCACGTGGTGGCACGCGGACCCGACGCAGGATCTGATCCTGATCTACCTGGTGCAGAACCATCCGACGTTGTCAGCCGACGCCGCCGCGGCGGTGGCCGGGAACGCGTCGCAAGCGATGCTGATGACCGCACTGCCGAAATTCGTGCGGCGCACCCACCAGGCGCTGGAGCACTGAGCAGCGGCGAACCTAGGCTGGCCCACATGGCGCAACCCACCGTGGTCGTCAGCGGCGCCGGGATAGCCGGACCCGCTCTCGCACACTGGTTGTCGGCAGCCGATTACCGCGTCGTCGTCGTCGAACTCGCCGACGGGATCAGACCCGGCGGTCAGACCGTCGATTTGCGCGGTGCCGGGCGGGCGGTGGTCGAGCGGATGGGCCTGATGTATCAGGCACCTCCCGGCCTGAATGCGTCGATGCGACCATCACACGATCCGGCGAATGCCAAGGCCGGCCTGGCTTTCGCGTCGGAACCTGTCGCGTACGACAGACGTGATCTGGATCAGCAGCGCAAGCTGCTGGCCGAAAGGTTCTCTGGCGCAGGTTGGCAATGTGACGCACTGCTCGAGGCCGCAGCCGACGCGGACGACTTCTACTTCGACGAGTTCGCCCAGGTGCACATGCCGACGATCTCGAACGGTCCTGTCACGCTCGTCGGGGACGCCGGCTACTGCGCCTCGCCATTGAGCGGCATGGGCACCAGCCTGGCTCTGGTGGGCGCCTACGTGTTAGCCGGCGAACTGGGGTCTGCGGATTCGCTGGACAATGACCGAATTCGGTTGGCGCTGCAGCGGTACCAGACCGTGCTGCCCCTACATCGACAGGTGCCAGGATCTGCCCGCCGGCATGGACGGCTATGCGCCGAAATCGGCCAGCGCCATTGCGATCACCGCACAGGTGATGAAATGGTGTCAGCGCTGGCCGTTTCGCAGCGTCGCCGAGAAGACATGGTTCGCGACCGCCGACGCGATCGAGCTGCCCGATTATCCGGACGCGCCTGCATAGTCGAGCACCGGCGTTAGGCGCCAGTGTCTAGGGTTGCCACCAGGGTCGCGCGTCTGGCTGGCGGAAGTCTGGCTGGCGGAAGTCGCGGCTGCGGTCAAAGCCGTCCATATCGCGGTGGAAGTCGTCGTGGCAGGCACCGCCCTCCCAGTTGTTACCCCATTCGGGTTGCCAAGCATCACCGGGGCACCAGTGGTATGCCGGCACGGGGCCGACCACGGCTTGGGCGGTGGACGCCAGCCCGAAACCGGCCAGCCCTAGGCCTCCGGTCACGATCATCGTTGTTACCGTTAACTTCAAGAGTTCTCGCATGCCTGAAGCAAAGCACGTAAATTCGCTAGTACTCCAAAGCAGTTCGTTTCGTGACCACAACGGTTCTCTCCGTTACCAAATGGATTGTGTTGGTGACGAAAACGATCCGCCTGTGATCAAAATGGTTCTATTTGTGACCGTATTGAACCCACCGGCGCCCCGAAGTCACGATGTGCCGTCACCCCGGACCGCTTCCGCCGCCGCACGGATCTGCGGGGTGACGAGCATGATCTGGCCGAGCACGCCGTTGACGAAGCCCGGCGACTCATCCGTGGACAGCTTCTTCGCCAGTTCCACCGCCTCGTCCACGGCAACCGGCTCAGGAACGTCGTCGGCGTGCAGCAGTTCCCAGACCGCGACCCGCAGAATCGCTCGATCCACAGCAGGCAGCCGCTCCAGCGTCCAGCCCTGCAGGTGCGCGGAGATCAGATCGTCGATGTGCGCAGTGTGCTGGGTCACTCCGTGCGCGACCGTCACCGTGTATTTATTCAACGGCTTCACGTCGGCCTGCTCTTCGGCCCGCGCGTTGCGCGCGTCGGCGATCTCAGCCGCCGTCAGGCCGCGCGCTTCGGCCTCGAAAAGCAGGTCGACAGCGCGTTTACGTGCCTGGTGACGGCCCCGCTCAGGCATTCACCCGACCCAGGTAGCTGCCATCGCGCGAGTCGACCTTGAGCTTGTCCCCGGTGTTGATGAACAGCGGGACGTTGATCTGCGCGCCGGTCTCGAGCGTGGCCGGTTTGGTTCCGGCACTGGACCGGTCACCCTGCAAGCCGGGCTCGGTGTGTGTGACCTCCAACTCGACGGTCACCGGCAATTCGATGTACAACGGGCTGCCATCGTGAAACGCCACCTGTACCGGCATGCCCTCCAGCAGGAACCGCGCGGCGTCGCCGACCAACGACTCGGGCAACGGGTGCTGTTCGTAGTCCGCGCTGTCCATGAATACGAAGTCAGACCCGTCGCGATACAGGTAGGTGGTGTCACGCCGATCGACGGTCGCCGTCTCCACCTTGACCCCGGCGTTGTACGTCCTGTCGACGACCTTGCCGGACAGCACGTTCTTGAGCTTGGTCCGCACGAAGGCGGGGCCCTTGCCAGGTTTGACATGCTGGAATTCGACGATCTGCCAAAGCTGTCCGTCGATCTGTAAGACGAGGCCGTTCTTGAAGTCGGCAGTCGTTGCCACGGTCGATTGTTCTCCTAGCTTGTCTTGTGTCAGAGAATCGCCAGTCACCCGGGCTCGGGTTTCCAGAGAAGAATTTGAACCGAACGCCATCGGTCTTGTCGAGGCCGTCGTCACCCACGTGCTTTGAGGCTACGCCCAGCCTCCTATTCGGTTTCGGCTCGCCTCCGCAGCTGAGCTGCCATCGCCCGGTCCTGCTCGGCTGCTTCGTGGTGTCGTTGGGCGGCCTCGCGGTGGCGCTGGGCGGCGTCGCTCTGTCGAAATCTGTTGATGCCCGCGTAGTCGGCGGCTTTCTCGTGAATCTCCGCGGTCCGCTGGTGGATGAGTGCCGATTCGTCAAGACTCTCGGCGGCGCTGAGACTTGCTTGCTTAGCGCGTTCCCGCATTTCGTCGGCTGTGCCGCCCGCGGACTCGGCAGAACGGTCGCTCTCCCGCATGGCAGCCGACCCTACGCCGCAACGGTGAAGGCTCGGGCCTAAGCCAGTATCGCCAGTTCCTTCGGGAACCGGGTCAGCAGTTCGGGGCGCTCTTCGCCCACGATCAACGTGTCCTCGATGCGGACTCCCCCGCGGTCGGGAAGGTAGACACCGGGCTCCACTGTCACCACGGAGCCGACGTGAACGGTGGCAGCGGACGCCGCGCTGATGCCCGGCGCTTCGTGGATCTGCAGACCGACGCCGTGCCCCAGCCCGTGCCCGAAATTCTCGGCGTAGCCGGCATCAGCGATCACCGAGCGCGCCGCGGCATCGACGTCTTTGCACGCCGCGCCGGGCACCAACGCCTCCCGCCCGGCCCGCTGCGCGGCGGACACCAGGTCATAGATGTCCCGCTGCCACTGCGCGGCCCGGCCGAGCACGAACGTCCTCGTCATGTCGGAGTGATAACCCGCGACCAGCGCGCCAAAGTCGATCTTCACGAAATCACCGGACGCCAGCTGCGCACCGGTCGGCCGGTGATGAGGAATGGCGGAATTCGGTCCCGTCGCCACGATCGTCTCGAACGACACCCCGTCGGCGCCGTGGTCAAGCATCAGCGCCTCGAGTTCCCGGGCCACCTGCTGTTCCGTGCGTCCGGACTGCAGGCCGCCGCGCTCGATCAGGTCGGCCAGCGCCGCATCGGCGGCCTCGCACGCCAGCCGCAGCAGTGCCTTCTCCCCGTCGTCCTTGACCTCGCGCAGCGCCTCGACGGTGCCCGATGCCCGCACCAACTCCATCTCGGCGGCCGCCCTCGCCAGCTGGTCATAACCGTCGACCGTGACGACGTGGCTCTCGAAGCCCAGCCGGCCCACACCGTCGGCCGCCGCCACCTTCGTTAGGTGCGGTCCGCAGGTCCTTTCGATCTCGAGCCGTAGATCCGGCGCCTGGCCCGCGGCCTGGGTCCGATACCGGCCGTCGGTGGCCAGCGCTGCACCCGCGTCCTCGTCGGCATAAACCAGCAACGCCGCGTTCGAGCCGGTGAAGCCCGACAGATACCGCACGTTGACCAGGTCCGTTACCAGCATCGCATCCAGTCCGGCCGCTGCCAGCCGGCGACACAGGCGGCCGCGTCGCTGGGAATATGTCACGGCACTTGACGCTACCCGCTAGGCTCAGCGCCCATGAGGTCATGGTTGCTGCGAGGGCTGATCTTCGCGTTCGGGATGGTTGTCCTGCGGATCCTTCAGAGCATGATGATCAACACCTGGGAAACTCACGCGACGACGATCAGCATCCTGCTGGTGGTGATCTATGCGATCGCCGTTTTGCTGTGGGGGTACATCGACGGGCGGGCCGACGCCAGAGCAGAGCCCGACCCCGACCGCCGCGGTGACCTGGCCATGACATGGCTGCTTGCCGGCCTGGTCGCCGGCATCCTGTCGGGCGCGGTGGCGTGGCTGATCGGAGTTTTCTACAAGACGATGTACGTGTCGGGATTGCTCAACGAGATCACGACGTTCGCCGCGTTCACTGCGCTGCTGGTGTTCATCATGGCGACGATCGGTGTTGCCGCGGGTCGCGGCATCTGGGATCGGAACTACGACAAGAACCACCCCGTGCCCAGTCACGAAGGCAGCCACGGCCCGGACACCGACGTGTTCGCCGCGGTGAAGGACGACGAGGCGACTCAGGAAACGTCGGCGAGGTAGTGCAGCGCCAGTAGATAGCCCTGCACACCCAGCCCGATGATCACTCCTGTTGCGACGGGGCTGATGTAACTGTGGTGCCGGAATTCCTCGCGCGCGAACACGTTTGAGATGTGCACCTCGATCAGGGGGGCCTTCAGCTCCGCGCATGCGTCCCGCAGCGCGACCGAGGTGTGCGAAAGGCCGGCGGCATTGAGGATCACCGGCTCGCCGGCGTCGGCGGCGCGGTGAATCAGGTCGATCAGTTCAGCTTCGCTGTCGCTTTGCCGCACCAGGGCTTTCAAACCGAACTCGGCGGCCGTCCGCTCGATCAAGGCAACGAGCTCCGCGTATGTGGTGTCGCCGTACACATCCGGCTCGCGCAGCCCCAACCGGTTCAGATTCGGGCCGTTCAGCACGTTGACGGTCGTCACTGCATCTTCTCCTCTTCGCCCGCGTTGCTCATCGGCATCTTCTCCCCCAACTCCGCATAAGCGGCCGCCAGCAGCGACGGATCGGGTCCCTCCAGCCGGCCCGGCTTGGCCAGCCCGTCGAGAACAACGAACCGCAGCACCCCGGCGCGGGTCTTCTTGTCGCCGGCCATGATTTCGATCAGCTGCGGCAGCGCATCCGGGTCATAGCTGACCGGCAGGCCCAGCGACGTCAGGATCGATCGGTGCCGGTCCGCCGTCGCGTCGTCGAGCCTGCCCGCCAGCCGGCCCAGCTCGGCGGCGAACACGAGCCCCACCGCCACTGCGGCGCCATGCCGCCACTGATAGCGCTCGCGACGCTCGATGGCGTGGGCCAATGTGTGGCCATAGTTCAGGATTTCGCGTAGCTGCGATTCCTTCTCATCGGCGGCGACGACCTCGGCCTTGACCGCGACCGCGCGGCGAATCAACTCGGGCAACACCGTGCCGCCCGGGTCGATCGCTGCCTGTGGCTCGCGCTCGATGATGTCCAGGATTGTCGGGTCGGCGATGAAACCCGCTTTGACCACCTCGGCCATGCCGGCGACGATCTCGTTACGTGGCAGCGTCTTGAGGGTGTCGAGGTCGACCAGCACGGCCCGCGGCTGGTGGAATGCGCCGACGAGGTTCTTGCCGGCCTCAGTGTTGATTCCGGTCTTCCCGCCGATCGCCGCGTCGACCATGCCGAGCAGGGTCGTCGGAACATGCACGATCGACACTCCGCGCAGCCACGTTGCAGCAGCGAATCCCGCGACGTCGGTGGCCGCGCCCCCGCCGAGGCTGACGATCGCGTCCCGGCGGCCAACACCGATGCGGCCCAGCACTTCCCAGATGAAGCCGACGACCGGTAGTTCCTTCCCCGACTCCGCGTCTGGAATCTCGACGCGATGTGCGTCAACTCCCTTGTCTGACAATGCATTTCGCATCTGATCAGCCGCAGTCGCCATCACGGGCTGGTGCAGGATGGCAACCTTGTGGGCGCTCTCGAGCAGGCTTGTCAACTCGCCGAGCAGCCCGGAGCCGATGATCACCGGATACGGCGGCTGCACAAGGACGTCGACCGTCACGTGTTCAGTCACGCTGCGTCCGCTCCGCACACCGCGCTGCGAGCGCCGCGGGACTCGGTGGCGCTTGCGTGGTTTCACTCGGCGTCAACGAGATCGGCGATCGCCGCCACGTTGAGCGGCGCCTGCGGCGCGACCGTGGATGGGGGTCTTCGAGCCTCGCAACGATGTGACGTACAACGGCACCGGGGTTGCGACGGTTCGTGTTGACGCGAAACGTAGCCGCACGGCGGTAGAGCGGAGCCCGATCGGCCATCAGCGCACGGTACTTCGCGGCCGGATCGGGACCCGCCAGTAGCGGGCGCACGGTGCTGCCGCTGGTGCGGCGCACCCCTTCGGTCGCGTTGATTTCCAGATAGATCACGGTGTGTCCGGCCAGGGCGTCGCGGACGCCCGGGCTGGTGATCGCGCCCCCTCCGAGCGCGAGCACCCCGGCGTGCGCGGCGAGCGCCGCCCGGATCACCTCTTCCTCGACTCGCCGGAATTCCTGCTCACCGTCGGTGGCGAACAGGTCGGCGATGGATCGACCCGTCTTCGCCTCGATCGCGGCGTCGGTGTCCACGAATGTCACGCTCAGCGTCCTGGCCAGCCGCCGTCCGATGGTGGACTTGCCCGAGCCGGGCAGCCCGACCAGTACCGCCTTGGGTGCCATCGCGGCTACCCCGACGCCCGTGCGTCATGCTCCCGAGCGGCAATGGCCTCCACATATGACGCGATGTTGTTTTTGGTCTCGGCGATCGAGTCGCCGCCGAACTTCTCCAGCACAGCACGGGCGAGCACCAGCGCGACCATCGACTCGGCCACCACGCCGGCCGCGGGCACCGCACAAACGTCGGAGCGCTGATGGATGGCCACCGCCTCGTCGCCGGTGGCCATATCCACGGTCGCGAGCGCGCGCGGCACGGTGGAGATCGGCTTCATCGCCGCCCGTACCCGCAGCGGCTGGCCGTTGGTCATGCCGCCCTCGAGCCCGCCGGCTCTGTTGGTCGACCGCAGGACGCCGGCGGGTCCCGGGTATATCTCGTCGTGCGCGACGCTCCCCCGCCGGCGTGCGGTCTCGAACCCGTCGCCGATCTCGACGCCCTTGATCGCCTGGATGCCCATCACCGCGGCCGCCAGCTGGCTGTCGAGGCGGTTGTCGCCGCTGGTGAACGATCCGAGTCCGACCGGCAGGTTCAGCGCGACGACCTCAACGACGCCGCCCAGGGTGTCGCCGTCCGTCTTGGCGGCCTCGATCTCATCGATCATCGCCTGTTCGGCGGTCTTGTCGAAGGCACGCACCGGGCTCGCGTCGATTGCGTCGAGGTCGGATGACTGCGGAGGCGGGCCGTCGTACGGCTTGGACATGCCGATCGCGATCACGTGCGACAGCACCTCGACGCCCAGCGCCTGGCGCAGAAACTCCCGCGCAATGGTGCCGGCCGCGACGCGGGCCGCGGTCTCCCTCGCGCTCGCCCGCTCCAGCACCGGACGGGCATCGTCGAAGCCGTACTTCAGCATGCCCGCATAGTCCGCATGGCCGGGCCGCGGGCGCGTCAGCGGCGCGTTGCGGGCGACGTCGGCCAGCTCTGCGGGGTCGACCGGGTCGGTGGCCATCACGGTCTCCCACTTCGGCCACTCGGTGTTGCCGATTTCGACGGCGATCGGGCCGCTGAGCGTCACGCCGTGGCGGACGCCGGCCAGCACGGTGACGTCGTCGGCCTCGAACTTCATCCGCGCCCCGCGGCCGTAGCCCAGCCGGCGTCGTGCCAGCTGGGTGCGGATGTCGTCGGACGTGACGCGCACACCGGCGACCATGCCCTCGAGCATGCTCACCAGTGCGCGGCCGTGCGACTCACCGGCGGTCGTCCATCGCAACACGCGTCCCATCTTCCCATGGGAGGGTCTCAATGATCCCCGGCGCTGCCAACCTCAGCGCAGGGCCGCAGCCATCGCTTCTTTCGGTGCGGGGCGGCCCGTGAACTGCTCGACCTGAGCGAACGCCTGATGCAGCAGCATCTGCCGCCCGTCGATCACGCGGCCGCCCGCCTCGGCGACCGCCGCGGCCAGCGGGGTGGGCCATGGCTCGTAGATCGCGTCCAGCAGCACGGGCGCCGCTCGCAAGGCCGCGAGATGCCCGGCCGCGACCTCGGCCGGGATCGTGCTGACCACCGCACCGGCGGCAACGACGAACCCGGCGAGGTCAGGGTCGGTGAATGCCCGCCACCGGCCGTCGACCCCGGTCGCCGCCGCCAATTCCAGCAGCGGTTCCGCCTTGGCGGGGTCGCGGGCGACCACGGTCACCGTGCCGGCACCGAGGCCGGCCGCCGCGACCACCGCCGCGCGCGCGGTGCCACCCGCCCCCAACACCACAAGGTCGCCGCGCACGGAGCCGAGCGCGCCGGTGACCCCGTCGACGTCGGTGTTGTCGGCCCGCCACCCGTGTTCGGTATGCAGCAGGGTGTTGGCCGAACCCACCAGCTGCGCGCGCTCGGACCGTTCGTCGGCGAACCGCAGCGCGGCGAACTTGCCGGGCATCGTCACCGAGACGCCCACCCACTCGAAGCCGAAGCCGCTCACCACACTCGGCAATTGCTCTGCGGTGCACTCGATGCGCTCGTAGGTCCAGTCGCGCAGACCCAGCGCGCGGTAGGCGGCGAGGTGCAGTTGCGGCGACTTGGAGTGCGCAATCGGCGAACCCAGGACCGCGGCTTTACGCCCTTGGCTCATCGCGCGCTGTCGAGCACACCGTTGCGTTTGGCCAGTTCGATATTGGCCAGATGCTCCTGGTAATCGCGGGTGAACAGCGTGGTGCCCTGCAGATCCACGGTGACGAAGTACAGCCAGTCGCCCGGATCCGGCCGCTCGGCGGCGGTCAGCGCCTGCTCACCCGGCGAGCAGATCGGAGTTTTCGGCAGGCCCTCGTTGAGGTACGTGTTCCACGGGGTGTTGCGGCCGCGGTCGACGTCGGTGGTCGCGACCTCCTGCCGGTCCAGCGAGTAGTTGATGGTGGAGTCGAATTCGAGCTTCTGGTGAGCCTGCAGCCGGTTGTAGATGACGCGGGCCACCTTGGCGAAGTCGGCGGGTTTCGCCTCGCGCTGCACGAGCGACGCGACGATCAGCGTCTGGTACGCCGACATGGAAAGTCCGTCGGGCGAATCGCCGAGGCGGGAGTACTGAGTGGTGCTGTCGCCGATCAGCGTTGCCAGCATCTCCTGCGCTGTCCACTCCGGGTCGAGGTTGAATGTGCCTGGCGCGATCAAGCCCTCCAGCCTGCGATGGTCACCACCCATGTCTTTCACCTGCTGTTCGGCCCAGGACGGCACGTTCAACGCTGACGGGGACTCGCTGCCGGCGACTTGTCGCAGCTCATCCACCGATACACAACGCCGCTCGCCGTCCAACTGAACGCACGACGCGTGGGAGATCAACGTGAAGATGCCCTCGGTCACCGCATTCGTCTTGACGTCCTGGACGTCGTCGAGCTGCCGCCCTTCCGGGATGACGAGCTTGCCGACGCGGTTCTGCGGGTCGGCGAGCCGCCGGACGGCGTCGGCGGCCGAAATCTCGGTCCGCATTTGGTAGTACCCCGGCTGGATCGACGAGATCGCCGAATTGTCTCGGGCTTCCTCAACGAACTTCTGGGCTGAAGCGACGATCTTGTTGTCCTGCAGTGTCTGACCGATCGCTGTGGTCGAGTCGCCGTCGTGGACCTGGATCACCACGTCGCTAACGCCGCCGCCCGAATAGTCGCCGAACCAGGTGTGCCAGAGCCTCGAGAAGATGAACACCGCCGCGATTATCACGACGACGAGCACCGCCAGAACGAGGGTGCGAGAGCTCTTGCGGCGCCGCCGGACTCGCTCCTCGCGCATCCGTTCAGCGCGGGAACTGCGCCGCGGCGGCGCGCCGACCGCCACGGGTTCTGTCCGCTCACGCCTCCAGTCTTCAGCCACCGCCGGCCTCTTCGTGCGGGGCCGACGTGCGTCGCTGATCCAGCCAACCCTGCAGAATCGCGACCGCGGCGGCCTGGTCGATCACCGAGCGCTGCGCCTTCGCCCGGATTCCGGCCTCACGCAACGATCGCTGCGCGGCCACCGTGGTCAACCTCTCGTCGGCCAACCGCACTGGAATTCCATGGATACGCCCCGCGAGCTCGTCGGCAAGCGTGATCGCGTCTTTCGCGGACGCCCCGGCGCGGTCGGCGAGTGTGCGGGGCAGGCCGACAACGACCTCGACGATGTCGAGGTCACCGATCAGCGCTACCAGGCGGCGCAGATGCGCCTTGGAGCGATCGCGGCGCACCGTCTCCACCGGCGTCGCGAGGATGCCGTCGGGGTCGCTGGCGGCCACCCCGATGCGCACGCTGCCCACATCGATGCCCAGTCGACGACCGCGGCCGGCATCGTCGCTGCCGGGGCGGTCCGGCAAGCGTTCTCCTCCGACGGTCACGCAGCTAACCTCGGGCAATCGCGGCTCTCAGCGCGGCGAGGGCGGCGTCGATCCCGGCCGGGTTCTTCCCCGACCCCTGCGCCGACTCCGCCTTTCCACCGCCACGGCCGTCGATTGCCACGTTGACTTCCTTCGCCAGCTCGTCTGCCCGCAGACCGAGATCGACAGCCGCGGGGTTGGCCGCCACCACGTAGGGCACTGCGCCGTTGTCGCCCTCTGCGACCAGCGCCACCACCGCCGGTTCGCTACCCAGCCGGCCGCGGATGTCGGCGGCGAGGTTTCTCAGGTCCCCCGCAGTCTCCCCCGACATCCGCTGGGCCACCACTCGGACCCTACCGACCTGTTCAGCGCCGGCTGCAGCATTTGCTGCGGTAGCGCGCGCCGACGCCTGGCGCATTCGCTCGAGTTCCTTCTCCGCGACTTTGAGCCGCTCAACCAACGTGGCCACCCGCGCGGGAACTTCTTCAGACGGCACCTTCAGCGACGACGCCAGCCCCGCCATCAACGCGCGCTCCTTGGCCAGGTGCCGGAACGCATCCAGCCCGACGTAGGCCTCGACGCGACGAACGCCCGACGCGATCGACGATTCACCGAGGACGGTGACGGGACCCACTTGCGCCGAGTTGTGTACGTGCGTCCCGCCGCACAACTCCAACGAGAACGGGCCGCCGATCTCGACCACGCGGACTTCGTCCGGATAGGCCTCCCCGAACAGCGCCATTGCGCCCATCGCCTTGGCCTTGTCGAGTTCAGTGGTGAACGTATGCACTTCGAAGTCGGCCTCGACAGCCTCGTTGGTGACTTCCTCGATCTGCGTACGCTGGTCTTCGGACAGCGCCCCCTGCCAATTGAAATCGAATCGCAGATACCCCGGACGGTTCAGCGAACCTGCCTGAACAGCGTTGGGGCCCAGCACTTGTCGCAAAGCAGCGTGAACGAGGTGGGTGCCCGAGTGACCCTGGGTGGCGCCGTGCCGCCAGCGCGGGTCCACGGCGGCCACCACGGTGTCGCCCTCCACGAACTCACCCGACTCGACGTTGACCCGGTGCGTCCACAGCGTTTTCGCGATTTTCTGCACGTCGGTGACGGCGGCCTTCGCGGTCGCGCCGGCGCCGGTGCCGGTGATCATGCCCTCGTCGGCGATCTGACCGCCGGATTCGGCGTACAGCGGGGTGCGGTCGAGGATCAGCTCCACGCGTTCGGCCGCCTGCATCTCGGGGTTGTGCGCCACCACCGGCACGCGCTTGCCGTCGACGAAGATGCCGAGAATCTTGGCCTCTGAGGTCAGTTCGTTGAACCCGGTGAACTCCGTCGGCCCCTCGTCCACCAATTCGCGGTACGCGGACAGGTCGGCGTGAGCGTGCTTGCGGGCGGCGGCGTCGGCCTTGGCACGGTCGCGTTGCTCGGCCATCAGTTTCCGGAAGCCGGCCTCGTCGACGGCCAGACCCGTCTCGGCGGCCATCTCGAGCGTCAGGTCGATCGGGAATCCGTAGGTGTCGTGCAGCGTAAACGCGTCGGAGCCGGTCAGCATCGTCGCTCCCGAAGCCTTCGTCGTTCTGGCCACCTCCTCGAACAACCGTGAGCCCGACGCCAGCGTCCGGTTGAACGCGGCCTCCTCGGCTTCCGCGATCCGGGTGATGCGGGCGAAGTCGGTGACCAGTTCGGGGTACGACGGCCCCATCGTGTCGCGCACGGTGGCCATCAACTCGCCCATGATCGGGGTTTCGATGCCGAGCAACTTGGCGGCCCGCACGATGCGGCGCAGCAAGCGGCGCAACACATATCCGCGTCCGTCGTTGCCGGGGCTGACGCCGTCGCCGATCAGGATGGCCGCCGTGCGGCTGTGGTCGGCGATGATCCGGTAGCGGACGTCGTCGTCGTGGTTTCCGGCGCCGTATCCGCGCGGCGCGATCTCGGCGACCTTGTCGATCACCGGACGCAGCAGGTCGATCTCGTAGACGTTGTCGACGCCCTGTAGCACGCAGGCTATCCGCTCGACACCCATCCCGGTGTCAATATTCTTGCGCGGCAATGGTTCAAGGATCTCGAAGTCGGTCTTCGAGGTTCCTTCGCCACGAAGGTTCTGCATGAAAACGAGATTCCAGATCTCGATGTAGCGGTCCTCGCTCGCGACCGGGCCGCCCTCGGGCCCGTACTCGGGGCCGCGGTCGTAGTAGATCTCGGAAGACGGCCCACAGGGACCGGGAATACCCATCGACCAGTAGTTGTCGGCCATGCCGCGTCGCTGAATCCGCTCCGGTGGCAGACCAGCGATCTCCTGCCACAGCTGCGCGGCTTCGTCGTCATCTAAATAGACTGTGGCCCAGAGCCTTTCAGGATCCAACCCGTATCCGCCTTGTTCGACCGGGTTGGTCAGAAGCGTCCAGGCCAGCTCGATCGCGCCGCGTTTGAAGTAATCGCCGAAGGAGAAGTTCCCGGCCATCTGGAAGAACGTGTTGTGCCGGGTGGTGACGCCGACCTCGTCGATGTCCGGCGTGCGGATGCACTTTTGGATGCTGGTCGCGGTGCTGTACGGCGGGGTGCGCTGGCCGAGGAAGTAAGGCACGAACTGCACCATGCCGGCGTTCACGAACAGCAAGTTGGGGTCGTCGAGGATCACCGAGGCGCTGGGCACCTCGGTGTGGCCCGCATTCACGAAGTGGTCGGTGAACCGCTTCCTGATTTCGTGTGTTTGCACTGCCGTCGCTGTCTGTTCTCGGAGCTAATTTCTCTAGGGGCCCTTCGACCCGATTACATTACCGGTCTGCATCAAATCAACGCGTGCCGTTAGCCGTCGACGAAGCTCAGCCGCACCGACCGCCGGGGATTATCGCGGTTGAGATCCACCAGTACGACGCTCTGCCAGGTGCCGAACAGCGGCTTGCCTGCTTGAACCGGCAGCGTCACCGACGGCGTGATCAGGGCGGGCAGCACGTGGTCGGCGCCGTGGCCCGGCGAACCGTGCGCGTGCCGGTAGCGGTCGTCGCGCGGCAGTAGCCGTTCCAGCGTCTCGACGAGGTCGTCGTCGCTGCCCGCGCCCGTCTCGATGACCGCGACCCCCGCTGTCGCGTGGGGCACGAACACGTTGCACAAGCCGTCGCCGTGCGAGGCGCAGAACGACCGGACATCGTCGGTCAGGTCGACGATCCGCCGCTGCGCGGTGTCGACATCGAGGACAGCGGTATCCACGTCCTCAGCGTACGGACGAAGCGCATGTGCCGCCCATTGCAAGCCTCGATCGAGAGGAGGAACCTGATGAGCGGACTGGTGGCGCCACCGGGGCGCTGCCCCGAACGAAGAGGGGGT
The DNA here is from genome assembly GCA_963759655.1 of uncultured Actinomycetota bacterium. Lineage (GTDB taxonomy): Bacteria > Actinomycetota > Actinomycetes > Mycobacteriales > Mycobacteriaceae > Mycobacterium. Next base: position 91,972 of record CAVXAG010000029.1, on the reverse strand, counting down.
GGATCGTGTTCGCACGCTCTACCACTATTGAGGCGCAACCGGAGTCCATCGACGCGGGTATTGCGTACATGTTCGACGAAGTCATGCCCGCACTGCAGGCCACGGACGGGTGCATCGGCATGTCGTTGTTGGTCGATCGCGAGTCAGGCCGGTGCATTGCCACCAGCGCCTGGGAAACCGGCGAGATGATGCGGGCGAGCGAGGATCAGGTGGCACCTGTTCGCGAACGTGCCGCGGAGAGCTTCCGGGGCAGTATGACCGTCGAGCAGTGGGAAATCGCCGTCCTGCACCGCGACCATCGGTCGAATGACGGTGCGTGCGTGCGGGCTACGTGGTTCAAGGCAGCGGCCGGCCAGCTCGACCGATCCGTCGACTTGTATCGGGAGACCGTTCTTCCGGCCCTGGAGGAGCTCGAGGGCTTCTGCAGCGCAAGCCTGCTCATCGACCGCTCGACGGGCCGATCTGTGTCGTCGGTGAGTTTCGACAGCAGCGAAGCGATGGATCACAACCGGGAGCAGGCCCGGTCGCTGCGGACCACCCGGATTCGGGAGCTCGGCGCCGACCAGCTCGACGTCGGCGAATTCGAGCTGGCGCTGGCGCACCTGCGGGTACCCGACTTGGTCTGAGGATCACAGTCCGGGCAAGCAGAGCCCCGGAATGCAGCCAAGATCCGGCGGTGGAGTATCTCCCTCGTAGACAAACTGACCACGATTAGCCTGGAACCCGTAGGCGACCCAGTACCAGGTGTGGCAGACACCCATGTCCCACACCACGTCGTTCTCGGGCAAGCCCTGCCCCGGGCACCATTGATACGGGCCCCTTACGGCGGGGAACGGGCCATGGAATAGCCCAAAACCGGGCTCGGCCTGAGCGGTACCTGCGGCCAGTTCCAAACCGGCCAGACCCAGCCCGGAGGTCACCAACAGAGTCGTTGCCAACCCTGCAATTACTAATTTGATAGACCCCACACGCGAAGTGTGGTTCATGGTTGGTTCCTTAAGTTCGTAGGTGCAGTTACTCCGTGTTGTTACGTTGGGCTGTGACCCGGGTGGGTCGGGTGAGGCAATGGTTGTTTGCCGGCTCTTTGAGTGCGGCTTGAAAGGACTGGCTGCCCGGCCTGCCTGGACTTCCTCGAGCCGCTGATTGAGATCTGCGATGTGATCGCTTGTTTAAGGAAATGCTGGCGAGGTCGTCCGTGGGGATCGTGTTGGCAGACAAGTGAAAAGAGGTCCGATGGCAAGTGGACAGCTGTGGGCTGGTGTTGATGTCGGCAAGGAGCATCATTGGGTTGCTGTGGTCGATGACACGGGCACAGTGGTGTTGTCGCGCAAACTGGCCAACGATGAGCTGCAGATCAGCAACCTGATCGCCGAGGTGGACCGGTTGGGCGGGCAGGTGTCGTGGACGGTGGATTTGACCACCGTGTATGCCGCGTTGTTGTTGGCGGTGCTGGCCGGCGCCGGTAAATCGGTGCGGTATCTGTCGGGGCGCTCGGTGTGGCAGGCCTCGGTGATCTATCGCGGGCGTGAAGCCAAGACCGACGCCAAGGACGCCCGGGTGATCGCCGATCAATCGCGCATGCGCGGTGATGACCTGCCGGTGCTGCATCCCGATGATGATCTGGTCACCGAACTGCGGATGCTTTCCGCCCATCGCACTGATCTGATCGCTGACCGCACGCGCACCATCAACCGGCTGCGCCAGCAGCTGGTCGCAGTGTGTCCTGCCTTGGAACGCGCCGCCCACCCGGCCCAAGACCGCGGCTGGGTGGTGCTGTTGGCGCGTTACCAGCGCCCGAAAGCCATTCGCCACAGCGGCATCGCGCGCCTGATCCGGGTACTGGCCGACGCCGGGGTGCGCAATGCACACGCGATCGCCCAGGCCGCGGTCACCGCCGCCAAGTCGCAAACGGTTCGGCTGCCGGGTGAAGAGGTTGCCGCTGGGCTGGTCGCGCAGTTGGCGCAGGGGGTGATTGCCCTCGATGAACAGATCAAGCGGATCGACGCCGACATCGAGGACCGATTTCGCCGCCATCCACTTGCCGAGGTGATCACCAGCCTGCCCGGCATGGGATTTCGGCTCGGTGCTGAGTTCCTCGCCGCTGTCGGTGACCCCGCGTTGATTGGCTCGCCCGACCAACTGGCGGCCTGGGCCGGCCTGGCGCCGGTGCCCAAAGATTCGGGTAAACGGACCGGAAGACTGCACACTCCGCAGCGCTACAACCGCAGACTGCGCCGGGTGATGTACATGTCGGCACTCACGGCGATCCGCTGCGACCCGCATTCCCGCGCCTACTACCAACGCAAACGCAACGAAGGAAAACGCACCATCCCGGCCACCATCTGCCTGGCCAGACGCCGCACCAACGTCCTCTACGCGCTGATCCGCGACAACCGCACCTGGCAACCCGCCGCACCCCCGATCACCACAACGGCGGCTTGACAGGATCATTGAGAGTCCTTTCACTGCCGTCAACCGTGCTGGCCGCGCCTGACTACAGGCCGGGCAAGCAGTTAACGAAGGGTATGAGTCCGGGGCATTGCTGGAATACGTTCGGCGGATTCGCAGGCGGCGGAGGCGGCGGAATTGGAGTTGGAAATAGGTTAGGTCCCTCCCAATAGTGGGCGGGAGCCTTAGTCCTAATGTCGTAGTCGAAGTAGTAAGTGTGGCAGACACCCATGTCCCAAACGAGATCCCCATCCGACCGCGGTGGGTCATTCGGCATGTCTTGCCCCGGGCACCATTGAAATGGGCCATAGGTGTAGGCCTGGGCGGTACCTGCTCCCAAGAAAAGAGCGGACAGACTTAAACCGCCCGACACCAACAGCGTCGTTGCTAGGCCCGCGGTTCCTAGTTTCATGGAACGCAGATTATTCGCGCGTGAACAGCGACGACTCGTAAATCGCGAAATTCGGCTCATGGTGGTTTCCTTTGTTGCTGTCGGCCCTGTGATGGCCGGCCATGAGAGTTTGCGTCGGACGCCTTGGCGGATTCTTGGAAGCCGCGTACTTCAGCGGTTGGTTCAGCCCCCGATCGGGGTGCAAAAGGCCTCGTCGTAAATGGTCGGCTTACCCGAGCCCTTCATCGCATGCCCAGCTGACCGCCGGATTGATGACAGTCACGATCGTCATCGGTGCGATCACCAACGCCACCGACGACGCGGTTCACACCCTCCTGAATCCCCACCGGCGGGTCAGGAGGAGCTCACTGATCCACCGCCCTCGCGGATGATCGCGCGAAGCCGCTCGATCCGCGCGGCGATCTCGCGTTCGCCACCCCGGTCTGCGGGCCGGTAGTAGTCGACGCCGACCAGCTCGTCGGGCGGATACTGCTGCGCCACCACGCCGCCGGGATCGTCGTGTGCGTACAGGTAGCCGATGGCGTTGCCCAGCCCTGACGCACCGCTGTAATGCCCGTCTCGCAGGTGTGTTGGGACAGCACCCGCCTTGCCCGCCTTGATGTCGTTCATCGCCGCGGAGATCGCCGCCGTGACCGCATTGGACTTCGGTGCCGTTGCGAGGTGGATGGTGGCGTGCGCGAGCGTCAGTTGCGCCTCCGGCATCCCGATCAACTGGACCGTCTGCGCGGCGGCCACCGCAGTCTGCAGCGCAGTCGGATCGGCCATGCCGATGTCCTCGCTGGCCAGGATCATCAGCCGCCGGGCAATGAACCGCGGATCCTCCCCCGCGACGAGCATGCGCGCCAGGTAGTGCAACGCGGCGTCGACGTCAGAGCCCCGGACCGATTTGATGAAGGCGCTGATCACGTCGTAGTGCTGATCACCGCCCCGGTCGTAGCGGACGGCCGCCTTGTCCAAGGACTGCTCGATGTTCGCAACGGTCACCGGTGCGCCGTCATCGGCCACCGTTTCGGCCGCGACCTCCAGCGCGGTGAGTGCCCGGCGGGCGTCGCCGGCCGACAGCCGCACAAGCAGCTCGATGGCGTCGGGCTCCACCGGCACGCGGCCGCCGAGAGCCCGCGGGTCGTCGATCGCGCGCTGGATGAGGACACGGATGTTCTCGGCGGTCAGCGGCTGCAACTGCAGGATCAGCGACCGCGACAGCAGCGGGGCCACCACCGAGAAAGACGGGTTCTCGGTGGTGGCCGCGACGAGCAGCACGACCCGGTTCTCGACCGCCGCCAACAGTGCGTCCTGCTGGGTCTTGGAAAATCGGTGCACCTCATCGATGAACAGCACCGTCTGCTCGCCGTGGGTGGCGGCCCGGCGGGCGTTCTCGATGACCGCGCGGACCTCCTTGACGCCGGCGGACACCGCCGACAGCGCCTCGAACCGGCGGCCGGTGGCCCCCGAAATCAACGACGCGAGCGTCGTCTTTCCGGTCCCGGGCGGCCCGTAGAGGATGACGGACGCGGCGCCTGAGCCCTCGACCAGCCGGCGCAGCGGCGATCCCGGCGCGAGCAGATGCGACTGCCCGACGACCTCGTCGAGCGATACCGGACGCATCCTGACGGCCAGCGGCGCGGGCAGTCCTGAACCGCGGCCCTGCCAATCGGAGGAGTCGTCTGCGCCGGGAAGGTTGAACAGACCGTCGGACACGTTTTAGGCATACCACGACGGCGAGACACCGATCGCCACCGCGACACTTAAACCACAGCGACGACACGCCGATGTTGGTCGCGCTGGCTTCAGTTTGGGCGACGCCGCCGCCACCAGAACGACTACAGACCGGTGCGATCCTTGATCCGCTGCGTGACAGCGTCCTTCCCCTCGGCGACGGTCGCTAAGCCGAAACGGGTGGCGCGCCAAAATCGATTGCCGCTGTCGGACGGCAGAGCCTTTCTGGCGGCTAGCTCCGCTTCGACTCGATGTAGAACTCGACGTCGTCGCCGTTGACCTTTGTGACTTTCACGTGCGCGACGTAGGGGCCATCAGGACCCGTGAAGTGGCAGTCGAACTCCTGGCCAACCTTGGCTTCGACGCCCGAGGGACACGTCACGTCGGTGGGCTTGAAGCCCGTCTTCGAAGAGACCATATCGGTAACAGACTTTGCGGCGCCGTCCGCCTTGATCGTGCTGGTGCAGCCGGTCAGCTGCAGAGCAACAACGCCGAGAAGAACAGCCAGGCCAAGGCGAGGACCAAAACGTTGGGTCATGCCGCGTGATGCTGCCCTTTGCTGTGCGTTACGTCAAGAGTTGCTGTGCGTTGTATCAAGAGTCGGGAGTGCCGCTGGCCACGGCGAGTTTCGTTGGCTCGGAGGTCACCTCGTCGATGATCGTGTGGATGAACCGCATCTTGTCCAGCACCGGAACGGGCAGTACGAACGGGTAGAGATCATGGCGGCCCATCGACCGGTTGACCATGTTCAGCGCCCACGACAGCGGCAGCCACATGTCGATGATCGTGTCGAAGCCGCTGGGGCCCAGTACCCTTCGCTCATAGGTGGCGTTGGCCGGCGCGAAGCCGAATTCTGCAGCGGTATCAAGGGTGTCGCGGATGTGCAGGTAGTGGGCCCAGGTCTCCGCCCAGTCCTCGGCCGGATGCATCGTCGCGTAGGACGAGACGTAGCTCTTCTCCCAATCGGGCGGCGCCCCCTCCTTGTAGTGGCGGTCCAGAGCAGCCTGGTAGTCGGCGTTGGGGTCGCCGAACAGCTCCCGGAACCGCTGTTCGTACTCCGGTGACGGCTGTACCAGGCGGTAGTAGTAATAGTGGCCGATCTCGTGGCGGAAGTGCCCAAGCAGCGTGCGGTACGGCTCGTCCATCTCTTTGCGCAACTGTGCCCGGTGGACGTCGTCGCCCTCGGCCAGGTCCAGCGTGATCACCCCGTTGTGATGGCCGGTGAAGACCTTGTCCTTCTCGCTGGACAGCAGGTCGAACGCGAGGCCGTATTGCGGGTCTTCATCGCGGCCCACGACCGGCAGCTTCAGCTCGTAAAGCTCGGCGATCAGCCGGCGCTTGGCCTTCTCGGCATCCGCGAAGGCGCCCATCGCCGTCTCGTCGGCATCGTCCGGCCGGGTGCGAGTGAGTCGGCACGACTCACACATACGCCGAACCGGCTCCTTCACAACGAGCCAATTGCATTTGGCCAAATGCAGATTCGCGCACAGCTGGTACCTTTCGGCGTCCACGAATCCCGCCTTCGCGCCGTCGGGTTCATCGGCGATCACCAGCATCGCGATGTCTTCGAGCGAGAACCCGACCGGCCTCTCGCACGACAGGCACACCGAATTCTCGAACGCCAGATGCTGACCGCAGTTGGGACAGATGAAGTCACGCATGAATGGCCTCCCCCTCAAAGGGCTCCACGTCCACCGACACCTTGATCACGCTTCGCTCCGAGTCGGTGTAGATGATGCCCCGCAGTGGCGGGATGTCTGCGTAATCGCGGCCCCAGCCCACCACGATGTAGCGCTCGTCGACCATCTGGTCGTTGGTCGGGTCGAATGCCAGCCATACGTCACCCGGAGTCCACACGGCGGCCCAGGCATGGGTCGCATCGACGCCCACCATACGCGTCTTGCCGGGTGGCGGATCGGTGGCCAGATATCCCGAAACATAGCTTACCGCAAGGCCGTTGGCGCGCAGGCAGGCGATCGCGAGGCGCGCGAAGTCCTGGCAGACCCCCTCGCGGGCGGCCACCACCTCATCGACGAGAGTCGACACCGTTGTGGAGCCCGACCGGTAGGTGAAGTCGGCGTAGATACGCGACGACAAATCGCCGAGCACGTCGACCAGCGGACGGCCCGCGGCGAAGCTGGGTGCGGCGTAGGCGCGGACCGCGTCGGTGATCTCGGGGGGCTGCAGGTCGAGGCTGAACTCCGTGGCCAGCGCACCCGCGAGCCCGGTGGGACGTGCATCCTCCCACGCTGCGATAGCCGGTCCGGTCGAATACTCCTGCGGCGGAACCGGGTCCACTTCGACCAGCGACTCGCTGGTGACCGACAGAGCGCTATGGGCTGTGGTGATATGAAAATAGGTGCTGATGTTGCCGTACCCGTCGCGGCTGGTGGAGCGGTCCGCCGGTTCGGGATCGATGTGCAACTCGTGATGCAGGCAGCGCTGGCGCGCCGAGTCGCGCGGCGTCAAGAAGCCGCGGCCGTAAGAACTGGTGACCACGTCGGAGTATCGGTACTCGGTGCGGTGGTTGATCCGGTAGCGGCGCCCGGCCGTCACGGCACCAACCTGCGTTCGTCGGGCCCCCACAGCGGCTGCATGCCGCCGGGCAGCGACAGCTGCGTCTCGGTGATCACCTCGGACAGGTCACGCAGTGAAGCGTGGATACCATCCAGCAGCGCGGCCAGGTCGGCGCGGCGGCCGTTCTTGTCGACGTCTTCGAGGTCGGCCGGATCCAGCCGCCGCAACCGGGCGCTGATCTCGTCGACCACCCGCGCGGGCCGTGACGACCCGGACGCACCCGGCAGCGCCTTCAGGTCGGCCCGCACTCGCTCGAGCTGGAAGACCAGCGACCGCGGGTTGGTTTCGTCGAACAACACCAGCTCCGCCACGGCAGCAACACTAACGACACCCAGGTTGCGTCGCCGGTAGATGACCGACGATTCGCACGCCACCAGCGCGGACTCAGTGATCGTCTGCTCGGCGCCCGCCCTGCGGGTCTCCGTCAGCGTGGCGCGCAGCAGGGCGGTGATCCCCAGCCCACGCTCGATCCGTTTGCCGATGTCCATCATCGTCCAGCCCACGTCGTGCACCATCGACTCGGCCGCCACACCTGCCAGCGCGAGCATGCCGGTCAGCGTCTGTTGCTGTGCCGCGGCGAGCAGCGCGTCGCCCTCCGCAAGCGATTCGGGCGGTGAGTCCGCCCGCCGGGCCACCGCCCGCTCCACCGCGGACAGCACACTCCACGTTTCGGTGGATAACTGGTCACGCACCGCTCGCGCGGCAAGACCGAGGAATTCCACCGACTGCGCGAGTGACCCCGGGCGGACGTGGTCGACGGTCAGCGACCACAGCGTCGACGGCGCGACGGCGATCATCTCGGGGTGGTCGCCCCCGGCGCCGGTGTCTGTTCCAGTGATCTTTCCCAGCGCGGTGAGCAACACCGGGACACATTCGCTTTCCTCGAGGCTCTGACGATGGCGGAACTCGTGATAGCGCTCGCGTGTGACGATCAGCAGCCGCGCCAGGTTCTCGGCCCGCTCGCCGTAGCGTCCCATCCAGAAAAGGGAAGACAGCACACGGGGCGAGCTGACACCCTGGGTCCCCGCGCCGGTCATCGTCGGCAGTTGGACGGACGGGACGGTCACCGTCTCGGTGCGAGTGCGTTCGGTCGGGCGGACCCAAACATCTTTGGCAGCAATGGTATTCAGTTTGTACGCTGGCTTGCCGGGAGCCATCACGTAGCCTAGTCCGCCGATCATCGGCGCATAGCCGCCGCGCTGCGACACGCTGAACAGCCGCAGCCCCACACTCGCCGATGCGAGCGTGCCGGCATGGTAAACCGTTGGTGCGGAGGAGAATTGCGGCAGCTCCTGGCCGACCCACTGCCAGGGAGCCGCCTCGATGCGCGCGATCAGCGTGGCCCGTTGAGGCGTCGTCAACGCGGGGCCGACGATCGCGTCGCCGCCGATGGTCGGCCGGATCAACAGCGACGAGAGGTGTGCCACGATGTGTGACCGTTCTGCGTCGATGCCGCCCCAGAACACCGGCGCGTTGAGCAGCAACGGCGTTTCGCCGAATAGCAGGCCGGCGAGTTCCGGCAAGAACCGAAGCAGGCCAGGGCTTTCCAGAACGCCACTGCCGAGCGTGTTGACCACCGTAACGGCGCCGCGACGCTGCACCTCGACCAGTCCGACCACGCCCAGCCGGGAATCGGCCCGCAGGTCCAGCGGGTCGGCGTAGTCGGCGTCGACGCGTCGCAACACCACGTCGACGCGTTTGAGGGTGCCCAGCGATCGCATCCACAACTTGCCGTCACGCACCACAAGGTCAGCGCTCTCGACGAGCGGGAAGCCCAGGACGGTAGCCAGATAGGCCTGGTCGAATGCGGTTTCGGAGTGGATGCCGGGACTCAACACCACGACGTTGGGATCCTCGGCAGCGTCGGGGGCAGCATCGATCAGCGCAAGCCGCAGCGCCTGCGCGAACGGCGAGGTGGACCGCGGGCAGATTCGCTCATACAGGTCGGGGATCGCGTGGGCCACCACGCGGCGGTCGGCCAGCGCGTAGCCGGCACCCGACGGCGCCTGCGTCCAGTCGGCGTTCACCCGGAACGTTCCGGAACCGTCCCTGCTGACGTCGCAGCCGTACATGAACAATTGGTGGCGGCCTGGGATCTCGATTCCGCGCGCGGCCCGCACGTAGCCCGGGTGGCCGAACACGAGCTGCGGCGGCAGCAGGCCGCTGGTGACCGAGAGCTGCGGCCCGTACAGGTCGGTCAGCACGGCGTCCAGCAGGCGCGACCGCTGCAACAGACCGGCCTCCAATACCTCCCAGTCGGCCGCCGAGATCAGCAGCGGCAGCCCGTCGAGCCGCCACGGGCCGGCCGACGCCGCACCGTGACCGTTGGTCACGGCGTCGCCGTTGGAGTCGATCTGGACGTAGGTGATCCCGTCGTTTTCGACGAGACCGCTCACCGTGGACCGCAACTTGTCGAGCCCGGCCCGGCCTCGTTCGCCGACCGCATCGGCCAGTTCGGTCCAGGCCGGCCGAATGGCGCCCGACTCATCGACGAACTCGTCGTAGCCGGTTTCCGGCCGCGCGCGCAGGTCGAACAGCGCCTCCTGAGTCCGCGCTGTGCGATAGCCGGCGAGCAGGCGGTCAGCGTCGTGGCGGGCGTGGGCCGCCTCTTCGACGGGCGCGGAACCTCTGCCGGGATCCATTACCGAAGAACAGAACAGCAAAGATTGAGGAGGGATGGGCAGTTATTGAGAGGGCCCCCTACCTGTGGCGATAGGGGGCCGTTAACGTTGGGGAGATTGGGCCAGTTACGAGGTTCTTGCGGGCTTTCCGCGGACTGGGCGTCTCGCGGACAGCAAGCGATCCCGACGCCCTCGGTTACCCGCCCGCTCACAGCTTCATTGTCACCGCTGGATGAAGTCGCGGCAGCATGTAGTGCGCGTGTCACCCCGCTCCACATCACGTCGACCCCTCGTCGATCAGCTCCCACCCCCGTAGTCGGATCGGTTTGGCCCGGCCCGGTTGCGGGCAGTCCACTAGGTGACGGTGGAGAAACGCCGAGATTGGACGGACTGGATCGTGAGCAACGAAGACACCGCGCAGGAGGACCCGAAGCGGTACGAGTCGGGTCAACTGGCGGAAAAGCCCACCGTGACCGAAGAGCACAAGCAGCGGGCGCACGATATCGCCCAGTCCTACGTGGAAACGCGACCCACAACGGTGCTGCCCGGCTCTGACCGCGCGGTTTCCGGGACAGCGGTGAACGACTGGGTGGACGACGACGGTAATCCGAAATTCGGCAACGACCACGGCGAGAGTCAGAAGGCCGAGTAGGACCGGCGTCGCCAATTCCTCTGCCGGGATCCATTACCGAAGAACGGTACGCATACGTCGCAGGTCAAGGATGCCCGGCGCGCCGACATCGGTGACCGACCGTGCCTGCTTCTCCCGGATGTCGGCCAGGTCGACCGGGCCAGGTGTGAAACCGGTTGCTTCGAAGCGACGACCGCGCCGGGACTCCGCCTCCACCGCGTTCACCGGCGGCTCGTCGTAGGCCCGGCCGCCGGGGTGTGACACGTGGTAGGTGCATCCCCCTCGCGACATGCCGGTTGCGGTGTCGACGAGTTCGAAGCGCAGCGGCCCGTCGACGGTGATGGTCGGGTGCAGCGCGCTCGGTGGCTGCCAGGCGCGGAAGCGGACCCCCGCGACCTGGACGTCGGGATTATCCGTGGCCATCAGCGGCACCGGGTAGCCGTTGCAGGTGACGATGTAACGCTGCCGATCGGCGCCGATCACACAGACCTGGACGCGTTCGACGGAAGAGTCGACGTACCGGGCGGTGCCGCTCGCGGTGGATTCCTCTCCGAGCGTGTTCCACGGTTCAATCGCGCCGCGCAGCTCGATTTCGATGCCGTCGAAAACCGCGGTGCCGATCCGCGGAAACCGGAACTCGGTGAACGGGTCCAGCCAGGCGGTCTCGAAGTCGACGCCGTGCGCCCGCAGGTCGGCCGCAACTTCAGTGATGTCGCGAATGATGAAGTACGGCAACAAATACCGCCCGTGCAAATTGGTGCCGTGACGGATCAGCGGGGCGCGCAGCGGCTCGTCCCAGAACCAAGCCACCAGCGAGCGCACCAGAAGCGACTGCACCATCGCCATCTGGAAATGCGGTGGCATCTCGAATCCGCGCAGCTCCAACAGGCCCAACCGGCCGCGCGCGCTGTCAGGACTGTAAAGCTTGTCGATACAGAACTCCGCGCGGTGCGTGTTGCCGGTGATGTCGGTGAGCAGGTGCCGCAGCGCGCGGTCGGGCACCCAGGGCTGCGCCTTAACCGGTGCTCGTCGCCCGGGCGGCTCGTCGGTGCCAGAAAGGCGTGCGATCTCGGCGAACGCGATCTCCAACTCGTACAACGCCTCCGCGCGCCCCTCGTCCACCCGTGGCGCCTGCGATGTGGTGCCCACGAACCGGCCGGCGAACAGGTACGACAACGACGGGTGCCGCTGCCAGTACGTCAGCAGCGACACCAGCAGGTCGGGCCGGCGCAGCAACGGCGAGTCTGCGGGAGTGACGCCGCCCAGCGTGATGTGGTTGCCGCCGCCGGTGCCCCCGTGGGTGCCATCGAAGTCGAACGACTCGGTCGATAATCGGGCCAACCGCGCTTCCTGATAGAGCGTCTCCAGCTGCTGCTTCTGCTCGTCGAAGCTGGCCGTCGGCGCGATGTTCACCTCGATCACGCCGGGGTCGGGCGTGATCGTCATCGACTGCACCCGCGGGTCGGGCGGCGGCCCGTACCCTTCGATCACCAGCCGGCAGCCCGTGTTGGCGGCCGCCTCCTCGACCCGTGCGATCAGGTCCGCAAAATGCTCGAGTTGCTCTGTCGGTGGTAGGAATACATGCAGCAGCCCGTCACGGACCTCGGCGACCACAGCGGTGATCGGGAGGGTCTCGTCGTCATCGACCTCGGCGTCGGTGGCTTCCGGCTCGACCCGCAGCGCGCCCCTGTGCACCAGCGGATCGGCCTCGAACGACGCACGGCGCGGCCGCCAGCTGATCGCATCGAGCGGCAGCCGAAACCCGGCCGGAGAATCGCCTTCCAGCAATACAAGTCGACCGCGCCTGAGCCGCCAATCCGTGCTCGCCCAGCCGGCATCGTCGTCACGGCGGTGCAGCGGAAGCACATACACGGCCGGCTCGACGACAGACTCGTCGAGCCGCGCCAGCAGCGCGGCGCGGGCCGCGGAGCTGTCGCGCTCCAGGTCGTCGGCGGCCTCGACCGCGTCACCGGCCGGCATCCGCACCTTGGTGATCAACCGACTCAGCGGATCCTCATAGGCCGGCCGCACCTGGCCCGGCGGCAGGCCAAGGCCGCTTGCAATCTTCGTGAGCACCGACTGCGCAACCCCGGGATCGACTTCTTTCTCGCGATTGTCCGCCCACGGGCCGGCCAGCAGCGTGCCGTCACGCCACAGCGGAAGCCCGTCGCTACGCCAGTGCAGCGCAATCAGCCAGCGCGGCAACGGTTCTCCGGGATACCACTTTCCTTGCCCCAGTTGCATCAGCCCCTGCGGCGCCCACACCTTCTTCAGGCGCGCGGCCAGGTCTGCTGCCCGCTCGCGCTTGTGCGGCCCGTCGGCGGCGGTGGTCCATTCTTCGGCGACCTGGTCGTCGATCGAGACGAACGTCGGCTCCCCGCCGACCGTCAGGCGGACGTCGGCCGCGGAAAGCCGCTCGTCCACCTTCGCGCCGACGTCACAGATCGTCTGCCACGCCGCCGCGGTGTAGGGCAGCGTGACGCGGGGGTCCTCATGGATGCGGGTGACGGTGTTGGAGAAGTCCAGCGTAGTGTTGCAGAACCCGGTGCTGCCCGTGATCGGGGCGGCCGACGACGGATGCGGAGTCGCCGACAGCGGGATGTGGCCCTCGCCCGCGAACAGTCCCGACGTCGGGTCCAGCCCGATCCACCCGGCACCGGGTATGTAGACCTCCGCCCAGGCGTGTAGGTCGGTGAAGTCGGCGGCCGGCCCCGACGGGCCGTCAAGGGCTTCCACATCGGAGGCCAGCTGCACCAGATAGCCGGACACGAACCGGGCGGCCAGGCCCAGCTGTCGCAGAATCGACACCAGAAGCCACGCCGAGTCGCGGCAGGACCCGATCTCGGTGCGAAGCGTGACGTCGGGCGTCTGGACGCCGACCTCCATCCGCACGCTGTAAGCGATGTCGGCGTTGACGGCGTGGTTCAGCGCGACCAGGAAATCGTTCGTGCGTGTCCCGTCCGGCATGGAGAAGCCGCGCACCCAGGATCGCACCAGCTCCCCCGGGCCCGAACCTTCGTCGCCTTCGTCGACCGGTCGCAGGTACGGCCTGAGGTCTTCGGCCATCGCCTTGGGGTATTCGAAGGGCGTGTGTTCGGCCCAATCCTCGATGAAGAAGTCAAACGGGTTGACAACCTTCATGTCGGCGATCAGCCCGACCGTGATCGTCAGCTGCCGGGCCCGATTCGGGAACACCACCCGGGCCAAGAAGTTTCCGAACGCGTCCTGCTGCCAGTTGATGAAGTGGTCACGCGGCTCGACCGTCAGAGAATAGGCCTCGATCGCAGTCCGCGAGTGCGGCGCTGGGCGCAATCGCACGACGTGCGGATACACCTCGACCAGCCGGTCGAAGGTGTAACTGGTGCGGTGCTCCAGCGCCACTTTGATGCCCACGGTGCGATCCCACCACACGAGTCAGCGCATTGCAGCGCTGCGAACATTCGACCCGAAGGTCAACCCGAGGTCAGTGGTCGCGATCAGGAGAAGCGACTCCGGGGTTGGTGTCGGTCAGGTCCATTTCGCTGGGCGCGCCGTTGAAGTCCGAGATGACGGGGGGTGCGCAGTCCAGCGAGTTGTCACCCGGCTGGGAATCGGTGGTGCATCCGGCAAGGATGCGCGGCGCGACGGTCGGCGCCGCGCCCGCAAACGTCGCCACCGCGGGGGCGGCGATCGTGGCGATCGCGATCCCCAACGCGAAAACGCTGCGTCGTGCCCTAAATTGAATGGCAGCCATCTTTACACTTCCTTAGTTTTGCTTCGTCTCAGCGAAAGTGCGCACGTCGCTGATCGAAATGCTCACTTGTAAGGCTAATTCCATTCTAGCGCCGAAATTTACGTCCGGCGTGGTATTCGCCGGCAAAGCTCTACCGACTACGGGTCAGTCCAACAACAAGTTCGTCAGGCTCTACGAGATGCCCGTGGCGGCAGTGCATTCCGACGTCAACCGCCGCATTGCAGCCGGCGTGCGCCAGCCGGAGCGGCACCGGATCGGGTAGATGCCGTTGGCCCCACTGGAACAGCGCCCACACCACAGGCATGAGGTCCGTGCCCGCCGGGGTCAGCACGTACTCGGCCCGGGTGCGCTGGCCGGGTTCTCGGTACGGCCGCCTGGTCAACAAGCCGGCCCCGACGAGCTCGTTCAGCCGTCCCGCAGCCGCCGCTTTCGTGATGCCGACGCGGCGGCAAAAGTCCTCGAACCGCGTCGTGCCGTAGTACGCCTCCCGCAGGATCAGCAGTGCGGACTTCGTGCCCACCACCTCGATCGTCCGTTCGATCGGGCACTCTCCCGCCGCTGACCAGGCATTGCGATCCACCAACGCACCCTGCAGCACCGCCATGGAATCACCCCGTCGTCCGTCTTGTTAAGCTGAGTATAGCTAACTCTACCCAGGAGGTTCTCATGGCCGGACCAGCGGGACGCGACGCAGTCATCGTCGGCGCGGTACGCACACCCATCGGCAAAGGCAAGCCCAGCGGAGCGCTGCACGGCGTGCATCCCACTGACCTTCTCGCCCACAGTTTGCGAACGCTGGTCGACCGGACCGGCATCGACCCCGCGCAGATCGACGACGTGATCGCCGGCACTGTCACCCAGGTGGGCGATCAGTCCGTCAACATCGCGCGCAACGCCCTTCTGGCTGCCGGATTCCCTGAGTCGGTACCGGGTACCACCGTTGACCGCCAGTGCGGAAGCAGCCAGCAGGCGGTCCATTTCGCCGCACAGGGCGTGATCGCCGGTGCGTACGACATGGTCGTGGCGGCGGGCGTCGAATCGATGTCGCGCGTTCCGATGGGCACGTCGATCCTGCCGGGCACCGACCCATTCGGTGAGGCCTTCAGGCAGCGTTACTCGGAAGGCCTGGTGCCGCAGGGCATCAGCGCCGAATTGATTGCGGCCAAGTGGCGCCTGTCCCGGTTGCAGCTCGATGAGTTCTCAGCGGGCAGCCACGAGAAAGCCGCGCACGCCACAAAGGAAGGGTTGTTCGACAACGAACTCGCGCCGATCTGCGGGCTGAGCACCGACGAGATCATCAGGCCGGGCACCACGGTGGACACACTGGCCGAGCTCAAACCGGCGTTCTACAACGACGCCTACTCGGCCCGATTCCCCCACATCAACTGGGAGATCACACCCGGCAACTCCTCGCCGCTGTCCGACGGCAGCGCGGCGGTGCTGATCACCACCAGCGAGGTCGCCCGACGTCTGGGCCTGCGGCCATTGGCCCGCATTCATTCGATGACCGTCGTCGGCTCCGATCCGCTCTACATGCTGACCGGCGTCATCCCCGCGACGGAGAAGGTGCTGCAGCGCGCGGGCTTGGCCCTATCCGACATCGACCTGTTCGAGGTGAACGAGGCGTTCGCTCCGGTCGTCCTGGCCTGGGCCGCCGATACCGGCGCCGATCTGGCGAAGACCAACGTCAACGGCGGGGCGATCGCGATCGGCCATCCGCTGGGCGCGAGCGGCGCGCGGATCATGACCACCCTGGTGAACGCCCTGGAGCAGCGGGGCGCGCGCTACGGCCTGCAGACGATGTGCGAGGGCGGCGGGATGGCCAACGCCACCATCATCGAGCGTCTGTGACGCTCGCAGAACAGAAAGCCACCAACATGTCTTCTCACACCACCTCCAAGATTTTTGTCATAGGCGGCACCGGAGCCCAGGGCATCCCCGTCATCCGTGCCCTGGTTGCCGACAAGAAATACTCTGTTCGGTTCCTTAGCCGCGACTCCGCCTCCCGACGAGCCACGGACCTCCTCGCACTGGACAACGTCTCCGTCCTGGAAGGCTCATTCGCCGACGAAGCCATCCTGCGGGAAGGATTCCGCAGCTGTGACGGAGCGTTTATCAACATCGACGGGTTCAACACCGGCGAGAAAACCGAGACCTACTGGGCGATCCGCAGTTACGAGATAGCCATCGAAGAAGGAATTAAGTTCTTCGTGTATGGAAACCTGGATTATGGGCTCAAGAAATCAGGATATGACTCTAGGTTCCGCACCGGCCACTATGACGGCAAGGGACGCGTGGGCGAGTGGATCTTGTTTCAGAATCAGGTGAATAGTGATCGGATGGGAGCAGCGGTCTTCACGACGGGTCCGTACATCGAGATGGTGATTTCGCCCGCGACGCCCATGACACCTACCGTGGAGGACGGTGTCTTGACGTGGCGAGTTCCGCTTGGTGAGGGAGCTGTGCCGCATGTGTCTCTTGAGGATTGCGGATATTATGTTCGTTGGCTTTTCGACCATCCCGAGCGCGCGAATGGCATGGATCTCGGAGTCGCTGTCGATCATGTTGCCTATGCGGATCTTGCTGCGGCATTTGAGAGGGTCACTGGACATTCAGCACGATACATCGACACCGATTTAGACACGTACTGGAGAAGCGGCCCGCTCAGTGCACGCGCTGATACGCCTGCCGGGTACAACGCGGACCCAAATGACAAAAGCACCATGAGCGTCCGGGATAATTTCACGGGATTCTGGAATCTTTGGAAGTACGGAATCGTAAAACGAGATTATTCTTTGCTCGATGAGATTCACCCGAATCGGATTAGGAGTGCTGAGCAGTGGTTCAGGAGAGAAGATCAGCGGGGAAGAGAGCTGGGGAAGGGCAGCCTTTGGGAAAGGGTTCAACCGCAGAATTGGACTCCGATTCTAAAGATTGGTGAAGATATGAGGACGGGAAAGCTGTAGATCAGACGCTCGATCGAGTACCTCACCGGCTTGCCTTCTACTCGGTGCCGAAGGCGAAAATTGTTGTCGAGTCGTAGGTTTGGCCCGGGTTGAGGGTTGTGGTCGGGAAGTTCGGCTGATTCGGCGAATCCGGGTAGTGCTGGGTCTCCATCGTGAATCCCGCGCCCTGCCGGTAGATATGACCGCTGGTGCCCGTGAACGCCCCGTCGATGAAGTTGGAGGTATAGAACTGCACACCGGGTTCGGTGGTGGAGACGGTCAGGGTGCGCCCGGTCCGCGGATCCTCAACCGTGGCCGCCATTACCAGCCCGGTGTTGTTGCCCCGGTTGATCACCCAGTTGTGGTCGTAGCCCTGGGCCAGCAGCAGCTGCGGGTCGTTCGCGGTGATGTTCGCGCCGATCGCGGCCGGTGAGGTGAAGTCGAACGGAGTGCCCTTCACCGGGGCGATCTGCCCGGTCGGGATCTGGGTGGGGTCGGTCGGGGTGTAGTTGTCGGCGTTGATGGTGACCTTCTGGTTGTAGACGTCGAGCGTGCCCTCACCGGCCAGGTTGAAGTAGCTGTGATTGGTCAGGTTGATCACCGTCGGTGCATCGGTGGTCGCGTGGTAGTTGATGCGAAGTTCGTTCTTCTGGTCCACGCTGTAGGTGACCGTGGTCGTCAGCGTCCCGGGATAGCCCATTTCGCCTGCCGGACTGACGTATTGGAGCTTTAGGCTCACCCTGTCGCTACCGGTCTGCGGACTGGCCTGCCACACCTTCGTATCGAAGCCCGCGGTGCCGCCGTGCAGGCTGTTGCCGTTGTTGTTGATCGGCAGGTGATACTCGGTGCCGTTCAGCGAGAAGGTTCCCTTGGCAATACGGTTGCCGTAGCGGCCGATGATCGCGCCGAAATAGGTTTTGGCGGAGCCGGTGTTGTTCAGGTAGCCGTCCAGGGTCGGAAAGCCGAGCACCACATTGTCGACATGTCCGGTGCGGTCGGGGACTTCGATCGACTGAACGATGCCGCCGTAGGTCAGGATTCGCACGCGCATGCCGTGCCCGCTGGTCAGCGTGTAGCGAGTCACCGGGGTTCCGCCCACCTGGCCGAACGGCTCGCTGGTGATCGACGGCGGCTCTGCGGGTGTCGACGCGTTGCCGCTGTCCGCTGGGGTTGTCGTCGTGGTGCTGCTGCACGCCGCCAAGCCCGCTACGCCGGCGATGGCGATCAGTCGAAGCAATCCGTGCATGGCCACTCCTCGCACTCTTACCGATCCACCTGTGCCGAAGCATTATCCTCGGCGCCATCCGCTGGGCGCGAACGGCGCGCGGATCATGACCACCCTGGTGAACGCCCGCGGCGGGGGTGCGCCATCCCCTATTCCATTCGTTCGACCCATTGAGCGCGAGACGGCCCCGGCTCGAACGGATCGCCGAAGTACTGCGTCTCGCGGACCACCTCGCCACCCTCGAATTCCATGATGCTGACGGTGTAGAACGGTTGCCCGTCATAGGTCAGCACGAGTTCGCTGATCCAAAGATCGCCGCCGCCGAGCATGCGTCGCACAGTGAAGCGTTTCGTGTTCGGCTGGGCGGCGCGCGATGCCTCAATGTTGGCTCGACCTCGGATGCGCTCGCCCGATTGCGGATACTCGAGAACTGCATCGGCTCGGTAGATTTGGTGTTCCGTCGCAAAGTCGTTGGCGTCGGAAGCGTCCCAGTGGCGCTGCAGCGCGGCCCGCACGTCGTCATCACCCATGGCTATCTTTCCTTTGTGAAACCCCTCCGCGCTGACTAGACCCGAGTCAGCTCGAAGAGCGGGATGACCCGGCTGGTGTTCGCCTGGTACTCGCCGAATCCGGGTGCGGCGGCGACGATCTTCGGCCAGAGCGGGTCGCGCTCTGCCGGCGGCAGTTCGCGGGCGGTGACGTCGTAGGACTGTGTGCCGACCTCAACGTGCGCCTGCGGGTTGGCCCTCAGGTTGTGCACCCACGCCGGATCAATGTCCGCGCCGCGGTATGACCCGATGATCAGCAACTTCCCGTCGATGCACTGATGGGCCAGCGGTGTGGTGCGGCTCAGCCCGGATCTTGCGCCCGTCGTCGTCAACAGCAGCAGGTCGGCGCCTTCGAACGGCCCGCCGACCTCGCCGCCATTGGCCCTGAACTCCTCGACGACCTGGGTGTTGAAGCCTTTCAGCTCAACCGGATCGGGTGTCGCGCTCATTTCTTCTCATCCTTCCCGGCGATGACGGCGATGCCGACTTCTTTCAACTGCTGTGTCGTGATCGGCGCGGGCGCATCGGTCAGCGGATCGACACCGCCGCCCGTCTTCGGGAATGCGATCACCTCGCGAATCGAATCCATCCGGGCCAAAAGCGCCGTGATGCGGTCCCAGCCGAACGCGATGCCACCGTGCGGCGGTGCGCCAAAGGTGAACGCGTTCAACAGGAACCCGAACTTCTCCTCGGCTTCGGCCTTGTCGATACCCATCACCGCGAACACCCGTTCCTGAACGTCGCGGCGATGGATACGGATTGAGCCACCGCCGATCTCGTGGCCATTGCAGACGATGTCGTACGCGTCGGCGAGCACGCCGCCCGGATCGTCTTCGATCGCGTCGATCGAGTCTTGCTTGGGCGCGGTGAACGCGTGGTGTACCGCCGTCCACGCACCAGAACCCACCGCGACCTCACCCTGCGCGGCGGCCTCGTCGGCCGGCTCGAACAGCGGCGGGTCCACGACCCAGACGAACGCCCATTCATCAGGGTCAATCATGTTGAGGCGGTGTGCGATCTCGATGCGCGCGGCGCCCAGCAGCGCCCGCGACGACTTCGGAGGGCCGGCCGAGAAGAACACGCAGTCGCCCGGGACGGCGCCGACGTGCGCGGCCAACCCGTCACGTTCGGCGTCCGACAGGTTTTTGGCCACCGGCCCGCTGAGCGTCCCGTCGTCGTCGACAAGCACGTACGCCAACCCGCGATGTCCGCGCTGCTTGGCCCAGTCCTGCCAGCCGTCCAACGTCCGCCGCGGCTGCGATGCCCCGCCGGGCATCACGACCGCGCCGACATACGGCGCCTGGAATACCCGAAAGGACGTGTCGCGGAAGAACTCCGTGCATTCCACGAGCTCCAGCCCGAACCGCATGTCGGGTTTGTCCGAGCCGAATCGCCGCATCGCCTCGGCGTAGGTGATCCGCGGTAGCGGCCGGGGCAGCTGGTAGCCGATCAGCGCCCACAACCCGGCCAGCACCTCCTCCGAGATCGCGATGATGTCTTCGGCATCGACGAAGCTCATCTCCATGTCGAGCTGGGTGAACTCGGGTTGCCGGTCGGCCCGGAAATCTTCGTCGCGATAGCAGCGGGCGATCTGGTAGTAGCGCTCCATCCCGGCCACCATCAGCAGCTGCTTGAACAGTTGGGGGCTCTGCGGCAGCGCGTAGAACGAACCTGGCTGCAGCCTGGCCGGCACCACGAAGTCCCGGGCGCCTTCCGGTGTCGAGCGTGTCATCGTCGGAGTCTC
This sequence comes from uncultured Actinomycetota bacterium, assembly GCA_963759655.1. Taxonomy (GTDB): domain Bacteria; phylum Actinomycetota; class Actinomycetes; order Mycobacteriales; family Mycobacteriaceae; genus Mycobacterium. Next base: position 71,372 of record CAVXAG010000029.1, on the reverse strand, counting down.
GATCTCGACGAAGTCGTGTCGCGCCAGCACATCGCGGGCGGCGGCATTGACCTTGGAGCGCAATCGGATTGCCCCGCCCGGGCCGTCGCGGCGCAGGTCGAGGTAGCGATACTTCAGCCGCGCCTCCTCCCCTGCGGGCTCGTCCAGCTGGAACGGCAACGGCGCGCTCTCGCCGAGCACGGTCAGCGATGTGGCGTTGACTTCCACATCGCCGGTGGCGATCTCGGGGTTCGCGTTGCCTTCGGGCCGGACCTCGACGACGCCTTGCACGGAGATGCAGAACTCGGCGCGCAGCCGGTGCGCCTGCTCGAGCACGTCGCCCTCACGGAACACCACCTGCGACACTCCCGACGCGTCGCGCAGATCGATGAAGATGACACCGCCGTGGTCGCGTCGGCGCGCGACCCAGCCTGCCAACGTCACTTTCTGCCCGCCGTCGGCCGCCCGCAGCGAACCTGCGTCGTGGGTGCGCAGCACGAAAGACTCCTGTCTGGATCTCGGGATGACAGCCCAGTCTAGATGCGCAGAATCCGCCGGTAGCGTGGCGCACATGGGCACAACCTATCGCGGTGGTGGGTCCCGGCGCCATCGGGGCGACGGTCGCAGCGGGCCTGCACCAAGCCGGCTATGCCGTCGTGCTGTGCGGGCGCACTCCCCGGGACCGGTTGGACGTGCGGCCCGATGGCAGCGATCCGATCATCGTCCCCGGGCCTGTACACACCGATCCGGGCGAGCTGAGCGGGGCAGTCGAGCTGGTGGTTCTGGCCGTCAAGACCACCCAGCTCGGAGAGGCGGCGCGCTGGCTGGCAGTGCTGTGTGACGAGAACAGCACGGTGTGTGTCATGCAGAACGGGGTTGAGCAGATCGAACTCGTGCAGCCGCTGTGCCCTCGCTCCACCGTTGTGCCGGCCATCATCTGGTTCGGCGCGGAGACGCAGCCCGGGGGCTGGGTACGGCTGCGGGGCGAGCCCCGGGTGACGGTGCCGGCATCGGCGGCCCGGGTCGCCGACGTTCTTCGCGCCGGCGGTTGCGTCGTCACCGAAGCGGCGGATTTCGCCACCGAGGCATGGCGCAAGCTGCTGGTCAACGCACTGGCCGGGTTCATGGTGCTGTCCGGCCGCCGGTCGGGGATGTTCCGGCGCGACGACATCGCGACGCTGTCTCGTGCCTACGTCACGGAATGCCTGGCGGTCGCCCGGGCCGAAGGCGCCAACCTCGGCGACGAAGTGGTCGACGAGATGGCCGGCATGTTCCGCCAGGCCCCCGAAGACATGACCACATCGATGCTCGGCGATCGCGAGGCCCATCGGCCGCTGGAGTGGGATATCCGCAACGGCGTGATCGTGCGCAGGGCGCGAAAGCACGGGCTTGCCACCCCGATCAGCGATGTGATCGTGCCGCTGCTGGCGGCGGCCAGCGACGGACCTGGCTGACCGATCAGTACAGGCCGGCCCAGGCCTCCCGGCGCCCTTGATCTGGGTCGTCGACGACAACGTCGCGGGTCGATTTGATCACTCGGCTCGTGCGCCGCGGGACCTCGTACCGCGGCCAGCCCGTGCCTTCTGTTGCCCCCGCGGCCGCGAAATCCAGCCAGGCGCGTTGCATGCGACGGCCCACGGAGGGCTGGATCTGGCGGCCGAGTGGGTGGATCAGCCGGCCCAGATACGAGCCGTACGTGTGGTGGACGTGCACGATCTCGCTGCCGTGCGTTGCGCCCAGCCTCAGCGCGCGCAAGCTGACGCCCACGTGGTCGAACCGGTAGGCGTACGTCGGCGCAATGGCGCTGTACGCGTCGGCGAACGCCCAGGTCGGTCCTCCGAACATCACGTCCGACCCCACTGCGATCAGCGCTCGCCGTCGCGGGAAACCCGGATAGGCGGCAAGCACGCGAGCCCGGGCGTCAGGTGCCACCCGCTCGAAGTACTCGTCGATCAGCGCGGGCGTGGTCGGCAGCATTGGCGACCGCGACCACGCGAACATCGACGCCTCGTGGCTGTTGGTGCCGACGATCAGCGGCAGTCGGTTCATGGTGCCGTCACGGGCCGCGGCGATCGGATGCCGTGGCAGCAGGTCGACACCGTAGGTGAGTCCGTACCCGAGGGTGGGGGTCGACGCGATGCTGCGCAGCTGCACCCGACCTGCCGCACGCCGCAGCTGGCGCTGCGGCAGGCCCTTGACGTCGGCGACACCAACACCGAGTTCGCCCAGGAAGTCCTCGGCGCGACGCGCCCGCAGATCGCGGTCGGCGATCAACGGCAACGCCGGGCTTTGCGCGATCGCGCGGCCGAACAGCCCGTCGGCGGCCGGGCTCGCCAACAGCGCGAGCACGGAAGTCGCCCCGGCGGATTCGCCGAAGACCGTCACCCGTTGCGGATCGCCTCCGAACGCCGCGATGTTGTCGCGCACCCACTCCAGCGCTGCGATCTGGTCACGCAGCGCGAGGTTGTCGTCGAAGCCGTCGCCGAGGCTGGACAGCTCAAGGCCACCGAAGACCCCGATGCGGTAGGTGACGTTGACCACCACGACGTTGCCGTTCGCGGCCAGCCGCGCGCCGTTGTACAGCTGGAACTGACCGGCTCCGAACGCGAATGCCCCGCCCGGGATCCACACCATCACCGGCAGCGACGCGGCGGTGTCGGGCGACCACACCGTCAATGTGAGGCACGCCTCGTCGCGCACCTTCGGGTCGTCGCGGCCGCCGCCGACGAACGTTTTGCCTTGCACGGGAATCGGCCCGTGTTCGATCGCCTCCCGCACACCGGTCCAGGGCATCAGCGGCGCGGGCGCACGGAAGCGGCGTTCGCCCACCGGTTGCTCGGCATAGGGCACCCCGCGCCAGACACCGACACCGAACTCGGTGGCTCCCGCCAACGCCCCACATGACGGATGCACAACGGTGGCAACTCCGGCATCCACGGTCACGACCGAATCGTAGTGTGCGAAGCTGGACAACGACCCGACTTGCGAAGCGATGGAGCTGTGCAATGACGTTCAACGAGGGCATGCAGATCGACACGAGCACCACGTCGAGCAGTGGCGGTTCGGGCCGCGTAATGGCGATCGGCGGCGGGCTCGGCGGCTTGGTGATCGTCGTCGTCGCGCTGCTCCTCGGGGTGGATCCGGGCACCGTTTTGCCCGCGCAGCAACCTGGCCAGGCACAGCAGGCTCAGGGCTTCGACGTCAGCCAGTGCAAGACGGGCGCGGACGCGAACAAGATCCTGGGGTGCAGGATCATCGCGACCGGCAACTCGGTGGACGCCGTGTGGAGCCAGTTGTTGAACGGCTATACGCGGCCGCATGTGCGGCTTTTCCATGGCCAGGTTCAAACCGCGTGCGGCGGCGCGACCATGGAGGTGGGCCCGTTCTATTGTCCGGCCGACAAGACCGCCTATTTTGACACCGACTTTTTTCAGGTTCTCGTCGATCAATTCGGTTCCAGCGGTGGGCCGTTCGCGCAGGAATATGTGGTGGCGCATGAATTCGGCCACCATGTGCAGGATCTGCTCGGCGACATCGGACGTGCTCAGCAAGGCGCGCAGGGCGCTCTGGGCAACAGCGTGCGCACGGAACTGCAGGCCGACTGCTATGCCGGCATCTGGGCCCACTACGCGTCAACGGTCAACCAGAAGAACGGTGTTCCCTATCTGAATCCGTTGACCGACAAAGACATTCAAGACGCACTGTCGGCAGCATCATCCGTGGGCGACGACTCGATCCAGAAGGAGTCCGGTACTGGGAAGGTCAACCCGGAAACGTGGACACACGGATCGTCCGAACAGCGGCAGCACTGGTTCACGGTCGGCTACCAGACCGGTGACATGAAGCGCTGCGACACCTACGACGCCACCGACCTCAGCAACGGCTGACCAACACCGTCGAATCTCAGAACAGCGTCGGCGGTGCCGGCGCACAGACCCGCGTGGGTGCGGGCGGCGGCGTGAATGACCGCTCGTCTCCGCCCAATCCGTGCCGAGCGATCAACGGGGCGGCCCGCTTGCGCAGCATCTCGCGGTAATCCGCCGGCAGATAGGCGCCGCGGCGGAACAGCTCGCGGTAGCGGGCGACCAGTTCCGGATGCGACCGCGACAGCCAGGACATGAACCAGCCGCGGGTGGAACCCCGCAGATGCAAACCGAACACGGTTACCGAGGTGGCGCCGGCTTCGGCTATCTCCCCCAACAGCGTGTCGAGGTGCTCGACCGAGTCGGTCAGGTACGGCAGCACCGGCGCCACCATCGCGTGACAGTCGAAGCCCGCCGCGCGGATCGCGGCGATCAATGTCAGCCGCGCCTTCGGTGACGGAGTGCCCGGCTCGACATCGCGATGCAACTCCGGATCGGCGACCGCCAGCGAGATGGCGAGGCTGACCGGCACGCCTTCGGCCGCCTGCGTCAGCAGCGGAAGATCGCGCCGCAGCAGCGTGCCTTTGGTCAGGATCGAGAATGGTGTGCCCGAATCAGCGAGCGCCCCGATGATTCCCGGCATCAACTCGTACCGCCCCTCAGCCCGTTGGTACGGATCGGTGTTGGTGCCGAGCGCAATGGTCTCGCGATGCCACGACGGCCTTCGCAGTTCACGGCGCAACACGTCCGCGACGTTGGTCTTGACCACGATCTCGGCGTCGAAGTCCCGGCCCGGGTCGAAGTCGAGGTACTCGTGCGTGGGCCGCGCGAAGCAATAGCGGCAGGCATGCGAACATCCCCGATAGCCGTTGACGGTGTACCGAAACGGCAGCATGGCAGCGTCGGGGATCTTGTTGATCGCCGACTTGCACAGCACCTCGTGGAAGGTGATGCCCTCGAACTCCGGCGTGCTGACCGTGCGGACGAAGCCGATGCGCTGCAATCCGGGCAGCGCGCCGTCGTCGACTGCGACGCCCTGCCGGTCCCACCGCACACCACTATTCGAACGCCTGTTCGATTCTTTGTCAAGTCGCCGCACCTTGGTAGGGCTGCTTGACTGTGCCGCGTGACGGAGTTGCTGTTCTCCTACGGCACGCTGCGACAGCGCGATGTGCAGTTGACCACGTTCGGCCGCGAGCTTGCCGGACGAGAGGACGCGATCGTCGGTTTTCACCTGGACCATGTGACGATCACCGATCCGCACGTGATCGCGACCAGCGGCAGCGATCGCCACCCGATCTTGCGGCCGACGGACCGGCCGGGTGCGGAGGTCCAGGGCACCGTGTTCGCGATCAGCGAGGCCGAGCTGGCCGCCGCCGACGAGTACGAGGTCGACGACTACCGCCGGGTGCTGGTGCCGCTGCGCTCAGGCGCCCAAGCCTGGGTGTACGTCTTAGCCGAATAAGTCACCACCGCTTCAACGCACACGTCGCGGCGATCTCACCGTCCTGCTGTGCGACCACATTCCCGTCGATCGCTATGTCGCAGTGCGGGTTCGCGGTCCCGTTATAGTGTGCGGCGGCGCCGGCCATGACATAGGCCCAGCTGGTGTCCTTCAACGTCGTAGCGAACACCCACGGCGCGCCCGGAGTGATGGTGACCTGCTCGTTGCGCATATACGCGTCCGGGTTCGCGTTGTACACGGACTGGCTCGCCGGCTCAACTGCCAGGTAATCGAGGTTGACGTCCATCTCCTGGCCGGTCGTGACCGTGTACTGGACCTGGTGCGCAGCGGGTTCGGCGGTGGAGATGGCGTGGGAGGACATCACGCCCACCGCCGCGATCGCCAGCACCGCACCGAATCGGGTTGCTGCTGTTCGCATGTAGGTCACATCGCCGCACGCTACCGGATCATTACGGTGACGGTGCTCGATCTGCTAACCAGCGAGACGGGCGAGGACCTCGGCGACAACCGATTCCGCGGCCACCGTCACCTGCTCGCCAGTCGCGAGGTCCCTGACCTTGGCCTCGGCGCTGTCGTCGTCCTTGATCAGCGCGATCGACGCGCCGGACCGGTCGGCCGCGCGCATCGTCGCTTTGAGCCCGCGGTCGCCGTACGCCACGTCCACCCGCACGCCGGCGGCTCGCAGCGTCGCGGCGACCGCGGCAATGTCGAGCTTGGCGTCCTCCCCCACCGGAATGCAGAACACGTCGCAGCGCGACGCGTCGCCGACCGTCTTACCCTCGGCGCGAAGCGCCAGCAGCGTTCGGTCGACGCCGAGCCCGAAACCAATGCCGGACAGGTCTTTTCCACCGAGCTGGCGCATTAGCCCGTCGTAGCGACCGCCGCCACCGATGCCGGACTGCGCCCCGAGTCCGTCGTGGACGAACTCGAACGTGGTCTTCGTGTAATAGTCCAGTCCGCGCACCAGCCGCGGATTGATCACGTACGGCAAGCCGAGCCTGTCGAGGTGGGCCAGAACGGTTTCGAAGTGGCGCTTGGCGTCCTCGGAGAGATGATCAAGCATCACCGGCGCCTCGGCGAGCTGATTGCGAACGTGTTCGCGTTTGTCGTCGAGCACCCGCAGCGGGTTGATGCGGGCCCTCAGGCGGGTCTCCTCGTCGAGGTCCAGGGTCAGCAGGAACTCCTGCAGCAGTTCTCGGTACTGCGCCCGACAGGAGTCGTCGCCCAGCGACGTGATCTCGAGCCGGAAGTTCTCCAGGCCGAGTGAGCGGTACCCGGCGTCGGCGATCGCGATCACCTCGGCGTCGAGCGCGGCATCGTCGACACCGATCGCCTCGATCCCGACCTGCTGCAGCTGGCGGTAGCGCCCGGCCTGCGGCCGCTCGTAGCGGAAGAACGGGCCGGCGTAGCAGAGCTTCACGGGCAGCGGCCCGCGGTCCAGACCGTGCTGGATCACCGCGCGAATCACCCCTGCCGTGCCTTCGGGGCGCAGCGTGACCGAGCGGTCGCCGCGGTCTGCGAACGTGTACATCTCCTTGGAGACCACGTCGGTCGACTCGCCGACGCCGCGGGCGAACAGCGCGGTGTCTTCGAAGATCGGCAGCTCGGCGTCGCCGTAGCCCGCCAGCCGCGCCGCGCTCAGCAGTCCATCACGCACGGCAACGAATTCGGCCGACTCCGGTGGCAGGTAGTCGGGAACGCCTTTGGGCGCTTGAAATTCGGTCACGGGCTCAGGCCTTCGAGGAACGGGTTGGAAGAGCGCTCGGCGCCGATGGTGGTGGCTTCGCCGTGTCCCGGTAGTACCACGGTGTCGTCGTCGAGCACCAACAGTTTTGTGACGATCGAGCCAAGCAGATCGCGGCCGCTGCCTCCGGGGAGGTCGGTGCGGCCGACCGACTTCTGGAAAAGCGTGTCGCCGGTGAACACGACCTCCTCCGGCCCGTTCTCGACCCGGAAGACCACTGAGCCGCGAGTGTGCCCGGGCGTGTGGTCGACAGCCACCGTGATGCCGCCCAGGTCGATCTTGTCGCCGTCGCGGTCCAGCTCGACCACCTGCTGGGGCTCCCGGAACATCGCGCCGAACAACAGCTGGCCGATGCGCGGCCCGAAGCCGTGGATCGGGTCCGTCAGCATGAACCGGTCCTCGGGGTGGATGTAGGCCGGGCAGCCATAGGTGTCGGCCACCTTTTGCGCCGACCAGATGTGATCGATATGCCCGTGGGTGAGCAACACCGCCGCGGGGGTCAGCCGGTGCTCGTCCAGGATCCGTCGCAACTGCGCCATGGCACGCTGCCCAGGGTCGACGACGATGGCGTCCGAACCCGGTCGTTGGGCCAGCACGTAGCAGTTGCACTGCAACATCCCGGCCGGGAATCCGGTCAGCAACACGGGACCAGTTTCCCACTGCCGGGTGGGCGGTCCAGCGCTGCATGGCACACTCGGTGGCCAGAACGACGATTAACCACAGGAGGACGACGGCGTGCCGACCGACAAGCAGCGACGTGCGACTGCGAAGCGCAAATTGGAGCGGCAGCTCGAAAGACGTGCGAAGCAGGCACGCCGCCGCATGATATTGACCATCACCGCAGGGGCCGCGGTTGTGATCGTGGTAGCCGGCCTGGCGGTGTGGACGGTGTTCTTCAAGAACAGCTCCCACCCCACCTCGACAGCGTCCAGCACCACCAGTTCGGTCGCCCCGCCCACGCCGAGCACGCCGCCCACCGCTGCTCCGCAGGCCGGGGTGCTGCCGCCGTTCAAGCCGCCGGCCGACTTCGACAACTGCACGTACTCGGCCACACCCAATGACCCGGCGGCAAAGCCCGTCAGCCTGCCAAGCCACACTGGCAAAATTCCGACGGATCCAGCGAACGTGAGCATGAGCATCACGACGAACCAGGGCCCGTTTGGTATTCAGTTGGACAACGGGAAGGCGCCGTGTACCGTCAACAGTTTCCTAAGCCTGGCTGGGCAGAAGTATTTCAACGACACGCACTGCCACCGGCTGACCACCGGCCCGCAATTGTTCGTGTTGCAGTGCGGCGACCCGAAGGGCAACGGCTCTGGCGGCCCCGGCTACCAATTCGCCGACGAGTACCCCTCCAACCAGTACCCGCCTGACGATCCCGCGCGGAATCAGCCGATCGTGTACCCCCGCGGCACGCTGGCGATGGCCAACGCTGGACCGGGAACCAACGGCAGCCAGTTCTTCATCGTGTACAAGGACTCACAACTGCCGCCGAATTACACGGTCTTCGGCCAGGTCGACGCAAAAGACATGGGCGTCCTGGACAAGATCGCGGCCGCCGGCACGGCAGACGGGTCGCCTGACGGCAAGCCGAAAACCGACGTCGTGATCACGTCGGCCCTGCAGGACTAGGCGTCCTCACCGCGACAGTGAAATCAACGACGCGACACGCCGATTCGGTGTCGCCAGATTCACACTGGAGCCGGTCAGGCCGCGGATGTCACGCGGTAGACGTCGTACACACCCTCGACGTTGCGGACCACATTCAGCACGTGGCCCAGATGCTTCGGGTCGCCCATCTCGAAGGTGAATCGACTGATCGCCACCCGGTCACCCGACGTGGTCACCGACGCCGACAGGATGTTGACCTTCTCGTCGGCGAGCACCCGCGTGACATCGGACAGCAGCCGATGGCGGTCGAGCGCCTCCACCTGGATGGCCACCAGGAACACCGATGACGGCGACGGCGCCCACTCGACGTCGATGATCCGCTCGGCCTGCTGCTGCAGCGACGCGGCGTTCGTGCAGTCCGTCCGGTGCACGCTCACGCCGCCGCCGCGGGTGACGAACCCCATGATCTTGTCGCCCGGCACCGGCGTGCAGCACTTGGCCAGCTTGGTCAGCACGCCGGGTGCGCCCGGCACCGCGATGCCCGTGTCCTCCGTATTGCGTTGTCGCACCGGCATCGTTGCCGGTGTCCACCGTTCGGCGAGCTCGTCCTCGGCCGCCTCGTCACCACCCAGTTGGGCCAGCAGCCGCTGAACAACGTGCCGCGCCGAGACGTGACCCTCGCCCACCGCGGTGTACAAGGCCGACACGTCCGCATAGCGCAACTCGCGCGCCAGCGCACCCATCGAATCGGCACTCATCAAGCGCTGCAACGGGAGTCCACCACGGCGCACCTCGCGCCCGATCGCATCCTTGCCGGCCTCGAGCGCCTCTTCGCGCCGCTCCTTGGCGAACCACTGGCGGATCTTGGCCTTGGCACGCGGCGACACCACAAAGGTCTGCCAGTCCCGCGACGGGCCCGCATTCATCGCCTTGGACGTGAAAATCTCTACGACTTCGCCGTTTTCGAGCTTGCGCTCGAGTGCGACGAGGCGGCCGTTGACTCTCGCGCCGATGCACCGGTGGCCGACCTCGGTGTGTACCGCGTAGGCAAAGTCGACGGGGGTCGACCCGGTGGGCAGCGTGATCACGTCGCCCTTCGGCGTGAACACGAAGATCTCCTGCACTGCCAGGTCGTAGCGCAGCGACTCCAAGAACTCACCGGGATCGGCCGCCTCCCGCTGCCAGTCCAGCAGTTGACGCATCCACGCCATGTCGTCGATCTCGGCAGCCGCGTGACCGTGCGGTAAACCGTTACGGCCCTTGGTTTCCTTGTACCGCCAGTGCGCCGCGATCCCGTACTCCGCAGTCCGGTGCATGTCCAGGGTGCGGATCTGTATCTCCAGTGGCTTGCCCTCCGCACCCACGACCGTGGTGTGCAGCGACTGGTACACCCCGAATCTCGGCTGCGCGATGTAGTCCTTGAACCGCCCGGCCATCGGCTGCCACAGCGAATGCACGACGCCCACAGCGGCATAGCAGTCGCGGATCTCCTCGCAGAGGATGCGTACACCCACCAGGTCGTGAATGTCGTCGAAGTCGCGTCCCTTGACGATCATCTTCTGGTAGATCGACCAGTAGTGCTTGGGCCGGCCCTCGACAACGGCGTTGATCTTCGACGCGTTGAGCGTCGAGTTGATCTCGGCCCGCACCTTGGCCAGGTAAGTGTCCCGGGACGGTGCGCGGTCGGCGACCAGCCGCACGATCTCCTCGTAGCGCTTCGGATGCAGGATCGCGAACGACAGATCTTCGAGCTCCCACTTGACGGTGGCCATGCCCAGTCGATGTGCCAGCGGGGCAATGACTTCCAGCGTTTCACGGGCCTTGCTGGCCTGCTTCTCCGGTGGCAGGAACCGCATCGTACGCATGTTGTGCAGCCGGTCGGCGACCTTGATCACCAGCACCCGCCCATCACGGGCCATCGCGATCACCATCTTGCGGATGGTTTCGGCTTCGACGGCGCCGCCGAGCACGACCTTGTCGAGTTTGGTGACGCCGTCGACCAGATGGCCGACCTCCTCGCCGAACTCGGCGGTCAGCGCGTCCAGCGTGTAGCCGGTGTCCTCCACCGTGTCGTGCAGAAGCGCGGCGATCAGCGTGGTGGTATCCATGCCGAGCTCGGCCAGGATGTTCGCGACGGCCAGCGGGTGGGTGATGTACGGATCCCCGGAGCGGCGGAACTGGGCGGCGTGCCGTTCCTCGGCCACCTCGTAGGCGCGCTGCAGCATCGTCAGGTCGGCCTTCGGATGGATCTCCTTGTGCACCGCGATGAGCGGCTCCAGCACCGGGTTGACGGCGCCGCGCTGGGCGGTCATCCGGCGCGCCAGCCGGGCGCGGACCCGCCGCGACGCGCTGGTCGAGGTCGGCGCCGCACCAGCCTCGGGCGGCGCGGGGGGCACCTGAACAGCCTGACCCGTGCCTTCGTCGTCAGCTGCCATCCGGCACCTCCTCTACAGAGAGGATATCGCTCAGACCTGCCGCAAGCTGCTGACCGGCAGCGGAGCCACCGCATCGCGGCCCCGCAGCGCCGCCAGCTCCAGCACCACCGCCGCCCCGGTGACGGCCGCACCGGCGTCGTCGAGGAGCCGCGCGGTCGCCGCGAGCGTGCCACCGGTGGCGAGCACATCGTCGATGATCACGACGGTGCGCCCGGCGAGGTCGATGCCTTCGGCCGGTATCTCCAACGTCGCGGATCCGTATTCGAGGGTGTAGGTCTTGCTGAGCACCGGTGGCGGCAGCTTCCCGCCCTTGCGGACCGCCAGCACCCCGGTACCCAGGCGTGTCGCTACCGCCCCGCCGAGCAGGAAACCCCGCGCGTCGACACCGGCGATCAACTCGGCCCCGGACGCGATCTCGGCCAGCGCGTCGGTCACGGCGGCAAGCCCGTCGGCATCGGCCAGCAGCGGCGTCAGGTCCTTGAACCGTATGCCGGGCGACGGGAAGTCGGAGACCTCCCGAGTCAGCGACGCGATCACCTCGGCGATGTTTCGCGCGGTGTTGAATCGCTGGTCGCCACTCATTGCGTCAACACCCATCGGTCCATGTTCCAGCCCGCGCCCCATCGGGTCGCGTTACCGCTCACCCCGTACGTTTTCTTCGAGGTGATCAGCGTGCGCTGCTGACGGTACAACGGCAATGTCGGCATGTCGTTCCACAGTGTGGCGGCGCCGTCGCCCAGCAGCCGGGCGACCACCTTGGGGTCGGTCGTGGCGGCGAGCCTGTCGATGATGCCGTCTACCTGCGGGTTGGAGTAGCCGGACAGGTTGTTGCCGTTGGCGGTGTGCAGGTCGTAGGCGTCGATTGCCGAAGAGCCGCTGGAGCCACCGCCGGTCGCGGCGCCGGTGCTGGCCACCAGGACGTCGATCTGGCTGGCCCTCAGCGTCTGCGGACCGGTGCCCTCCGACGACACGTCCTGCACGGTGATGCCGGCCGGCGCGCACGCCTTCGTGATCGCGCTGATCAACCCATTCAGCCGGGCGTTTGGCGCCTGATAGCCGATGCGGACCGTCAGCGGCGCGTTGTTCAGCGCGGCCCGGGCGGCGTCCGCGTTCGCCGCCACGTACTGGTTGTTGGCGGCGGCGCTCTCGGCGGCACCGAACGCGTCCTCGGCGGCGGGATTGAGCCGTGCGTTCGCTATCGGCACGCTGGCGTCAGCCGCGATCGCGTCGCGGGGCGTGCACAGCGCCAGCGCGCGCCGTGCCGCAGGCGCAGCCAGCGCCCCCTGTCCGGAGAAGATGAGCTGCTGGATGCCCGCCGACGGGCTGTCGCTGCGCTGATAGTTATCCGGCACTGTCAACCCGCCGACCAACCCCGCGGCGACGTCCACCACGTCGACGGTGCCGTTCTTGAGGCGCTGCGCGATATCGACACCGCGCGGCCACACCATGATCTGCCTCGTCACCGGCTTGGTCCCCCACCAGCGATCGTTGGCGACGAGCACTATCGAGCCATCGGAGTTCACCGAGTCCAGCTTGTAGGGACCCGATGAGGGGAACCACCGGGGATTGAAGCCGGGTTTCAGGTCCCACATCGTGTTCCAGGCGTCGGCGATCCGTCCGACCGCCGGCGTGTCGTCGTTCTGCAGCGCGGTGGTGACATCGATGCCCAGCAAGTCGGCGACGACATGCGACGGCATCAGCGACGTGGCGCTGAACAGTTGCGCATAGTCGGGGAACGGACGATCCGGCGCGAACGTCACGCGCGCCTTCTTCTGCCCAGGATTGCAGTCGATCGCGGTGATGTCGGCGTAGCCGGCGTGGCTCGCGGCGTCGAAACCGGGCTGTCGGCCCGACTGCGCCGCCCATGCCAGCACCATGTCGTCGCATGTGATCGGCTTGCCGTCGGAATACACCGCGCTGTCGGCGATCGTGTAGTCCAGCACAAGTGGCTCGCGGCCGATCACCGACACCGTGCCGAAATCGTGGTCCGCGACCATCTGCCCGTCAGGGCCGTGATAGGCGAAGCCGGTGAGCACGCGGGCGAACGCCTGCGGCGCCGCCGACGCGGCGCCGACGACCGTATTCGGGTTGTACGTGACCAGCGGACCGTCGACCGCATAGCCGATCTGATCCGCAGGGGTGCCCGAGCACGACGTCAACGCGAACGGTGCCACCAGCAGCGCGATCACGGCGAGCACCGCCGGCGGAGGCGACGCGTGGATGAGCTCCCGCCAGCGCCGATGGACCATCTATCTAGCGCCGCCGCGTGTTCCGCTTGCCCGACGGTCGGCCCGCGCGGGTGGCAGTCGGGCGGATCGGGCGCGCGCCGGGCGCCGGCTTGCCGGCCAGTGCCGCGATGGGTTCCTCGGCGGTCTCCCGGTCGTCGGATGCCGACGCGTTGTCGGCGGCGTCAGCCGCGGTCGCCCCGTTTCGGCGGCGCAGCACCCGACGCGTGTGGGTGCGGACGAGTTCGGTGCGTTCCCGCAGGGTCACCAGCAGCGGTGTGGCGAGGAAGATCGACGCGTAGGCGCCGACGATGATGCCGACCAGCATCACCAGGGCGAGGTCCTTCAGCGTGCCGACGCCGAGCAACCAGACGGCCACCACGATCAGCGACAGGATGGGGACCACCGAGATCAGGCTGGTGTTGAACGAGCGCATCAACGTCTGGTTGATTGCCAGGTTGGCCTGCTCGGCGAAGGTGCGCCGGGTGGTGTGCTGGAACCCCTTGGTGTTCTCCTCGACCTTGTCGAACACGATCACCGCGTCGTAGAGCGAGAAGCCCAGGATGGTGAGCAGCCCGATCACCGTGGCGGGACTGACCTCGAAGCCGACCAGAGAGTACAGCCCGGCCGTCGTGGTCAGCACGAACGCCAGGGCCGCCAGCGCCGCCATCGCCATGTACCGCTCGTAGCGGATGGTGATGTAGAGGCTGACGAGCACCAGGAAGACCACCAGCGCGATCAGCGCCTTCTTGGTGATCTGCGAACCCCACGTCGACGACACGGCCGAGTCGCTGATGGCCTGCGGGTTGGGCTTGCCGTCAAGCCCAACCGGCTGGAACTCGTTGAACAACGCGTCCCTCAGCTTCGCGGTCTGGTCGTTGGACAGCGCCTCCGAGCGGATCTGCACGGTGGCCGAGGTGCCGTTGCCTACGGTGACCACCTGCTGCGGGTCATGGCCCAGCGCCTGGTGGAACACGGCGTCGACCTGCTGGACTGTCGCGTTGCCCCGAGGGAACGACACCATGGTGCCGCCCTGGAAGTCGATGCCGAGCGTGAAGCCGCGAAGCGCGATGGAGGCGATCGCGATCACGATGATCGTGCCGCTGATCGCGAACCACAGCCGGCGCCTGCCGATGATGTCGAACGCTCCCGTGCCGGCGTAGAGCCGGGTGAAGAAGTTGTGACGCGGCGCGTCCAGGCCCTCCTCGACCGCACCCGACTCGGGACTGTCGACGGCGGAGTAGATGAAGCCTGCTTCGCCGCGGGCCTTCTTGTCGTCGGAAGCCATCGCCTACCTCTGTTCCGTCGCATACGCCGCCGCACGGCGTTCCCGGGCGATCTGCTGAACCACACCGAGCCCGTTGAACGCCGGCCGTGACAACAGCGCCGACTTCGATGCCAGGTACACCAGCGGCCAGGTCACCAGGAACACCACAACGGTGTCGAGGATCGTCGTCAAACCCAGCGTGAACGCGAAGCCCTTCACCTCACCGATCGCCAGGAAGTACAGCACCGCGGCTGCCAGCAAGCTGACGGAGTTGCCCGACAGGATCGTCCGTCGCGCCCGCACCCAGCCGCGCGGCACCGCGGACCGGAACGATCGTCCCTCGCGGATCTCGTCTTTGATGCGTTCGAAGAACACGACGAAGGAGTCCGCCGTGGTGCCGATGCCGATGATCAGGCCGGCGATACCGGCCAAGTCGAGCGTGTAATTGATGTAGCGGCCCAACAAGATCAGGATCGCGTACACCGCGGCGCCGGATGCCACCAACGACAGCGCGGTGAGCAACCCGAGGGCACGGTAGTACAGCAGTGAGTACAAGAGCACAATTGCCAGGCCGATCGCGCCCGCGATCAAACCCGCCCTCAGCGACGTCAAACCCAATGTGGCGGAAACGGTTTCGGCCTCAGACGACTCGAACGACAACGGCAGCGACCCGTACTTCAGCACGTTGGCCAGGTCGCGCGCCTTGGCGCCGGTGAAGTTGCCGGTAACCTGCGTGTTGCCGCCGGGGATCGCCTCCCTGATGGCCGGCGCGCTCACCACCTGCGAGTCGAGCACGAACGCGGTCTGGGTGCCGACATGGGCGGCGGTGTAGTCCGCCCAGGTGTTGGCCGCGGCGGACTTGAACTTCAGGTTCACCACCCACTGGCTGTGCTGTTGATCGAAACCGGCACTGGCGCTGTCGATTTGATCACCGCTGATGATCGACTTGTCCAGCAGGTAGATCTGGGTGTGATCGGTCGAGCACGTCACCAGCGGCTGCTGAGGATCGTCATTGCCGGCCAGCGGGTCCGACCCCTGGCACCGCGATTCCATCAGCACACTGATCGCCACCTGGGCGAGCGCGGGGTTCTGCCGCAGCGCCTTTTGGAACGTGATGCTGTCCGCCAGGTCTTTTCGTGGGTCCGGCGCTGGCGGAAGTGGTTGCCCCGGAGCGGGAGCGGGGCCGGCCGCGGGCGCCGGAGCAGGTGCCGGGGCAGGGGGTGCCGGCGTCGGCGGCGGCGGCTCGTCGGGGTAGGGCCTCGGCTGAGGCGCGGGTTGTCCCGGCGCCGCCGGCGCCGGCGCGGGCGCTTGACTGGGCAACAGGTCTGGCTCCGTCCCCGGAGTCGCACCCGGCGCAGTGCCCGCACCGGGCGGCAGCCCCGGTATCGCACCCGGTGGCATCTCGGGCGGCTGCCCCGGTATCGCACCGGGCGGCAGCCCCGGCGGCATCTCGGGCGTCTGCTCCCCTTGCTGCGGAATCGGCACGACGTCGACCACCGGGCGGATGAACAGCCGGGCGGTCTGCCCGAGGTTGCGCGCCTCGTTGCTGTCGCTACCCGGGACGGTGATGACCAGGTTGTCGCCGTCGATGACGACCTCCGAGCCCGACACACCGAGACCGTTGACGCGGGCACTGATGATCTGCTGTGCCTGGTTGAGCGCCTCGCGGGTGGGCCGGGAACCATCGGGGGTGCGCGCCGTCAACGTCACCCTGGTTCCGCCCTGAAGGTCGATGCCGAGCTTCGGCCTGGCCTGCTTGTTGCCGGTGAGGAACACCAGCAGGTAAAGGCCGATCAAAAGAATCAGGAACACCGACAGGTACCGGGCAGGGCGCACCGGCGGCGACGACGATGCCACGGTCCTCAGTTCTCCTTGCGCT
The DNA here is from genome assembly GCA_963759655.1 of uncultured Actinomycetota bacterium. Lineage (GTDB taxonomy): Bacteria > Actinomycetota > Actinomycetes > Mycobacteriales > Mycobacteriaceae > Mycobacterium. Next base: position 54,904 of record CAVXAG010000029.1, on the reverse strand, counting down.
CGATTCGTCTACCCCGGCAGAGCGTACGTGCTGCCGGGGTGCTCTCAGTCCTTGGTGATTCGGCCGGGTTCGGCGGCTGCATCCGATTCGGTGATCTCGCGGCTCTCGTCGTCATCGTCGACACCCGGGCCATCCGGGACGTCCGGCTCGATGCGGTCGCGGACCGCCAACTTCATCCACGTGGTGACAACGCCGGGCGCGATCTCGAGGTCGACCGTGTCGTCGGCGATGCCGACGATGGTGGACTGCAGACCCGAGGTGGTGTGCACCCGGTCGCCGACCTGCAGCGACTCGTGCAGGTCGATGGTGGCTTGCATCGCGCGCCTCTGGCGCCGCGACGCGAAGAACATGAACGCGCCCAAGATCACGAGCAGTGGCAGGAAGACGATCAGCTGTTGCATGAAGGCACGGTTCTTTCGTGTAGTGCAGGTGGTTGGGCCCCCGCGGCCGTCCGCAGGGCGTCGCAACTGACCAGTGTGCCATCTGGCCCCGCGACGCCCGCGGGAAGGCTGATTCGCACTAGGCTCGAGCGCAGGAGGGGCTGCCTGAGGAGAGCCATTGACCATCCTCGAACAGAGCCGCAGGCTTGTCACCGAAATCCCCGGTCCCAGCTCGCGGGAACTGATCGACCGCAAGGCCTCCGCCGTGTCGCGCGGGGTCGGCAACACGATGCCTGTCTATGTCGCGCGGGCCGGCGGCGGCATCGTCGAGGATGTCGACGGCAACCGGCTGATCGACCTGGGCTCCGGGATCGCGGTGACCACGATCGGCAATGCCGCACCTCGGGTTGTCGACGCGGTCAGCAAACAGGTCGCCGACTTCACCCACACCTGTTTCATGATCACGCCATACGAGGGGTATGTGGCGGTGGCCGAGCAGCTCAACCGGCTCACCCCCGGCACCGGTGACAAGCGTTCGGCGTTGTTCAACTCTGGCGCCGAGGCGGTGGAGAACGCGGTCAAGGTCGCCCGCATGTTCACCCACAAGACCGCGATCGTCGCGTTCGATCACGCCTACCACGGTCGTACCAATCTGACGATGGCGCTGACCGCAAAGTCGATGCCCTACAAAAGCGGCTTCGGCCCGTTCGCACCCGAGATCTACCGCGCTCCGCTGTCGTATCCGTACCGCGACGGGCTGCTCAGCAAGGAGTTGGCGATCGACGGCGCCCTGGCCGCCGCCAGGGCGATCACGATGATCGAGAAGGAGATCGGTGCGGACAACCTGGCCGCGGTCGTTATCGAGCCGATCCAGGGCGAGGGCGGCTTCATCGTCCCCGCCGAGGGCTTCCTCGCGGCCCTGGTTGATTGGTGCCGCGACAACAATGTGGTGTTCATCGCCGACGAGGTTCAGACGGGCTTCGCGCGGACGGGCAAGATGTTCGCCTGCGAGCACGAGGGCATCGAGCCGGACCTTATCGTCACCGCGAAGGGCATCGCCGACGGCCTGCCGCTGTCCGCCGTCACGGGGCGCGCCGAAATCATGGATGCACCGCACGTCAGCGGGTTGGGCGGCACCTTCGGCGGCAACCCGATCGCATGCGCGGCCGCCCTGGCCACCATCGAGACCATCGAGGCCGACGGGCTGGTGGCGCGGGCAACACAGATCGAGCAGCTGATGAAGGACATCCTGGGCCGCATGCAGGCCGAGGACGACCGGATCGGTGACGTGCGCGGCCGCGGCGCGATGATCGGGGCGGAACTGGTCAAGTCGGGGACGGCCGAACCCGATCCGGTGCTGACCCGCACGCTGTGCACCCGGGCGCACGAGGCCGGCGTCATCGTCTTGTCCTGCGGGACGTTCAACAATGTCATCCGATTCGCGCCGCCGCTGCCGATCAGCGACGAGTTGCTGACCGAAGGGCTCGACGTCCTCGCGTTGATTCTGAAAGACCTTTGACGGCGACGGTACAGAACTTGGAATCTCAGCCAGCGTTCGTCACCGGCGGATCGGGGTTCATCGGCGGCCGGCTGATTGAAAGACTTGTGGCCAACGGCATCCGGGTGCGGGCGCTGGCGCGCTCAGATTCCTCGGCTGCCGCGGTCGAGGCGCTCGGCGCAGAGGCGGTCCGCGGCGACCTCTCCGACGTCGACGCGATCACCGCAGGCGCGCAGGGCACCGACACCGCGTATCACCTCGCCGCCAACACGCAGATATGGGGTCCGTTGGCGGATTTCATCCGCGACAACGTCACCGGGACCCAAAACGCCCTCGCCGGAACCCGCGCGGCAGGCGTTTCCCGGTTTGTCCACTGCGGCACCGAGGCGGCTCTGATGGCGGGCAAGCCGCTGCGATCGGTCGATGAGACGGCGCCCCTTCGGCCCGACTCGAAAGCGCCGTACTCGGCGACGAAGGCGCGGGCCGAGCAGGCTGTACGCGACGCCAGCGGCGACGGGTTCGAAACCGTGGTCGTCCGGCCCCGTTTCGTGTGGGGCGCCGGCGACACGACCCTGCTGCCGTCGATGGTCGAGATGGTCAAGTCCGGCAGGTTCGCGTGGATCGGCGGTGGGACCCAGCTCACCGACGTCACTCACGTCGAAAACGTGGTCGAGGGGCTGCAGCTCGGCGCACACAAAGGCCGCGGCGGCGAGGCCTACTTCGTCACCGACGGCGAGCCCGTCGTCTTTCGCGATTTCGTCTCCACACTGCTGGACACGCAGGGCGTCAAGGCGCCCGGTCGTTCGATTCCGACGTGGGTGGCGGGCCCGCTCGCGGCGGCCGGTGAGGGACTCTGGCGGACGGCCCCGCTTCCCGGCGCGCCGCCGCTGACTCGGTTCGCCTACTGGATCTCATCTCAGGAATGCACCATCGACATCACCAAGGCCCGCCGCGAACTCGGCTATCGGCCCGTCAAGATGCGCGCCGAAGGACTGGCCGAGCTGCGAAACAGGCCGCCGAATCCCTGACTCTGCGGCTCCGCAGTCTTGGGCTCTTCTTTGGTCTCCGGTTCTTCGGTCTCCGGCTCTTCCGCCTCAGCCCGAGCGTGCTTGGGCGACGGCCCCGTTGCGGCCATTGGGCGGTGCGCGTGCTGGACGTCCCGCACGCTGCGAACCGACAACCGGCCCAACGCGAGCGCGCCGACGAACACGATCGCCGCGCCGAGACCGGAGAAGTACGCAAGTTCCAGCGACACCCGCCTGGCGTCGGTGATCGCGACCGGCGCGCCCGGGTCGCCGAGACCCAGCGGGCCCGCCAACGCGCGCCCGACCACGAACCACCCGCCGGCAACCACCGTCAGCCAGCCGCCGAGCATCGCGGCGGCTCGGTTGCGCGACGTCAGCAACAGCACACCGCCGACCGCGGTCGCGGCACCCGGCAGCACCTCCAGCCAGCCGCGCGCTGCGGTCCAGGTCCATTCCTGGTCGGGGGTGTACGCGAAGCCGAGATTCGGGCCGACGAAGGGAATCAGCGCGCCCCACGCCCCCAGAAGGATCAGTAGAAAACCGCTTGCCGCGCCCCGGGTGCGGGAGATCCGCATCCGTCCTCCGCGCATGGGAACACCGGTGTCCAGACCATTCATGACGCCTCCTTTGCCCTGACCCGGGACGGGTACCCGGATCGGGCGACGGGGTAACCGTCAGAGCGCCAGGTACAGCCCCATCAGCACGATCGCGATGGCCGGGAAGGTGCCCTGGATGAGCGCCCCGCGCGCCTTGTCCGGTGACGACACCAGCAGCACGACTGCCGCAAGCACCATTGACCCGGTGCCGGCGAAGATGAGCGCCGCGCCTACGGCCGTCGAGCACATCGCAAACGAGACGATGCCCACCGTCGTGACGACGGCCAGGAACAGGTTGTAGAAGCCCTGGTTCAGCGCGAGCAGTTTCGTGGTGGCGGCCTCCGCCTCGGTGGTGCCGAAGACGGCCCGCGTGCGCGGGGCGGTCCACATCATCGACTCGAGCACCCAGATGTACACATGCACCACCGCCGCAAGGGCGGCGAAGACCAGTGCCGCGATTGCCATCGGACTCCCCTCAATCGAACAACTCAGTCGAACAGCCCGACCTGACCGAATCCGCTGACTCCGCTGGGCGGCGGGATCCCCAGCTGCGTCCACGCTAACGCCGTGGCGACGCGTCCCCGGGGTGTTCGCGCGATCATCCCGGCACGCACCAGGAACGGTTCGCACACTTCCTCGACCGTCGCCACCTCCTCGCCGACCGCGACCGCCAGCGTCGACACCCCGACCGGCCCGCCACCGAAGCTGCGGATCAGCGCTGTCAGCACCGCGCGGTCCAGCCGGTCCAGTCCGAGTTCGTCGACGTCGTAGACCTCGAGCGCCGCCTTCGCCACATCACGGGTGATCACACCGTCGGCTCTGACCTCGGCGTAGTCGCGGACGCGCCGCAGCAGCCGGTTGGCGATGCGCGGGGTCCCTCGCGAGCGGCGGGCGATTTCAGCTCCGGCATCGGCAGCCATCTCGATGCCGAGGATGCCCGCCGAACGCGTCAGCACCTGTTCCAGCTCGCCCGGCTCGTAGAAGTCCATGTGCGCGGTGAAGCCGAACCTGTCTCGCAGCGGACCGGTCAGCGCACCGGACCGGGTGGTGGCGCCTACCAGCGTGAACGGGGCGACCTCGAGCGGGATCGACGTGGCCCCGGGCCCCTTGCCGACAACGACGTCGACGCGGAAGTCCTCCATCGCCAGGTACAGCATCTCCTCCGCAGGCCGCGCGATGCGGTGGATCTCGTCGATGAACAGCACATCGTGCTCGACGAGGTTCGACAGCATCGCGGCCAGATCACCCGCGCGTTCCAGCGCAGGCCCGGACGTCAGCCGCAACGGGTTACCCAGCTCAGCGGCGATGATCATCGCGAGCGAGGTCTTGCCGAGGCCGGGCGGCCCCGACAGCAGAATGTGGTCCGGTGTGCCGCCGCGGTTCTTGGCGCCCTCGATCACCAGCTGCAACTGCTCGCGCACGCGCGGCTGGCCGATGAATTCGGCCAGCGATCGTGGCCTCAGGCCGGCATCGATGTCGCCTTCACCGACGGTCAGCGCTCCAGAGACCTCGCGGTCCTCGTCGTCCTCGTCAGGCGCGAATCGGCTCATTTCGTGGTACCCAGCAACGACAGCGCGGCCCGCAGCGTGGTTGATGTGGTGGCATCGGCTTCGGCCGCCAGCACCCTGTCGGTGGCCTCTTCGGCCTGCTTGGCCGCAAAGCCCAGGCCCACAAGGGCTTCCACGACCGGACCACGCACCGCGTGCCCGTTGGTGGCGGGCGCACCCGCTGTCGCGTAGCCGGGGCCTACCTTGTCGCTCAGTTCCAGCACCATCCGTTCGGCGCTGCGCTTGCCGATGCCCGGCACGCGGGTGAGCGCGGTGACATCACCGTCGGCAAGCACCCGGCGCAGGGTCGGCGCCTCGTGCACGGCCAGGGTTGCCATCGCCAGCCGGGGCCCGACGCCGGAGACGGACAGCAGGGTTTGGAAGAGGTCGCGGGAATCGGAATCGGCGAAGCCGTACAGCGTCATCGAATCCTCACGCACGATCATCGCGGTGACCAGCCTCGCGTCTGCCCCGCGGCGCAGCGTCGCCAGCGTCGACGGCGTCGCGTTGACCCGATAGCCGACTCCGGCGGCTTCGATGACGACGTGGTCCAGCGCCACCTCGAGAACTTCTCCGCGGATCGAAGCGATCATCTTGCCGCCTTCAGCTTGGCCTCGTATTTCTTGCGTTGTTCCGCGGCCAGCGCCTCGGCCGCGGCCATCCGGGTGATCATAGGCGCGCGCCAGCAGTGGCAGATCGCGAGCGCCAGCGCGTCGGCCGCGTCGGCTGGTGTCGGTTTTGCTTGCAGCGCCAGGATTTTGGTGACCATCGCAGTAACTTGAGCCTTGCCGGCGCGGCCGGTGCCGGTGACTGCGGCCTTGACCTCACTGGGCGTATGGAAGTGCACATCGATGTCGCGGCGGGCGGCGGCCAGCGCGATCACTCCCCCGGCCTGCGCGGTGCCCATCACGGTCGACACATTCTGCTGGGAGAAGACCCGCTCGATCGCGACCACATCGGGCTCATGGGTGTCCATCCAGTACTCGACGGCATCGCTGATCGCGAGCAGTCGACGGTGCAACGGCATGTCGGTGGGCGTGCGCACCACGTCGACGTCGAGGGCGATGACCTGCCTGCCGCCGGCGCTCTCGATCAGGGACAACCCGCAGCGCGTCAGCCCCGGGTCAACTCCCATGACGCGCAACGTGCCGCCTCCACGGTCGAATACGAACAGCTGTTCGATGCGAACTGTAGCGGCTCCGGGCGCCATCGCCGGGAACGACGCGCGGTCACTCCTGGTCGAGCTCGGCCATCACCTCGTCGGGGATGTCGGCGTTGGTGTAGACGTCCTGCACGTCGTCGCTGTCCTCCAGCGCATCCACCATCCGCATCAACTTGCGCGCGCCGTCGGCGTCCAGCGGCACCCACACCGACGGCTGGAACCCGGCCTCGGCCGACTCGTAGTCGATGCCGGCGTCCTGCAACGCCGTCCGCACCGTGACGAGGTCGGACGGCTCGGTGATGACCTCGAAGCTGTCGCCGAGGTCGCTGACGTCTTCGGCGCCCGCCTCCAGCACCGCGGCCAGCACGTCGTCCTCGGTGAGCCCGTTCTTCTCCAACGTCACGACGCCCTTGCGCGAGAACAGGTACGCCACCGACCCGGGGTCGGCCATATTGCCGCCGTTGCGGGTCATCGCGACGCGCACCTCGCCCGCCGCGCGGTTGCGGTTGTCGGTCAGGCACTCGATCAGCACCGCAACACCGTTGGGCCCGTAGCCCTCGTAGGTGATGTTCTGCCAGTCTGCGGCACCGGCCTCCTCGCCGCCGCCCCGCTTGCGCGCGCGCTCGATGTTCTCGTTGGGCACCGAGCTCTTCTTCGCCTTCTGGATCGCGTCGTACAGCGTCGGGTTGCCCGCCGGGTCACCGCCACCGACGCGCGCAGCGACCTCGATGTTCTTGATCAGCCGGGCGAACATCTTGCCGCGGCGTGCGTCGACGATCGCTTTCTTGTGTTTCGTCGTGGCCCACTTGGAATGGCCGCTCATGCAGGTACTACCTCGATTCTCAACTGCGAAGTCCGATTAACGAGCTTACGTGGACCGTCACGCACTGCCGGTGACGATGTCGACAAACAGCCGGTGCACGCGACGGTCGCCGGTGATCTCCGGATGGAACGCGGTGGCCAGCACGCGGCCCTGCCGAACCGCCACCGGGTGATCGGCGGCGCGGGCCAGCACCTGCACTTCGTCACCGACGCGTTCCACCCATGGCGCGCGGATGAACACCGCGTGCACCGGCCCGTCCACACCCTCGAACGCGATGTCTTCCTCGAACGAGTCGACCTGTCGGCCGAAGGCGTTGCGGCGCACGGTCATATCGATGCCTCGCAACGGCAGGGCGCACCGGCCGTCGTTTCCCGCATCGACGATCTCAGTGGCCAGCAGGATCATCCCCGCACACGACCCGTACACCGGCATGCCGTCGGCCACCCGTTGGCGCAGGGGCTCGAGCAGTCCGAACTCGGCCAGCAAGTGGCTCATGGTGGTGGACTCCCCACCGGGGATGACCAGCGCGTCGACGCCGGCCAGCTCGGACCGGCGGCGCACTGTCGCCGCATCGGCCCCGGCTTCGCGCAGCGCCGCCAGGTGTTCGCGGGTATCTCCCTGAAGGGCCAGGACGCCGACTCGCGGCCCGTTCACCCCGAAGCCGGCGGAATGTAGTCGCGCCGGTAGCGGGTCAGCCCCTCCTGCATGACCGCGGCCACCATCTCGCCGTCGCGGGTGAAGATCTTGCCCTGCGTCAGCGCGCGGCCGCCGTATGCCGACGGCGAGGACTGGTCGTACAGCAGCCACTCGTCGGCGCGGAACGGCCGCATGAACCACATCGCATGGTCGAGCGACGCCACCTGCAGATGCTCGCGTTCGGCGGGGTGGATCACCTGCGCCGAGCCGAGCAGCGTCAGGTCGCTCATGTACGCCAGCGCGCAAATGTGCAGCACCCCGTCGTCGGGCAGCCGATCGCGGTGGCGGAACCAGACCTGTTGCCGGGACGCCTTCCCGGCAACAGGCTTCAGCAGCTCCCCCGGCACGATCCGCAGGTCCCATTCCTGGAACTGGGCCCAGCCCTCGTTGTCGATGTAGGACGTTGAGCGCACCTGCGTCAGCTGCTCCGGCGCCGGCGCCTCTGGCATCGCGTCCTGGTGTTGGATGCCTTCCTGAATCGTCTGGAACGACGCCGACATCGAGAAGATCGTTTCGCCGTGCTGGACGGCGTTGACCCGCCGCGTGCAGAACGAGCCCCCCTCGCGGACGCGCTCGACGAGAAACACCGTGGGCGCCTTCGGGCTTCCCGGTCGCAGGAAGTATCCGTGCAGAGAGTGCACATGAAAACCGTCGCCCACGGTTCGGACCGCCGACACCAGCGACTGCCCGGCCACGTGCCCGCCGAACGTTCGGGTGGGAACACCGGGACCGACGCCGGCCATGCTGCCGCGGAAAATGTTGATCTCGAGTTGCTCGAGATCGAGGATCTCCTCGATCGCCACTACGGGCTCTGCTCTTCGCGCAAGCGGCTCATCGCTAGATGTTTACCAGCCGCGCTGAGCCAGTCGGTGCGGCTGTGCGATCTCCTCGACGTTGATGCCGACCATCGCCTCGCCCAGCCCGCGCGATACCCGGGCCAGCACGTCGGGGTCGTCGTGGAACGTGGTGGCCTTGACGATCGCGGCGGCACGCTGGGCAGGATCACCGGACTTGAAGATCCCGGAGCCGACGAACACGCCCTCGGCACCGAGTTGCATCATCATCGCTGCGTCGGCGGGGGTGGCGAGGCCGCCTGCGGTGAAGAGCGTCACCGGCAGCTTGCCCGCCCGCGCCACCTCGACGACCAACTCGTAAGGCGCCTGCAATTCCTTTGCGGCGACGTACAGTTCGTCATCCGACAGCGACGTGAGCCGACGTATCTCCCCGCCGATCGCCCGCATGTGCGTGGTTGCATTCGACACGTCGCCGGTGCCCGCCTCCCCCTTCGAGCGGATCATCGCCGCGCCCTCGGTGATACGGCGCAGTGCCTCGCCGAGACCCGTCGCGCCGCACACGAACGGCACGGTGAACTTCCACTTGTCGATGTGGTGCGCATAGTCCGCGGGGGTGAGCACCTCGGACTCGTCCACATAGTCGACACCGAGGCTCTGCAGGATCTGAGCCTCGACGAAATGACCGATGCGGGCCTTCGCCATCACCGGGATCGTGACGGCGGACATGATGCCCTCGATCATGTCGGGGTCACTCATCCGTGCCACCCCGCCCTGAGCGCGGATGTCGGCAGGCACCCGCTCCAGCGCCATCACCGCCACCGCGCCGGCGCCTTCGGCAATGCGGGCCTGCTCCGGGGTGACGACGTCCATGATCACGCCGCCCTTGAGCATCTCGGCCATGCCGCGCTTGACCCGCGCGGTTCCCGTTTGGCCGTGGGCCTCCGGTGCCACTGCTGCCTCTTCCTGTCGGTAATCCCCGGTACCGGACCAGTCTAGTGGGTCGGCACCAGCGATTTTCGGCGTCATGGCCACGCCGGCGCGGGCTCAGCGGATCGGCTGCGGCTCGCGGCGTTCGGGCTCCACCCGCGCATCTGCCAGCGCGTTGGCCTCCGCCAGGAGTTCACCCAGCTGCACCGGATAGACGGCCTCCCCAGCCCCGACCAGCGCCGCGAGATCGTCGGCGTCACACCAGCGGTGGCCGTGGATGTAGCGCCGCTCCAGCGCGGTATGACCCTCGGTGGACGGGTCGAACTTATGCGTGCGGTGCACGAAGAACAGCTCATGGCTGCGGATCACCGTGTTGTTGAAGTCGATGATCGCGTCGCGGCGCCACACCGGGCCGATCATCTCGGCGGAATCTGCGTGCAGTCCGGTCTCCTCGTAGACTTCCCGCACCGCCGCCTGCTGCAGCGTTTCGCCGGGCCGGGACTGGCCGCCGACGGTGAACCACCATTTGGGTGCGTCGCCGTCTGCCCGTGCGGGGTCGGACCCGCAGAACAGCAGCACACGACCCTTCTCGTCGAGCAGCACAACGCGCGCGGAAGTGCGCACCGTGACGACGCCGGCGTCCCCCTCGGAGACCTGCGCGCGCTCTGCGATCTCGAAATATGTTGGCAGCGGCGCGGTTCCGCCAAGAAGCAGCAATCGCACCGGTCGCCGCTCCCGCAGCGCCAACGTGTCACGAACCGCGTCGTTGTGGAAACGGCGAGCCAGCAGCACCCGGGCTTCGGCGTCGGCCAGCTCGGCGATCAGCGCCGGCCCAAGCACGGCGGTGTCGACTGTCGCGAGCTCCGCGGACAACTCGTTCTCCGCCGTCTCCCGCGACGATCGCGGCGCCCGCTCGGCGGCGCCGGCCAGTGCGGTCAGCCGCCGGCACCGCTCGCCCGCGCCGTACGCGTCCGCGGCGACGGCGCGCGCCACCACGGCTCGACGGGCCAACGCGGCGTCGAGCGCCTGCCAGGACAGGTCGTAGCGGACGTGCAACCGGTCCAGCCGGTTCGCCGTCTGGAACGCCCAGACCGCCGCGGCCAGGATGATCACCACCAGCAGCGCCCCGGCGACCACTGCCCAGGTGGTCAACTGGCCACCTCGACCTTTGCCCCCGTCGCCGCGACGGTTTCATACACCCGCATGATCTGGTGGGCCACCACCGACCAGTCGTATTGGCGGACCGCTTCCTTGGCGGCCTTGACGTATCCGGCCCGCAGCGCGTCGTCGCTGAGAACGTCGATCAGCGCCTCGGCCAGCGCACCGCCGTCGTCGACGGGGACCAACCGGCCGGCCTCGCCGTCCCGCAGCACCCGGCGGAACGCATCCAGGTCGCTCGCGACCACCGCTGTGCCGGCGGCCATCGCCTCCACCAGCACGATCCCGAAACTCTCCCCGCCGGTGTTCGGCGCGCAGTATGCGTCGGCGCTGCGCAGTGCCGACGCCTTCTCGTCGTCGTCGACCTGGCCCAGGAACCGCAGATGGCCTGCCAGCGGGCCGGCTTCCTCGCAGAGCTCGTCTTGGTCGCCGCGGCCGACGACGAGCACCTGAATGTCTCCAAATCGCTCCACCAACGCCGGCAACGCACGCAGCAGCACATCCATGCCCTTGCGCCGTTCGTCGAAACGACCCAGAAACAGGACGGTCTTGCCGGGCCGCGGATAGCCCTCCAGCAGAGGCGCATTCGCGAAGCAGGACACGTCCACGCCGTTCGGGATCTCCACCGCATCGGACCCCAGCGCCTCCATCTGCCACCGCCGGGCGAGTTCCGACACGGCTATGCGGCCGACGATCTTCTCGTGGAACGGGCGCAGGATGCCCTGAAACACCGACAGGGTCAGTGATTTGGTCGTGGAAGTGTGGAATGTCGCGACGATCGGGCCTTCCGCGATTGCCAGCGCCAGCATGGACAGGCTCGGGGCGTTGGGCTCGTGCAGGTGCAGCACGTCGAATTCACCGTCGGCCAGCCAGCGTTTCACCTTTCGGTGGGTGGCCGGCCCGAACCGCAGCCGCGCGACGGAGCCGTTGTACGGGATCGGAACCGCCTTGCCGCCGGAGACCACGTAGTCGGGCACCGCGACGTGCGACGACGACGGTGCGAGCACGCTGACCTCGTGGCCGCGCGAATGCATCACCCCGGCCAGCTGCAGCACGTGCGACTGGACCCCACCCGGGACGTCGAACGAGTAGGGGCACACCATCCCGATGCGCATGTCAAGAATTCTCTACCTGCAATCGGGCCCGGCGCTCGGCGGGCAGGTCGGCCAGCCACTGCGGCTGCAGCATGTGCCAGTCCTGCGGGTGGCCGGCGATGTCGGCGGCGAACCGGTCGGCGAGCGCCTGCGTGATCGCGTTTACGTCACCCGATGTCGTGTCCAGCGGTGGGTGGAAGACCAAGCCCCAGCCGTTCTTCTCGAACCACGGGAGCGTGGGCAACAGCTTGGCACCGGTTTCGACGGCCAGCCGCGCGGGCCCGGCGGGCATGCGCGTCGGCTCGCCGAAGAAGGCGACCTGCACGCCGTTGCGCGTGAGATCGCGGTCGGCCATTAGAGCGACGACGCGGTTGGCCCGCAGCCGCTCGACCAGCACCTCGTACGCCGGCCGCTCCCCGCCTGACAGCGGCAGCACCTCGAAGCCCAGGCGCTCCCGATAGGCGATGAACCGGCGGTACAACGACTCCGGCTTGAGCCGCTCGGCAACGGTGGTAAAGGTCCCGTGCTCTTGGGCCATCCAGACGCCGGCGATATCCCAGTTCCCGCTGTGCGGCAGCGCGACCACCAGCCCGCGGCCCCCGTCCAGCGCCGCTGCCACATTGTCCTTGCCGACCATCGACTCGTCGACGGCGCGGTGAATCGCCTTGTGGTCCATCGACGGCAGCCGGAAGGCTTCCCGCCAGTACCGGGCGTAGGACGCCAGCGAGGCGCGCATCAGCGAATCTGGCACGCCATTGGGCGGCACACCGATCACCCGGGCCAGGTTCTTCCGTAGCTGCTCCGGACCGCCGCCCCATGCCGCATAGAAAGCTCCGGCGTCAAACGTGTTGCGGGCCACCAGATCCGGCATTGCGCGCACCACGCGCCAGCCGGCGGCGTATCCCCAGTCGGCGAGATGCTGACCCAGCACCGCACGGCTGTCGCGAACCAGCCGCGGTGTCCTCGGCGTGGATATCAATGCTCGCTCTTCTCCGGGTTCTCGATCTTGTCCGTCGCGCGGGGCGACGTGCGGACCGAGTGCAGCCGCTGCGCGACCGTGATCAGGCTGGCAGCCGCGAGCAGCCACATCGCGACCGGAAGCAGCCAGGTCAGCGGGAAGAGCGGGAAATCCGACAGTCCGGCACCCACGAGCACGATCATCAGCCGTTCAGGCCGTTCGATCAGCCCGCCGTCGCCGCGCAGGCCGCTGGCCTCGGCGCGCGCCTTGATGTACGAGATCACCTGCGACGTGACCAGGCAGATCAGGATTGCCACCACCAGCGGCGGGCTCTTCAACCCGAACGCCACCCACCACAGCAGGCCGCAGAACACCGCACCGTCGCCGATCCGGTCGCACGTGGCATCGAGCACGGCGCCGAACCGGGTGCCTCCGCCGCGCAACCGCGCCATTGCCCCGTCGAGCATGTCGGCCAGCACGAAGAACGCGACGGCTACCGCTCCCCACCAGAGCTGCCCGATCGGAAAAAGCGTCAGCGCCGCGATCACCGTCCCGGCAGTGCCGATGATCGTCACGCTGTCCGGCGTGAGGCCCGCCCGCAGCGCAACCTTGGCCACCGGTGTACTGAGCTTCTCGTACGCCGCGCGCGTCATCAGGTAGAAGTTGCTCATGGCTGGTCGGCCCACTCGGTGGCCAGCAGCTGGCGGGTCTCACGTAGCAGCTGCGGGATCATCTTCGTCCCCCCGATGATCGTGATGAAGTTGGCGTCGCCGACCCAGCGCGGCACCACGTGCATGTGCAGGTGTTCGGCGAGCGATCCGCCCGACACTTTGCCGAGGTTCAGACCCACGTTGAAACCCATCGGCCGCGACACGGCCTTGATGACGCGGATTGCCTTCTGCGTGAAAGCCATCAGCTCGGCGCTCTCGGCGTCGTCGAGATCCTCCAGCTCGGCCACCCGCCGATACGGCACCACCATCAGGTGGCCCGGGTTGTATGGGTACAGGTTGAGCACGACGTACACTTGCTCGCCGCGGGCCACCACGAGTCCGTCTTCGTCGCCCAGCATCGGAATCTCACTGAACGGCTGATCGGCGCTGGCGTCGTCGCGTTTGACCGGCGCCTCGGCGATGTAGTGCATCCGGTACGGGGTCCACAACCGCTGGAGATGGTCAGGGTCACCGACGCCGCGGTCGACGATGGTCTCGTGGCCGGTCGGCTCGGGGCGTGTCACGGTGCGCCACCGGGCTTCAGCAGATCGGCTGTGGGCGAAGCATTTTCGCGTCGGGCGATCCACTCGGTGATCAGGTGCACTGCGTCCTCGCGGGGCACACCGTTGAGCTGGCTGCGGTCGCGGAACCGGAAACTGACCGCACCCGCTTCGACGTCGCGGTCACCTGCCAGCAGCAGGAACGGCACCTTCTGGTTGGTGTGATGGACGATCTTCTTCGCCATCCGGTCGTCGCTGGTGTCCACCTCCGCCCGCACGCCGCGTGACGTCAGCTCAGCCCCAAGGTCGTTCAGATAGCCCGCGTGCTCGCCGGCGATCGGGATCCCCACCACCTGCACCGGCGACAGCCATGCGGGGAACGCGCCCGCGTAGTGCTCGGTGAGGACGCCGAAGAACCGCTCGATCGACCCGAACAGCGCGCGGTGAATCAGCACCGGGCGCTGGCGGGTGCCATCGGCGGCGGTGTACTCCAACTCGAACCGGTCGGGCATCGTGAAGTCCAGCTGGATCGTCGACATCTGCCAGTTCCGGCCCAGCGCGTCCTTGACCTGCACGGAGATCTTGGGTCCGTAGAACGCCGCGCCACCGAGGTCGGACATCAGATCCAGGCCGGACGCCTCGGCCACTTCGCGCAGCGTCTCGGTGGCCTCGTCCCACACCTCGTCGGAGCCGATGTACTTGTCCGGATCCTTGGTGGACAGCTCGAGCTGGTAGTCGTCGAGGCCGTAGTCGGCGAGCAGGTCGAGCACGAACTGCAGCAGTGACGTCAGCTCGTCGCGCAGCTGCTCGCGGGTGCAGTAGATGTGCGCGTCGTCCTGGGTCATCCCACGGACCCGGGTCAACCCGTGAACCACCCCGGACTTCTCGTAGCGGTACACGGTGCCGAATTCGAAGAGCCGCAACGGCAGTTCGCGGTACGACCGGCCGCGCGCGCGGTAGATCAGGTGGTGCATCGGGCAGTTCATTGGCTTGAGGTAGTAGTTCTGCCCGGGCTTGCGCACGCTGCCGTCCTCGTTGAACTCGGCGTCGAGGTGCATGGGCGGGAACATCCCGTCGGCGAACCACTGCAGGTGACCCGAGATCTGGTACAGCTGCTCTTTGGTGATGTGGGGCGAGTTGACGAACTGGTAGCCGGCCTCTACGTGCTTGCGCCGGGAGTAGTCCTCCATCTCCTTGCGGATGATGCCGCCCTTCGGGTGGAAAACTGGTAAGCCCGAACCTAGTTCGTCGGGGAAGCTGAACAGGTCCAGCTCCGCGCCGAGCTTGCGGTGGTCGCGCCGCTGCGCCTCCTCGATCAGGAGCAGGTAGTGCTCGAGCGCCTCTTGTGATTCCCACGCCGTGCCATAGATCCGCTGCAGGCTGGCATTGTCCTGGTTGCCGCGCCAGTACGCCGCCGAGCTGCGGGTCAGCTTGAACGCCGGAATGTAGCGGGTGGTCGGTATGTGCGGCCCGCGGCACAAATCGCCCCAAACACGGTCGCGGGTACGGGGATTGAGGTTGTCATACGCGGTCAGCTCGTCGCCGCCGACCTCCATCACCTCGGGGTCACCGGACTTGTCGTCAACGAGCTCAAGCTTGTACGGCTCGTTGGCCAGCTCCTCCCGTGCCTGCGCCTTCGACTCGTAGACGCGGCGGGAGAACAGCTGGCCGTCCTTGACGATCTGGCGCATCCGCTTCTCGAGCGCCTCCAGATCATCAGGGGTGAACGCCTCGGCGACATCGAAGTCGTAGTAGAAGCCGTCCGTGATCGGCGGCCCGATTCCGAGCTTGGCGTCGGGAAACATGTCCTGCACCGCCTGCGCGAGCACATGGGCGGCCGAGTGGCGGATGACACTGCGGCCATCTTCGGTGTCCGCAGCGACGGGCACGACCTCCGCGTCGGTACCGGGCGTCCAGCTCAGGTCCCGCAGCCGGCCGTCGGCGTCGCGAACGACGACGATCGCGTTCGGCTCACCGCGGCCCGGCAGGCCGGCATCGCGGACCGCGCCCCCGGCGGTCGTCCCGGCAGGCACCCGGATCCGGGCGGCGAAGCTGACGGGTGTGGCGGCGGTCATCGCGAAATCTCCAAGGTTTCTGATGTGGTCGATCGCGGACCATGCTATCGGGGCGGGGTCTCATGGTTGGCCGGGCCGCAGCCGCACGAACAGCGCCTCGCCGTCCGCCAGCACCGCGCCGCCGTCGGTGAGCCGCCCCTGAACAAAGATCTTGCGGCCGTCGATGCGGTCGATGCCGGCGTCGACCTGCAGATCCTTCTCGATCGGCACGATCCGGCGGTAGTTGATGTGCAGGAAAGCCGTGCGCTGGTACGGGCTGCGCGTCAGCTTCGCCGCGGTGAAGCCGAGCAGTGAGTCGAACAGCATCGCGATCGCCCCGCCGTGCACAGCGCCGTTGCGGCCCAAGTGAAATCGGCGGAAGTGCGCTGTGCCGTGGACCTGACCGTCGGCGGTCTTCTCGAGAGCCGTAGGGATCTGGAGGATGTTGCCGCGATTCGGCAGATCCATCCGCCGCCCCGACGGGGACGTCCACTCGTCGGCCCAGTACGGCGCCAGCGAAGCGGTGACGTCGTCGATCAGGTCCGCGGCCCGGGTTATCACCTCATCGGGCGCGTCGACCGCTCGTACGTGGTCCTGCAGGGTTCGGACCGCGTCGATGAACCGGCCGTAGTCGGGCCCGCCCTTCGTGGTCGGTTCGGGCGGGTTGAACCCGCCGCCGCGGTGCTGGTCAACTTCGGTAGCCACCCGGTCACGCTACGTGAGCGAATCCGCGATGCGCCTCGCGACCACTTACGGCGGCTGCCCGTCGGGCGGCCAGCTGTCGACACCATCCTCCAGCGGGACGTTCAGGCTGCGCAGGATCGACGCGATCATCCGCCACGCCCCGATCGCGGTGACGAGCTCGATCAGGACGGCGGGGTCGGGGCCGAGTTCGTGCTCGCACGCGGCCCAGCTGTCGGCGCTCACCGCGCCGTCCCGTACGACATCGTCGGTGGCAGCCAGGACCGCCCTTTCGGCGGGACCGAATCCATTGTGTGCCTGCCAGTTTTGCACGCCGACGAGGTCGGCGGCCGAAACGCCGAGGCCGAGCGCGACGCGCCAGTGCTGTGTCCATTCGTACTCCGACGCCGTGAGCCACCCGATGCGCATGATCGCCAGTTCGCGCAGCCGGGTGTCCAGCTTGCCGTGCCACAGCATCGTGGCGAGCAGGTCATTGAGGACACGGGCCAGCGTCGGGTGGTTCAGCAGCACCTGGAAGATGGCCAGCTCGGCCATGTAGTTGGGCACGCCCGCCTCGTCGGCAGCGGCCTTCGCCTCGCCGACCGGCAGAAGCGGAACACGTGGAGCGGTCACGATGTGAACATCAGCCGGTCGAACCGGCGTCGCTTAGCTCCGCGAATTCCTGGTCGCTGAGGCTGATTTCGGCCGCTGCGACGTCCTCTTCCAGATGGGCCACCTTCGACGTGCCCGGAATCGGCAGCATCACCGGCGACCGTTTCAGCAGCCACGCCAGCGCCAGCTGCGAAGGGCTGGCGTCGTGTCGCGCAGCGATGCGCTGCAGCGGACCGTCGGTGGCGGCCAGCGGTCCGGCCGCCAACGGGAACCACGGGATGAACCCGATCTTCTGGGCCTCACACGCCTCGAGCAAAGGTTCCGCGCCGCGCATGGTGAGGTTGTACATGTTCTGCACCGACACCACCGCGACCGTGTCCTGCGCGGCCGTGAGCTGGTTGACGGTGACTTCCGAAAGCCCGATGTGGCGAATCTTGCCTTCCTTCTGCAGCGCGGCCAGCTCGCCGAGCTGGTCTTCGGCCGGGAACTTCGAGTCGATCCGGTGCAGCTGGAACAGGTCGATGCGGTCGACGCCGAGCCGTCGCAGGCTCATTTCGCACTCCTGGCGCAGATACGCCGGGAAACCCAGTGGTTCCCACTCGTTCGGCCCGGTCCGGAGCAAGCCGGCCTTCGTGGCGATGACGAGATCGTCGGGATACGGGTGAAGCGCCTCGCGGATGAGTTTCTCGGAGACATAGGGCCCGTACGAGTCAGCAGTGTCGATGAAGTTCACTCCGAGTTCCACCGCGCGGCGAAGCACGCGAATGCATTCGTCCTTGTCGTCAGGCGGACCCCAGACCCCGTCGGCGGTCAGGCGCATCGCGCCGAACCCCAGACGGTTCACGGTCAGGTCGCCGCCGAGAGTGAAAGTCCCCGATGCTTGAGCGATATCGTGTGTGGTCACGTTGTCGACCGTACGCCGGACCGCGAAAATCAGTCATCTGACGGCTGCGCAAATTCGAAGCCTGTGCCTGCCAACGCTTCTCAGGTCCGGCATGCAGCCGGCAACTTCCCCCAAGCACGTGCGGAAACGGTCCTGCCGGCGCGGAGTTCTGATGGCACTGTCTCGTGCTGTCCTTGGCGTTGAGGTGGTCCCTGACGGCACAATGACGCCGTGACGAAATCATGAATCTGGCCCGGTTGGCCGATCAGCCGTTTACTTATGCCGATATTGGTGCGACGAGCGGCCGACCGCCGCAGGGCTACCACCACTTCAGTGAGTCCGAGCGGATCGGAACGGGTCGAGCGCGTTTCGAGGAGGCCGCGGAGCGGGTGATGCGGTGGGGCATGCTGCGGGGCGCCGGCGCCCGGGTGACCGCGAGCACGGACGTCGCGCAGGTCGGTTCCGTCGTGATCGTCGGGCTCGGGCCGATCCGGGCACCGTGCCGCGTGGTGTACGTCGTCGAGGATGAGAATCGCCGGGGATTCGCGTACGGCACGCTCCCGGGCCACCCCGAGTCCGGTGAGGAGTTGTTTGCCGTGCGCTACAACCCCGCTGACGACGCCGTTTACTCCGAAATCGTCGCGTTCTCCCGGCACGCGACCTGGTGGAGCAAAGCTGGCGGCCCGCTCACGGCGCTGGCGCAGCGGATGATGACGAAGCGCTACTTGTCCGCTGTGTGACCAATGCGCAACGCCTGTTATCGCGACCGCGTACCTTTAACCCGTGAGCGACCCGCTGGAAGCCGATGGCAGCGCAGGAGCTCATCGACAATCCCGGTCCGTCCGCAACCTGGCTGAGTTGTCGATGATCGAAAGGCATGGATGGCGCAGCACGGACTGGTGATTGTCTTTGCCTTGTTGGCGGCCGTCTGCATGGCGATCGGGATCGTGGTGCGGCAGCGCGCCACGATGGACGTCCCCGAAGATGAGGGCGTCAGCCCCACGATGGTGAAGGCCTTGCTGGGAAAGCGGCTGTGGTGGATCGGCACCGGGGTGGCGGTCACCGGGTACGTGTGCCAGGCCATTGCCCTGTCGATGGGATCGCTGCTCGTTGTCCAGCCCCTGCTGGTGTCGTCGCTGCTGTTCGCGTTGCCGCTGAGCGCCCGGCTGGCGGGCCGACGCGTTAGTTCGCTGGAATGGGCTTGGGCGGTGGTGCTCACCGCCGCGCTGGCAATGTTCGTGTTGATGGCGCGCCCCCGGCCGGGTTTGTACCGCGGTGAGGAGATGGCGTGGTTGGTGGCCATCGTGGTGATTGCACCGATCGTATTGTTCTGCGTCTTGTTCGGCGCTCGATCGACCGGAACGCGGCGCGCGGTGCTGATTGCGATCGCGGTGGGTGTGCTGTTCGGTGTCGTCGCGGTGGTGACCAAGCTGGTGATGTACGAGCTGGCCGAGGAGGGAGCGCTGGCCGTCCTCCGGCTTCCTTCGCTGTATTTCCTGGCAGCGCTGGGGATTTGCGCGATGGTGCTGCAGCAGTCCGCTTTCCACGCCGGTGCCTTGCAGTCGTCGGTACCCACCATGCTGGTGCTCGAGCCGGTGGTCGCGGTTCTGCTTGGCGCGCTTGTGCTCAACGAACATCTGACGGTGTCAGGCTACGAAACGATCGCGCTACCGGTCACGATCGCCGCGATGGCCGCAGCCACCATCGCACTCGGCCGCGTCGAGGGCGCTTACGAGGAGCAACTCGAGGCGGAGCTCACCCGAGGTCACCGTCGCGTAGCGCGTGACGTGCAACAACGTAAGTCGTTGACCTAAGCGGGCCGTCCCGTGGCGAAGAGCGCCCGCCGCCACGCTCGCAGGAAGGCCGGCGAGCGGCTATCCCGGACCCACGAATCTTGGAACTAGCTAGAAGATCGCTGGGACATGTGTGTCTGTGAGGCGATCCCCAGGGGGGCCCAATATAGTTGCGGCGACTAACTGGACACCCTTGAGGCGGTGTTGTGGGCACGATCTTTCGAATCGCCGTCATCGCGATTGTTCCTATGTTCGTCTGCTGCGGCGTGGCCGCAGCAGATCCCGTCCCTGTCGACGATGCGACGCACTCGGAGAACACCGACGACGGATGGACCCTGACCACAAGCCTGACGAACATGACCATCAACTCCGTTCCCAACATGGCCGCCACCCCGTTGACCAAGGAAGCGTTCGTCAGCGGGAAAGCGATGGCCAAAATCGATGGCGACGGGAAGGTCCCGGTGAATACCGGCGACTTGCTGATGGGCGTGCAGCTGGGCTGTCAGCTCGACTTGAGCCAGGGTGGCAACATTGGGCTCAGTGCGGAGATCGGGTTCGGCCTCGGCGGCACTGGCACCGGCACCGGCGTCGGCACCGGCCTTTTGAGCGCATTGGGTCCAAACGCGGACATCAGCCCGAACGGTTCGATAAACCTGCTGCCCGGCAACATCAACACCCTGGGACTGGGCAAGCTGACACTCAAGGGCCGCACCGGCGAAGTCACGGTTCACGACGCGCACGTAAAGGTTGACGGGTGCAGCGGCGTGGTCGCAGCGCGATTCTTCGCCTACGCGCAGATCACCACCGACAACGGCAACGACAGCGTCAACACCTACGGGGGGATCCTGGTCCTATGAGCAAACTCTGGCGAGCGGCAGCAGCCGCAGTGGTCGCAGCAGTGGTCGCAGCAGTGGTCGCAGTGGCCACGGCCGGTGCCGCGAGCGCCGACAACAGCAACAGCAACAGCAACACCAACGACGTGACGCAATTCGGCGGCTCCAGTGCGAGCAGCAGCGGAGCCAGCGAAAAGACAAACTGGCCGCCGACCGACTCGTCCTGGCCGCCGTCAGACGTCATGGAGGGCGGCGTTGGCGATAACGGCGGCAACAAGAAGGGCAACGCGAATGAGGGCTCTTCTTCAACGACGCCGATCGTGGGGTCCGACGGACAGGCCGCGCCGACGTCGACACCCACACCCGGCACAGAAGAGGCGGCGAAGCCCATCGTGCCGGTCAATACGACTGGCTGAGCAGGCCTTTCAGCATCCGCGACCAACTGATTCCCAATTGGCGCAACCTGGTGCCTGGGAAGATCCGCGGGAATGCCGCAGCGGATCGAGGGGTGGCGCATGCTCGAAGTGATCGACAAGGGGTCTGCCAGCGAATCGCATCTCGTCCCGCTGCTTTTTGTTCACGGTGCCGGACTCGCCGCGTGGTGCTGGGAGGAGCACTTCCTCGATTTCTTCGCCGACAACGGTTACCGCGTGGTCGCCCTGAACTTGCGTGGGCACGGCGGCAGCCCAGTTTCGAAACCACTCAACAAATGCACGATCGCCGACTACGTCGACGATGTTCGTTCGGTCGCCGCGACCCTGCCAGCCACCCCGGTCCTGATCGGTCACTCCATGGGCGGGTTCATCGTGCAGAAGTACCTGGAGACCGGCACAGTACCCGCCGCCGTCCTGGTCTCGTCGGCACCGCCGCGGAGCTTTT
This sequence comes from uncultured Actinomycetota bacterium, assembly GCA_963759655.1. GTDB lineage: Bacteria > Actinomycetota > Actinomycetes > Mycobacteriales > Mycobacteriaceae > Mycobacterium. Next base: position 33,301 of record CAVXAG010000029.1, on the reverse strand, counting down.
TCCTCACCGCGCTGCGGTTGGCCCGGAAGCACCCGTGGCTGGCCGTCAAAGGCAGCCTGACGCGTGAACTTCTGAGTCTGTATCCGACCCCGGCGCACATGCGCGAAGTGCTCTTCTGCGCGCACACTCCCGAACCGATTGTCGAGCAATGCTTCGCTCGACTCGAGGAGGAGAGTTCTCGGGCGCTCGCGTTGGATATGTACCTGTTGAACCTGGTTCGACCCCGGCGCGTGACCACGCCGTTGCTGGTCCTGGAAGGCGCCGACGTCGCGTGGGGTCACCGCCCGGCGAGGGAAAACGCCCGTGCGTATCACACCGAAGTCGAGTTCTTCCCCAACATGGGCCACAACATGATGCTTGAGCCCGGTTGGCAGGCAGTCGCCGAAAGAATCGACGGCTGGCTCACAGGCCGGGGGCTGTAAGAGCGGCTGTGTCGACACCAGCGACTTTCCGCGTGAGTCGTCGCCGGTCCATGTCACGTCACCCCGCCGTGCAGTTTCGCCAGTACGGTACTGGACGGTACTACGGCAGCGGTTCTATGGTGACGTTTGTGACCCGGATTGCCGATCGAGTCGCGGAGTCCTCACCGTGGTCGCCGCGGGAGACCGAGTTGCTTGCGGTGACGTTGCGGCTGCTGCAGCAGCACGGGTATGAGCGGTTGACGGTGGAGGCGGTCGCGGCCACCGCTAGGGCCAGCAAGGCCACGGTGTACCGGCGTTGGCCGTCGAAAGCCGAATTGGTGTTGGCGGCGTTCATCGAGGGCGTCCGCCAGGTCGCGGTGCCGCCTGAGACCGGTACGCTGCGGGGCGATTTACTGCGACTGGGAGAGCTGGTGTGCCAGGAGGCCGGCGTGCACGCCGGCACCATGCGCGCGGTGCTTGTCGAGGTATCGCGCAACCCCGCGCTCAATGACGCAATGCAGCAGTTCCTCGAGCAGCGGAAAGCCGTGGTCAACCACATCCTGCAGCAGGCCGTCGACCGTGGCGAGATCGACGACACCGCGATCATCGACGAACTCTGGGACCTGATGCCTCGCTACCTGATATTCCGGTCCATCATCACCAGCCGGCCCCCCACCCGTCACACCGTGCAGTCCCTCGTCGATGAGGTCATCATCCCCAGCCTCACCCGACCCACCGGGTAAGGCGGTGCACGCCGTCGTGCCTTTCCCGACCCGACCCGCCCCGGTCCGGTACCGTACTGTTCTTGCAGTTGAGCCCGCTCAGGGCAGGACTATTGATCTCGCCCAGGCGATCGTGTCACCGTTCATCGAAAGGCTAACGGGTGGATCGGATTTCGATTAGCCGCCTGATCAGACGGTGGTGGATGCTGCTGGTCGCTGTGGCGGTGGTCGGCGCCGCGGGGTTCGGCGTGTATCGGCTGCACGGCATCTTCGGCTCGCACAACACCACGTCGACTGCTGGTGGGTTTTCGAATGAGATCGTTCCTTTCAACCCCAAGCACCTGGTCCTTGAGGTTTTCGGGCCGCCGGGCACGGTGGCGTCGATCAACTACCTGGATGTCAACGCGCAGCCGCAGCGCGTTAATGACACGGCTCTGCCGTGGTCATACGACGTCACGACGACCGAGCCCGCGGTGTTCGCCAACGTTGTGGCACAGGGCAACAGCGATTCCATCGGCTGCCGGATCAGCATCGACGGTGTGGTCAAAGACGAGAGAACGGTCAACACGGTGAACGCCTACACCTATTGCTTGGACAAGTCCGGATGAGCAACCGTCACACCGCGCGACCTTCGTTACCGGACATGATCCGGCGGTTTTCGGTGCTGATTGTGTGGTTCTGGCTGGCCCTGGCGGTGGTCACGAATGTTTTCGTGCCGCAGTTGGAGACCGTTGCCCAAGCGCATAACGTGTCGCTGAGCCCCCAGGATGCGCCGTCGCTGCAGGCCAGTAAACGCATCGGCAAGGTGTTTCACGAGTTCGATTCCGACAGTGCGGCGATGATCGTCCTGGAGGGCGACCAGCCGCTCGGTGCCGACGCGCACCACTATTACGACGGCTTGATTCGAAAGCTCTCCCAGGACACCAAGCATGTCGAGCACATTCAGGATTTCTGGGGGGATCCGCTGACGGCGGCCGGCTCGCAGAGCGCCGACGGCAAGGCGGCGTTGGTGCAGGTGTACCTCGCCGGTAACCAGGGCGAGTCGTTATCCAATGAATCCGTCGATTCTGTGCGCGACATCGTGGCGCACACGCCGCCACCGCCGGGGGTGAAGGCCTATGTCACCGGCGCCGCGCCGCTGGTCACCGACCAGTTCGAGGTGGGCCGCAAAGGCACCCTGAAGGTCACCCTGATCACCATCGGTGTGATCGCAATGATGCTGTTTTCCCTCTACCGTCGTGTCACCACGGTGATTCTCGTGATTTTCACGGTGATGATTGAGTTGACCGCGTCCCGCGGAGTCGTCGCCGTTCTGGCGAACGCCGGGCTCATCAAGTTGTCGACCTACTCGACTAATCTGCTGACGTTACTGGTCATCGCCGCCGGAACAGACTACGCGATCTTTATTCTCGGCCGTTACCACGAAGCGCGCCACGCCGGGCAGGATCGCGTACCAGCGTTCCATACGATGTACCGGGGGACCGCGCACATTATCTTGGGTTCGGGCCTGACGATTGCCGGCGCGGTGTTCTGTCTGACCTTTACCCGGCTCCCGTATTTTCAGAGCCTGGGTGTTCCCGCTGCAATTGGTGTCCTCGTCGCGCTGGTGGCCGCGCTGACCCTGGCGCCGGCGGTGTTGACCATCGGTCGCCATTTCGGTCTGTTCGACGCCAGCCGCGCGATGCGCACCCGGAGCTGGCGGCGCATCGGCACGGCCATCGTGCGCTGGCCCGGACCCATCCTGGTGGTGACGGTCGCTATTGCCCTCATCGGTCTGCTCGCCCTGCCGGGATACGAGACGAGTTACGACGCCCGCCCCTACATGCCCGGCAATGCCCCGGCCAATGTCGGCTACGCCGCGGCCGAGCGCCACTTCTCCCAGGCCCGACTCAATCCCGAATTGCTGATGATCGAGGCCGATCACGATCTGCGTGATCCGGCCGACATGCTCATCCTGGAGCGGGTGGCCAAGGCGATCTTCCACACCCCCGGTATCGCAGAGGTGCAGTCCATTACCAGGCCCCTGGGAACCCCGTTGGACCACAGCTCGATACCGTTTCAGATCAGTGCCGGAAATTCCGGCCAGATCGAGAACCTGAAATACCAGCAGGACCGCGCGAACGACTTGCTCAAACAGGTCGCCGACATTGACAAGACGGTCGGCATTTTGCAGCAGCAATATGCTCTGCAGCAGCAGGCCAACGCCGCTACCGACGAGCAGACCCAGGCGTTTCACCAGACCGTCGCCATCACGAATGACCTGCGCGATAAAATCGCCAATTTCGACGACTTCTTCAGGCCGCTGCGAAATTACTTCTACTGGGAGCCGCACTGCTTCGACATTCCGATCTGCTTCGCACTGCGATCCCTATTCGATGCCCTCGATGGGATCGACGCGCTCACCGATCAGTTGGGCGACGTCACAACGAGTTTGGATAAGTTGAACGCGCTTCAGCCGAAACTGCTGGCGCTGATCCCACCTCAGATGGCCATCCAGCAGACCAATCGTGACCTGACGATGACGAACTACGCCACCACGTCGGGGATCGACAATCAGACGGCAGAAGCATTGGAAAACGCGACCGCCCTGGGACAGGCGTTCGACGCCGCCAAAAACGACGACTCCTTCTACCTGCCCCCAGAAGCCTTTACCAACTCCGAATTCCAGCGGGGCCTGAAACTGTTTCTGTCCCCGGACGGCAAGGCCGCCCGCATGATCATCACCCATGAGGGCGATCCCGCCACCCCGCAAGGCATCTCACATATCAACGCGATCAGGAACGCCGCCGAGGAAGCTCTCAAAGGCACGCCCCTGGCCGGGGCCAACATCTACCTGGCCGGCACCGCCGCGACCTACAAGGACATCCAAGACGGCGCCAAATACGACCTCATGATCGCCGGAATCGCCGCGCTGAGCCTGATTTTGCTCATCATGATGTTCATCACCCGAAGTCTGGTGGCCGCGTTCGTCATTGTGGGCACGGTGGCGCTGTCGTTGGGCGCCTCTTTCGGGCTGTCCGTGCTGATTTGGCAGGACATTTTTGGCATCCACCTGTTCTGGATCGTCCTGGCGCTGGCGATCATCTTGCTATTGGCGGTGGGGTCGGACTACAACTTGCTGCTGATCTCCCGGTTCAAAGAGGAGATCGGCGCAGGGTTGAACACAGGCATCATCCGCGCGATGGCCGGCTCCGGCGCGGTGGTGACTGCCGCCGGTTTGGTGTTCGCGGCCACCATGGCCTCCTTCGTATTCGCCGATTTGCGGATTCTCGGTCAGATCGGGACAACGATCGCCCTCGGTCTGCTGTTCGACACGCTGATCGTGCGCTCGTTCATGACGCCGTCCATCGCAGCGCTAATCGGGCGATGGTTCTGGTGGCCGCAAACAGTGCGCCCACGTCCCGCCAGCCAGATGTTGCGGCCCTACGGAACACGTCCCGCGGTTCGCCAACTGCTTCTGTGGGAAGACGGCGACACCCCGGTCACCTCCGAATCGCGTTGACACAATGTCTAGCTGGCCAAGATCGACTGGAGATGTTTCGCGTCAGGTCCTACCAGCTGTGGTGAGCACATCAGATGACTCGGGCACCGTCACAGAAACTTTCTGCAGCCGTCCATTCAACCGTGCGACCCTGCGCAGCTGAGCGACGATGTTCATGGAGGTCAACATCGGGATCCCCCCGATGAACGTTCGAAAGGAGGGGTTGCCGCCATATATATGTAGCTGGTAGAGACAGCCCACCACATAAAAGAATCCCAATGTGAAGAGGGCAGCGGGTATCGCGTACGCGAGCGGCGACCGAGCGTCAGAGATCAGTTCCGTCGCATAATCTACCTCGTCCTGCGACATCGATTCGCGTTTGCGCAACTTAGCCAGAACCGTTTTGTGGGAGCCCACTTTTTCGCCTAATGGAGCGGGTGTTCGATTCTCTAACCGACCTATGTACGCAAACACACAGGCGACGAACACTAATTCGAGCACAGCCGCAAGTATCGTGAGATAACCCCATACACCGAGATTCACCCTCGCGCTCCTTTGCTCCCCCGTCGAACGTCACATCACACCTGAAACGCGAGAGCTCTCGCGGTCGGCTATCGAAACCCCTCTCGAAACGCTACCTCAACCACGTCGTCCTCTTGATATCAAGACTGGCATGGCCGGTGGCCGCCGCGATGGTGTGTGGTGGGCTCGGGTGAGCTCGGATTTTCTTGGTGCTGGGAGCCCGAAGTAAAGACACCTCTACGACTGCGACCTCGATCGTGTGGCAAGTGCCCTCGACGGGCTCGGCGGCTGACCGTGTTTGCGGACAACCGGCGGATCGCCTGTGCCAAGCGGAGATAGCCCTGTGATCTGTGATTCTCCCCGTGGTCCCGGCTGGGATCGAACCAGCGACCTTCCGCGTGTGAAGCTGAGGCGAAGTCTCATCTTGAGGGTTCAGAGCACTTCCTACGAGTGCCGTGGCGGATGCGGAGCGGATGAAAACGAACCTCTGATCCGTAGGCACGGGGGGATGGCGTGACCAGGCACGACGTGAATTCGACTGTCGTGTAGTTGAGGGTGTCTGGAAGCCTGAATGTCGTCATCGTGTCGTCAGAAGTGCCTGAAAAATCTTCCGCGGATCGGTTCATTCCTCTGCTCAAGCGTGGTGCGTAGTCAGACTGCCGTGGTGCCGCCGTCGACAATCAACTCCATACCATTGAGATAGCTTGAGTCGTCCGAGGCGAGGAACAGTGCGACCGTTGCGATCTCCTCAGGACTGCCCATCTTTCCCCGTGGGATCAATGCCTCAAACTGCGCCTTCATCTCCTCGTCGAACAACTGCTGCTGTATGGGCGTGGCGACTTGGCCTGGGGTCAGCACGTTGACCCGGATCCTCCTGGGTTGCGTCCAGCAGAGTGGTGTACGAGTCGGACCTGATGAGCGGTACCGGCGTGTCGTAGCCGGATGAATGAAGGTCATCGCGTGATTCTTCGAGAGACCCGTCAAAGTCACTCGAGCAAAGGAATACACGCGATGACCACTGCCCACGATATCGACTGGCCGACCGTGCTGGCGGATCGACTCACCACCACTCACCCCGACGTACTACGCGAGCTGTTGACCATGTTCATCCACACCCTGATGGGTGCCGAGGCCGACGCGCTGTGCGGCGCCGGGTATGGCGAACGCAGCACCGAGCGCACCAATCAGCGCAACGGCTATCGGCACCGCGAATTCGACACCCGCACAGGGACATTGGATTTGGCGATCCCCAAGCTGCGACAGGGCTCCTACTTCCCGGACTGGCTGCTGGAACGCCGCAAACGTGCTGAGCGGGCACTGACCACGGTGGTGGCGACCTGCTACCTGCTCGGGGTGTCGACCCGGCGGATGGACAAGCTCGTCGGAACCCTGGGCATCACCAGCCTGTCGAAGTCGCAGGTGTCGGTGATGGCCAAGGAACTCGACACCGCCGTCGAGGCGTTCCGCACCCGACCCCTGGATGCCGGCCCGTATACGTTCGTGGCCGCCGACGCGCTGGTGTTGAAGGTCCGCGAGGCCGGCCGGGTGGTCAACGTGCACGCCCTGATCGCGGTCGGGGTCAACGCCGAGGGCTACCGCGAAATACTGGGCATCGACGTCACCACCGCCGAGGACGGCGCCGGCTGGTTGACCTTCCTGCGGTCGCTGACCGCCCGCGGGCTGTCCGGGGTCAAACTGGTCACCTCCGATGCCCACGCCGGGCTGTTGGCCGCCATCGGCGCCACCTTGCCCGGGGCGGCCTGGCAGCGCTGCCGCACCCACTACGCGACCAATCTGATGGCCGTCACACCCAAGAGCTCATGGCCGTGGGTGCGGACCCTGTTGCACTCGGTCTACGACCAACCAGACTCTGATTCCGTTGAAGCACAATATGATCGGATTATCAACGCGCTGTCCGACAAGCTACCCAAGGTCGCCGATCACCTCGAATCAGCCCGTGCGGACCTACTGGCGTTCACCGCGTTCCCCAAACAGATCTGGCGCCAGATCTGGTCGAATAACCCCCAGGAGCGACTCAACAAGGAGATCCGACGCCGCACCGACGTCGTCGGCATCTTCCCCGACCGCAACGCGCTGATCCGCCTGGTCGGCGCTGTCCTGGCAGAACAGCACGACGAATGGGCCGAATCCCGGCGCTACCTCGGCCTCGACGTCCTCAGCAAATCACGGGCCGATACCAACCCCCAGACCGAACAGGAGGACACCCCTGCGGCACTGACCGCCTGAACCCACGAAACGAAGAATCACACGACGACGTCGTACACCACGTCTCTGGACTTGACCTCCTCCTGTCCTTCAGCTCGGACAACCACACGCGGGCGTACGCATGCAGTACAGCCTTGCTCGCGGCGTACACACTCCACGACGGATAGCCCTTGACCGAAGCGATTGACCCGGTCATGAAGATCGAGCCGCCGTCGTTGAACAGTGCCAATGCCTTCTGCACCGTGAAGAGCGTGCCGCGCGCGTTCAGCCCGAAAGTGGCATCGAAGTGCTGCTCCGTGATCTCGCCGAGCTTGCGCTCCTCGCCCATCCCGGCACTTGTCCACAACACGTCGAGGGCGCCCTTTTCCCGCTTGACCGCGTCGAACAAACGGTCCAGATCGTCCAGGTTGGCCGAATCAGCCTGCACGCCGGTCACGTTTCGGCCGATCAGCTTCACGGCTTCATCCAGGGCTTCCTGCCGCCGACCCGAGATGAAAACGTGAGCCCCTTGTTCAACGAACAACTTGGCACCGGCCAGCGCCATACCGCTTGATCCACCCGTGATCACCGCTACCTTGCCGTCAAGCTTTCCCACGATTACTCCATCGATCGATTAGCTGGCTGGCGAAGTCAAGCAGCTGGTCAAGGGTGGGGAACATCGCGAAGGCATCCACGATCGCCTCGTCAGCACCGGACCCGGCGAGGCGCTCGAGCTTGCCGGCAACCGAGTCAACGGACATGCCCGGTTCGAGGTTGATCCGCATGGCCGTCTTCAGCGCGTCAGGATCGCGGCCGGCGTCCTGCGCCGCACGGCGCGCAATCGACCACAGGTGGTCGGTGACTTCGTCCTGCAGCCCCTCGACCCCGAGCCAGCCGGTGCCGCTGCGGCCGACCCGGCGCATCGCGGCCTCACTGGCACCGCCGATCCAGATGGGCGGACCGCCAGCCTGGACCGGGCGCAGGTCGGCATGGACCGGCGGCAGGGAGAAGAACTCGCTCTCCCAGGACACCGGGTTCGTCGTCCACCACTCGTGCAGGAACGCCAGCACGTCATCGAGCATCTGCCCGCGCCGGCGCCAGTCCGCGCTGCGGGCGATGTCATGTTCGTCCTTCATCCACCCGATTCCCACGCCAACGTCAAGGCGGCCGTCGCTGAGCACGTCGAGCGTGGTCAGCAGCCGGGCCAGGTGAACCGGCTCGTAGTAGAACGTGCTGAGCGTGCTGGCGTTCAGCCGCACCCGGCTGGTCGCCGTCGCGGCGACCGTCCACAGCAGGACCGGATCGAGGTAACGGGTCATCTGCGGCGGGTACGGCTGCTCTTTGCCCGGATAGGTGCTGTGCATATCAACCGGCGTGACCAGGCGGTCGCCGACCCACAGCGTGTCGTAGCCAAGGTCCTCGAGTCCTCGGCAGAACGCGCTCAGACCAGCGGCGCTGCTGACCGCGGGCCCGACTATGGGAATTGCGAAACCAAGCTTCATCGCGTGAACCCTCTCCAGGCAGACGATCGTCGGCCGACACTGACATCTGACATAGCGAATCCTTTCATTGATCCGTCAACCATTATTTGGGCGCACGGCGGCCCGGTTCTTTCACTGCCCGGACCGGCGGCGGTGCGGCTCAGCCGGGCACGGTGGCGCAGAGGGCGAAATCGTAGTTCCCCACCCCGTGGCGGGCGAGGCCCATCATGACCAGGCCCGTTCCTTCCAGCCAGTGGGCCATGTTCAAGCCGCCGACGTCCAGTGGGCGCAGCCCGAGGCTCTCGATGAACTCCGCCACGCCCGCCTTGGCGCGCGCGTCGTCGCCGGCGATGAAGACGTCGAGCGGCCGGCCCTGGGTCAGGACAACGCCGAAGACGGTGTTGAATGCCTTCACCACGCTGGCGCTGGCTGGGGCCGCCTTGGCAACTTCCTGCGCGATCGAGGTGCCATCGGGGATGGCCAGCCCGTCGGCAGCGGAATTGAAGGGGTTGCTGATGTCGACGATGACCTTGCCCGCGAGGGCGTCTCCATACTGGGCGACGACCGGAATCACATTGGCGTACAACAGGGACACGATGACGATGTCCCCGGCCGGGACTGCGCCGAACTTTCCCGTCGTGGCGCTGCCGCCAAGAGCCTTGGCCAGGTCAGCGGCCTTGGACTGATCGCGGCCGATGACCTCGACGGTGTTGCCGCCCGCTACCGCCAGCGCGCCGATGGCGCGGGCCATGTTCCCGGTGCCGATGATGCTGATGCTACTCATGAGGTGTCCTGTCTTGACTGACGATCGAAAAGGTTGACTACTCCACCTTAAGCAAGGTTTGTTGATGAGTCAACCAATCGGGTAGCATGGAGGTTGATGGAACCGAACTGGCTGAGCCCTCGTGAAGACCGCGCCTGGCGGGCCTTCAAGCACGCGCATCATCAGCTCGACGTGCACCTGAACCGGGGCCTGCAGGAATCAGGCCTGTCCGGGGCCGACTACGAGATCCTGGCGGTGCTCTCGGGTCACGACGAGGACCGCATGCCCGCCCGCGACCTGTGCAACACACTGGGCTGGGAGAAGAGCCGTGTCTCCCACCAGGTGCGGCGCATGCAGAAGGACGGGCTGATCTGCCGCGAGCCCAACCCCGACGACGCCCGCAGCATCATGGTCTGCCTGCTGCCGGCTGGCCGCGCCGCCATCGAGAAAGCGGCGCCCAGGCACGTGGAGGACGTCCGCCGGAACTTCATCGACCTGCTCACCCCGGCTGAGCTCGACATGCTCGCCGCCCTCAACGAACGAGTCCTGCACCACCTGGCCACAGACGACGACTCCCCCGCCGAAGACGAGCCCTCATAGCCTTCATCAGCCGTGAGGTCTTCGGCTGAGGTGTCGCGGATGACGGGTGTCCCGGTGTCCACGTTGCATGATTGGGCGGCAAAACGGGAGCGAGGGATAGATTCGCCGGGTCCGCGGCATTGCAAGTTGTCGTCGCCGCATCGGCGTTGGATGCGTACTGACGTTGTGGTCACTGCACACACCTACGCCGACCTCTACGACTCTGACCTCGATCGGGTGGCCGATGCGCTCGACGGGCTCGGCGACCGACCGCGACGGCGGATAAACGGCGGATGGCGCGGGGTTCCGGCGGATCGAGGGCCCACACCAAAACTCAAATAGTCCTTGCGAACTGGCGATTTTGCCGTGGTCCCGGCTGGGATCGAATTTGACGTCCCGCGCTTCGGCGATCTGGTACCTGATTAGCAGAAATGGCCTCTGACCTGCTGACACGCGCAGGGCATCGCGTGATTCAAGCGGCGCCAAGCGGAACGTCGCGTAGGCTATTGGGCACGCCGTTGGGCACGCACATCAGGCCGAAATGGGCCGAAAACAGAAGGGGGACTGACGATGCCGCGCCGCAAACCCAAACGTGAGTTCGCCACCATCCGCCGCCTGCCCTCCGGTCGCTGGCAGGTCCGGTACACCGGCCCCGACGGCATCCGCCGTCCCGCTCCGCACACCTTCGGCTACCGCGTCGACGCCGACACGTTTGTGGCCGAAAAGCGCCGCGAGATTGACCGCGAAACGTGGGACGCCGACGAGCCTGAGCCGATCACCTTCGCCGACTACGCCGCGCGCTGGCTCGCACACCGGCAGGTCGCCGGACGTCCAATCAAGGCCCGCACGCGCCGCCACTACCAACAGATTCTCGACGGGCACCTACTGGACTGTTTCGGCCCGAAACAGTTGGCCGCGATCAAGCCGAAGGACGTGCGCGCATGGTACGTGGAGACGCTGACAGATCGGCCGACGATGCGCGCGCACGCCTATTCGTTGCTACGCACCATCCTGGCCGGCGCCGTCAACGATGAGTTGATCGACGCCAACCCGGCCCGCATCGTCGGCGCCGGCAGCGCCAAACGCGCACGCGCGATCCGCCCGGCGGGCGTCGCCGAAATCGAGGCGCTCACCGCTAAGATGCCCGACCGCCTGGCGTTGATGGTCACCTGCGCGGCCTGGTGCGCGATGCGGCTGGGCGAAACCCTCGAACTCCGCCGCCACGACGTCGACCTCGACGCCGGCGTCATCCGCATCCGCCGCGCCCTGGTGCGCGTCGGCGGGAGCCTGCAACCCGACACCCCCAAGTCGGGCGCCGGCCTGCGCGACGTCGCCATCCCACCCCACCTCATCGAGCGGTTCCGCGAGCACCTGGTGAACCACGCCGGCGGCGGGGCCGACGCGCTGCTATTCCCATCGTCGATCGACCCCGACCGCTATCTGCAAGCCAAGGCGCTCTACGTCGACTTTCACCGCGCCCGCGCCGAGATCGGCCGCCCCGATCTGCGTTGGCACGATCTGCGGCACTCCGGGGCGGTGCTGGCCGCGGCCACCGGCGCGACACTGGCCGAACTGATGGCCCGCCTAGGACATTCGACACCGCAGGCCGCGATGCGCTACCAACACGTCGCAAAGGGCCGCGACCACGAAATAGCCGCGCTGCTAAGCAAACTCGCAGACAACCGCGAGTTGTAATGGCCGAGCCGCGGATCACGGTGTACTGCGAAGGGCCACCCGACAATGATGGCAACCCGACGCATGAACGATTTGAGTGGGCACCGTACGTGCGTCATCTAGTCCAGCCGCGAGGCCGACCGATGTGGGTCCCTGGCATAGACGTCTGCGCGGACGGGCGCATTCGGCGGCATCGGCAGCCTCATAAGGCGGGTAACAAACTGCGTTGGGACTGCCCTCGGTGCGGTTTCGATGAGCAACGTCTATCCGGTCTACTCAATGAGGTCATGGAGCGTTTGCACATGGCTGGCGTCAGTGAGGTATCGGTACGAGCGCTGATCCGTTACTGCTGGCGGTAGTTCCACAACACGCCAGCATGTTCCGTTTGGGTGGTAATGTGCCTCTTGCCGGGGCGATCGTTCCCACGGCAGGCGTCCTCTCGCCGGAGGGTTATCCCTCCGCGCCTTGAGAGGATCAATCTCAGATGGCAAAGCCGTACGCGCCCTCTGCTCCGACGCATCCCGCTGGCCCCAACAGGGCCACCCGCCGCCGCTACGCCAAAATGGGCGAAGCTGCCGAGTATCTAGGGGTCACCGACCGCTGCATTAGACAAATGGTGGCAGACGGCAGGATCACCGGCTACCGCAGCGGCACGCGCCTAGTTCGGGTCGACCTCAACGAAATAGACGCTGCCATGCGGCCTTTCGGCGGTGCTGTGTGACCGCCCGGAACGGGCCGCCGGATGAAGGGGGCGGCGGCCACACCCCTGCAGCCGCCGGCCACACCACCATCACCGAATCCACCACACGGGCGGACGTCTCACATCGTAGTAGCAGCGCCGGACACGGCGCGGAATTGTTGGCGCAACTCCGCAGACGCCACGAGGCTAGCCGCCGCCTGCCGCCGCTGCCGCATTCCGGCTTGCGCGACCCGGTGGAGCGTGTCGACGGGTTGCCGCGATTACCGTCCGTCAGGCGGACGGTAATCGACGGGTGGCGGCGCGATGCCTGACTTCCCGTACGGGCGCGACTACCCCGACCCCTGGGGCGACGAACAGAGCCCGGCCGCCGGCAATGACCTCGACGTGATCGCCGACGCGCCGGGTGTCGGGGAGGACATACCCCTACCCCCGGAACCCGACTGGCCACCCGTCGACGGCAACGGGCACAGACCGCAGCAAGTCCCCGACGCCCTCGATGACGTCGAAGGCGCCATAACGCACCGCATGACCTCGCTGCGTGTTCAGCGGGAAGCCAAACGCCGCCTCGACGAAGAAGAACAACCGCCGATCAAACCGCCGCCGATCAAAAGCCTCGACATGCTATTGGCCGAGCCTGACACCCCGGCCCGGTTCCGCATCGCCGACCTGGCCCCCATCGACAGCCGCATCATCCTGTCGGCGCAGTACAAAACGGGCAAGACCGTCATCGTCGACAACGTGGTGCGCTCCCTGGCCGACAGTGACCCGTTCCTCGGCCGCTTCGCCGTCGAGGGTCCCGCAACCCGCATTGTGCTGATTGACGACGAACTGTCCGAGGACATGCTGCGGCGGTGGCTGCGCGATCAGCGCATCGTCAACACCGGCGCCGTCGTCGATGTGATTTCGTTGCGCGGCCGGATCGGTGCGCTTGACCTGCTCAACGACCGCTGCCGCCGCGAATGGGTGCAACGTCTAGCCGACCTCGGCTGCGACTACCTGCTGCTGGACTGCCTGCGCCCGGTCCTCGACGCGCTGATATAGATCGTGGGTCCTTCACAAACGCCTCCGGGGGTGTCAGGAAGGGATTGTTAGCGATTCCCTTTGAGGACCGTGAGCGTTGCCGCGCTCGGGTTCTCCTGGCAGGCCCCCGGAGGTGTTGTTGTGTCTGTGCATCATGCTGCCCCAGTCACGCCGTCCACGATCGTCGTTGCCGTTGATGTCGGCAAGTGCTCGGCGGTGCTGTCGGTGACCAATTCTCAGCGGTCTCGGTTGCTGGGTCCGATCGGGTTCGAGTTGACGTGCTCAGGTATGTCGGCGGTCGTTGAGCTGATTGATTCAGCGATTGAGTCGTCGACGCAGGTCAAGCTGGCGGTGGAGGCGGCCGGTCATTATCACCGGCCGGTACTGGACTATGGGTGGCCGCCGGGGTGGGAGGTGCTCGAGCTCAATCCGGCCCATGTGGCCGAGCAGCGCCGAGTTGCCGGTCGGCGTCGGGTGAAGACCGACGCGATCGATTTGGAGGCGATCACCGAGCTGGTGTTGGCCGGCCGGGGACAACCGGCGGGAGCGACGCCGCAGCTGCTGGGTGAGATCGGGGCGTGGGCGGCCCATCGTCATCGGCGGATTGCGGTGCGTGCGGCGACGAAGAATCAGTTACTGGCCCAACTCGACCGCGCGTTTCCCGGGTTGACGATGGTGTTGCCGGATGTGTTGGCCACCAAGATCGGTCGGCTCATCGCCGCGGAATTGGCCGATCCAGTCCGCGTGCGCGCATTGGGGCCAAGTCGGTTGATCCGGTTTGCCCGTGCCCGTGAGGTTAGGCTGCGCCGGGAGTTAGCCGACCGTCTAGTGACCGCCGCCCGCGAAGCGTTACCGGTCGCTGATGCAGTGGTGGCGCGGCGGGTGTTGGCTGCCGATGTGGCGCTGCTAGCCGACCTGGATATCCAGATCGCGGCCGCCGAGACCGAGTTGGCTGTGCTGATTCCCCACAGCCCATTTTCGACGTTGACCTCGGTGCCGGGCTGGGGAATCGTTCGGGTGGCCAATTACGCTGCGGCCCTGGGTGATCCAGACCGGTGGCCGGGCCCACGGCAGATCTATCGAGCCGCCGGGCTGTCCCCAATGCAATACGAATCGGCCGGTAAACGCCGCGACGGAGCGATCAGCCGCGAAGGCAGCGTGGCGCTGCGCCGAGCGCTGATCGATCTCGGTATGGGCCTGTGGCTGCACGACGCGGCCGCCAAAGCCTATGCCGGCGCCCTGAAATCGCGCGGCAAGCGCGGTGGGATCATCGGATGCGCCCTGGCGCACCGCGCCACCCGCATCGCCTACGCGCTGGTGCGCGACCACGCCAGCTACGACCTATCGCGCTGGAGCTGACGCACCAGCCCTCTGGTCTTCCTCGGTCCCGGCCATCAGCCGCCGGAGACGCAGGAGCTGTCCACCTGCAGCGCCCGCAGCGCAGCGAGGACGAACGACGTGGACAGCGACGAGCACCGGCGCACTATGTGCCGCCGAGGAAACTCATCCCCCCGCAACAGAAAGGCGCGAACGAACTGCCACCTTCACAACTACGGTCGCGAGTGCGAAGCTGGAACCAACGAAGGGCCGGATCAGATGCCGATCGCGCTATGGCGGACCTCAGGGTTACGCCGTTCCTAGCTTGGCACCCGGCCCTTCGCCTGACCGCAGCCCGAACGACGCCAGATGACCCGCCAGGCGGTTGAGGTCGCATAAGTCAGCGTGGGCGCTCACGGCACCAATCTCTGGCCAGCCCAACACCCGGACCATCAATACCGACAAAACGACAACGGGACCGGCGCTATTGCTCTCGGCGAGCACGCCTGCGCCCACATCGCACTTGACAGGACATACCGCCAGCTAGGCCTCGATGAGCACCATGACGCCGGCAAGTTCCTGGTGCAGTTCGACGCCCTCCTCGCCGACGCCGGCATCCGCGACGCGATGCTGATTCACCATATGGGCCACGCCGGCGAACGCGCCCGCGGCGACTCCCGCCTCGAAGACTGGCCCGACGCGATCTGGCGCATGGTCCGAGAGAAACCCGACGACCCCAACTCGCCGCGTTTTTTCAGCGCGGTCGGCCGCGACGTCAACGTGGCCGAAGGCCGACTGTCCTACGACCCCGCCACCCGGCGCCTGACCTATGCGGCCGGTTCCCGCCAAGACAGCAAGGACGAGGCTGCTTACCTCGCGGTGATCGGGCTGCTGGCCGCCGGTGACCCGCTCGGCGTGCGCGCGATCCAAGACTCACTCACCCCCGACAATCCCCGCGATACCGTCCGCAAGGCCATCAAGCGCGGCGTCGATAAGGCCGTCCTCGCGGTCGACAAGGGGCAGCGCAACGCCAAGCTGCACCGCATTGCCTACCCGTGCGCCGAGTGCGGGCTGCCGGTGATCACCAAAGCGGACAGGCACCTGTCGTGCCCACCATCCGGACCGGAGCCGCTCCCCGATGAATGACCTCAGTGTGCGGGTGTGCGGCAGTGTGCGGGCCGTGTGCCGACCACTTTCCGCACAGTCCCCTGACCTGCAGTGTGCGGTGTGCGGGTGTGCCTTTAGAGAAGGCACACTCACCGCGCACTACCGGTCAGTGTGCGAGTTCGGCAGTGGGTCACCCCATCTGGGCATCTTTCAACGAACGCATCGAGGACACCGATCGGAGCGCACCGTGGGTTCGCTTCGGCCCCGGTCAGCGCCTAGCGCTTTCGATGACCGGGGCCGAAGCGAGGGCGCTGGCTCAACAGCTGGTCGACGCCCTCACCGCGCTCGCTCAAAGGACCTCCCAACACGCACAACAACCCAAGGACCAATGCGATGAACGATGACGCCGAATGGCGCGACGCGCTTTCGCAGCTGGCCGAGGCCGAATGGTGCCGCACCGCCGACCGGGCGACCTTCGACGACACGACGACAACAAGCGGGAGCCGATTATGACCAACAAAGCACGAAGGCACCGATTCGCCGAAGCCGTCGACACCTTCGCCGCCCGGTCCCAGCAGGGCCACCGCGGCAACCACGGCAACCGCCCGGCCATCCCGACCGTGCCCGCGCCGGGCGAGAAAGTCGAAGCCGTCAAGGAATCGGCGGCGCGACGCCGTCGGCGCGACAATGAAACAACAACGGAAGGTAATCGCATGGAGCCCACCCCAGTCACGTTGGCCGAGTTGGTCGCCGAAGGATTCGGCGGCAGCGTCTTTGGCGCCCCGAACATCAACACCTTGGAGCGCCTGCTCACCGTTCGCGGCATCGAAATCATGCTCGATGACGTCGGCCGGCGTGTTGTCAGCCGCGACGTTGCGCGTCAACTGTTCACCGAGCGCGCCCAACAGGCCGCAGAACGCGCCCAGGCCGAGCAACGACGCGCCGAGGCAGCAGCCGACCCCAACTCCGTGGCCGCCCGCGTCAGGGCGTTACAGGCGCGCGTAGCCCAAAGGCAAGCCGAAGGCCGTTGGGACCCCACCCTGTCCGCGCACGCGCAGATGCTCGGCGACGAAGCCGAATCCGATTTGGAAAGGGCCGGCCGTCGACGTGACCAGCTGCACGACGCGGAAGCCCACGGTTTCGCCGGCACCGGCGCCATGTTCAACCCGCAACGGAAAGGCTGACCCGGCAATGGATTCGATAGAGTTCGTCGTCACCGGACCACCGAAGCCGCGCTTCCCGAGCAAGGACGACTTCGACCTCCTCCACGAGGAACGTCGGCTCGAGCGTGCGCTCGAAACCCGATCACGCCAACGCGCCGAGGAACGCGCCACCTACCGGCGCCGGCCGTGCCCGAACTGCACCATGCTCGGATGGTTCGACGGCGACCATTGCCTCTACTGCGGCGCGGACCAGGTGCTCAGCGGCGTCGAGTACCGCGCCGGTGCGTCACCGGCAGCGCCACGCGCCACCAACGCGCCTGCCGCGGTCGAGTTCGGCCCGGTCTGCCGGATCCTCGGCGTGAGATGACCACCAACGGTCGCGGTCACGAGCGGCAGCGATCGTGCCCGTAGCCCTCACGATCAACGCCACCCCAGCCGAGATCCGGGCGTGGCGTTCCAGCCGGCGATGGCGAAACCAAGCGCGCGCCGTGGTGCGCGAACACCCGATCTGCTGGTTGCGTTTCCCCGGCACCTGCACGGTGCGTTCAACCACCGCAGACCACATCGTGCCCGTATCCATGCGTCCAGACCTCGCGGACGCCCCCGCAAATCTGCTCGGGGCGTGCAAACCGTGCAACGACACCCGGCAGGACACCCCCGTCCACGCGCTAGGCGCCCTACGCGCGGCCCTCGCCGCCGGCAAGCGCCGCCCGGCTACCGCGCGTCGCCACATCCAGGCGCGCCGCCGGCCGTCCCGCGCCGCAGCCGCGTTCTTCACCGCCGGCACCACCACCGGGGGCGCGCGATGACCACGGCCCGAAACACCCACGCGCACAACACAACCCGCACACCAAATCCGTTGTGCGGGTACATCATTCGCGCGCGCAAGGGGGGGTGTGTTTCTTCTTTCGACCATGGCGCCCGTTCCGTGGGCCGGGGCTCTATCCGTGACGCGACAAACATTCGGCCCTTGAACGAATGTAATCGACTCAATCAAAGGCATTGCGGGACAATAGGATTGAAACTGGATGAATATGGCTAAAGCTAAACAAGCTCCGCCGCGTGCGCTGGGTCCGGCGGGTCGCCGGCTGTGGCGCGAGCTAACCGGCGGCTATGAGTTCGACGGCGCCGACCGGGCGGTGTTGGAGGAGGCGTGCGCGACGGTGGACTTGATCGCGGCGTATAAGGCGATCTTGAAGCGTGACGGCCCGATGGCCGAGTCGTCGCAGGGGGTGCGGGCGCATCCGGCCGCGGCGGAACTACGCCAGCAGCGCCTGGTTTTGGTCCGCCTGTCCCGTGCGCTGAAATTCCCCGCCGACGAGCCGAAGGCGCCGCGGCGCCGGTCATCTAGTGGTCGGTCGGCGCTGCGGTCGGTCGGGGGTGTCGCCTGATATGGGTATTCAGCGGCGTGGTCGTGGCGTGGTGGCGCCACCACCGAACGAGCTTGAGCACTTCGAACTCTGGTGTGTTAGGCGCGGCGAGGTGGACACGAAGGCACACGTCTACACCGGCGATCGCGACGAGTGGATGCGGGCGCGGCGCGAATGGGCGGCCGATCATGGTTGGCCGGGTGGCGAGTCCGCGATGCTCGCCGGCGAGGCCGACGACGATGAGGCCGGTTGGGACCCGTCGAAGTTGTGACGGTTGGGGGCGGAGACCGAGAAGGTTCTAATAGCGCCTTCTTGGGGTCGATGGTGCAACCGCGCGCGAAGGAAGTAGCCGACGGACCTACATGGAGTGGCTCGCGAAGGACACCGCGAGACCCACATCTAGGGTCGTTGAGATGGACCTCAATGGGCAGCCACCGTGGTCGAACAAGGCGCTGGGGCGTCTCGGTGCGGCACTACGAAAGGGCGCTACACCCCCGACGGCATCCCCTGACTACAACGACGTGATGTTATGGAACGTGGACCTGGCGGCCGAAGTTCAGCAGCAGATCGAGCGCACACGCTGGTCGATCGACACACCGCTTCGGGTGACATCCGCGCGCCAAGACGATCGACACGTTGGTCCAGAAGCTGCACCGCAAGCCCACGCTGCAACTCGACCGCGTCCAAGACCTCGCGGGTGTCCGCGTCGACGCCAACCTGCTGCTGGACGAGCAGACACTCCTTGCCGGCGAGATCGCCGCACATTTCGGCGCTGACGAGAGCGCGATTCACGACCTGCGCGATGGGGCGCATGCGGGATACCGGGCCGTGCATGTCTGGCTGCGGATGCCCGCCGGCCGTGTCGAGGTCCAGGTTCGGACCACGTTCCAGAGTTTGTGGGCCAACATGTACGAGGGTTTCGGCGATGCGTTCGGGCGGGGTATCCGCTACGGCGAACCGATCGAAGGCGACCAGCCCATCCGCGGCGTGCCAGCAGCGAAGGTCCGGGAACTCATCTCAGATGTCGGGGTCTCTCGCCCGCTTCGAAGCCGGCTTCGAAGCCCTGCAGGAGCCGCACCCGCAGCAGTTCGCGGCGATCAGGGGAGCGCTGGCAACGATGCAGGCTAGTCTGGACAGCGCAGTTGAAAGGGGAAGTGGATGAGCGGGGTGGCCGGCTACGTTATCGAGTTCAATCGGATCACCCGCGCGCGCCGAATCACCGAGTTCGACACTCCGCACGATGCGATGGAATATCGGTTGAAATTGGAGGCTGCGCGCACCGACACGGATGTCGAGATCGTCGTGCTCGTCAGCAAGTCTCTGGACACGCTCAAGCAGACCCACTCACGCTATTTCGCTGGCGACGAACTCGCGAGCACCGCGCGTTAACGACTTCTAGTCGCCGATCGCGGCGACCATCGCGGCCCTGATCTCGTCGTCGTCGACGGCGGTGTACCGCTCGGTGGTGGCGATCGACGCATGCCCGAGCAGCATTTGCACGGCGCGTAAGTTGCGGGTGCCGCGGTTAGGGCTTGGTGACGTGTTGGTTGTCGCCGTTGGCGATGGCGGTTTGGTTGCCGCCGGCTGCGCTGGCGCTGCTGTTGTTGCCGACGACACGGGCGATGTTGTTGTCGTTGCCGAATGCGCTTGCGCGGCTGTTGTTGCCGAAAACGCTGGCCTGATTGTTGTTGCCGGATTGTGCGAATGCGCTACTGCCAGTGCCGAGTACGAACGCCTTGTTGTTGCTGCCCTGGTTTGCGCCTGCAAAGCTGCCGTCGCCGACCGCAATGGCTGTGTTATTGGAGCTATTAGTTCCTCTTAACCCAGCTTGTGCGGTGGTCGGTATCGTTCCCAAGTTAACGTTGTTGCCCGGATTGCCGATCGCGATGGCGGTGTTGTTGCTGCCGTTGATTGCGGTCGCTGTGGCTGAGTCACCGGCGGCGATGGCGAGATCGTGGGTACCGTCGGCGGTCGCGGTGGCGCCGGGACCCAGCCCGACAGCGACGGCGCCCGTCCCGGTGGCCGAGCAACCCGTCCCCACCGATATCCCGCTCAGGGCCGCGCACGTCGCGCTGGCGCTGCCCGCCGAACAAAGTGCGCAGACGGCCAGCGCACCGGAAGCCAGTGCCCCGAACAGCAACCCGCCCGCGAGCTTGTGATTCCCGATTGCGCTGTGTTGACCCATGGGGGTTCGACTCCCGACTAGATGTTCTCGGACAGGTGGTGGCGACCTGCTACCTGCTCGGGGTGTCGACCCGGCGGATGGACAAGCTCGTCGGAACCCTGGGCATCACCAGCCTGTCGAAGTCGCAGGTGTCGGTGATGGCCAAGGAACTCGACACCGCCGTCGAGGCGTTCCGCACCCGACCCCTGGATGCCGGCCCGTATACGTTCGTGGCCGCCGACGCGCTGGTGTTGAAGGTCCGCGAGGCCGGCCGGGTGGTCAACGTGCACGCCCTGATCGCGGTCGGGGTCAACGCCGAGGGCTACCGCGAAATACTGGGCATCGACGTCACCACCGCCGAGGACGGCGCCGGCTGGTTGACCTTCCTGCGGTCGCTGACCGCCCGCGGGCTGTCCGGGGTCAAACTGGTCACCTCCGATGCCCACGCCGGGCTGTTGGCCGCCATCGGCGCCACCTTGCCCGGGGCGGCCTGGCAGCGCTGCCGCACCCACTACGCGACCAATCTGATGGCCGTCACACCCAAGAGCTCGGAGGGTAGCGCCAGCGAACCTCCCACGCAGGGGATCTCCGAATATCTCAAGGAAACCCACACGCAGAATGCGGCCGAGCCGCACACGCACTTTGAAGTCAACGAACATTGAACAAGTAGATCGGGCCGCCACCCAAAGGATGACGGGTGGACCTCATAGCCCGAGCAGTGTCGCGGCGATGGTCAGCGGCCGCGCCCGCGGCCTCGGCGTCGGCGTCGGCGTCGGCGCGATTGTCCTGCACGACGTAGTTGCCCACATTTGTCGTCATGGCGGTTGAGGGTGTGTGACCGAAACCGCAACGGACAGACGAAACTAACCCTGACCTGGGACACCTGAGCGGCGCCGGGTCGGTCACCATCGACCGATTGGGCACGAATTGGGCACAGGATTCGACGAATGCGTAGAAAATACCGCGTGACCTGCGCTGATGGCGGTGGTCCCGGCTGGGATCGAACCAGCGACCTTCCGCGTGTGAAGCGGTTTTCCGCCACAGCCAAGGGCGTTTACGCTGGTCAAGGGGCTCCGGGATGGCCGGTTTGGACCCACTGGAGCACCTGGTCTGAAAGTTTGGCCCTATTTTGGCCCGATAGATTACTGCTGAAGCAGACCCGGCCGGTGAAGAACAAAGCGCCCGCGCGCGCCGTTGGGCGCGACACCGTTTGCCGACGATCTGACCGGCCAGAATCCCTGAGCCGCACGACCGCGTCCTGGGGTATGCGCGGCATTCGCCCGACAGGGACTAGACCTTGGCGGACGCACTTGGATTAGCCGCGCAACGGTGTGCCACGTTCTGGCCGAACCCAGTCTGGCGACTTTTGGACCTTCGTGGCGGCGTCAAACGACCGGCGCTGCTCGCATCGTGAGGCAATGGCTCCTCGGCTACCGACTGGTGTCGTCACCGTGATCAACCGTAGTCGGAGTGGCGGCTGCCCACCCTGCTCTTGTGGCGGGGCGACGTTCGGGCGCCGGCTCGCGAAAGGCGGGCTCCGCTGCGCTCCGGCCTGCGGCTCGTAAACTTTTCCCGCCGCTCGCTGCCGGTTCGCTGGGAAACTTTGCGCCCGGACCATTGCGCTCCCTGGCCTCTCCGCCAGCCCAACTCTCCAGTGCCGTAAAGGCAAACAAATGGGCGGCATCGCCCCGAAAGGGCCATCACCATGACTGACACCACCAGCAGCGCCGACACCGCCGCCGATCCCCAGGCCGGCTCCGGCGGTCCCTCGCCACTCTTGAAGATTTGTTCCCGCACGACGCGCGGGGTATCTGAACGCAAGCCCACCCGGCCGTGGCTCGGTGACGAACACCTGGAGGACCTCCAGAAGGTGATCAACGACTGGCTGGCCTGACTACACGGGGTCTAACTTGGCGATCAGCCAGCGGTCGTTGACCTTCGCAAGGCGCACCACAACGCTGCTGGCGGTCAGACTCGGCTCGGGCCTGCCCTTGCTCGAAGTAGTCTGGTTGACGAAGAGCAGACCAAGCGCGAATAGTCTGCAGAGCACAATTATCGGTTAAATGTCAGACGAAAGCGCCGCGCTTTCAGTCGGCTACGTCATTGATCCCTGTGCATCGTTAGCCGCCTTTCGGCGCTGCCGGGCCACGCTCGATCAATCGTGAATGCCCAGAATCAGTGCGAGGGCGCGTTCAACTTGGTGCATGGTGTCAGGCGCCAGGGTTCCCAGCCGTTCCAGTAGGCGGGTTCGGGCGACGGCACGGACGCCGCGGCAGATAGCGACGCTCTCGGAATCCACGCCTTCGGCGGGTGAGACCTGGGGCCGCAAAGGAGAACCGGCGCGAGAATTCGACACCGGTACCACGACCACGAGTTCGTCATCGACACCGGCGAGAATCTCATCGACGGACACGACAACGGCGGGACGATGTTTACCCGGCTCGCCAGCACGGGCAGCACCGAGAGCCACCAGCCACAGCTCGCCGCGCCGCGGATCATTCAAGGCCAAGGCCGTCGCCGATAGTGCCATCCCAGTCGCGATCCTCATCACATACGGCGTGCACGGCCGCGTCGGCGCGGGTGGCATCGCGCTCGGCCCGCAAAATCGCCTCATGCTCCGTACGCGTAGCGAGCTCCGTTAGCAGAGCAGCAATCGAAACACCTCGTTCGCGTGCCTGGGCGGCTAGGCGGTCACGAGTCTCAACCGGAACCCTGATCGTCGTCGTCGAAGTAGACATATTTCGTAGTCTAGTCCGTAGACATAGCTAGCGCCACGCTCTTTGCTACTGCATCCTGGGCTGGCTCAGCGCGTAGAACCCGTGCATGTCGTTTGTAATACAGAGGCGCTTGATCGCGCAGTCGCTTCCATGTCCCCACCCAGTATCGCGGCACTACGACGCTGGTCAGACCAGAAAGTTCGGTGATGTGATGATGAGCGGGTCAGGTGATGTCAAGCCGACCTAAGCGTCTTCTCATCTTTATGGCGCATGCGCCATCACGCGCCATTTGGAATGAGAAAGCGCCACCGAGAAAACCCGACCGAGTCAGCGGCCTGGACATTGCGAATCCAATCCTTCTCCGTGCCGTAGCCGTAGTTCAGGATCACCGAAGGTTTTTCCCGGTCTGTCTCAGTTGGTCTCATTCGCCTTGGGCAAACCCGGATCGTCCCGAGCATGGAGGTTGGTGGAGGGCTGGAGGGGTGTGCTGCGCTGACCTAGGTCGCGAGTATTTGACGGATCGCGACCAGTCTGTCCGCACTGAACTGTCGTGCGAGTCGAGTACCCGCCCCGGCGACGTCGAAGCCGTGGAATGCGCCGGGAACAACCTCCAGCTGCGTCGGCACGTTCGCTTGGCGCAGCCGGTTGGCGTAGTCCACATTTTCGTCATGAAAGAGGTCGGCGGTGCCAACGCCGATCCAGGTCGGCGGAAGACCCGACAGGTCATCGCGTCGTGCCGGTGCAGCGTAGGCGCTCACGCCGTCGGCTCCGGGCTCGCAATTCAGATATGAGCGCCAACCGAATTCGTTGTCCTCAGGAGTCCATCCTCGGGCACCGGCTGCGGTCGTTCGCCGGACAGTCCGATCGTCAAGCATCGGATACATGAGAACCTGCCCAGCCAAATCGACCAGCCCGGCGTCCACACAGCGCAGCGCGAGGGCCGCCGCCAGTCCCCCACCCGCCGATTTTCCGACAACCACGATCCGTCGGTGATCGATGTCGTCACGAGCGGCCAACCACTCAAGGGCGGCATAACAGTCGTCGAGAGCCGCGGGGAAGGGACGTTCTGGCGCCAGGCGATATTCGACGCTGGCCACCAACGCGCCGACGTCTTCGGCTATTTTCCGGACGGCGCGGTCTCCGATCGCCGCCGACCCCGACACGTAACCCCCGCCGTGGATCCAAAGGACAGCGGGCGACACGCCGCCGAGGCTGTTTGGCCGATGTAGCCGAACACTCGCAGTAGCCGACACAGCAATGACTCGGGCATCCGGAAGGGCCGCCACTTTCCCCGCAATCGTCGTCCCGATTCGGACAAGCCGCAGGTGGCGCCTGAACAAACCTTTGCGATACGGCAAGAATCGAGCGACCGTTTGCAGCGCAGGATCGATCGAAGGCCCAGCCGTGGGGCCTTGTTGGCTCATCAACCACTCTCCAAACCGCCGGCCGCGATGGCCTGTGTCGCACTAGTTGCGAACGTCGGCGCTACGCGGGCACCGACCGATTGACGCCGCCCATCGACGACACCTTGACCCGGGCCCCAATCAGGTCGCCGGCCGTGATCAGATTGTCGTCCGAACTCACCGACAGGAATCGATCACCACTGTCGTCGAGCTTGCCGACGATCACCGCGATCGGATCCGGCCACTCGTGGCATATCGTGTACGTCTCGACGGTAGCCGCTCCGTCGGCGACCTTCGTCCAGCCCACCCTGGGGGCTTGCTCGACTCGCTGCTGCAGTTGCGCGCCGCGGTCTGCCTCCCACTGCCGCTCCGCAGTCGAGTAGACGCCGGCCGAGTACTTCGTCGTGATACCGCCGTTGGCGACTACCAGCCCGAAGGATCCCGGGCGACCGCGCGCCGCGACGACAGTCTCGACGATCGCGTGCATCGAGTAGCTGTTGCCCGCGCCGCCGAAATAGGGCAGGCCACCGGTCACGGTGAAGCCGCGGGAATCGTTTGTCGCGACGCCCGTTCCATCGCAGAAATTGAAGACCGTATACGGAAAACAGCTATAGATATCGAAAAAATCGACGTCGTCGATTCCCATGCCGGCCACGCGCACGGCCTCTTCCACCGCGAGGGTCGACGCAGGGCTGCCTCCCAAATCCGGACGGCCCCACAGTTCCTGCTCCCGGAGATCGGCGTGCCCGTGCAGGTATACCCACTTCTCCTGCGGAATCGAAAAGCGCCGCGCGACCTCGACCGACATGATCAGAGCTGCCGCGCCCTGGTTGACTTGATCGCGGGCGACCAGCAGGCGCGGATAAGGGTCGCAGATCAACCGATTGTCGGCGGTCACGGTGAAGAGTTCCTCCGCCGACCGTTGCACCGGTGACGCCGACAGCGGGTTTGTAGCCGCAATCCTGGTCATGGGCGCGAACAACTCGCCCATGCTGCGGGCGTACTCATCCTTATTTTGCCCGAGGCGCGCCCGTCGCGCGTTCTCCAAAACCCCGTACTGCGTCGGCGCACTGACGAGTCCGTGGTTGATGATGTAGTCGGTGAGCAGCCCTTCCAGACCGTAACCGCGGTCCTCCAATTCGCCGTCGACGGTCTCGGTGAAGTCCGGCTTGTCGTCGCGCTTGGCGAACCATCGGTTGGTCGATGTCGCATCCGATCCGAACACCAGGGCTACGTCCGATTTACCGCCGGCGATAGCCGCCACCATCTCGTTGACCAGCTTCTGCGGGCCGTCTCCACCGACGACCTCGAGGATGAGGCGACGTGGGTTCAGGCCTACCCGATTGGCGACCGAACGCGGGTAGTTGTTAGATCGCCCCAGGGGGGCAGGCGCGTAGGGGTGTGACGTTTCGAATTGGCGCATCCCTGCAGCGGCGTCGACCGCGCTGATGACGGCCGCTACGTCCGCCTCGGTATCGCGCAACGCTGCCCTGACCGCTTCCGCGGCTAGATCTACTGGTGAAAGTCCACGGTAATCGGGATCGTCCACCCTCTCGGCGAACTCGCCGACTCCGACGATGACTGGGGTGCGCAGATCGACCATGAGGCAGGCGTTCTCCTTCTATCTACATTCGGGTGGCGTGTGGTTGTTTGGAAAGAGTCGACGTCCGATGTGTCGCCAGCGGAATCGCGTCAACCGATAGTTCGATCGAAGCCTTCCCAGAATTGGGCGCGCACCGCCTTCTTGCCGGCCTTGCCCAACGTGGTCGCGTCGGCACCGAATCAACGACGATCATCTGCTTGGGCGATTGCACCGAGCCCTTGCGCTCCTTGACCATGGCTCTGATCCCTGCCGTCAACGTGGCGATAGCCGCATCGCCACCCGGCTGGTCGGGCCGCAGCACGATGACCGCGCTGACCGCCTGACCCCACTTCTCGTCGGGAGTGCCGATCACGCATACCTGGGCGACTGCCGCGCAGTGTTGCAGCGCCGCCCGTGCCGCGGCGGTCGCGAGGTCGACCGCCGACATCCCGCGGTAATCGGCGTCACCAACACGTTCGGTTGCCTGACCGACGCCGACCACCACAGGGGTACGCGGCTCAATTGTCATTGCCGAACACCGCCTTTCGACCGCCGTCTCCACGGCAAGCTCGAGGTGAAGGTGTCGCGCTCAGAGCGAATAGTTCGGCACCGCAACCGCGCGTACCCGACGCTCCCGCGCCCACGATTTGCAGGTCGGAGTACTGTCTGGACCCCGAACTGCGGGCAAGCACCATCGCGATGCACCCTCCTGCCCAGTGGCCCACTTTACTTATGTCAATGACATCATTGACAATACATGTCCTGACTGTCAACCTAGACGGGATCGGCCGGGAGCCCGAGGGCCGGCACGAGCACCCGATGCAGATAACTGCGAAGCGAGCCCTGCGATCGGGTGGCAGCGCTCTCAAATGTCAATAACGACAAAAGAAACCGCATATACGTTTCGGTCATCTCATCGAGTTGGGACTCCCTGTCGGGGAGATAGGAAAGGATCGGCTCCAAGAAATGGCGCACGGTGGCGACCACGTCTGGAGTCAACACTCGCGCACGTGCTGCAGGACCTTCGAGGACCGCAATCACCGGCGAGATCGCCGGATTCCGCTTGAATTCGGAGTACGCCGAAACAAGGAGTTCGACGACATACCCGGCTGCCGTCGCATTGTTGCGAGCGACCGCCATGATCCGCTCCGACGCTTCAGCCGCCTCCTTCTCCAACGCTTCGACGATGATCTCGTCCCTGGTCGGGAAGTACTTGTAGATCGTCTGACGCGACACTCCGGACTCATTGGCGATCGCCGTGAGCGACGTCCGCTCCAATCCGACGGTGGCCAGGCACCGGGACGCGGCGGCGATGATGTGAGCGCGGGGATC
Source organism: uncultured Actinomycetota bacterium (assembly GCA_963759655.1). Lineage (GTDB taxonomy): Bacteria > Actinomycetota > Actinomycetes > Mycobacteriales > Mycobacteriaceae > Mycobacterium. The sequence goes on along the minus strand of CAVXAG010000029.1, from coordinate 5,598 downwards.
GGACGGCGTGCCGTGCTGGCGCCACGCCACTCGACGCGGAAGCCCTTCGGTCTCACCCACTGTCACCTCCCACCACGTGCCTCCGATACGGCGCCCGGAAATTGCATCATGTCAGGTCGTCTATCCGGCGACGGCGGTAGGCGACAGCGCCACACCTCGTACACGGCTGGCGATGCAACTGGCCGCGTCACCCGAAAGGCACCGTAATGGGATTCCTCACACCTAACCTGCCGACGCTCGACATGGAGGAATGGGCCGGTTACCCGCGCGGTGAGAAAATACGACAGATGGCGGCACGCTGGGCGGAATCCGGTGCCGGAACACCCACGGCATTGCACACTTTCTATCTCGTCAAGATCGCGCTGTACGTGCTGGGCGGCTGGTTATTCGCACTGGCGACCAGCGGGATCGACGGCTTCACTCACGTCGGCCAATGGTGGTCTGAGCCCATCGTCTTCGAGAAGGTCGTCCTCTACACGATGCTGTTCGAGGTCATCGGGCTCGGCTGCGGATTCGGCCCGCTCAACAGCCGTTTCTGGCCACCGTTGGGGTCGATCCTCTACTGGTTGCGCCCCGGCACGATACGACTGCCCCCGTGGCCCAACCGGATCCCGCTCACTCGCGGAACGACGCGCAGCCCAATCGACGTCGCGCTCTACGCGGCGTTCCTGGTGCTGCTGCCCGTCGCGCTGTTTTCCGACGGCACCGGCCCGATCCCCGCGTTGGGCACCGAGATCGGGCTGCTTCCGCTCTGGCAGATTGTGGCCATCCTCGTCGTGCTGGCGGTGCTCGGCCTTCGCGACAAGGTGATATTTCTGGCCGCGCGCGGCGAGGTTTACGGCAGCCTGACGCTCGTCTTTCTCTTCGCCGGTACCGACATCATCGTCGGCGCGAAGCTCGTCATGCTGCTCATCTGGGTCGGCGCAGCGACCTCGAAGCTCAACAGGCACTTCCCGTTCGTCATCGCGTCGATGTTGTCGAACAATCCGTTCATCGCGTCGAAGTGGGTCAAGAGGCGGTTGTACAAGCAATTTCCCGACGATCTGCGGCCCGGCCCGTTGGCCAACGCCATTGCTCACTTCAGCACCGCGCTCGAAATGCTGGTACCCCTCGTGCTGTTCTTCTCGCACGGCGGCTGGCCCACCGCGGTGGCGGCATTCGTCATGGTCATCTTCCACCTCAACATCGTCTTCGCGATACCCATGGGGGTCCCGCTGGAGTGGAACGTGTTCATGATCTTCGGCATGTTGTCGCTGTTCGTCGGGCACGCCGACATTGGCATAACCGATCTGCACGACCCCATACCAGCGGCGATCCTGTTCGCCATCCTGGTGGCCTGCATCGTCACGGGCAACGTGGCACCCCGCAAGGTGTCGTTCCTGCCGGGGATGCGCTACTACGCCGGCAACTGGGACACCTCCCTGTGGTGCATCAAACCGTCGGCGCGAGAAAAGATGGAAGCCACCCTGGTGGCCATTCCCTACATGCCGAAGTCGCAGCTCGAGAAGTTCTACAGCAACGCCGAGCGGGCCGAGGTCTCGAAGTACCTGGGCTTCGCGTTCCGGGCGATGTTCGCCGCCGGTCGAGCCTATTTCACGCTGCTTGATCGGTTGATTCGCGTCGACCAACAAGATGACTACGTCATGGAGGACGGAGAACGCATCGCCACGTTCGCCATTGGCTGGAATTTCGGCGACGGACATTTCCACAACGAGCAGTTGATGGCCGCGCTGCAGGAGCGGTGCGGTTTCGAACCCGGCGACGTGCGGGCGCTCATGATGGACGGCCAGCCGATTCACCGCCAAAGGATGCAATACCGGCTGGTCGACGCGGCGATCGGCGAGATCGAAAGAGGCCACTTCGAGGTCCGCGAGCTTGTCAAGCGTCAGCCCTGGGAAGCCGACGTGCCCGTTCACGTTCACAGCGGTGGCCACCTCGACGTGACCTGAAAGCATGACCGTGAGAACAGATTTCGATGCAGTGATCGTCGGGTCCGGCCCCAACGGTCTCGCGGCCGCTGACGCTCGCGCGTGCCGGTTGCCGGGTAATGGTCATCGAGGGCACCGACGAGATCGGTGGTGGGACTGGCCGTCGACGGGTCCGATATGTCCGAGCGATCAAACACAAATGCGCCGATATCCTTCTCGCATTAAGGAGGCCAGGCCGCTTCCGGCAAGCGATTGAGCGTTCTGGCGCAACGCGGCTCAGCACGTGATACCGCGAAAGTAGCGATCGTCAGACCCGTCTGGGCGGCTGGCGGCCTAACCGGCTCGATCCCCGGGCACGTCGAATTCGACCCATCCGCCCACGGCGCGGGTGACCGTCAGGGCACGGCGATGTGCGCGGTGCATCGCATCGTCTGGTGCGATCGTCCATCCGGCGACGGCGTCGCCGGATGGGCTCGAGGCGATCATCGCGTCTTGCACCCGCCGCCACGTGCCGTCGGCACTCATCCGCGTGTACCAGGCCCAAATCGTCTGCCAGGGTCCGAACATCGCCGGGACTTCGCGCCACGGGATGCCCGTGCGGTGACGATAGACGATCCCCTCGAGAACCTGCCGCCGGCCACGAGGCGGTCTTCCCCGCCCGGCGGTGCGACCAGGCATCAGATCTGAGATCGCCGACCACTGAACGTCCGACACCAGCAGATAACGAGACACCGATCGATTTTTCAGACACAGCTGCCCGGGTCGGGTCTCCGGCTGCTCGTGCGCGGCTGCGCCGGATCGGTCCCCCATGGGCCCACCCGTGCTGATGCGTCGGAATCGGGAGAGCGCCGGGCCTACCCATCGGTCGAGGAATCCTCGCAGATCGTCGCCTTTCCTCGGCGGATGGCCGGGGTTGATGATCAGCGACTGCAGTACCCGCAGCATGAACTCGACCAGCTCGTCGAGGTCGGCGTCGCTGGCACCGGCGCGCGCCCAATCCACGTCGAAACGCTCGACGACCGAGCGGCCAAAGGACATCGCGATATCCGAGGTCACTTCCGCCGTCAATGCGGTGGATCGTCCGGGGGTGAGCAGAGCACTCAGATGCCGTTCGGAGGGCAGGCATTCCAGAGTATGGGCGATACCCTCGATGACCGCCTCGGCGGGATCGACCACACCGCACAGGCGGATCGCCATCCGGTCAAGAAAGGGTCCCGCCTCGGCGATCGCCGTTGCGATCAACAGCGCCTCGCTGCTGGGAAAGTAACGGTAGACCGTCTGACGTGAGACGCCGACGTCGCGCGCTACCTCGGCAATACTGACATCACTGCCCTTGCAGTCGATCTGGCGCCGCGCCGCCTTGAGAATCCGCGCCACGGCCTCGCCGTCGCTGGCCGGTGTGTCGCCCGACCATCCGTGGGTTCGCACGTTACCTTCCCATTCGCAGCACCGGAGGATTCCACTCCGAGAGCCATCGTTGACTTACCACATGGTGCTAGGTGTATTGTCGCACATAATCCCTTCAGTTTTCGGAGAAGCCCATGACAGTTGAGCAAGCAGCCGCCCCGACGCACGTGTTCGATGAAACCCTGACCCGCCGAGCGTTGCAGATCGTGCGGGACAAGACGACCGAGATGGCCGACGACGTCCTTCGGGTGCCGCTGCACTATTACAACGATCCCAAGCTCACCGAGCTCGAAGAATCTCAGATACTGCGGCGCACCCCGCTTGCCGTGATGCAGAGTTGCCGCATCCCTGCACCCAACGACTACGTGGTGCGCTCGGTGCTCGGTGACTCGCTGCTGATCACCAGGGACAAAGACGGCAAAAGCCACGTGTTCCTCAACTACTGCCGCCACCGAGGCGCCATGCCGGCCTGCGGGGCGGGCAATGCTCGCCGGTTCACCTGCCCTTACCACGCGTGGACCTACAACAACGCGGGCGCACTGGTCACCATGCCTGGGGCGCCGGGATTTACCGGCATGGACCGCGCCGACTACGGCCTGGTTGAACTACCCGCCGAAGAGAAATACGGCTTCATCTGGGCGGTCCTCACCGCCGACGCCGACATCGACGTCGACCACCACCTCGGCCCCCTCGCCAATGACCTGGCAGCGTTCGAATACGAAACGTACGGCTACCATACTGAGAAGGAATTCCAGTCCGAGGTGTCCTGGAAGGGCTCACTCGAGGCGTTCGCCGAGGGCTACCACTTCCAGTATGTCCATCCCAACAGCATTGGACAGGGCGCCATCGGCAACACCACGATCCACGACGCGTTCGGCAAACACCACCGGCTCGGATTTCCGTTGATGCAGATCACCAGCCTCGACAGCGATCCCAATGCGAGCTGGGACGTGCGCAACAACCTGGGCATCATCTACTGGATCTTTCCCAACCTGGTGCTGGCGAACAGCCCGGTGGGCGTGGAAGTCATCGACATTCTGCCCGCCGGATCACCAACGCGGTGCACCGTCCGACACAGCTGGATGGCGCGCATACCCGCCACCAACGACGACATGCGTGCCGGGTACGACCACGTCTTCAACTTTGTTCATGCGGCATTGACCGACGAGGATTTCGCCATGCTGCCCCAATGCGGTGAGGCCGTCAGACATGGACAGCACGACCATGTGATCATCGGCCGAAACGAAATCGGCGTGCAACACATGATCCGCGTTCTGGCCCAGGAACTGGGCATTGCGCTCGGGTGATGGGAGGATCCGTAGCGCGCACGCCTCTGGCCGGATTCACGCTGGGGACCCCCCGGGCCACTAGTCACGCCCCCGGATCGGGTGGTTGTTGCGCGTAGGCCCTGTCGAGCAACGCGCGCGCCGTCCATTCCACCCGTGCTTGCGACTCGTCGAGGGACATGCGTCCGTTTAGCATTCGGGTGATGGCACTCGTTAGGGCGGCGTTGAGAGCGAAACTCAGGTTCGGTACGTCGGCAGGCGGAAAGCCATGCAGGAGCCGCTGAAACATCTCGGCGTTCGTTTGGTTCATCCGGTCGATCGTCGACGCGACGTCCGGATCGGTCGACGTCATCATCTGCAGCATCAGCGCGGTCATTTCGCGATTGCGGCTGAATGCGCGCTGGGCTCCGTGAAGGTAGGCCAGTACTCCCGACAGCGGATCGTGGTCGTCATACCTACTCGCGGACAAAATGCGGCGCGTCAGGCGCTCCTGCCAATCCTCGAGCGCCGCCGCGAGCAGGTGCTCCTTGGACCGGAAATACCGGTACGCGGTTGCTAGTGCCACACCCGAGCGTTGAGCGACGTCCCGCATCTGTACGGCTTCGTGTCCGACGTCGCCGATGGCATCGACCACCGCTTCGATGATCTTCGCTCGACGTATCAGCTGGCGACTCGTCATGCTGGCAAGGGGCACTACGTCCGCGGTTGCGCTGGCGTCGTTCCTCCGCGCACCGCGTTGGCGTGGAGCATCCGATCGTGTCGCGGTCGGTCTGGACGGTTCGGCGGCGCGGGCGGGTTGGGCGGGACCGTTCTTGTCGACGGCGATACCTCCGGTTCGACTGCGGGCGACGTGCTCCAGCTAGAACACGTTTCTGGTCACCGCGCCATCATACGATGCCAACGCAGAATATGAGGACCATCGATCCAGCTAGATTGCTTACATGTGTTGACAGAAACGAGAACGTTGTTTCAGAATT